>NZ_CP183075.1:1015000-2215000 GCF_048401115.1 Pseudoalteromonas sp. US3C1013 | reverse complement strand
AGGTGATGCTGGTAGACGATACGCTAAATTAGCATCACCGCGGCCTAAACGAGAAAACAACTCCGCCATTTTTGATAACGGTGAGGCTAAAGAGCGAGCTAACAAGTAACTTATCACGCTTGCGATAAGTGCTGTAATGATAGTAAATGTGAATATTTGCCACTCGAGGGTGTTTACACTTGCGAATACCTCGCTTTTTGGTACTTGAGCCAACACAAATAAGTCGGTGTTTTTAATTGGTGTGGCAGCAATCAGCGTGGCTTGTCCGTTAATATTTACTTCTTCTAAAGTAAAACCATTTTCATCAAGTAATTTGTTATGAATATTAGCACTGTAAATACTATCTATATTAACCTTAGCGACTTTAGCTGCATCTTTGTGTAGCTGAATTAAGCCACTTTTATCGGCAATAAATACAAATCCTGACTGCTCAATTTTAAATTGCTGTAGTAGCTTTTGCATATCAGTAATGCTTTTTGCTAAGCCCGCCAAGCCGAATCCATTAGGCTGTTGGTGATTAACAAACATTTTTACATCGTTTGCCGACTCTTGATAAATACTGATTGAATAAGGTTGTTTTGATTGGGTAAAAGCAAAAAACCAACCATCTGCAGCATCATTTTTTAACACCCGTAAAAAGCCATCTTGATTCCAATATTGCGCGGTATTTTTATTTGCCCACGAAGCAGTTGCAAGATCATATTGCTCAACTAAACGATTAAGTTCTTTGAGTAATAACGCATCGTTGGTGTTGCCAGAGTTTGCCCAATCTAAAATAAAGGCATTGGCAGAAAGCTGCTGTGCTGCGCCTAAAAGTTCATTGATCTCCCCACCAATATGATTACTGATTGTTTGCAGCTTGCTTGGCAGTTCTGATTCGATCATGCGTTGCTCAATAATATTCTTTGAGTTATGTAAAGACGTCAAACCAATTAATACAGCAACACAAATAGCAATGATGCTTCCAAGTGCTGTAATTTTTTGAGTAATAGAGAGATTTTGTATCGTCATGGTAGTGCTTATATATTTACAACTGAGGCAATGAGGCGATTATTCTAGCACATTATTTATTTTCGGCTATTGATGATTAATTTACATTAAAAAAGCCCACAGCAAAATGCAAGTGGGCTTGGTTTCTAACAAGTGAAAGTTCTAGGGTTATAGGGTTAAACTATTTTTTTCATTGCTGACATATAGCCACGTAATTTAGCACCAACTTTCTCAACAGGATGTTCACGCAGTGCGGTATTTATTTGAATCAAGGTTTGATTATCTACTTGATTACTCTGCTCATTTAAGCCTTTGCCAATAACATCAGTATCAATATCTTGCATAAATTCTTGTAGTAGCGGTAAACATGCATGGTTGTATAAGTAGCAACCATACTCTGCAGTATCTGAAATAGTACGATTCATTTCAAACAGCTTTTTACGTGCAATGGTGTTAGCAATTAACGGCGTTTCATGCAATGACTCATAATAGGCAGATTCTGCAATAATACCGGCTGCAGTCATGGTTTCAAACGCCAGCTCTACGCCTGCTTTAACCATGGCTACCATTAAAATGCCGTTATCAAAAAACTCTTGCTCAGTAATTTCTACATCACCCGCTGGGGTTTTCTCAAAATGAGTTTCCGCGGTTTCAGCACGCCATTTTAGTAGGTTAGCGTCATCATTTGCCCAATCTTCCATCATGACTCGTGAAAATGTGCCATCGATAATGTCATCTTGATGTTTGTTATACAGTGGGCGCATGATTACTTTTAATTGCTCGCTTAATTCAAACGCTTTTACTTTGGCTGGGTTTGATAGGCGGTCAAGCATATTAGTAACACCGCCATACTTAAGTGCTTCTGTGATCACTTCCCAGCCATATTGAATTAGCTTTGAGGCATAACCGGCATCAAGGCCTTTATCAATCATTTTATCAAAACATAAAATAGAGCCAGTTTGTAGCATGCCACATAAAATGGTTTGCTCACCCATTAAGTCAGACTTAACCTCGGCGATAAACGATGATTTAAGTACTCCCGCTCGATGACCACCCGTACCTGCGGCATAGGCTTTTGCTTGTGCCAAACCATGACCCTGAGGATCATTCTCGGGGTGAACCGCAATGAGTGTTGGTACACCAAAGCCGCGCTTATACTCTTCACGTACTTCTGAACCAGGGCATTTTGGTGCAACCATGATAACGGTAATGTCTTCACGAACTTGCATGCCCTCTTCAACAATATTAAAGCCATGTGAATAGGCAAGGGTTGAGCCATGTTTCATTAATGGCATGATGGCATTAACAACCGCAGTATGTTGTTTATCAGGCGTTAAGTTAAGTACTACATCGGCTGTTGGGATTAATTCTTCATATGTACCCACTTTAAAACCATTTTCCGATGCATTTAAGAATGACTGACGACGCTCAGTAATTGCTGAATCACGTAGTGTATAGGCTACATCTAAACCAGAATCACGTAAATTTAAACCTTGGTTTAAGCCCTGTGCGCCACAGCCTACAATTACCAATTTTTTACCTTTTAGTGCAGCAACACCATCGTTAAATTCGTCTGCGCCCATAAATTCACATTGTGCCAATTGCGCTAATTGTTCGCGTAAAGGTAAGCTATTAAAATAATTTGCCATGATAAGTTTCCCATTAATTCAGTTTGTTAGATGCATTGCTTTTGCTTTGCTTGGAATAACCATATGAAAATTCTCTTCTTGCGTAAAATGATATATTTGAATTAAAGTGTTTCATAATATGAAATACCGGTGTTGTTATGGATCATAAGCATTTAAATTACTTTTTGGCGTTGGCAAAAACGCTTCATTTCTCTCGTGCCAGTGAGTTATGCCACATAAGTGCGCCTACTTTAAGTCGTAATATTAAGCAGTTAGAAGATGAAGTAGGGGTGATGTTGTTCCAGCGAGATAATCGCAGTGTCAAGCTTACTCGCGAAGGCGTTGCATTTAAGGAGTATGCTAGTGCAACGCTTAGTAATTGGCAGCGTTTTAAGGCCAATTTAAACGAACCGCAACAACATATTTATGGCAATGTGAGTCTTTATTGCTCTGTTACTGCATCTTATAGTTTTTTGCATCATATTTTGGAGCAGCTCAGGGCTCAGCATCAGCATATTGAAATCACCTTAAATACGGGCGACCCTGCTCTGGCAATAAATCGTGTATTAGACGGTCACGAATCCATGGCTATTGCAGCTAGGCCCAGTAAATTACCTGCACAAATTGCATTTGTAGATATTGGTTACTCGCCACTGGTATTAATTGCGCCCACTATTCAATGTCCGATCACAGAAAAGCTAACTAATAACAGCGAGACTATTGATTGGTCTGAGCTTGAATTTATTGTTGCTGAACAAGGGTTTTCACGACAAAGGTTAGAGCAGTGGTGGCGAAAAAATAACGTGCAAGGAAAAATCTATGCACAAGTCGCTGGGCATGAGGCTATGGTATCTATGGTGAGTTTGGGCTTAGGCGTGGCCATGATCCCAAAAATTGTTCTCGATAATAGCCCTTTAAACGATAAAGTTCAGATTTTGGATAGCAAAGATGAGCCCCCACAAGGTTTTAAAATTGGCCTAGCGGTATTACATAAAGAATTAAATGATCCTGCTATTAGTGCACTGTGGAATATTGCACAAAATATGGGAGAAAACATAATATAGGCTTGTTGGATGATAAAAAAGTGTTAATATAAGCCACTAATATTTATGTGTTTATTAACATCTTTGTTGTGATGTCTGAGAGTTTCAATTATGGATAATACTGCCTCACTTGCTCATTCTGCCCAGTGTTTAAAAAAAGCCATTCCACTTATGGTGAAGTACAAAATGCCAGTAACGCCAATAAACTATGCGATTTGGTACTGTTATGTACAGGGCGATAACCCGCAACTAAATACAGAGCTTGATAAAGTTATCGGTCAGCACAATACTTGCTCAGCTCAAAATGCACAGGAAATATTTGATAAATACATAAACGACGAAGAATTAGCGTTTTTTCAACAAATGTCTGAAAAATTTCATGGTACGGTAGAGCAAGTACAGTTTGACTTGAGTGACTCCATTCAGTATTCAAAAAGCTTTACTACTTCGTTAGTTGACTCACAAAATGAGTTAAAAACACTCTCTAGCATTAACTCATTTAATGAAATTCTATCTTGTGTTGAACGTCTAACAGATGAATCAATCGCAATGCAAGATTATGCTCGTGGTTTCCAAACTAAATTAGCGCAAGCATATAATGAGATAAAAGATTTAAGAGAAGCCCTCACTATGACTCAAGAAGCGGTTGATAAAGATTCACTAACGGGGTTATTTAATCGCGGTAAGTTTGATACTGACATAGTCGAGTTTTGTCTTCATGCATCTTCACAAGATGAGCAATCTAAGTTAGCCGTGTTAATAATGTTCGATATTGATCACTTCAAGCTTTTTAATGACGATTTTGGTCACCAAAAAGGCGACGAGGTACTCAAACTTGTTGCTCAGAAAGTTCAAAATTGTGTGCAAGAACAATATAATGCGTATCGTTTCGGTGGTGAAGAATTTTGTATTACAGGTTACTTTGATAGCATTAATGATGTGATGACATTCTGCAATCAGTTGCGTTTGAGTATTGCTAAATTAACTATTCGTAAAAAAGAAGATAGCGATAATAAACGTAATATCTCAGCAAGTTTTGGTATTGCTTTAATGGAGCCTTTTAGTAAAAGCTGTTTATTAGTAGAAAAGGCTGATAGAGCACTTTATTTAGCTAAAACCCATGGTCGAAATCGAGTTGAAATAGCCGCCAATTTGTAAACGTGTTCCGTTTGTATCAAATTTGTTAATGATTGTAACCCTCTAGAGCTTGTACTTATACTACTTGCTACTATAGGGTCAAAGCCACTTTATAAACTAGTGAATAACCCCATGGTGTTACATCTGAGAATAAAAATATGCATTTTATTGGCGTTGTTTAGCGCTAATGCCATTGCTCAGACGCAGCAACATATCTCTACTGATGAACTTAAAATGAGTGTCAGCTTAGGGGGGGGAGTGATTAGTAACCCTTTACATGGTGCAGACAACATTCCTTTGGTGGTGGTTCCACAAGTGGCTTATTATGGCCAGAATTGGTTTTTTGATAACGGTCGTTTAGGCTACTCTTTTATACAAAGTGATACGCATAACATTAGCTTTGTGTCAGAAATTAACCCAGAATCACGATTTTTTATTGACTGGCATCCGCAAAATATATTCCCGCTCACAGCAACGGCTAATAACGAAGTATTAGAATCGCAACACATTGAATCTCCTCGCCAGATTAATATTAATAACATTCAAAAAAGACGAGTGGTGCTGGATGCCGGCGTCAGTTATGTTTTTGTAAAACAACAACAGGTATTTTCTGCGCAATTATTGCATGACGTAAACAGTGTTTATAATAGCTTTAGGGGCTCGCTACAATGGCAATACCATTTTGATCTTAAGTTGTTAGAACTTAAATCGACCTTAGGCGTAAACTACAAATCAGCACAACTAAATAACTATTTTTATGGCTTAAACAACACAGAATCTTTATATGGTGAAATAGAAGTTGGTAGTAGCTGGCAACCTTATGCTAAAATCGACGTCCGTTGGCCGGTAGGTAAAGCCAACGCACTTCGTTTTCATTTAGCATATTATGACTATTCAGCAATGGATAGCAGTCCGCTCTTTGAACATGACTATTCAATGACTGCCTTTATAGGATTCGAACATACATTTTAATATGAAGTGTTTTATGTTGGTTGTGTTTGCAGCTTCATTTTTTAGCAACCTAAGTGTTGCAAAAGCCTCTTCACTTAACGCATCACCCAAAGTCTGTGTGGTTTCCGAACAACAAGAGTTCTGTGATCTTGAGTTAAAATTTAAGTGGCAACTGTCTGAGCCAAGTGATGTGTGTTTATACCAGCAAGATACCCAATTGCAATGTTGGCAAGGGGTAAAAAAAGGGCAATTTAGTTATAAAGCGCGTGTTCAGGTGGAGACCATATACTCCCTGATTAATCCCCTTACAGGTGTGTCATTAGCGAGTGTGCAAGTAGAAGTGCAAACTGCATACGCTAAGAAAAAACATCGGCTACGCTCACCTTGGAGCTTTTTTTAATTTAGGAGCAGTAAATGCCAAAGATATTACTTGTTGAAGATGACTTAGGGTTGCAACAATTAACCAAAGACTATCTTGAGCATAATGGCTTAGAAGTTGACGTATTAGAACGCGGTGACGAAGTGTTTCCTTATCTGAGTGAAAACCATGTTGATTTAATCATTCTAGATGTGATGCTGCCAGGAAAAGATGGCTTTAGTGTGTGCCGGCAAGTGCGCGACAAATACACCTTACCTATTTTAATGCTTACTGCAAAGGGCGAAGATTTTGACCAAGTTATCGGCTTAGAACTCGGTGCTGACGATTACGTTATTAAACCTGCAGAGCCGCGCGTACTATTGGCGCGAATTAGTGCATTATTACGCCGTGGACAGCCTAGCGTAAAAGCCATAGAAGAGCTTAAGTTTGGTGACTTATCAATAGATAAAACTAGCCGTATTGTAAAGCTAAGTGGTGTTGAAATCGTATTAACCTCACATGAGTTTGAATTGCTGTGGTTATTAGCTTCAAATGCAGGAGAAGTGCTCAGCCGAGAACATGTGCACCAACATATGATTGGACGTGAGTACGATGGGCTAGATCGAACCGTTGATGTACGTGTGTCTCGAATTCGTAAGAAGCTTGGTGATAATAGTGATAAACCATACCGTATTAAGACAGTGTGGGGACAAGGCTATTTATTTGTATCAGATGCGTGGGACATGTAATTAATGCAAGGTATTAGGCTAGGTTAATGGGAAAGCTATTTATTAGCCTTTACGTGTATATTATTGCTTCTTTGTTTATTGCCAGTGGTGTTATAGAGCAGCTTTGGCCGTATGATGAATCTGAGCAACATGTTTTGTTAGATAATGAATTTGGGCAGTCGTTATGGCTGCTTTCTCAAACTGCAGATGGTCTTGAGCAGCTAAAGCATAATTTTGATAGCCAAGTTATCGCCCAACAAGATTTGGTTCTCCCTCCTGAACAGCAAACACAATTGGCTCAAAATAATTACCTTTACTTGTACGATAAGCAGCAACGTATTGTTTGGTATGTCACTTTAAATAACTCTCAGTTATTACAAGTAGGTCCTGTAGGTGTTAAAGCTAAAAACACTGGGACCGTGATACCTTATTTATTAGTTTTATTTATTATTAGCTTACCGATAGGGTTATGGAGCTTATTGTTATGGCGAGATTTTGCCAAGCTCAGTCAAGCCTGTGAAGCGGTCGGTGGGGCGCAAGACTTTCAATTAAGCGACAGCTCTAAATCATTCTTTTTACCCATCACTGATACATTAAAAGTAATGCAGCAACGGATTGAGTTTTTACTGAGTGCTCAACAAGAACTGACCTCATCAGTGTCACATGAGTTCAGAACACCATTAGCCCGTTTGAAGTTTGCAATCGCAATGTTAGAGAATAAAGTTCAAGATGGCAAAGCACAGCACTATTTATCTGATATGCAAATGGATATTCATGAGCTGGAATCCTTGGTATCAGAAATGTTGGAATACGCTCGTTTAGATACACAGCAACCAAGCTTGCAATTGGTTCCCTGTGATATCGTCGCATTAATTAAAGCTAATATCGAAAAAGTAACTTTTGATACCCCTATTAAATTAACCACAACGTTACCGAGTCAATTTATAAACGTATGTGATAGTCATTTCATGTCGCGAGTGCTACAAAATTTAATTAGTAATGCACTGAAACATGCTACGCAAACTGTGCATATTAGTTTAACTGCCAACGCCGAAAAGTTATTTCTGGTGATTGAAGATGATGGCCCAGGTATTGCGGATGCTGAACGTGAGAAAGTGTTTAAACCTTTCACCCGTTTAGATAAAAGCCGTGATAAAAAAACCGGTGGGTTTGGATTAGGGCTAGCAATTGTAAATAAAATTATTAGCTGGCATAAAGGGCAGTGTAAGATTGAAGACTCACCATTGGGTGGGGTTAAGTTTATTATCACCCTCGACAACTAAATCCCAAACAATAAAAAAGCGCCATAAAGGCGCTTTTTTTGCGGTTTAAAACCAAAAAATCAACAAGTAGCATATAGATAGACAGACCATTTATAGAAAAGTTCTATTTTATTTACTATTTTTTTCTAGTAATGGCATCAGCATTTGCTCTAAGCCATTAAGCTTCACTTCGTACATCATTGCGAGCTGAGAGCCAAGCTTGCTATCAGGAAAGCCTTGCTGTTTAAACCACACTAAATATGGCTCAGGCAGCAAAAGTAAAGGGCGTCCCGCATACTTGCCAAATGGCATAATGGTGTTAATCGCGATTTTTAGTTGTTGAGGATCCATTACTGACATCTTTTATAAATAATGGGATAAGTGTAAGGGATTTTAAGGAAATAAAATAGGCTGTAACGGGCAAGTAACAGCCTATTGATAGAGGGAGTAGGCCCTCTAATTTGAGAATCTTATTGGTCACTTAAAAGCAAGGGGTCCGTTATTTGTCTTTTATAAAACACAAACTTAGGTATTAGCTTTATTCAACCAACACAGACATTTTACCTGATTTTTTCACCAATAAAATACTCAGATGTAAAGGAATGTAAATGCAATCTATTTGCATCTAAGCCCGATTACGGAAACAAGGTTTGCTTTACATGCTCCGCAAAACCGCTACCAGCCTCTAAATAAAAGTTATAAGTAGAATCTATTCCCATATCTTCTAATTCTTTTTGCTGATCGGGGTAGTTAGCAATCGCAGTTACTTGCCCTTTATAACCTGATGCTTGTAATTGCTCTAAAGCAAAAATATTTTGCATATGCTTAGGCATAGTTAACATGACCATTTCCACATGGGAGTGATTAACGCGCTGCCAAAAATCAGGGTCGGTGGCATCGGCAATTAATACTCTGCGTCCACGTTTAATATGTTTATCGACCACCTCAGGTTTAATATCAATACCTGCAACTACATCAGGGTGAGTTGCGTTTATTGTTTCATAGGCACCAGTGCCAATTCTACCCATACCAAAGATCACTATTTTCGTATCATTTAAGTTTACAGGAAGCTCTTCTGCTAAGCGGGTCTTGCTTTCAAACTTCAATAAGAGGCGTTCAATTTTAACGTACAGCTCGTTAGAGCGTTTATTTAAAGGGGAGGCAATCACAAATGTAATTGATACGGCAATCGCGATAACCGCGAGCCATTCAGAGGTAACCATACCGCTAGATGCAGCAACGGCACAAACAATTAAGCCAAACTCACTAAAGTTAGCCAAACTAAATGCGGTGAGCAAAGAGGTACGAGCTCGCAGTTTAAATAAATTAGTTAGTATGTAGTAAAGCAGCGTTTTAACAGGAATAACCAATACTAAAATTAAAGCAACGACTAAAGAGTGGGCAGTAAGCTCTGCACTTAAACCAATACTTAAGAAAAAGCCAACCAGTAGTATGTCTTTTAGGCTAAGCAGTGATTTAGACAGCTCACCTGCTTTTTTGTGAGGGGCGAACATCATGCCAATGATCAATGCGCCTAAATCGCCTTTTAATCCTGCGAATTCAAAGGCATTGTACCCAGCTACCAATGCAAAGAAAAAACCAAATAGCGGCAGTAACTCACCGTGTTTAGAGCGGTTTAAAACCCAGTACATAATTGGGCGAAACAAAGGTAGTGCAACAATTAACCCTAAAGCCCAAATGTTCGGTACTTTACCTGTACTGACCGCTAAGAATATGACTGCAAATATATCTTGCATAACCAAAATACCAATGGCGATTTTACCGTGCAAACTTGCCATTTCACCGCGTTCTTCAAGTACTTTTACAGCAAATACCGTACTCGAAAAACTTAAAGCAAAGCCGACTAACAATGCACTTTGCCAGCTTAAATCGACAAATAATGGCAGTGCGAATACACCAAGCAGCAACATGAAGCCACTAAACAATGCGCTACTTAAAATAATATGTATGGTGGCAGGAGCCCACACTTGTGGTTTTATAAGGTTAGCAATTTTTAGTTTGAGGCCAATACTAAAAAGTAGCAGTGTGACCCCTAAAGAGGCAATCGTTTCGAGTAGCTCCGTGCTTTTGTAACCCGCTAAATTAAGAATAAATCCAGCCATAAGAAAGCCGATTAGCGGTGGTAACTTTAGCTGATATATACCAAAACCGCAGACGAAGGCGGTAGCAAAATAAATTAGTTCCATAGTTATTAGTATCACTGCACTTGGCATTGTAGTGTAGCGAAAAACAATGCTTATTGACAATTTATCTACTTATTTCCTACTGCTAATTGGCTGATAGTGAGTATTTATCACCTGATTGCTAAAACACCTTTATGTATGCATAAAGGCGGCTGTAAAGTACAAAAAACACACATAAATGGCTGGTTTTATGGTAAACAGCATGTAAATAGCAGTTTTTCGCTGACAAGCGCTTTTAAATGTGGTTAAGATGCCATAACGAAGGAGTTTAAGTGTAAGCAAACAAGTGTATTGCTTAGCTTAAGGAGAAAATATGTTTAAAAAGATTTTAGCATCGGTAGGCATTGGTGCCGCCAAGGTGGATACTATTTTAGAAACCGAGCATCTTCAGCCTGGCCAACTATTCAATGCACAAATTGTTATTAGTGCAGGTGATGTAAGTCAAGAAATTGCGGGTTTAGATTTAATGTTAGTTACTCGGGTTAAAGTAGCCAGTGAAGACGGTGATTACTTTACTAATCATGTTATTGATCAATGGCGCATAACTGACATTGGTACTGTTGAGCCTAGTGAAGTTAAAACTATCCCGTTTGAAGCCCGTTTGCATTCAGAAACACCAATTACTGAAATTAATGCCGGTTATAACCAGTCTTATGTGTGGTTAGAAACAGGGCTTGATATTGACCTTGCGCTTGATCCAACAGATAAAGACCATTTGCACATCTATCCGAATGAAGCAGTTAAAACCTGTATGCAAGCAATGGAGAAGCTAGGATTTAGTTTAGTCAAAGCAGATGTAGAGCAAGGCCATTTACGTGCATCTACTTTTCAATCTGTGTCTGGGTGTTATCAAGAGCTTGAATATCAACCAAATAGTCGCAGCTTATTTGGTATAAAGGAAATTGAACTGTCGTTTATTCCTGAAGCGCATAAAACGCATGTACTGATTGAGTTAGACAGAGCATTTAGAAGTGACGGTTATGTCGATTTAACTATCGAGCATGATCATGTTAACTTATCTCAGTTATGTGATCAGTTAGAGCGATTATTTGCTTAATAAGATTATGGGGCCTTTTAGTAAGGCCCTGTAATAATAAAAGGTGTTTAAATGGCGTTTAAATGTGAGCCATTCTCTGCGCTCGACTCCCAGACCCTGTTTGCAATAATGCGTGAACGTGTTGACGTATTTGTTGTAGAACAAGCGTGTCCTTACCCCGAACTTGATGATGTGGATATTGCAGATGCTACTCGCCACTTGTATTCACTCAATAGGCAAACAGTAAATGCCTATGCTCGTTGTTATGAAAAAGATGCACAGAATAGTGCGATAGGGCGCGTTTTAGTTGCTCAATCACAGCGCAGCTCTGGTTTAGGCAAAGAATTAGTTAGCCAGGCTATTGCCTGTTGTAGGACTCAGTGGCCTACTCGTGATATTTATATAGGCGCACAAACCTACCTACTAAATTTTTATCGCTCATTTGGTTTTGAGTGTGTTGGGGAGGAGTACTTAGAAGATGGCATACCCCATCAAGATATGATTTTAAAGCAGTAGATAATTCTTAATAAATAAAGGCCCACATTAGTGGGCCTTTTTTGTTTTATTAGCTAAGTAAAGAATGTAAAAATACTAAGCTAATGGCGATAGGGCATACAAACTTAGTGTACCAAGGCCATATTTTCCAAAATAAGGTGTTATGTACTTCAGGGTTACCTTGCTGGATTGCTTTGAGCAATGACGACCTGTACCAGATCCACCCTACAAAAATACAACACATAAGTCCTAATAAAGGTTGCGCGACTTTAGTTGTTAAGGTGATCACTAAACCAAATAACGTGCCTAAGTTGCACACTATGGTAATACTAACTATGGCAATTAAAGCACCTATTAACCATGTTGCTTGCACACGCTTCATTGCAAAGCGCTCTACAGTGTACGATACCGGCGCTTCAAGCATTGAAATTGACGAGGTTAGAGCGGCAATACTCATTAATGCAAAAAAAGCAAAGCCAACAAATAAACCCACACCACCCATGCCATCAAATAAGGCGGGTAAAACCTGAAATACTAAGGTGTCTTCTGAAAGTAGTTTACCTGTTGTTGACGAGAATATTTCAACACCTTGGGCTTGTGCAACATACATCGCGGGGATAATCAGTAAGCCTGCTACAAATGCGATGAATACATCAATAAGCGTAACATAAGCCCCCAAAGAGACGAGGTTTTCTTTTTTACTGATATATGAGCCATAGATAATCATTACACTGGTGCCCAGTGACAATGAAAAGAAGGCCTGTCCTAGTGCACTGACTAATAAGGTGGGATCAAAAATAGAAGAAAAGTCAGGGACTAGGTAAGCTTTTAATCCCTCAACAGCGCCTTCTTGAGTCATTACATAGGCAATTAAGGCAAACAAAATACCGAGCAGAGCAGGCATTAAACGTTTTGACCATTTTTCAATACCATTTTCAACACCGCGGCTGATAATAGCAACGGTTAAAATAATAAATACCACAGTAAAAAGAATGTTGCGTGTAAGTGACTGCTCACTTAACCACGAAGATGCCGCATCTGTGCCTATGAGAGTAGTAACCGGCTCTAAAGTCGCACTTAACATCCAACCAGCAACAATCGCATAAAAGCTTAGTATAAAGCCGGCACATAAAATCCCGCCAAAGCCAACAGCAAAGGCAAACTGCTTTTGCCAAGGTTTAGTGGTTAATTTAGTTAGTGAAGAAACCGCATTAGCTTGTCCATGACGACCTATCATCAGCTCTGCCATTAAAGCAGGATAGGCTAAAAAGAAGGCCAGTACTAAGTACGCGACTAAAAAGGCAGCCCCGCCATTACTTGCTGTTTGTGTCGGGAAACCCCAAATATTACCAAGCCCAACAGCAGATCCTGCCGCAGCCATTATAAAACCAAAGCGGGAGCTAAACTCACCTCTTACTGCACTCATATTATTTTGCTTCTCTATTTTTTCGACGCCGTGACAATCTACTGGAATTGTAAAAAAATAAAAAGTGCTTATTTGACTTAGTCGCACAATTATTGCGTTTTATTTTCAGATATAAATAACACGTGCATTTTTTGATTATAAATAGCACGATTTCTTTAATTATATTGCGTTAGTTAGAACGGATGGTAATTGTTTGATTAATATCTAAACCGCGCAATCGTAAGTGTAAAGCAGGCCCCACCAAGGTGCTCACTTTTACTCACTTCTATTGAGCCATGATGCCAATCGGCTACTTTGGCAACGATAGCCAATCCTAACCCATAACTGTTGTCACTGCGATTACGGTGGCTGCGCTCACGGAAGAACGGGCTAAATACTTTTTGATTGTTTTCTTGAGCTATTCCTGGGCCATCATCGGCAATGCTGATCACTAGAGTGTGCTCTTGTAGCGAGGCGGTTACCTTAATGTGATGATGTGCAAAATCGCAGGCATTATTAATTAAGTTAGCGATCGCTCTTGCTAGCCAATGTAAGTCAGCAAAAATAGTATGATCATCACATTCTAAAGAAATATTAAGCGAACGTGCGGTTATTCTTGGTTCAAGCTGCAGCACAATATCACTTAGATATTGTTTAAGGTTTGCTGATGAGTAAGTAAGTTTATTGGCATTTTGTTCCAAAGTAGCAAATGCTAAGTAGCTTTTTAACATTGACTCCATATGATCCAAATCGGTTTCCATACGGGTTAGGTAGTGCTTTATTTTGCTCTCATCCTGGCTATCAAGTGCAGCGTCAACACCAAAGCGTAAGCATGCTATTGGGGTTCTTATATCATGGGATAGGCTCGAGGCCATCAGTTTATTTTCAGCAACTAACTTTTCAATTTGACTTGCCATGCGGTTAAATGTCAGTTCCACATCTTTTATATAGGTAAAGCGAGAGGGCTTAATTCGGGCTTTAACATTACCGGATGCGAACTGTTTTGCCGCATCATTTAATACTGTAAGACGTTTTGCTAAAGGGGTAATAATAAAGCCCATAAAAACACATAAGCCAGTATAAAATAACAAAGTTAAAATTATGTCGTTTCGCTGTATGTTCTCATAAGGCTTATCTAAACGCATGGTTAAATGGTAAGGGCTTAATGCATCATTAGTGTAGAGCATGTAAAAGCCTTGCTCGTCCTCGAGTATTAACCCGCCTTGAGTTTGCATTTTATCTAATAGGGCGGATGGTAATGCGAGCGACTGATTTAATTTGTAGTTAAGAGTCAGGTTAAAATCTTTGGCTAACTTAGTTACCTGTTCTGGTCGTGCCTGTGGCTTTATAGCTGTGAGCTGTTTACTTAGCCCGACAATAATCTGGCTTTGAACGCTAAACTCATCCAAAGGTGCATGTGCTTGTTGGCTAAATGCATCAATAAGCCAACCTAAAACAATAATTGAAAGCAGCGCACTGCCTAGTAGTGAAATATAAAACTTTTTCATTGATACTATTCCATAATAGGCTGGGTGTATTGAAGTGACTTTTATTATTGTCGCGCTTATTATTTTAAGCGCTCAGGCATTAAAACTTACCACGCTGTAGTCACAAACAAATAACCACGCCCCCAAATAGTTTTTATTTTTTCTGGTTTTTGCGGATCATCATTAAACTTTTTACGCAAAGCAGAAATAAGTACATCAACGCTTCTATCTAGGCCGTCATACTCTCTACCTTTGGTTGCTTTAAACACCGCATCACGTGATACAACCTGGCCAGCGTTGCTCGCTAAATAATGCAGTAATAAATACTCTGCGCTTGAAATATTCACATCTTGCTGGTTGAGTGTAACGTTACGAGATTCGGTATTAATACTTAATTGACCAATATTGATCATGCTCTCTTGAGCATCAGTTTTAGGCGTGTCACTGCTATAGCGTAAAGTCGACTTAATACGAGCAAGCAGTGCACGAGGGCGAACAGGTTTTATAATGTAATCTGTGGCACCGACTTCAAGCCCAATGACCTCATCCATTTCTTCATCTCGTGCGGTGAGCATAATTATAGGGGCTTGATAAAAGCTACGTAACTCACGGCATACACTAATACCATCAAGTCCTGGTAACATAATATCGAGTAAAATAAGTTGTGGGTTTAAATGCTTTACTTGGCTTATAACTTCATCACCGCGATGACATACATGCACAATATAACCTTGCTCAGTTAAATACTCAGTTACCCATTGTGCAAGAGAGATATCATCTTCAACCAGTAAAATAGTACCGTAATTATCCATAAGCTTTCTTCGTATACCTGAATGATGTTTATAGTGTGTGGCTAAAATAACCGCCAGCGCCGCTTTTTTTGTCTATTTTGATACACCCATTGTAGTTTAACTTCGCTTACAGCAATCACTTGTGATGTATTACTATCAAACAGCTCAAATGAAATGCTCTGGGTTGAATCAAAGGCGTAATTAAGTGAGCCTTGTCGCTGTTTAAGCCAGCACTGCATAATGTATTTTGAAGTCGCATCGCGTAAACAATAATTTCCTACCTCTGGTTGCTGCCATGATAAGACAACATCGGCATAACATTGACGCCCTTCACGTAAGGCTACACAGGTATCGGGAACGGCAGTAAGTTCACTGGGGGGTTGTGTAGTGGCTGCAAGCAAAGAGCCCGAATATGTAAACAACAAACAGTAAAAAAATCTAAAGTACATAACGCAGGCCTACCTTGGCTTTGTGTTGATATCCTTGGGAAATAATTGGGCTGTCTTCAATTTCTTTTGAAAACCATGTAGTTAGCCAGCCTGCTAAAAATACCCAATCTTGATTGATGGGATATTCAGCATGAAATTCAAACATAATACTGGTACTGGCATCGGTACTATAAATAGGGCGTGCTGGGTTTGCTTCATCGCTATCAATACCAAAGTAATAGTTTGTAAAATCAGCAGAGTAGGCATTCAAGCCAATACCGGAACGAAACTCCCAATTGCGCCAAGGTTGAATATGGCTGAAAAACACATTGGCAACCCAACCATTATGAGCACCGCTAATATCATGTAAATATTCAAATGAAATTTGTGAGTTTTCAAATCGACGTGTTAATCGAAGGCCGGTGTCAAAATCATAGTTACGCTTTTTTATACCACGCAGTGGATCAATTATTCCGTCGTTATAAAAGCCTAAACCTTGTTCATCAAAACCTGCTTGAATGTTGGTGCCTAATAAATCAAGACCCCAATCATATTTGTTAATTAAGCTATAGCCTAAAACAAGTCCACCGCTGAGCTGATTATGGTCAAAATCTAGATAAAAATTATCGTAAGAAACTGCAATACTCAAATCTAGTTCTGCACCAACATCATAGGAGTTCATGCCAACTAAATAAGAGTCTTCAATGTAATAACCTGCGCCAGCGCTCCAATCCCAGGCAAACCCAGTGGTGGGTTCCAAAGTGTTATCGGCATAGTAACGATTACTGGCGCTGCTTTGGGCACTAAAAATAGCGGCAACTAATAAGGCCGCACAACCAAAAGACTGTTTAAGAGAAGTATACGTCATCCTTGGAACCTTAATTAGAGTTTGCTAAAGAAGCTAGGGTCTGTTGACCTTTGCGGATTAAAATTTGTTCAAACTAGGGGCGGTTTAATCGCGGCGCGAAGTTTGTAACCTAGTGGGCTAAGTAAAAACCGAGCAACAAAGAGTAAATCGCCTCTAGGCAGAACCCTTCGGGCAGCGCCTGTTTGGCATTGATGCTGCGTTATCGCCTATTTATGGGGAACAACCACACCACAAAGGCTCTGCCTTGCCTAAATACCAAACAGAGTGCTGCAAATTTAACCTTGAAAGGTCAACAGACCCTAGTATATTGTCAAACTCTTAGCTAAATCTGTAAAAAAATGTAGCGGTCGTCCTAACAACTACTGAACTTTAATTTTATCAATAAGAATACTGCTTAAGTAAAATTGCATCATAGGTGTGAGAGCACTTATTTCGGTGCGTGTACATGGCCCATTTAATTTAGTTAAACGACTCAGTTTTGTAATGGTTTTATAAGCAGGGGCCGTTACTTCATTATTAAGCTCAGCTCGTTTAAGACGAGCCTGTTCGGTGTTGTGCTTGTGTATAAATGCAACAACTTCTAGCTCATTAGTGATCTTCTTTTCTTCGCTAAAGCTATAAACTAAAGGTTCACGATGAAAGCTTGCACTGTCAATTGATGATTTAGCAAACCACACCACATCGCCCGATGCTTTGTGAGTAAGTCGCATACTAACTTGGGCTAATATATTGGCGCATTGTTGCGACGGAAATTGCTGCGCTACTTTTGAAAACAGTGAATATGGCTTTTCTGGTTGTGCTAGGGTGTACTTGGCGTCATCTATAAATTCCAGATCAACTTGATGAATCGCTAACGTGTAATCGCTATTCTCGCTAGTGGTCACCTTAAGCTGTTTATCAATTAAGGCTTGGCTTATTTGAGAGACCAAAGTGTCGGTAACACTTGCACGGTCTACGATTACTCTAACAGTTTGATTTTTTTTCACGTTGTGGGCAGGTAATTGTACCGACTTCACTTTTGGTGAAGCATGCTCAGTTTCATATTTTAACTGATAAGTTTGGCTCTTAAGCATAGGCTTTGCAGGCATTGCTAAAGGCTCTGCGGGTTGTTTAACGACAGCACAACCTGACGCTGATATTATAAAAAGTGATACAACTAAAAAACGCATAAATATTTTACATCCACTCAAAAGCCATTAATCGGACATATTGTACGTTAGTCCGAGTAAAAGTTCATGATATTATAACGGTTGATTATGACTAAAAAAGAAAAATTAGCTAAGAATGAAGTATTTTAACACCTTACCCTTTTACTTTTTTGCCGTGCTCCTTATCGGGACGCATTTACAGGCGAGCGCAAGCACAGATCCTGATTGGGAAGCATTTGTTAAAAGTTATGGACGCTATACAGAAAAAAAACTAAAAATAAAAAAAATCCCAGGAGGGGCGCTATCTATTGTCAACTCACAAGCACGTGACTACATCCATACTATGGGCAATACAAAGGTGCGCGGTGGGCAAAAGATTAACCCGCACACTCGATTTCGTTTAGCCTCCGTATCGAAAACATTTGCAGGGTCGTTAGCGGCTAAACTCGCAAATGAACAGCGGCTCAACCTTTATTTACCTGTTAGTTATTATTTACCGGATTTTAAGCAAACTGACTATAAAGATGATTTAAAAGTTTTTCATATTTTAAGCCATTCTAGTGGGCTAGTTCCTAACGCTTACGATAATTTAATCGAATCGCGGATGGGTTATAAGGACATTGTTGAAAAACTATTGAGTGTTAAACCCATTTGTGACCCTGGTGATTGCTATGGCTATCAAAATGTAATGTTTAGCTTAATAGACGACGTAATTTTAAAAAGTACCAACAAAACCTATACCCAGTGGCTTAATGAGGCGTTTTTTACTCCCCTAGAAATGAATGATGCTAGTTTGGGTTACGATGCCATGGTGCAGGATAATAACTATGCACACCCTCACGTGCGTGGCAAAAAACGTTGGTATAGCGCCCGCTTAAAAAAGAATTATTATAAAGTTGCACCCGCGGCAGGGGTAAACGCCAGTGCTTCAGATATGGCTATTTGGTTAAATGCGCAATTAGGGCAATATCCATCGGTATTATCCTTAAATACATTGGCCACGCAAACACGCCCTTATACTCATACTAAAAAAGAACGCTATAGACGAGTATGGCGAGAGCACATGAACGAAGCCTACTATGGGCTAGGCTGGCGTGTGTATGACTATGATGATGAAACGCTTTATTATCACAGTGGTTGGGTGCAAGGCTACCGCAGTGACTTAGTGGTTTTTCCGCACTTAAATGTAGGCTTTAGTTTGATTTTAAATGCAGAAACTGGGCTCATTAATGAGCTTACTACTGAATTTATAGACCGTTTATTGGCATACAAACGAGGCAAAAAACAATGAGTGTATTGATAAAATCAGCATCGATAGCATTACTATTAATTCTATGCAATCCTGCTTTTGCTGAGCCTGAACAGCTTTATTTGTTTCACCATAGTGAAAAGCAAACAGGCAATAATCCATTTTTAACAGAGCAAGGGCAAGCACGTGCTGAGCATTTGGTTTCGCTAGTTAAAACCCATCCACACATTACGTTATACAGTAGTAATTATAACCGCACATTAAGCACTGCAGCGCCTTTAGCTAGGTATTTTAATATTAAAGTTATTACTTATAATGCTGCTGATTTAACGACATTGAAAAATCAGTTGTTAGCTCAAAGTGGTGTTGTGGTGGTTATAGGGCATAGTAACACCACGCCGCAATTAGCTTCGTTATTGAGTAACCAAACTATTGAGAATATGGATGAGGGGCAGTACGGGCACTATTACTCACTTATTAGGCTTGAGCATGGCAGCTATAAAGCAAACTTGCGAATAATGGATTTTTAATCCATTTATAAAAAAAACCAGCCGCGGCTGGTTTTTTTTATAGCTTTACAACGGACTATTAGCCGCGAGGTAACTGAATTTTTTTCTCTGGGCTTTGACGGTAAAGCACAATCGTATGACCAATTGTTTGTAATTTGGTGGCCCCTGTTTCGCGAACAATGGCATCAAAAATAAGCTTTTTTGTTTCACGATCGTCAGTTGGCACTTTCACTTTAATTAATTCGTGAATTTCTAGTGCGCTTTGGATTTCAACTACTACGCCTTCGGTTAAACCGTTAGAACCTAGTAAAACTACAGGCTTAAGGCTATGTGCCTGGCCTTTTAAAAACTGCTTTTGTTTGTTTGATAATGTCATGATATTACAAATTTTGCTGAATATGGCTTGAATTAAGGGTATTCTAACGCCATCTAGAGAATATTACTAATTAGTTGCGTGTTAATTTATGACAAATAAAAAACAGTCAGCCAGTTCACAGCGTTGGCTTAAAGAACATTTTGATGATAAATATGTTCAAGAAGCGCAAAAAAAAGGCTGGCGCTCTCGAGCTGTTTTCAAATTAGACGAAATTCAAAACAGAGATAAGTTATTGCGTCCAGCAATGACAGTAGTAGATTTAGGCGCAGCTCCAGGGAGTTGGTCACAATACTTAGCAGAAAAAGTAGGTGACAAAGGCCAAGTGGTTGCGTGTGATATTTTACCTATGGATTCATTAGCGGGTGTTGACTTTTTACAAGGAGACTTTCGTGAAGAAGCTGTACTTGATGCGCTGTTAAAACGCATTGATGGTAAAAATGTAGATGTGGTATTGTCTGATATGGCACCTAACATGAGTGGTAATAACTCGGTTGATCAGGCGGGTAGCATGTACTTGGTTGAGCTTGCACTTGATATGTGTCACCAAGTTTTAAAGAAAAATGGCGCGTTTATTGTTAAAGTATTCCAAGGTGAAGGCTTTGATCAGTATTTGCAAGATGTACGTAATAGTTTTAAAGCAGTGAAGATACGTAAACCGGATGCCTCGCGTCCCCGTTCTCGGGAAGTATATATAGTAGCGACTGGATACAAACTGTAGTACAGTTGCTTGGCGTTTAGTTGAATTTAAATTAATTGGATACAAGAGGTTAACCCCTTGAGCGATATGGCGAAAAATCTAATACTCTGGCTGGTTATTGCAGTTGTGCTTATGTCAGTATTTCAGAGCTTTAATGGCGGCGATCAAGTTGATCGTCAAACAAGTTACAGTCAATTTGTTAAAGATGCCCGTAGTGGCTCTATACAAGAAGTGTCTATTGAAAGTGGCAGTGGCACAATTACTGGCATAAAAAATAGTGGCGAGCGTTTTCAAACGATTATGCCGATTTATGATAAAGATATTTTAAATGATTTGTTAAAAAGCGATGTAAATGTCAAAGGTGTAAAACCTGAGGAACAATCGTTTTTAGCAAGCATTTTCATTTCTTGGTTCCCTATGATACTGCTAATTGGTGTGTGGATTTTCTTCATGCGTCAGATGCAAGGTGGCGGTGGCAAAGGCGCCATGTCATTTGGTAAAAGTAAAGCCCGCTTAATGAGTGAAGATCAAGTTAAAACGACCTTTGCTGATGTAGCTGGTTGTGATGAAGCCAAAGACGATGTAACCGAGCTGGTGGACTTTTTACGTGACCCTTCTAAGTTTCAAAAATTAGGCGGTAGTATTCCTAAGGGCGTACTTATGGTTGGTCCTCCAGGTACAGGTAAAACATTACTTGCGAAGGCGGTTGCCGGTGAAGCAAAAGTACCGTTTTTTACTATTTCAGGTTCCGATTTTGTTGAAATGTTTGTGGGTGTTGGTGCATCACGTGTACGTGACATGTTCGAACAAGCTAAAAAAGCAGCGCCTTGTATCATCTTCATCGATGAAATCGACGCAGTAGGTCGTAAGCGTGGCGCAGGTATGGGCGGCGGTCATGATGAACGTGAGCAAACGCTTAACCAAATGCTAGTTGAGATGGATGGCTTTGAGGGCAATGAAGGTATTATTGTTATTGCTGCGACTAACCGTCCGGATGTTCTAGATCCAGCATTACTTCGCCCTGGTCGTTTTGACCGTCAAGTTGTGGTTGGTTTACCAGATATTCGTGGTCGTGAGCAAATTCTAAAAGTACACATGCGTAAAGTACCGTTAGGTGATAACGTTGAAGCGGCAGTGATTGCTCGTGGTACACCTGGTTTCTCAGGTGCTGATCTTGCTAACTTAGTGAATGAAGCGGCTCTTTATGCAGCACGTGGTAATAAACGTGTTGTTAGTATGGCTGAATTTGACGCTGCAAAAGATAAAATCATGATGGGTGCTGAACGCAAGACCATGGTGATGAGTGAGCAAGAAAAAGAAATGACTGCTTACCATGAAGCAGGCCATGCCATAGTTGGTCGTATGGTGCCTGAGCACGATCCTGTTTATAAAGTATCTATTATACCACGTGGCCGTGCGCTAGGTGTGACAATGTATTTACCAGAGCAAGACCGTGTTAGTCACTCTAAAGAGCTGCTTGAGTCTATGATTTCTAGCCTCTATGGTGGCCGTATTGCAGAAGCCATTATTTATGGTGAAGACAAAGTAACTACAGGTGCAAGTAACGATATCGAACGTGCAACTGACATTGCTCGCAAAATGGTTACACAATGGGGTTTAAGCGAAAAGCTAGGTCCATTACTTTATGCTGAAGATCAAAACGAAATGTACATGGGTGGCGGCGGTGGTCGTTCTATGAGCATGTCGGACGAAACAGCTAAAGTAATTGATGCAGAAGTACGTTTGTTCTCAGACCGCAACTATCAACGTGCAGAATCAATACTGAAAGAAAATATTGATATTTTACACGCAATGAAAGATGCACTGATGAAGTATGAAACTATCGATGCGAAACAGATTGATGATTTAATGGCGCGTCAGCCAGTACGTGAACCACGTGATGCGCATGACCGTCATGAAGCTAAACCTGAAAAGGAAGATGTTTCTAAAGATAAAGCAGTTGATGAAATACAAAAACCAACTAGCGAATCTAAAAACGACGACTCTAAACAAGATGACTCTAAAAAAGATGAAACAAACCTTGATGATAAAGCGGAATAATCGTTAAAATAACGTATCCAAAAGCCCCGAAGTTCGGGGCTTTTTTGTATCAGTTTGCTGTAATTAATAAATTATACCAATGCGCTTAATAAAGTTAGCTACTTTGGATAGGAAAACCGTGCCTTGTTACCGTCCGACTTTCCTCGCTTAAAATGGTTAAGTATCATAACGAGTTGGTATTACACTGCAGAAACATATTTTAGGGTTAGCGATGAATAATAAAATTAACCTTGCACGTGGTCGAGTGCTTGAACTCAGCGAACCCGTTATTATGGGGATAGTAAACGTTACTCCTGATTCATTTTCAGATGGAGGCCAGTTTTTTAATACAACAGCTGCACTCAATCATGCGATGCAGTTACTTGATGAGGGAGCGACTATTTTAGATATCGGTGGTGAATCTACACGCCCGGGTGCTCCCGATGTCAGCCTTGAAGATGAACTACAACGCGTTATCCCACTTATTAATGCTATTCGTGAGCAAAGTGATTGCGTTATTTCAATCGATACCAGTAAAGCTGAAGTCATGCGTCAAGCCATTGAAGCAGGTGCCGATATTGTTAATGATGTGCGAGCACTGCAAGAGCCTGGTGCAATAGAGGTGGTTGTTCAGTATCCTGATGTAGTCGTGTGCTTAATGCATATGCAAGGACAACCGCGAAGTATGCAAAACGCTCCCCACTATGATGATTTAGCAAGCGAGATAAATGACTTTTTTAACCAGCGTATCGCCGCATGCGAAGCTGCTGGTATAAAACAAAGCCAGTTAATATTAGACCCAGGTTTTGGATTTGGAAAAACACTTAAACACAATTATCAAATATTGGCTCAATTAAATGACTATGCGCAGCTTGGCTTACCGCTGCTTGCGGGGTTATCACGTAAGTCAATGATTGGTAATTTACTCAACAGAGATACAAAAGATAGATTAGCAGGCAGCTTAGCTGGCGCATTAATAGCTGCACAAAACGGTGCGCATATTATCCGTGTGCATGATGTTAAAGAAACCGCAGACGTGCTTGGCGTATATCAAGCCTGCAAACAAGGAGTACTTTAAATGAAAGAAAGAAAATATTTTGGCACAGACGGTGTGCGTGGTTTAGTAGGTCAAGGGCCTATTAATCCTGAGTTTGCAATGAAGCTAGGTTGGGCTGCAGGGCGCGTATTATCACAACATGGTACAAAAAAAGTCATTATTGGTAAAGATACTCGTATTTCTGGTTACATGCTTGAAACTGCATTAGAGTCTGGTCTAATTGCTGCCGGCATTGATGTTATTTTACTCGGTCCTATGCCAACGCCTGCCGTTGCGTATTTAGCGCAAACGTTTCGCGCAGAAGCGGGTATTGTGATCAGCGCATCTCATAATCCTTATTACGATAACGGCATTAAGTTTTTTAATGGCCAAGGCCTAAAGCTAGATGATGTTGTAGAGCTGCAAATTGAAGCCATGCTTGACGAACCAATGACCTGTGTAGCCTCTGATAAGCTAGGTAAAGCAACACGCTTATCAAGCGCTGATGGCCGTTATATAGAGTTTTGTAAAAGTCAGTTTCCACAAGGCTTATCACTAGAAGGGCTAAAAATAGTTTTAGATTGCGCCAACGGTGCAACCTACCACATAGCACCTTCAGTTATGCGAGAGCTTGGTGCAGAGGTGATCACCCATGCGTGTGAGCCAAATGGGGTTAATATTAACCATGAATGTGGTGCAACTCACGTAGATACACTAAAGCAAAAAGTACTTGAGCATAAAGCAGATGTAGGTATCGCTTATGATGGCGACGGCGATCGGGTAATGATGGTTGATCATAATGGCCGCGTATTTGATGGTGATGATTTAGTTTACATTATTGCTTGCCAAGCCGCTCAAGATGACAACCTAGGTGGCGGGGTTGTTGGTACTGTAATGTCGAATATGGGTCTTGAAAATGCGTTAAAAGCCAAAAATATTGCTTTTGCTCGTAGCAAAGTGGGTGACCGTTATGTGATGGAACTACTGCAGCAAAAAGGCTGGAAAATAGGTGGTGAAAGCTCAGGTCATGTTTTAAATCTAGATTTGATTAGCACTGGCGATGGCATCATTTCAAGCTTGCAAGTACTTGCTGCTATGGTGGCACAAAACCGTACACTTCAAGATTTAGGCGCTGGATTTACTAAGTACCCAATGAAAATGATTAACGTGCGATACACTGCTGGTACCGATCCAACCCAAGCGCCAGAAGTGCTTGCTGTTGTGGCTGAAGTAGAACAAAGCTTAGCAGATAAAGGCCGCGTATTACTGCGTAAATCTGGTACTGAACCTGTTGTACGGGTGATGGTTGAAGCAGAACAAGAAAAAATAGTTATCGATAGCGCTCAGAAAATAGCAGCGGTTGTCGAATCTATGAGCAAACAAACTGATTGATAACAATAACCTCTTGTAACTTTGGGCGAGTCGAGTTAATATCTCGCCCGCTTTCTAATGTGGAGTGGAAAAATGGCAACACGCAAGGCGATGGTCGCAGGCAATTGGAAAATGAATGGTTCATTAGAACTCGTTGAGCAACTGTCTGATGCTATTAACAATGTTAAATCTTCTGAAGTAAACATTGTTTTATTTCCTCCGTTTCCACTGATATCAGCAATGATTGCAAGTGGTGTAACTACTGGGACACAAACAGTTTCAGAGAATACGCCAGGTGCCTTTACTGGTGAAGTAGATGCCCAGTTGGTACAACAGCTAGGTGCAAAATATGTACTGGTCGGTCATTCAGAGCGCCGCAGTATATACAAAGAAAGTAACGATACCGTAGCCGCAAAATTTGCTCGCGCCCAACAAGTAGGTTTAACACCCATATTATGCGTAGGTGAGAGTGAAACAGAGCAAGAAAACGGGCAAACAGAACAGGTAGTTGCTGCGCAGATTGACGCAGTAATTAACAAATTAGGTGTAGCAGCACTGAAAGAATCTGTGATAGCATATGAGCCCGTTTGGGCTATAGGCACAGGTAAGACTGCATCGCCTGAACAGGCACAAAGTGTTCACAAATTTATCCGTGATAAAATTGCTTCACTAGACAGCGATTTAGCACAAGGGCTAACCATCTTATATGGTGGTAGCGTAAATGAAAAAAATAGCGAATTATTATTTGCACAAACAGATATAGACGGCGGCCTAATTGGTGGCGCAAGTCTAAAAGCAGAATCATTTACTGCTATCTGCAATAGTGCAAAAGGGACCGTATAAGATGTACGAAATTTTACTAGTAGTGTATTTAATTGTAGCTTTAGCGCTTGTTGGTATGGTTTTGATCCAGCAAGGTAAAGGTGCTGACATGGGCTCATCATTTGGTGCAGGAGCATCGTCTACTGTTTTTGGTTCTTCGGGAGCCGGTAACTTTATGACGAAAACGACAACAACTCTGGCAACTATCTTTTTTGTGCTAAGTATTGTTTTAGGTAACCTAACTGCCGGTCAAATCAAAAAGACTGACGAATGGGAAAACTTAGAAGTGGCTCCAGCTGTTGAAACTGTAACGCCAGTTGAAGAAGATGTTCCAGTAACATCAACTAAAGAGCAAAGCTCTGACGTACCAAATTAATTAGTTTAAATTGTTAAGTTGCTCTCTTTCCTCAAGTTAGCTTAAAGACTTAACGCTAAGCGATAGCTTGAAAAATGCGGATGTGGTGGAATTGGTAGACACGCTACCTTGAGGGGGTAGTGCTTTCGGGCGTGGGGGTTCAAGTCCCCCCATCCGCACCAAATATAAAAACCAGTAACAGCAATGTTACTGGTTTTTTTGTGCCTAAAATTTAAAATATTAAACAACTCTTTTTGGATTAATGTTGAACATTGAGTAGAACACTCTATATTTCAATTGTAAGTGTTTATAAAAGAATACTACTGTATATTTAACTTTATGTATAAAAAGCATCAAAAGTTAAAAATAAAGTTAACATTTTTGTATCTTAAGCCGATAATAACTATAGATAATTAAACGGGGTAAATTAATATGGCTTCAGGTTTCTCTTTTAAAAACCTCAGCATTACTAAAAAAATACATGCAATTACATCTATAGCGATAATCGCATTCTTAGTAATTGTTTTGGTTAATTACTTTGCTATGAACGAAAATCGCATATCACTTGATGAAATGGAGAAATCTTCTTATAAAGTTGCCAAATTAACCTTGGCTAATGTAAGCATTTTAGAAAAATTAGATGAGTTATATACTCAGGCTGTAACGTTTGGCGAGCAAGATTTAGTAACAAAAGCGAGTGAAACTTACCAGCAGCTCATCATGAATATAGACGCAATAGAAACAATTAATGCATCTTATATTAATAGCGACACAAAAACGCGACTGACTAATTATGAGAAAATATCTGCAACGATTGCCAACGGTATGGTTAATGGCACGGCTGATTTTAGTAAAATACAACAACAGGCTCAGCTTAAAACAAGCCTTTATGAAGCTGTTTTAACTAGCTTTAAAAGTGCGCAGCAAAAAGCAGATGATCGCTTCTTTCAGCTTGTTGCTAATACAAAAGCACGCTCAGATGATGCACTTAACTTAATGCTGGTTGTTGCGGTTGTATCATTAACACTGTTATTGCTTATGGCTATTTGGATTGCACGTAATATTGGTTCATCAGCCAGTGATGCCGCTAATAACCTGAGTCTTTTAGCAAGTGGTAAAGGGTCATTAAGTACAAAGCTTGCCGTTAACTCTGAAGATGAAATAGGTCAGGTATCAATAAACTTTAATGCATTCATTAGCTTGCTTAGAGAAACCGTTTTAGAAGTCATCGCGGTATGTGAACCGTTAATGGAAAACTCAACCCGTCTTGTACAGGGGATGGAGCGAGCTGAGCGAGCAACCACTAAGCAAACTACCGATGCCGATGTTGTTAAACAGTCTATGGAAGAGATGAAGCAAAGTGTTGGCGATATTTCACAATCAGCAGCAAGCGCATCTAATGCTGTGCAAACAGCAGAAAAAGAAGTAGATCAAAGCCGTGCTCAAGTAAAAATGTCTGTTAACGCATCGCGCACTCTAAGCGATGAAATTAATATAGCGGCCAACACCATTAATAAGTTAGCCGATGACACTAAAAATGTATCGCAAATACTAAATGTAATTACATCCATTGCCGAGCAAACAAACTTATTAGCCCTAAATGCCGCAATAGAAGCTGCACGCGCGGGTGAACATGGACGAGGCTTTGCTGTGGTTGCTGATGAAGTCCGTGAGCTTGCATCACGCACTGCACAGTCAACCAATGAAATTCGTGAGTTATTAAGTACCCTAAGTGTCGCAGCCAATGAATCTGTGACGGCTATGACCTCTGCAAGAGATATGGCAACCGATAATGCCAGTGCAGCAGAGCAAACCGGTGTTTCGATTGAAAAAATAGCCGAGCAAATACTAGAAATTAATGGTATGAACTCGCAAATTGCAGCAGCAACTGAAGAGCAAACCTCAGTTGCCGCAATGGTTGTAGATAACGTGTCTAATATGCATGTTTCATTTGAAGATACGATGAGCTCACTCAAAGCTGTAAGAGATGTGGCTAAAAACTTACATTACCTTTCAGATAACTTATTGGATGCAACTGCTAAGTTTAAAATTGATGAGTAGTCGTTAAGGCGATATTTTAATGTTTTATGAAGGTTGTAAATAATAGGCATAAAAAAGCCCGCAATAAAGTATTTATTGCGGGCTTTTTATTTTTAATTTAGCAGATTAATACTTGCCTACTACTTTGACTTTATCACTTGCTTTAGCGCTATCAATATAGCCAATCGCATCTGTATTAGCAGCTACAAAATCAATCACGGCTTGGTCATTATCCAGTTTACCTGGAGGTGTGCCTTTACCAGTAAAAACCAGCTTTGACCAATAAGCATTTAACTGGCTGCCTGACTTACCAACAAGCTTGTCGTTAAATTCATCAGCTACCGCAGTACCATTTTGGTTAACAGGGTTTACTTTGGTGCCATCAGCAAATGATTTGCTCTTGCCAAGGTATATTTTTTTAATATCGTCTTGGCTTACAGCATTGGCATTCGCTGGGTTAACGATCACTGCAACTTCAGCAAATGCTGCAGTACTACATAGTGTTAGCATACTGGCTAAAATTAATTTCTTCATCATTCGCTCCAATTAAAATACTAAATCAACGCCAACGGCAACTACGTCAGTTTCAGTATTTGAGATATCATCTTTTAGGCGGCTAAAGTCTACTTTAAAGGCAGCCATTGGGTGGAAGTCATAACGAGCACCAATTGTGTATACATTACTCTTAGCTTTAGAGCCTTCCAAAACTTGGTTAAGCCCAGCATTCAACGGCGGTACATTTGGTAGTGCATTATAACGATTACTATCATGCTCATCATCGTTGTTTTCATAGGTTAAATGAACAAGCCATTCGTCCATACGGTAGCCTAAAGATGTGTAATATTGAGTTTGCTTAGCGAGCGCACTGTTATCTACTTCAAACTGTGTGTATTCAGCGTCGAACAAGATATTGTTGTAATCAATTGAAAAGCCAAGTGCTAAAAATGCACCATCGTCTTCGTCAATAGCAATACTGTTTGCTTGATCAACAAAACCTGAGTTACGAAGGGCTTGTTCTAAGCCATTAAGCGCCATACCTTCGGCCGTATCATTTTCAATCTCAATACTTGTTTCAGCAACAAAGTAAGCAGCGCGAGCACTGAACCAATCGTAACTCAATGTCCAGTTTAACCCTGCAATGTCGTTAAGCTCGGTATCACCGTTAACAGATACTACGGCAATGTTATCATCGAAGCTGCCGTAAATAACCTGAAGAGTAGAGTCCCAATCACCAAGTTGAGTTGTATGTAATAAGCTTAGGCCTTCATAGGTTGAAAACGGTAAGTTATATACAGACTGAGGTGGGCGCACCCAGCGGTAGGTATAGCCAACATCTAAAAAGTCAGAGTAGCGATAAAAAGGTGCACGCATTTTACCAGCACTGATTTGTAATTCGTCAGATATCTCATAAGTTAAGTATGCCCATTCAAAGTCGGCGTCAAAATCATTTTCGCCGCGAGCCACTATCTGCGCTGTAGCGGATAGCTTCTCTTGCAGGTCAGCGGTTAGCTGAAGAGCAAACACGCTTTCATTTTTAAATGAAATATCATCATCATATCCATATAACGTTTGATCACTATCGAGCGACTTACCACCGACAATAGAAGCAAACCCATTAATACGAACTTCAGCACTCGCGTTACTTGTGGCAAGTGCGCAACAAATTGCTACTGCTACAGATAGTTTTTTCATTGTGTATCCTATTTAATTTCATGTGTATCCCGCTGCAGTATAAGATGAGTATTAACTTTTTTCTAATTAAAATTAATAAATTAAGTACTTTTTACTACTTTTTTGCAACAAGAACGCATGGCTGTGATTGAAAATTAAGGATTTTTTTATCTAAGGTAATGTAACCAACTGAGTTATTTGAGTTATTTATGGTGAGGTTATGTTTATTGCAGTACGCATTAAGTAGTAATTATTTTTTTAGTTATGAACGCGTATTTATATTTTTTAGGTTATCTTGGCACCAACGAATTGCCTGCTGTTTATTTTTGACCGCTATTTTTTTATAAATTTTATGTAAGTGTACTCTAACCGTAGCTTCACTTATAAATAAACTATCAGCAATAGCACTGGAATGAAGACCACTAAAGAGTAGGTTAAGCACTTTAATTTCTTTATCGGTTAGGTTACTTGTTTGCAAAGCATTTTTTTGCTCTGTATCGAGCATTTGGCGCATCCAAATATCACTGATTGTGCGTGGAAACCACAATTCTCCTTGTGTAATTGCATCTAACCCCCTGTTGAATAGCTCTTCATTGGTGTCTTGATAAAAAAGACCTTTTAAGTTTGGCCATTCTTTTAGTGAAATAATATCAGTATCTTTAGGAATATTAAAAATAACCAATCCCTGATAATTATTGATTTGTATAAAATGGCTCAGAAGTTCGTAATTTGTAAGCGTATTGAGTGCTGAATAGCTGACTAACAATATGTCGCTATTTAATGTTGTAAAAAATAACGGATTGTAGGGGGTGTTATTAAAAAGCATGTTTGCTGATTGCGTGGTCTGTTTTTTTGTCATGCTTTTCACCTAAAAATGGTTTTGCTTAATATTTAAATATAAAGGGTCTTTGGATATTGTCATAACTTCAAGTAGCTTTAATGTGTTTTTTACAATAAACCAGCTGTATGATTAATGAGTAATATCGGTGGTGGTTAGTATTAAAGTCTTAATTTAAATTAGAACTGCGTCATTGTTTAGATAATTAGTTTAGGTTAAAAAGTTAAAAATTAATTTTTTTTGCTTAAACTAAAGTTAAATATACATATTGTAACTTTTATGTAATACAATACACTCCCAGAGGAAAGATGCATCTAAAGCATCTTTTTTTATGCCTACAATTTATGCTTACACAGCATAACGCATAATTAAATTAATACCCTTTGGAGAAAACCTTGAAATTACGCACCCTCTCACAGTTAAGTTTAGCGGTTATTGCAGCCCTAACAACTTCCGCAAATGCACAAGAAGCTAAAACGACAGCCAAACAAGACGCGTTTGAAAAAATTGAAGTGACAGCTCGTAAACGTACAGAGAGCTTGTTCGAATCTCCAACTGCGATTACATCAATAGGTGCTAACCTTATTGATAAAGCCAATATGGGTAACTTAGAAGATATTGGTAAATACGTTCCTAACTTAAACATTACTCGTTATGGTGTTGGTAATGCAGCACATGCCTCAGTGTTTATTCGTGGTATTGGTTTGCAAGATCACATTATAACAACCGATCCAGGCGTAGGTGTTTACCTAGATGGTGTTTACTTAGGTCGCCAAATGGGGTCTAACTTATCACTTCCTAATGTAGAGCGAGTTGAAGTTCTACGTGGGCCACAAGGCACACTTTATGGCCGTAACACATTAGGTGGTGCAGTAAACGTAATTACTAAACAACCTGGTGATGAAGGTATTCTAACAACAACCGCTAAAGTGGGCAGTCGTGGTCGAGTTGCGGGTGATATTTACTTTAATAATGCACTAACTAACGATCTAAGCATGTCAGCAAGTGCGTCATACAAACAACGTAATGGGGTAGGTACAGCAGTAAACTTAGCTAACCCTGAAAAAGAAATTGGTGAAGAGCAAGAGTTTAGTGGTCGTATCGCACTTAAATACGAAGCAACCAGTGATTTAGCGTTTACCTTCTCGCTAGATGGCGTTGATAATGAGTCAGGTCAATCGCCTTATACTATTGAACTGACAGATTCATTAGATTCAAATGATGTCTTTAATGGCGATTTCCCATTATTAACTGAAGACTTAATTCCTCAAAACCCTGATGATTTAGGCACAACGGTTGCAGGTATTGAGTCAACTTCATATTCTGGTTGGGGCACGTCATTTACAGCTGACTGGGCCATTAATAACACGTATACAGCTAAGTTTATTTCAAGCTACCGTACTTCTGAGTATGAAGGTGGCTTAGATGATGATGCATCACCACTTAACTTATCTGAGTTCCCAGAAGTAGGCGGTGCAGATCAATACTCTTTTGAAGTTCAGCTAAACGCAACGTTTGATAAAATGGACTTTGTATCGGGTCTATACTTCTTTAATGAAGATGGTTTTACTCGCTCAGAAGATTTTGTATTTAGCCCATTTAACACGCCAAATGGTCTATTGAATGATGGTGTTACTCCGTCATTTGGTGGTTTTGGCTTTTTTGAAATCAATCAAGAAACAAACTCATACGCAGCTTACATCAACGGTAGTTACGATTTAACTGATGATTTAACAATCGGCGGTGGTCTTCGTTACTCAGAAGATAAAAAAGATGCGAATGCTATTTTCCCAACCTTCCCTGAACGTAAAGACATTAGTGCAGACTTTAATGCAGTAACATGGGACATTAATGCTTCATACCAGCTTAGCAATAATATGAATGTATACGGTCAAGTGCAAAAAGGTTACCAAACAGGTGGCTTTCCACCGCGCCCATTTGGTGGTCCGGATCAGTTTGTATCGTTTGATGAAACCAAAGCAGTTAACTACGAGATTGGTTTAAAAGGCCAGGTACATGAAAATGTATCTATGATGCTTGCAATGTTTGTTACTGACTACACTGATTTAGCACTGCCATTTTCAGATCCAACCGCGGGCGGTGGCTTTGTCACTATCGTTGAAAATGCAGGCCAGTCTAAAGCGCAAGGTATTGAGCTTGAAACCACAATTGCACTAACCGACGACTTTACTATTCGTACTGCAGTAGGTTACTTAGATTCTGAAATTACAGAAGTGGCTGAGGGTGTACAAGGTATTGGTAAAGGTGACTCACCAGCACTGACACCCCGTTGGACAGTGATGGTTGCTCCATCTTACTTTGTTGATTTAAGCAATGGTGGCACTGTTGCATTAAATGCAAACTACTCGTACCGTAGTGAAATGCAAGGTCAGTCAGTTTTCAACAAAAGTGAAACGATTGATTCGCGTGAGCTAGTTGGTTTTAATATTTCTTACACTAATCCATACGGCGATATGGAAGTAACGCTATATGGTGAGAACGTGTTAAACGAAGTTTACGATGTAGGTCGCCTGCAGCAAACTGGCTTTGTTGGCGTAATGCGCAGCAATGATCGTAGTGAGTTTGGTTTAAAATTCAAAAAAGACTTTGAACTATAATCTATAATTTGCTCTAAAAATAAAACAAAAAAGGTAAGCCATGGCTTACCTTTTTTTATGGTTAAAAATAATTAACCTTCTTTATGCTCTTCACGTGCTTGCTCAATTTCTGCCGCAATTTCACGTGCTTTTTGCTTAGTTTTTTCAGTTAGCTCGCCAGCCGCTTCTTTGCTTTTGATCCATGCATCAACAGCTACTTCTTTGCCGTCATCGTACATGTCTAAGCCCATCGCTTTACTCTCTTCGAGTAGCTCATTTAATGACTCGTCATTTTTAAGCTCATTGGTTTTTTCTTTAACGTCGTTCCACGTTTCGTTTAGCTTTTCTTGAACTTCAGCGCTCGTTTGTTTGGCGTCTTGTTTCACTTCGTTGGCATCTTCACACCCTGTTAGTGTAATTAAAGTGCCTAATAATGCTAAACCTGCTAATTTCTTCATTGACTATCTCCTTTAGTGAAAAATATATTTCAAAGGTAACTATACAACAATGAAAATGAACATAGCTGTAACAACACGATTAAGTTTTAAATTAATGGACGAAAATGATTGGCAGCAATTATATGAGCTCGATCAAGACCCAGCCGTTATGCAGTATTTAACTCAAGGTAAACCTACCACTCTTGAAGAGATAAAAACGAAAGCCATTCCAAGAATGCTCGCTTATCGCAATGAGCAACAAGGTTGGGGGCTATGGCAAGTAACTCTACGTGAAAGTAATACTTTTATTGGCTGGGTGCTTGTTCGGCCGATGGGCTTTTTTTCAGATACGCCTGACTTTAGTGATATTGAAGTAGGCTGGCGGTTTAAACGAGCGAGTTGGGGTAAGGGTTATGCAATTGAGGCGGCAAAAGCGATTTGCTCAACGATTGAAAAACAGTCGCAAATAAAGGCAATCAGTGCCACAGCGCTGACCGCCAACGTTGGCTCAATTAACATCATGAAAAAGCTCGGTATGCAGCTACAACACTATTATATTCATACTGATGATGGCTCAAACTTAACTGCTGCGCTTTATTCAAAGCCCTGCAGTTGAGCTAAAACTTCCTAAGCCTCAAAAATGTAGCATCTAAATATTGACCTGATGTTTGTTACTATGCATTAATGTTTGCCATCAATGTATAAAAATAACCTAAGGATATGGGATGGGAGCACTTTTTTCACCAAGCAAGCTAATTATCAGTAGTATTGTGGTAATACAGTTATGTGTTTTTAATGTAGCGGCTAAACAGAGTGCCGTTGCAATGCCAGACACTTTTAGTGCACATGCTGCAAAAGCTGTGTTAGAACAGGGGGGGAACGCGGTTGATGCAGCCATTGCAGCACAGTTTGTATTGGCCGTTACGCTTCCCGAGGCGGGTAATATTGGCGGCGGTGGGTTTATGCTTATTCATAAGGATGGGCAAGGTGATTTTATAGATTACCGTGAAACTGCACCGAACGCCGCACATCGTGATATGTATTTAGACGCGCAAGGGCAAGTTATTGCTAATAAATCTATTTATGGTATTCATGCCAGTGGCGTACCTGGGAGTGTTGCTGGTATGTGGCTAGCACATAAGAAGCATGGCACACTTCCTTGGAAAACCTTAGTACAACCTGCGGTTACATTAGCTGAGCAAGGTTTCGTGGTGCCCGAAAAGTTGGCTCAGTTAATTAAGGGCTACATAGAGCACCTAAACAATAAAAACATTAAAGTAAACTTTGCCAGTTATTTTGCAAGCGCTACATCAGGTAAGCTTTTTAAACAACCTGAGCTTGCGGCGACACTCAAACGCATTCGCGATAATGGCCAAGATGGTTTTTATCAAGGTGAAACTGCAACGATCATCGCAAACTTTATGAAGCAACATGGCGGTATTATTACTCAAGACGATTTAAAAAATTACCGCGCAAAGTCTCGTACTCCTATAAAAGCTAACTGGAACGGCCATCAAGTGCTTACTTCACCGCCACCAAGCTCCGGCGGTATTGCTATATTACAATGGCTTAAAATGTATGAGCTTAAAAAGCCCATAGCTGCACCATCACATAATTCAATTGGGTATGTGCACTTACTTGCTGAAATAGGTAAGCGAGTGTTTGCTGATAGGGCAGAATACTTAGGCGACCCTGATTTTTACCAAGTGCCTAAAGCTAAGTTACTTGCAGAAAACTATCTTAAAAACCGCAGCAATAGTATAGATTTAAAGGCCATTTCTACCACTGAAAATATTAAACCGGGTTTAAAAGAAAGCGAACAAACCACTCACTTTTCTATTATTGATAACATGGGGAATGCTGTTGCTAATACCACCACCATCAATTTAGGGTTTGGTAGTGGCGTAGTCGTAGAAGGCGCTGGCTTTATTTTAAATGATGAAATGGATGACTTTAGCGCTAAACCCGGGGTTATGAATGTATTTGGCGCCATTGGCGGAAAAGCGAATGAAATTCAGCCACATAAACGTATGTTAAGCTCTATGACTCCAACCATTTTACTCAGTAATAATAAGGTGAAAATGGTAACAGGGTCGCCTGGCGGCACCACAATTATTAGTTCAGTGTATCAATCAATACTCAATGCGATTGAATTTAATATGAGCGCAAATGAAGTAGTAAATAGCCCGCGTTTTCACCATCAGTTATGGCCTAAAAATGTGATTAGAGCGCACTCGGGTTTGGAGTCCTCAGTAAAGCAACAGCTAATAAAAATGGGTTATACAGTGGATGAGCGTCACTTTGGTGATATGCATGTGATTATCAATAATGATGGCAAATTAGATGCGGCGTCTGAGCAAAGCGGAAGAGGGCAAGCGATAGTATTTTAACGTTAACAATTGACGTTTGAATGGTGTGCACCCCAAAACCATCATTGGGGTGCACACATTAGAACAACTATAGGGGCTAGCCTATAGCCGGTATAAGTCCTGCCATTTGCAGGCATTGTGCGCTAATAATTGAAATACCACACAAAGCGGCTATGGCTAAACCAATATTACCACTGCGTACTTTATAGCCTTCTTTTTCAATCCCCTGACGCTGCTTGTACACCATGCTAACAGGTAAAAATACTGCCAATATAACCAAAGCAATGGCCGCATAGCCTAATGCCATAATAAAGCCTTGCGGGTAAAACAAAGCAAATCCAAGAGGAGGAACAAAAGTAATAAGTGCTGTTTTAATTCTATCAGTCCCCGTGTCTGCTTTTTTGAATGTGTCAGCAAAAAAGTCAAATAACCCCAAGCTTACCCCTAAAAATGACGTTGCTAGAGCTAAGTCGGCAAAGAGTTTAACTGCAGTAGAAACATTGGCGTTATTGGCAATATTGGCCACACTGGCTACAAACCCAGTTAACCCTTCGCTTTGTAGTAATTGATCTTGGCTCATTATGCCTTGGCTTAATACTTGCCAAAATACATAAATAACCAGTGGTAAAGAGGCGCCTGCAATCATAACTTTGCGCAAGGTTTTTATATCAAGCCCGACGTATTTAACAATAGAAGGAATAGAACCATGAAAACCAAAAGAGGTAAATACCACCGGGATAGCCGACAGTATCAGCCCTTGCTCAACAGGCATTTCCAACAAATGTTGGCCATGCACATAAGGTGTTAGCATATAAAACAAGCTAGCTAAAACTACTATTTTTACACTAAATAGTACTCGGTTAAGCTTATCAACTTTACTAGTGCCTAAAGTCACTACCCCTGCAATCAATACGGCTAAAATAATGGAGCCTAATTGAGGAGCAATACTAAGATTAAACCCAGTATTAATGCGCTCTTGTAGCTGAGCACCGCCACCGGCTATGTAAGCAGCGCACAGTGCATAAAATAAAAATATCATCGAAAAGTTAGCTACATACTGGCCACGTTTACCAAGCCAAAGCTTAGCCAGTGTATTTAAGGTGGCGTCGCGAGGAGCGTATTGGTGAAGCTCCAACATAAGCAAAGCGGTGTAGGTCATTAGTAACCAACACCCTACAATTAACACCATTGCCGTATTAAACCCGAGCCCCGCAGAGGCGATTGGTAGGGCAAGCATACCCGCGCCTATGGTAGTTCCTGCAACAATTAACATGCTACCTATTGTTTTATTTTTAAGCACTTAATGATCCTGATCAAACGTGAGAGACACGCAAGATATAACTAGTTGTGCAAAACTTAAATAGTTTTGTCATAAAAGAGACAAAATAAAATGTAATCTTCTATTTACAACTGTATTAAAAAAGCCAAAATCATTAAAAAATGAAATTTAACTTATTAATACAAATGAAGAAATAAAAAGCTAAATGTTAATAACTAAATAGTCAGATTATTGGTTTTGCACAATAGAGGCATGATTAAATTGATAGGTATTGACCGAAAGTGCTTAAATTACACATTCGGCCATTAAAGGAGAGAGCTTAACTTACATTTTTGCTATTTGAATTACCAAGCGGCGGTTTTTATCACGGCCTAAAATATTATCATTGGTGTCTACAAATCGTTTTTCACCAAAGCCTTCAGTAACCACTTTAGCTTCATCAACGCCTAAGCCAACCATGTAATCTTTAATAGCCTTAGCACGGGTTCTAGATAAATCGAGGTTATTCCAACGACCGCCATAACTATCGGTGTACGATGCAATACTGATTGATTCTATACTCGGGTCGTTTTTTAAATATTCAGCAATTTTATCGAGGCGCTGCTGCGATGACTTGGTTAACTTACTGCTATTCGATTCATAATTCATTATAGTGAACGAAATATCTTCAAAATTGTATGGCAGCAATTCGTCTCGGCATTGTAAAAACGCCCAATACGCTTGCTTAAAATTAACATTAGACATACCCACGGCAATTTTATCGGCACTATTTTGCCAGTCTTGGTAGTAAAAAGTGGGTTGGTTGCCTTTTTCAAGCTCAGTCAGTATTTCCCATGCTGTTTTATTACCTAATTCACCATCAAACTTTTTAAGTAATTTCATATCAGCAATATCACGGGCAGGGCGGCCTGCTCGCCAGCTAGGTGGTACCGCTTTTAAACCGGCAATCGCGTAATTTTCTGGGCGTACGACCATGTCTAAATTAAAAGTGAGATCTTTGTTTTTACTTGCTGATGCTTTAAAAACAGCTTCACCATAGTAGGGAACTTCATGATTTAATTGGCATTGCAAGCGAGTTGTTTTAACCAAGTTCCAATTTGAATTATCTTGGTTAGCCGTGTACTGGCGCATTGCCGCAGTTGTATTCAAACTATACAGCACACTACTAATGCCTAGGCTAATAAATAACAACTTACACTTCATCGAGAATTCTCCAGTTATCTAGCTCTGCCAAAAAAGTGACAAAAACCGTAAAATATTACGCAACAGCAAATAATTCAGCGTAAACGCTAATTACTAAGCAAGTAACATGCCTATAGTTTAACTGTAATTAATCAATAAATCCCCTAGCCGACAAGCCATCAATTTTGACATAATAGACAGCTAATCCCTATAAACCAAGAATACTATGGCAAATACTGAGCAAACACTTTTCGCACAACGCTTTCGTGGCTTTTTTCCTGTGGTTATTGATGTTGAAACCGCCGGTTTTAACAAAGAAACTGACGCATTATTAGAAATTGCAGCATCCGTCTTAAAAATGGATGACGAAGGACTGCTTAGTATCGATCATACCGTTCATTTTCATGTGCAACCGTTTGAGGGGGCAAACATTGAGCAAGCTGCCATTGAGTTTAATGGGATTGAGCCTTTTTCAGCACTGAGAGGGGCAGTCCCAGAAGAAGAGGCGATTAAAGAAATTTGTAAAGTAGTGCGCAAAGCGCAAAAAGCCGCAGGGTGCCAGCGCTCTGTGGTGGTTGCTCATAATGCCGCTTTTGATCACGGCTTTTTAAATGCCGCTATTGAGCGTAATAATATCAAGCGCACACCATTTCATCCGTTTGTTAGTTTTGATACCACATCACTTGCTGGTTTGGCATTAGGGCAAACGGTACTAGCTAAAGCGTGTCGCGCAGCAGGGATAGAGTTTGATAATAAACAAGCACACTCTGCGTTATACGATACAGAGCGCACTGCTGAACTGTACTGTTTAATTGTTAATCGTTGGCAGCAACTAGGTGGTTGGCCACTTGCTGTAGACGAAACACAACAGAGCGAAGACGAAGCAAGCAACCAAGATTAGAAACTCAGCTCATAATAGTGAATACTTACTTTGTGGGGCTGAGTCAGTCTTAATAAGCGTTATTAAAACGATTGCGTTATTTTACCTTCACTATGAGTGATTAAATGTGGTGGGTAATTACGCGAAAAGCTAATTGATTCTCGTGCAATTTTAAGCTCTACCCCAGGGTGCATAAGCTCATTAACTTTTAAGCGACTGAGCGCTAAAAGCTGCGCCATTTTCTTTCTTAGTAACTGCTTTTGCTGATTGATGCTGGCGCTTCGGTTTGCTATGTGTTCTTCATTCGTTGTTATTTTATTCAAAAACTGCTGACGCTGTGCGCTTGCAACTTGTTTATTAATTCGCTGGCGCGCTTGCTGTAGTTCAATTGACTTACCGATTAAAACTTTTTCAAAGTCAGTGATTTGCGCTTGTTTTTGTTTTAGCACATACCATCGCTGTGCGATGCAAACACGGGTTTTAGTTCCTGCTGGTGCGCCCAATTCACCTGTTTCAATGCGCATTGCATCTAGAATATGGCCACCAATAATTTTCCCTTTAGGATCTTTTGCATTGCCCACCCTAATTAGATTTCCGGCACTCAAGTCACAATGTAATGATTGGCGATCTATTAGTAAGTTTTGATCCGTTTTTATGTCACAGTATTGAGAGTAACCAAGCGCAACGGTTCGTTTAGCTAAAATAGAACAGGTAAATGGCTCATCGGCTTCTCGCTTTCTGCCAATTGCACCCTTTACTATTGTGATGGCGCTATCACTTTTGAGCTGCGCCGATTCAACAAAGCCTAAAACAGTAATATCGCCGCTGGCGGTCACGCGCATGCCATCTTTTATATCACCACTGACTATAATACTGCCATCAAATTCAACATGACCAGTAGTGGGATCAATATTATGAAAACATAAAACATCATCAACACGCATACCACGTGGAAGGGCAACCGGTACACCAGTACAGTCGGCAATTAATAAGTTGGGGTTATCGGGCGCAATTTTAGTACCGTCAAAAGGTTGTAATTTATGCTCTTTGCCAGGGATTGCAGTTAGCACATCTCCAAACACAGTAAACCCATCAACCCCCGATGTTGCTGGAATGCGCCGCATTAATTCACAACCAGGTTTTACAGTAATAATATCACCTAGGTTTCTCATATCGACTTTACCACCGCCTTTAGCTTGTGGGCTAAGTACGCGGTCTTGCGCTGTGCAGCAAAGACGCACAAATTTGGCATCGTTACCCACTTTAGGCGCGCGACCAAAAGCGACTTCAGCGCAATGCGTGCTTCCTGAGGGTTGTTCAAATTGTTGTGCCAATAACTGTTCTAATGCATGAGGGCTAATACCCTTTACAATCCCTGCCTGAGCTAACACGTCAATTGCTTGTTCCATGTTAAGTAATTTACCGCCCTTAGCAGTAATAAGGGTAGCTTCAACAAGCATATTTTTTTCATCGATGTTTATGGTTAGCTGTGCATCAATGGCTTGAGCAATTACTAAAGAGGGGGCTTCTTCGGCGTTATTTTGAGCAAACAACTTACCAATATTGCTAGCAATAATGTCACACTCGCAATATTCTGACTGCCTAATTAATTCAATAAGCTGTGTTGCTGTTGAGGCTAAACCTGAGACATTAGGGTGGGAGAGCAAAGAGATATGCCCCGTTTGCTCATCAAAAGAAAAAACCGACATTTATAAATCCTCTAGGTAATATGCCTGTTATTATTTTTTATATTGTATTAGACCAAGGTCTAGCCCTACATTTGAGCATAAAGCATCATGCTTGTTAAGTAATTGTTTCTTAATTATCCAATGTTTTACATTTACATGTGTGTTTGATGCATGATTAACCAACCAATAAAATAAAACGCCTAAGGTGTTGAGTATTGATGGGTTACTCAGTTATACTACTTGCACGCTCTGAATGAGTAACCTTATTCAGGGGCTGATTAGGATTCGACGGAATTCAAGAAGCCCAAGGTGCATGTCGAGGTGCGGTTTGCCTCGTAAAAAAGCCGCAATTTAAAGTAATCGCAAACGACGATAACTACTCTCTAGCAGCTTAGGCTGGCTAGCGCTCCTTCCATGTATTCTTGTGGACTGGATTTTGGAGTGTCACCCTAACACCTGATCGCGACGGAAACCCTGGCCGGGGTTGAAGCGTTAAAACTAAGCGGCCTCGCCTTTATCTACCGTGTTTGTCCGGGATTTAAAGGTTAATTAAATGACAATACTAAACATGTAGTACCGACGGTCGAGGCTTTTCGGACGGGGGTTCAAATCCCCCCAGCTCCACCAATAACGGTTTTTAAATTCGTTTGTTTAAAAACCCTAAAAAACCCGCAACTTGAGCAATCAAGCCGCGGGTTTTTTTATGGCTGAAGTTATTGAATTTATTGTGCTTTGGTTTATCTTGCGAACCCCGAACCCCGAACCCCGAACCCCGAACCCCGAACCCCGAACCCCATACCACTAAAAGACTAGTCGCTTACTTGCCTATTTTTTGTATTATGAGTTAATGATTAACAGCGGGCATAGATATGGATATTTTTACAGCTGAACACATCCCCCCTTTAATTTCGCTTTTACTCATTTTACTGGCGGGGTTTACTTCGTTTGTATCGGCGGCTTTTGGTGCGGGCGGTGGTTTAATGCTGTTGGTGGTAATGGCGTCGGTTATGCCTATGGCGGTGGTGGTGCCGGTTCATGGTTTAGTGCAGTTGGGCTCTAATGCCAATCGGTTGTTGTTAAGTATTGCCCATCTTGATAAGCCGATGTTGTTGTATTTTACTCTGGGTGGATTAATTGGCGCGGGGCTATCAAGCCAAGTAGTAAGCGATATTAACCTTGATAGCATGAAGCTGTTTGTGGCTTTATTTGTGATTTATTTATTGTGGGGAACAATTCCTGAATTTAATAAAGACTCACGATTAGGGCGCTTACTAGCGGGCTTAATAACCGCATTTATCTCGACTTTTGTCGGAGCAAGTGGGCCTTTGGTAGCGAGTTATTTACATATTAATCATTACGATAAGCTTAAATTTACCGCGACTTTTTCAAGTATTATGACCTTGCAGCATAGTTTAAAAGCCGTTGTTTATGCGGGGCTTGGCTTTAGCTTTTGGCAATGGTTGCCGTTAACACTAGCGATGATTTTAAGCGGAGCCATTGGCACATGGTTAGGGATTAAGTTACTTAAGCAGTTATCGGTGGCGCGTTTTAGGGTTATTTTTAAAGTTATTTTAACCCTGCTTGCCATACAGCTTGCATGGCAAGGGATGAATGTAATGCTTATTTAATAGCGGCTTTTATTGGTTTGTCGCCATCAAATACTTCAAATATGCAGCGATTGCTGCCTTGCTCTGTGGCAATAGTAAATAGAACATGGGCTACATTTTCACGGCTAATGATTGCTTTATCGCGATCTTTGGGACGTTCGGTAGAAATAAGTTTTGAGGTATTCTCATTTGTGAGTGAGCCTGGACGTACAATCGTATAATTGAGCCCGCTATTAATTAAATGCCTATCTGCCATATGCTTAGCTACTAAATAGGGTTTTAAATCGCTTTGAATTGCATCTGGATCGTCAGCACCAATAGAGCTCACCATTGTAAAGTGCTTAGCGGCATGCTCTTTTGCGTAATTAATGGCTTTGGTGGCGGCCCATAAATCAATAAGTAAGGTTTTATCTGCGCCGGTTTTCCCGCCTGAACCTGCGGCAAAAATGATATGGTCGCAACCGTGCAGCGCATCGCTAAAATCATTTTCTAAATCTTGCTCTACGATTGTTAAATAGTCGCTATTTAAGTCATCTAATTTACTTTTGTCACGCACTAAAGCCACTACAGGATGTTGGTGTTCAAGCAATAGTTGGGTGGTTAGTTTACCAATCTGCCCACTGGCACCAATTACTAATGTTTTACTCATCACATACTCCTTATTTTATAAGACAAAACAGCCGACTTAAACTTTATCTACTGTACTAAAGAGCTGGGGGTAATAATTTGTTTTTAAAGTATAGGTTTATTTTTTAGTGTGAGCAGTGTGATCTGCCTTTTAAATTTTATTGCGAATAAGGTCACGAACAATAAAACGTCCTGGGTGAATTGCTTGGCTTACACGCTCGCTTAGTGGGCGAGGTTCATTGTTTAAACTACTAATTAAGTGCTCGGCAGATAGCGGTGCACTGCATAATGCTCGCGCACCAAAGCCGGTAAAAATATGTAGGCCCTGTTGTGGTTTTTCTAACGGCTGATATTGATAGCGCTTGCCTAAACGTAAATTAGCAAATGCATGTGTATAATCAGTTTGCTCCACCCATTCACCAGCCATAGGTAAGTGGTCAATAAAACTACAGCGAACAGCGGCTTTGGCTGAGCTAATATCGCCTAAGCTAGTGGCAAATTCAGTGTTGTTATAAAAACTCAGTAATTGTTCACGGTTAGTGTGGTTGTCTTGCTCGGTCACTTCACGGCTCTTACTATTTTTTTCAAAGGTGGCGCCCATACAATGATGATCTAAATAAGCGGGAGTAAAATAGCCTTTGTGACACAACACAGTATTAAGTTTACGTGATTGCTCGCTTGCCTGAACATGTGACACTTGGCCGCGAACGCCAACAATGGGAAGTGTTTTGGTTTGCGTAAATGAATCACTGTGCTCACCAGTACAAATAATCACATCGCTAAAGGGGCCAAATGTTTTCTTTTGCGTGGTTAAGTACCAACCATCGGGTTGTTTATTAAATTGCTCAATATGGCAGTTAAATAGGCTTTCAAACGAATTTAATTGTTGTGCGGCATCTAACATTGCACAGACTAGCTGCGGGGGATTAACCCAGCCGCCTTGTTCAAAAAACACCCCTGAGTAACCTGTTTTAACCCCAGCGATAGCATCACCCTCATTAGCAGTCACATTTCGCATAAGCTGCTCTGGCCACAGTTGTTTATCTGCGAGGTTTTGATGGCGATCTGCCAATGGCTGTTTTACTGCATGTTGTAGTACACCACACCACTGGTGATCAAACAAAAAGCCATTGTTGATTAATTGATTATAAAGTCGCTTCGCGTATAAAAAACTATGGGCAAATAATTCACTATGTGGCGAGTTTTTTGCCTGTAAGTGCGGATACACAGCCCCTTGTACATTGTGCGATGCCCCCATTGCGGGCTTTTTATCTTGGCAAAATAAGTGGCTTTTTATCCCACGCTTTGCGAGGCTATAAAGGATACAACTGCTCGCTATACCACCGCCAATAATAGCCACACTTGAAAGCGGTGAGGGGTGATGCTCAAAATAGGCGGGGGCTGATTGTTTTGGGTTGGCTTGAGCAAGTGTGCCAATTAGCATCTCACGCTTTCGGCCAAAACCTTTGGCCTTTTGCATGCTAAAGCCTGCCTCGTTTAGTCCTCTGCGCACAAAGCCCGCAGCGGTAAATGTGGCTAATGTGGCATTGCTTCTGGAAATATCGACCATGGCGTTAAATACACTTTGCTGCCACATGTCGGGGTTTTTACTTGGCGCAAAGCCATCTAAAAACCACGCATCAACCAGCCCACTTTGTGGGTAGCTCATGCTATTAATACATTCCAGTACGTCGCCAAAGTAGAGGTCGAGGATTACACGGCCATTGGCAAATTCAAGTCGGTGGCAGCCATTTAAATTAATCGGGTAGTGGGTAACGAGTTGGTCGCTTAAATGGCTTAAACTAGGCCAAGCTTGCAAGGCTTGTTTTAAATCATTTACGCTAAGTGGATATTTTTCAAAAGAAATAAAATGTAATCGCTGCACTTTATTTGGTTGTTCATTTTGAACTTGTAGGCACTGTAAGTGGTCAGAAAACTGCAGCCATGTATTTAAAAAGTTAAGCCCAGTACCAAAACCGGTTTCGGCGATAACAAAGTGTTCACGGTCATGATTTTGTAACCGTGTATCTATACTGTTTTGTTGATAAAACACATAATGCGATTCAGCAAGGCCGTCGTCATTAGAAAAATAAACATCGTCAAAGTCATTGGCAACTGGTGTGCCTAAGTCGTTAAAGTGTATATGGGCGTTTTTTATCATGACCAATTCAATTTATAGATAATTTTTTAATTATTTTACGTGTTTTCTTTGAAATAGTCTGGCGTTATTTATAAGCTGTAGCTTCAGAGTACAAGTGTACGCTAGAAAGCTGACCACTTAGATGATTAAATTCGCGTAAAATAGAACACAATTAAGTATTAAGCTAAGGGAATTACCCATGAGAAGAGCCGTAATAACAGGCATCGGTGTTGTATCAAGCATCGGCAATAATAAACAAGAAGTATTAGAGTCACTAAAAGCGGGTAAAAGTGGTATTGCTTTTAATCAAGAATTTGCTGATTACAAATTGCGTAGCAATGTATCAGGTAAAATTGATATTGATGTTAAAGAGCATGTTGATCGTAAAGCAATGCGCTTTATGGGCGATGCGGCGGCTTACTCTTATATTTCAATGGCGCAAGCGATTGAAGATGCGGGTCTTAGCGACGAGCAAGTATCAAACGAGCGTACTGGTTTATTAGTTGGCTCTGGTGGTGGTTCATCAAAATGGCAAGTAGAAGCGGCTGATATTCTTCGTGAAAAAGGCGTTAAGCGCGTTGGCCCTTACATGGTGCCACGTACTATGGCAAGTACCACCTCTGCATGTTTAGCAACGCCGTTTAAAATTAAAGGTGTTAACTATTCAATTAGTTCTGCGTGTGCGACTTCTGCGCATTGTATTGGCCACGCGGTGGAACAAATTCAATTAGGCAAACAAGACGTTATTTTTGCAGGCGGCGGTGAAGAGCTTCACTGGACGTTAGCAATGGAATTTGACGCTATGGGTGCGCTTTCTACTAAATACAACGACACACCTGAAAAAGCATCACGTACTTATGATGCAAACCGCGATGGTTTTGTAATTTCAGCCGGTGGCGGTATTGTGGTTGTTGAAGAACTTGAACATGCACTTGCTCGTGGCGCGCATATTTACGCTGAAATTACCGGTTACGGCGCAACCTCAGATGGTTACGACATGGTTGCACCATCGGGTGAAGGTGCGGCACGTTGTATGCGCCAAGCTATGCAAAACGTTGACAGCATTGATTACTTAAATACCCACGGTACATCTACACCAGTAGGTGATGTTAAAGAGCTAGGCGCTATTCAAGAAGTATTTGGTGGTAACTCACCAATGATCAGTGCCACTAAAGCAATGACAGGCCATGCATTGGGTGCGGCTGGCGTACACGAAGCTATCTTTTCATTACTCATGCTTGAGCACGGTTTTGTTGCGCCATCTATCAATATTGATGAGTTAGATGAACAAGCGGCAGGCTTGAATATTGTGACTGAAGCAAAAGACGTTGAACTAAACACGGTTATGTCTAACAGCTTTGGTTTTGGCGGTACTAATGCCACGCTAGTAATGAGCAAATACAAAGGTTAAGTTAATCGTTAACTATTTTAAAGCCGAGCAAAATGCTCGGCTTTTTCGTTTGTGCTAATAGGGGGTTGTTCGTTACAATAGCGCCTCATTTCGCCAAACGGACTCACAATGAAAATTCTTGCCGATCAAAATATGCCTTTAGTTGAGCAATTCTTTAAAGATATGGGTGAGGTTGAACGATTTGATGGCAGGCAATTAACCCCTGAACAACTTATCGATGTTGATGTACTGCTTACCCGCTCAGTTACTCAAGTTAACAGTGAACTATTAGCACAGGCGAATAAACTAAGCTTTGTAGGTACCGCCACGATTGGTGTTGATCATATTGATACTGATTTGCTCAGTGCTAACAATATCGGCTTTACCAGTGCGCCTGGCTGTAATGCCATTGCCGTAGCTGAGTATGTAATAAGTAGCTTATTTGCATTAAGCCAAGAAAATGCCAGTCCGTTAAGTGGTAAAACAATCGGTATTGTGGGTGTAGGTAATATTGGCAGTTGTTTAGCGCAAAAGTTAAAAGCACTGAACGTTAATTTACTATTGTGCGATCCAATTAAGCATGAGCAAGGGCTATTAACCGAGCATGTTGAGCTTGATGAGCTATTAGCGCAGTCAGATATTGTTACTTTTCATGTGCCGTTGATTAAAACGGGTAGGCACAAAACCCTGCACATGCTTGATAAAACACGCTTAACTAAACTTAAATCTGGGTTAACGTTAATAAACGCCAGCCGAGGTGATGTAATTGACAATCAAGCCTTACTTGAAGTGATGCAAGCCGGAGCAGAACTCGATTTAGTGCTGGATGTTTGGGAAAATGAACCTAATATTTTAACTGAATTACTGGAGCACGTGCGCTATGCCAGTGTTCACATTGCAGGGCATACCCTTGAAGGTAAAGCGCGAGGTACACAAATGTTGTACCAGCGCTTATGTGAGCTCAAAGGGGTTAACGCAATAAAATCGCTTGATGATTTTTTACCGCCTCCTGCGATTAAAAAAGTCACCCTAGAAAGCAGTTTTAGCGAAACAGATATAGCCCGTTTAGTGCATTTAGTTTATGACGTACGCCGTGATGATGGCATTTTACTACGTCACTTGGCCGATGAAGGCTTTGACAGCTTACGAAAAAACTACCCAACCCGCCGTGAGTTTAGCACTGTGATGGTTGAAGGTGATAACACCGAGCTTGCTGCACTCGCCCAGCTTGGCTTTACCACAGTAAACTAATTTAATTAGCGCGGTTGTTTTAACCGTGCTTACAGAGGATGAAATATGTCGCAAAAATATAACGTTGCCGTACTCGGCGCTACCGGCCTTGTTGGTCGTCAAATCATTGAAACTTTGGAAGATCGTAAATTTCCGGTCGATCAGCTGTTTTTATTAGCAAGCAGCCGAAGTGCCGGCGAAGATATAAAGTTTCGTGGTGAGAGCATAGAAGTACGCGATGTTGAAGGCTTTGACTTTAGCCAAGCGCATATCGGCTTATTTTCTGCTGGTGGCAGTGTATCTGAAAAGTACGCGCCAATTGCTGCAGACGCAGGCTGTATTGTTATTGATAATACCTCACATTTTAGAAATGACTTTGAAGTACCGCTAATTGTGCCAGAAGTGAATGCAGCGAGTTTAGCTGATTTTAGAAACCGTAATATAATCGCTAATCCTAATTGTTCAACTATTCAAATGATGCTTGCGCTTAAACCTATTTATGATGCCTACGGTATTGATCGTATTAACGTTTCAACCTACCAAGCAGTGTCGGGTGCAGGTAAGGAAGCGGTTGATGAATTGGCAAAACAAACTGCAAATTTAATGAATGCACGCCCAATGGAAAACGACATTTTTCCTAAGCAAATTGCGTTTAATGTTATTCCGCAAATCGATAGCTTTGAAGATAATGGCTACACACGCGAAGAAATGAAAATGGTAAACGAAACGCATAAAATTTTAGGCGATACCACCATTGCAGTAAACCCGACTTGTGTTCGTGTACCGGTGTTTTTCGGTCATTCTGAGTCAATCAATATAGAAACGCGTATGCCTTATGACTTTGAGCATGTTAAGCAACTATTGGGCGATGCCCCTGGTATTGAGCTAATTGATGATGCGGGTGATTACCCAACAGCTGTCTCTGATGCCAGTGGTAACGACACTGTTTACATTGGCCGTTTACGTGCCGATATTTCACACCCACATGGATTAAATATGTGGGTAGTAAGTGATAACACCCGTAAAGGGGCAGCAACCAACAGTGTGCAAATAGCAGAAGAACTGATTGCTAATTATATGTAATTAGCCTGAATACAGTGATAATCCAATAAACGGCAAACCAAAGTGGTTTGCCGTTTTTTTTGTGCTTTAATTGCCATTTTTTTGCCACTTATAAACAACAGTAGTGTAAACACTTTGATAAACAACATAAAAATATTTTTATCTTGATGTTTAAGGTATTTATTTTCAATGCGTTGCGATGGATATTATGGCTTAACTGGTTTATAGTTTGTAACTGGAATAGAGCTTGCAATAAAAATAGATTGTAATAAAAATGTGCGTTAGCCACGTGGTTAACAACGGCAAGAATAATCAATGTTTAAGCGCCAATTGAAAGCGCTGTGTTAACATTTAAACATTAAAGGATCAGCATGCGCGGTTTCGTTTCACTTATTATATTAGCGTCTGCACTGATGGTAACGACTGTTTACTCTCAAGACAGTACTCAATTAAGAGGGCCCAAAGGCGCAGATTACGGCGCACAGGGGCGTTCTATTGGGCCAATAAAACCAACCGATACACTTTGGCGCATTGCCGTTAAGGTTCGTCCCGATAATTCAGTTAGCATTTACCAAGTTATGCAGGCCTTGTATAACAAAAACCCCAACTCATTTTTAGAACAAAATTTAAATCACATGCGAAGCGGTTCTTATTTAAAGATACCTACTTTGGCAGAAATTAGACGAGTAAACCCGCAATTAGCTAAGCAACGCTCTGAGCAAGATGATGACCTGTGGGAAAAAAAGAAAAATGGTACGCTTACTCAAGCAGAAATTAATTCAGCACAAACACAAGTCACGCAAGCTCGCAAAGCTGATGTTGATGAAGCTAAAAAAGAGTTACAACAAGAATTAAAAGCGATAAAAACAGACCAAGGTAATAAATTAGTTGAGCTTCAGCAGCAGTTTAAAAGTTCAGTTAGCAACGTAGAAGAGATCTTAGTTGAAAACAACAACCTAAAAAAACAGCTTACAGGTATTTCAAACGAGTTAGAAAACGTTCGCTTACAGCTTGGTCAAGACAGTGAAATACAGCAACAGTTAAAAGAATTAATCCTTAAGCAAAATGAGATTATTGCGCAGCAAAAATTAAAAGAGGTAGAGCAAGAGAGTGAATTTAGCTTTGCCGCGCTACTTTCGAATCCTTTAGTGCTGATTTTATTAATGACCATTCCGGCTTTATTGATCATTTTTGCCGTTGTTATGTGGTTGCGTAAGCGAAGTAATAATCAAGAGCCTGAAAGTGACGATGATGAGTTTATTCCACAAGCACCTGCTTTTACTGATCCGATAGATGAAGTGCCAGAGCCCACTCTTGATGAAGCGCCAGCCCCCGATCCACTTGATGATATAAGTGTGCAACTAGACGATAACATGGATGACGTGTTACTCGATGATGATGTTGATTTAAACGATGATCTCGACGACGACAGTCTTCTAGATCAAGATGAGTTAGAAAGCCTACTCAGTGATGATGTTGTTTTTGAAGACGAAAATACCGAAGACGATGAACTTGATGTTTTCATGCAACAAGACTTTGATAGCTCAGATGAAGATGAAACGGGCGATACAATTAATCTTGACGAATCGGATGATATTTTAAGTTCAGATGACTTAGATAGCCTGTTTGACGAAGAAGACGACGATGCTCTGCCAGATGAACCTAAAGGTGAATCGAATGATGATATGGCAGCACTTAGTGAAGAACTTGCTGAAGAGGGCGAAGACTTTAACATTGACGACTTGCTTGATGAGAATAATGAACAAGCAGATGATGTAACAGCACAAGCTGATGATGGCGAGTTTGATATAGACAGTTTACTCGATGCTGAGCAACCAGCTACTGAAGATCAGAGCGAAGAGCCAGATATCGACAGCTTAGTTGATGAAGATGACGAGTTTGATATTGATGACTTGCTCGATGCTGAGCAACCGGCTACTGAAGATCAAAGCGTAGAGCCAGATATCGACAGCTTAGTTGAAGAGGGCGACGAGTTTGATATTGACGACTTGCTCGATGCTGAGCAACCAGCTACTGAAGCTCAAACTGAAGAGCCTGATATCGACAGCTTAGTTGAAGAAGACGATGAAGTTGATATTGATGAATTGCTCGATGCTGAGCAACCAACTACTGAAGCTCAAATTGAAGAGCCAGATATCGACAGCTTAGTTGATGAAGACGATGAAGTTGATATTGATGAATTGCTCGATGCTGAGCAACCAACTACTGAAGCTCAAACTGAAGAGCCTGATATCGACAGCTTAGTTGAAGAAGATGATGAAGTTGATATTGATGGTTTGCTCGACGCTGAGCAACCAACTACTGAAGCTCAAACTGAAGAGCCAGACATCGACAGCTTAGTTGAAGAAGACGATGAAGTTGATATTGATGAATTGCTCGATGCTGAGCAACCGTCTACTGAAGCTCAAACTGAAGAGCCAGATATCGACAGCTTAGTTGAAGAAGACGATGAAGTTGATATTGATGAATTGCTCGATGCTGAGCAACCAACTACTACTGAAGCTCAAATTGAAGAGCCAGATATCGACAGCTTAGTTGAAGAAGACGAAGTAGATATTGACGATGTACTAGATACTGAGCAACCTGAAAGTGATGTTCATGATTCTGAAATAGATCATGCATTGGCGGACTCAATTGAAGATTTAACTGACGCGCAAGAAGAGTTAAATAGTGAAGATGTAGAATCTATCGCTTCATCTTTTGCTGAGCCTGAGCCTGAGCCTGAGCCTGAGCCTGAGCCTGAGCCTGAGCCTGAGCCTGAGGTAGAGCCAGAAATTGAAGCTGAGCCTGAACTTGAAGTAGAGCCTGAAATTGAAGTAGAGTCAGAGCCTGAAGTTGCAGCTGAGTCAGAAACTGCAGCTGAGCCTGAACTTGATGTTGAATCAGAAGATGATTTTACCGATACGTCTTCTAATTTACTCGATCCAGAAGACGCGCTTGATGAGTACAATGATGAAAACCTCGATAGCGTTGATGAGCTACTGAGCGAGTTAGAACAAACAAGTGATGATTATGTAGAAGCACCTGATTGGTCAGTTGATGGCTTAGACGAGCAATCTGAACCAGAAGCAGAGCCTGAGCTTGAAGCCGAGCCTGAACTTGAATCAGAGCCAGAGCTTGAAGCAGAGCCTGAACTTGAAGTCGAGCCTGAATTTGAAGCCGAGTCTGAACTTGAAGTAGAGCCAGAACTTGAAGTAGAGCCAGAACTTGAAGCCGAACCAGAGCTTGAAGCAGAGCCTGAACTTGAAGCCGAGCCTGAGCTTGAAGTCGAGCCTGAGCTTGAAGTCGAGCCTGAGCTTGAAGTCGAGCCTGAGCTTGAAGGCGAGCCAGAACTTGAAGTCGAGCCTGAGCTTGAAGTAGAGCCTGAACTTGAAGCAGAGCCTGAACTGGAAGCAGAGCCTGAACTTGAAGTAGAGCCTGAACTTGAAGCTGAGCCTGAACTTGAAGCAGAGCCTGAACTTGAAGTAGAGCCTGAACTTGAAGTAGAGCCTGAGCTTGAAGCCGAACCAGAACTTGAAGCCGAGCCTGAGCTTGAAGCAGAGTCTGAGCTTGAAGTCGAGCCAGAGCTTGAAGCAGAGCCTGAACATGAAGTCGAGCCTGAGCTTGAAGTAGAGCCTGAACTTGAAGCAGAGTCTGAGCTTGAAGTCGAGCCTGAGCTTGAAGCCGAGCCTGAACTGGAAGCAGAGCCTGAGCTTGAAGTAGAGCCAGAACTTGAAGCAGAGCCTGATGTTGGATCAGAAGATGATTTTACCGATACGTCTTCTACTTTACTCGACCCAGAAGATGCGCTTGACGAATACAACGATGAAAACTTCAAAAGTGTCGATGATCTTTTAAGTGAGCTTGAGCAAACAGGCGATGAGGATGAACAAGTACCTGATTGGTCAATGGATGACTTAGACGATGATCTTGATGAAGAGGAAATTGATTTAGGCGATGATCCGCTTGCTGGCGATATCCAAAGCAACGATTTATCGTCAGAAGACGATGAGCTATATGAGCCTGAAATAATCACCCCAAGTGAAGAACTTGAGGAGTATCCTGAGTTAGAGCTGGATGATGAACTGCCTTTATCTGATGAGGAACAACAATCTTTAACACCACAAGAGCTACAAGGTGATAATTTAGATGGTGATGCCTCAGGCATGTCTCCCAGTCAAGCAGAGCAAGATCTTGCTAATGCTCTATCAGCAGGTAACGATCTCGATAGCCTAGAAGATGACTTTGATGATGAGCTGTTACTTAACAACGAGTTTTCAGAGTTAGATATAGAGCAAGCTTTAGATAATGATATTTCAGAGTCTGCAGATCTGACTGAACAAGCTTCAGATGAGCAAGTTGTTAGCTCTAATGATAATTTTGACGATGATCAACTTGATGCGTTAACAGAGTCAGCTGAATTTACCGATCAGCAAACAAATGCTGATCGTGAAGCTGATTTAACGCAAACGTCAGTACCATCAGAATCAGAAATGATTTCAGATGATGAGCTAGATGATGAGTTCATGGCTGATTTAACACAAACAGATTTTGATTCATTACTGAATGAGTTGGCTGAACCTGATGATGTTGATTTAAGCGATAGCAGTGAATTCGATGTTGATTTTAATAGCTTACTTAATGAAGATTTAGCTGATGATAAAGCACCATCGTTGCAAGAGCCCATTGAGCAATCTGAGGTTACTGAGCCATTAGATCAAGATGACTTTGTTGATATTGATGCATTACTAGAGCAAAGTGATGATGCGGATACAGATCACGAACCTTACACCGACGTCGATATGGATGTTGGTTTGGGTGACTACGATTCACTACTTGCTGGTGATAACCCTATGGATGTTGATACTCAAAGTGGTGGTTACTCGGCAAAGCTTGATCTTGCTCACGCATATATAGAGATCGATGATGCTGACTCGGCAGTTAAAATTTTAGATGAGATTATTAATAATGGCCCAGACGATGTGCAAGAAGAAGCACAAAATCTAAAAGCTAAGCTGAAAAACTAACAATAGCTAATCCTGAAAAGGATATCTAAGCTGTAAAACCCGTTATTGGCTAACACTAATAACGGGTTTTTTGTATCGCATAGTTAGGAACCTTAGTTCGCTGCTTTTATTGGAACGCCATATAGCATAAAATGCAGCGTCGATTAGCACAGTAGGTAAAGCAGTAATTATGCGAGTAGCACTTGGAGTAGAATACAACGGCGCGCGTTACAGTGGTTGGCAGCGTCAATCTCATGTAAATAGCGTACAACAAGAAGTAGAAAAAGCGTTGTCGCGCATTTGTAATCATCCGGTTGAAATTGTATGTGCAGGGCGCACCGATGCCGGCGTGCATGGCACTGGTCAAGTTGTGCATTTTGATACCCATGCTGAGCGTGAAATGGTGGCCTTTACATTAGGCATGAATACCTTATTACCAAAAGACATTGCTATTCGTTTTGCCCAGCCTGTGGTTGAAGACTTTCATGCTCGCTTTAGTGCAACTGCTCGTCGTTATCGTTATGTGATTTATAATTATGCGTTTCGTGGTGCGGTATTAAATGAAGGTGTTACCCACTTTCATCATCCTTTAGATGAAGTGAAAATGCAGCAGGCTTGCCAATATTTATTAGGTGAGCACGATTTCACATCGTTTAGAGCGCTTCACTGCCAAGCTAATACGGCAACGCGAACGATTCATCATTTATCGGTACAGCGCCAAGGTGCTTATGTCATTATTGACATTAAAGCCAATGCGTTTTTACACCATATGGTACGTAATATTACCGGGTGTTTAATGGATATCGGTTTACATAAACATGAACCAATTTGGTTAAAAGAGTTGCTAGATGTTAAAGAGCGTGCCAAAGCGAGCGCCACAGCAAAAGCGGCGGGTTTATATTTAGTAGATGTTGATTACCCAGAACACTTTAATATTCCTAGAACGCCGTTGGGGCCATTGTTTTTAGCCGATACCGATATTTAAAAGGTAATCAGGTGGTTATTTTTATACGCTATTATTCGTAGGGCTAACTACTAAGACCAGTTTTTTATACCTTGATAGCGTAATTCATGTTTTAATTGGAAAAATTTGTTTGCATGGTTAACATGTAGACTCGCGACACAGAACAGCATTAAGAGAGTTGCAAATGAGTTGGCTAGAAAAAATCTTACCAAAAACGACTAAATCTTCAGGTCGTAAAGAAATTCCAGAAGGTGTATGGGCTAAATGTACGTCATGTGATTCAATTTTATATAAAGCAGAATTAGAAAAATCACTAAATGTATGCCCTAAGTGCGACCATCATATGCGTGTTAGTGGTCGTAAGCGTCTTGAACAATTTTTAGATGACGGTGACCGTCATGAATTAGGCGCTCAACACGAACCTAAAGATGTGCTTAAATTTAGAGACTCTAAAAAATACTCAGATCGTATTAATGCAGCTCAAAAGTCAAGCGGTGAAAAAGACGCACTGGTTGCAATGAAAGGGAACTTAAAAGGTATTCCGGTTGCTGCAGTTGCATTTGAATTCTCATTTATGGGTGGCTCAATGGCATCGGTTGTAGGTGCTCGCTTTGTTGACGCGGTTGACCAATGTTTAGAGCATAATATGCCGCTGATTTGTTTTTCTGCATCGGGCGGTGCACGTATGCAAGAGGCGCTAATGTCACTTATGCAAATGGCTAAAACCAGTGCTGCACTTGCTAAAATGACCGAAAAAGGCCTACCGTTCATCTCGGTAATGACTGACCCAACAATGGGTGGTGTATCAGCATCATTGGCAATGCTTGGTGATATTAATGTTGCAGAGCCTAAAGCTTTGATTGGTTTTGCAGGTCCGCGTGTTATTGAACAAACCGTGCGTGAAACACTGCCTGAGGGTTTCCAACGCAGTGAGTTTTTATTAGAGCACGGCGCAATCGACATGATTATTGACCGTCGAGAAATGCGCGATACGCTAGCACGTATCTTAGCAAAGTTTATGAACTTGCCTTCTACGGAACAAGAGCATAGAGTAGCGTAAATTTCAGCTTTACTGATTACATGCTATGACAAAAACAATTCCTAGCCAATCATCAAGCCTTGATGATTGGCTTTGTTATTTAGAGAGTGTTCACCCTGCTAATATAGAAATGGGCTTAGAGCGCGTTGCTCGTGTTGCTAACAACATAGAGCTTTTAACTTCCTCAAGTAAAATCATTCTTATTGCAGGCACCAATGGCAAAGGAACAACAGCACGTTGTTTAGAGTCATTATTATTAGCCCAGGGTTATTGTGTTGGCACCTATGCTTCACCTCATTTAGTTCGCTATAACGAACGTGTACGCGTTAATGGGGCAGAGCTTGACGATCAATACCATGTCGATGCGTTTAATTTACTAGAGCAAGGGCGTGGTGACACACCATTAACCTATTTTGAATATGGTACCTTAGGCGCGTTGGCTATATTTAAACGCTTAGAAGTTGACTACGTGTTGTTAGAGGTCGGTTTGGGCGGGCGTTTTGACGCGACCAATATTGTTACCCCATTTGCTAGTGTGATCACCACCATCGATTTAGATCATAAAGAATATTTAGGTGATACCCGTGAGCTGGTGGCTTATGACAAGGCGGGAATTTTTAGAGAGAGTACTCCGGCAATTATTGGGGATTTAAATATTCCGCATACAATGACCGATTATGGCAAAGAAATTAACGCTAATATGGTGTTATCGGGTAGTGACTTTATTTTTAAAGAGCATGAGCAAAGTTTTAGTTGGCAATTTAAAACACATAATCTCGATTTACCTAAACCGGCCATCCCGTGTCAAAATGTGGCCACTGCGTTAACGACATTGTCGGTGCTAGATTTATTACCAAGTGATGAAGTGATAACTCAGTGCATAGCCAACTTAGTGGTAGAAGGGCGCTTTCAACAATTAAGTGAGTCGCCATTAGTGTACACAGATGTGGCACATAACCCTGAATCGGCACGTTATTTAGCAACTAAGTTAGCAAGCTATAAAGATAAAGGCTTTAAAATTCATGCATTAGCCGCTATGCTTGCTGATAAAGATAAAGTCGGTGTGCTTAAAGAAGTGGCTGATGTAGTCGATGAATGGTCGTTGGCTAGCTTAGATGGCCCGCGAGGGGATAGTGCAGCTCATCTTCAACAGGCGCTTTCAAGTATACCCAATAGTCATTTTAAACAGGGTTATAGCAACGTAGAGGTAGCATTGGATGCTATTTTGCCAAGCCAGCCAAGTAATACACTATTGATTGTATTTGGCTCATTTTTTACCGTGGCTGGCGCTATTCATTACTTTAAAAAATAGAGAGGATGTCGGTGAACTCAGGTTTTATTAATCGCTTAGTCGGAACAAGTATTGTGGTGATCGCAGCAATTGTGTTTATTCCCAATATACTCGATGGTGAAAAAGTGCACTATAAAGAAGGCTTTAAAGCGATTCCAGAACGCTCTGAGTTCAAGACCATTGATTTACAAGAATCAATTGATCAGCAAGTGGCAAATGCAGAACCATTAAAAGAGGATGAAATTGAAAATATTCAGCCTGATGATGCTGCATTTGAGCAACAAAACAGCTCTGCTGAAACTGACGTTACTGCACAGCCAGCAATGGTTGAAGCGGTCATAGCCGATACAAAGCAAGGCACAGTCACTACCGAGCAAAATAACGCTACGCGTAATACCAATGAAAACTTAACAAGTATGGCGTATGTCATTCAGCTTGGTAGTTTTTCTCATGCGGCAAATGTAAAAGCGTTGCAAGCAAAGCTAAAAACGAAAGGTTTTAAAAGCTTTACTAGGCCAATTAAAACGCCAAATGGTACGTTAACTAAAGTATTTGTAGGGCCGTCATTAAGTAAAAATGAGCTGCAGTCCCAACTTCCCGCGCTGAAAGAACTAACTAAACTAAACGGTAAAGTTACTCAATTTGAAGTGGCAAAATAACTGAGTTGCTAATAGGTGGGTGTGCTTATAACTTAATATTGCACATTTACCTAACTTATACTCCATAAGTTAAGACTAGATCTCTACCTACTTTTAGCCTGTATATTTCACACTATTTTTTATCTAAAAACTGCATGTTTTTACTCACCTGCAATCTCACGCTTAAACTTGCATCACTGGGAGGTTTAGGTATAGAATGCGCCCAAAATTAGCGACTAATTGGTTCTTATGATCTGGGTTGATTACGCCATTATTGGCATTATTGCACTCTCTACCATCATCGGTTTAATACGCGGCTTTGTTAAAGAAGCTATGTCATTAGCGGTATGGGCAGGGGCTTTCATCATCTCCAGCTTATTTTATCAATATTTAGCTTCCTTCCTAACATCCATTTCTGAACCCCTTTTAAGAAATGCAGCGGCCATTGCCATATTATTCTTTGCGACGCTATTGTTAGGCGGTTTACTAAACTATATTTTAGGTGAGCTTGTACAGCGAACCGGATTATCCGGCACAGACCGTGTTTTTGGTGTGGTGTTTGGTGCTCTTCGAGGCGTGTTGGTCGTGAGCGCGTTACTCTTCTTTCTTGATGCTTTTACTGGTGCGCCAAATACGCATTGGTGGGGCAACTCTATTTTGATTCCAGAATTTGGCTTTGTAGTTGAATGGTTCTTTTCGTACCTAGAAAACAACTCGAGCTTTTTAAATTCAGTAAACCGTTAATCGGCGAGGATAAATTACATGTGTGGTATCGTTGGAATAGTCGGAACATCGCCAGTTAATCAGGCGATTTATGATGGCTTAACCGTTTTGCAACACCGTGGCCAAGATGCTGCGGGTATCATAACTATTGAGAACAATACATTTAGCTTGCGCAAAGCAAATGGCCTAGTGAAAGATGTATTTCACACTCGTCATATGAAACGTTTGCAAGGCAACATTGGCATTGGCCATGTGCGCTACCCAACAGCGGGTTCTTCAAGCTCGTCAGAGGCTCAGCCGTTTTACGTGAACTCTCCTTTTGGTATAGCACTTGCCCATAATGGTAACTTAACCAATGCAGAGTCGTTAAAAGAGCAGTTATTTTCAGAGGCACGTCGCCATGTTAATACTACCTCTGATTCTGAGATTTTACTTAACATCATGGCACATGAGCTAAGTAAGCCAGACAAACTAAAATTAGACCCTGAAGATATTTTTACAGCGGTTACTGAAGTTAACAATAAAGTGACGGGTGGTTATGCAACTATAGCTATGATTATCGGTCATGGTATTGTGGCGTTTCGCGATCCAAATGGTATCCGTCCTTTAGTATTTGGTAAACGTGAATCTGCTGCCGGTACTGAATATATGTTTGCATCAGAGAGTGTGGCGTTAAAGCCAGATGGCTTTGAGTTTATTCGTGACGTTGCCCCAGGCGAAGCTATTTACGTGACTGAAAAAGGCGAGTTTCATTCTTTTACCTGTGCAGATAAAGTGTCTTACTCACCATGTATTTTTGAATTTGTTTACTTTGCGCGCCCGGATTCAACCATTGACCGCATGTCGGTTTATGCTGCACGTGTAAATATGGGAACAAAACTAGGCGAGAAAGTAGCACGTGAGTGGGCCGATAAAGACATTGATGTCGTTATTCCTATCCCAGAAACTTCATGTGATATCGCTTTAGAAATGGCACGGGTACTTGATTTACCTTACCGCCAAGGATTTGTTAAAAATCGCTATATTGGCCGTACGTTTATTATGCCAGGCCAAGAGCTACGTAAAAAATCGGTACGTCAAAAACTCAATGCAATTGACCGTGAGTTTAAAGGTAAAAATGTCCTACTTGTTGATGATTCAATTGTACGTGGTACTACCTCAGCACAAATAGTTGAGATGGCACGCGAGTCTGGTGCTAAAAATGTTTACTTTGCGTCAGCTGCACCGGAAATACGCTTTCCAAATGTATACGGCATAGATATGCCATCGGCGGCTGAACTAATTGCACATGGCCGTGAAGTAGAAGATATTAACCAAAGCATTAGTTCTGATGGTTTAATCTTTCAATCATTAAGTGATTTAATTGCTGCAGTTAGCCAAGAAAACCCTGAAATCACTAAGTTTGAAACGTCAGTGTTTGATGGACAATACATTACTGGCGATGTTGATCAAGACTATCTAAATCGTATTGATAAGCTACGTAACGATTCTGCTAAAAGCACCCGCGAAAACGCGATGTCGTCTGGTTTAGAAATACATAACCAAGATGAAAACGAATCTGATTAACCGTGATAATACTGCCTGATAGCATTATCGGCGTTACAAAAAAAGGAGCTTAATCGCTCCTTTTTTGTTTTTCAATTTTTAGGTAAACATAGGGCTGATTATACCGTTGGTCCATAGCATGGCGGTAAGCGCTAAAATAATAACAAGTAGAATTAATCCACAGGTGACAACAGAGCTTGCATAAATAAAGCCGCGCTCCTGCGGAATGTGCATCAAAATAGGGACGCCGGTATACAGTAAATAAACTGAGTAAGCGAGTGCCACTAACCCAACACACACCACAAACCACAACTCAGGCCAAAAGGCAGCCAATGCCGACATAAACACCGGTGTTGCGGTATACGCTGCCAGCTCGATAGTTTGGGTAAAGGTTGGTTTAGCACCAAAAGTAACCGCCATCCAATGCGCTAAGTAGGCCAGTGCAAATACACCGCCAATTAAAGCAACATACATAGCCGCACCAATCATCAGTGCGCTTTCATGGGTTAAAAAAACTGGGTTACCTGTGCCTATACTCCAGCCTAGATAAACCGATGAGTAGTATCCCATTGCTGAGGGAAATAAAGCGATTAGCAAAATGTGCGATAAGCTGTAGGTTAAGCTTTCGTGACGGTTATCAATTGTTTGCCACTCTTCGAGTGGGTGGGCGTATAAGCCCCATAGGTGATTTAGTATCATTGCGTGCTCTCCATAAAAGGATATATTACTGTTTGGTTATAGTTGGTTTGTTTTTTATACAGTCCATTTAGTTATGGTTCAGTAACTAAGCAAAGTCAAGTTATCCACATGCTTGTAATAAGGGCGTGTGTTTATTTTATTCAGGGCGTTATTTCGTGTTAAAATACATAATCGCAATTTATAGCAATGAGTAGTCAGCGTGCCACATAGCCAGCTTTTAGAGCCAATTAACAACTTTTTATTATGCAGTACCCCCGATGAGTGGGTTGAACAGGCGACCAAAAAAGAAAATTTACCCATCATATTAATTGATCATTTAATTTGTGAGCTAAAAGCGGCACAAAGTGCCATGTTTTTAATCCGTAAGTATGCGGTAGATAAAGACAGCAGTGATGCACTGCTTGAGTGGCTAAAACCGTTTGAAACGCTTATTTATAAACGTGAGGGGAACTGGCGTGATTTAGCGGCTAAAAATAAACTGACAAAGTCTATTATTCCTAAATCTAACTCACCTTATGGACAAGACTTAATTGATAAAATGGTGATGTTAATAAAAGAAGAGTTGCATCACTTTTATCAAGTGTTGGAAATTATGGATGAATACGGCGTTGAATATAAAAGTATAACCCCATGTCGTTACGCTAAAGGTATGTTACGTAATGTTAAAACGTTTGAGCCCAATGCATTAGTTGATAAACTTATTGTAGGTGCGTACATAGAAGCGCGCTCATGTGAACGTTTTGCTGCGCTTGCCCCGCATGTAGATAAACGCTTAGGGGACTTTTATATTTCACTGCTTCGCTCAGAGGCTCGCCATTATCAAGATTACTTAACCCTTGCTCAAGAAATTGCTGACTTTGATATTACCGAGCGGGTAAAAGAATTTGCTGAAATAGAAGCGCATCTAATTACATCAGACGATGAAGACTTCAAATTTCATAGCGGCGTACCTATTACTGCTTGCCAACAACCCGCATAATTTACACATAAAGCTGCTACCAGTTAAACAGCAAACTGTTGTAGCAGCTAATTTTAATTAAATTCTTTTTAAATTAGACACATCCAATACCCTCACCTAATATTAGAATAACTATTTAAATTATTTAACTTATTGCTTTGTAATTCATTTTAATAACAAGGTCATACCTTATTTATTATTGGGTGAGAAGATATGCAAGATAAAGAGGGATTATTTGTATTTGCAGCTGAAGAAGAACAAGCAGATACAGAGCTGAAAGCATGGAAAATATTAACCGTTGAGGATGACCTTGATTATCAGAACGCGTTAGTTAATAGCTTAAAAGAATTAAAAGCCAAGGATGGTTATAAATACGAGCTTTTAACAGCAAATTCTGTGCCTGAGGCTGCTCTTGCGCTGAGTATGCATCCAGACATCGCACTCATATTTATAGATGTAGTAATGGAGGAGGATGACTCAGGTCTGCGTTTAGTAAATACTATTCGAGAGGTTATTGGTAACGCAGAAATGCGTATTGTGCTGTTAACAGGCCAACCTGGTTTTGCGCCAGAGAGCGATATCATGAAAGTACTTGATATCGATGAATACTGGAATAAATCAGATATTTCTGCCGAGAAGCTGCAATCAATTGTTAATAGTAACATGCGCACTTGGGAATATATTTCACAAATCAAGTCAGCCAAACAAGGTTTACAGTTGGTACTAGACGCGTCTAGAAGTATTAACGGTAAGCATGACATGGCCTCTTTTTCTTATGCTGTGCTTAAAGAAATTAGTAATATTTTAAAAATAACCGAAGGCGGCGGTATTTTCTGCTCGAGTAATACAAACCCTGGCTCTGAAAGTTTAATACTTTCTACACATGGTTGCTTTAGTGGCACTAAAGGGCAACCTGTGGAACCTAACCTGCCTGCAGAAATGCTGCAAGATTTTAAACAAGCGACCAGAGAGCGTCGTCATATATTCTCAAAAAATCACAGTGTGTTTTTTTTCGAAACGCATACTTTGCAAGGTCAGGATACTGACTACATAACGATTGTAAAATCTGATAACCCTATCAATGAGCAAAATGAATATTTACTTAAAGTATTTAGTGAAAATGTTAGCACGGGATTTGCTAATATTTCGTTGTTGAATCGCTTAACTGAACTTGCTTACACCGACGTATCACTTAACTTGCAAAACCGTAACTGGCTAACCCGTGAAATAAAGAATATGAATGCCCATGAGCGGCTAAAAACGCGATTAGTCATTTTTGATATTTATCAGTTTGATGAAAAAGCGTTTACTTTCGGGAATGACTTTTGTAATAAATTAATGAAGCTAGTTTACCAGAGTATAGTTGATTCTTTTGCTAAGTATGAACCACGCATAGCATTAATTAGTAATAAAACATTTGGCATGCTAGTCAGCGTTGACTTTGATATCTCTGATGCAATTAGTTACTTTCAAAATAAGCAAAAGTTCGAAATTGAACAGGTGAAGCAATATATTGATGTGCGTATATTGGAGTTGAAGTTAAGCGCTGCTTTAAACTTAACACCTGAAAAAGTGATTAGCTTAGCAGAGTCTAGTCTTAACTATACGGTGGCAAACCAAGCAAAGTATATTCAGCATACTGAGGAAAAAACAGATCAGATTACTCGTCGCTATGAGTTGATGGCTGAGCTTAGAACGGCTATAGGTAATAAAAGTTTAGAGGTGGCATTACAACCCAAAATCAGCTTATCAACCTTGAAACCAGCTGGTTTCGAAGCGCTCGCTAGGTGGCAAAGAGCCGATGGTAGTTTTGTTCCCCCCGACGAATTTATAGAATTAGCTGAAACAGCCGGATTAATTAATGAACTAGACCATGTAATTTTTGAGAAAATACTAGAGACTATTAATCAACTTAAAGAGCAAGGCTGCAACTTACCCGTTGCATTTAATGCATCCTCTTATGATTTAGTTGAACCAAGCTACTTTGAACAAATAAAAACTAAAATTGAAGAATACAGTATTTTGCCTTCTATGCTTGAGCTAGAGGTGACAGAGACACAAGCTATAAGCAACTATAGTTTAATTAAAGAAGCGCTTGAGCGGTTCATTGCTTTGGGTATGAAAGTCAGTATTGATGACTTTGGTACAGGGTATTCGTCTTTGGCTCACATTAATGAAATACCGTCTACGTCGATAAAAATAGATCGCTACTTTGTTAGTGACCTTGAGTTTAATGACAATAATCAATACATGATTAAGATGATATTGTCTTTGGCAAAGCAATTTGACTTTTCGGTGATTGCTGAAGGCGTTGAGAATGAATTTGAGGCCCAGTGGTTACAACAGCAGGGGTGTGAAACGGCTCAAGGTTACTACTTTGCTAAGCCATTATTTTTCAAAGATTTAATAGTGTGGCTAAAACAGTTTGAAGTGAGTGCGAATGAATAGCCTTAACAGCTTGCCGGTCGGCTCAAAAAAAAGTGTGCTGATAAAGTCTTTGTTTAGTTTATTTATTACTTTATTTGTTGGCTGGCTTATTTATGAACAAGTATATCAAGAAAAAATAAACACCATAAAAACCAAACAAGATGAAAAGTTAGTACTTATAAGTAGTGATTTTTCCAGAGAGCTCAGCAGTATTAAAAAGCTCACGCTTATACTGGCACAGGGACCCGCATTAAAAAGTGATAAACAAGGCAAACCCTTTCAACAAGAACAAATCAGAGATGAGGTAAATAACTATTTTTTAAATTTCGCCGCTATCTCTAATAATATCTCGCAAATCCGCTGGCTTGATACTCAAGGTCAGGAGCAATACCGTATTAATGTAGTGAATGGTGCAGGCGAAATTGTAGCGCCCGATGGGTTGCAAAATAAGCAAAACCGTTACTACTTTCAAAAAGGGATGCAAATTAGTGCGCCTGATATTTTTGCTACAGAAATAGATTTAAACATAGAACGCAACAAAATTATAAAACCACACCAACCAACAATCCGTGTAACCTACCGTACTAGCGAAGAAAATTACTTTTTAGATGGCCTATTGGTGGTCAATTTTAACTTAGATTATCTATTTAATCAGATCAAAAGCTATAGCCAAGAAAGTACTCATATCAGCATTTTGAATCATGATGGTTTTTGGTTGTTAAATAAAGATTCTCGCTTAGAGTGGGGGTTTATGTATGGTAAGAATGAGCAAACGCTTGCCATTCAAGAACCACGGCTTTGGCAGCAAATTATTGATGGCAAAGTCGAGTATGGTTCGCATTTTTTTAATAATAGTCTTTATACATATAGACGTTTTTCTATTTTTTCGCTACGTGAAAACACAGAAAAGATCAGTAACACCGATAAAGAGTTAATTATTCTTATCAGTAGCCCCGATGAACTTCTATTAAGCGCGCAAAAAGTCGCATTAAAGCTAGCTCTTTTATGCAGCAGCGTACTCTGCTTAGTAAGTTTTGGCTTTATTTATCGTGAGTATAGGTTTCAAAACCAGTTATTAACTCTGTCGCATAAGTTGCATATAGAAAAAGTAGAGCTGGGCATTGTCAATCGAGAGCTTGACGAAACGATTAAACAACAACAAAAATTACAAGAGGGGTTAATTGAAGCGCAAAAATTATCTTCACTCGGGTTGTTAGTTGCTGGTGTTGCCCATGAGATGAATACCCCGATTGGAGGAGCCGTTATTTCGGTTTCTAATGCCGATATGGCATTGAATAAATTAAATGAAGCCATGACGCAAGGGCTAACTAAATCAACCCTAGAAGACACAACTACACGCATTGGAGAGAACTTAGCACTGGCAAAAGTTAACTTAAATAAAACAGCGGTGTTGGTGAAAAACTTTAAAAAAATGGCGATTGACCGCCATAATGATGAGTTTATTGCATGTGATATTGAAAAAATCATTCAAGAGTTATTATTGACATTAAACTCTAGGTTAAAAAGCTCGCCGATAAAAGTGAAAACTATTTTTTCACTTAATAAACAAGTGGTTAGTTTGCCGGGTATCATTTCTCAGGTTGTTGAAAACTTAGTGATCAATGCGCTAAATCACGCTTTTGATGAAAAGCAGGAGGGCGTAATTGAAATAAAAGTTGAACAAGCGACTAATAATAGGGTGAGGCTGAGCGTGTCAGATAATGGTAAAGGTATTAACGCTGAGATAAAGGCAGATATATTTGAACCCTTTTATACTACAGCTAGAGGTAAAGGTAACACGGGTTTAGGTTTATATATGGTTTATCAATGGGTAACTCAAGTTTTAAAAGGGGAGATTTCGTTGCAATCTGATCTAGGCGGTAATGAAGACTACAAAACACAATTTGTTATTTTACTGCCAGAGCTTGCCACAAAAACTCATTACAATTAATTGTTAGGAGCGTTATAAAGGCGTTGAAATTAATTGTTGTGACTCGGGGGTAACCACTAAATATGAACCTTGAGTATACCAATCGCCTAACACAGTGCGAGTTAGGGTTTGGTTATTAACTTCATAGGTATGTACATTAGGGCGGTGAGTATGGCCGTGGATCATATTAGCCACGTTATGCTTAGCAAAGGTCTCTAATACAGCGCTTTGCACTACATCAAGTATTTCTATAGGTTTGTCTGCTTGACTAAGTTTACTTTTTTCACGTGCATCACGGGCTATTTTCTTTCGATACCATAATGGCATAGCAAGCATTAATTTGGGCCACCACCAACCACGACTTTTTTGACGAAACTTTTGATACTCAATATCCTGAGTACACATTTCATCACCATGTAAAATTACAGTGGGAGTGCCGTAAAGGTCGATCACTGTTTGCTCATCGAGTAGAGTCATTCCTGCCATATTGGCGTATTTTTCACGCATGATAAAATCGCGATTACCGTGTACAAAATAAATGGGGATACCCGAGTTACTAACTGCTTTTAATTGTTTGGAAACTGCTGCTGATAGTTCGCTAACATAATCGTCACCAACCCACACTTCAAAAAAATCACCTAAAATATACAGCGCATCTACTTTTTGAGGAGCAATATGGGAGTGTAAAAATTTAAAAAATGCCGCTGTAATATCAGGGCGATTTTCACTCAAATGTAAATCGGCAATAAAGTAGGTTTGGCGAGTCATGGTGATTCCAGTTAAATAAAAGCGGGTGAATACCCGCTTTATGTATTCTGTGAAGAATAAGGGGGTTTTAGCTTACAGTTACACTTTCAATTACCACATCTTCAAGTGGTACATCTTGGTGAAAACCATTGCTACCTGTAGCAACACCTTTGATTTTATTTACTACGTCCATGCCTTCTACTACTTCAGCAAACACACAGTAACCCCAACCTTGCGATGTTTCGCTGTTGTGGTTTAAAAAGTCGTTGTTATTCACGTTAATGAAAAATTGCGCTGTAGCTGAGTGTGGATCAGGCGTACGCGCCATTGCTAAAGTACCTACTTTGTTAGATAGGCCGTTGTTAGCTTCATTTTCAATTGGGTCGTTTACTTCTTTTTGTTCCATGCCCGATGCAAAACCACCGCCTTGAACCATAAAACCATCAATTACACGGTGAAAAATAGTGCCGTTATAAAAACCTGAGTTTGCATACTCTAAAAAGTTTTTTACTGTATTTGGAGCTTCGCTTTCGTGCATTTTAATGGTGATATCACCAAAGTTTGTGTGTAGAACAACCATGAGGTTTCCTATAGCTGGTTTAAATATTGGTGCTATTTTATCGTAGTTGACTCAGATTAACAAAGTAGATGTTATGTTTGTTATAAACCGCTAGAGCCCATGCTTAGCAAGTGGTAACATAGCTTTTCTGTTAATCGTGAAGGAAAGCAACTAAATGGTACAAATATACAACACACTGACACGCCAAAAAGAACAATTTAAACCTATGGTCGATGGAAAAATCGACATGTATGTGTGTGGTATCACCATTTATGATTACTGTCACATTGGCCATGCACGCACATTTGTGGGTTTTGATGTGATTGTTCGCTATCTTCGTCATTTAGGTTACGACTTAAAGTACGTACGTAATATTACCGATGTTGATGATAAAATTATTAAGCGCGCAAATGAAAACGGTGAGGCGATTAACGACTTAACCGTGCGTATGACTAAAGCCATGCATGAAGACTTTGACAGTTTAAATATGCTACGTCCTGATGTAGAGCCAACGGTTACAGGTCACATGGATGAAATTATTGCTATGGTTGAGCGTTTGATTGCCAAAGGCCATGCTTATGTTGCAGCCGATGGCGACGTTTTATTTGATGTATCAACCTTTGAGCAATACGGAGCACTTTCGCAGCAAGATTTAACTATGCTGCAATCGGGGTCACGTGTTGAAGTAGCGCAAGATAAAGACGATCCTCTTGATTTTGTTTTATGGAAAAAAGCTAAAGCAGGGGAGCCATCGTGGTCTTCACCTTGGGGAGAGGGGCGCCCTGGGTGGCATATAGAATGTTCAGCGATGAGTTCAAAGCACCTAGGTGAGCACTTTGATATTCATGGTGGTGGTTCAGATTTACAGTTCCCACATCACGAAAACGAAATTGCGCAATCATGCTGTGCTAATAACGGTCAATACGTCAATACTTGGATCCACACCGGTATGGTTCAAGTGAACAAAGAAAAGATGTCTAAATCATTAGATAACTTTTTTACCGTTCGTGAAGTATTAAAGCAATACGATGCTGAGTCGGTTCGCTACTTTTTAATTTCTGGCCATTACCGCAGTCAACTTAATTACTCGCAAGAAAACTTAGACCAAGCACGTTCATCACTTGAGCGTATTTACACGGCATTACGTGGTGTTGAGCCAGTTGAATGTGAGCTTGAGGGTAATGAGTATGTAGCTAAGTTTAGAAAAGCTATGAATGATGACTTTAATTCGCCAGAAGCATTACCGGTTGTATTTGAAGTTGCTAAAGAGCTAAACCGAGTAAAAGAAAGTGATAGCGAAAAAGCAGGACATTTAGCCTTTGTTCTACGCAGCTTAGGTGAAATACTTGGTATTGCTCAGCAAGCACCAGAGGCATTTTTACAAGGCGGTCAAAACGACGATGAAGTGGCTGAAATTGAGGCACTGATAGTCAAACGTAATGACGCACGTGCCAGTAAAAATTGGGCTGCAGCAGATGAAGCTCGCGATGCTTTAAATGCACTGGGTGTAATACTTGAAGATTCAGCGGGAAAAACAACGTGGCGTAAAGCATAGGGTTTGTCGACCTTGGCAGATTTAGCCATAACGCGCTGATCACAAAAAAAGGGTTACCATAGGGTAACCCTTTTTTGGTTATATCAATTGCATTAAATTGATTATGTTTTTAATAAAATTGACGCTGTTGACCTCAATCATAGTTGAGGTTTTAAACTCGCATTCATCAATTTAAAAATGGAAAATTAATGAATATTCTACTTGCCATGATCCCTGCTTTTTTATGGGGCACGACTTATGCAGTGACTAAGTACGCAACCCCAGAGTGGCCACCAATCTTATTAGGTGCCATACGCGCACTTCCTGCCGGTTTATTGTTGTTGCTGTTTAAACCTTCTTGGCCAACGGCTAAACAATGGCCAGGCATTTTTCTGATCGGCGCAATTAATATTGCGTTATTTTTTAGCTTTATTTTTGTAATGGCAATTAACCTACCAGCAGCTATCGCAGGCGTGGGAATGGTATCTGTCCCTGTGGTTGCATTATTATATGCATGGCTTGTAAAGCGACAACAGCCAGCGCTGGTGCAAGGTTTTTGTGCCCTTGCTTTAGTGGTTTTAGCATGGCGCTTATTTGATCCACAACATGTAGCACTTAATGTTTTGGGGGTTTTAGCGCTGATAGGGGCGTTATTAACTATTGTGATAGGCAGTACGCTGGTAAAAAAAGTAACGGCTAAAGTACACTGGTGGACGGTACTCACGTGGCAGCTAATCATTGGTGGTAGTTTGCTAGCAATTGCGGCTATGGTTCAAGCTTTTTATTTTGCCCCTCAGCAGTATCAATTTTTAACTGCATCAATAAATACCACGCAATGGCTGGCGTTATTTTGGCTAGTGGTCCCTAATACTGCTTTGGCTTACATCCTATATGTTTGGTTATTAGGGCGAATGTCAGTAGTTGAGTTTACTTTTGGCACTATAGCCAACCCAATTGCCGGTATTTTATGTGCCGGAATATTAATTAACGAGCAGTATGCAAGTTGGCAATATGCAATTATGTTATTGATGATCGTGTTTTCGGTTTTGCCACAAGGCTTGGACTTAATAAAACGAAGAATGATGATACAAAAAGCCCGCAATTAAGCGGGCTTTTCATTACTATATTTTTTATTTATTAGCTGTGATATTTCTCACACGCTTCTAACGTATTTTCAATTAGACTGGCAACAGTCATTGGGCCTACACCACCAGGTACAGGGGTAATAAAGTCAGCTTTTTGCTCTGCAACGGCGTATTCAACATCACCCACTAACTTACCGTTGTCTAAACGGTTAATACCCACATCAATAACAATTGCGCCTTCTTTTATCCAATCACCAGGAATAAACTCTGGTTTGCCTACAGCAACAACCAGTAAGTCAGCACGGCGAACATGGGTTTCTAAATCTTGCGTGAACTTATGGCAAACAGTAGTTGTACAGCCAGCTAACAATAATTCAAGTGACATAGGGCGGCCCACAATATTAGAGGCGCCCACAACCACTGCGTGCATACCTTTGTAACGCACACCCGTTGAATCTAATAAGGTGATAATACCCTTTGGCGTACATGGGCGAAGGGCAGGCATTCGCTGCGCCAAACGACCAATGTTATAAGGATGAAAGCCATCAACATCTTTATGCGGGGTAATACGCTCAAGAATTTTTTCTGCATCTAGGCCTGCAGGTAAAGGAAGTTGTACTAAAATACCGTCAACTTCGCCATCAACATTCAATTCATCAATTAATGCTAATAGCGCTTGCTCTGTTGTGTCTGCAGGTAAATCAAATGATTTAGAAATAAAACCCACTTCTTCACAGGCTTTACGCTTTGAACCAACGTAAACTTGGCTTGCTGGGTCTTGTCCAACAAGCACCACAGCTAATCCTGGGGCTCTAAGGTTTTGTGCAACACGTTCTGAAACTCGTTCAGCCACTGCGCTACGTACTTGTTTTGCTACTGCTTTACCATCAATGATGTTTGCCGTCATGGGTGACCTTTAATTAGGTTAATTAACTTGATACCGATACATTTAAAAAACGAATGCATATATAGGGGTTAAAATGCCGATAAAGAAAAAGACCTTCACCTTACTCATTTTTTAATATGGCAGCTATTTTCGCAGAAAAGCGGTTGAGCGCCAAGTTGCTTTTAAATTATAACCCCCCGAATTATAAAAAAGAGTTTAAATTTTATCCCTGTATCGTAATATTTGACCATTATGAACTAAAAATGAGCAATTGATTTGTTTTCTTAAAAAAACGTTTGACCTAACCCGGTCAAATCACTATTATGCACCCCGTTGTCAACGAGGTCACTCGCAGACAATAGTAAGTATCGGCGATTAGCGCAGTTTGGTAGCGCACTTGGTTTGGGTCCAAGGGGTCGCAGGTTCAAATCCTGCATCGCCGACCATTTTTATGTTTACTCATAACAATTTAACTTACTAGTGAACTATGAAGTTTTCGATGCGCCCATAGCTCAGCTGGATAGAGCAACGCCCTTCTAAGGCGTCGGTCGAAGGTTCGAATCCTTCTGGGTGCGCCATTTTGAAAACACTGTAATGCCGTGGTGATTGTAGCTCAGTTGGTAGAGCCCCGGATTGTGATTCCGGTTGTCGTGGGTTCGAGCCCCATCAGTCACCCCAATTTACAAAAAAGAATATCGGCGATTAGCGCAGTTTGGTAGCGCACTTGGTTTGGGTCCAAGGGGTCGCAGGTTCAAATCCTGCATCGCCGACCACTTTTTTATAAGTGGTCTTAAATCCTAAGTTTAAGTATTCGAGAAAATATCTATATCGGCGATTAGCGCAGTTTGGTAGCGCACTTGGTTTGGGTCCAAGGGGTCGCAGGTTCAAATCCTGCATCGCCGACCATTTCCCCTTTAGCTCCATATTCTAAATCTCTATTTTATTTAAAATAACTCTATTTTTTGCTTCTATTCATTCTATACAGTTTAATTAGCCTGTTTTTTATTCGCTTAGTCGTTATCTGCCTTTAACTACCCCAAATAATTGCCCCCCACACTCGACTATCATGAATATTAGGTTATAATGCCGCGTCTATTTGTTTAAAAATATAGTGCCCTTAGGGCAGAGCAGCAATGGTATCTCCTGGTAGCGACGGATTTTTTTAAGCTCTAAGGCTTGAATTTTATCAAGACGCCTATAGATTACTTTGTTTGTAATGAAGGCGAAAAGTCGCCAAAATTGAATATTGAGGTAAATCATGCAAGTTTCTGTTGAGACGACTCAAGGCCTTGAGCGCCGTCTGACCATCACCGTTCCTGCAGAGAACGTTGAGACCGAAGTAAAAAAACGCTTACAACAACTGTCAAAAACGCAGCGTATCGACGGTTTCCGTGCTGGTAAAGTTCCAGTATCAGTAATCAACAAGCGTTTCGGACCAGCTGTTCGTCAAGAAGTTGCTGGCGAAGTAATGCAACGTAATTACATTGAAGCAATTGTTGCTGAAAAAATTAACCCTGCTGGCGCACCTACATTTGCTCCAAAAGCACTTGAAGCAGGTAAAGATTTAGAGTTCTCAGCAACATTTGAAGTTTACCCTGAAGTTGAAGTTCAAGGTTTAGATAAAATTGCTGTTGAAAAACCAGCGGCAGAAGTAACTGATGAAGATTTAGCAAACATGCTAGAGACACTTCGTAAGCAACACGCTTCTTGGGCTGACGTTGATGCAGCTGCTGGCACAAACGACCGTGTAACGGTTGATTTCGTTGGTACTATCGACGGTGAAGAATTCGAAGGCGGCAAAGCTGAAGATTTCCCATTAGAACTTGGCCAAGGTCGTATGATCCCAGGTTTTGAAGACAACATCGTAGGCAAAAAAGCAGGCGAAGAAGTGGTTGCTGACGTAAACTTCCCTGAAGATTACCACGCTGAAAACTTAAAAGGTAAAGCGGCTCAATTCACTATCACAGTGAAAAAAGTTGAAGCGCAAGAATTACCTGAATTAAGCGATGAGTTTGCAACTAAATTCGGTGTTGCCGAAGGCGGCGTAGACGCGCTTAAAGAAGAAGTTAAAAAGAACATGACACGTGAGCTAGACCAAGCGGTTAAAGCTAACGTAAAAGACCAAGCAATCAAAGGTCTTTTAGAGCAAAACGAAGTTGAAGTGCCTAAAGCATTAATCGACCAAGAAGTTGACGCTTTACGTGAGCAAGCTGCTCAACGTTTTGGTGGTAACGGTCAAAATATGCCTGAGCTTCCAGCTGAATTGTTCCATGAGCAAGCAGTTACACGAGTTAAAACTGGCCTATTATTAGGCGAAGTGATCAAAGCAAACGACATCAAAGTTGATGACGCTAAAGTTGAAGCACTTATCGCTACTGTAGCATCTGCATACGAAGATCCAACTGAAGTAGTAGAATACTACAAAGCAAATGATCAACTAATGCAACAAATGCGTAATGTAGCAATGGAAGAGCAAGCTGTTGAAGCTATTTTAGCTAAAGCAACTGTGACTGATGTTGAAAAAGCATTTGATGACATCATGAATCCACAGCAAGGTGCATAATAAGTCATTGACTTAAGCGCTCGCTAACGATTAAATGGCTCGTGTTACTCTGTTTATGCAGTGTGCCCGGGCCATTTTAGTTTGTGGTTCTTAATTAGCTAAAAATGATCATTATGCTTTTCTTAGAATAAGTATAAGCGCATAAGGAATTAAATAAGTATGAACACTGGTATGACAGATCCCCTAAACGCATTAGTACCAATGGTTGTTGAGCAAACAGCTAAAGGCGAGCGCTCGTTTGATATTTATTCGAGACTATTAAAAGAGCGTATTATCTTTTTAACGGGCCAAGTTGAAGACAACATGGCAAATCTGATTTTAGCGCAAATGCTTTTCTTAGAATCAGAGAACCCAGATAAAGATATCTTCTTATATATCAATTCACCGGGTGGCTCGGTCACTGCGGGAATGGCTATTTACGATACAATGAATTTCATCAAACCTGATGTAAGTACTATTTGTGTGGGCCAAGCGGCTAGCATGGGTGCGTTTTTACTATCTGGTGGTGCTAAGGGTAAACGTTTTTGTTTACCTAATTCACGTGTAATGATTCACCAACCATTAGGTGGATTCCAAGGTCAAGCATCTGATTTTGAAATACACGCGAAAGAAATCCTGTCTATTAAAGACAAATTAAATCGCTTAATGGCTGAGCATACTGGCCAACCGCTTGATGTTGTTTCACGTGATACAGACCGTGATAACTTTATGAGTGCAAGCCAAGCTGTAGATTACGGTATTGTTGACTCAGTATTTACTAATCGCGGTAGCAAGTAAGTATGCCTGCAAGCAGTAATGCTTGCTAATGAGAGTTACTATGCGAAAAAGCCTAAATTTTGGTATAGTTAAAGCGTATTAAAATAGCCACCAAGACTTTGGTGGCCAACGTAATAAAATGAGGTAGCTGAATGTCTGACACTCCTACAGACGGCGACAAAAGTAATAAATTGTTATACTGCTCTTTTTGCGGCAAAAGCCAGCATGAAGTTCGAAAATTAATTGCAGGACCTTCAGTATACGTTTGTGATGAATGTGTAGAGCTGTGTAATGATATTATCAGGGAAGAAATTAAAGACATCGCGCCTAAGCATGATGCCGCTGACAAATTACCTGTGCCAAAAGAAATTCGTAACCACTTAGACGACTACGTAATTGGCCAAGAGCATGCGAAAAAAGTGTTGTCTGTAGCGGTTTACAATCACTACAAGCGTTTACGCAACCAATCAACTAAACAAGACGTTGAACTAGGTAAAAGTAATATTTTATTAATTGGTCCAACGGGGAGTGGTAAAACACTACTAGCTGAAACGTTAGCACGTTTGCTAGATGTGCCGTTTACAATGGCCGATGCCACCACGTTAACCGAAGCCGGTTATGTGGGTGAAGATGTTGAAAACATCATTCAAAAGCTTTTACAAAAATGTGACTACGACGTAGAAAAAGCACAACGTGGTATTGTTTACATTGATGAAATTGACAAAATTTCACGTAAATCAGATAACCCATCAATCACCCGTGATGTATCAGGTGAAGGTGTACAACAAGCCTTACTTAAATTGATTGAAGGTACCGTTGCTTCTGTTCCGCCACAAGGTGGACGTAAACATCCACAGCAAGAGTTCCTGCAAGTAGACACTTCTAAAATTCTGTTTATTTGTGGTGGCGCATTTGCTGGTCTTGATAAAGTTATTGAACAGCGTAGCCACAAAAATACTGGCATTGGTTTTGGCGTTAACGTTAAAGAGTCGGCAGCGAGCCGCTCTTTAAGTGAAACATTTAAAGATGTTGAGCCAGAAGATTTAGTAAAATATGGTTTAATTCCAGAGTTTATTGGCCGTTTACCTGTTGTTGCTACATTGACTGAACTTGATGAAGCTGCACTGGTACAAATTTTAAGTGAGCCTAAAAACGCTATTACTAAGCAATTTTCAGTATTGTTTGGGATGGAAGACGTTGAGCTTGAATTTCGTGATGATGCACTACGTGCTATTGCTCACAAAGCAATGGAACGTAAAACCGGTGCACGTGGCCTGCGTTCAATCGTAGAAGGTGTATTGCTTGATACTATGTATGAGCTGCCTTCAATTGATAACGTAAGTAAAGTGGTTGTTGATGAAACCGTTATTAAAGGTGAGTCTGATCCAATCTTGATTTATGACAGCAGTAATCAAGAACAAGCCGCAGCAGATTAAATTCTGAGCAAGTTGTAAAAAAAAGGAGCCAATGGCTCCTTTTTTTATAATTAATTTAATCGAGTTGGCAAAAATTGTTGAACTTTAATTAGGTTATCCCCATATACTTGAGTAATCTTTAAATAAATGAAGTGCAAAGAGAAAATACAATGACGCTTGAGAGAAACGATCGAGTCGAAATCCCTGTGCTAGCACTGCGCGATGTAGTGGTGTATCCACACATGGTGATCCCGCTTTTTGTAGGCCGTGAAAAATCAATAAAATGCCTTGAAGCGGCAATGGATAAAGACAAACAAATTTTCTTAGTTGCACAAAAAGATGCAACTGTAGACGAGCCTGAGAAAGACGATATTTATCGTGTAGGGACAATTGCGACTGTACTTCAATTATTAAAGCTACCCGATGGTACAGTAAAAGTATTAGTTGAAGGCACGCAGCGTGCAAATATCGAAGAGTTTATTGATAACGAAGATTTCTTTGTTGCCAATGCTCAGTTTATTGAATCTGATTCAGTAAACGAGCAAGAACAAGATATTTTTATTCGCAGTGCATTAAGCCAGTTTGAAGGCTACGTAAAATTAAATAAAAAAATCCCACCTGAAGTGATGACTTCGGTCTCTGGTATTGATGAGCCAGCGCGTCTTGCTGATACCATGGCTGCGCACATGCCATTAAAAGTGCCTGAAAAACAAAAAGTACTTGAAATATCAAGCGTTACGGAGCGCTTAGAGTACTTAATGGCGTTGATGGAAGGTGAAATAGACTTACTGCAAGTTGAGAAAAAAATTCGTACCCGCGTTAAAAAGCAGATGGAAAAATCGCAGCGTGAGTATTACCTCAATGAGCAAATGAAAGCGATTCAAAAAGAGCTTGGCGAAATTGACGATGTACCAGATGAATTCGAAGCGCTAAAAAAACGCATCGAAGAGTCAGGTATGCCTAACGAAGCGAAAGAAAAAGCCACGGCAGAGTTTAACAAACTTAAAATGATGTCGCCGATGTCGGCAGAAGCTAGTGTTGTTCGCTCATACATAGATACGTTAATCAACGTACCGTGGAAAAAACGCTCTAAAGTGAAAAAAGATTTAGCAGGCGCGCAAAAAATACTAGATAGCGATCACTACGGACTTGATAAAGTTAAAGAGCGTATTATTGAATACCTCGCGGTACAGCAGCGTACTAATAAGCTTAAAGGGCCTATTTTGTGTTTAGTTGGGCCGCCAGGGGTAGGTAAAACCTCTCTTGGGCAATCTATTGCGCGTTCAACTGGCCGTAAGTACATTCGTATGGCACTGGGTGGTGTACGTGATGAAGCTGAGATACGTGGTCACCGTCGTACTTATATTGGCTCTATGCCTGGTAAATTGATTCAAAACATGACTAAAGTGGGCGTTAAAAACCCGTTATTCTTGTTAGATGAAATTGATAAAATGTCAGCGGATATGCGTGGAGACCCTGCATCAGCTTTACTTGAAGTACTTGATCCTGAGCAAAACAGCCATTTTGCTGATCATTACCTAGAAGTCGATTACGACTTATCTGATGTAATGTTTGTTGCTACCTCTAATAGCTTTAATATTCCTGGGCCTTTATTGGACCGTATGGAAGTTATTCGTTTAGCCGGTTATACCGAAGATGAAAAATTAAATATAGCTAAAGAACATTTAATTCCAAAGCAAGTTAAGCGTAATGGCTTAAAAGAGAAAGAAGTTGAAATTGCTGACAGTGCCATTATCGGTATTATTCGATATTACACGCGTGAAGCGGGCGTTCGTAACTTAGAGCGTGAAGTGTCTAAATTATGCCGTAAAGCGGTTAAAAATATCTTAATGGAAAAAGACACCAAAACGGTCACTATCGATGCAGATAACCTTGAAGAGTACTTAGGTGTGCAACGCTTTGATTATGGTAAAGCAGAAGATGGCGACCGTATAGGCCAAGTAACTGGCCTAGCATGGACAGAAGTAGGCGGTGACTTACTAACGATTGAATGTGCTGCAGTACCAGGTAAAGGCAAATTGACTTACACCGGCTCGTTAGGCGATGTAATGCAAGAGTCGATTCAAGCGGCAATGACTGTTGTGCGTAATCGTGCTGATGAGCTACGTATTAATAGCGACTTTTATGAAAAACGTGATATTCACGTGCATGTACCTGAGGGTGCAACTCCTAAAGATGGTCCAAGTGCGGGTATCGCAATGGTTACGTGTTTGGTTTCAAGCCTAACGGGCAATCCAGTGCGCTCTGATGTGGCCATGACGGGTGAGATTACCCTACGAGGTGAAGTACTGCCTATTGGTGGTTTAAAAGAGAAATTATTAGCGGCTCACCGAGGTGGTATTAAAACGGTGGTGATCCCTAAAATTAACGAACGTGACTTAAAAGAGATACCTGATAACGTATTGGCGGGTCTTGAGATTCACCCTGTTACGTGGATTGACGAAGTATTGAAGCTTGCTTTAGTGCATCCAGTTGATAGTTTTTCAGTCGAAACACCAAAAAAGCAGTAAAAAAGCCAAAAAAAGTGCTTTTAGGGGCTTTTCAAATCTAAACGGTATGATAAGTTAAGCACTGGTTTTCAAGCCTAGCCCTTGCAGGGCCTAGGCTTAAGAAAAATATAATCATATGAGCTTTAAAAAAATTGCTCAAAAATTTCAAAACAGTGATGTTAGTTTAAAAAACAATCGCTCTTGATAACAACAATGAAAGAGGATGATATTGTGAATAAATCTCAATTAATCGATCAAATCGCAGCTGATGCTGACATTTCTAAAGCGGCTGCAGGTCGTGCACTAGATTCATTCATCGAATCTGTATCTGGCGCGCTAAAAGATGGTGACTCAGTTGCACTTGTTGGTTTTGGTACTTTCTCTGTACGTGAGCGTGCTGCTCGTGCAGGTCGTAACCCACAAACTGGTGAAACGATTCAAATTGCTGCAGCTAACATCCCAGCTTTTAAAGCCGGTAAAGCGCTTAAAGACGCAGTAAACTAATCATTGTGTAAACAATTTAGTTATGGCGAGTAAAGATACGCTTAATTATTGCAATCGATAAATTAAGTTACTTCACCGCCAGTTACTTCAAGTGAAAAAGCGTATCTGGTAAGATACGCTTTTTTTACATATGACAAGGTAGAAAATACCTTGCTCAGAAAAGAGATAAACAAATGCTTGAGAAAATCAGAGAAGGTTCGCAAGGGCCGGTAGCCAAAGTCATTTTAGGCGCGGTGATTTTATCTTTTGCCTTAGCTGGGATCGGTAGTTACTTAGGTCAAACCACAGAACAACCCGTTGCTGAAGTAAATGGAATTAAAATTAGCCAAACAGAATTTAGCCGTGCGTTTCAAAATGAACGTAGCCGCTTAGAACAACAATTTGGTGAGTACTTTACCCAAATAGCAGCTGATCCAACTTACATGGCTCAAATCCGTCAAGGTGTGATTGACCGTTTAGTACAACAAGAATTACAAAGTCAGTTAGCTGCCGAGCTTGGTTTGCGCGTAAGTGATGAAAGCGTTCGTAAAACAATTTTAGAGCTACCTTATTTTAAAATTGGCGATAAGTTTAATAACGACCGTTATTTACAAGTTATTCGTCAAATGAATTTTCAACCTGACGCATTTCGTGAATACCTGCGTGATGATATGACGCGTAGCCAGTTAGTATCTGCCGTTGCGGGTACTGATTTTGCGCTGCCAAATGAGCTTAAATCAGCCATTGCGTTGCAACAGCAAACACGAAGCATTGATTATTTAGTAATTGATAAACAAGCAATGCAAGCTGATGTTGAAGTTACAGAGCAAGAAGTTGCGGATTACTATGAATTAAACGCAGGTCAATTTTTATCACCTGAATTAATTTCAGTTAATTACATCGAACTAAATGCAGATGATATTGATGTTGCATCGGTAAGCGAAGATGATGTAAAAGCATATTACGAGCAGAGTAAAGCGCAATATGTTGAGCCAGAAAAGCGTCGTGTATCGCATATTCTAATCGACAATAGCGAAGATGATGATGCGGCTAAAGCGAAAGCTGAGTCGTTACTTGCCCAGCTTAACGCAGGTGCTGATTTTGCTGAGCTAGCAGAGACATCGTCAGATGACATTGTTAGTGCCGAAATGGGTGGCGATTTAGAGTGGATTGAACGTGATGTTATGGAACCAGCATTTGAAGATGCAGCGTTCGCATTGCAAAACAAAGGTGATTACTCTGACGTTGTTGCCTCTGAATTTGGTTATCACATCATCAAACTGACTGATCTACAAACTCAACAAGTTAAACCGTTTGATGAGGTTAAAGCTGACTTACGAGCTGAACTTGAGCAAGCTGAAAAAGTAGATGCGTTTTACGAGAAGCAAACAGAAATGGGGGCATTAGCCTTTGAGATTTCTGATCGCTTAGACGATGCTGCTGAAGTGGCGGGTGTAGAAGTACAATCTACTTCTTTACTAGCGCTTAGCGCGCTTCCTGAGCCGCTTAATAACCCAGCGGTTGTGACTGCCTTATCATCAGTTGAACTACTAGAAGATAAAGTCAATTCAGAAGTAATTGAGCTTGGTAATGAGCACGTGATTGTGGTGCGTGTAAATGAGCACCAACCTGCGGCAACGAAAGCATTAAGCGAGGTAAGTGAGCAAATTAAAACACGCTTAATGAATGAAAAGGCATCAGACCTTGCAAAAGAAAAAGCACGCACCTTATTTGCACAAGTAAAAGAAGGCAAGAGCTTAAACGATGTGGCTGCTGAGCAATCACTAAACGTTCGTCAAGAGTCGCAACTAACTCGTGAAAGCTTTGCTGTTTCACCTGCTATCGTTACCCAAGTATTCAAGATGGCACATCCTAGTGATGCGGCTGTATATGATATGGTTAACTTAAATAATGGCGATGCAGCGATTGTTGCGCTTAAAGCGGTAAATGATGCACCAGTGAGTGACAACATTGAGCCACAAATGAAGCAAAACATTACTATGGCGCAAGCGCAGAAAAACTATACGGTATTCATTGAATCGCTTAAGCAACAAGCAGAGCTTAATGTACCAAAAGCAGCTCAAGCAGCTGAATAAGTAATAGCTAAATTAAAAAGGGCGCCAATTGGCGCCTTTTTTGTTTAGACATTAACAACTCAATAAGCGCTGAGTAACCTTTGATTGCGGGTTTTGAAAAATAGTTTCTGTAGCGCCGTATTCAACAATCTCACCCTTATTGAGTACCACTAGCTGGTCGCTAATATGGCGCACTAAACTTAAATGATGGGTGATCAAAATATAGGTTAATCCAGTTTCAAGCTGTAGTTTAAGTAATAGATTTACTATTTGCGCTCTTACAGAAGGGTCAAGCGATGAAAGTGCCTCATCGAGTACAACGACCTTAGGATCTAATATAAGCGCGCGAGCGAGCGCTACACGCTGTAATTGCCCCACACTAAACATATGCGGATAGTATTGCTGATGATCGACCAGTAGACCCACTTTAAGCAGCGTACTACCAATTTTTTCACTACGTTGAGTTTTATCAAAATCAGTATTGAATTTTAGGCAATCATCGAGCATTTCAGCAATGGTCACTGCTGGGTTTAATGAGGTGGCGGAGTCTTGAAAAATCATTCGGATATAACGACACTGCGCATCACGATTACCATTGTTTTCTATAGTGTTATTCTCCAATAATATCTGCCCGCTATCGGCACTGTATGCACCCACTAATAATTTAGCCAGGGTACTTTTTCCTGAGCCTGTTTCACCAATAATGGCAATTGTTTCACCTTTACCAATACAAAATGAGATGTTTTTTAAAACATCAAACTTTTTACGGCTAAACAGACCCGCTCGCATGTTAAAGGTTTTTGATAAGGCTTGAACTTTTAACAGTGGCTGCATTATTTTATTTCCTTGATCAGCGGGAAGTGACAGGCGTAGCTATGACCATGATGCTTTGAAAGTTTAGGCGCAACCACACATTCTTTTTGTGCTTGTGGGCAACGTGGACCGAGTCGACAACCAATCGGTAAATGTTGTAATGTTGGTATGGTGCCTTTAAGCGCATAAAAGGGTTCTTTATGGGCTAAACCATGCTCATAATCGGGCAGGCTTTTTAGTAAAGCCTGCGTATACGGATGACGAGGTTGGCTAAAAATACGGTGTGTTGGACCTGCTTCAACCATTTGACCGCAGTACAACACATGAATACCATGCGACCAATTAACAATTTCTTCCAGCTCATGAGAGATCATCAAAATAGACATGTTCTTTAGCTGATTTAAACTTTTTAATAACCTAAACACCTGTGCACGGGTGGTGCTTTCTAGTGCGGTTGTAGGCTCATCAGCAATGAGTAGCTTCGGTGTACGGGCAATCGCCATGGCTATCATAACCTTTTGGCATACGCCCTCAGAGAGCTCATGCGGGTAGCTATCAAGCACCGCTTCATGATTTTTAATACCTACTTTATGTATTAAGGCTTTAACACGATCTTTACGCTCTCGGTTGCGTTTTAAGAAAAATCCTTTAGCAGCCACTTCAGGCAGTGTTTCAGCGATTTGGTTAAATATTTTAGCAGTAGGATCTAGACAGCGACTGGGGTCTTGGTAAATCATCGCAATGTCTTGGCTAACTGTTTTACGGCGTTGCTCTGGTGTTAAGCGCATTAAGTCAACACCACGCCAATGCATTCTATCTGCGGTTATCACCCAGCGCTCATTAAGCACGCCGACGATGGCTTTTGCAATTAAGCTTTTGCCAGAGCCTGATTCGCCCACTAAAGCGTGTACTTCACCTTCTTTTAAACTAAAGCTTACGCGATCAACAGCACGAATGGCGGTTTCGGAAGTTTGAAGTTCAATGGTTAAATTTCGAATATCTAGTAACTGCATCTAATCGGCCTTACGCGCTTGTAAAACTTTGCGAAGTCCATCGCCCACTAAGTTTGTTGAAAGAACCGCTAAAAATAACAGCACGCCCGGCAATGCTACCGTCCAAGGTGCTAAATATATAAGTCCTAAGTTCTCTGCTAAAATTGCGCCCCATTCAGTAGTCGGCGGCTGTGCACCCAGTTTTAAAAAACCTAATGCCGCAATATCTAAAATAGCAGTAGAAAGCGCCATCGTAAAAATAACTACAATATATTCATACACATTAGGAAAAATCCCGCGTGATAAAATATGCCATTTAGAGGCGCCATCTAAGCGGTAGGCTGTAACATAATCTTTGCCAAGTTCGTCAACTATCAGGTTTCTAATTGAATGAATAAACTGGGGTAATAAGGCTAAAATAATTGCCCATACGGTATTCATTAATCCAGGCCCGAGTATGGCAATAATAATGATGGCCAGTAACAATGAGGGAATTGACAGCGTTACATCCAGTAAGTGGTTCAAAAAACTAGAACGTATGCCTTTACTGATCCCTGCAAAGGTACCTACCAACACACCAATAACAGTGGTGATCAGTGCAGCCACAACCGATAACCCGAACGTATATGTGGCGCCATTCATTAAACGAGACAGCACATCTCGGCCTAAATCATCGGTGCCAAGTATAAACCGCACATCGCCCATTTCATTCCACGAGGGAGGCAGTAATAGTGCATCACTGTGCTGTTGATTTACCCCATAAGGCGCAAGAAAAGGCGCGGTAGCCGCTAACAGGCTAAAGGCAATAAACACCCATAAACCAACCAGTGCAGGGTGGTTATTTTTAAACTTTCGCCAGAGTCTCGCTAATGGCGATTTATTTGAATCTTCTGAAAATAAGTTAAACTTTGCCATGCGCTTGGTTCCGAGACAGAGGATCGAGTAGGGTGTAGGTCAGTTCGGCCATAATTGTGGCAATAATAATAAATAAAGAGACGGCCATTAACCCACCTTGTATGGCGGGATAATCACGTTGATAAATACTGTCTATTAACCAGCGACCGATCCCAGGCCACGAAAAAATAACTTCAGTGATCATCGCTAGGGTGATCAAGGTACTAAACTGCAAACCTATTTGTTTTATAACCGGTAGTAAGGCATTTCTTAGGGCGTGATGAATAATAAGCTGCCCACGAGTAAGCCCTTTGGCGCGAGCTGTTTTAATGAAGTTTTGATCCATCACTTTTAACATCGATTCGCGAGTAAAGCGCACTAATACCGTGGTTGGATACATAGCAAGTACAATAGTAGGTAAAGTAAGGTGATGCAGCGCATCTAACATGGCCAAACCATTGTAAGGAAAATCAGCGAGTAAAATATCCAGCAAAATAAATCCTGTGCTCGCGGGTATCTCATACAACAAGCTCACTCGCCCCGACATGGGAAACCAGCCAAGCTTGAGCGAAAAAATCATAATTAATAATAATGCCAGCCAAAAAATCGGCATAGAATAGCCAATCATCGCTGTAGAGCTAATAAATTTATCAGGCCATTGTTTATTATATGCCGATGCTAAAATACCGACAGGCACACCCACTACCACCGAAATAAATAACGCATAGATACTTAGCTCTAACGTTGCAGGAATTAAATCAACCACATGGGCGAAAACACTGCTCCCCGAGGCGAATGACATTCCCCAATCCCCTTGTAAAATTCGTCCTACAAAGGCGATGTACTGCATAAAGTAGTTACTGTTAAATAAGTACTTTTCTTCTAACTGCGCATTTTGGGTAAAGTTAGTGTCAGGTATGCCGCTTAAGTTACTGAGCGGATCGCCAGGAAATAAATAACTCAACGAAAAGGTAAAAATACTGAGTAGCAACACCATAAAAAATAACAGTCCGAGGCGGCGTAAAATATAATCTAAGATCATTATTTTTTCCTCGCGTTAGCCAACGAAATAGCACCGAATGGCCCTAAGGTAATGCCCTCAACATCTGCGCTACTTGCTTGAAAACGCATGCCATGGGCAATTGGCAGTAAAGGCAATTGTTTGATGATCATGCTTTGTGCTGCGTCGTAATATTGTTTACGTAAATTTAAATCTGTGGTGTCTAACGCTTTGGTTAGCAGTAAATCAAATTCAGGGTTACACCAGTTTGCAGGGTTTTTGCCGCTGAATGTCGCAGTACAACTTAATAATGGGCTAAAAAAGTTATCGGGATCAGGCGTATCAGCTGCCCAACCTAATAACACACTGTCGTGGCGATGCTCTCCAATACGTTGAATAAAGGTGTTCCACTCATATTCTACAATATTTACATTAACGCCAATTTTGCGTAAATCACTTTGCATTAGCTCAGCCATTTTGCGGGCGTTGGGGTTATAAATACGGCTTACCGGCATAGCCCAAATGCTCATATCAAAGCCTTTTGGAAAACCTGCTTCAGTTAATAATTTTTTTGCTAACTGTGGGTCAAAAATAGGCATGTTTTTTTGTAGTTCAAATGCCCATGACGTAGGCGGAAGAATAGATTGTGCACGCAGTCCATTCCCGTAATATACCGCTTGCATTATTTTATCTACATCAATGGCATGAACCAATGCTTGACGTACTTTTAAGTTATCAAACGGTGGACGCTCGGTATTAAATGCCCAGTAACCAATATTTAAGTTAGTTTCTCTTTCAACGTTAATATCATCACGCTGCGCTAAAATACTTAATTGGGCACTACTCGGGTGTGCGGTTACATCACACTCTTTGGTCAATATTTTAGCGATACGGGTGGTACCATTTGGGGTAATGTCGTACACCAATTGCTCAAGGGCAACCTCATGCTTCCAATAATCAGCGTTTTTATAAAAGCGCACTAAATGATCGCGTCGGTACTCTTTATAAATATAGGGGCCTGTGCCAATCGGGTATTGATCAAATAGGTTTTCTTGATTATTAGCTTTGAGCGCCATGGCATATTCTTTAGAGAGCACGACAGCAAAATCGGTCGCCATATTAGCTAAAAAGCTGCTCTCGGCATTAAATAACTCAAATCGTACTTGATGATCAGAGACTCTAACAATTTTACGAATTAGCTGGTCAATCCCCACACTTTGAAAGTAAGGGTAATTAGCATCGCCAATAAAGTGATAAGGATTATAAACGTCGAATAATCGACTAAAAGTAAATATTACATCATCAGCGTTAAATTCACGACTAGGAGTAAAATAAGAGGTGGTATGAAACTTAACTCCTTTGCGCAAAGTGAAGGTAACCGATTTACCGTCTTTACTGATCTTCCAATCAGTGGCAAGTTCACTCTTAAATTCGGCGGTCACGGGGTCAATACTAATTAACCGGTCGTATAACTGGTTAGCAATAATATCGATAGTCGATCCTGTGGTTGTGACTTGTGGGTTAAACGACACAGGGTTAGCCTCGGCGCAATAAACAAGGCCTTGGTTTTTTTCTTCTAAGATTTCTTCTTTACTATCAATGCAACCTACTAAGCTCAATGATATTAAAGCAAGTAATAATTTATGCACCCGCACAACCTCTACTATTCTAGCAAATTGTATTTTTTCAAATAACCACGTAGTTGATGATACGTTAAACCAAGTACTTCTGCAGTCTTCTTTTGATTAAATTGGCTATGTTCTAATGCTTTTTTTATCAATGTAATTTCAAATTCATTAGAGAGCGTTTTTAAGTCGCATGGAAACTCAGGTTCTTTGGTACTTGAACTCAATGCTACAGGCGCTTCTATAGGCTGTGCATGAGTAGTCGGTTCAGATTGTATTATAGCAGGTGCTTGTGCATGTTTTATGCGGGCTTTAGGTCTAAAGCGACTTTCGAATGGGTCTAAAATAATTTTATGTACAGGAATATGTTCATTGCCGTGGCGATACAGACTTCGTTCTACCACATTTTTAAGTTCACGGACATTACCCGGCCACTCATAACTGAGTAAACTTTCTTGTGCACTGCGGGTAAAACCACTAAATAGCTCCCACTCAAGGTCTCGTGCCATGTTCATCGCAAACTGTTCAGCCAGCAACATAATGTCATCTTGACGTTCACGCAGTGGCGGTAAGGTGATCACATCAAACGCGAGTCTATCGAGTAAATCACTTCTAAATTCACCTTGTTGTGCTAAATGGGGTAAGTCTTCATTGGTTGCACAGACTAAGCGAGTGTCTACTTTAACGGTTTGCTTGCCGCCAACACGCTCAAACTCACCATACTCAATCACTCTTAATAGCTTTTCTTGCACCATGGCAGAGGTATTTGCTAACTCATCTAAGAACAAGGTACCACTATTGGCGCGCTCAAACCGGCCTTCATGGCGTTTACTTGCGCCTGTGAAAGCGCCACTTTCATGACCAAATAATTCACTCTCGAGCAGGTTTTCGTTCAATGCCGCACAGTTAAGCTTGACGTAACTTTGATCCCAGCGTTTGGATAAAAAGTGTAAACGTGCTGCAATTAGCTCTTTACCGGTACCACGTTCACCAATAATAAGTACGGGTTTATCTAGGTTAGCCAGTTGCGAAACCTGATCAAGTACCGATAAAAAGCTGTCTGATTGGCCAAGTAAATTGTCCTGTTGGCGATATTGACTCATATTTCCTAACTCTTAGTCATTTTTACTAACAGTTAGTGTATTTCATTATGGCGGATAACAAAAGTAATTTGTAATTTACATTTAACATATTGAAAATAAATGGTATTTTAAAAATATAAAAGTTGGCAAGCATATTGATACTAATAAAAGCAGACACATTTAGATTAAATAATAGAGGTATATGTTATGGGAATTTTTTCACGTTTTGCAGACATTGTTAATTCTAATATCAATGCCATTTTAGATAAAGCAGAAGATCCTGAAAAAATGGTTCGTCTTATTATCCAAGAGATGGAAGATACACTTGTAGAGGTACGCTCTACGTCAGCAAAAACCCTTGCTGAGAAAAAAGAATTAGTACGTCGCGTAGATACACTAAAAGCCCAAGTAAGCGATTGGCAAGACAAAGCCGAATTAGCACTGAGCAAAGATCGTGATGATTTAGCTCGCTCAGCTTTACTTGAAAAGCAAAAATCAGCCGATGCAGTCGCTGCAGTAGAAAGTGAACTTGATCATGTAGAATCTCATATCGAGAAACTACAGCAAGAAGTGACTACGCTACAAGAGAAACTAGCGGATGCTAAAGCACGTCAAAAAGCGATTATTTTACGTCAACGCTCGGCTGAGTCGCGCCTTGAGGTTAAAAAAGCACTTGATAGTTCTAAAGTGGATGATGCACTTAATCGTTTTGAACGTTACGAAACCAAAATTGATGGGCTAGAATCTCAAATAGAGTCTTACGATTTGGGTAAACAAACGTTAGCAGATGAAATTGCTGATTTACAAAAGAATGAAAAAATTGACGACGAGTTAGCTGAACTTAAAAAGAAACTCTCGAATAAATAAATATAAAACAGGGGCCTTGTGCCCCTGACATCAACATTGAATACGGATTGTCAGGAGAGGATTATGTTTGATCCAGAGATACTAATTGCACCCTTTATCTTGTTTATGATTTTTGTTGCACCACTGTGGTTAATTTTACACTACCGAAGCAAAAAGCAGGTAAGCCAAGGGTTAAGCGAGCATGAGCATCACCAGTTATTGGAGCTTGCTCAAAAAGCTGAAAAAATGACTGATAGAATCGAGACATTAGAAGCGTTACTTGATCAAGAGTCACCACAGTGGAGACAAAAAGTATGAACACCAAACGCGAATTATTAAGAGACCCACAGCGCGGTAAAATTGCCGGTGTATGTGCGGGATTAAGTGACTACTTTAATATGGAGTTATGGTTAGTTCGCATTATTTTTGTTAGTGCTGTACTACTAACTGGTGGCCCATTATTTGTGGTAGCGTATATTGCAGCGTGGTTTATTTTAGATAAAAAACAACCCAGTGCTGTAAGTAAAACACAATCAACGTATGGCGGTGATCCGCTAGAAGTAAAATTTAAAGTATGGCAAAAAGGCGAGCCACCGCGTCGTGCGCTGCAAGACTTAAAAGAGCGATTAACTCGTGTAGATAGCCGCCTTCAAAACATGGAACGCTACGTTACTTCAAGCGAGTTTACGGTCAGCCGTGAAATTAATAAACTTTAAGGGATTGATAAGCACCTTGTTTGCAGCGTGCTCAATGACGGCAACTAAGGTGCAAAACACTTTATGAGCCAATCATTTGCAAAAAAGACCTTTAAAAGCGTTAAAGGCAAAGCACAAAAAGCCCTGCATCGTAGTTTAGATCAACACGTTAAACTTGCCGTAACAGGGCTGAGCGGCAGTGGTAAAACGGCGTTTATAAGCGCGTTAGTTAAGCATTTAACCTCTCAGGCGAATGACAACAACTTACCTTTTTTTGATGTGATGCGTGAACATCGCCACATTGCTACTAAAATTGTGCCGCAAGAGGCATTAAATGTTCCCACTTTTGATTATAACCGTGCAATAAGTGCTTTACTGCCAAGTGAAGGCGACCCTGCATGGCCCGCTTCTACCGAACGAATAAATACTTTACGTTTGGCGATTAAATACCAAAGCAACGCGGGTCTGCGCGGTCATTTCTCACCCCAATCGACGCTGTATTTAGATATTATTGACTATCCTGGTGAATGGTTGCTTGACCTACCTATGCTCGCGCAAAGCTTTGAGCAATGGTGCGAGCAACAATATCCATTACTTAGCCAAACGCCACGTGATAAAAGCTCAGCTGAATTTTTACAATCCATAGAGCAGCTTGATTTAGATGCACCGGTAGATGAAAACGCACTGGCTGATATTGCGCGATGTTATCAAACTATGTTGGTAGGGCTAAAAAAAGACACTAAGCTTGCTATGTTACAGCCAGGGCGGATGTTAATGCCGGGTGACTTGCAAGGTGCACCATTATTACTATTTTTTCCAATTAGTCCTGAAAAAATCAGTGACGATGTAGTGGCTGGTTCTAACTTAGCGCATTTAATTAAACGTTTTGATGCTTACGTAAAAGAAGTCGTTAAACCTTTTTATAATGAGCACTTTCGCCATTTTGACCGTCAAATCGTCTTGGTAGATGTACTGAGTGCATTAAATGAAGGTTATGAAACGTTGGCTGAGCAAAGTCGAGTGATCAATCAGTTATTGTCACACTTTAGCTATGGTGATTCTGGTTTTTTTAAACGCTTGTTTAAACCTAATATAGATAAAATATTATTTGCTGCTAATAAGTCCGATCACATCAGTGCGAAGCATCACAAAGATCTTGCACTGTTACTCGATTCGTTAGTTAAAGAGCAAAGCAATCACTTAAAATTTGATGGGGTAAAAATAGAAACACTGGCGATGTCATCAATTGCTGCCACTGTGTCTCGCCAAGTGGTTGATAAGGGGCAAACACTCGACTGTATCTATGGCAAGCCATTGAATGAACAACAGTGGCTAACTTACCTGCCTCCTCAGCCGCCGAGCAGAATGCTCAATAAAAGTGAGTGGCCAGCACATGGGTTTGAGTTTTTATCATTTGCACCTATGCCAAGCCCAGATCAACAGCTTAAGCACATTCGCTTAGACCATGTGATGCAGTACTTGTTAGGAGATAAGTTAACATGAGTGAGTCAACACACCAATTTCAAGCTGGGCGTCGTATTAATGCCCAAAACATTGAGCAGAATGAACCAGATTTATTAGCGGCTAAAGTCGTAGAGCAGGGACAAAGTGAGCAGCCTAGCAAAGATAGCGACGATCTAATTGAACCTGAAATCGATATTGAGCCTGTATATAAAAAGTCTAAGTGGCAAACCCTTAAAGGCCTATTTGCACTGAGCTTTATTGTTTTAATATTATTTGAGTTCGCATTTTCAATTGTATTGGCGTTTCAGCAGTCGGTTATTTTAGGTGGGGTGTACTTAACCGCTGTAATAACCGGTGTACTACTGATATCGCGTTTATTGTGGCGTGAATATAGAATGTTACGCAGCTTAAAGCGTAATCAGCTACACCGCCATGAAGCTAACCGTTTGCTCAATAGTGAGCAGGTAGGCGGGGCGATACCTTGGCTTGAAAAGCTTAATAAACATCAGCAATTAGATAATTTCGAAAACTTTAAAAATCAGGTCGCTACGCACCACAGTGACAAAGAAATAATGTCTCTGTACGCGAATAGCTTACTGATAACGCAAGACAATCAAGCTAAAAAGTTAATAAACCGTTTTGCAACAGAGTCAGCTTTATTAGTTGCTCTAAGCCCAATTGCGCTGGTGGATATGATGGCTGTACTGTGGAGTGGCACTAAATTAATAGAGCAAATAGGCCGCATATATGGCATTGGCTTTGGTTATGCCAGCCGTATTAAACTTTACCGGATGCTTATTAAGCAAGTAATGTTTGTAGGCAGTGCAGAGCTCGTATCTGATTTAGCCGCCACGGCACTCAGTGCTGAATTATTAGGCAAGCTTTCAGGGCGAGCTGCACAAGGTGTTAGTGCCGGTATATTTACAGCGCGTATTGGTTACAAAGCTATGGAGTTAAGCCGACCCTTACCGCGTCTTGAAAACAAGCGCAGCTTGTTAAAAGGCACAGTCCAAGGGATTGCGAGTAAAATTATGAGCCGTAAGGGAGCTGAAACTAAGTAGTGAGACTTCGTTGGCAATATTTGTGTACAGCTTTTTGGGTAAAGTTTGCACAAATAGCCATCTGAGCATCCGGCATGCTTGTGATTTTAAGTGCGGTGCGTTTTATTTATGCTATTGACACACATAATAAAAACGAGAACACACAATGAGCAAGCATCATCAAAATACCCAATGTATCCATGGCCCACAAAAAGCAAACGACCCCCATGGCGCATTAACCTCACCTTTGTATCAAACGTCTACGTTCCATTTTGAAAATGCCGCTCAAGGTGCTGCCCGCTTTGCAGGTGAGGAGCCCGGTTATATTTACACGCGTTTAGGTAACCCAACCACTACTGAACTTGAGCAAAAAGTGGCGCAATTAGAAGGCTGTGAGGCCGCCGCCGCCACGGCAACAGGTATGGGTGCGGTATCCGCTTCGGTACTAAGCTTCCTATCGCAAGGCGATCATTTAATTGCATCAAGCGCTCTGTATGGCTGCACCTTTGCTTTTTTTTCGCATATGTTGCCGCGATGGGGAATTGAAGTCACCTTTGTTGATATGACCAATGAGAGTGAACTGCGCGCAGCCATTAAACCTAACTCAAAAATGATATTTGTAGAAACACCAATCAATCCAACCATGGCAGTGATTGATTTAGCACTTATTGGCGATGTTGCTAAACAGCATAATTTACTGAGTGTGGTCGACAATACGTTTTTAACCCCGCTGCTGCAGTCACCAAAAAAGTACGGTATCGATATTATAATGCATAGCGCGACCAAGTATTTAAATGGTCACGGCGATGTTGTTGCGGGTATTGTGTGTGGTTCACTTGAGCATATTACACAGATTAAAATGACCGTGCTTAAAGATATTGGTGCCACTATTAGTCCACACGATGCGTGGTTAATAAATCGCGGCTTAAAAACTTTAGCTATTCGCATTGAACGCCATTGCCAAAGTGCGCAAACGATTGCTGAGTATTTAGAAGCTCATCCGCAAGTAAATAAAGTGTATTACCCTGGGCTTAAGTCTCACCCGGGTTACAAGTATATTGGTAAGCAAATGAAAGCGGCTGGCGGTGTTATTGCCTTTGAAATTAAAGGGAGCTTAACCGACGGTGAGCATTTTATTGATAGTATGCAACTGTGCACATTAGCGGTTAGCTTAGGCGATGCTGAAACGCTCATTCAACACCCTGCATCAATGACGCATTCGCCATACACTCCCGAAGAAAGACTAGCAGCTGGAATTAGTGATGGTTTAATTCGTTTATCAGTTGGACTTGAAGATGTTAACGATATTATTAACGATCTCAACCAAGCATTTACTAAAATATCTTGAGGTGTAAATTAATGCTTACGAATATTTCTATCTTTAGGCCCCAATAAATATGGTGTGTGTTTTTATCTTTGCTTTACTGTAATTATAAATTTACGATCTGTGTGATCTGCAAAAGTTTTGATCTGCGTCAAGCTATTAAACTTTTGTTCACTTTTGCATAGTATGGCTACATCGAATAGCCAAGCATTTGGCTGTTATTTTGACACCGATTTAGGGTTTTATCCCAAAGAAGGTATTTATGGCTAAAGCAAGTAATTACACCTCCAAAACACCTGATGAAAATGGGGTTATACATTGGAGCGATGAAGAAAATAAAATTTGGTCTGAGCTTGTAGCACGCCAACTTGCGTGCATAGAAGGCAAAGCCTGTGATGAGTACATGGAAGGATTGAAAAAAATCAATCTGCCTCATGATCGTATCCCACAGCTGAGTGAGCTAAACGAAGTACTTTTAGCAACCACAGGTTGGCAGGTTGCACCTGTACCTGCACTTATCGATTTTGATGAGTTTTTTAGGTTACTCGCTAACAAGCAATTTCCTGTAGCTACCTTCATTCGTAGCCGTGAAGAATTTGACTACTTACAAGAACCCGATATTTTTCATGAGATATTTGGTCATTGTGCCATGCTAACCAATCCTGACTTTGCAGAATTTACTCATAAGTACGGGCAACTAGGATACGCGGCAGAGAAAAAAGACCGCGTTTATTTAGCGCGCATGTACTGGTTTACCGTTGAGTTTGGTTTGATGCAAACTGAAAAAGGATTACGTATTTACGGTGGCGGTATTTTATCAAGCCCAGGGGAAACCCAATACGTGTATTCAGATACACCAGAGATTAATCCAATGAATGTGCTAGATGTGCTACGTACACCGTACCGTATAGACATTATGCAACCATTGTATTACACGATTCATTCGATTCATGATCTGTTTGAAATATCTCAAATGGATATAATGACTTTAGTTGAGCAAGCTAAATCACTTGGTTTGCACGACCCTAAGTTTCCTCCAAAAGAAAAATTAGCTAGTTAATTTTTGAAAAAAGTAACGCTAAACTAAGGATTTAAAATGTCTTCATTAAGTGCACAAAAATGTGAAGCCTGTCATGCAGATGCGCCAAAAGTATCTGATGCTGAATTGGCTGAATTAATTAAAAAAATCCCTGACTGGGTGCCAGAAGTACGCGACGGTATTATGCAGTTAGAGCGCGTTTATAAGTTTAAAAACTTTAAACAAGCCATTGCGTTTACTAATAAGGTAGGTGATATGGCTGAAGACGAAGGGCATCACCCAGGTCTATTAACCGAATGGGGCAAAGTAACCGTGACTTGGTGGAGCCATTCAATTAAAGGTCTGCATAAAAATGACTTCATTTGCGCTGCTAAAACAGATGATGTATTTAACGCGCTGTAATTAATTAGATTTGAGTAAATAAAAAGGCACTTTACAGTGCCTTTTTTATTTTTAATTACCGTTTTCTCAATACTGGCTGTATCAGTTAAGTTTTATCGGTATTTAACATGTCATCATGCTCAGCCATATCCCAAGGTAGTTCGCCTGGGCTGTTACCTAAAAAGTGTAAGTAGTTCTCAAACTGATCAAGAATATCCTTCACAATATCATCTTCATTGTAGCCATAAACATCGTACGACAGACCACCACGACGTAAAAATACATCAGCCTTATAATACATTTCAGTATTGTCGTTATCAGGGCGCAGCTCTGAGTAAGCAAAGCTCGGCATAGGGTGCTCGGTAAGGCGAATATCATAAACAAAATCAACATGCTCATGACGTAATACAGTTAAATGAGCGCGTCCTAAATCAGTATCAAATTCGACCACGGCATGCCATTGTCGAGATTTCAATTCTGCTTGTACGGCTTTCATTGCCTTAACGACTACGCTACCAATAAAAGTATGTACTTTTTCTTTATTGGGGTAATTAACCATAGCCGCTAAACGGCGTTTCCAATGGGATAGATCAATATTACGACTATTGAGTGAATGTGCTTGTAGGCTGGTATCGCGATGGCCTTCAATTCTTAGCGCTCGCCAAAGCCCCGCAGTGGCAATTAGCATAATGATAGCAAAGGGTAAGGCACTGGCAATGGTCATGGTTTGTAGTGCACTTAAACCACCTGCCACTAATAAAACAGCCGCCACAGCGCCTTCAAGCACCGCCCAAAACACCCGCTGCCATGCTGGCGTATTAATATTTCCACCTGAAGCGAGTGAGTCGATTACCAAAGAGCCGGAATCAGACGAGGTAACAAAAAAGGTAACAATTAAAATAACCGTGAGTAGCGAAATAAAAAATGAGAGCGGTAACACTTCAAATAATTGAAATAACGCGACGGCATGATTTGCTTGTACATCACCAATGAGCGTATCAAAGCCTTCATTCATTATTAAATTCAGTGCCGTATCGCCAAACACTGAAAACCATAAAAAGGTAAAAATAGTGGGGACTAACATTACGCCAACAACAAATTGCCTAATAGTTCTACCGCGGCTAATTTTTGCGATAAACATCCCAACAAACGGCGCCCACGCAATCGTCCAGCCAAATATAAATAAAGTCCAGTTCCCAATCCAATCACTGCGACTATAGGCTTGTAAGTTAAAGGTCCGCTCAACAATACCACTAAGATAACTGCCGGTGTTTTGTAAAAACGATTCTAAAATATGAATAGTTGGGCCAATAAAAAATACAAAGGCCATTAATGAAACCGCTAAGGTCATATTCACGATTGATAAACGTTTTACCCCTTTATCCATCCCTGCGATTACAGAGAGCGTTGCTGCGGCGGTAATAATAGCAATCGCGGTAATTTGTACTGTGGTATTAATAGGAATATCGGGCCATAAATAGTGTAGCCCCGCGTTGATTTGAGTCACCGAAAGTCCGAGTGTGGTCGCAATACCAAATAAGGTGCCTAGTATGGCAAATACATCAACGGTATGTCCGATAGGACCATATATTTTATCACCAATTAGTGGATACAAGGCTGAACGAATAGACAGCGGCAGACCATGACGAAAGGCAAAATAAGCCAGCACTAAACCAACAATTCCATAAATAGCCCAAATATGAAATCCCCAATGGAAAAAGGCAATTTGCATTGCTTGCTTAGCGGCATCCACGGTTTCAGCCGCACCCGATGGCGGGGATGCGTAATGCAGTACTGGCTCGGCTACACCAAAATAAAGTAGCGCTACGCCGTAACCGGCAGAAAATAGCATGGCAAACCACTCACCAAAGCTGTATTGCGGCTGTGCATGATCGGGGCCTAGTTTTATATTCCCCCAACTGGAGGCGGCGACACACACGATAAATACCAAGAAAATAGCGACTGATAACATATAAAACCAGCCAAAGGTTTCTGTTATCCACGCAAGGGCAACACTAAATGCCTGACCTGCGAGTTCAGGGTTACTACTTGTACCAATGACCAAGAGTAGAATAATAAATACTGCAGGCAAAAATACAGGTAGCAAAATAGTTGAGCGTAAAGCAGTTTTTGTCATATTAATCCTTAATATTAATTGCTAACTTTCAAGTATGCTTGCCTACCTTATTATATATTCCGTTTATTGGCTAATTCAGTTGCTTGATTTATATACTTTAAAAAGGAGGGTAAAAGTTAATTTATAGGTGTTAGCAAATTGAAAATCATACTTTTTAATCCGGCTGTCAGTGACGAGTAGCCCTGTGTAATTTCATCGGCGTCTAACTCAGCTTAGCTGAACGTTTATAGCTTAAAGCTATAAACCTTTCTCCCAATTGCATTGCTTTACCTGCTCAAACCATGGGCTGGTAAACTCTTTAGCGGTAATGGGCTCAGGTAGGGTTAAAGTAACATCAAGCTTTTTAGCTAGATAATGTGCTACTAGCTGTTTCATTTTATCGCTTTCTAATTGCTCGTAAGCTGCTTGCAGCTGATGTTTATCTTTTTGACTTATGAAATCGCCAGTTAAATTTTTGTAGCCTAATTCAAGCCAAAGTAGCTGTGCTTGTTTAGCTTCGTTGGGAAATGCATGGGTTAAAGTTGCCGTTGGAGTATAGAGACGTTCAAAGTTAAGCTGATGTTCTTGAATTAAAAAGACCATTAATAAATTAAGCCCGGTTGAGATTTGCCCCGCGCGTTTATCAATATTTTGGTTAAGGCTTAATGCACTTCTAAAGTAGCGCTCAGCATCAGTAACATTGCCTTCATCAAGCGCTAAGTAGCCCAAGTTACTTTTTATAAGTGCTGTTATATTAGGAAGCTTTAATTGCGTGGTAAGATCAAGATTATTTAAGTATAAAGCACGCGCTTTAGCAAAGTCATTTTGCGAGCGAGCAACCAGCGCCATACTGTTGGTGAGTGTTAATCGTTGGCGATCGTTGTGCGCATATTTATAAGCACATTTGAATGAGATCTGGGCATCGCTTAAGTATTCAGCATGGCGTAGCCATATTCCCAAGGCACTCATTATGGTGGTCAATTTTTGTTTGAAGTAGTCAGCTTGATGATGCTGAAATATTGCGTCAATCGATTTATAAAGCCGATCGTAATGACTTGTGGGCACGGCTGTTCGGGCATAAAGCAAGTGCCAGCGGATAAATAGCGCAACAGGAGCTGTATTTAGTTCTTTGAGATTTTCAAGAATGATTATTGATTGTGCGGGATTAACAACAAGATAATCTTCGGCTTCGTTAAGTTTAGCTTCAAACGATGTAAAATCATTAGCCATAGCCTGCGTTGAACCAAATAACACCAACCAACCTAAAACGAAAAGGCGCAACAACTTATCCTCGATAATCGAATTATGCGTTTATTCAATATAGATGCAGGTATCTAACAAAGCAACGCGATTAAAGGGTACAGGTTTGTGAGAAGGTATTTTAAAAGCACTAAAAAAGCCCTAAACCTATACAAGCTTAGAGCTTTTTCTGTATGTAATTAAATTTTAGCGAATACACTTAACTTTAATGTGATGTTGGGTTTCGTTTTACTCAACCCAATCTACGTTTAATATTAACCTGCTTAGCGCATACAGCTAAAAACTTACAACTGCTTTTTAATCATCAATTGAGCGAAGCAGAGCGTTAATGCCTACTTTTTCGCGTGTTTGTTGATCAACTTTTTTCACAATAATCGCAGCGTATAAACTATGCGTGCCATCTTTTGAAGGCAGAGCACCTGGAACCACAACAGCACCAGCAGGTACGCGACCATAATGAATTTCACCGGTTTCACGGTCATAAATACGGGTACTTTGGCTAATGTAAACACCCATTGAAATAACCGCACCTTCTTCAACAATAACGCCTTCAACAATTTCTGAACGTGCGCCAATAAAGCAATTGTCTTCAATGATGGTAGGATTTGCTTGTAGCGGCTCTAAAACACCGCCTATGCCCACACCGCCTGATAAGTGTACATTCTTACCAATTTGAGCACATGAACCTACAGTGGCCCATGTATCAACCATAGTGCCTTCATCAACGTAAGCACCAATGTTTACATACGATGGCATTAGTACCACATTTTTCCCTACAAAGCTGCCTTTACGGGCAACGGCGTTGGGTACTACGCGCATGCCGCCTTGTTGAAACTGTTCTGGTGTGTAGTCGCTAAATTTAAGCGGTACTTTGTCGTAAAATTGATTTACGCCATCATTCATTGGCTGGTTTTCACGAATTCTAAATGAAAGTAGTACGGCTTTTTTAAGCCATTGATGAACAACCCATTCGCCAGAAATTTTTTCTGCAACACGCGCTGCGCCACTATCTAATAGCTCAAGTGCATCAATAATTGCTTGTTTAACATCGCTTGATACGGTTGTTGGGCTAATGCTGTCGCGGTTATCCCACGCATTTTCAATCATGGTTTTTAAATCTGACATAGTGTCCTCTTATTCAATTTCGGCGTTGAGTTTTTTACGTAATGCCTGATGAATTTTTGCTTGCTCTTCATCAGTCAGCGATTGATATTCGTTATTAGATACCACAAAGAAATCTTCTGCACGCTCGCCTACCGTGGTAATGCGTGCGGCATGTATGTGGAGTAAGTAAGCTTGAAAAACCTCGGCTATTTTAGTTAACAGTCCAGGTATATCAACCGCTTGAATTTCTATTAAACTACGGTCCTTACGAGGGTGCGGGCGCAGTACAATTTTTGGTTTAATATTAAAGTCTTTAAAGCGTTGTGAACGGCTCTTTTTAAAGCGTATTTTTTTACGTGGATCACTTAATGCTTGCTCTAATCCGCGTTTAATCGATTGCGCACGGCTACTGGCAATTGGGTCTCCGCTTACTTCTAAAATAACAAAGTTGAACAGTACGTAGCCATCTTTGGTGGTCAGTACTTGGGCGTGTTGAATTTGTGCTTTTTTAGAGCCAATAACACTGACTAATCGAGCAAATAGCGCACCTGAATAAGGACTATATGCAAATACTTGGGTGCCGCCATGCATTGCTTTATTTGAGACAATAACACTGGGTAGGCTCAAATCGGTGCATTTTAGTAAATGCTCCGTATGCCACGAAATCTGTTGCTCACTAAAAGCGGTAAAGTAATTGGCTTTAAAGCGGCTCCAAATTAAGTCAATTTGATCTTCATGGTAATGCAAATTAATCAAGCGCTGTTTAGCTTGATGCTTTTTATCTCGAATTTGGTCGCGTTGATCCATAGGATTTTCAAGGCCAAGGCGCAAAGCACGTTGTGTATGCAAGTAAAGCTCGCGTAGTAGAGTGTTTTTCCAGTCATTCCACAAGTTGTCATTAGTGGCGCGTATATCGGCGACGGTTAAACAATAGAGATAATCGAGCTGGCGCTCTGTTTTTACTCGCGATGCAAAATCTTTTATTACGTCTGGGTCGTTTATATCTTTACGCTGCGCCGTTACCGACATGAGTAAGTGGTTACTAACAAGCCAAGAAATTAACTTACCATCTGATGATGCAAAACCATGTAATTTAGAAAAAGCAATGGCATCAACAGCGCCCAGTTCAGAGTGATCGCCCCCACGGCCCTTAGCAATATCGTGGAAAATACCGGCTAAATACAGTAGCTCTGGTTTATCCATACGCGTGACGATTTCGCTGCAAATTGGGAATTCGCTAATCCCGGTTTTATCAAAATACTGATAAATATTATTGATCAGCTTGTGGGTGTGTTCATCAACTGTGTAGGCATGAAACAAATCAAACTGCATTTGCCCAAAAATATTTCGCCACTGCGGTAAATAGGCGGCAATCATGCCGTGTTTGTGCATCAGCGTAAAAGCACGTCCCATGCCATTAGGATGCTTTATGATTCGTAAAAAAGCTTCTCGGCAGGCTGCGTAGTCTTGTAGGTCGCCTAATAAACGGCGACGAACTTGGCGAATAGTGCGAATTGTGCTTGGGTATATATGGGTAATTTCAGGGTGGTCAGCAATATGCTCAAACAACACAAAAAGTTGATCGCGTCTAAAGAATACAGACGGACTTTTTACCCGAATTTGATGGCCAACGCGCTCAAAGTTACGATCAAGCTCTTCAACGGTAGCTTGACTGCTGTCTGGCGAAATACTTTGCTCAAAGTACGAAAGCAACATTTGGTTAAGCTCACGTACTCGGCTCATGATTCTGAATAAACGCTTCATCATGCGCTCAACCGAAGCTTTACCATCGCTACCAAAACCTAAAATTTCTGCAGCTTGGGGTTGATGATCAAACAATAAGCGGTTTTCTGAACGTTCTGCGGCTAAATGCAATGCAAAGCGGATATTCCATAAATTTTCAAGACACTCTAACAGCTCTTGATATTCCTCATGGGTCAGGTAGCCGTGACTAATTAGCTCTTGCAGAGTTTCTGCCCTAAAGTGCTTTTTAGCGACCCAAATAATAGTTTGCAGGTCGCGAAGACCCCCTGGGTTTTCTTTTATATTTGGTTCTAAATTGTAGGCAGTACCGTGGCACTTTCTGTGACGCAAGTTTTGTTCTTGTACTTTTGCGACAAAAAATTCACCTGAGCCCCACACCGGGGTTTCAATAATATGGTTTTTGAGTTTTTCAAACTCAATATGATTGCCAAAAATAAGACGGCTTTCTAATAAGCTGGTGGCAAAGGTAACGTCTTCACGTTTTTGATCTATGGCTTGTTCAATAGTACGAACACTATGACCTATCTCGAGATTAAGATCCCATAACATAGTAACGAATTGGCCGATTTTTTCGCAAATATCATCATTAGGCTGTTTCGTAACAAGTAACAAAAAGTCTATATCAGAGTAGGGATGTAGCTCGCCACGACCATAACCACCTACTGCAATTAAAGCCAAGTCTGGTTCGTGAGCTAAATCATAAACCTGAAAAAGTTTGATTAGCAACCGGTCAATAAATTCTGCACGGGCATTAATTAATTTACCAACAGGTTGTTTTGAGAATTCATTATGCAACCATTTATAGAAATAGGCGGAGCAATCGCGGTAATCGCTTAATTGCTCAGCATCATTGAGCAACTTTTTTACTTTGTTAGGTAATGCCACTTAGGCTGGCTCCTATATATGGACTGCATTGAAATTTATTTTTATAATATATTTGCTGTAAGGGCAATAACTTATGTTATCCCCTTACAGCAAACCGCTTAAGCGATATACGGCAAATCAGTTACTATCGCGATTAAGCGCGCACTTAAAATTAGTGCTCGATAATTCTATCGATTGTATCATCTGATCGTAGAGTTAAAATTTCAACACCATTTTCAGTTACAAGTAAGGTGTGTTCCCACTGAGCTGATAAACTACGGTCTTTTGTTACCACAGTCCAGTCGTCTTTAAGTAATTTACATTGGCGTTTGCCCGCATTTACCATAGGTTCGATGGTTAAACACATACCTGCTTTTAATGTTTCTCCAGTACCTGCTTTACCGTAATGCATTACTTGTGGTTCTTCATGGAACTCGCTGCCGATACCATGGCCGCAGTATTCACGTACGATAGAGTAGTTAAAGCTCTCTGCATATTTTTGAATAGCTGCACCAATATCACCAAGGCGAACACCCGGTTTTACCATTTTAATGGCAAGATAAAGACTTTCTTGAGTAACTTCTGCTAGGCGTTTACCTTGAATATTAGGCGTGCCTACATGAAACATCTTTGATGTGTCACCGTGGTAACCATCTTTGATAACGGTGATGTCAATATTTACACTGTCACCGTCTTTTAATGCTTTGTCGTTCGGAATACCGTGACAAATTACATGATTTACTGAGGTACAAATTGATTTTGGAAAACCATGATAATTAAGAGGAGCAGGAACGGCATCTTGCACATTAACAATATAATCATGACAAATTGTATTTAGCTCATCGGTGGTGATACCTGGTACCACATGTGGTTCGATCATTTCTAGCACATCAGCAGCCAAACGGCCGGCTACACGCATTTTCTCGATTTCTTCAGGGGTCTTAATCACAGCGCTCATTGAGGCTCCAAAGTTGCGTTTTTAGATGATTGTCGTCGCACAATTTTTGCACGAGACGTTGAGTATTTATTTTTAATATGGTATAAAGCGCGCCGTCTTTTTACAAATAAATTCTTAAATGATTTTTTGTATTTAAGGCAAACACAATTTTATTTTAACACACACACGTATCGTCACATACACTTGGGTGCATTTCAGTTTCATTTAACTGCGGTGTTGGTGCTATGGGATATGTGGAGGCCTAACCCTAAACAACTTAGAGGATTTACAAAATGGCAAACGTTTCAATGCGCGATATGCTTCAAGCTGGTGTTCACTTTGGTCACCAAGCACGTTACTGGAACCCAAAGATGAAGCCTTTCATCTTCGGCGCACGTAACCGTGTACATATCATCAACCTTGAGCAAACTGTACCAATGTTCAACACTGCACTTAAGTTTTTATCTGGTGCTGCTGCAAACAAAGGTAAAGTTCTTTTCGTTGGTACTAAGCGCGCAGCAAGCGAAGCAGTAAAAGAAGCTGCTTTACAAAGCGATCAATTCTTCGTTAACCACCGTTGGTTAGGCGGCATGTTGACTAACTGGAAAACAGTTCGTCAATCAATCAAGCGTCTTAAAGACCTTGAAGCTCAAAGCCAAGACGGTACTTTCGAGAAGTTAACTAAGAAAGAAGCGTTAATGCTTACTCGTGAAATGGAAAAGCTTGAAAAGAGCCTTGGTGGTATTAAAAACATGGGTGGCCTTCCAGACGCTATCTTTGTAATCGATGCTGACCACGAGCACATTGCTATCCGTGAAGCTAACAACCTAGGTATCCCAGTTGTTGCAATCGTTGATACTAACTCTAACCCAGACGGTGTTGATTACATCGTACCTGGTAACGATGATGCTATCCGTGCAATCAACCTTTACACTAGTGCTGTTGCAGCTGCGATCACTGAAGGCCGTGAGAGTAACATCGTTGCTCAAGCTGAAAAAGATGACTTCGTAGAAGCTGAGTAATTAGCTGTCATCAAGTCTTCATCTTTTAAAGGTGAAGACTTGCTATTCTTGTGGAGCGGGTAACCCGCTTATCTAAACCTGATTTCAGATTTGAGGATTTACTAATGGCTGTAACTACTGCCCTAGTTAAAGAATTACGCGAGCGTACTGGCGCTGGCATGATGGATTGTAAAAAAGCGTTAACTGAGACTGATGGTGACATCGAGTTAGCGATTGAAAACATGCGTAAGAGCGGTGCTGCAAAGGCTGCTAAAAAAGCAGGTAACATTGCTGCTGAAGGTACTATCATCATCAAGCAAAACGCGGGTGTTGCAGTACTTGTAGAAGTTAACTGTCAAACTGACTTCGTTGCTAAAGATGCAAGCTTCCTAGCATTTGCTAACAAAGTTGCAGATGCTGCTATCGCTGACACTACATCTATCGAAGACTTACAAGCTAAGTTCGAAGAAGATCGTGTTGAGCTAGTAACTAAAATTGGTGAAAACATCAATGTACGTCGTCTTCAGTACATCACTGGTGAACAACTAGTTGAGTACCGTCACGGCGAGCGTATTGGTGTTGTTGTTGCAGGTGTTGCTGATGAAGAAACACTTAAGCACGTTGCAATGCACGTTGCTGCTTCAAACCCAGACTACCTAACGCCAGATGACGTACCTGCTGATGTTGTTGAAAAAGAAAAGCAAGTACAAATCGACATCGCGATGAACGAAGGCAAGCCTGCTGAAATCGCTGAGAAGATGGTTGTTGGTCGTATGAAGAAATTTACTGGTGAGGTTTCTCTTACTGGTCAAGCTTTCATCATGGAACCGAAAAAATCTGTTGGCGAAATTCTTAAAGAGAAAAACGCAACAGTTACTGGCTTTGTACGTATGGAAGTTGGTGCAGGTATCGAGAAGAAAGAAGAAGATTTTGCTGCTGAAGTTGCTGCTCAAATTGCAGCTGCTAAAGGTCAGTAAGACATACTATTTGTGATGCAAAAGGAAAATACATGCAATTAAAGTACTATTTGCTTTTGCGTCACGCTTAGAAATTCTTTAAAATAACCGCGCTTTTATGTTTAACATAAGCGCGGTTATTTTTTATCCATAATTCAATAAAAGTTGGCCCCAAAACTATGACTATCAATCGCAAACCTATTTTTAGACGTGTTCTTCTCAAATTAAGTGGTGAAGCTTTAATGGGAGACGAAGGCTTCGGCATCGACCCTAAAGTTTTAGATCGTATGGCACAAGAAATTAAAGAGCTCGTAGAACTCGACGTAGAAGTGGGTTTAGTTATTGGTGGCGGTAACTTTTTACGCGGTGGCTCATTAGCCGAAGCGGGCATGAATCGCGTTGTTGGTGACCACATGGGGATGCTTGCAACCGTAATGAACGGCCTAGCTATGCGTGATGCGCTACACCGTGCGTTTGTAAATTGTCGCTTAATGTCAGCTATCCCATTAAATGGCGTATGTGATGCCTATAACTGGGCTGAAGCTATTAGCTTGTTGAAAACAGGTCGCGTTGTTATTTTTGCCGCTGGCACAGGTAACCCGTTCTTCACAACTGACTCTGCAGCGTGTTTACGCGGCATTGAGATTGAAGCTGATACGGTAATTAAAGCGACCAAAGTAGACGGTGTATTTAGTGATGATCCGGTGAAAAACCCTGATGCGACACTTTACCGTCACTTAAGCTACAATGAAATTATTGATAAAGAATTAAAAGTAATGGATTTAGCGGCATTTACTCTTGCTCGCGACCATAATATGCCATTGAGCGTATTTAATATGAATAAATCAGGCGCATTAAAACGCGTAATAATGGGTGAAGAAGAAGGAACCCTTATTTCTTCACAAGCCTCAGATGAAGTTAGTAACTAGATTAGGATTAAACCGTGATTAACGATATTCAAAAAGATGCGCAAGAGCGCATGCAAAAAAGTGTAGCAGCACTTGGTAGTCAATTATCTAAAATTCGTACTGGCCGTGCTCATCCTGCAATTTTAGACGGCATTATGGTGTCGTACTACGGCGCTCCAACACCGTTAAACCAAGTTGCAAATGTAACTATTGAAGATTCACGCACACTGGCTATTGGTGTATTTGATAAGTCTTTAGCGCAAGCTGTTGAAAAAGCTATTATGGCTTCTGACCTTGGTTTAAACCCAATGTCTGCAGGCACAGTTATTCGTGTACCTCTTCCTCCATTGACTGAAGAACGTCGTAAAGATTTAATTAAAATCGTACGTGGCGAAGTAGAAGGCGGACGTGTTGCTATTCGTAATATTCGTCGTGATGCAAATGGCGATATTAAAAACTTATTAAAAGATAAAGACATCTCTGAAGACGAAGCACGTCAAGGTGAAGATGCAATTCAAAAAATCACTGATAAGTTTATTAAAGAAATGGATACACAATTAACAGCGAAAGAAGCTGAGTTGATGGAAATCTAATAACTGTTCTAGACCTAGGCAAACAGCTTTAGCTAAATAATTAAGCCGCTTTTCACAAGTATTCGCACTTTACTTTAATTGTGTGATTTTTAAGAGTAACAGAATGTATTTTCTCTTTACTAGTGGCTCGATTATCAGTAAATACAAGGTTGTTAGCTGTATAATTATTTGCTTAAAGTAGATTTATTATCACGGGTACAGGTTAAATTTATTAGTTTTGAAACGCCGTCTGGGGTATACTAGGCGGCGTTTTTTTATGGAATACACAAAATTTATGGTTCTAGACGCTGATACAATTTCACAGCAATGTTTGCCTAAACATGTTGCCATCATCATGGATGGGAACGGGCGTTGGGCACAAGCCAGAAATAGGCCTCGTGTATATGGGCATAAAAAAGGCGTAGATGCAGTTCGTCAATCTGTGCAGTTTTGTACTAAATTAGGGATACAATCGTTAACCTTATTTGCTTTTAGTAGTGAAAACTGGCGCCGCCCTGAAGACGAAGTAAATACATTAATGGAGCTTTTTTTATTTGTACTAAGTAAAGAAGTTAAAAAGCTGCATAAAAATAACGTAAAACTAACCATCATTGGAGATTTATCTCGATTCTCTGAAAGCTTGCGTGCGAAAGTACATACTGCGCAAGAACTAACAGCGAATAACACCGGTCTGCACTTAAATGTAGCGGCAAATTACGGTGGTCGCTGGGATATGACTCATGCTGCTAAGCAGGTTGCTTTACAAGTAGCAAATGGGGAACTTGATCCCGCAGACATTACAGAAGAACATATTGCACAGCATATGAGTATGGCAGATCAGGCACAGCCAGATTTATTGATCCGTACTGGTGGCGATGTCAGAATTAGTAATTTTTTACTTTGGCAGGCAGCCTACGCTGAACTTTATTTTACCAATACACTTTGGCCTGACTTTAACGAAGCTGCTTTTGCAGAGGCCATCGCATGTTACGTTGCCAGAGAGCGACGTTTTGGTTGCACGGGCGAACAAATAAAACAATTACTCGCTCAAACCTAAAATAGATTAAGGGTCATCATTTTGTTAAAACAACGTATTTTAACCTCACTAGTGCTAGCACCATTAGCACTGGCTTTGGTTTTTTACACCCCACTAACGTTATTTAGTTATTTTGCGGGTGCTATTGTATTAATGGGCGCATGGGAATGGTCTGCTTTTATGGGGCTATGCGATAAACTAAAACGCGGTGCGTTTGTATTGTTAGTTGCAGTATTACTCGGTTTACTTAATTTACATTGGCCGATAGAAACTCTATGGCAGAACGGCAAGCTTGTAGGTGATGCCAATTACTTATTTACCTTATCGTTTTCATGGTGGTTAGTTGCAAGTTATTTAGTGTGGCGTTACCCCGCTATGGCTAAAGGCTGGAATGAAGGGCTCGTGATGCGCGGTATTGCAGGTTTACTGACATTGGTACCACTGTGGCTTGCGCTTAACACCCTTCGAAGTGCGCAATATACAGAATCAACACACTATGGTTCTATGCTGATTTTAGTGGTTTTAGGTATTGTATGGAGTGCCGATATTGGCGCTTACTTTACCGGTAAAAGTTTCGGTAAACATAAGTTAATGCCTAAAGTTAGTCCAAATAAAACCATAGAAGGCCTCGCCGGTGGCGTGGTTGCTGCGGTGTTATTTGTATTGGCTTTTTGTTATTACACTAACGTTGATACTTCTGTGTGGCCAATTTATGCAGTAATGACAGCATTTATTGCTTTGTTCTCTGCGGTAGGTGATTTACTCGAGAGTATGTTTAAACGTGAAGCGGGTCTTAAAGATAGCGGCAGTTGCCTACCTGGGCACGGCGGTATTTTAGACCGTATTGATAGCTTAACTGCAGCAGCGCCGATGTTTGTTATTTGCTTTGCCTGGACACTGAGTTTATGAGTGTAGTGCAACAACTGGTTATTTTGGGTGCAACGGGGTCTATAGGTCTTAGCACGTTAGATGTTGTTGCAAGAAATCAACAGCAGTTCAAGGTGTTCGCATTGGCCGCAGGGCAAAATGCAAAGAAAATGGCTGAGTTGTGTCTTGCTCATCAACCTCGGTATGCTGTTATGGCTTCAGAGCAAGCCGCTAAGCAGCTTAGTGAACTTTTAAAAGGCATGTGTAAAACACAAGTAATGCATGGCGAGAAAGCCATGAGTGAGCTTTGTGCGCATGTTGATGTTGATACTGTGATGTCAGCTATTGTTGGTGCAGCTGGGTTACTGCCTACCTTGAGCGCAGTTGAAGCAGGAAAAAAAGTACTGCTGGCAAACAAAGAGTCATTGGTGATGTCGGGTCAGTTGTTTATTGATAAAGTGAAACAACATCAAGCAACTTTATTACCCATCGACAGCGAACATAATGCTATTTTTCAGTGTTTACCTAGTACGTTACAAAACACCCAAGGACAAGCACGGCTTGAGCAGCATGGCGTTAGCAAAATTTTATTAACTGGCTCTGGTGGCCCATTTTTAAACCGTGATATTAATACGCTTGATAGCGTTAGTGTCAGTGAAGCGGTTGCTCACCCTAATTGGTCTATGGGACAAAAAATATCAGTAGACTCAGCCACAATGATGAACAAGGGCTTAGAGTTTATTGAGGCTAAATGGTTATTTAACTGTGATGCCAGCGATATTGATGTGGTGATTCACCCACAAAGTATTATCCACTCTATGGTGCAATACCAAGATGGTTCTATTTTAGCGCAAATGGGAAACCCCGATATGCGCACCCCTATAGCACATGCGCTTGCCTTTCCACAGCGAATTGATGCGGGTGTTAAACCGTTAAATTTTTCTGATATTTGTGATTTTTCGTTCACTAAACCTGACTTTTCTCGTTACCCTAATTTAAAATTAGCAATTGCTGCGTGTGATGCGGGACAGGGTGCAACTACTACGGTGAATGCGGCTAATGAAATGGCTGTAAATGCATTTTTGCAGGGACAAATTAGTTTTACCGATATTTATAAAGTGAATGCGAAAACGTTAGAGGCTGCAAAGTTCACCAATGTGCAAACGCTTGATGAAATTTTAGAATGTGATCGTTTAGCACGTTTGAGCGCAGCGCAGTTTATAACCAAAGTGGTGCATTAAAATGTTCGATTTTTTTTGGAATTTAGGCTCATTTATACTCGCACTCGGAATTTTAGTGACCGTTCACGAATACGGTCATTTTTGGGTGGCTCGTAAGGCGGGCGTTAAGGTACTGCGCTTTTCAATTGGTTTTGGTAAACCTTTATTAAAATGGCACGATAAATACAATACTGAATACGTGATCGCGGCAATCCCACTCGGTGGTTACGTAAAAATGTTAGACGAGCGTGTTGATGAAGTACCCGCAAATCAACGTCATTTATCGTTTAATGCTAAATCTGTTCAAGCGCGAATAGCTATTGTGGCTGCTGGGCCTATGGCGAACTTTTTATTTGCTATTTTTGCTTTAGCGGCCATGTATATGGTGGGTGTGCAAACAATAAAACCGGTTGTAGGTAATGTTGTTGAAGGCAGTAGAGCAGAACAAGCAGGCATTACGTCTACTCAGCAAATAATTAAAATTGGTGATGACGATATTACTAATTGGCAAGATGCGACTTTTTCTTTGATGTCGCACTTGGGTGATAAAAGTGTTGCCGTTACTTTACGTAATGAAAATTATCAACAAACAACGCAAATTCTCAACCTCGATGGTTGGAAGCTTGATCAGCAAGATGTACCGCCATTGAGCTCGTTGGGGATTGTGCCGTTTCGCCCTCAAGCAACACTCACTATCGCGGCGATTACTAAAGACTCTGCTGCTGAACAGGCAAATTTACAGGTTGACGACATTATTTTGGCTGTAAACGGCGAAACAATGAGCAGTTGGCAGCAATTAGTTAATCTTATTACTCAATCGGCTAACAAATCCTTACAATTTAGTGTAAAAAGACAAGATAGTATAAAAACAATAATAGTGACCCCAAACAGCCGAGTTGTCAGTAATGGTGTTGAACAAGGCTTTTTAGGTGTTGCTCCGGTTGTAGAGCAGTGGCCTGATGATTTTGTTGAGACTAGACATTATGGGCCTCTAGATAGTATTGTGCTGGGCACAAAAGAAACATGGCGTTTAATTACGCTGAGTTTTGACATGATAGGTAACTTAATTACTGGTCAAGTATCAGTAAAAAATTTAAGTGGGCCCGTCGGCATTGCAGTCGGTGCCGGCACAAGTGTTAGTTACGGATTAGTCGCATTTTTAAGCTTTTTAGCTTTGATCAGCGTTAATTTGGGAGTATTTAATTTACTTCCTCTGCCAGTGCTTGATGGTGGGCACTTAATGTATTACATAATTGAACTTTTTCGTAAAAAACCAGTCTCTGAAAAGACACAAGAGTTTGGTTTTAAAGTGGGAGCCTTGCTACTCATTTTTCTAACATGTTTCGCTTTGTTCAATGATGTATCGCGCTTGTAGTATTTAAGCGTGGTGACGACAAATTAGAACACGATTGTAAAGCTCGTAACTATTTAGTTTTCGATGCTAAGCGGTAATACAGTTGTAAAGGATAAAGATAATAAAATGGCTATAAAAAAACATTTGGTAGTTTCAAGTTTATTGGGTGCAAGTTTTGCAGCCCTAGGCCAAAACTCCTTTATTGTTGAAGATTTAAAAGTTGAAGGATTGCAACGTGTCGCACTTGGTGCTGCATTAACGCATATTCCTATCAACGTGGGCGACAATGTTGATGAATATACAATTTCAAAAACAATTAAGTCACTTTATCGCTCAGGTCACTTTGACAATATAAAAGCGTTGCGTGATGGCAATAACGTTATTTTTAAAGTAACTGAACGCCCAACAATTAGCTTTATTGAATTTGATGGCAATAAAGACATAAAAGATGAGCAGTTAAACCAGTCGCTTGATCAACAAGATATTCGTCAAGGCGAGCCACTGGATAAAACGGTTATCGATAATATTGAAAAAGGCTTAGTTGAGTTTTTCCATAGCATTGGTAAATACAATGCAAAAGTGGACATAAGTATCACTAAGCTCCCACGTAACCGAGTTAAATTGAGACTCGAGTTTGATGAGGGCGATGCAGCCTCTATTCGTCAAATCAACTTAGTTGGTAATGAACTTTTTTCAAACGAAGAGCTACTTCAGCTTGCAGAGTCGCAACAAGATTTACCTTGGTGGCAGTTTATGGGTAGCGATCGCTATCAAAAACAAACCATTGAAGGCGATTTGGAAAAAATTCGTAGCTTTTATTTAGACCGTGGTTATTTGCGTTTTAATATTGATTCAACTCAAGTATCAGTTAGTCCTGAACGTGAATCGGTTTATGTAACGGCAAATATCACCGAAGGTGTAAAATACAAAGTGAAAGGCTTTGATTTTATCGGTGATTTACTCGGCCGAGAAGAACTAATAAAAAGTGTTATCCCACTTCGTACCGGAGAGTTGTATAACGGCTCGGTGGTGACTTCTTCAGAAGAGTTTATAAAAAGTTACTTAGCTCGTTTTGGATATGCTAACGCTGAAGTACGCACCATTCCAGAAATTGATGACGAAAACCAAGAAGTACAACTAACTTTGTCGGTTGACCCTGGAAAACGTGTTTATGTTCGTCGAATTATTGTAGGTGGTAACCAAAATACAGCTGATGAAGTACTACGTCGTGAAATGACACAGCTTGAAGGTGCATGGCTATCTAACCAAAATCTTGAGCGTTCTAAATTACAAATTCAACGTTTGCCTTATATGGAAACTGTTGACTTTAATGTGGTGCCTGTTCCCGGTGTGGATGACCAAGTAGATGTTGATTTTACTGTTAAAGAGCAATCTGCGGGTAGCTTTAATGCCGGCCTTGCTTATGGTTCGTACCTAGGTCTGCAATTTAATATTGGTGTAACTGAATCTAACTTTTTAGGCACAGGTAACCAAATTGGCTTTAACATTAATACCTCGCGTGGCTCTGAGCGTGTCAGTGTGTCGTACACAGACCCTTACTTTACGCCAGATGGCGTATCGCAAGGCAGCAGCATTTTTTACAGTAACTACGATGCTAGCCAGTTTAGCTTAATTGACTATAAGTCAAAAAGTTATGGCCTTGGGACTAACATTGGTTTTCCAATTGATGCTATAAATCGTATTAACTTTGGGGCTCGTTGGATAGAAGAAGAACTATCAGATATCGCTGAATATGAGCAAACACGTGTATTACGTGAAACCTTCCTCGATCCAGAGAACCCTGATGCGGGCTTTGAGTTTACCAAGTATGAGTTAAGTGTAGGTTGGTCGCGTGTAACGGTGAACCGTGGTTTGTTCCCAACAGCTGGCTCAAGACAAACATTGAACTTAACAGCTACAACGCCGAATTCAGATTTAAAATACTTTAAATTAAATTACGATTCACGTTTTTACTGGCCGATTTCAAACGACCATCGTTGGGTGTTCTCAACGCGTGCGGCATTAGGTTACGGTAATGGTTATGGCTCTACTAATGGGTATGAGCAGACGCTTCCATTCCAAGAGTATTTCCGTATTACAGAAATGGAACTACGTGGCTTTGATAGAAATACTATCTTACCGCGTGCAGTATCACGAATACCACAATCTATACCAGGCACGCCATCAGGTGATGGTACAACCACAGGTAATATTGGTGGAGCATCTGAGTTTGATGTATTGCAACCTCAAGGCCGTATAGGTGGTAACGCGAAAGCCGTTGCAGGTATGGAGCTTATTGTTCCTACACCGTTCTTAGATGAAGAAAATACCAGTTCGGTACGTACTAGTTTCTTTGTTGATGCTGCCAACGTTTGGGATACCGAGTTTAACGTTGATCGTTATCAAAACTTAGGTATTGATGAGCGTGCAAAATTAGATGACTACTCAGACCCAATGCGCTTTAGGGTTGCAACCGGTTTATCATTACAATGGATCTCACCTATGGGTCCTATGCTGATCAGCTTTGCGTATCCGTTGCAAAAAGAAGAAGATGACGATACCAAGACCATCAGTTTTAATATTAGTAACACTTTCTAAAGGAGTTTTTTGTGAAAAAATTATTCAAATCAACAGCAGTTGCCGTTTTAGCTACACTTATGATGGGTACATCAGTTAATGCTTTTGCTCATAAAGTGGGTATTGTAGATATGCAAGAAATCTACAAGCAGCTTCCACAAATGGCTAAAATCGAACAGTCTTTACAAACTGAATTTGCTGAGCGCCGTCAAGAGCTTGAAAAGTTACAGGGCGATATTCGCTTTGAAGCTGAAAAGTTTAAGCGTGAAAGCACCACAATGAGTCAAGACCAAAAAGACGCATTACGTGATAAAATCCAGGGTATGCAAAAAAACCTTGCTGAAAAGGGCCGTCCGTTAGAGCAAGAAATTAAAGCACGTCAAAATCAGGAGTTGGCTAAAGTTCAGACTTTAATCATTGAAACTATCCAAGAGATTGCTAAAAAAGGTGATTTTGACGAAGTTAAAGTAAAAGACACAACTATTTACTTTAATCCTAAAGAAGTAACTGATCTTTCTGAAAAAGTAGTAACAGCTGTAAGTAAGAAATAATTAATCTATGCAAAATTATACGCTTTCGCAAATTGCGGAACTTCTAGGCGCCGAGCTTCAAGGTGATGGCGCTTTAGAAATTAAAAAAATAGCGACACTTGCAAATGCCCATACTGGGCATATTGCATTTTTAGCGAACAAGAAATATCGATCTCAGCTTGAGACAACAAAGGCCAGTGCGGTGATACTCAGCCCTGACGATGCGCCTTACTTTTCAGGCAATAAAATCATCGTTGCCAATCCTTATGTTTGTTATGCCAAACTCGCTCAGTTTATGGATACTACACCTCGTAGTGCAAATAGTGGTATACACCCGAGTGCGGTAATACATGCCAGTGCACAAGTGAGCAAAAGTGCAGCCATTGGTGCTAATGTTGTAATTGAAGCTGATGCTGTAATTGGTGATAACGTACAAATTGGTCCGAACAGTTTTATTGGTGAACGTGCTAAAATAGGCTCAGGCACCAAACTTTGGCCAAGTGTGAGCATTTATCATGATGTTGAGATTGGCGCAGATTGTTTATTGCAAGCTAACACTGTCATTGGTAGTGATGGCTTTGGCTATGCAAATGAACGTGGTCAGTGGCTTAAAATTCCACAATTAGGCTCTGTGATCATTGGCGATAAAGTAGAAATTGGCGCAAGTACCACGATAGATCGTGGTGCGCTTGATGATACTATTATCCACAGTAACGTTATTATTGATAACCAGTGTCAAATAGCACACAACGTTGAAGTTAACTCAGGCACCGCTATTGCCGGTTGTACTGTACTTGCAGGCAGTGTCACCATAGGTAAAAATTGCCAGATTGGCGGCATGAGCGCAATTAACGGTCACATGTCTGTGTGTGATGGTGTTATAATTACCGGCATGAGTATGGTGACCAAATCAATCACCGAACCAGGTATTTACTCATCTGGTATGCCTCATACGACTAACAAAGAATGGCGAAAATCAATTGCTCATTTGCGCAACCTTTCAGACATGAAATCACGTCTAAAAGCGCTTGAAGCATTGAACAAGTCATGAACGTTGAACACTAAAAAGGATGCTATTTTGGCAAACGAATTAAATAGCCTTGATATTCAAGAAATTTTAAGTTTATTACCGCACCGTTACCCGATGCTACTAATTGATCGTGTAATCGATTTCACCCCAGGTGAATCATTGCATGCAATTAAAAATGTATCGATTAATGAACCTATTTTCACTGGCCACTTCCCAAATCAGCCGATTTTTCCTGGTGTGCTAATATTAGAGTCAATGGCGCAAGCAACGGGTCTATTAGGGTTTAAAACGGTTGAAAATCGTAGCGAAAACGAACTTTACCTATTTGCAGCTGTAGACAACGCGCGTTTTAAGCAGCCAGTTGTGCCAGGTGATACCATGCATCTTCATGTTAAGTTTTTAAAAGAGCGTCGTAACATATGGAAATTTGCGGCTGAAGCTAAAGTTGACGGCAAAACAGTGTGTAGCGCCGAAATCATGTGTGCTAGAAGAGAGTTTTAATTGTGATCCATGCTACGGCAATAATCGAACCGGGTGCAAAACTTGGTAACAATGTGTCAGTTGGACCATATAGTTACATCGGTAATGATGTTGTTATTGGTGATGACTGCATTATTGAGTCTCACGTTGTTGTTAAAGGGCCTGCTACTATTGGCTCTGGTAACCATATTTTTCAGTTTGCCTCTGTGGGCGAAGCTTGCCAAGACAAAAAATATAACAACGAACCAACCAGTTTAATTATTGGCGACAATAATGTGATTCGTGAATGTGCGACTATCCACCGCGGTACAATTCAAGATGAAGGTGTTACCAAAATAGGCAGCAATAACTTATTTATGGCTTACACCCACGTTGCACACGATGCGGTAATTGGCGATAACGTTATTTTTGCAAATAATGCCAGTGTAGCGGGTCACGTTCATGTTGGTGATTGGGTTATTTTAGCGGGTAACTCAGGTGTTCATCAATTTTGTAAAATTGGTGCGCATGCATTTGTTGGTATGTATTCGGGGGTAAACAAAGACGTACCTCCATTTGTTACCACCATTGGTATGCCAGCAGGCCCTGCAGCAATCAATACTGAAGGCATGAAACGCCGTGGTTTTGAAAGTGATGAAATCATGGCAGTACGCCGCGCTTATAAAGCGTTTTACCGCAAGAGCTTAGGTGTTGATGAAGCGATTGAATTACTTGCTGAAGATGCTGCAAAGTTTCCAGCAGTGCAATTGATGATTGATTTCGTTAAAAGCTCAGAACGCGGTATTGTGCGTTAAAAAATAGCATTTTTAACAAATTAAAAAACCACCTTTGAGTAATCAAGGTGGTTTTTTATTAGCTGATTAATAATTCAGTCTCTACTCAGTATCGTCCTATTACACTCCCTCTACATTTTTCAATAAAGTATAAAGAATGAAACTAATAAAGTTAGTATTGCTTTCAGTACTGTCGGTGATTTTGGCCGCCTGTAGTACTGCGCCAGGTAATATAAATAATCAACAACGTGATGTTGCAGAGCAAGGTAAAGCATCATTTTATGCTGATAAGTACCACGGCCGACTTACTGCCAGTGGCGAGCGATTTAGTCAACAAGCGGCAACAGCTGCTCACTTAAAGCTCCCGTTTGGTACACGAGTAAACGTTACTAATATTGCTAATAATAAGTCAGTGGTGGTCAGAATTAACGACAGGGGTCCTTATATTCGGGGGCGAATTATAGATTTATCTAAGGCGATGTTTAAAAAAATAGCCGACCCTAAAGTCGGCGTTATTGATGTATCGGTCACCGTTATTGATAATAAGTAATACTGCTAAGGACTAAAAGCGGGTCGTTAACGCCACATAGTCAGGGTGTTCATTGAGCAGTTGTTGATGTGAACCTTGAGCGATGATTTGTCCGCTATCTAACCAGATGACACTATCCATTTGCGATAATAACGCTGGATCATGAGTAATTGTTAAAACACTGGCATGCTCTTTCAGCTGTAAAACACTGTTCATAACAGCTTGTTTAGAGATATTATCGAGCCCTTCAGTCGGTTCATCGAGTACTAAAATGGCGGGTTTTTGCAGCAGGGCCTGTGCCAAGGCTATACGTCTTGATTGACCTTGAGACACATTTCGCCCGCCGGTACCTAAACGGGTTTTCAGCCCTTGTTTGAGCTCAGAGAACCAACCACCAAGTTCTGCCTGTGTTAATGCTGCTATCATTTGTTGCGAGGTTGCATCGGGAGCTGCATAAGCAAGGTTTTCGCTTAATGTGCCATCAAAAATATGATGCTGCTGAGCTAAAATATTTAATGTCTTTGCACGACTCTCATTATTTAAATCATGCAGGCTTATGATTTCTTTGTCGCTTTGTAAGTTTATTGTTCCTTGCTGCAGTGGCCATAAACTACTGAGCAAATTCACTAAGGTAGTTTTACCACTGCCGCTTCTACCAACAATAGCCACTTTTTGCTTCGCGGGGAGCTCAAAACTCACATTATTTAATGCCTGCTTTTGGCCATAGTGATAGCTGACATTATTTAACGACAAAGCCCAGTGCTTATTTAATAGCTCAATATCTGTGGTTGATACATTGTTTGTGCTAAGCGTTTTGTCTTCAAGAATAAAGAGTCGCTCAGCTGCTTTTAGTACATTAGGAAGCTCAATAAAGGCGTTAGGCAGTAACAATACGCTTTCAAAACTGGCAAGCACAAACAGGCTCAACATCGCCAGCTCTACATTGACCATAGCACCGCTAAACACTAGCGGCACAATAGTAACAATGCTGGAAAGCATAGCTAATTGCACTATGAGTAAGCTTAAGCCATCAGCGTTGCCAAGAGCCTTATGACGAATAAATAATTGCTGATTATACTGCTCACTTAACAGATCACACTTAGTGAGTTGTTGGTTTCGAGCTTGATAAATATTTAGTTCTCTAAGGCCCGTAAGAGTGTCTGACAGCTCTGCTCTAAGTTGTGCACTAAGTAAGGTTTCTTGGTGACTATTTTTATCTAATTGCTTACTTAATATTGCCGGTATAATCACCCCAATAATAATAATCCCAACAAAAAAAATAAGGGCGACATTTACATTGTAGGCTGACATAAACAGCATAATAATAGGCACAGTCAGCAAAGCTACTAACATCGGCAGCAACACATTTAAATAAAACTTATCTAATGCGTCTACATCGTTTTGTAAGCGATTAACTAAATCGGCACTGCGGCTCATAGCTAAATCAAGGTTATTAAGCTTGCTGAGTGTGGCGAACATGTTTACTCGTATTTCACTTAACAATAAAAATGTGGCGTTGTGAGTAACTAAGCGTTCAGCGTAACGTGAGGCGGTGCGCACAATCGCTAAAAAGCGGATGGTGCCAGCTGGGGTAAAGTAGTTCATATGGACGCCGGCAATTCCTGCGGCTGCCATAGAAGCTAAAAACCAGCCTGAAATAGCGAGTAAGCCTACATTAGCTAGCACCGTGAGTGACGCTAGAAACGTCCCTAAAAGCATCGCTTTATAATGAGGGCGGCACAATTTGAGTAAACGAATAAAATTAGCCATTAGTTACCCCTTGTTTTGCTGTTTTTAGCAGCTTTGCAAATTCGCCAGATTGCTGGCTGAGCGCTTTAAAATCGCCTTGTTGAACGATGCAGCCGTTTTCCATAACGATAAGTTGCTTAGCATTTTTTACTGTATTTAAGCGATGTGCGATGGTGATCACCAAGTGGTTTTTTGCATACTCAGCAATAGCGTTTTGAATGAGTTGCTCGGTTTGACTATCTAAATGAGCGGTTGGCTCATCGAGCATTAGAATAGGGGCGTGTTTTAAAAATGCACGAGCTAATGCTATACGCTGTTTTTGCCCGCCAGATAGCCCTTCACCTTGCTCACCTATTAAGGTGTTAAAGCCATCGGGTAGCTCGTTAATAAATTCCAGCGCACCTGCTTGCTCTGCAGCATGTACAAGTGCTTCATATGAAGCGTCTGGGTTACCTAATTTTATGTTGGCGGCTAGGGTGTCGTAAAATAAGGTTGGCTTTTGTGGGATCCATGCAATGTTTTGTTGTAATTGGCTTATATCCGCGGTTGTCAATGGTTGTTGGTCAATGGATATATGTTGTATTACTTCTGGGTGAAAACCAAGCATGCAATCAAGTAGGGTGCTCTTACCTGAGCCGCTAGCTCCGACAATGGCTACTAGTCCTGTGCTTGGCAGGGTTAAATTAATATTATTTATTCCCTCATTGCTATTAGGGTAACTAAAGTTGAGCTCATGGATGCTTATAGTTCTACTAGCATTAACATTGATCTTTGCTGTGTGGCTATCATCATTTTCGGGCAGTGGTGCATTTAAAATAATCAACATATCTGCAGCAGCACTAATTCCCTGCAGGCGTGCATGGTAATGGCTGCCTAATTGGCGAAGGGGTAAATAAAATTCAGGTGCTAGTAACAGCACTACAAAGCCAGTAGCAAAATCTAGGGTGCCAAAAAATAATCTAAAGCCAATAATTACCGCTACCAGTGCCACACTAATTGTGGCTAAAAACTCCAGAGCAAAAGAGGATAAAAAAGCAATTTTTAACACGTTTAGCGTTGCGTGTCTAAAGTCATCGGAAATACGCGCGATTTGTTTGAGTTCTTTGCGTGTGGCATTAAATAGTTTTAGTTGAGTAAGCCCTTGTACGCGGTCAAAAAAATAGTTTCCTAGTACTGCCAGTTGTTGCCAACGTTTTTGATTAAGTGCCTCGGCTTTGTGGCCAACTAGAATCATAAAAAAGGGAATAAGTGGCGCGGTTAATAAAAATATTAATCCTGCTTTGTAATCGGTCGGAAATATAACCACTAATATTGCAATAGGAATAAGGGCACTGTAGGCAACCCCAGGTAAGTACTTTGCATAGTAGTCATGGAGTGCTTCTACGCCATTGTGCAGCGTGTTGAGCGTTGCACCTTGGCCATGTTGCTCTATATAACTTGGGCCGAGTTGTGTGAGTTTATCGAGTAAGGTTTGGCGAATAGCCGATTTAATTTTAAGCGTAGCAAATGCGCTTAATCGCTCGCTGAGTGCTAAGAAAATGGCACGCAGTAAAATAATACCCGCTAAAGGCCATAAATAGTGGGTTACTTGGGCTAAACTATGCCCTTCAAACATCACCTCATGAATGGTTTGCGCGAGTAAGTAAGCTCCTGCAATCATTAAAATTGCATTAACTGTTCCAAGTGCAATGCTTAGCTTTAACCACATTGCCGCCGGTTTACTCTGCTGCTTTAAAAAAGCGCGCAGGGGTTGTTGCTGCGCGCGATTTGGTCGGGGATTAGTCGTCATTGTGATTTGTATTATGCTCGTTTAATAAATCATGGGTGGCTTGTTCATCATCAGCAATGCTGTTTTTATTTTGATGAAATTCATACCACATCACGTTTATAACGCCTAAGGTACAAGCAAGCAGTACACCTAAAATCCACGCGAAATACCACATAATTTAGTCTCCTTAATAACTGCCGTGAGGGTTATTTTCAATTTCATCAACGGTCACTCTGCGCCACATTTTCACATAACACCAGGTGGTGTAGGCTAAAATGAGTGGCACAAATATAACCACAGCAATGAACATAACATTGAGTGTTCTGTGGCTCGATACCGCATCCCAAATTGTTAAGCTAATATCAGGGTTATTGCTTGAAGGCATAATAAACGGAAATAATGAAACGCCCGCAGTCATAATCACCCCAATTAACATCACACTGGTTGCTAATAATCCCAAAGCGGGCTTATTCAATTTAGAAAACAGGAGTGCACACAGTGCCATCGCAAATGCCAAAATAGGGAAGGTCATTGTCCATGGACGTTCACTGTAGTTATTAAGCCATGCGCCTTGAGCCGTGGTAACTACTTTTGCCAATGGATCTGCATGACCTTGGGTGTCGCCCATAGAGGCAATTTGATAACCTGTTAGGTTGGCAACCCACACACCGGCCGCTGCAAATAATACTATAAAGGCAAGTAATGAGTAGCGACCATATTGTCCTGAGCGCTCAGCAACTTGATCAGCGGTTCGCAATTGTAGCCACATTCCCGCGTGTGCAATTAACATGGTAATACTAACTAAGCCGGCAATGAGCGCAAACGGATTAAGTAAGGCAAAAAACGACCCTTGATAACTAACTCTCAATAAATTATCGATATGAAACGGTACACCCAAAAACAAGTTACCAAACGCTACACCAAATACCAGCGCAGGTATGGCACTACCGGCAAACAAGCCCCAGTCCCAGTTATTACGCCAGCGTTTAGAGTCAACCTTAGAGCGATAATCAAAACCTAAAGGTCTAAAAAATAATGCAAATAACACCAGCATCATGGCAAAGTAAAAACCAGAAAATGCTGCCGCATACACCATAGGCCATGCTGCAAATAAAGCGCCACCTGCGGTTATAAACCATACTTGGTTACCATCCCAATGGGCGCCAATAGTGTTAATAACGGTACGGCGTTCAGAATCTGTTTTGCCGACTAAGCGTAGCAACATGGCAACGCCCATATCCATACCATCGGTAATGGCGAAACCAATTAACAGCACACCAATAATTAACCACCAGAGCATTTTTAATGTTTCATAATCAAAAATCATGATAGTTCTCCTTTAGCAGCCGAGCTGTGATCAGGTAATTCAAAATGGTACTTACCGGTATGAAGGGAGCTTGGTCCTTGCTTAATAAATTTAATCATTAACCATGCTTCAACAATCGCCAATCCAGTATAGAAAACAATAAAACCAGTTAAGCTAATTAAAATATCATTTACCGTCAGCGATGACGTTGCTAAAAAGGTCGGTAACACTTCAGAAATAGCCCATGGCTGGCGGCCATATTCAGCCACAATCCAACCAAACTCGATGGCAATCCAAGGCAGAGGAATGCTTAATACTGCGGCCCACAACAACCAACGTTTTTGTTCAATAATACGATGGGCGTTGTAATAAAAAGCAAGGATAAATACGCCAAGCATGATCACGCCACAGCCAACCATAATCCTAAATGACCAAAACATAGGACCCACTTTAGGGAAGGAGTCTTTAACGGCTTGTTGTATTTGTGCCTCACTGGCATCTGCTACATTAGGGGTATAACGTTTAAGTAATAAGCCATAGCCTAAATCATCTTTCACGTTATCAAACTTTTCGATATTTTCAGGGGTATCGTCACCTGCGCGAAGTTTTTCTAGATATTCATAAGCAATCATGCCATTGCGAATACGCTTCTCGTGTTTTTTCTCAAGATCTGAAATACCAATCACTTGTTCATCAAGTGAGCGCGTTGCAATAATACCTAATGCGTAAGGAATTTTAACCGCAGCATGAGTTACTTGCTCTTCAGAGTCAGGAATACCTAGCATGGTAAAAGCTGCGGGGGCTTCTTCGGTATGCCATTCAGCTTCAATGGTGGCGAGTTTTACTTTTTGTACTTCACCGACTTCGTAGCCAGATTCATCACCGAGTAAAATAACACATAAAATAGAGGCTAAACCAAAGCCTGATGCCACCGAGAACGAACGTTTAGCAAATGCCAAATCACGTCCTTTTAATATGTACCAGCTACTAATCCCAAGCACAAACATAGACGCCGCAACATAACCTGCAGACACAGTATGAATAAACTTAACTTGCGCTACAGGGTTAAATACTAGCTCTGCAAAACTAGTCATTTCCATACGCATGGTTTGATAGTTAAACTCTGCCCCGACTGGGTTTTGCATCCACGCATTAGCAACTAAAATCCATAGCGCAGACATATTAGTGCCCAGCGCCATTAAAAATGTTACCCCTAAATGCTGGCGTTTAGAGAGCCTGTCCCAACCTAAAAAGAACATCCCCACAAAGGTTGATTCTAAAAAGAAGGCCATTAAGCCTTCAATAGCCAGTGGTGCACCAAATACATCACCCACATAATGAGAGTAATACGACCAGTTAGTACCAAACTCAAATTCCATGGTGAGGCCGGTAGCCACACCAATAGCAAAGTTAATACCAAATAACTTGCCCCAAAACTTAGTCATATCGCGATAAATCTCGCGACCGGTCATAACATAAACCGATTCCATAATAACTAAAATCCAGGTCATACCGATTGTTAACGGCACAAATAAAAAATGAAATAGAGCGGTGACAGCAAACTGTAATCGCGATAGATCCACAAAGGTTTCATCTATCATTTTTGGCTCCTTTGGTTGTGATGCAGTGACAGCACAAAGCAATTGTTAATGTTCTTAATAAACTTTCAGTAATTTCTGAAAGTTTGCATCATTATTGGCGTTTGTACAAATTTTGTCAATATATATATTAGAAAACTTTAATATACTATGACATTACATCAGTCTATAAAATACGCAATCATCAATTAAGAGTAAGCTAGAAAAAAGTGGTGCGTTTTAAGCGTTTAACCTAGCCTTAAAACACGGTAAACTAATCGGTATGAACGCCGGGTTTACTTGTGAAAAAATAGCAAATGAAAAAAGATAAAAAACAACTACGAATTGGTATTGTGGCAGGTGAACTGTCGGGCGATATTTTAGGTGAAGGGCTGATAAAAGCGCTTAAAGCGCATTTTCCTGATGCAATCTTTGAAGGTATTGCAGGTCCTAAAATGCAAGCTCAAGGCTGCAAAACGCTGTTTGATATGGATGAACTGTCGGTTATGGGGTTGGTTGAAGTCCTTGGCCGTTTACCGCGCTTGCTAAAAATTCGCAAGCAGTTAGTACAGCACTTTATTGATAATCCTCCTGATGTGTTTATAGGCATTGACGCGCCCGATTTTAATTTACGTGTAGAAAAACCGTTAAAAGATGCGGGTATTAAAACTGTGCAATACGTTAGCCCTTCAGTGTGGGCGTGGCGTGAAAAACGCATTCACACTATAAGTGCAGCCACTAACTTAGTATTGGCTTTATTGCCTTTTGAAAAAGAATTTTACGACAAGCACCAAGTACCGTGTACTTTTGTAGGCCACACATTAGCCGACGACATTGCACTTGAGCACGATGATAGCCAAGCCCGCAGCCAATTAGGCTTAAGTGCTGATGACAAGGTGTTAGCGTTATTACCCGGGAGCCGGGGCTCAGAAGTGGGCTTGTTAAGTGAAACTTACATAGAAACAGCGGCTCAGTTGCAAGCACAGAACCCAGCGCTTAAAGTCGTTGTGCCACTGGTGAACGAAAAGCGCAAAGCGCAGTTTATTGCTATTTTAAATGCCACAGCCCCCTCACTTAATGTTAACTTACTGGATGGGCAATCAAATTTAGCCATGCAAGCCGCCGATGCCATATTACTGGCATCAGGTACGGCAACGCTTGAGGGCATGTTATATAAAAAACCAATGGTGGTTGGTTATAAAATTAAACCCATGAGTTATTGGATTTTTAAAACCTTATTTACCTTTAATATTAAATATTTTTCGTTACCTAATTTATTAGCAGACGAAGAGTTAGTGCCAGAGTTTTTGCAAAGCGAGTGTAATGTCGCTAATTTAACAGCAGCACTTACCCCTATGCTAAATAGTGACAATAAAGAATTAAAAGCCCGCTTTTTAGCCATACATGAAAAAATTAGATTAGATGCAAGTAAACAAGCTGCAAATGCAGTGGCGGAGTTAATAAATGCAAATTGAACGACCTAATGTAACCCTAATTGCCGGTGTAGATGAAGTGGGTCGTGGACCGCTGGTGGGCGACGTGGTTACTGCCGCTGTTATTTTAAATCCCAATAAGCCAATCGCAGGCTTGGCCGATTCTAAAAAATTAACGGATAAAAAACGTCAATTATTAGCCACTGAAATAAAAGAAAAAGCACTGTGTTACGCCATTGGCCGTTGTAGTCCAAGCGAAATAGATGAGCTAAATATATTACAAGCCACTATGCTTGCTATGAGCCGCGCAGTGGAAGCACTTAGTACCGTGCCTGAATTTGTGTTTGTAGATGGTAACCGCCTACCTAAATTAGCTATGCCCGCCCAAGCGGTGGTGAAAGGCGATAGCTTAGTCGCTGAAATCTCAGCCGCATCTATTTTAGCAAAAGTGGCTCGTGATGATGAAATGATTGAACTTGATGCGCGCTATCCACAGTATGGGTTTGCAGGGCATAAAGGGTATCCAACTAAAGCACACTTTGCAGCGCTTGAGCAATACGGCGCTATAGATGAGCATCGTAAGAGCTTTAAACCGGTGCAGCGTGTGCTTGCGCTTTCGGGTAAGGAGTAATTATGCCAACTCCTGATTTTGTTCACTTACGAGTGCACTCAGACTTTTCGATGGTTGATGGTTTGGCAAAAACCAAACCAATAGTCGCTAAAGCACAAGAGCTTGAAATGCCAGCGCTGGCAATTACCGATCAAATGAACTTTTGTGGTTTAGTGCGTTTTTATGGCGCAGCGCATAACGCAGGTATCAAGCCACTTGTTGGTGCTGATTTTTGGGTACGTAGCCCAGAATTCCCTGATGAGCCAAGCCGAATAACGTTATTAGCTAAAGATAACACTGGCTATAAAAATATTACTTTATTGATTTCTAAAGCTTACCAACGTGGTCATGTGTTTCATCGTCCAGTTATTGACCGTGAATGGTTAGTTGATTTAAAAGAGGGGCTCATCATACTCTCGGGTGCTAAAGATGGCGATTTAGGAAAAGCATTAATAAAAGGCAACCCCGCTATTGTTGAGTCGGTGGTAAGCTTTTATAAGCAGCACTTTAGCGATCATTATTATATTGAGCTTATTCGCACCAACCGTGCTCAAGAAGAAAATTATTTGCATATGGCAGTGGAGCTTGCAACCACAGAGCAACTGCCAGTGGTGGCTACCAATGAAGTGGTATTTTTAAAGCCAGAAAACTTTGAAGCCCATGAAATTCGGGTGGCTATTTTTGATGGTTATACCCTAGATGATAAACGCCGACCAAAGCGTTTTTCACAAGAGCAATACCTAAAAACGCCAGAGCAAATGGCAGAGCTATTTAGTGATATTCCAGAGGCGTTACAAAATACCGTAGAAATCGCAAAGCGCTGTAATGTAACCGTTCAATTAGGTGAGTATTTCCTACCAGATTACCCTACAGGCTCATTAAAAATTGATGAGTTTTTGGTTAAAGTCTCACAAGATGGACTTGAAGAACGACTGCAATTTTTATTTCCTGATGAACAAGAGCGCCAAGAAAAACGCGGCGAATACGATGAGCGCTTAAAGATAGAGCTCGATGTAATTAACCAAATGGGATTTCCTGGTTACTTCTTGATCGTAATGGAGTTTATTCAATGGAGTAAAGATAACAATATTCCTGTAGGTCCAGGGCGTGGTTCAGGTGCGGGCTCCTTAGTAGCTTATGCGCTTAAAATTACCGACCTTGATCCACTAGAGTTCGATTTACTCTTTGAGCGCTTCTTGAATCCAGAACGTGTTTCTATGCCCGACTTTGACGTCGATTTTTGTATGGATAGACGTGATGAAGTAATTGATCATGTATCGGCCTTGTATGGCCGTGATGCGGTATCGCAAATTATTACTTTTGGTACTATGGCGGCCAAGGCGGTTATACGCGATGTTGGCCGGGTACTTGGTCATCCTTATGGATTTGTTGATCGTATTTCTAAGCTTATTCCGGGCGATCCGGGAATGACCTTAGCCAAAGCGTTTGAAGTTGAACCTCGTTTGCAAGAAGCCTACGACGGCGATGAAGAAGTTAAAGACTTAATCGACATGTGTCGTATTCTTGAGGGCTGTACCCGTAATGCCGGTAAACACGCAGGGGGCGTTGTAATATCGCCGACCACAATTACCGATTTTGCTGCGCTCTATTGTGATGATGAAGGCAAGTTTCCGGTTACTCAGTTTGATAAAAACGATGTAGAAACCGCCGGTTTGGTTAAGTTTGACTTTTTAGGCTTACGTACGCTGACCATCTTACAGTGGGCAGTGGATATGACCAACGAGCGCTTAAAGCGTGAAGGCAAACAGCCGGTTGATATCAACACCATTCCACTGAATGATAAAAAAAGTATCGAACTACTGCTGCGCGCTGAAACCACCGCAGTATTCCAGCTAGAATCACGCGGCATGAAAGACCTAGTTCGCCGATTAAAGCCCGATTGCTTCGAAGATATGATAGCCCTTGTTGCTTTGTTCCGTCCAGGTCCACTGCAATCAGGCATGGTAGATAACTTCATCGACCGAAAGCTCGGCAGAGAAGAAATTTCATACCCCGATGCGCAATATCAACACGAAAGTTTAAAGCCGATTCTTGAGCCGACTTACGGCATTATTTTATATCAAGAACAAGTTATGCAAATAGCGCAGGTGCTGGCCGGTTATACACTAGGCGGCGCCGATATGTTACGTCGTGCCATGGGTAAGAAAAAGCCCGAAGAAATGGCAAAACAGCGCTCAACCTTTGAAGAGGGCGCGCGTAATAATGGCATTGATGGCGAGCTTGCAATAAAAATATTCGACTTGGTTGAAAAGTTCGCGGGTTATGGTTTTAACAAATCTCACTCAGCAGCTTATGCATTGGTATCGTATCAAACGCTGTGGATGAAAACCCATTATCCGGCCGAGTTTATGGCTGCGGTAATGTCGGCCGATATGGATAACACCGACAAAATAGTAACGCTGGTGGATGAGTGTGAAAACATGAAACTCACTTTGTTACCGCCCGATGTAAACGCCGGTGAATACAAGTTTACTGTTAATCTTCAAGGTGAAGTTGTTTACGGTATAGGAGCAATTAAAGGCGTGGGTGAGGCTCCCGTTGATGCCATATTAGAAGCGCGAGCAAAAGGCGGTCCATTTAAGGACCTATTTGATTTTTGTGCACGTGTTGATTTAAAACGCTTAAATAAACGTGTCACCGAAAAATTAATTTATGCAGGTGCATTGGATCAGCTAGGACCAGAAAAAAATCAACCAGGGCGAGCAACGCTGCTGGCAAGTTTAAAAGATGCAATGCGCGCAGCCGATCAACACAACAAAGCTGAGCTGTTAGGGCAAAGTGACTTGTTTGGTTTACTGGCCACAGAGCCTGACGAAGTAGAGCAAGCGTTTATTAAAGCCACACCACTTACAGATAATCAGTGGCTTGATGGCGAAAAAGATACCTTAGGCCTTTATTTAACTGGCCATCCTATAAACCAGTATCGACGAGAGCTTGGGCATTACACCTCAGGCCGACTCATTGATTTGCAGCCCACTAACCGTGATGTAGTCTCAACTGGGGCGGGCTTGGTGATTGCCGCGAGAACCTTAATTAATAAAAAAGGAAATCGCTGGGGCTTGATAACTTTAGATGACAAAAGCGCCCGAATTGATGTACGCTTGTTTCCAGAACAGTTTGAAATGTACCAAGATATGTTGCAAATCAATAATATTTTGGTGATATCCGGACAGGTCAGCTTTGATAACTTCTCTGGTGGTATTACAATGACCGCCAGAGAAATAAACACCATTGCTCAGGCGCGTGAAAAGCGTATAAAAGCGATTAAGATGACGCTGAATATGGTGCAGATCGAGGCTGGTTTCTTCGATAAATTACAAAAAGTACTCGAACCATACAAAATGGGAACGTGTCCGATCAAGGTATATTATCAACGCCCCGATGCGTTGGTGCAATTAACCCTAGGGATCGAATGGTGTGTTACGCCAAGTGACGACTTAATTCATAAGTTATCGCTGATGGCAGCGCAAAATGTAGAACTAGAATTTAACTAATTAGGTAGTTTAGAGCATGAGCCTCAATTATCTTGATTTTGAGCTTCCAATCGCAGAATTAGAAGCAAAAATTGAAGAATTACAAAATGTAAGCCGCGCTGGCGAATTAGACCTTGGATTAGAAGAGGAAGTCAGCAAACTTAAAGAAAAGAGCGCACAAATGAAGGAGAAAATTTTCTCTGAACTTGGTGCTTGGCAAGTATCACAGCTAGCACGTCATCCGCTGCGTCCTTATACTCGAGATTATATCGAGCGTATTTTTACGGAATTTGACGAGTTTGCGGGTGATCGTACGTTTGCTAACGACCCTGCAATTTTAGGCGGCGTTGCTCGTTTAGATGGTGAACCTGTTATGGTGATCGGTCAGCAAAAAGGCCGTGGTACTGCTGAAAAAATTAAACGTAATTTTGGCATGCCAAAACCAGAAGGTTACCGTAAAGCATTGCGCTTAATGGAAATGGCTGAGCGTTTTAAAATGCCAATCATGACCTTTATCGACACCCCAGGTGCATACCCAGGTGTTGGCGCAGAAGAGCGTGGTCAGTCTGAAGCAATTGCACGTAACCTAAAAGTAATGGCCGCACTAAAAGTACCTACAATTTGTACTGTTATTGGTGAAGGTGGTTCAGGTGGTGCATTAGCGATTGGTGTTGGCGACAGAGTAAACATGCTGCAATACAGCACTTACTCAGTTATTTCACCAGAAGGCTGTGCCTCTATCTTATGGAAAAGTGCTGATAAAGCGCCACTTGCAGCAGAAGCAATGGGTGTAACAGCCGAGCGCGTTAAAGAGCTAGATTTAATCAACAACCTAGTTGATGAGCCGCTAGGTGGTGCACACCGTAATTATGATGCCATGGCACGTAATTTAAAAGTTCGCCTTAAGCGCGATTTAGCAGACTTACAAGCGTTATCGCTTGAAGAGATGCTTGATCAACGTTACAAGCGTTTAATGTCGTTTGGTTATTGCTAAACATAGCTAAACATAGCTAAACATAGCCAAATATAGAAAAAAGCCGCCTATGCGGCTTTTTTTGTTTTAAAATACCGTAACGTAGAGCCTTTTTTATTCGGGTTATTAGCAATTCACTCATTGGTTATAATAATGCACACATCACATATTTATCTGCAGGTACAAAAAGCCCTCAATCATTATATAGAAAACGGGCAATTCACATTTACTGTAGCCTTATCTGGTGGCGTAGATTCGGTGGTGTTGTTGCAGATAATGCATGGGTTAAAACAGCAGTACCCACAATTAAATTTAAGTGCAATTTATGTAAATCATGGCTTAAGTGATAACGCCCATCACTGGCAGCAATTTTGCCAAGCACGTTGTGAGCAACTTTCAATTGATTTTAAAGCGGCACACGTCATTATTAAGCAGCAATCGCGCACCAGTATTGAAGCGCAGGCTCGCGAAGCTCGTTATCAAGCGCTTGATGAATATAGCCCAAGTGATAGTGTCATTTTGTTAGGCCAGCATTTAAACGACCAAGTAGAGACATTTTTACTTCGTTTAAAGCGCGGCTCAGGCTTAAAAGGGCTCGGCGCTATGCAGCAAACTCGCGTGCTTGAAAGTGGCCGTGAGTGCTATAGGCCATTATTGGCGGTAAAACGCAGCGAGATAGAAGCGTTTGCCCAGCAATTTAATATTAGCCATATTACCGATGAATCCAACGCCAATGAGCGCTTTGATCGTAATTTTTTGCGCCAGCAAATAGTGCCTAAGTTGGCAGAGCGTTTTACTGGGTTTGAGCAGTGTACAGCACGAAGTATTGAATTATTGCAGCAGCAACAAACACTGCTTGATGAATATACCCAGCAAGATCTCGCACAGTGTCTTAACCAACATCAGGCGCTTAATATACAAAATATGACTCATTACAGCGCTATTCGTATTGCGAATCTTCTGCGCGCATGGCTGGCTCTATTTACCCATACCATGCCTTCGCAAAAACAGTTAATGCAAATAATGAGTCAGGCTATTCATGCGCAAGCTGATGCGCAAATGGTTATTGAGCTAAGTGGTGGGCAAATACGCCGCCATCAAGGTTATCTGTATTTTGTGCAACCGACGCCATTAGCCGTTAATATTGAACGGGTAACAAGTCACGAACTAGTGCTTAATGACGGAAAAATACTACAATGTTTGCAAGGGGTGGGTGTACGCGCGCCTAAAACTGATGAAAAAGTTAGTGTGCGCTTTGACTGCAATAGTGCGCGTATTAAACCACTCAAAAAACCAGGTAGTAATACGCTTAAACATTGGTTTAAAGATGCAAAAGTAGCGCCTTGGCTCCGTGCTGATATTCCATTAATTTTTTACAATGATGAGCTAGTGCAAGTGGTTGGTTATTTTGTTAGTGATAACCATAAAGATGAAAATGGTGTTATTTGGGAGTATAAATCATGAGTCAACAACCCCATGTTGGGCTGTCGCTTATCAATAAGGCACCCATTGGCATATTAATTACGCTATTGATTGCGGTTTTATCGGATGCAAAAGTAGCGCCTTGGCTCCGTGCTGATATTCCATTAATTTTTTACAATGATGAGCTAGTGCAAGTGGTTGGTTATTTTGTTAGTGATAACCATAAAGATGAAAATGGTGTTATTTGGGAGTATAAATCATGAGTCAACAACCCCATGTTGGGCTGTCGCTTATCAATAAGGCACCCATTGGCATATTAATTACGCTATTGATTGCGGTTTTATCGAATGTATTTTTAACCCTTAATATTACTACCCTCGGCTACGCTGTATTGGGTGGTATGGTATGTGCCGCCATTTTACTTGCCTACTGGTTGGGTAAAGGGGGCGTGTTTTTCATTTTAGGAGTGAGTACGCCTTTACTGTTGGTGCTTTTTACACCGCTTGCAACAATTGCGGCATTACTTAATTTACTCAGTGGCTTCTTTTTTGGTTTTTGCACCATGCTACTAATTTACAAATACTTTATATTAAAAAAGTAGCGTAAAAAAGCCCAGCGGGGGAGGCTGGGCTTTTCAAATATTATGTTCTTTTATTGTTTAATAGGCTTTTGCACAGTTTCGCCCAGATGCTTTTGCTTTATACAAGCCCTTATCCGCACGAGAAAATATCTCATTTTGGCAATCATCACTGTTAGTTAGGGTAAAACCAATACTGGTTGTTACATTGTACTTAGACATAGTCGGTGAGTTTCTTACTAAACGCATGATACGTTCAGCAATCACTTTATTGGTGGTAAAAGCGGGGTCCTCAATTAGTATTGAAAACTCATCGCCACCAAAACGAAATACTGAATCTGTGCCTCTAATACTACTAGATAAAACTGTGGCAAATTCTATTAAAACGTCATCGCCAATTTTATGACCATAGTTATCATTTACTTGTTTAAAATTATCTAAATCAAGCAGCATTAAACTAAATGGATGGCCGTTACGTCTATGATTTTCAAGCTTTTGTTGTAATGTGTCATTAAATTGACTACGGTTGTTTAACCCCGTCAACGAGTCTTTTGTTGCTAGCTTTAATACACGGTTGTACATTATTGCATTACGTAGTGGATAAATTAATACACTGTGAAAATGCTGCAGCTTTTTTTCAATAGCCGCACTAAGCGGATATTTTGTGTAATAAGTGAGTGTGCCTAAATGCTCACTTTCAACTTTTAGATCAAATGAGTATGCTGGGTTTTCAACATCACTATTGGGTGTTTTAACATCAATACATGATGTTTGAAAGTGTACCCCAGAAAAATTAAGCAGCTGTTTTGCAAAATTTGCAAATGTGCCTAAAATATCTTCCAACACTAGGCTAGTTTGTAGTTTGGCCGCCAGCTCATGCAGTGCTGTTGGTGTATTGCTATTGTATTGCTCTGCTGAGAACGGCAAAAATTCACCGCGACCAGAGATACGTTGTGTCAAAATATGAACGTTTTCCACTATTTCTTCCCCCTATAGTATTACTTTTTATAAATAAGCAGATTGCGTGCCACATTTTTATTCTGGCTGAAAGTTATGCGATTGCTATAGTTAAGTCACATCCCATAGATTATTTTAAGGTTTGCGTTGCAAAGTATTAATGCTCAGATTTTTGGACTTTTAGTCGCTGCGGTTTTATTTGTATGGCTATTTAAGCGCATAGGGCTTCCCCCTGTGTTGGCTTATTTGGCTGTGGGTTTATTAGCGGGTGGTCATGGTGTTGGCTGGATGACGCAAAGCCATGAGATGGACTTTATTGCAGAGCTAGGTATTGTATTTTTGCTGTTTAGCTTAGGTTTGGAGTTTTCTGTATCGCGCCTAATGGCGATGCGTAATATTGTATTTGGTTTAGGGTCGCTACAAGTATTTGTTAGTAGTATTTTGCTGATTGTGACTCTGCATTTATTAAATTTTAATTTATTAACCAGTTTTACCATTGGCATTATTATTATGCTCTCCTCTACTGCGGTGGTTGCTAAATTATTAAAAGAGAGCGGCGATTTAAATAAACGCCGAGGGCAATTGGCAATTGGCGTTTTATTATTTCAAGACATTGCTGTTGTACCATTACTGATTATTTTACCGTTATTTGCCAGCAATAACTCAAATGGTATTGGCTGGGCTCTGTTATTTGCACTAACTAAAGGTGCGTTTGTCTGCGTGTTGCTATGGGCAATTGGCAAATGGGTTTTACCTAAAGTCTTTAATGAAGTGGCATTAGCAAAAAGTGATGAGCTATTTGTTTTAACTACCTTATTAGTTGCTTTGTTTGCGGGTTTACTTACTTATTCATTTGGCTTATCAATGGCATTAGGGGCATTTTTAGCGGGTATGATGCTTGGTGAAAGCCATTACCGCCATCAGCTAGAAGCGGATATTCGCCCGTTTCGTGATATTTTAATGGGTTTATTTTTTGTCACCGTAGGTATGCAGCTAGATATCAGCTTTGTTGTTAATCATGCGGGTATTATTGTTGTTGCCTTACTAGGGATCCTAATCTTAAAAATCGCCGTAGTAACCGTGTCGTCTTTACTTATGGGAGAGCGAAAACAGGACGCATTAGCCTGCGCTATTATGTTATGGCAAATGGGAGAGTTTGGTTTTGTGTTAATAGCACTCGCAGCACAGCATGACTTACTGAGTGTGGAGCAAGTATCATTTTTAATTGCCATGGGCGTAATATCTATGGCACTCACCCCGTATTTAATCGATAAAACCCCCTTTATTTTAAAGCGACTGGGTATGTTAGAGCGCGCTAAGTTTGCCTATGAAGATGAGCCACAAAGCAGTACGCTTTATAATAATCATGTAGTTATATGTGGATTTTCTCGAGTAGGACAAACTATTGCCCGCTTTTTATCCCCAGAGGCAATTGATTATGTGGCCATTGAAAGCGATCCCATATTAGTGCAAGAAGGAAAAGCGGCGGGTGAACCTTTATTGTTTGGCCACGTTGAGCAAAAAGATATTTTAAAGTGCGCAGGGGTAGAGCGAGCACGCTTAGTGATTATTACTTTTACGGAATTTCAACAAACTCAAATAGTGATTGATGCCATAAAACAGGTTGCTCCTAAGGTAAAAATACTCATAAGAACCCGTGACGACAGTCAACTAGAGCGTTTAAAAGATTTAGGCGTCACTGAGGTTGTTCCTGAGGCATTAGAGGCAAGCTTAATGCTGGTCTCACATGTGTTGTCTATGTCGGGTGTGCCAATGAGCCGAATAATTCGTCGCGTTAGTAGTGAGAGGCGTAATCGCTATAAGCTATTGCAAAGTTTTTTTGCAGGCGAAAACATCGACAGCGATACCAATTTGCCCGAACGGTTAGAGTACTTACATGTCATTGCCTTGCCGGATAAAGCATTTGCGGTAAACAAGGCTATTAGTGAGCTTAATTTAGCTAAAAGAAAGGTGTTAATTAAGGCGTTGCGTCGTGAGGGGGAAGAAATAGAGATGCCACAAGAGCATACCGTACTATACGCAAATGATATTATAGTGTTGCAAGGCAAACCGAGGCGAGTAGAGCATGTTGAGCATTACTTGCTCGATGGCATTGAGTAAGAGTAGCCTCTTAGTCTAGCTCTAAAAACTTTCTCATCTCGGGCAGTTGCTTCATGCCATCTTCGTATCCAATTTGAATTAAGTGCTGGGTATAGCGTTTTTCAAATAATAAGTAACTGGTTAAACTCGACTGAGAGCGTTTTTTAACCCCGATCATACGCAGTAACACTTTAATTGCCCAAGGCATATCATCATAGTATTGCGCTGCAATTGCATTAAAGTTTTGCGAGGGGTTAATGATAAAGCTGTCTATTTGTTTTAACTCTTGATGCTTTTGTCTATCTGGTAATAACCCCAGCGTACGATTTACTCGATCTAATCGTTCTAAATCAGATTGCATGGTGTCGGTAAATACACTGTCGAGTAAGTGGCCTGCTACTGCAGAAAGCCCAGGGAAATGCGCAGAGTAACCTGGAGGGTGAGGTTCCTTGGGTTGTTCAACACCAATAATAAATATTTTATTTGCCCCTAAGTGAATGGACGGGCTTAAAGGTGAAAGTTGATGTATAGAGCCATCACCAAAGTAGTGGTTATAAATATTTACACTAGGAAAAACCATAGGAATAGCACTTGAGGCCATTAAATGCTCAACATTAATTCGCGTAGCGCGACCTTCGCGTTTTGCTCGCTGCCAAGAATGCTGCGTATTTGACTGAAAAAAAGCAACAGAATCACCGGTCGTATAACTAGATGCTGTAATCGACAGCGCCTCTAAGTAGTCACGATGTAAGTTACGTTCAATTCGATGTAAATCAAGAATATCGTTTAATAGCTTTCTAAGTGGCCTATTATTTAATAAGCTCGCGGGTGGATGGTTTATATGCTCAGACTGAAAACTAGTTAAAATATTACGAGTAATATGACCAAACACACTCAAAAAGTCACTTTTGTATACCATAGAGGTGGAAAAGTTTTTCCATACTGTCTCTAGCTTTCTAACGGCTAAATGCATACATGAAGCGTAACACGCTAACGCCGCAGAATTAATTGCGCCAGCAGATGTACCATTTATCACTCTAAAGGGCAGCGGGGCAGTTCTGGGCATACTTTGCGCTAATGCTTTTAACACGCCCACTTGGTAAGCTGCTCGGGCACCACCACCGGTGAGTAATAAAGCCACTTTTGGTTTACTAGGATCGACTTGCTTAATTTTCATGTTACGTATTTAAACTGTTCACTGTCTTTACTTTATTTATTCACTGTAAGTCTTTAAGCTAGAAGAATCAAAGGATACATAACTTACATTAATAAATATTGGTGTAAATTATGAATTAAATCTGTTTAGAGTACTCTAAACAGTATCGCATTTTTATATTTATGGAGTTCGTATGTCAGATAAACCATCAGGATCAGACGTTCAAAAACGTCCGCCGAATAACAACCTTATCTTTGCAGGGGTTATTTTATTAATTATCATTATTGCCGCTGCGTTTGTTTTATTAAAACCAAGTGAAGCTCCAAAAACAGTTATGCAGGTTGAAGAACCAGTAAAAGAGCAACCTATTATGGAGTTAAAGCCTGAAAACGATCCTGTGGTAGGAGCGCCCTCTGTTAAGCCTGAAAAACCTGCGGAATTAGATGTTCCAGCTCAGCGTCCAGAAGTTGAGCCCGAAGCTGAAGTTGTATCTTTACCAACGTTAAACGACAGCGACCCTGTAGTCATTGCAAAATTAGATGAATATTTGGGTGATGTAGCGATGAGCTTAGTGTTAAATGATGATGTTATTCGCCGTGGCGTAGTGTTTGTCGATAATTTAGCAAAAGGCAAAGTGGCTACCAAGCATACCCCAGTTGCAAAATTAGAAGAGGGTTTTAGCGTAAACGAAGGCGATATTTTAACAATTGATCCTAATAGCTATGAACGCTATACCCCATATGTAAAAGTACTCACAAGTATGAGTGCAGCTCAAGCTGTGCGTTTATATGATGAGTATAAACCACTGATCAACAGCGCATATACTGAAATTGGTTATGGTGATGATGAGTTTACTCAAACACTTGAAGATGCCATTGACCTGTTACTTGATACTCCTGAGCCAAAAGGTAGCTTACCATTATTGCGTGATTCAGTGACCTATCAGTATGCGTTTTCTGAATGGGAGCAATTACCCGCTGCGCAAAAGCAACTTTTACGCATGGGCCCAGAGAACATGAAAAAAGTAAAAGCGGCACTACGTAACATAAAAGCAGAGTTAGAGAGCAATTAATAATCGCTTTAAGACCTAAATAGACTGCGATTGTATATGAAGTATGCAATCGCACTTTCTTTTTTGATTATCCCTTGAATAACAGAGCAAAAGTAGAGATAATCTCAATCGCGCCAACCAAGGCCCTCAATGGTAGTCTTATTGGTCCTCTCGCAACACTAGCAGGCGAACCTGGTCAGGCCCGGAAGGGAGCAGCCACAGTTTGTGACGTGTGTGCCGAGATGTGGCTGGTAAGACTGCCACCCAAATTCCTCATTTGGGTGTATTAAAATTCCATTTATCTATTTTCTAATATTTTATTTTGTTATTCGTACGCTAATTCTAGCTTTTACGCACTTAGCTAATTTTTTGCCTTTATAGACAATAGCTAACGGGTAAGTAATAATTAAAACTCGTGATTATAATATACACCGCAGGTGTTCAATAAAGCTATAAAGGGTCAATATGGCATCTCAGAGGAATAAATGGGCGCTGGCAATATTACTCGGGCTTATTGGAGGTTGCGCTAACCTTCTACCTCTGTATTTTTTTGATAGCTCTGAATTTTTATTTGGTCAGACGTTTGTAATACTTAGCCTAGTGTTTGCAGGGCTTCGTTATTCTCTTCTTAGTTTAGCGATTGTAACTGGTTTTTTATTTTATCGCTGGGGGCATAGCTGGACCAGTGTTGTTTATGTACTTGAGCTATTTTGGCTTTATGTCTTTTGTTTAAAGCGTTCTAAGCCAATACTTCCTTTAGGCGCCGTATTTTGGTTTTTAGTGGGCTTACCACTGGTGTGGGTTTTGGGTCACTTTGTTATAGGCCTGCCTTGGCTCACACTTGTTGTGGCTGCCTCAAAATACTTAATCAATGCTATGATAGCGTTGGCTTTGGTCGACTTGGTGAGTATATTTGTCCCCCATGCAAGCCGAGCTTATCAAGGGCAGCCTTTGGCCCGAATATTAAGCTATGTTGTAAGTATAATTATTGTTTTGGTGGTTTTGATCACCAGCGTTTTTTTGGTTAATCAGCATTATTCGCGCTTAGAATACGAAGTAAACACTCAACTTAAAGAAAAATCTCGTTCGATCAGTGCCCAGCTGAGTGATTATTTATTGTTTCATAAAAGTGCCATGGTAATAACCAGTGATGCAATAAGTGCTGGGGCATCTATACAACAGCAGTTAGAGCGACTAATGGAGTTATATCCTGGCTTTGTAACTAGCCTATATGCCAGCTCTGAAGGTTATGTCGAGAAAAGTATACCGAGTGAATTGCTCAGTGGTTTGAGTCAGAGTCAGCGTTATGTTGATGATCGTCCTTATTTTGCTCAAGCTCAGCAGTTCCCGTTGGGCTACATCAGTGGTGTTTTTCAAGGTAGAGGATTAGGCGATCAACCCATTGTAGCGCTTTCCGCCCCGATTTATAAAAATGATGAGTTTTATGGGGTCGTTGAGGGATCACTTAAGCTAGATCAATTAGAGCGGTTTATACCAAATTTATTTGAATATAATGGGGATTTACTTGTTCTAGATGCAGATAAAAAAGTGGTATTTAGTTCGTTAAGCCAGTTTGCTGCGCTCAGTGATTTTAAGCAGCAGGAACTTAGTCTTCAAAGCCTCAGTGGCAATCAACTTTTTCGCTCAAATGATAACGAGATGTACCATACAAATCAGTATGTTGACGACAACACAGGTTGGCAGGTTATATCGTTATATAATCGTAAACATTTAACTATGGTGGTAGTGGCTGCATGGTTGCCTACTATGTTATTAGGATTATGCTCTATTGCACTAGTGGTTTTATTTATTCATAAATTTACCCATTTGTTGATTAAACCCATCATAGAGCTCACTCATTTAATTAATAGTTTTAGTAAAACTAAAAAACACGTATTTAATACAGATTCTAGTTGGTATGAAGTGCTGCAACTACAGCAACAATTTGAAATGTTGGGCAATGCACTACAACACTCAATTAAAAGTTTGCAAGCTTCTAATGTAAAAAATGAAGATCTCAATAAACAGCTTAGTCATTTTAATCAGCAATTAGAAGAGAAAGTCGCAGAGCAAACAACTGAATTAACACAAGCAGTTAAACTCGCCAATGAAGCAAATATTGCTAAGTCACAATTTTTAGCAAACATGAGTCACGAACTTCGAACACCTATGAATGGCATATTAGGTATGGGAGAGGTTTTGCTTCGAGATCAGTCCTTAAGTACCGAACAAAAGGAGTTGTTAATCACACAACAAAAAAGTGCAAAAAACTTGCTTAATATTCTTAACGATATTTTAGATTTTTCTAAAATTGAAGCAAATGCCATGGAGCTAAATATTAAGCCTACGCAGCTAACTCCATTTATCGAAAATATACGTTCTTTATTTTCCTCGATTGTTGCTGCCAAAGAGGTAGAGTTTACGGTTATTCAATCTAAGAATTTGCCACTGTGCATTAGTGTTGATGAATTACGCTTAAATCAGGTGATCATTAATTTACTCTCTAATGCGTATAAATTTACGCAGCAAGGCTTTGTGAATTTGTCGTTTGATTATCACGATAATAAGCTTCAAGTTAGCGTTGAAGATAGTGGCATTGGTATTGCGAAGGCACAGCAATCACTGTTATTTAGCGAGTTTACTCAAGCTGATGTGGGCGTTGCTCGTAAATATGGGGGAACAGGGCTCGGGTTGGCTATTTCTCAAAAGCTGATAAAAATGATGGGCGGTGAAATTCAGTTAAACAGCGAAGAGGGTAAAGGTAGTACGTTTGCGTTTAGTATTAGTGCACCAGAGTCAGCAGACGCTCCCTCAACCTTACCTAAAAAAGCAGCTTTGCAACCAAATCTGCTGGGTAAGCACATACTGTTGGTAGAAGATAATGCGATAAATCGGCAGGTTATTTCAAAAATGTTGGAGCCGACTAAAGCTGTGGTTGTTATGGCCGAGGATGGTATTAAGGCTCTTGATGTATTAAAAGAGCAATCGTTTGATTTGATTTTAATGGATTGTCAAATGCCTAACATGGATGGTTATGAATGCACACGTACGATTAGAGTTATGGAAGTTAAAACAGGTTGGAGAGTGCCTATAGTAGCGATTACGGCTAATGCCTATGAAGAAGATAAACAGCGATGCTTAATAGCCGGTATGGATGACTTTATTGCGAAACCAATTAATAGTGATGATTTATACACTGTGATTGGTAATATACTCAGTTGATAATAGTTCAACAGGCAAAAGCTGACACCGTGCCAGAGAGTATTCACTTGCCAAATGGTTAAATGTATCTAATTAGTTTTATGAGCAGAAAAATAAGATAATAGAATGGGGGATTAGCCTGAGTAAACTAATGGAAAGTCGATGCTACTCAGGCTAAATAATTACATTGACTCTAATTTCATACCGCGTGTTTCTTTGATGTATTTGACCACAAAAAATACACTAATAAATGCCGATAAGGCATAAAAGCCATAAGCACCAGCTAAACCAATACTGCCGAGCATAATCGGGAAGGTCATAGTAATAGCAAAGTTAGCTATCCATTGCGCGCTAGCTGCAACAGCAAGGGCCGCACCGCGAATACGGTTATTAAACATTTCGCCAAGTAGCACCCACACTATAGGGCCCCAACTTAAGCCAAAAAATACCACAAACAAATTAGCCATTATTAATGCAAAGGTACCCATATTTTCGCTAAGTGCTAACTTGCCTGCTTCATCAAGTCCAGCGCTACCAAAGGTGTAAGTAAGTGCACTTAAACTAATAAACATACCTAAGCTACCTACCAATAATAGTGGCTTGCGGCCTACTTTATCGACTAAGGCAATAGCAATAAAGGTAGATAAAATATTGGTGGTGCCGGCAAGTACATTAATAAACAGTGATTGTGATTCATCAAAGCCGGCGGCTTGCCATAGCTCTGAACCGTAATAAAATACCACGTTAATACCAACAAATTGTTGGAAAACAGATAAAGCTACACCCACCCAAACAATAGGGTGTACTTTTTTACTGCCATCAATAAATAAGTCGCGAATACTTGGCTTTTTATCACTTTGCAGAGACTGCTTCACGTCACTGATTTGTGTATCTGCATTATCATTTGAGATTTTGTTAAATACAGTTTTAGCGTGTTTAAGTTTACCTTGTGCAACTAGGTAACGCGGTGATTCAGGAATAAACAGTACACCAATTAAAAATAAGCCTGCAGGAACAAGTTCAGCCCAAAACATCCAGCGCCATGCGGCTAAATCGAACATTAAAATACCTTCGGCACCGCCAGCGGCGTTAGCAATTAGGTAATTACTTAAAAAGGCTGCAAATAAGCCCAGAACAATAGCGAGTTGTTGCAATGTCGCTAAACGACCACGTAAACTTGCTGGTGCTACTTCTGCAATATAAGCAGGCGCTAAAACAGAGGCTGCACCTATGCCTAATCCGCCAAATAAGCGGTAAAAAATAAACTCAGCGGAACTGTCGGCAATCCCAGAGCCAAAAGCGCTGACTGCAAATATAATGGCAGTAACAATCATAATAACGCGACGACCAAACTTATCAGCTAATGGGCCAGCCGCTAAAGCACCCAATGCACAACCTAATAAAACAGACGCAACATTAAAACCAGTTGCAACACTGCTTGAATTAAATGTCTTACCTAATGCCGATACAGTGCCGTTTATAACGCCCGAATCAAAACCAAATAAAAAGCCACCAATAGCGGCAACGGCCGATATAAAAATAACATATAAAAGTGAGCACGTTGTCTCTGCGCTATGCTCACCTTTAGTTGCATGCTGTGTTGTCATGTTGTTCAATCCTAATTTTTATTATGTGTAATTAAAGTAGCACTAAATTTGCTGGCAACCTTAGCACAGAGTGATCACGCTAAAAAAGATATTTCAATAGTAATACGTATGCATAAAAAATTTTATTGGGTTGATAAAAATAACGAGATGCTAGATACTGTTTTTATATACAGTATGGGCGGTTTTATGAGAAAAGAGTTACCAGCGAAATATTATTTGGCACATTTTAGAGAGCTATTAACGTTTGTGAGTGAGAAATGCGTGCATTTACTCGAGCAAAGGCATATTACATTTATTAATAAAATAAATACGCTCGACGAGCAAAGCCAGTGTATGTTGGCGCGTATTTATTCTCGTAAACCTTACTTAGTACAAACCCAATCATTAAACTACGAAGAAATTAGCTCGCCATACCAAGCACTTTTTAACTTAAAAGCGGCAAAGTTAATTGTAGAACCCTCTGATAAAGATCATAGGCAACTACTAAGTCACCTAACAAAACCGGCCTTAATAGAGCTTTTAGAAAAGCAAGAACAAACGCCATTATTTAAAAAAAGCGTTGCTAAAAGTAACTTAGTTGAAATAGCTATTTCATTCTTTGAATCTAAGCCAGAGTGTCTTGCACACTTATATAATCAGTACGTGATAAATAATAGAGAAGAGTATTACGAGTATTTTGAATTTTTATATATTGGCAGGCTCAGTGCAGGTGATATTAATCATCAAAATCGATTTGTATTGCGAGATTTAGGCGTAACACCTGTTAGGCAAGAGCATAATGAAAGCTTATCGCGCTTTGATTCAATAAAGGAAGCGCAGTCTAACTATGCATTAAACCGTTTGCGACTAACGCTTAAAAATACAAAAGATGACAATGAAAGAGAGGAACTAGCAAAGCAGTTAATAAATGAAGTAGCAGTAGGGGTTATTGCACAAGAGTTAAAAAACAAGTTACTGGTTATACTTTATAAGCAACTAAAAACAACTAACCCAACACTTGCGTTTGATGTACTTAATGCCTGCGAAGACGATGCACAAGCCTTAGAAATTCAAATAAGAGAGCAATACCGTTTAGGCAATAAAGAATGGGTAAAAGCGCAGCTTGAGAAGATTATAGAAAACCCGCTTAGTGATGAGCTACTGTATTTCGCAGATGACTTTTTAATGCGTAAATTTAACAAGCAAACCCGTTCGCGACTCAGTGAAATGTTAGCCAGTACACGCTGCATTATAGACGTTGATGAACTTTACCGTGGCGATGTTGAGTTAGGTGTAAGCGATCACTACACTCGTCAAGGAAAACAGGTTTTTTATACTGAAAATACTTTGTGGCAAAGCTTATTTGCGCTGGTTTTTTGGCAAGAACTCTTTATTGAAACCCCGACACCGCCTTGTAATGAATTTGATATTTTCCCTCAAGCGTTAAAAACAGACACCTTTTATTTAAATCAATCCTCACAAATAGAAGCGCGGCTAGCTGCGTGTAATAGTGCCCAGAAATTGCTGCGTTTAGTGTGTGACCATGCCGCAAAGTATTATGAGCAACCAAATGGCTTATTTAGGTGGCATCCAGATGTGTTAAAGCCAGTAGAGATGCTTATATTAAATAGCCCAATAACGGCTTTACTTCAGCATTTAAAAAATATGGCAAAGAACTACCGACAGCTAAAAGATGGTTATCCCGATTTAATGATTGTTGATAACAATGCCGTTCATTTTGAAGAGGTTAAAGCACCTGGCGATAAGCTTAAAAGAAACCAGTTAGTGAGTATCGATAATTTAAAAAGCTGTGGCTTTATCGTAAATATTGCAGCGGTAAACTGGTATGTAGATCCTAAGCGGATTTATAGTGTTGTTGATATTGAAACAACAGGGGGATTAAAGGGTGGTAATCGAATTACCGAAATTGGTGTTGTTAAAATACAGCAAGGCAACATCATTGATACATGGACTACGCTGATAAACCCAGAGCGGCCTATCCCTCGTTTTATTACTAAACTAACCGGTATTAACGACGCCATGGTAAGTGATGCGCCTATATTTAGCGACATTGCTTCGACTTTATTAGATAAGCTTTCGGGTAGTATTTTTGTCGCTCACAATGTTAATTTTGATTATGGCTTTATTAAAAAAGAGCTTGAGGGGCTGGGAATCAACTTTAAAATGCCAAAACTATGTACCGTTGTTGAATCACGTAAAGCATTTAAGGGATTAAAGTCGTATTCGCTGGGAAATTTATCTGCACACTTTAATTTAGACTTAACCAACCATCACCGTGCATTAGACGATGCCAAAGCGGCCGCGCAGTTATTATTACTGGTTCAGCAAACGGACAGTCAGTGATAAATTTGAGCCAGTTAAATGTATTGTACTTAAAGTAGTAAAGTAGCTTGGGTATAAAAAAAGGGTATTAAAAAATTAGGTTTATCTATTTTTAAATGGACGGTTAAAACTGCGCTTATAAAAATAATCGCTGTAAGCTTTGCAATCCCATGTTAATATTAAATTTATGTTAACAACTTTTAGGGCGGGTGTTTTAAAAGTGGTGTATGTTTCTGGGCAAAAACAATAATAAATTAAGGATAATAATGAATCATCAACAATTGAGTGCCACTTTGCTGGTATTGATGGCTTTAATAACTGGCTGTAATTCGTCACCAATAAGTCTTTACAGCGATAATACTATGAAGAAAAAAGAATATAATGGTGTTAAGGCATACAGAAAAGGGGAGTTTGAAGAGGCTTTTAACTATTTAGAAGAGCCAGCTGCATTGGGTTATAAAAGTGCACAATACACCCTAGCGTTTATGTTTTTAAAAGGACAATATTTAGAGCAATCAACTAAGCTTGGTATGGGGTGGTTGGGTGTTGCTGCAGAAGCTGGCGTTGAAAATTGGTCACAACAATATGATACTTTTTATGCCGCTGCGACAACAGAAGAGAAGCAAGAAATAGATGCAATTGTTGCAGTTTATATTGAACAATTTGGTGTTAAAGCTCAAAACATGACATGCCGTAGGTCAACATCACCTAGGCGCACATTCGGCGAAATTAAAATTGATTGTAATAAACACGATGGTGTTGTCACTGTTCATGAAATACAAACAATAGAGTAAAGCTAGTTACTAACTAGCTTCTTTTCAAAGTCACTTTTTACGATATCGAGCGCTTTTAATACTTCTTCGGGCTCTACATCGTGTTGCTCTAAAATCATAATTAAATCAACAGCGAGTTTCACGTGTGTAGGAGCTTCTTCTAACGGGTTACTCATTAATATCTTTCTTTTTAGCAATCTGATCAATCGCAAAATTAATGGCAACTTCTACGCGTTGCTGCATATCCAAACGATCTGTTTGAGTTAAATAAAACGCCATATCTACATCGTATCTAATATAACGTGGGGGTAATTGATTGAGTACGGTGCAGCAAAAGTCAGCCATTACATCGTCGTTGTAACGTTCATTAAGTTTACGTTTTTCTATTTCTTCTAAAACGAGTTTTTCGTAAAAATTGTGTATGTCGTCATCTAATCGCATATTCCTGTCACTCTTTTTTATTGTCTGTAATGAGTCTATACCAAGGATTGTTATAAATCGAGAGCCGCTTTAAATAGTTGCTTATGGACACTAACTAAATTGTTGATGTTACGTTGATAACCGCCACCTAAAGCGCACGTCAGTGGTATGTTTCGCTGCTTACAAAAGTTAAGAACAGCAAAGTCGCGTTTATACACACCAGCTAGAGAAACATCAAATAAGCCGAGTTCGTCTTTGGTATAAATATCGGCGCCCGCATTATATAAAATAATATCGGGCTGGTGGAGACGAACACATAACTCAAGAGCTTGCTCTAGTGTTGTTAAATACTCTGCATCTGTGGTGTTTGCAGGTAAGCCAAAGTCATAGTTTGAGAGCTGTTTTTGCCGAGGAAAGTTTTGTTCACAGTGAATTGAGCAACTAATTATCTGCTGGTGCTGTTGGGTTATTTGCGCGGTACCGTCACCTTGGTGTACGTCACAATCAAATATTAATACAGTGTCGGCTTGCTCTGTTGAAATAAGATGCGCTGCCGCAATGGCTAAATCATTAAAAATACAAAAGCCACTGCCGTAATTGCTGTAAGCATGGTGATAGCCGCCACTTAAATTAGCCGCTAAACCACTTTCAAGTGCTGTTTCAGCGGCTTGAATACTGGCACCAACAGAGTAAAGAGTTCGCTCAACAAGTTTATAAGAGTGAGGAAATCCCATTTTTTTAACCGCTTTGTCAGTTAACGACCCGTTTAAAAAGTCAGCAATATAATCTGAGCTATGGCATAAGCTTAACTGCGCTTTAGTTGCTGGCGAAGGCGATATAAATTGGGTGTAGCCTAAACGCGCTATTTCATGTTTAAGCTGCTGATACTTTTTAATTGGAAATCGATGGCGCTCAGGGAGCGTTAAAGCAGAGTAGAGAGGGTGATAAAAAAGCTGCATTAGCGTAGCTGTTGTTTTTCTACTTGTTGAATTTTGTCTTCGGTGGCAGAAATCGCTTTTCTACAACGGCCGAGTCGTGCATGAGTAGTTAAAATTTCTTGGTTAAGCTTTTGTGCTTGCGCAGGCGATGCTTTTTCCATTTGTAGTTTACGCTCTTCAATCATCAGTACTAGGCGACGTTCAAATTCATGGTTTTGTTTAAGTTCATCATATAACTCGTGGGATGATTGCATGATTTTTTGCACCGCTTGTTTATAAACAGGCTGTTTAGCACGAGGCTTATAATGACTTTTATTTTCTTTCACCCAAATAGGGGTCGATTTAATAACATTAAATACCGCTTGTACCTGACTGGCAATACGCTCAAGTGCATAGGTGTATGCATGACGGTGTTTGCTCGGTGGCAAGCTAGCTATTTCATCTTCTATTTCTACTACGTAGTCGGCTAAGTTCATACTTTTGGTGCTAAACACGGCTCTGTCAAATAGGCTCGGCTGTGCCTGCATATAACGATTTTTAGCAAATAATTTTGCTTTATCAAATTGCTCAGCTTGTTGCTTAAGCGTAGCAACTTGTTGGCGTAGTTTGTCTAAAGCAGCAGATTGCATATTAAAAGTATGCCTCGTAAATTAGTTTTAACGCTAAAAGTATAACCATAGTATTAAATACTGGGCGAATAAATTTACTGCCAAAACGAATAGCTGAATGTGCGCCAAACCATGCACCAAGCATGATAAAGAAGCCCATTGTAATTCCCAGTAAAAAGTTAACATGGCCAAGTGCAACAAAGGTGATCAGCGAAATAAAATTAGAAACAAAATTCATTGAACGCGCCAAACCACAATTGAGTAGCAAACTCATTTTATAAAGCATACCGTTTGAGGCAGTCCAAAAAGTTCCCGTTCCAGGCCCAGCTAAACCATCAAAAAAACCTAGGCTTAATCCTTGTAGCCACTGTTTTAGTTTTATTGCGCGGGTTAACTTAGGCAGGTCGTCACTTTGTGTGGTACTTAAATTACCAAACAAGCTGTAGCAAGCCACTAAAATAATAATAATGGGTAAGAGCTTATTTAAAAACTCAATGCTTAAATGATCAACAATGAGTGTGCCTAACAAAGCACCTATGGCGGTAGCCATAATAGAAGCAAACCAAAATCGTGGGTTAAATAACTGTTTTTTATAATAGGTGATACTGGCCGTTAACGAGCCAAAACTGGCGGCCAATTTATTAGTGCCAAGCGTTAAATGAGGAGGCAATCCCGCCGTTAACAGTGCCGGTACAGTAAGTAATCCACCGCCGCCAGCAATAGCATCAATAAAGCCCGCTAAAAGTGCAACGCCACATAAAATAGCCCAAGTTGTTGGGTCGAGTGCAAGTTCAAACATCAGTAATCTATTTGTCTTTTAAAAGGTGGTAAGGTGTCAAGCATGGCTTTGCCATATCGTTTGGTGATTAAGCGTCTATCTAAAATAGTTATTGTGCCAATATCACTTTCTTTGCGCAGCAGTCTACCACAGCTTTGTACCAATTTCTTTGCTGCGTCTGGCACGGTTATAGATAAAAATGGATTACCGCCTTTACTTTGCACAAACTCCGCTTGTGCTTCTTCGATAGGCGAGGTAGGCACCGCAAATGGAATTTTTGTAATAATTAGATTTTCTAAATATTTACCTGGTAAATCAAGCCCTTCAGAGAGGCTTTGGGTGCCAAATAAAATACTACCTTTGCCTTCATCAATATTTTTAGTGTGTAATTTGAGTAAAGCTTCTCGTGACATTTCACCTTGTACTAATAAGTTAAATCCTTTTGTTCTAAGGAATTTACTTACATGGTCCATTTGCCAGTAAGAGGCAAATAACACTAAGTTGGCTTTTTTAGTGTTTAGGTATTCGGGTAGTGTTTTAGCAATATGATCGCTAAATTCTTTATCTGTTGGCTCTATGCTTGACGTCGGAATACGCAGAGTGGCTTGTTTTGGGTAGTCAAACGGGGAGGGGACTTTAATAAACTTTACCCCTTCTTCTTTAGCAAGGCCACTTTCATAGGCAAAATGATCAAATGAGCCTAGTGCGCTCAAGGTAGCAGAACATAGCACGGCTCCAGCACATTCGCTCCACAGCTTGTCTTTTAAATAGTAACCGACCTCAATGGGGCAGTCGCTAAGCAAGTGATCATGATGGCTTTTATATTCAAGTCGTTTTATCCAACGCGCATGCGGCGTGCCTTCGCCTTTAGTAGCGTAACTAAACCATAATTTATTAAGTTGTTCTAACCGGTTTATGTATTGCCCACTTTCAGCCAGAATGGGATCGGCAACATAAGGTTTAATATCACCGTCGCTTACATCTTGTGTGAGGGTATCGTGCATTTTATTCAAACAGCGTAAAGCATCAAGCGTAGCCTCACTAATGTCTTTTGCCTTCGCATGTAGCGATTTAGGAATTTCACCATGTTCAAAGCGATAGGTATCGTCTTTTGAATATTCAAAATCGGCGTTGTCGAGAATATCGCGGACTACTTTTAAATCTTTGTTAGCATCGTTAACGCTATCGCATAACTTAAAGTTTTGCCCAATACCTTTTTGCCCCACTAACACTTTGGCCATTTTGCCACTAAATTTAGTGAGTTTGTCGAGCCAATCTATCGTGCCTTTTATGGTAGCTGCAGCAGATGAAAAGTCGCGGGTAATATGCGCAAGGTGATGCGCTTCATCGATTACATAAATGGTATTGTCGGGTTCGGGTAAAATTTTTCCGCCCCCTAAATCTAAATCGGCTAACAGTAACGAATGGTTTATAACTAATACATCCATTTGCATTAACTGCTGGCGGGCGAGTTGAAAAGGACATGTTTGGTGTGCTTTCATCTGGCGTTGGCAAGCATGCTTATCGCAGGCGATTAGTCCCCATACCCTATCAGGAATGGTATCAGCCCAGCTGTCTCTATCGCCTTGCCATTTTTTGTTTACATAGGCATCGTAAAGTTGCTTTAAGCACTTAGTTTCCATATCACTTAGTGGTGATGTAAGGGTAGGCATAAACTCCATTTGAGTTTGGCTATCGCTGTTCAGCGCATTATGAAGTTTGTGAGCGCAAATATAACGTTGGCGGCCTTTTACTAAATCAAATTTAAAATCGAGCCCTGAGTGCTTTTTAAAAAACGGCAGTTCTTTAGCGATTAATTGCTCTTGCAAAGCAACAGTAGCCGTAGAAATAACCAGTTTCTTTTTTTGTGCTAATGCCAATGGTAGAGCGCCCAGGCAGTAAGCTAATGACTTACCGGTGCCGGTGCCTGCTTCAATAACACAAATACGTTGTTTTTTATGGTATTCACCGGCTAATGTTTTGGCGATTTCAGCAACTAAATAGTTTTGACTACTGCGAGGGCGGTAATCGGTTAGGTTATTTGCAACATGCTGGTGTACTTGTCTAATTGTTTTTTTAAGTGAGCTCGATAGCATGTGATGATTAACCTAAAATATGTATATAATTACAGTGTATATATTAAGTGGGATCGAACATTGACACAAGCAATCTATCAGGGCTTTATTTTATCAAGGCAACAATATGGGGCTAAAAATGCACAAGGTATTACTTTGTGTTACTGGCTAAGCTCTGATCAGGGCCCGATAAAAGTGACGATTGAAAACCAGCAAGCGGTATTCTTCATCCCATTAGCACAGCAGCAGGCAGCGAATACCTTGTTGACTAAGGCGAGTGTTAACGTCCAGTTTAATAATGTTGAGCTTTGTCACTTTAGTGGTAGCGAGTGTGTTGCCTGTTACTTTAACGGTATAAAAAGCCTATACACTGCAAGAGCTCTTTTAGAGCAAGTAATGCCAGTTTACGAAGCCGATGTGCGCCACAGTGATCGCTTTTTAATGGAGCGCTTTATTAAAGGAGGTGTATGGGTAACCGGTAACGCCAAAGCTCAAAACGGCTTTATTGAAATTAGTGATGCAAAGCTAAAAGCAAACACCGAGTATACGCCAACGCTTAAGTCTGTTTCTTTGGATATAGAATGCAATGGCGACGGGGTGTTATTTAGTGTTGCACTGGTGGGAAATGGTTTAGATTGTGTATTGATGATAGGTGAGCAGCAGCTGCAGAGCGACTCGACATTTGAAATAGACTGGTGCTATGACGAAATTAACCTACTCACCAAGCTGCAGCAGTACATTATAAATAATGACCCCGATGTTATTGTTGGTTGGAATGTTATTGATTTTGATTTTAGTTTATTGCAAGAACGCGCTGAGGCATTAGGACTTACCCTGAGTTTTGGCCGAGATAATCAACCTCTATATATTAATAAGGGTCATTACACCCGATTAACACTCCCAGGACGATGCGTCATTGATGGCATTGATACTTTAAAAAATGCAACTTATCGATTTGATAGCTTTTCGTTAGCTAATGTTGCAGAGCGTGTGCTTAACGAGTCTAAATTAATAAAAGCTGATAACCGATTATCTGAAATTGTACGCCAATTTAATGAAGACAAGCTCGCTCTTGCTGCCTACAACCGCCAAGATTGTATTTTGGTTAATCAAATTTTCGAAAAACTAAAGCTGTTTGAATTTGCCATAGTCAGAACTCAAATTACCGGCCTCGAACTTGAGCGCATGGGTGGCTCCGTTGCCGCATTTACAAACTTATATTTACCGCTGTTACATCGCAGTGGTTATGTTGCTCCCAACTTAGGCGATCATGGGCTATCTTTTGAAAGCCCTGGTGGCTATGTGATGGAGTCGACTCCAGGGCTGTATAAAAACGTTTTGGTACTTGATTTTAAAAGCTTATATCCTTCAATTATGCGTACGTTTTGTATTGACCCGCTAGGTTTAATTGCAGGGCTAAATAAGCCAGAGCAAGCAGTTGAAGGATTCAATCAGGCATTATTTTCAAGAACGCAGCACCACCTGCCTAAATTAATTGAGCACCTGACACAAACTCGCCAAGAAGCCAAAGACACTAATCAACCCATGCTCTCGCAAGCGATCAAAATTATTATGAATAGTTTATATGGTGTACTCGGCTCTAAAGGCTGTCGGTTTTACGACCCGCGCTTGTCGAGCTCTATCACTTTACGTGGCCATGAAATAATGCAAACAACCCGTAAATGGATAGAAGCGCAAGGCTTTGAGGTGATTTATGGTGATACCGACTCTACGTTTGTAAAACTTTGTGAAGATAAAAGTCCTGAGCAATGCAACGAGATTGGCTGCCAACTTGTTCGACATATCAACGAAAAGTGGCAAGTAGAATTAAAGCAGCGTTATGACTTAAAAAGCTATTTGGAAATTGAATTTGAAACCCATTACAGTCCGTTTTTTATGCCAACTATACGAGGTAAAAAAACAGGTTCTAAAAAACGTTATGTTGGTCAAGTAACCAAAAAAAATGAAAAAAAGTTGGTCTTTAAAGGTATGGAAACCGTTCGCAGTGATTGGACTGAGTTTGCACAGGAGTTTCAAATACAGTTGTTTGAAACACTTTTCTCTAGTCACTTCGAAATACAGCAACTGCACAAGATAATAAACAGCTTCACGCAAAAATTATACAGCGGTGACTTTGACCACAAGCTCGTTTATAGAAAGCGTTTAGGGCAGCACCTGAGCGATTATATTAAAAATATCCCACCTCATGTTCAAGCAGTTAAAAAACACAAAGCGAGCCATCCTGAGTTTGAAATAAAACGCGGGCAAGTAATCGAATATGTTTATGCAGTATCCGGCGCTGAGCTTTATACCGGTAAAAACCCCCTTAATTACCCGCTGTACATTCAAAGGCAACTCGACCCTGTTGCGCAAATGATATTAAGCGCATTAAACACAACATCTGAATCTACTCAAGCTACATTATTTTAACTTGGCTATGAAAAAAAGAGGTGTTTTATAGGTTGTTTTTCCATTTTAAGTTCCTATTTCGCATAAAAATTGTAAAATTTAAAGTTAACATTAGTGATCCTGTTTACAAATTTGCTTGAGAACACTACAAAATAAAAACCTAACAGGAATAAATAATGTTCTTATAAATCAATGTCATAGTCTCTTTATTAAGGTTGTTTCTAAATTAAATCCAAAAAAATGCTTAAAAAGCGAGCTAAATAAACGTAAAAATGATAACGAGAAGTCACTTAAAGTGTTTTTAAAGTTAATTTAATGTTGACCGCGTTGTGATCAAAGTATTATCATCTGGAGCATGATCACAATTTAATTAACAAAAGTGGTCAAAAATAAAAAACAAATAGTATTCTAGGGAGAATCAAATGTTAAATAACAAAGTTTCAAAAGCAGTTCGTTTAGCGATCGCTTTTGGTGCAGCTTCTACTGCTGCTTTTTCAGCAAGCTCAATTGCTGCAGAAGAAGGCGCAGAAAAAGTTGAACGTATTCAGGTTACAGGTTCACGTATCAAGCGTACTGATTTAGAAAGTGCGAGCCCAGTTTTAGTTCTTAGCCGTGATGACTTAAATGTTAGTGGTCAATTAAGCATCGGTGACATTCTTCAACAAATTCCAGCTGCAGGTGCTGCACTTAATACTGCCTTTAATAACGGTGGTACTGGCGCAACAAACATGGATTTACGTAACTTAGGCGCACAGCGTCTTCTTGTATTAGTAAATGGTAAGCGTTGGGTTTCATCTTTAGGTTCTACAGTTGATTTAAACACAATCCCATCGTCAGCGATTGAACGTGTTGAAGTTGTTAAAGACGGCGCTTCTGCTATATACGGTTCTGATGCTATTGCCGGTGTTGTAAATATCATCACTCGTAAAGATTTTGAAGGTGTTGAGGTTTCTGTATACGGTGGTGAAAACTTAAAGTACAACGATGGTCGTCAGTATTCTGCAGATATCACTGTTGGTACTACTTCAGACCGCGGTGGCTTAATGTTTAATGCTAGCCATGTAACTCAACAAGAAATTTGGGCAGGTGATCGCGATATTTCTTCTATGGGTAATAGTACTACAACTGAAAAAGGTCGTTTACGCCTTACTTCAAGTGCAATCAGCCCTGATCTTCGTGATAGTTTACTTGCTCAAGGTTATACTGAAAACAACGCTGGTAAGTCAAACGCTGGTTTTGATTTAGTTCCTAATGGTGCAGGTTCTGCAGTAGGTTTAGATTCATTCCGTGACCGAGCTGGTGATGTTTATAACTACGCGCCTGAAAACTACCTTGCAACGCCACAAGAGCGTAACAGTTTTTATGTGCAAGCTTTTTATGACTTAAGTGATGATGTTCGTTTTGTATCAGATTTCATGATGACAAACCGTAAATCTTCTCAGCTACTTGCCGCGATGCCATTAACAATTGGTGCATCTTTTGGTTCTGCAGCTAGCCGAGTAGACATCCACGAAAATAACATCTACAACCCATTTGGTGAAACATTGTACGGTGATGCTTCTCGCTCAGGTGTAGAGGGTTATATCCCATTTGCTGGTCAACGCCGTTTTGTAGAAGCGGGTAACCGTATTTACAGACAAAACGATACAACTTACCGTGCGATGGTTGGTTTAGAGGGCGGTATTGGTGATACATCTTGGGTGTGGGACGCTTCTTACATTTATGGTAAAAATAGCCAAGACGTTTTAACAACAGGTCTACTTAACTTAACTCGTGTGAACCAAGCATTAGGTGACAACTGTAATGCATCTACTTCTTGTGTACCGCTTAACCTATTTGGTGGAGCTGGTGCAATTACACAAGATATGGTTGACTTTGTAACGTTTGACAGTGTTTCTCGTGAAGGTCTAGAACTTAAAGATTACACAGTAAACTTTGCTGGTGATGCGTTTGAATTACCTGCAGGTGTTGTAGGTATGGCTGTTGGCTTTGAACGTCGTGAAGAGTCAGGTTATGATACGCCGGATCCATTAACTCAAAGTGGTGAAACTTCAGGTAACCAACGTGATGCTACTTCAGGTGGTTTCCGCTTAGATGAAGCTTATGTAGAGCTTTCAATTCCAGTGTTTGATGGTTTAACTATTGCACCAGCAATTAGATTCTCTGACCACAGCGCATACGGTAGCAACTCTACTGCTAAAGTTGGTGTTGAATACCGTCCAATGGATGATTTACTTCTTCGTGGTACTTGGGCTGAAGGTTACCGAGCTCCTTCAATCTCTGATTTATACGCAGGTAATGCAGATGCATACCCTACGTTAACAGATCCGTGTAACTCTGTAGAAGGTGTTGTTCCAAGCCTACCAGGTTGTGCTGGTGTACCAAATGGTTACTCACAAGCTAATACGCAAATCCGTGAAACTCGTGTTTCTTCTCCAGATTTACAACCAGAAGAGTCTGAATCTAAAACGTTTGGTATTGTTTATAACCCAAGCTATGTTGATGGTTTAGAATTCACAATCGATTACTACGATATCGAAGTTGAAAACTCAATTGGTCGTTACGGTTCTAACCGTATATTAAACGAGTGTACTTCAGGAAGTAATGCATCTTCTTGTGATTACATTGACCGTGACGCTAACGGTAATATCGTTGATTTACGTAACTTCTTACAAAATGCAGGTACCTATAATGTAGAAGGTATAGATTTCTATACAGCTTACAAGTTTGATACTGAGTACGGTAGCTTCAGAACATCTCTTGATTTGTCTTATGTAATGACAAACGAGTTTGATGGTGATGACCAAGTTGGTATTCAATTTGGTGATGCAGGTTACCCAGAGTATAAAGGCACGTTTGCTTTAGATTGGTCTCAAGGTGACTTTGATGCGCATTGGCAAACACGTTATGTTGACCGTATGCAAAACAACTATGACGTATTGTACGGCGCAGAAAATTACCCAGGTATGGCTGATTACATTGGTTCTTACTTCGTACATGATGTATCTGTAGGTTATGCGCTAGACGCTTACAACACTAAAATTAGTGTAGGTATTGAGAACTTATTCGCGAAAGAACCTTCTCGTGAATACACTAACAATGACTTTGCAATCTCGACTAACAACTTCTCTGTTACAGAGTACGACGTTAATATGGATCGCTTTGTATACGTACGAGCTACAGTTAAGTTCTAATAACTTAGAGACTTAAACTTTATTCAAAAGCCACTTTTTAGTGGCTTTTTTATTTCTGGAATATTTATGATTCAACTAAACAAAAATATTGATGTAGTTAATTTACATAGGGAATACTCTAAAAATAAGAGAATTATGATTGATAGTGTTTTAGAGTTTGATGGGTTATCTCAAATTACAGAAAAATTAAAACATAATATTCCTTATTTGAATGCATATTCTTTAAATGGCGAATACATTCAATCTTCAGATGATGAATTAAAAAATATGTCTCCCGTTAAAATGAGAGCGCTTCAGCAGACTATTTATGAAAATGCGAGTAAAGGGATTGGCTTTTTTTATGGGCGATATGAAATAACTCAAAATGAAAAAGATGAGTTATTAAAGGAGCTATTTACTTATCTTAATAGCCAAGAAGTTTTAAAATTGATTACTGATGTTACAGGTGTAAAGGGTTTAAAAAGTGCAAGTGTGCAATTAACACGTTATGTGCCAGGAAACTTTTTGACACGACATAATGATGTATTGCCTACAAAACAAAGAGCAATTGCTTTTGTATTTGGTTTTACACCACAGTGGCACCCAGACTGGGGTGGTTTGTTACATTTTTATGAAATGGATGGAAAGCTGACAGAGACGTTTATGCCCAAAAGTAATGTTTTATCCCTTTTTGATGTGCAATTACCACATTCTGTTTCTTATGTAACTCCATTTGCTCGTGCTGCAAGATACTCAATTACTGGCTGGTTTAACTTACAATAATAAAGATTATCCTAGAGTTTTAATCTTTATAGTTAAGCTATTTAGTTTGAGGGTTGTAAATTCCTAACTTGAGATGATTTTCTGCTTGAACACCCATGATGCTAACAGCTTTGTTTTTTTGTTATGTAAATGTTGCTTTTTTGTTTGTCTAGTTTAGTATGCTACATGACTTGCGTTTTCATTAGCAATATGAATATCGCTTTGTTAAATAAAAAATATAAAAATATCTCAGGGAGAATCACATGTTGAACAATAAAGTTTCAAAAGCTGTTCGTTTAGCGATCGCTTTTGGTGCAGCTTCTACAGCTGCTTTCTCAGCAAGTTCATTTGCTGCAGAAGAAAATGCTGAAAAAGTAGAACGCATTGAAGTAACAGGTTCACGTATATTACGTGAAGGCGCTATTTCACCATCACCAGTAACTGTAATTACGGGCGAAGACTTAGTTAGCACTGGTGCTTTGAATATCGGTGAAGTACTAAACAAACTACCAGCCTTAGCAACTACCTATTCACTTGCAAACTCAGGCCGTTTTATCGGTACTGCTGGTATCAGTTTATTAGATTTACGTGGTATGGGCAGTGAACGTACATTAGTATTAGTTGACGGTAAACGTCATGTTTCTAGTGCCCCAGGAACATCTTCTGTTGATACGAATACCATTCCAAGCTCTTGGATTGAAAAAGTTGAGATTATTACTGGTGGTGCGTCTGCGGTATATGGTGCCGATGCGGTAACGGGTGTAGTTAACTTCATATTAAAGAAAGATATTACTGGTTTTAATGTATCTGCAACGAAAGGTTTTGCAGATAATAGTTCTTATCAAAATGAAAAATATACTTTTTCTTACGGTAAAGATTTTGCTGAAGGGCGTGGTAATGCTGCATTCTCTGTAGAATATAATACACAAAACTCATTGAATGCTTTAGACAACCCTTGGACTGCAACATCGTATGCATCCATGCCATATGATGTTGTGACAGGTCAATCTCGCCCAGAAGGTCAAATTGATAGCGAAGCTTATCCAGATAAAATCGTAGTCCCTAATGCTGGTTATTATTTAATTTCAAATCAAGGAACTGTTTGGAATCCAAATACAGGTGGTATTTTAGGTAAATTTAATGGTGATAGCTCATTAAACGATGTTTATACAGGTGCTATTGATGATGGCCAATTCTGTGGAAGCGCTGGTTGTGATTTCATTAACTTACGCCAATATTCAGAAATACAACCTAAGTTTGATCGCGTTAATTTTAACTTTAAAACGAATTATGACGTAACAGATGAATTAAACGCATATTTTCAAGCTAAATATTCTAAAACAGAAGGTGAAAATATAGGCCAACCTTTCTTCCGCTTCTTTAGTGGCGCAAATATGATACAGCGAGATAATGCATTTTTATCAGCTGACACTGCAGCATTGATGGATGAAGAAGGGCTATCAATGATCGGTGTAAACAAAATGTACAACGATGTTGGTCGCCGTTTAGAAGAAAATACTCGTGAAACAACTCGGTTTGTAGCAGGTATCCAAGGCTATATTACTGATGACTGGTCTATGGATATCTCTTTAGTTCATGGTAAGTCAGAGATAGAACGTATTAATGGCGCAAATGTTATTTTGGCTAATTATGCTAACGCTATTGATGCTGTGTTTGATGACAGTGGCAATATCGTTTGTCGTAGTGAAACTGCTCGTGCAGATGGTTGTGTTGCAGCAAATATAATGGGTGACGGCGCAATTAGCCAAGAAGCAATTGACTATGTGACAACAACATCAATTGGTACATCAGAAATCAAGCAAACTGTATTCAATGCAACATTTAGTAATTCGGCAATTTATGAACTACCAGCGGGTATGGTTGGTTTTGCTGGTGGTGTTGAGTACCGTGATGAAACAAGTGTGACGATTGAAGATGCTTTTGCTAAAACAGGGGCTACATTCTTTAATGCACTTGGTGAAACGGATGGTGGTTATGATGTAACAGAAGCGTTTTTTGAACTATCAGTACCATTAATTGAAGATGTATTCTTAATCGATACTTTAGTGTTTGACACAGCTGTACGTTATGCTGATTATTCAACTATAGGTGATGCTACAAGCTGGAAATTAGGCTTAGATTGGACTATTACGCCTGAATTACGTGCTCGTTTTACAGTATCTGAAGCGATGCGTGCGCCAAACATTGATGAACTCTTTTCTGGACAAAGTCAGTCATTTGCCAATGTAGATGATAAATGTAAAGTATCTGAGCTTGATCAGTTGAGTGATGCAGGCCGAGCTATTCGTGCAGCTAACTGTGCAGCGCTTGGTGTACCTGCTGATTTTGACTCAAGTTATGATAGCGCAACGCTTGAGACTTTAGTTGGTGGTAATCCAGACCTACAGCCAGAAGAATCTAGATCAATTACGGCAGGTATTGTTTACCAGCCAGAATGGTTAGAAGGCTTTAGTGTAACAGCCGATTACTGGGAAATTGATATTGATGACACAATTAGTGGTATTGGGTTTCAAACTATCATAGACCGTTGTGTAGATTCACCAACTGGTATTGACAATCAATTCTGTGGTCTTATAACTCGTGATCCAAATACAAGTGAAATTACCTTATTAAAAGGTTTTGCACTTAATATCGCACGCAGTCTTAATTCTGGTGTAGATTTTGAGGTGGGTTATGATTTTGATGCTCTAGGTGGTAGTTTTGGTACTAGCTTTATTGGTACTTATTTGATTGAAGCAAAGGATTATCCTTTCTCAGCTGAGCCTGAAAATTACACAGACTATGAAGGTGTATTAGGTAATGAAACATGGCAGGGTAGTATTTCTGTTGATTATACTTATGAAAACCTGGTTGTAGATTTTAGCACACGCTTTATTAACGGTGTTGAGTTATACAATCCTACACAAATAGAAGCAAACCCTAACCCGTCAAATGAAATGCGTTACGGTTCATATTTTATAACTGATGCTTCAGTCGCTTATAACTTTGACAGTGGTGTTGGCTTTAAGTTAGGTGTTGATAACTTATTCAATCGTGGCTTACCAGGAAGTACGACTGGCACAGGTGCAGGCTCAGCGATTTACGATAATATTGGTCGATTTGCCTACCTACAAGCTACTTACAAATTTTAAAGCTATTACCTATTAATATAATATTTTTATACTAATAGAGTTTCTTAGAATTGCAGATAAGTTAAGTATGTAATTAAATACCCTTAATCATTTTGATTAAGGGTATTTTTTTATATTTATACATAATATAGTTCTCTAAATTTATAAACAGTTTGAATATTAGTTTATGAATATAAATTATTTAAACAAATGTGAAATAAAGCTGTCTTCCTAAAACATAACCATTAATTAGATTAAGAATTCTTACCTTTGATGACCTACACCCTTAGACCCTATCAGCAAGAGGCGGTTGAACGCACCGTTTTACACTTTAGAAAAACCAATGATCCTGCTGTCATTGTGCTGCCTACAGGTGCGGGTAAAAGTTTAGTCATAGCTGAGCTTGCGCGTATTGCTAAACAAAAAATATTGGTGTTGGCGCACGTAAAAGAATTAGTTGAGCAAAATGCTCAAAAGTATAAAAGCTTTGGTCTTGAGGCGAGTATATTTTCCGCAGGTCTCAAAGAGAAGTCGTTAACTCACCAAGTTACCTTTGCCAGTGTGCAGTCGTTATCGCGCAATCTAAATAAACTTAATGAGCACTACTCATTACTTATTATTGATGAGTGTCACAGAGTAAATGGCGAAAAGAAAAGCCAATACGGAAAAGTTATTAATGCACTTAAATCTCACAACCCTGAATTAAAAGTATTAGGTTTAACCGCGACGCCTTACCGACTAGGGCTAGGCTGGATTTATCAGCATCATTACCATGGCTTTGTGCGTGGTAATAAGGAAAGCCCATTCAAACGCTGTATTTTTGAATTACCTTTGCGTTATATGATCAAGCATAACTACTTAACTCCCCCTAAAGAGGTTGATGCTGCAATTAGCCATTATGACTTTTCATCTTTAACTAGCAATGCATTTGGGCAGTATAGTAATGAGGATATGAATGCGCTGTTAAAAAAATCGACCCGTGCAACTCAAACAATTCTGCAGCAGGTTATTCAATATAGTGAGAAGCGTCATGGCGTGATGATATTTGCCGCAACGGTTATGCATGCACAAGAGATAATGACTTATTTACCCGAGGATCAAAGTGCGCTGATCACCGGAGATACTCCCAATAGCGAACGCGATAAAATAATTAAACAATTTAAAGCTAAAAAATTAAAGTATTTAGTGAATATATCGGTTCTTACTACCGGATTTGATGCCCCCCATGTTGATTTTATAGCTATTTTACGCCCCACTGAGTCGGTAAGTTTATACCAGCAAATTGTTGGGAGAGGCTTAAGGTTGGCTGAGGGTAAAGATGATTGTTTAGTGATTGACTATGCGGGTAATGGCTTTGACTTGTTCTACCCTGAGGTTGGTGATAAAAAAGGCGATAGCGATAATGAACCCGTGCAAGTGCTGTGTCCTGGGTGTGGCTTTGCCAATATATTTTGGGGTAAAACAGAGGCTGATGGCAAAGTAGTTGAGCACTTTGGTAGGCGTTGCCAAGGCTTATTAGAAGACGATAATGGGGTAAGCGAGCAATGCGATTATCGTTTTCGTTTTAAAGAGTGTGAGCAGTGCGGCGCACAAAATGATATTGCTGCTCGAAAATGCCATAACTGTGGTGCTGTGATGGCCGATCCTGATGATAAGCTTCGTAATGCGTTAAACCTTAAAGATGCATTAGTACTTCGTTGTAGTGGCTTGAGTGTGACTAAACTTAAAGAGCAATTGTTAAAAGTTACTTATTTTGATGAAGACGGAGCCAGTTGTGATGAAGTTTTTGATTTAGCAAACAAAGGATCACAGTATTATTTTAATAAGCAATTTGGTAAGCGTGTAGGGCAGGGACAGTCACCAATTGAATTTATCAGTGCAGATCAAGTTATAAAAGCCCAGTTTGATTTAATACCACCGGATTTTGTGATTGCTCGAAAAAGTAAAAAGTATGGCTGGAAAGTAGCAGATAAACTTTTTGATTATAAAGGCAGCTTTAGAAAAGCAAACCAGCTAAGCCGATAGGCTAAGCTGGATATCTCATTCATCATGAAATTAGGGTTATACTTCTTCTGCGTCTAATCCCCAACCATCGCCATAACCATTTAAGCTATTAGCGATACTTTCAATATATTGTTCTGCTTGGCCTAAAAGTGCATGCTCTGGAACCATTTGTACATGGGCTATTACCTCCCAAACACCGGTATCTTTACATTTCTCAACATCAGCAGTTTGCACTAATGCATCGTTTACAATCTCAGTTGCAAATTTTTCGGCATCAGCCTGTTGTTCAAATAAAATATAAAAATCAATTTGTTGCATTTTACTTAAATCTACACCGGCGGCGGAAATTTCAGCAAGAAGCTGGCCATTATCATCATCAGGAAATTGCATTTAAAACTCATAAATTAGTGTTTATTCATTAGCACTATTGTAACCAAAATAAATCATTAAAGCGCAAGAATTTTTAGTTAAGCTCAAAGCGGTTTAAAAGATTCGCATAGAGCCTGCTAATATTTTAGACGCTGATAATGATTAAGTTAATGTTAGGCTCATTATCGCTATGCTATTATTGTGTCGTTAATTTGTTGTTTTTTATGGGTACATAGTAAGGATGATTACTTGTTCAATCAGTTTTTAAAATCCGTTATTTGTTTTTGCTTATTTTTGAGCTTTTTCGCTATTGCAGCTGACAATATAATTGAAGATTATGAAATAAAAGGAATTAGTGGAGAGTTAGAAAACAACGTTGCTCTTTATTTAAAACCTTTAGTGGGTGAAAAACCAACGCGCTCACTGCGTCGTTACGCTAAATCGCAAGTTGAAGATAGCTTAAAGGCATTAGGTTATTACAGTTCAAATGTGACTATCGATTTTAATAAAGGTGAGCGTGAGCTTGTTGCGACTATTGAACGCGGCTCCGCAACCCGTATTGAGACGCTTAATATTAGCATTAACGGGGAAGCTAAACATGACCCATTAATTCAGCAAGTTATTGAAAGTTTAGAGTTAAAGCAAGGCGACATTTTAAATCATGGAATGTATAGCGCAGCCTATAAAAAAATTGAATCCGTTTTGTTGGAGCATGGTTACTTTGACGCAAAATGGCCTGCCCGAAAATTTGAAGTGTCATTAAAAAAACATAGCGCTATTATTACCTTTACCATTGAAAGTGGTGTACGTTATCGCTTTGGTGATGTGTTAATTACCAATCAAAGCCCAGCAGAAAAATATATTCGCTCTTTAGCTCCGTTTGAAATAGGTAAGCACTATAAAGCATCTAAGATTGCTGACTACAACCTAGATTTATCGAGCACTCCTTATTTTACAAGCGTGCGTGTTTACGCTGATATTTCAGCTAGAAAAAACAGCCAAGTGCCAATTAAAGTGGACGTATTACATAAGCCCGCGAATAGCTACGAAATTGGTGGCGGGTTTAATACCGAGCTAGGTCCAAAGGTACGGTTTAAGTGGAGTAAACCATGGATCACGGAGCAAGGACACTACCTAGAAAGCAATCTTAATATTGCAAAAAAACAACAAGATATTTCTATGGCGTATACCATCCCTGTTAATAATCCGAATGATGATTTATGGCGTTTATCAGCAGGCTATAAGCTCGAAGATGAATTAGCCGACAATATTTACAGTGAAATTTTAACCGCACAACTGCAAAGGCAATGGCTCACCGAGCAAAAATGGATAAGAACTGCATTTATCAGGCGCGAGCAAGAAACCTATCGGATTGGCGACGGGCTAGAACGCACCACAGAAATGTTATTACCAGGTGTCAGTTATGCCCGAAAGCAATCGAAGGGAGGAACCACCCCTTATTCGGGAGAGCAGTGGTCTATATCGGCAGAGTTTGGTCTCGATAGTGTACTCTCTAGTACCAATATTGTTAGGGTGCAATTACAGCATGCATGGTTGCGCACTTATCTTAATAAGCACCTTGTGTTTTTAAAAGCAAACTTAGGGGCCATGTTAGTTGACGATATTAACAATGTTCCATATTCATTAAGGTTTTATGCTGGTGGCGATCAAAGTGTGCGCGGCTTTGCTTATCAATCAATCTCACCAGAAAATGACAATGGGGATCGCATCGGCGGTAAATATTTAATCGCGACGACTGCTGAATATAATTACCAATTTGCCAAAAACTGGCGAGCAGCTTTATTTGTTGATGGAGGGACGGCGACCAATGATTTTTCTGAGCAATTTGAAATAGGTGCAGGGTTTGGTTTTCGTTATTTAACGCCTATAGGACCAATAAGAATAGATCATGCGTGGGGACTCACTAAAGAAAGCAAAAGCACTCGTTTAAGTATTACCATAGGGCCGGAAATTTAATGTCTGTATTTAAAAAAGTCACTGCAGCACTTAGCACCTTAGTTGTTGCTGTATTAGTGACATTGTTTTGCGTTGTTTTTACAGCTCCAGGTAACCAGCTAATTGCTTATAGCGCCAATAAGTTAGTTGACGGCTTAAAAATTGAAATAAATAACGGCCGTTTTTTATATAATGATGCGTTTAATTTTCGCTTTGAGCGTGACGGTTTATTACTTGATGCTCAGCAGCTTAAACTAGATTTATTTTGGTGGCACTGTGATGGTATGTGTATTGATAACTTAAGTGCCCGGTCTATAAAACTAAACTTACCAGCATCGTCATCTAATTCTCCTGATACATCTAACGAACCGTTGGAACAAATCAGTTTGCCATTTAATATTGCACTTAAGCGTTTAGCGGTCACTGAGTTTGTGTTAAGTCACACAAGTGCAAACGTAGTTGTTAATAATGTGGAGATTGCTGCAAAGGCACAAGGTGCTGATATTCAAATTAAAAACGTGAATATTCCGAGTGTTTTAATCGCGTTAAAAGAGCAGCCTGGAGAAAATACAGCCAGTTCTACCCCAATTACTGAGTTACCTGCATTACCTAATATCGCATTTATGTCGCCACTCAATATTTACCTAGAACAGTTTAATATTGCGCAGTTCACGGTAGAGCAGAATGCACAGCAAAATGTGGTAAATAATATTGCGCTACAAATGAAGCTAATAGGTTCTGAGATTAACGTTGCTTCATTGTCTGCAAATTATCAGCAGTGGCAGCTTAATACTGCACTTAACGCAAAGCTTAAAGGCCGCTTACCAATTAATGGCGATATCAGTCTAAAAGGGCATGGTTATGATGCCAATATGCAAATAGGCGGAGACTTAGAAAAGCTCAATGTAGATATAAAAAGCAGTGAATCATTTCCTTTTGAACTAACTGCTACGGCTAATCTTAAAAAACCAAATTATCCATTTAGTGTTAATGGCGGTTTAGAGCAGTGGATTATCGAAACAGCAAGTAAAGAGTTAAAGGTAACCGACGTAAAATTAACCGCGCAAGGCAATGCTAACGATTATCAGTTATCGTTATTTGGTAATAGTCAGTTAGGTGCTTATCCAACTGTGAATTTTAACAGTCAAATTGATGGCTCACTGAGCGAAGCAAACTTAAAAAATTTAGCCCTTAAAGCGAATGAGAGCCAAGCTACTATCCAAGCGAATATCGACTGGCAAAATGGGGTTAGTGCTAACTTTAGCGGCGCGCTATCGAGTTTAAAAGCGCAATACCTCACTGACACACTTACCAGTGATATTTCAGGGCAGTTTAAAGGGGCATTTGTTACCAGTTCAAATAGCTGGAAATTAAGTATGGATGACACCCAATTAAGCGGGTTACTAAATGATGTACCGCTTAATTTTGCTGCTCAATTTAACTTAAATGATGAACTTAAAGCCACTGTAAATAAATTTAACCTTAGCAGCGGCACAAACAGGTTAACCTTAACAGGCGAAGTTGATCAGCAATGGCAGATTAATGGGGCTATTGCGCTGCAAAGTAATGATGATGCAAAGCTTCCGTTTATTGCTAATGGTAAAGCCGATTTAAGTATAAGAGGCGAGCGGTTGACGCCTGCAGTTGATTTAGTGTTAAAGCTAGAGCAGTTTATTTATGACGAAATTAATATTAATAAGTTGGCGTTAAAAGCACAGTTAGACACCGCTACCGATTGGCAAACAGATATCAGCGTTAGTCTTGATTCAGCGCGTGTTATGCATCATCAAATTAATAAAGTGGAAATAGTCGGCAGTGGTGATAAAACCGATCATCAACTGAGTGCATCTATTGATGCTGATGCTGGGGCTGCCTCGTTTGAACTAAATGGCAAACTTGCTAACGCGATTTGGCAAGGTGAACTCAGTAATATTAGTGTAAGTGATAAAACGTTTAGCTTTGAAAATGCTAAAGATATAGCTGTAACTATAGATTCGAAAACGGGCGACTTTGATGTGAGTGCGCATTGTTGGCAATCGAGTAATAGTAAGTTATGTATTGATAGATTAAATCAAACCCGCGAATTAGGCCAGCTTAACGTAAAACTGGCCAATCTTGCATTGCGAGAGCTAAAACATTGGTTACCAGAGAATGTAATAACACGTGGTGATATAGCGGGAGACTTTGCTGCTAATTGGCAAGCAGGCACACTTAAAACTCTCCGCGCTAATTTAAATTCATCAGGGCTTAACGCGGTACTTATTAACGAAGAAGACCGATTTAAGCTACCTATAGAAACGCTAAACATAAGCGCTTTTTCTGATGCTAAGGTTGGCCAAATAGAAGCTAACATAGAATCGAGTGTTTTGGGTAAAGTAACGACTAAAGTTGATATTGATGATATTCAAAATAAGCAAACGCTTAACGGTAATATTCAAATTGATAAAATTTTATTGTCTGATATACAGCCATTTTTAAATACGTTCGAGCAGCTTAATGGCGCCATTCGTGGGCAAGTTGCATTAGCAGGCACACTAAAAGATCCTTTGTTAGAGGGAAATTTAAACATAGAGAATATCAACCTAGAAGGTGAGCAATTGCCTGTTGCTCTTAAAAACTCCAATATAAATGTGGCCTTTAATAAGTCTACCGCCACCATTGAAGGAGATTTAAATGACCCTCAAGGCGGACAGGTAAAATTAACGGGGAATGTTGATTGGCAAGGTGAACAACCAGCTGTAAATATGAATGTAGTCGGCAGTGAGTTTTTTGTAAGAGCGCAACAAGGCGTGGTGTTTAAAGTATCACCAGAGTTAAAAATAAGTTTAGCTGACAATGCACTTAATCTGGCAGGTGATGTTGTAGTGCCTTATGGTCGAATAGAAATTGAAGAGCTGCCAGAGGGGGCTGTACAGGTTAGTGATGATGAAATAATTTTGGATCAAACTACGCAAAATACTAAAAAAGCCCCATTTAACTACGATATTGATTTAAAAGTAACGGTTAAAAATGATGTCAGAGTAGCCTCATTTGGACTTGAGTCTAAGATAGTGGGTGATATGGATATCAAAATGAGTCAAGACTCACCCATTATTGCCATTGGTGAGCTCAATTTAATTGAAGGAACCTACTTGGCATTTGGTCAAGACTTAATAATTAGAACCGGGCAAATTGGTTTTAGTGGCGCAATAGATAAGCCTCATTTAAATATTAAAGCCATTCGCAACCCAAATAATACCGCCGATGGTGTTATTGCAGGTGTTACTTTAACTGGCAGTGTTGAGCAGCCAAATTTAAAAGTATTTTCAGAGCCGGGCATGGACCAAGCACAAGCCCTAGCGTATTTGCTGAATGGTCAACCATTAGGGGAGGGCGACAGTTCAACGGATGCAATGTTAACTCAATTACTACTTTCTCAAGGAGTGAGCCGAAGCGAAAGCTTAGTGTCTAAAGTCGGTGAATCGTTTGGCTTGTCAGATGTGAGCTTAAGCTCTAAAGGTAGTGGCGAGCAAACAAAGGTAGAAATATCAGGTTATTTAGCACCGAGTTTACAGGTTAAATATAGCGTGGGGGTATTTGAGTCGCTCAGTGAAGTGGCAGTGCGTTATCAGCTAATGTCGAAGTTATATATAGAAATAACCAGTGGCCTGTATCAAAATGTCGACATACTGTATAAATTCAATTGGGATTAACCTTTATCTACCAATACCAATAATAAAAAGGAAAAGGTATGAAAAAATTCGTAATCACTATTATAGCGTCGGCTTTGCTCGGCGGATGTGTCCAGCAAAGCACTTTGCCATCAACGCCAGTTAAAAGCCTAACCAGTAGTGAGATTATTGCTGCTACAACAGATGAGCAATGGCGATGGGTAGATCCTGAGAATATTTTAAAACTAACCCTACCTTCCGGTGCTGCGTATATTGAGCTCAATCCAGCGCTTGCGCCAAAACACAGTGCTAATATTAAAAAATTGGCACGACAGGGCTTTTATCAGGGCACTCATATTTATCGTTTTGTGGAAGGGTTTGTTGCTCAAGGTGGTGATAGCACGGGTAAAAAGTTAACTAAAACCAAAAATAGCACAGTACCTGCCGAGTTTTATTTAACCACCAATAAGCCGCTTATGATCACTGAAATGGGTGGAGATGGTTATGCACCAATAACCGGGTTTTTAAATGGTTTTGCGGTAGCTCAAAATGAAACACGTGATCAAACATGGCAAATTCATTGCCATGGTGTATTTGCAATGGCGCGCGGCAACGATATTAATAGTGCCAGCACGGAATTTTTTGTCACCATAGGGCAAGGTCCACGTTATTTAGACAAAAATATCACCGTATTTGGGCGAGTACTTACAGGTATGGCACATTTTCATCAGCTAGCGCGCACACCTAAAGGTGGTAGCGAGTTTAATCCTATTACAGATTTACAAGTATTAGCCGACGTTAGCAGCGATCACAGCCGATTTAAAGTAATGAAAACAGACTCAGATGCATTTAAACAGTTAATTTCAGCACGAGGTAGTCGTAGTGAGGAATGGTTTGCGTATAGCCATAATTACATTGATGTGTGTGGAATGCCTGTACCAACTAAGCAACTTAACGATTAAAAAAAGGAGCCTCAGGCTCCTTTTTTGTTTAGCTTATTGACGGTTTATTTTTACCGCAAAAGGGGTATCGTTATGATGCGTTGAGCGATATGGATTAATATCAAGGCCGCCACGACGCGTATAGCGCGCGTAAACTTCAAGCTCTTTAATATTCAATTGAGTGGTTAAGTCGCTGTAAATACGCTCTACACATTGCTCATGGAACTCATTATGGGTCCTAAACGAAATTAAATAGCGTAATAATGACTCACGACAAACTTGCTCACCAGTATAACGAATAATAATGCTGGCCCAATCCGGCTGTGAAGTAATTAAACAGTTTGATTTAAGTAAGTGGCTATGCAAGGTTTCGCTAACCACTTTATCGCTTTGTGACTTTAAAGAATGTGCGTCAATATGGTAGTTATCTATTTCAATATCTAACTCATCAATACACTCACCAGGAAGCGGTGTGCAAGGAATACAATTATAATCATCAGCGCTGTATAAGGTTACCTTTACCGGGCTGTTTACCGCATTTGATAAGTCGTCAATTAAATGTTGCTTAACAATGTCAATACTTCCAAAGCGACTTTGGTTAAAGCTGTTCAGATAAAGCTTAAACGACTTTGACTCTATAATGTGACTACTTTGACATTCGAAAGTAAATATAGCCACCGCAACTTGTGGTTTGCCTTTGGTATTTAACCAAGATAGTTCGTAACCGGTCCAAATATCTTGGCCTTTGAATGGTAATGCGGCTTCATCAATACTCAACGCGTCGCGATTAAGCTTGCGAGCAATAGGAAAAAGCAAGCTGGGCGTGTATTGATCTACATACTCAGTAGATTGACCAAGTACGCTGCCTTTAAGATCGGGAGAATTGCTGTAATCTGTCATGTTTGCTCTTAAATAGTTACAATAGGGACATTATATCTAAATTAAATGAGTTTCACAGTATGTCTGTTGCAATGCAATTAGCCCAACTTCACCAACGCTTTAGTGAAAAAACCATCAAAAATACACAAAAGCAGCCACTCATCGCCCACGATGAGCAATGGCCAAGCCCTTGTGAAATAGGCACAGCCGATGAGCACGGTATGATTCAATGGCAAGCGATAGTGAGAGAGCCTGCAGGTTCTTTGGCTGATCTCGCTAACGCATTAGAGCTTGAATTTCCTGATGAACTTAGCCAGTTTTATGGCCACATGTTTGCTGGCAGTATTTTAGCCAGCGTTGATGGCCATCAAGTAGAATTATTACAAGCGTGGAATGAGGATGACTTTGACTTACTGCAACAAAATATCACGGGTCATGTTTTAATGAAGCGAAAGCTAAAGCAAGCGCCAAGTGTTTTTATTGGTTTAACTGATCAAGATGATTTACTTGTTACGGTATTAGTGGAAACAGGTGAGGTGTGCCTAGAGTATGTAGGTAAAAAGCCACATCATGTACTCGCCAAAAACCTCAGTGAATTTATAGCGTCGTTGGCAGTATAATTATAAGGTAATTTTAAGGTGTGATGTTTTAGACATAGCACCTTAAGTATGGGACTTATTGAAAATCCCATGAAATATTAGACACTAAACCACACGGCTCACACCTAAAATCAAATAAACCAAACCATGGCTCAGGTAATTTCCATTCACCTTGGCAACTTGGGCATTTACGCTTAAGCTCCGAGGTTTTATCAACCCCACCTACACGGTATAAGTAATAGTAAACTGGCTTTTTAGTTAAAAAGCTGATGCGTTTGCTAATATCTTTACCTCGGCGATACAAATCACTTTGTGTGCTGGCTATTTCCTCTAGTGCAGGAAATTCACAGCGAGTTGCGCCATTAATTTGAATTTGATCGCATGCTTGCCAATCTTCTTGCCATTTAATCAGGGTTTTATAATCGCCATTGGCAATTGCCGGAATATTAAATAGCGGAACGGGTAAAAAGTCATCGCCACAATACAGTGGGCTGCAGGTGTGCACATACGTAGTATATAAAATATAGCTTGAGGGCTCTTTACAACCATCGGCACCGTTTGAGTGAATGTCTTGACCTATTATTTTCACCTTTGGTGCTAACAAGCCTGCATCATGAAGCTTTTCAACACTGTGCTTTACAAATGCACTGTTGTTAAGAGGGTGCATAGCGTCTTCGGTCGGACACATAACGCGAGTGATAAAATAGCCATCTTTTAACACCGTTGGAAATTCTTCTCCAATGATTTGGCCATTAAAACGTAATGCATTTACCAAGCGGTTTATTGCTTGCTCGGCTTGCTCTAAGGTGGTGTCTTGGTAGCAATCAAATGTTAAATCAACAACAAACATTTATAGTCTCAAATTATTTTGGCGCGAGCAGTGTAAGTAATTGATCTAACTTTTGCTCAATTCTATCTAATTGAGAGCTGTTTTGACCTTCATTACTGGCACTTTGCTTTGGGGGTTTCATTAAATTATAAATTGAATCAGGATTATTCTTATATTGACTCACCGCAGCAATAATAACCGGCATTGGGGTCGGTGTTGTTAAACGACTTTTAGTTAGTGCAACAGTGGGAACTTTGCCTTCATCAAGAAGGACTTTTATAGCTTCAAATACAGCAGCGTTCATTCAATTATAACTCTTTTATAAAGTAAGCTCGCAACATAGACGCTGCGAGCGGGTATGGTATCAATAAAGTGGCTAAGGCACATTAAAATGCGCCATAAAATTAATTATTTTTGACGAAGACGTACGTCTAATTCATCTATTACTTCACTCCAATCGCCATCAACCGCCAGCGATTCGGCAATAAAATGTTGTTGGGCTTCATCCCAAAAGGGAGCATCTTGCAACAAGGTTGTATCGGCAATGGAGTGCGAGGCAATAAATGCATCTATTTGCGCATCCGAATCCGGCAGTCCTAGTTGGGCGAACAAGGTATTAATTGTATGTTTTGTTGTATCCATAATAATGCTCCTAAATGAATTAATATGTATTAACTCTAGGGGGGAATGGTATATCTAGCCAGTTTAACCCTTACTGAATTTACGCTTTATTTATTCAGTAATAAGTCGCTAAAGCATGATCTGACTTAATGCAGTGGATGAGCGTACTAACTAAAATGTAAATTCGCTTATTTGTCTCACTTAGGTATATAGTTATATAAGCATTTGGTCATCGTTGTAGTTCAAAATTAATCCCAAACAAGTTACGCGGCGTAATGACAACGGGTATAAAATAATAAAGGAAATAAAATGACAGCCACAGCAGAATCGACAGACGCCTTTAGTGTTCAGCATATTGCACCAGAGGATATAAGCACAGCAGCCAGCCTAATTTATCAGGCATACCAAAACGATCCTATTTTACAAACTCTGCTAGGGTATAACGAAGACAACCCGCTCGATTATGAAAAAAAACTACGTGCACTTATTCGTGAAGAGCTCAGTAGCTTTTGGCAAGAGAAGCAGCCTTTAATTGGCCTTTACCGTAATGATAAATTAAAAGCGGTTGCCTGTGTGTTTGAGTCAAATAGCCAATTACAAGCTGAGCGTTATTGGCATTGGCGATTAAAGCTGATGCTAAGTGCAGGTTATTTACAAACGAATCAATTAATTGAAAAAGAAAAAACCATTCGTGACGCCTTAAAGCCGCAAGGGAATTATTACTTTTTAGCGTTTATTGCGGTTGATCCACACTTTCACGGGCAAGGGTTTGGTCGCACTTTACTTAAAGGTTTAGATGGCTTAATACACGATAACCCTGAGTCTTCTGGTATAGCGGTATTTGTGACTCGTGACGAGCATACGAAATTTTTTAAATCGCAAGGATTTGAGCACTTTAAACAACTTTCATTTAACCAAGTTAAGGGTGAATTACTATTTAAAGTTGCTAATGCTCAATAAAGGTAGTTGTTCATAATGGCGTATCTGTAAGCCTATGTTCCAAATCGGGCACACCAGTGTGAGATATATCCTACATTAGTGTGCTCTTTGTCAGTTTAAATCCATTATTTATCCGTTTATAAGCATCAAGCTTCTGTTATTTATAGCTATTTTTGTTTTTTCAATTTTGTGACATTAAATTTTTTAGTTTTCCTCACTATTATACCCAGCCGTTTGCTTTAAACTTTACTTTGTCAAGACGACATAGCTCAATGACTGAGCTAATGCCATGGATATGGAATCAGGCAGCATAGTAGTGACTAGCAGGAAGCGCAAAGGACAAGTTAACACGGATGCAAGGATGAAACAGGAAGTACATGAAGTACTAAAATAGCTAGGAGCTATTTAAAGGATACCAAGGATGATGCGATAGGACATTGCAGGAGCGTTAGTTTACGCAGGACGGCCAAGGCGGCAAGAGGATATTGCAGGATGCAATGGAGGGCTAACACGGTAGTTTGCTCGTTCAGTGGATGATAAACAAGGATCAGGTAAAGGATACCTTACAGGATGTTGGCAATTAGGGCGTAACTGAGGTTACGCCTTGGTTTTTTGTTACAAAAATTATATCTTATGTGGTGGCACAACCACACTTTTTAGCTTTTCATCTTCCATGATTAACACTCCCTGATAAGCATTTTCACCATCGCTTGAAAATTCAAAAATAAATTCGCTTTTCATGCCCGGTTTACCACTTTTTAAAATGCCAAACCGACGCTTGCTACAAGCCACACTCATTAGTTTTACCTGCAATTGCTCACTTTGGCGTTTGGCATGAACGTTCGCTGCTTCGGCTATTTTACGATTTAGCCAAAAAAAATAAATTACAGCCCCAATAAGTATGAACGTCCATAAACTAGCCATTTAAGAGAATAACCTTCCAATTGCGCGAGCTAACGTCTCGCTTCTGTTTTCTTTACGTAGTAATGCTAATAAATATGGGCGAATAGTTGGAATTGCAACTAAATCTGCAAAAATGCTGGGAAATAACTCAGCTATTTTCTCATGGTGCGCACAGTTATCCATAAATACATGCAAACGCTGTGGCTCTTCTAATTGTTTAAAGCAGCGACCTGCAATAGTTAATAAAATGTCTGAGTCTTGCCCAAGCGTAGATTCTAAAGCGCAGTCAACCAGTTGTGCGCTAAGCCCTGTTGCTTGCCCTGATGATATGGCGCGAAGCGCGGCAGAAGCCGTAACCACATCATTATTCTTAAGGGCGGTTTGTCCATAACTTAACAATAACTCACTTAACGTGGGTGGTATTTCGATGTGTTCAAGCATTGCGCTTAATGGTTGTAATACTTCAACAGGTAAATTAGGCCACGCAGCGTGTAAGTGTTTTAAGTTATCAGCACAGTTGAGGCGATAAGCAAAATCAGCAATGCCTTGTAGCGCCACACTTTGCCAATTATCAAAACCAATCTGGCCACTAAAATAAAGCTGGGCATGCTCATAATACTGTGAGGCTGGTTGTTTTAATAACACTTTAACTTGTGCATTAAACGCCGCTAATTTATTAGCATTAGGAGTAAATACGTAAGGGTTATTATCGAGTTTGCCATCGGCTTGTTCGCCGGTAATTTCTGTTCCTAGTGCTTGAATTACCATGTCTGCAAAGTGGTCGCGGCTGGCACTAACGAGTTTACTTTGTTCATCAAGTGGGAATTTTAAAAACCACACATAGGGTTCTTTGCTAGCTTTACTGTCCCAAAATTGAATCGCTAGCCATGCATGGCCTGCTAATGGGTAAGGGTAAGGAACTTGTGCTTGTTCAACAGCTAAAAATTGTTGTTTATCAAGCTTGGTAATATGCCTGCCAATATCAAAAGCACGCCATTGAGTTCCTGCACCGTCTAAAAGCTGGCCTAATGTGGCTATATGTTCACTCATGAATTTCCAACTGTTTTTACTACAAAATTACGCTAATTATACGCCATAGCGACTGTTGAGGGAACAGGGTATAATTGTGCAATATACAAAGTAAAGGGTGATTATGACTGAGCAAACCCAACTCTATTTAACACAATTAACTGCGCTACTTAAAAAGTATCAGCTTTGGCAGAATGAGCCGATTGACCCTGCATTGTTGCATTCAAGCGTCCCTTTTTGCCATGATACGCTTGCATTTGAACAGTGGTTACAGTTTGTATTTATAGAAAAAATTCAACAGATTATTACAATGAAACAACCGTTACCGCGTAATTTTGCGATTGCTCCTATGGCGCAAATGACACTCATTGATAAGTCCGGAAGCGAAGAGATTATTTCTTTGCTGACGCAATTAGATTCATTGCTTGGAGAGTCAGATGACTGAACGTCCAGCGCCAGTTGAATACGGCGAACTGAACATTCTCTATCAAGATGAGAACTATGTAGCGATTGATAAACCATCAGGCTTACTTGTTCATCGCTCCTTTTTAGATAAGCATGAAACTCAATTTGCAATGCAAATGCTACGCGATCAACTCGGTCAGCATGTGTTTCCTGTGCACCGTCTTGATAGGCCGACATCGGGTGTGTTGTTGTTTGCTTTAAGCTCAGAAGCCGCGCGTGATATGAATCAGTTGTTTATTGAGGGCACGATCTCAAAGCGTTATTTAGCTTTGGTACGCGGATTTGCGCCTGAATCTGTTTTTTTAGATAAACCGTTAAAAGAAGAACTAGACAAAATCGCTGATAAATTTGCCGATCAGGATAAAGATGCTCAAGAAGCACAAACCCAGTTTAATTGTTTGTATCAAGCTGCGTTGCCTATCTCTATAGGAAAATACCCAACGGTTAGGTATTCTTTGGTAGAGTGTTTTCCTAAAACAGGGCGTAAACATCAAATTCGTCGCCATTTAAAACATTTGTCGTTGCCAATAATTGGCGACGTTAACCATGGTGATAACCAGCATAATCAGTTTTTTAGAGAACACTTTTCTCTTAGGCGATTAATGTTATTTGCTACAGAGCTTAGCTTTGTACATCCTTATAGTAACGAATCGATAATAATTAAAGCGCCACTAGGTGATGCAATGTTGAGTATTTGCAAACAGTTAGGGTGGCCAAGTGAAGAAAAGGATTATTAATGGCACATATTAGTATTTTTGTAGGCAGCGTGTATGGTGGTGCTGAACGTTTAAGTGAGCAAATAAGCGATACTATAGAGCAAACTGGCCATCAGGTAAGCGTATTTGCAGAGCCAAGTTTAGAAGATCTAAAAAATGCATCGCATATTTTAATTGTCACCTCAACAACAGGCCAAGGTGATATACCCGCTAACTTGGCAGAGCTTTATAATCAGCTTAACAGCACCTTTCCAATGTTAACTAATAAGCCATTTGGCATCGTTGCTATGGGTGACAGAAGCTACGGTGATACGTTTTGCGCAGCAGGGCGTAGCTTTGATGAACTATTACGTGACTTACAAGCAAAACCTGTGGGTAATCGATTAGAAATTGATGCCTGTGAAGACTTTGAGCCTTGGCCTGTCACCGAGCCGTGGTTACAAACTTGGCTTGGTAAATTACCCTCTTAAATGCGCAGACTCTAAATGAAAAAACATAAACTGAGTTTAATTGTGCTTGCAGGTGGCTTAGGTAGTCGCTTTGGTGGCAATAAACAAATTGCAGAAATTCCAGGGCTAAATTGCACTATTATGGAACTGAGCATTGCTGATGCGTATCGCGCAGGGGTGACGCAGGTGGTGCTGATAATAAACCAAGCGGTACGCAGTGAAATAGAGCGTACTATTTTGCCCCGATTACCTAGTGATATTGATGTGGTGCTGGTGGAGCAACACATTGAGCAGGTTCCCGAACAGTTTAAAGCAACACTTGCCCAGCGGAAAAAACCCTGGGGAACAGGTCACGCTCTGCTGTGTGCCAAAGCCCACATTAATAACCCCGCTATTGTGATCACTGCCGATGACTATTATGGCAAATCTTCGTTTGTATTACTGAGTGAGCACTTTAAAAGAACCGCTGAATGGGCAATGGTAGGGTATCCGATTATTGATACTCTTTCTGAGCACGGTGGTGTTAATCGTGGGGTATGTAATATTGCGGATGGAAAGCTTGTTGCCGTAACCGAGTATTTGAATATTCAACAACAGTCTGAGCATATTTTTGGCGATAACCCACAGGGTTTACGTGAGAAAATTAGCCCAAACTCCCTAGGCTCGATGAGTTTTTGGGGGATCACCCCCTGCTTTTTTGACTATTTGCAACAAGGCTTTGAAACGTTTTTACAGCAATATAACGTGAATACTCAGCAAGAGTACTACTTACCTGATCAAATCCAGAAAGCTATTAATGTAAAAGCACAGCCTGTATTTGTATACACTGCAAAAGAGCCTTGGTTTGGTGTTACCTATAAATCAGAACTGACAAGCATTGCGGCTACTTTGTGCGCATTGCGTCAAGCATAAAGATGGTAGTACCAATTTTATTATAAATATGATCAATCTAGCATGTTAAATAACCCGCTACCTGCGTTAAAAATTATTATCGCCTTGGGCGAAAAGAGTGAAGTAGAAAATGAATACAGTTCCTATAGAAGTTTATTTATCTGAGAGTTTTGGCCTTGACGAGAAGCATGCGAGCATAAAACCCATAGGCAGTGGGCATATAAATACTACTATGTTATTAAGCACTTCGAAGCGGTCACTGGTTGTACAAAAGCTCAATACGGTGGTGTTTCCAAAACCACAGTTACTTGTTGATAATGCGCGATTAATAGAGCAACACTTAAGTAAAAAACAACAAGCAGGTGAATTCAATCTAGCAATAGTACGCCATGTAGCGACGACTCAGAATGACTATTTAGTTAATGATGATTATGATACTTGGCGAGCACTTGAGTTTATTGGTGGCAGCTACAGTGAAGATGTGGTTAATACTGCTAGCCAGGCACAAACAGCGGCCAATGCATTTGGCCAATTTGCGCAAGCGCTACAAGACTTTGACGCGAACAATTTACATGCGGTTATTCCTAATTTTCATAACTTGGCCATGCGTGCAGAAGTCTTCAAGCAAGTGGTTAGCACCGATCCTCATAAACGTTTGGCTCATTGTCAGGAAGAGGTTGATTTTTGCCTGTCGCAGCTTTCACTTATCGATGAGCTTAATGCCCTTGAGGGAAAAGTGCCTATTCGTGTGTGCCATAACGATACTAAAATAAACAACATGCTATTTTGCTTAGACTCTAATAATGCAAAAGCGGTGATAGATTTAGATACCTGTATGCCTGGTTATTGGCTTAATGATTTTGGCGATATGGTCAGAACATTTTGCTCTGCAGAGCAAGAAGATTCAACGGTGCTTGAAAAGGTAGGTGTTCGTGAAGATATTTTTGCAGCGATTGTTAAAGGCTATGTTGAGCCACTAAAGGGGGTATTAACACCCGCCGAGAAACAAAGCTTTTGGTTAGGAGCTAAAGTAATGCCCTTTATGATTGGCTTACGCTTTTTAACTGATTATATAGATGGTGATAATTACTTTAGCGTTAAGCATAAGAGACACAACTTAGATCGCGCAAAAAACCAATTTGCCTTATACAAGGATATAGTAAGTAAGCAGCAGGTCTTAAAGGAGATTTTGACTCAGGTATAAACCCAATTAATTATATTGCTCAAAGCGTTATAACTAAAACTTTGAGCAATATAAATTGAGGTTAAACATTGAAAGTATGTGTTAACTTCCAACATCTCAATTTTTTACTTATTAAGCATCCGCTAGTTTTACACGGATTTTGCTTTTGTCTACTGTGGTTTGATTGAGGGCTTTAATTGCGCCTTTAACTTCAATGTCATTAGGCATTTCTACAAAGGCAAAGCCTTTAGATTGGCCTGTTTCTTTATCGAGTACCAAGTTACAGGTGGTCACTTTACCGTGAGCCGTAAATAGCGTACGAAGTTCATGCTCAGTAGTGGCACGTGATAAGTTACGAACTAATAATTTCATATATAACCTAAATAATGGGTTCAAGCATAATTATCTCAAGTAACCTTGCTTTAACCTAACGTTATTTTATAAACAGTAAAAATAACTATTAAAAAACAAAAAACCGCCTAATGGCGGTTTTTTATACATTGCGAGAGATTACTTTACTTCTTTACCCGCTGCTTGTTGATCTGCATGATAGCTTGAACGTACAAACGGGCCTGAAGCGGCGTGTGTAAAGCCAATTTCATCAGCATATTCTTTTAATGCGTCAAATTCAGCTGGTGGCACGTAACGCTTAACGGGTAAGTGATGCTTAGACGGTTGTAGGTATTGCCCTACAGTAAGCATATCAACGTTATGAGCACGTAAATCGCGAAGTACTTCCTCGATTTCGCTAATTTCTTCACCAAGGCCAACCATTAAGCCTGATTTTGTTTTAACCTCAGGATGGGCTTCTTTAAAGCGACGTAATAATTCAAGAGACCATTTATAGTCAGCACCTGGGCGCGCAAGCTTATATAAACGTGGCGCCGTTTCTAGGTTGTGATTAAATACATCTGGCGGCGTTTCAATTAAAATTTCTAACGCTCTGTCCATACGGCCACGAAAATCGGGCACTAAAATCTCAATGGTAATTTCTGGATTATGCTTACGAATTTCGCGGATACAATCAGCAAAGTGCTGAGCACCACCGTCACGTAAATCATCACGGTCTACAGAAGTAATAACCACATAGCTTAACTTCATGTCTTTAATGGTAAGTGCCAGCTTTTCAGGCTCAGCGGCATCAGGTTTTAATGGGCGACCATGTGCAACGTCACAAAATGGACAACGACGTGTACAAATAGCCCCTAAAATCATAAAGGTCGCTGTACCGTGGTTAAAACACTCTGATAAGTTAGGACACGAAGCTTCTTCACATACAGAGTGAAGGCCATGTTTACGCATTGCTTGTTTTATGCCGTCAATCCGCTCGGTTGACTTAGGTAAGCGAATTTTAAGCCACTCTGGCTTACGGAGCATTTCGGTTTTTTCTGTTGGTAAAACTTTAACGGGGATCAACGCCATTTTTTCTGCGTCGCGTAGTTTTACACCTGGTTCCATTTTGACTGGTTTATTCATTCGTTTTCAAACCCTTCAGTATGCTTAACCTGTGTTGCATTAAGCTTCTTGATCATGTGTTTTACCAGCCCTTCACCTGCAGCTTCAAGGTTTTGAGGGCCATTTAGTTCTTTAGTTTGCACCATATTCATGCCCGCATAACCACATGGGTTGATGCGTAAAAATGGACTTAGATCCATATTAACATTTAATGCCAAGCCATGAAATGAGCAGCCACGACGAACTCGTAAACCTAAAGAGGCAATTTTACTGTCGTTAACGTAAACACCTGGGGCATCCGCTTTCGCGTATGCATCTATGGCGAACTCTGCAAGGGACTCAATGATGCACTCTTCAAGCCAAGTAACTAGCTCTCGCACCCCAATTTTTAAACGTCGTAAATTAAATAATACATACATCATTTGCTGACCAGGGCCGTGGTAAGTCACCTGTCCACCGCGGTCAACTTTAATCACTTCAATATCACCTGGGGCGAGTAAGTGCTCATCTTTACCGGCTTGGCCTTGGGTAAATACACTTTCATGCTCTACTAACCAAATTTCATCTGGCGTATTTTCACCACGGGTGTCGGTAAAGTCTTGCATTTTTTGCCAAATCGGCATGTAACGCTGACGACCCAGTTGGCGTACGATTAGGGTGTTTTCGCTCACAACAAATCTCAACTATAGCTTAAAGCATATGGCGCACGTCATCGATATTGCTGATCACGTTGTAAATTTCTTCAATGTGTTTGCCGCTTGTTACTGTGGCCACTAAAGTGACTGACTCATAGTTACCTTTACTGCTCGGTTTTACTTTTGGCGCGTAATCACCCGGAGCGATAGGTTGTAACTTTTCTAAAATTTGATCAGTTAAGTTTACGTTTGCTAAACCCATAATTTTAAATGTAAACGGGCAAGGGTACTCTAGGTACTCATCAAATTTAGTGTTTTTAACAGGTTCAACCACGACGGGAACTCCTCAAACAAAAGTGTTGGCTCAACTTATACGTTAAGCTTAAAACTGACAGGCTAATGACAATCTTGAAATGATGTTACTTTTGACCTAAGCCAACGATAGTCATTCAATACGATTGGTATATATGGGGCGCATTCTAGCACTTTTCAAGCAAAAAAAAACGCCTCACAGAAGAGGCGTTCATATTACTTTACTCGTGCTTACATTATTTGTAAGCGTAAGTAGTCATATATTTTGCTGAAGAAGCTACCTTCTTGTATTTCTTCAAGTGTAACTAGCGGATATTGTGCAATATCTTCGCCTTCAAGTTGTAAAAACAGCGTGCCTACTTTAGTGCCTTTAGCTAAAGGTGCTTCAAGCGTATCGTCAAGCTCAAAGTTTGCTTTCAGGTTTTTATGTTGGCCACGAGGGATTGTAATAGGGGTGTCTTCTAAAATACCTAAAGAGACATTCTCTTTGTTACCCATCCAGATGCGTTGCTCTGCAAAACTATCGCCAGCTTTGTAAGGCGTAATTGTTTCAAAAAAGCGGAAACCGTAGTTAAGCAGTTTTTTACTTTCAACTTTACGCGCACGCTCACTTGAAGTACCCATAACTACCGCAATTAAACGCATGTCGTTTTTCGTTGCCGAGGTGACTAAGCTGTAACCCGCATCAGATGTATGGCCTGTTTTAATACCATCAACATCTAAGCTTTCATCCCATAACAACGAGTTACGGTTATATTGCTTTATACCATTGTATGTAAATGACTTTTCTTTATATAGTGCATATTCGTCCGGCACATCTCTGATCAAGGCTGCGCCAAGTGTGGCCATATCGCGTGGCGTTGTGTAGTGCTCGTCTGTATCAAGACCGTGACTATTAATAAAGTGAGTATTTGTCATGCCTATCTTTTCAGCATGGGCATTCATTAAATCTGCAAAGGCACTTTCGCTGCCTGCAATATGCTCAGCCATGGCAACACAGGCATCATTACCTGATTGCACAATAATACCGTGATTAAGTTCATCTACACTTACTTGCTTACCCACTTCAATGAACATTTTAGATGATTCAGGAAAGTTTTTTGCCCACGCTCTTTCACTGATAGTTACCATATCGGTGGGTGCGATATTACCCGCATTTATTTCTGTACCAATTACATAACTAGTCATCATTTTAGTTAAGCTAGCAGGAGCAAGTTTTGTATCAGCTTCACCTTCTGCAATCACTTTACCTGTGGTGAAGTCCACCAAAAAGTAACCTTTAGCATTAACTTGAGGAGGGGCTGGAATAATTTGTGCGGTGGCTGAAAAGACGGCGGCAGAACAGACTAAGCCGCAAACACCAGTAAGAATTTTATGTTTAATAGATTTCATCATACTCATTAATGGTTAAAGTTAAAAATATGCATTCTCCCTATTCTAAAGGGCTTACTGAGTGTAAAGCAAGAACGCGTTTTGAAATTGATTTTGTTTTAATGTTTCTAGTACTTGTTGCGCGTGTTGGGCATCTTTTATCGGCCCTAAGTGCAATCTATAAATACCGTCTTTTTCGACGATATTTGTTGGTAATTTATATTGCTCTCGTAGTGTGTGTGCCAATGCTTCTATGTTGGCTAACGTACTACCTGCAGCTACTTGAACATAGGTTTTTCGTGCATGGGTATCTGCAAGGGTAATCGCTTCAAGCTTAACCTGTGCTGTACCGTATTTATGGTAGCCAAGTTTATAGGCTGCAGCATAAGAAAGATCAATGATTCTATCGTCATGAAAAGGCCCGCGATCGTTAACCCGTACTATAACAGATTGGCCATTGGCTGTATTTGTTACGCGCACAAAACTCGGTAAGGGCAAGGTTTTGTGAGCTGCCGTCATAGCGAACATATCGTAAATTTCGCCGTTAGAGGTGTGATAACCATGAAATTTTCGGCCATACCATGAGGCAATGCCCGTTTCTGAATAACCTGTTTCATCGAGCATAGGGGTATAACGTTTGCCCAACACTTCGTAAGGGCGTGTGGTGCTCGCGCTTTTTATAACTTTAGTGACAATAGCATCTTGCATTTCTAATTCAGTTGGTGCTCGAAGAGGCGCTGCATCATGGCGCATGCTGTAACGGCTATTTGAACTGCTACATGCACTTAAAAAGAGGCTAACGAGTGCAATAATTATAAGTTGTTTATAAAGGCGCATTATTTTAAGAGCATCCTTTTATCTGTGGCAATCGACATAATAATGCCAAATGCAGCCATCAAGGTCACCATTGAGGTGCCGCCATAACTAATTAATGGTAAGGGAACACCTACAACAGGTAATAAACCCGAGACCATACCAATGTTTACAAAAATATAAACGAAAAATGTGAGTGTCAGAGAGCCTGCGAGTAACTTGCCAAAAGCTTCTTGTGCATTAACTGCAATAAATAATCCACGGCCAATGATGAATAAGTACAGGCTAAGTAAAATACACACACCAAATAAACCAAACTCTTCACTCAGTACAGAAAAAATAAAATCGGTATGTCGTTCAGGTAAAAATTCCAGTTGTGATTGTGTGCCTTGCAACCAGCCTTTGCCTTCGATACCGCCTGAGCCAATAGCAATTTTTGATTGAATAATATGATAGCCAGAACCAAGCGGATCGCTCTCAGGATCTAAAAAGGTCAGTACTCTTTGCTTTTGATAATCGTGCATACCATAGTGCCAAAATGGCCACGCTGCCAAAGCAACAACTGAGCTTAAAAAGCCAATTAAACGCCAACTCAAGCCAGATAAAAACAATACAAACACCCCCGAACTGGCAATCAAAATTGAGGTGCCTAAATCGGGCTGTTCCTTAATAAGTAAGGTGGGCAACATTACAATGGCAAAGCCAATAATTAAATGAAGTGGACGCGGTGGTAAGTGGTTACGACCAATGTACCAAGCCACCATCATAGGAACCGCTAATTTCATCAGCTCTGAGGGTTGAAAGCGGGTAATACCTAAATCTAACCAGCGTTGAGCGCCTTTAGAGCTTACACCAAATAGTAGTACTCCAACTAGCATGAGTAACCCTAGGCAATACATGGGAATGACTAAGCGTTTTAACGTAGCGGGGGGGATTTGCGCTAAAACAAACATTCCAATAATTGCACCTGCCATGCGGGTTACATGGCGGATCATCATAGCCGAGTCTTGGCCAGAGGCACTATAAACGATAGTGATGCTGCCAGCCATCATCAGTAATAAAGCAATTAAAAGTGGCAAGTCGATATGCAGGCGTAGCCAAATAGAACGCTTATTATGTAAAGCCGTCATGGTACTTTACTCCCTGAGGATTGAATTGGGTTAGCTGCAAAATAATAATCCATTAATTGACGGGCAATCGGCGCACCTACTGAGCTTCCGCCTCCGGTATTTTCTACCACAATAGACACTACTATTTGTGGGTTGTTGTAGGGGGCAAAACCGACGTAAATGGCGTTATCACGTTGGCGCTCTTTAAGTGCATCGGCGTCGTAACGCTCGCCTTGAGCAATACTGACTACTTGGGCTGTACCGGTTTTACCTGCTGGATCGTAGGTAGCGCCTTTAAACGCACGATGGGCAGTTCCGGTGGTTTTTTTAACGGTGTTATGCATGGCATCAATCGCGATGCGCCAGTTATCTTCATTATTGAGTACAACAGGTGGCTTTTCTTCATTATTGAGCTGAGTAATTTGATCTTCTTTTTTAGCAACTTGCACTAAATGAGGAGGGTGATTTATCCCTCTGTTAACTAAAATATTAGTGGCATTCGCTATTTGAATGGGGGTGGCAGTCCAATAACCTTGGCCAATTCCTACAGAAATAGTATCGCCACGCCACCACGACTCTTTAAAACGATCTTCTTTCCACTCTTTTGAGGGTAAAATAGCGGTTGTTTCTTCATGAATATCAATACCGGATAACTCACCAAAGCCAAAGCGAGCCATAAAGTTACTTATTTTGGTGATCCCCATACGATAGGCTGCGTCATAAAAGTAGGTATCGCATGACTCTTCTATTGCCTTGTAAACATCAACATGGCCATGGCCCCAACGTCGCCAATCTCGCCATCTATGCTCTACGTTTGGTATTTGAAAAAAACCTGGATCCCACATGGTGGTGGTTTCTTGCACTATGTTTTCTTCTAATGCCAAAATAGCCATGTGCGGCTTAATAGTTGATGCGGGTGCATAGCGTCCTTGAGTGGTACGGTTGATCAGTGGACGATCAGGGTTGAGTAGGGCTTTGTAGTCTTTACTGCTAATACCGTGCACAAATAAATTGGGGTCATAACTTGGGTTTGAATAAAGCGCTAAAACGCCGCCATCTTTTGCATCCATTACCACAATAGCGCCGCGCATATCTTTAAGTGCATGTTGGGCTATTTGTTGTAAACCAATGTCGAGAGTAAGTACTAAGTCGTCACCCGGCTGCGGTGGATCCATGTTTAAGGTGCGAATAATACGGCCACGGTTGTTTACTTCAACCCGCTGTGAGCCGACTTGTCCATGTAGTAATGGCTCGTAATACTTTTCGATACCCAGTTTACCAATATCATGCGTGGCTCGGTAGTTTGTGGCTTCATCTTGTTGTTCAAGCTTATTTAATTCTTTTCTATTGAGCTTTGCAACATAGCCTAATGCATGGGTTAAAGTATCGCCAAAGGGATAATATCTCGCTAGGCGCGCTTCAATGCTAAACCCTGGAAATTTATGTTGGTTTACTGAAAACATCGCTACTTCATTTTCATTTAAACGGGCTTTGAGGACTTGGCTTTTAAAACGTCGAGTATGTTTTATATCATCAAGAAAATCAGCTTGTTGTTGCTCGGTTATTTCAATGATTTTGCTGATAGACTTCAAAGAGGCGGTTAAATCATCAACTTCTTCGGGGATCACTTCAAGGTTATAAACGGGCTTATTTTCGGCTAGTAAAACACCGTTGCGGTCGTAGATAAGTCCGCGATTAGGTGCAATAGGGATTACTTTTATGCGGTTGTCATTAGAGCGAGTTTGGTAATCTTGGTGGTCGTCAACTTGAATGGTGTACAAGTTAGACAATAATATGGCTACTAAGGCTAAGATAAAAATAAAACCCACAAATGCACGCCGAGCAAATAAATTAGCTTCTGCTGAGTGGTCGCGAATAGTGGGTCTTCGTTTTAGCATGGCAAGAAACTACTCGCGATGATAAGGGTGGTTGTTATTTAAGCTCCAGCCTCTGTAAAGACTTTCAGCAACAATAATGCGTACCAAAGGGTGTGGGAGCGTTAAATTTGATAACGACCATTTTTGCTCAGAGGCCGCAATACACTCGGGAGCTAAGCCTTCTGGTCCGCCAATCAGTAAACTGACATCGCGACCATCAAGTTGCCACTTTTCCATGTTTTTCGCTAGCTGGTGAGTATCCAGTGCTTTACCGGTTACTTCTAGTGTGACAATACGATTGCCTTTAGGTATGGCGGCTAAGGTTTTTTCACCTTCGATGTGTAAAATACGCTTTATATCTGCGTTTTTGCCACGTTTACCTGCAGGTATTTCGATTAGTTCCAGTGCCATATCTTTGGGAAAGCGGCGCTGATATTCTGCAAAACCTGTTTCTACCCATGCTGGCATTTTTGTACCAACAGCAATCATTTGTATTTTCACGACGTTATTTCCAAGCGTTGTCTAAAATAGGGAGCTATTAGCCCCAAAGCTTTTCTAGATCGTAATAGCTACGTGCTTGATCTTGCATAACGTGAACAATCACATCACCTAAATCAACTAATGCCCATTCGCCATCGCTTTGGCCTTCGTAGCCTAATGGCTCTTCACCAGCGTGACGAGCTTCTTTTGCTAAGTTATCAGCAATTGACAATACATGACGTCTTGATGTGCCTGAACATACAATCATGTAATCGGTTACGTCTGAAGTGCCAGTTACGTCAAGTTGAATCACATCACGTGCTTTCATATCGTCAATTTTGTCTAGTGCAAAAGCGAGTAGTTGTTTCGAATCCAAGGTTTTGTCTCAATTTAAAATTTAATAGCGGTTATTTTAACACGCTGAGGGGTTTATACCAATCACTCTTGATAAAGCTGGTGCTGCTCAATATAGTGACTCACGGTGTCGGGTAATAGTTCACTCTTTTTAATACTTTTTTTAAGAGCTTGACGGATATTACTGGATGCGGCATCCAGTTGCTTACCTTCTAAAAAGTAAAGGTGTCCGCCATTTTTTTCGTTCAGTAGTGAAATATCGTTGCTCATAGCCTGCTGTTTGTAGTTTTTAAGTTCACCTTGTACATCACAGTTTTGACCTGGGCGTTGATACACCACTATATGGCATAGACTCGTTATTGTTTGCCACTGATACCATTTATCAAGGTTGTTGAATGAGTCCATACCAATTAAAAATAAAATAGGGGTATCGGGATTTTCTGCTCTTAGCTCTTGCAAGCTTAATAAAGAATACGACGGGCCGCTGCGTTTTAGTTCTCGTAAATCAAGCTTAAACTGCGAATATGGTTTAATTGCGGTTTTAAGCATTTCAATACGATGCTCGGTGCTGATCCCCGGTGCCGCTTTGTGTGCGGGTATTGCACAGGGCATAAAATAGAGTGAGTGTAATTTAAAGGTCGCAACGCATTGCTGCGCCATATTAAGGTGCCCCAAATGAACAGGATCAAAAGTGCCACCAAAAATTGCAATCATGATATTTTTCCTTTACTGACGGTTAGTATGGCACGGCAGTGGAATATCGAGTGGTTGGCAAAATTTAATACAAATATGTGCTAATGCTTGATAGGGCGCAATCAATACACCTTGTTTGTAGCTTGCATCAAATAATGCCAGTTCACTGCTAATACTTTCAAGGGTGTGAATATTTAGTCTGTTTATCGCTGTTTGTACCGGCACTTGCTGATTTTTCCAAATCGCTTTTTGCTTAAACAGGGTCGCTAATGACTCACCCTGCAGTAACCCTTGTTGTACACCTATTAAGGTATTTAAATCTTTATTGATGGCCCACAAAATACTCACTACTTCAGTGTTATCACTGGCAAGCTTATTTAATACTTTTATTGCTTGTGAAGTATGGCCGTTTAACAGGGCATCACTTAAATCAAAAATATCGAATTTAGATTGGTTTAGTAGCCCTTGCATTACCAGTTGCTGAGTAATGAGAGCGTCACCATGTATTAGCGACAGCTTTTCAAGCTCTTGGAAACAAGCCAGTAAATTGCCTTCAGTGGCATTAATTAAACTGAGCTTAGCCTCGTTTTGTAAATTAAGTGACAAGCGTTGGCACTGTTCATCAAGCCAACGTTTTAAGTGATTACCACTAAGCGGATAGCAGGGTACAAATAACCCTTGCTTATCGAGTGCTTTAAACCACGCACCGCGTTGCACATCTTGGCTTGCTTTGGCGCCTTTAACAATTAAAATGGTGTCAGGGTTTTCAAGCTCAACGACCTTTTTAAAGGTGTTTGCGCCGGGTGTACCAGGTTTTTGCTGGTTTAAATCAAGCTCAATAATCGTACGCGCACTAAACAACGACATACTTTGGTATTGCGCTATGATTTCCTGCCAATCAAAGCCTTGGGCTAAAGTGAATTTAATTACTTCATCAAAGCCTTGCGCTTTTGCGCTGTCGCGTATGAGCTGTACACATTGCGCTTCTTGAAAAGGCTCTTCACCAAAAACCAAATAAAAAGGTTTTAACCCCTTTTTTAATTCGCTAGGCAGCTGATTTGCATAACAACGCATTATAGTTGCGACAACTCTCTAACAATTCGACGACTCGCTTGCTGGCGAATTTCGCTGATCAGCAGTTCAAGCTCTTTTGCTTTAGCTAGTGCGTTGTCAGGATCATCTTGGTAATTACGGTAAAGCTCAAAACGTTTTTCAATGGCTTCTTGTTTTGGGCGTTTTACAACATAACTCACACTGTATGCCAGTTCATATTCAGCTACTTGTCCGTTTTGAAACAACGACAAGGTTTGACGCTCTAGCTGCTCTTTAAATAAATAAAGTTGCGCAGACTGTTTACTCGCAGGGACTAAAGTGACATCGCTCATAGCCAGTTCTGTTTGCAAATAGCTAAACAACGCTGATTTTTGATCATCACCCACCAAGGTTAGCTGTTTTAAATCATTGGGTAGGCTTGATGCTTTTTTAAGGTGAAAGCCACAGCTCGATAACAAAAAACAGACTAGCACTAAGGCTAGTCCGTTTTTAATGGCATTTAAAGTAGCCATATTAGTTAGCTACCACGTTAAGCAATTTACCTGGTACATAAATTACCTTGCGGATTGTTGCACCATCAGTAAATTTAGTGACGTTAGATTCTGCAAACGCGAGTGCTTCTACTTGCTCTTGCGTTGCATCAGCTGCAACCGTTAGTTTTGCACGTAATTTACCGTTTACTTGTACGATGATTAGTTTTTCATCTTCAACTAGGGCAGATTCGTCAACTTTTGGCCATGCTGCATCTAAAATATCACCTTCTTTACCTAGCTCTTGCCATAACTGATGCGATAAATGCGGTGTTATTGGTGCTAGCATAATAAGTAATGCTTCTAATGCCTCGTTAGCAATGGCAACATCTTGAGTGTCGTTTAATGGCGCTTTTAATAACTTATTAGACAGCTCCATGATTGCGGCAATCGCAGTGTTGAATGTTTGACGACGTTCAACATCATCGCTCACTTTTGCAATGGCTTTATGTAGCTCACGGCGAAGTACTTTTTGTGGGTTAGTAAGCGACGATTTATCAAGTGCTTGGAAGCCAACCGTTTTAACATCTACCGCGTATTTCCATACACGTTTTAAGAAACGGTGTGCGCCTTCAACCCCTGAATCTGACCATTCAAGCGTTTGCTCCGGTGGTGCAGTAAACATCATAAATAAACGCACGGTATCTGCACCGTATTGAGCAATTACTTCTTGTGGGTCTATGCCGTTATTTTTCGACTTAGACATTTTACTCATGCCAGATGAGAACACAGGTTCACCATCTTCTTTGTGCCATGCCTTGGTTACACGGCCTTTGTCGTCGGTTTCGGTATTTACATCACTTGGCGAAATCCATACATCGCCGCCTTTTTCATCTTTACGATAAAATGTTTCGGCAAGTACCATACCTTGACAAAGTAAGCGGTCGAATGGCTCGTCTGAATTTACTAAACCAAAGTCACGTAGTAATTTATGGAAAAAGCGCGAGTACAATAAGTGTAAAATTGCGTGCTCAATACCACCAATGTATTGGTTTACTGGTAACCAATAGTTAGCGGCTGCTGGATCTAACATACCCTCGTCATGGCGCGGGCTACAGTAGCGAGCGTAATACCATGATGACTCCATAAAGGTGTCAAAAGTATCAGTTTCATGAGTGGCAGGTACACCATTTACAGTTGTTTTAGCCCATTCTGGGTCAGCTTTAATTGGTGAGGTAACGCCATTCATTACCACATCTTCTGGTAAACGCACTGGTAGCATATCTTCAGTGGCAGCAAGCTCGTTGCCATTCTCATCACTCAGCATTGGAATTGGCGATCCCCAGTAACGCTGACGGCTTACACCCCAATCGCGTAGACGGAAGTTTACTTTACGCTCTCCCACACCTAATGCTTCTAGTTTGTCGGCAACAGCGTTAAAGGCGTTTTCAAAATCAAGGCCATCAAATTCACCTGAGTTTACTAATACCCCTTTTTCGGTGAATGCTTCTTGTGCTAGGTTTACTTCAAGCTCAGAGCCTTCAACTGGCGCAATAACTTGTTTAATATCTAGGCCGTAAGCTGTTGCAAATTCAAAGTCACGTTGGTCGTGCGCAGGTACTGCCATTACCGCACCTGAGCCATAATGCATTAATACAAAGTTAGCAACCCAAATTGGTAGTTGCTCGCCCGTTAATGGGTGAGTGGCGTAAAAGCCTGTTGCAATACCTTTTTTCTCCATGGTTGCCATGTCTGCTTCAGCAACTTTGGTGTTTTTGCATTCTTCAACAAACATTGCAATCGCGTCGCTATTTTTCGCCGCTTCTTGTGCAATAGGGTGGCCACCGGCAACGGCTAGGTATGTTACGCCCATAAATGTATCTGGGCGCGTAGTGTATACGCTAAATTTTTCGTTGTTATCGGTACGCGTAAATTCTATGTCTAAGCCTTCAGAACGACCAATCCAGTTGCGCTGCATGGTTTTAACTTGTTCAGGCCAGTCTTCTAATTTGTCTAAATCATCTAATAGCTCTTGTGCGTAGTCGGTAATTTTAATAAACCACTGTGGAATTTCTTTTTGTTCTACTACCGCACCTGAACGCCAACCGCGGCCGTCGATTACTTGCTCGTTAGCTAATACAGTTTGATCGACCGGATCCCAGTTAACCGTTGACATTTTTTTGTACACTAGGCCTTTTTCGTAAAGCTTAGTGAAAAACCATTGTTCCCATTTGTAATATTCTGGGTGGCAAGTCGCAATCTCGCGATCCCAATCGTAACCAAAACCTAATTGCTTAAGTTGGTTACGCATGTAGTCAATATTTTCGTAAGTCCACTTTGCAGGGGCTGTTTTATTTTTAATAGCCGCGTTTTCTGCAGGTAAACCAAACGCATCCCAACCCATAGGTTGCATTACGTTTTTGCCTTGCAAGCGCTGGAAGCGAGAAACCACGTCACCAATGGTATAGTTACGCACATGACCCATATGCAGTCGACCACTTGGGTAAGGAAACATTGAGAGGCAATAGTACTTTTCTTTGCTCTCATCTTCTGTGGCTTTAAATACTTGGTTTTCTTCCCAGTAGCGTTGGACTTTTGACTCTATGTCTTGTGGGTTATATTGCTCTTGCATTTACGTTTCCAAACTTCTTGCATACTAATAAAAAATTGTCGATAGGATACCCCAAATAAAGCGCTATTCACAGCGCCAAAGCGGCGCTTTTTGTAAATTTGCGAGTAAATTAGTTTTCAGTACAGGTTAACCTATACTTATCTATGATATAGAGTAAATCAGTAGACGTTTTGAAGGAGTATAAAATGGCAGATTACAGAACATGGCTTAGTGATTTAACCGATTGGTTAAAAGATGTGAAAGAGCATGAAGTTAAAGCCGCAGTAAAGCGATTTATTGAATCTGAGCAGGCACTTAAAGATTTAGGTGAAGAAAAATACCAGCTTTATCGTAATTACTTAATGCGTGACATTTCTCACCTACAAGAAAATAATAGCTACTATAATTCGCTTGCATGGCAGGAGCTTAAAGAGTCATTGTGGTTTGAGCTTTCTCATATTGAAGACAAAACACAGCTTGAATGGCAGTCATTAAGTGAAGATTTTAAGCATAATGGTGTTTATCACGCAGGTGAATGGATAGCCATGGGCACATTAGTATGTAAGAATTGCAACCATAGTTATGATGTTTACCATGCAACGCAAATTATTCCTTGCACGCAGTGTGATGGCATCTATTTTAGCCGCCAGGCTTTACAACCCTAAATATAAGTATTGAGTGGCTGTAGGCCACTCAATATGCCCAAATCTAGCAATTAAGCTGGTAAAAAAAGAAGTTAGAATGACGAAAAAACTGCTGCCACTACCCGTATCAAATCTTGCACCGAGTATTTCTTCGAGCCATGTAAACACTTGCATGAGCAATCCATACCCTGAGCAACTTACCTTTATAGGCCAACAACGTGCGCAAAGTGCATTGGACTTCTCTTTAGGAATGGACCTACCCGGTTATAATGTTTACGTAATGGGAGAGGCGGCACACGGGCGTTTTACCTTAGTAAAAGACAAATTAAAACAACACGCTAAAGAGCGCACAACACCGCATGAATGGCTGTATGTTAATAACTACGACGATCACCGTGAGCCTATTGCGTTATTTATGCATGCAGGGCAAAGCAAACAATTAGCCGATGACATTGACTCATTTATTGATGAAGTACTCGACACCTTTCCTGCTGCATTTGATAACCCAGCTTATCAGCGCAAGAAAAAATCGATAGACCGTGAGTTTAACGATGCTTACGACGGCGCCATTACCGCAGTAGAAATAGCCGCGCTTGAGCAAAGTGTGGCACTAATTGAAGAAAAAGGCGTAGTCGGCTTTGCACCGCTGATTGATGGCAAGCAACTTACCGATAATGAATTTTCTGATTTGGAAGATGATTTACGTGAGATGTTTTTTGAGCGTATAGAAAAATTAGAAGATACCCTCATTGAAGCGCTTATTGAGTTGCCGCGCTGGAAACGTGAATCCAAAGAAAAGCTTCGCAACCTTAAAAAGTCTACTGCTGAGCAAGCCACTAAACCATTATTAAAAGATTTAGAACATAAATATGCCAGCCATATTGGTGTACTGCGTTATTTAAAAGATATACGCGTAGAAATTATTGATGCCGTGCTTGAATGGCTTGATGATGAAGGTGAAAGCGAAGAAAACAAAGAAGACTTTGACCGTAAAGGCATGCTTACCGACTTTTTTGCACCTAATATTTTAGTTGAATACAAAGAAGGCGATGCAGCACCGGTTGTGTATGAACCTAATCCAACCTTTGGTAATATTTTTGGCAAAATTGAATACGCCACATCGCAAGGGTCGTTAATTACCAGCTATCGAACAATTCAACCTGGTGCATTGCACCGTGCGAATGGCGGCTATTTAATTATGGATGCTGAAAAAGTAATGGCTCAACCCCAAGTGTGGGATGGACTAAAGCTGTCGCTAAAAACGCATCAAATTAAAAATGACTTACCTTATCAAGACAGTGTAGTTGGAAGTAGCTTTACGCTTCGCCCGCAGTTAATACCGCTTGATGTAAAAATTATTTTACTTGGCTCTCGTGAACTTTATTACACCATCGGTGAATACGACGAGGAATTTGCAGAGTTATTTAGAGTACTTGCCGATTTTGATTATTACTTACCAAGTAGCGATAAGCTGCAGTATCAGTTTATTACTAAAGTCAGTGATTACTGCGAGCAAACATTAAAGTGCACGTTAAACGAAGCCGCAATGGTGCGATTACTTAAATTTAGTTATCGCCAAGCAGAGCACCATAATAAGTTATCAGCACGTTTTGCTGATGTGTTAGAGCTTGTGGCTGAGGCCAGTTTTTACGCTAAGCAAGACAAGCTAACGGTGATTGATGCACGCCATATTGACGAAGCCATACAAGGCAAGCAGTACCGTACGGGGCAAATTAGCGAAAACATGCTCAGCGATATAAAGGAAGGGCATACTTTAATAGCTACTGAAGGCCAAGCCGTAGGTAAAGTAAATGGTTTGACTGTACTGCACATTGGTGACACCTCATTTGGCACACCTGCACGTATTACTGCTACCGTTTATGCGGGCGCTGACGGCGTAATTGATGTGGAACGCGAAGCTGAGCTGGGTAAAGCAATTCACTCAAAAGGGGTAATGTTGCTTACCGGTTATTTAGGTAACAAATACGCGCAACACTTTAGCTTAACACTCAGTGCGAATATCGCTATTGAACAAAGTTATGGTTACATAGATGGTGATAGCGCCTCTCTTGCTGAACTTTGTGCGCTAATTTCGGCCATTACGAGCTTACCTATCAGTCAGTCTATTGCACTAACTGGTTCAATTAACCAACATGGTGATGTGCAGGCCATTGGTGGTGTAAACGAGAAAATAGAAGGCTTCTTTAAGCTATGTAAAATGCGCGGCTTAACGGGTGAGCAAGGGGTTATTATTCCTAAATCGAACCAAGTTAATTTGGTGCTTGATGACGAAATACTCAATGCCGTTGAGTTAGGTAAGTTTAATATTTATGCTGTGGAAACCGTTGACCAAGCACTAAACTTATTAATGGATATCGAAGCGGGTGATATGGTTGATGAACACTACCCAGAAGATTCGGTTAATGGCGTTGCATTAGCGCGATTAAAAGACATTGCTGATATTGTTAATGGCGATAACAGCGACGAAAAAGACCACGACTCAGAAGATGAAAAAGGGGAGTTATGATCAATATAATTTTACTGATTGTTATCGCTATTTTTTGCGTTTTAATTTTTAAAAACAGTAAAAAAGCCAAGCAGCAAGCAATCGCAAACGCACAGATTGAAAGTGATTATTTAATTGCCAATGTAAAAACTGAAGGCGTAAATGAAACCGCATCTGGCTTGCAATATAAAATAATCCATAAAGGACAGAGCGAAAATACACCTAGCCCAACGAGTATGGTTAAAGTGCATTATCATGGCACTTTAATCGACGGCACTGTATTTGACAGCTCAGTGGAGCGCAAAACTCCGATTAGCTTTGGTTTGCACCAAGTTATAAAAGGTTGGACAGAAGGCCTACAACTGATGAGCCCAGGCGATAAATTTCAGTTTTATATACCGCATCAGCTCGCCTATGGTGAAAAGCGAGTAGGGAGTATTCCTCCTGCATCATTGCTTATTTTTGAAGTGGAATTACTGGCTATTGAGTCGTAATTTTAAAGAAAAAAAACACTTTAAGCCTTACCTTAATCAAGTAGGGCTTTTTATTTGCCTCATTAGCCAATTCTACTCAAGTATTTAAAATATCAGTCGATACCTAAAATAGTGACAAATTTATTTTAGGGATAAAATAATGAAGATTTCAACCGCCTCAATTCAATATCAAGCATCTAATTATAACAATCAGGCTTTAGTAGAAACAGAGCCGCAACCTAAAGATGATGAATCACAAGAACAACCTGACTATGTTTTATCAGAGTTTTTAGATGCGAAGGTTCAAAAATACAGCGAAGATAACGCAACATTTGCTGAGCAATATCAAAATTTAGAAAAGGCATATAAATATTTCACCCAGCAAGTGGTTGCATTACAAGAACAAGTAAATAAGCTTAAGCAGAGTACGGTACAACGGAGTTTAACCATTGATAATAGCCAATATGGGCCAGCTGAAGAGGTCTATCAGTTGACTATGGATGCTGAGCATATGGGAGCTAAAAAGTATAAAACCGAGCAACAACAAGAAGAGATAAATAGATTGGAGCTGCAACTTAGTGAGGTAAAGTCTCAGCAGGCAGCAATAAAACAACAAATTATTGAGCTAGTAATCAACGAAATGAAAAGGCGAGGCGACGACTTCACTGTTTAACCTTGTAATGTACGCAGAGAAGTTAGTTTTTAAACTCAATTTTTTCTACCTCAAACCTAAATTCCCCCGCCTGCTTACCAGCAATCATAAAGCCAAGCTGCTTTATCTCTTTGAAGCTAATTGTAGGCTGTTGTTCAAGTAAACGGCCGCGAAAAGTAAGCTGAAAATCTTCAGGTAAAAACTCAATATTAAGCCACTCACTTTTCGTGGTACTGAACGAATGTGTATAAGCCGCCCCATCCATGTACTCATTAGTTCTTAAACGTAATTGGTAGGTTTGACCATCGCCCTTAACACGCAGCACTATTTTAGTAATGTTTTGGTTTTTTACATCTAATAGCGTACGGATAGAAGCAAACCCTCCATTGTTTGCAAGCGATACGTTGCCTGTAAACACTAAATTGCCGTCATTTTGTAAAACCTGACTATTAGAAATGCCACCCATCACCGAATCATTAACCACATACCAGCGAGCATTGGCGTTTGCCTCGGTGGTGGCAAACAGTAAGTTAAACACAAAAAGTGATGAGAGTTGTTTGGCGGTCATGAGTAATTCCTTAAAACCATTATTAACAATAATACGTTTTGATGTAATAATTGTTCACATAATTATTTTAATACTGGGATAAGGCAATCCTTAATTAAAATATCAGCTAAATTAAAGATGTCATAGAGCATAAGGATATTAATTTATATGACAAAAAAGCCTGTGATTCTCATTATCATAGCATTTATTGTTATGATGCTCGGCCCTGTTGGTATTTATGAGTGGTACACTTCAATCGACCCCTCCTTTATCCCTAACCGTTTTTATGACTTTTTAAGTTCTTGGGTTTTAGGCTTTATTACTATTTCTTTAGTGTGTGCCTTTCTATTTCATTTAATAAAAACGCCAAATGCAAAAGAAGAGTTTAATACTCACTTTGATCAAGAAGGGGTTATCCTTAAATATTTAAGTATCATTATGATACCTATTTTGCTGTATGCATATCTTTGGGCTGTCATTTGTGCGCCGATTCAACTATGGGCGCATTATCATTTAGGCGATTATTGGTCTGAAGAATATATCTTAGTTGAGTCTGAAGCTTGTTATAGCGATTATGAGCCGAATTGCGTTCGTTTACTCTTTGCAGATACATCTACAAACAAACAGCATACCATCAGGTGGTATTTAGATAAGCACAAGCTTTTAAAACTTAAAAATACAAAAGTGAACTTAGTCGGCGAAAAAAGTTACTTTGGCTATCTTGTTAACGAAATACAATGGTAAAAACGAAAGGGAATTAAATGAAAAGTAATAATTTTAATGAGAGCATAAAAGGTTTTTTTTGGGGAATTGGGTTTGTAATAGCAATGCTTGGCGGTATTAGTGCATTCGCCCTGACAATTGCCGCTGATGTTGACAGTGGATTTAAAACAATGGTTTCTAATAAAGCATTAGAAACAAGTGATGAATTTAACAATGACTATAATCTAACTCTTTCTGAAATATACAAAGAAAATGGTCAAGTAAGAATCGCAGCTGAATTAAAAAATATTACTAACGAGAGCATTTATACGGGAACCGTTATTGCTTCTACATTTGACGAAAGTGGCAAGTTTATTGGTAATTGTGTAGGCAAAAGCACAGACAGCTTTTTAGAACCTAGCGAAGTTAGCTATGTTGACATTAAATGCAATTTATTTAGATCACAAGCAAGTAAAGTTCACTCGACAAAGCTTAAAATTAAGTGGTTTTAGGGTAAGTTTAAATAAAAAGAGCCATACGAAATATGACTCTTTTTTATTTGAAATAGATGTAATAGAGTTATTTTATTGAGGCAATAAACTCTTCATCTGCATATAGGTTTGTTAGTAATTTTTGAACTAACTCTACGTAGCTTTTTTGACCATTAGGGATAGCGATCGCTCCCATAAATGAAGAGTCAAAAGTGTGTTCGGCCATGATTTCTTTTTCGAATAAGATAATATTCTCTTCTGAAACGATAAAGTTTACTTTTATAAATGAACTTCCCTCGGAGAAACCCGTAACATCAATATCTTGGTCAATTACTTTGCCAGTTACTTGCTTTTTAGCAACACCAGACCAAAGCTTGGCTAACTTAAGCTCTTGCAACAAAGCATTTTCAATATATTTACCATAACTGTTGCCTACAGATGAAATAAGAGGTGAGCCTCTAAGTGAAATTTTATTTAGTTTCTTTTCAGATTTAATTGTGCCAACAGATAGAGGGGAAGCCGTTTCTTGCTTTAATTTTGAAACGTTACCAATGTCTGCACTATAAGGAGGCACTTGAATTGTACATGCACTTAAGAATAAAACCCCGATTAATCCTATTGAACTTCTATACTTCATTTTAATTCTTTCCTTACTCATAGTTTTGACTGCTCTAACTCTACAACTAGTTTGTTAAATGCTTCTTCTGTTGCACGCTTTGCTGATAAAGAAAAGTCGTTTTTAAACTCATCAAATTCAGCTTTGCCAAAACCTTTAACTTCAGTATTCCATGCTATATCGCCATTGTTATTTAAAGTTTTACAGTTTAACGTGAAAGTAAACTCTGTAGGTGGCCATGTAAATAAACTATCTGAACTAGATTCAGTTGTTATTGTAGGTATAAATACATATTCAATTTTATTGTCTTGTAAAAATGTATTATCAGTTAAGGATTCAAGCTTATAAACGTTTTCAAATTTATTAGAAAGTACAGTATATAATGCAGCTTCTGTGTCTTTATAAGGTTTGTAACTAACATTATCGCCACCACCACCAGGTGTTTTTACTTGTTTTTTAATATCATCTTCAGAAATATAATAACCTACAACAGATATTGATTTATTTTCTGAAAGCTGAAGTTTTTCAGTGTCTGGATTTAAACTTATCTGGTGGGCACAGCCACTTAAAACAAGTACCGAAAACAAGAAAAACATGTTAGTTAATAACTTCAAAATATACTCCATATATTTAATTTTTAAAGAAAAAGTAGTTTTATTGATAATATATGTTTTGTAGTTGTATTGTAAATAATGTTAACTTTATATTTGTAAATGGTTGTAACTTTTGTGTTTGATGTTTTTTGTTTTGAGGTGTTTTTTATTTTAAATAAAGATGAGTTCGCTTGAGCAAAAATTAAAAAGCGCGTAATTTAACCGCGTTACCTATTTTAATAACAAGTATAATAATGAAAGCACAAGAATTAGAACAATTAGCGTTATCTAAAGCCGAAACTCGAGAAGTGATCACGCCGTATGCCTTTGAGGTTGATAATGCTTTACTTGGCTTGCCTTTGGCTTCGCCGACTCGGCGCGCATTAGCAATGATTATAGATGTTGCATTAATATTCTTAGCTGCAAAGCTCAGTGCGACTATTATTGCATTCGTTGCTGCGATGGCTTTTTACAAAGGAACGGCGCAGCAATACCTTCCTAAAATGTCGAGTGTGTGGCGAAGAATATTAAAAATAGTAGCAGCAAGTATTTTATTTGTAAGCGCTCTTGCTGTGCTTTCAATTGGCATAGATTACTTAGAAGGCGATGACTCTGCTCAAGGCTTAACTGTTCAAGGCTTAAAAATACAGGATGACATTCAGCTTACTTCCACAAAAAAAAAGCAGGTAAATGCCTACTTAGTGCAAACAGACGACGAAAGCTGTGAGCAATCTTGTCAACAAAATGCACTTGATAATTTGATTGGGCAAGTACCCAAATTAGCCGAAATGGACGACCTACAAAACCCACAACTTGCAAAAGCATTTTTACAATTATTAGTGCTTGGTGAAAATAACGGATTAAAGCTTGCGCAGTTAACAGAAGATAAACCCGCACAAACAACCACACACAGTATTTTGCAGTGGGGCAAAGGTATTATTCAAGATTTAGGTTTGGGTTTTGGCTGGGCGGCTGTGTACTTCACACTGTTTTCTTTATTATGGCGCGGTCAAACCCCTGGTAAAAAGCTCTGTAACACCAGAGTGGTTGCATTAAGTGGTGAATCACTGGGTTTACTTGATTGTTTTGGCCGCTACGGTGGTTACGGTGCAGGTTTTGCCACTGGCTTGTTAGGTTTTTTACAAGTTTACTGGGATCCAAACAGGCAAGCCATTCAAGATAAAATATCAGCCACGGTGGTTATTAAAGGGAGTATTAACCAAGTTGTAAATGTGCAAACGGTAGAAGAGACTGTTAAAAGTTAATTTCAGCAGTGCCGTATTATATTGATTCAATCAGCAACTTTTTTAATATATTTTTTTTGTTTGTATCTTTTTTACAGTTGCATCCATTATTTGGGCGATTAGTTCAAAATCTTTAAGGGATTCTGGTGAATCAAAGTAACCGAGGGCTTCAATACCTTTGTCTAACTTACATATAGTGCGTGTATTTTCACCTTTCTTTGTACGTGGAAAATAAAATCTTTCTCCGAATTTTCTAATGTGTTCAGAGTAAATGTCAAAATGAGGATGTACAATTAAAAACTGTGATGTAGTCGGATATCTAGTTCTTTTCTTATTAGAAGGTAAAGGTTTTATTACATCGATACTTTGCTTTGCACTATTACAGTCAGCGCATGCGACACAAAGGTTTTTAGCAGTAAAAATAAAATTTTTATATCGAGACTTTGGAGCTATATGCTCAACTTGGCAATTAGCAGCACTTGTTAAACTAACAGGGTTTTTACAATAGCAGCATAAAAATTTTTGGGCATTGCGATAGTGGCTTCTTATGCTTGATCTTAAGCTCTCTAAACTATCATTAGACCAATCAACATGATTAAATTCTGGAGACTCCATAACTTCTTTAATTAGGGCTTTTTGCTCTTTAGTAAATTCTATTGCTTTTAACTCATTGTCCATAAACTTTAAATACCTCATTCAAAGAGTCAATGAGTTCCAATATAGGGTCATCGCGACTCATTTTTAGTTTCATACGATTAAGCATTTGCAGATGTTTAATATCTAGTTCGTCAAAGAACTTGTATGTTTTGACTTTTGAGTAAATATGCATAGAAATTTTAAGCAGATATTCATTACTGTGACCTGGTGATTCAAAAATATTTACAAGCTGATAGTCTGAGGAGCGTAAATAATGCTCCGATGCATCGGATAAACTATTTTTTTGAATATTTAAAATTTCACAGTTTGTTGTCGATATATTTGAAACTATCAGTGGCGAGTGAGTCGCAATAATAAAATGACAACCAGAGTAAGTATTCAGAGATTGATTTAAAATATCTACAAACCGCTCTTGCCAAGTAGGATGCAAACTTATTTCTGGTTCATCAATTAATACTAATGAGTTATCTTCAATTGAAGCCACGACTCCTAGAAAGAGTAAAAAAAGACATTGCTCACCAGAACTTCGAGCTGATAGAGATTTGACTTTGGCATCTGGCGATAAGTAATTTGTTTTTGAAGATTGATCTTTGACTGTTTCAATATCTGCTACAACGACTAAACCTGAACGTATTAAATCAGACAACTCCCTTTTATCAAATTCAATACTATAACCTAAACTTGTCGGTATTAATTTTAAAGATTGATTACTAAGGCTTAATAAAATTTCAGGTGAGGTATAAACAGTTTCGAGTTTTGAAAGCAAATTTAAAAGCTCAATTTTCTCAAAGTGGTAGGCTGCAGCTTGAAGTTTCAGTTGTGCCTCTAAAGAAATATTTTTAATATCTCCAGAAGATATAGTGATAAGTTCATCTTCTGTGATTGTTGGGGTTAATTTAATCTTTAGTACGCTACTAAAGCCAAATTCATCTAGAAATGCTTTTAGCGCATTGGCTTTGCGTAGTTCAAATGTTTGCTGTATGAGTAGTTGTTTTATTGCATTTGATGCTATACGCACTGAAGGGCTTAAATCTTGTATGTATGGCTTAGAGCCGATATATGAATATACTTCAGATAACCATTCATATTCATCGGCCTTAAATTCACTTTGGAAGCGCTCAAATTGGCTCGTTGAGGCGCATATTACTTTTTGTGGGAATTCAGCCCCAAATATAAGCCTAAGAGTTTCGTAATCACTTTTATCATTTAATCGGCGAAGTTTATCTTTACCAGTCTGTGTTTGAGGTTTGTATAGCTCTGCATATTTTGAATAATACTTTCTGTAGATATCCAGCAAAAGCTCTGTTTTACCACTGCCATTATCACCCACAACAACGGTAAAGGCGTGCTTTTCATTATCGATACCATTAAAAAGCTTAATACTACCTATATTTCGTGCTCGAAATCCCATTTCCACACCTTTTTACATTTGAAGACTATTTAGCCTTTGCTTGAATTTACTGTAAACCTAACCCCAAATCCAATCATACCCAATAACAATATAAACCCCCATACAAATCCATTGCCGTATTGGCTATACACGCTATCCCCTTGTATTAGCTTTATATTGGCTTTGAGTGTGGTAGCTTCAAACTGTGGCATAGTTTGGCGTGTTTGGCTTATGGGGTCGTATACACCGCTTATGCCGTTGTTGGTAACACGCACTAATGGACGCTGAAGTTCAAGGGCGCGCATACGGGCAATTTGCATATGCTGGTGGGGGCCGATTGAATCACCAAACCAAGCATCATTACTCACCGTAAATAATATGTCTGAGTCGCTTTTGTAGTTACCACGCACTAAATCGGCAAATACTATTTCGTAACAAATAGCGGGCAGCAGGTTAAAGCCATTCGCACGTAAATTATCTTGTACTTTATCTCCGCGAGAGAACGATGACATAGGCAAATCAAATAACGGAGCTATGGGGCGTAGTATGTCTTCAAAGGGAACAAACTCACCAATCGGCAGTAATTGATGTTTTTGATAGCGGTTACTGTCTAAGTAACGATAGTGGCCGTGTTCATCATTTTGCTCTTTGTTACCGACCACAATTAGCGTATTGAAAATGGTTTTAGTGTCGCGTTGGTAATCGACAATACCGGTCACTAATGCAGTTTTATTGAATGAGGCGGCACTGTCTAAACCTGCTAAATACGAATCGGCAAGCGCTTCTATCTCAGGCACTGCAGCTTCAGGCCACACGATTAAATCGGCATCCCAGTGACGGCGCGTCATATCCTGATACTTACTCATGGTGGTCCAAAACTCACTGGGGTCAAACCGCAAGTGTTGTTTTATATTACCTTGTACAAGCAGCACAGAGAGGTCTTTATCGGAGTAATGGGTTACCTTTGTAAAGTGTGCGCCTGTGAAGGCAAGCAAAACCACAGCAGCGGTAACAACAGGCATTTTAAATTGTTTTTGCGTTAAGCTGTACAATGCAAAGCCTATGGCAATACATAATAGTGTGAGCCCAAATTCACCAATTAAAGGAGCAAAGGCATTCAGAGGGCTATCGGTTTGTGTATAACCAAAGCTTAACCAAGGAAAACCAGTTAACAGGTTGGCACGCAAATATTCACTAATAGCAAAACAAGGGAGTAATAGCGCTGCAAAACTTATAGAGCCGTTTGAAAAGCGAGTGGTTGCCCACAGCGCCAGCGCAGGAAATAACGCAAGGTAGCTACAAAGCAGTGCCATTAATGCAATTGAGGCGATAAGTGGCATACCGCCAAAGGTGGCGATAGAAACATGTACCCAACTTATACCTGCACCAAACCAGCCTAGACCAAATATAAAGCCATATTTAGCGGCTGTTTTAGCATGTACTTTTCCATTGAGGTTTGCAGGAATACAAAAAAATAGCGAGCCTATGCTAAAAAATACAATCGGCCAAATACCAAAAGGAGCGTAGCTAAAAGTTAAAACAAGGCCCGCAACCAGTGCGAGCCATGCTTTTTTATCTTTTGCTAGTAGGGTGAGACTAGTTAGCAGTTTCTTCACTGTCGTTATCATCAGCCTTAGGAATCGTGACTTGCAGTTGCAATATACGACGATTATCAGAATTGGTTACTTTAAACTGAAATCCCTCTATATCGATGGTTTCGCCACGGCTCGGCATATGGCCAAAGGCGTGTAACACGGTACCACCAATAGTGTCGGCATCTTGCGAGCTGTAACCTGATTTAAAATGCTCGTTAAAGTCATCTACAGGGGTCAGTGCCTGCACAACGTAAACATGCTTAGCCAGTTGACGAATATCTTGTTGTTCTTCTTCTTCATCGTGCTCATCTTCGATTTCGCCTACAATGATCTCAAGAATATCTTCAATGGTTACTAAACCCGATACACCGCCGTATTCATCAATTACAATCGCCATATGGTAGCGTTGCTGACGAAATTCATTAAGCAGGGTATCCACCCGTTTACTTTCAGGCACTACCATGGCAGGGCGCAAATAGTCACGTAGCGATGGTAAATGCTCATCTTTATTTAAAATGAGGGGTAATAAGTCTTTTGCGAGTAAAATCCCTTCTACATGGTCTTTATCTTCACACACTACCGGGAAACGAGAGTGGGTAGAGTCAACCATCATAGGTATGTGCTCTTCAAGCGGGCTATCAATTTCCAAAGTGACCATTTGTGAGCGCGGGATCATAATATCTCGCACTTTGAGCTCAGACACGCCAAGCACACCTTCAATCATTTCTTTGGTTTCAGGATCGATTACATCCCGCTCTTGGGCATCGGCAATTACCTCAACCAGCTCTTCTCTATTCTGGGGTTCCCCTTGCAACATCTGGGTTATACGACCCAGCCAAGTTTTGCCAGAAGAACCCTGGCTAGATTGCGAGTTATCGTCGCTCATTACGTCTAATTGCTCCGTTTATTTAAATATCGTCCCGATATGGGTCTGCTATGTTTAGTTCAGCAAGTAATTGCTTTTCTATGCTTTCCATCTCTAACGCGTCTTCACTCTTTATATGGTCAAATCCAAGTAAATGCAAGCATCCATGAATAACCATATGAGCAAAGTGGTCATGAAATGACTTTTCTTGCTCTTGCGCCTCAGCCAAAACAATGGCAGGACAAATAATTAAGTCACCCACAAGTGGGATATCAATACCCGGTGGCGCTTCAAATTCAAATGATAATACGTTGGTAGGCTTATTTTTACCTCGGTAGTCATTATTGAGCTGTTGCGACTGTTCTTCATCGCTGATGACAATGGTCAGCTCAGACTCATCACGATATTGGCTAAGTACTTTATCGGCCCACATGGCAAACTGCTCAAGGCTGGGTAAGTTGTCAAACTCACACGCTATTTGTAAATCAAGTTCTGTTTTCACGGTATTACTCTTTAGTAGCAGGTTGCTCTTGAGCGGCAAGCGCTTCTTTGGCTTGTTGTTTCTCTAATCGCTTAAGGCGTTCACGCTCATCGTTGCGCTCATACGCTTCTACAATGCGGGCTACTACAGGGTGGCGTACCACATCGTGCGATTTGAAAAAGTTAAAGCTAATTTCATCAACGCCATCTAACACTTCAATAGCATGGCGAAGACCTGAGCGCGCACCCCGAGGTAAATCAACTTGGGTTATATCGCCGGTGATCACTGCTTTAGAATTAAAACCAATACGGGTTAAGAACATTTTCATTTGCTCTGTAGTGGTATTTTGGCTTTCATCTAAAATAATAAACGCATCATTAAGTGTGCGCCCACGCATGTAAGCCAATGGCGCAATTTCAATGATGTTTTTTTCAATCAGTTTTTCAACACGCTCAAAGCCAAGCATTTCAAATAAGGCATCGTAAAGTGGGCGTAAGTAAGGGTCTATTTTTTGGCTTAAGTCACCCGGTAAAAAACCGAGTTTTTCACCCGCTTCAACCGCAGGGCGAGTGAGCAATATACGGCGTATTTCTTGGCGCTCTAGTGCATCAACTGCCGCTGCAACAGCAAGATAGGTTTTACCTGTACCTGCAGGGCCAATACCAAAGGTAATGTCGTGGTGCAAAATATTAGCAACATACAAGCCTTGGTTATCGTTTCGCGGTTTAATAACGCCACGACGGGTTTTAATCATCATTTCTTTGCCATAAGCACTGTGTGCAACATCTTGCTCAAGCGCTTTAGACTCAGTGATGGCTAAATGTACGTTGTCAGGCTCAATTTCGCCAATTTCCCCACGTACAGGTTGAGTATCAATATAAAGGTTTTTTAAGATCTCTACCGCGCCGGCGCTACTGTGTAGTTTACCGGTTACTTTAAAAAAGTTATCACGATGAATAATTTCAACACCTAGACGGCGTTCAATTTGTTTGATGTTTTCGTCAAACGGGCCACATAATGAAGAAAGGCGTTTGTTGTCGGCAGGTTCTAAATAAATCTCTAATGTTTTTAACTGATTACTCAAAATTACTTCCTATTACAGTGCGCCAGCGTTAACTGGCGCAATGAATTTTTGCAACTAAGGTACGAAAGTAGCAACGCCAATTTCGTTAGCTGTCTCGGTTTTTTGCTCACTCGCTGCTTTGGTTAAAATAGCAGAAGGCGCAATTTCGCGGCGTAAGTTCATTTCTGATTCTGTACGAATTAAGTCGCCACGTAAAGAGTTTGGTAACGCTTCGGTAATACGTACATCAACAAACTGACCGATCACTGTGTGTGGGCCAACAAAGTTAACTACACGGTTATTTTCAGTTCGGCCACGTAGTTCCATCGGGTTCTTCTTAGAAGGACCTTCAACTAAAATACGTTGCTCAGTATCAAACATTTGGCGGCTAATTTGCTGTGCCATTTGCGTAATACGGTTTTGCAATAAGTACAGGCGCTCTTTTTTCTCTTGCTCGGTTACGTCATCTGGTAAATCTGCCGCTGGCGTACCTGGGCGTGCACTGTAAATAAAGCTAAAGCTCATATCAAAACCAATATCGTTGATAAGGTTCATAGTAGCTTCAAAGTCGGCCTTGCTTTCACCTGGGAAACCTATAATGAAATCTGACGACATGCTTAGGTTAGGGCGAATTTTACGTAGCTTACGAATTGTTGATTTGTACTCAAGAGCAGTATGGCCGCGTTTCATTAAGTTTAAAACACGGTCTGAACCACTTTGGACTGGAAGGTGTAAGTGATCAACCAGCTCAGGCACATTAGCGTACGCATCAATAATGTCTGGTGTAAACTCTACAGGGTGTGAGGTGGTGTAACGAATACGGTCAATCCCGTCAATTGCAGCCACTAAGCGAATTAGATCTGAGAAATAGCAAATTTCACCATCGTGTGTATCACCACGGTATGCATTTACGTTTTGACCTAATAGGTTAACTTCACGTACGCCTTGCTCGGCTAACTGTGCAACTTCTAATAATACATCATCAACAGGGCGGCTTACTTCTTCACCACGGGTGTAAGGCACAACACAGAAAGTACAATATTTAGAACAACCTTCCATAATTGATACAAACGCAGAAGGACCTTCCGCTTTAGGTTCAGGTAAGCGGTCAAATTTTTCAATCTCAGGGAATGAAATATCAACTACAGATGAACCTTTATCGCCTTGTACTTGTTTAATCATCTCAGGTAAACGGTGCAAAGTTTGTGGACCAAAAATAACATCTACAAACGGAGCACGTTGGCGAATTGAATCACCTTCTTGTGATGCAACACAGCCACCAACACCAATAATAAGGTCTGGTTTGTCATCTTTTAATAACTTCCAACGACCTAGTTGGTGAAATACTTTTTCTTGCGCTTTTTCACGAATTGAACAGGTGTTAAGTAAGATAACATCAGCATCAGCAGCTTCTTCAGTTAGCTGATAGCCGTTGGTAGCATCTAGAAGATCAGCCATTTTCTGAGAGTCGTATTCGTTCATCTGACAACCCCAGGTTTTAATATGCAGCTTTTTGCTCATTGAAATATAGCCTCGTGTTCAATTCGATAGTGGCACAAATATGTGCTAGAAACAGGTATAAGTGGCGGAATTATTAAAATTTCGCTCGACTTAAAGGACGCGTATTTTAGCTGGATACACGCTCAAAACCAAGTATAGATTTCATGTTTGTGATCTGAAATCAATATAGTATGGGTTTAATAATAGAATTAAGCGAAGCGCTCACACTGAGCAAACTAATTACGATACAATCTAAGCAGAGTTAAGTCAGAATTAAAATGATGAAAAACATGGCTAAAAATAATGTAATTGTAGTAGGGGGCGGCATGGTTGGTGCCGCTATGGCTATTAAATTAGCGCAACAAGGCAAAGTCGTACGTGTTATTGAAAAACATCCAATAGATGCCTCACAGGTACTTAACAGTGATGACGTTGATATACGTGTTTCGGCTATTAATCGCTTTTCGGAAAAACTGCTTGATCAGCTCGGTGCGATGCCATTACTGCGAGCAAATAGATTGGCTCCCTATGAACAATTAGAGACCTTTGAACGGAGTAACGATCATTTATTATTTGATTGTCATGCTATTAATACCACCCATTTAGGTCATTTGATTGAGAATAAGCTAATTCAAGCCAGTTTATGGCAGCAATTTGAGCAACATAATATTGAGATGATTAATCCTTCATCGGCTTTAACGGCAATAGAGCAAAACCCTGATAGCATTAGCTTGCACTATAACGAACAAAGCTATACTGCTGATTTAGTCATTGCAGCGGATGGTGGGCAATCACAATTACGTAGCAAAGCCAATATTGGTATAACTGGTTGGCAATATCAGCAGCATTGTATGGGCGTGCTAATAAAGCTCGATGCACCACAACAAGTTAAAACATGGCAGCAGTTTACACCTACAGGGCCTGTTGCGTTTTTACCTATGCAAGCACCTTATGCAAATTTAATTTGGTATGACGATGCAAATACCCTCAAAGCATTTAAAGCCCTACAACCTAGCGAATTAAAAGCCCATATTATTGAAAAGTTTCCAAAGCTTGCTGGTGATTTTGAAGTACAAAGCCATGCTATATTTCCTCTGGCAAGGCAGCATGCCAATAATTATTCACAAGGCAGACTCGTTTTAGTGGGTGATGCGGCGCACACCATTAATCCTCTGGCAGGACAGGGTGTTAATTTAGGCTTTCAAGATGTAGCTGCTTTAGCTGAAGTGTTACGTACAGCTGATGATGTAGGGTGCCCGCTAATGCTTAAAGAATACGAGCGTAGTCGTCGTAACGCTAATTTGTTAATGATGAGTATGATGGATGCTTGTTACTTTGGTTTCTCAAATCAAATAGCCCCATTAAAATGGGCGCGCAGCACATTTTTAAAGTTAGCTAATAATACAGGGCCGGTAAAAAACTGGGTGCTGAAATACGCAATAAGCGGTGAGCTTAGTTAAAATACTTATAGTTATTAAAAGGCTCAAATTTGGGTCTTTTTTTATGCCCAAGAAAAAGTGGTGTAAATTATAAAGGTAAAAAAAATTAAAGATATAAATTATATAATTGGAATTGAGGATAAATCGTGAAGTGTAATCAAAGAAGTGTGCAAATTGGCTGGGATACCAGGATTTGAACCTGGGAATGCCAGGATCAAAACCTGGTGCCTTACCGCTTGGCGATATCCCAACTCTAAATTTGGATGAGTTTTAGTTCTAGTTAAGAACATGGTGCGGAAGGAGAGACTTGAACTCTCACATCCTAAGATACTGGAACCTAAATCCAGCGCGTCTACCAATTCCGCCACTCCCGCATACAGGCTTATATTTATACTCTTAACAGAGTTTTCTTATACAACGCTCTTTGGTAGAAGAAGTTGGCTGGGATACCAGGATTTGAACCTGGGAATGCCAGGATCAAAACCTGGTGCCTTACCGCTTGGCGATATCCCAACTAAGAAATTGCTGATAATTTTAATTCTTATCAAGAATGTGGTGCGGAAGGAGAGACTTGAACTCTCACATCCTAAGATACTGGAACCTAAATCCAGCGCGTCTACCAATTCCGCCACTCCCGCATACAAATTTATATTTAGACTCCTAACAGAGTATTTCTTAATTCAACGTTCTTTGGTAGAAGAAGTTGGCTGGGATACCAGGATTTGAACCTGGGAATGCCAGGATCAAAACCTGGTGCCTTACCGCTTGGCGATATCCCAACTAAGAAATTGCTGATAATTTTAATTCTTATCAAAGAATATGGTGCGGAAGGAGAGACTTGAACTCTCACATCCTAAGATACTGGAACCTAAATCCAGCGCGTCTACCAATTCCGCCACTCCCGCATATCACTTTGAATTAATCAAAGAAATGGTAGTTATTTTAAACTCTTCATTGAGTTGCAATTTAACTCTTGCAGAGCCACTTCTAAAAAGAAATGGTGGCTAAGACGGGATTTGAACCTGTGACCCCATCATTATGAGTGATGTGCTCTAACCAGCTGAGCTACTTAGCCATTGTTGGCTGGGATACCAGGATTTGAACCTGGGAATGCCAGGATCAAAACCTGGTGCCTTACCGCTTGGCGATATCCCAACAATAAACAATTGATAGTTTGAATTCTTATCAAGAATATGGTGCGGAAGGAGAGACTTGAACTCTCACATCCTAAGATACTGGAACCTAAATCCAGCGCGTCTACCAATTCCGCCACTCCCGCATTATCACTTTGAATTAATCAAAGAAATGGTAGTTATTTTAAACTCTTCATTGAGCAACAAAAAACAAATGGTGGCTAAGACGGGATTTGAACCTGTGACCCCATCATTATGAGTGATGTGCTCTAACCAGCTGAGCTACTTAGCCATCTTTTTTGTTAGCACTTCATCGCTGAGTGCGGGGCGTATTATGCTGATATGCCCCAAATTCGTCAACACCTTTTTTGCAAAAAAACACTTAAGTTGGTTTGTTTGCAGGAAAAATAGGCTAACCGGCTACTTTTTAATTAAAACGTTGCTTTTTTAACACTCTTTATCAGCGTGGCATTGTAATTATAGCTTTGTTTTACAATTCTGAGCCTATGGTAAAAGTAGCTAATTATTGTTTTTATTCGGCTGAAAAGTAAAAAGGCCCGTAAAAACGAGCCTTTCAAAACCATTAGCCACTCAAGGTGGTGCAATGTTTAATTATACGTTGAATAAGAAGTTCATTACATCGCCATCTTTAACAATGTATTCTTTACCTTCTTGACGCATTTTACCTGCTTCTTTTGCACCGCTTTCGCCTTTACATGCAATAAAGTCATCAAAAGCAATTGTTTGTGCACGGATAAAGCCACGTTCAAAGTCGGTATGGATTTTACCTGCAGCTTGTGGCGCTGTTGCACCCACAGGGATAGTCCATGCACGAACTTCTTTTACACCCGCAGTAAAGTAGGTTTGTAAGTGCAGTAATTCATAACCGCCACGAATAACAAGGTTAAGCCCTGGCTCTTCAAGACCAAGGTCAGCCATAAATTCTAACTTGTCTTCATCTTCAAGCTCAGAAAGCTCAGACTCGATAGCGGCACACACAGGTACTACAACCGCATCTTCAGCGGCAGCTATTTCACGTACACGATCAAGTAGTGGGTTATTTTCAAATCCATCTTCTGCTACGTTGGCAATATACATCGTTGGTTTGATGGTTAAGAAGTTAATAGGTGCAATTGCTGCTTTTTCTTCTTTTGTTAGTGCTAAAGAACGTAAAGTTAAGCCTTCATCAAGATGCACTTTTACTTTTTCAAGTACTGCATTTTGCTCTTTTGCGTCTTTATCACCGCCTTTTGCTTTTTTTGCATTACGGAAAATTGCTTTATCAGCACTGTCCATATCAGCAAGCACAAGCTCAGTGTTGATCACGTCAATGTCATCCGCAGGGTCAATAGTACCGGCTACGTGAATAACGTTTTCATCTTCAAAACAGCGAACTACATGGCCAATCGCATCTGTTTCACGAATATTTGCTAAAAACTGATTGCCTAGGCCTTCACCTTTCGATGCACCTTTAACTAAACCTGCAATATCCACAAATTCCATACTTGTTGTAAGAATACGTTGTGGGTTAACAATTTTAGCAAGTTCGTCTAGGCGAGGATCTGGCACCGGTACCACACCTGTATTAGGTTCAATGGTACAAAAAGGAAAATTAGCGGCTTCAATACCCGCTTTAGTCAATGCATTGAAAAGTGTTGATTTACCAACATTAGGCAAGCCAACGATGCCACATTTAAAACCCATAGTAAGATACCTTGTTTAGATTCGTTTAAAACGTGTGTACGTATACCCCTAAAAATTAGGGTTTAAACGAATGTAGTCTGTTTTGTGCTTTTAACACACCGTCTTTAGCAAGTATTTCCATACAACGAACTGCTTCATCAACTGCGGCATCCATTTTTTCCTGATCTTCCTTGGCTGCTTTTCCAAGCACCCAACCGGTGACCATTTCACGATGTCCTGGATGACCAACACCTATGCGTAAGCGCATAAAGTCTTTTTGATTTGCCATTTTTGCAATAATGTCTTTTAAGCCATTATGACCGCCATGTCCGCCGCCTTTTTTTAATTTGGCAACGCCTGGGTCTAAATCCAATTCATCATGGGCGACAAGTATGTCTTCCACTGGGATTTTAAAAAAATTGGCTAAACTACTCACCGCTTTGCCACTTAAGTTCATGTAAGTGGTGGGGATCAGTAATTTGAATTCTTTGCCTTGAATAATCACTTTGCCAGTAAGGCCGTGATATTTAGGGTCGTGTTTTAGCGTGCAGTTGTAGCGTGCAGCGAGTTCTTGAATGAACCAAGCACCTGCGTTGTGGCGTGTATTTGCGTATTCGGGGCCTGGATTAGCCAGGCCCACAAGCATTTGAATAGAATTCAAGGTGCGAGACCTTAAATATTATTCTGCAGCGTCTGAAGCGTCGTCTTCAGTTGGAGCTGCTTTGTTAGCTTTGATAGTAACGATAGACTGATCGTGGCCTTCGCCTTTACCAAGCTCAACAGATTGAACACCTTTAGGGAACGCAAGATCTGTAAGGTGGATTGAATCACCAGCTACAAGATCAGATACGTCTACTTCGATGAATTCTGGAAGTGACTTAGGAAGACAAGAAATCTCAACTTCAGTTAACTGGTGAACAACAGTTGCACCTAACTTAGTTACTTTATCTTCACCGATGAAGTGTAAAGGAACCTTAGTTACTAGTTTGTGAGTTGCGTCTACACGTTGGAAATCAAGGTGAGTAAGCTTAGGCTTGAAAGGGTGACGTTGGATATCTTTTAAGATAGCTTCAACTTTCTCGCCACCTACATTTAATGTAAGGATGTGAGTGTAAAAGCCTTCGTCTTCTTGTGCTTTGATCATATCTTTATGTTCAAAAGTAAGCGATAAAGCTTCTTTATCAGCTCCATAAAGGATTGCCGGCACTTTGTCTTCGCGACGTAGGCGGCGGCTCGCACCAGTACCAGTTTCTACGCGAAGTTCAGCGTCATAAGTATAAGTTGTGTTAGACATGATGTCTCCAATAATTAAAAGTGTTAGGGCCTTTGCGACCAAGGTCCCTAGCCAAAAGGCGCGCTATTATACCACTGCGGGTTTATAAAATAAACATCACCTACAAAAAAAGCGCCAAAAGGCGCTTTTATACTCATTAATGTTTAACTTTAATGTTCAAACATTGCCGAGATAGATTCTTCGTTGCTAATGCGACGAATAGTCTCTGCTAACATATCTGCAAGTGTTAATACTTTAACAATATCAAGCGCTTTTAGTTCGTCAGACAGTGGAATTGAGTCAGTTACAATCACTTCATCAATCACAGAGTTACGTAAGTTTTCTGCAGCTGTACCAGAAAGAATAGGGTGAGTAGCGTAAGCAAATACACGTTTAGCACCATGCTCTTTAAGAGCTTCAGCTGCTTTACACAATGTACCACCGGTATCAATCATGTCATCAACAATAATACAATCACGACCTTCAACGTCACCAATAATATGCATTACTTGAGAAACGTTAGCTTGAGGGCGACGTTTATCAATAATAGCTAGGTCAGTATCGTTTAATAGTTTTGCAATTGCACGGGCACGTACAACACCACCAATATCAGGTGATACAACAACCACGTCATCAAAGTCGCGGTTTTTCATATCTTCTAATAATACCGGGCTGCCAAATACGTTATCTACTGGTACATCGAAGAAGCCTTGGATTTGCTCAGCATGTAAATCAACCGTAAGAACGCGGTCAACACCTACACTTGATAAGAAATCCGCAACCACTTTAGCTGTAATTGGCACACGCGCAGAACGTACGCGACGATCTTGACGAGCATAACCAAAATAAGGAATAACAGCAGTGATACGACCGGCAGATGCACGGCGTAGCGCATCAACCATAACGATAAGTTCCATCAGGTTATCGTTAGTAGGGGCACAGGTTGATTGTAAGATAAAAACATCCGAGCCACGAACATTTTCATTAATTTGAACACTGATCTCACCGTCACTAAAACGGCCAACAACAGCATCGCCTAATTCAATATATAAACGTTTTGCAACTTTTTGAGCTAGGTCAGGTGTTGCGTTACCAGCGAAGAGCTTCATGTCAGGCACGGTAGGGTTCCTCAGGCACTGAATTTTTGGACTAACTTACATTGAATGAACAAAGTAGGTTAACTTATGATTACTTGTACGTTACTTCATTTATCAATGATGGCGGCTAACTCCGTGTGAGCAGGAGAAGTATTAACGCTTGATGCGATAAACCCCTGCCAAGTATGGGGGAGGTTAGCAAGTACATCTTGTGCTTGAACTTGACTAGCAAATTCAACAAAACAACATGAACCTGTTCCGGTCATCTTTGATGGGGCGTATTTTAGCAACCACTGCAGGGTTTTTTCAACCTCGGGACACAGCTTTTTCACTAAAGGCTCACAATCGTTAGTTAAAACCTGTTGTTGCCAGTCACCTGAAAGTTTAGGCGTGTCACGTTTTAAATCGGGGTGAGTAAATATTTGTGCAGTACTGACATGCTGGTTTGGAAAAACAACGCAGTACCATTTTTGTGGCAATTTAACATACTCTAATTGCTCGCCAATGCCATGTGCTATGGCACTTTTACCTTTAATGAATACAGGTACGTCTGCACCGAGCTTCAAGCCTAAATCTGCAAGTTCATCTAGTGTAAGAGCGGTATTCCACAGTGTGTTAAGCGCTAAAAGTGTTGACGCAGCATCGGATGAACCACCACCAACACCTCCGCCCATAGGCAAACGTTTAGTTAAATTTATTTTTGCACCTAAATTCACTTTACACTGAGTTTGCAATAATAAAGCTGCTTTATAAATTAAGTTGTCAGTTAGCGCAATGCCATGAGTGTCACCGCTAATACTAATATTTTTATCATTAGTAAGCGTAAAATGGAGCTCGTCGCCATAGTTTAAAAATGTAAACAGGGTTTCTAATTCATGATAGCCATCATCACGGCGACCATTAATATGTAAAAATAAATTTAGCTTCGCCGGCGCAATCAGCGAAAGTTCAAAGGGAGTATTCATAATTAGTTAAACTGCCAATCGTAGAGTTTGATTTTAATTTTAATCTTTTGATGGGTTAAGGTTAGCGCGTTAGGTAACCAAAAACCGTGTTTTTGTATGTAACTGGTGTAGTTTATTTGCCATTTTTTGCCAGCGTCATCAAACCATAACACGCTTTTAGCACGGCCTAATTGATCGACTTCTAAGGTTTGATCGTCAATAGTGGCTTTTAACCACTGACCGGCGTTATTTACCGGTAAAGTAAACCCCGTTAAGCGTTGTAAAAGTTTACTCGCATTAGTATCAAAAAACTGTTGATCATCAAATATTAATTCAGCCCCCACTGCGGTTTGTTTGAGCGATAAAATTCGGGTGCCAATAAATGTGGTTAACACTAAATGATTACTATTTTGTGTTTGTTGCCAATTTAAGTTAGCAGATTGGCGCTCATCAGGGCTAATAAACGCTAATTTACCTTCCACCTGCCAAGTTTTTTGTGCACTAAGACGTAACTTCCAGTCTTCGTAAGTTTTTGTATTGTAGTTGTTTTTATTGGCGCAGCCCGTTAAAAAAATAAATAACAGGGTTAAAATAAAATATTGTCGAGTCAAATGTTGTTCCTTACTTTCCATATTCCTGAGATTTTTGATAAAATTGCCGCCTATGAAGTAGGGCTCAGCAATATTTGGCAGATATGACCATAATAGCACTTGGTATTAATCACAAAACCGCATCCGTAGATTTACGAGAAAAAGTGGCCTTTTCGCCTGAGCAAATTTCAGAGGCGCTACAGCAATTAAGTGGTCATGCCGACTTTAATGAAGCGGTTATTGTATCTACCTGTAATCGCACTGAAGTGTATTGTAGCCTTGCGCAACAAAATTCCCAAACATTGTTGCAATGGTTAGCCAGTTTCCATGGTTTAGATGAACATGAACTGAGTAAAAACATCTACTGTTATGAAGACAGCGCAGCAATAAACCATTTAATGCGTGTAGCCTGCGGGCTTGATTCGCTGGTGTTAGGTGAACCACAGATTTTAGGGCAAATAAAGCAAGCGTATAACAGCGCTAAAACCCACGATGCGGTGGGTGTAACTTTTGATCGTTTGTTTCAAAAAACTTTTTCAGTGGCAAAAGAAGTACGCACCGAAACTAACATTGGTGCGAGTGCAGTCTCGGTTGCGTTTGCTGCGGTTAATCTTGCAAAGCATATTTATGGCAAATTAGACAAAACCAAGGTGCTATTAATTGGTGCTGGTGAAACCATTGAGCTGGTAGCAAAACATTTATACCAAAATGAGCCACAAAAAATAACGGTAGCTAATAGAACAATAGAACGGGCTCGCGGCTTAGCAGATGAAGTGTCAGCAGATGTTATTGCCTTGGCACAATTACCAGAACGATTACACCAAGCCGATATTGTTATTAGCTCCACCGCCAGTACTTTGCCTATTATTGGTAAAGGAGTGGTGGAACAAGCACTGAAACAACGTCGTTATAAACCTATGCTATTTATAGATATTGCTGTACCACGCGATATTGAAAGCCAAGTCGGAGAGCTTGACGACGCTTATTTATATTCCGTTGATGACTTACAAGCCATTGTTAGCGAAAACATGGCTGCACGTGAGCAAGCGGCAGAACAAGCACAAATTATTATTAGTGAGCGCACCAAAGAGTTTTTTATGTGGCTGCGTTCACTTGATTCAGTGGATTTAATTCGCCACTACCGTAATGATGTACAAACTACAAAAGCAGAACTTGTAGATAGGGCCCTAAGCCAGCTTAATACAGGTAAAAATGCAGAAAAAGTAATTTTAGAGCTAGCCAATAAATTAACCAATCGCTTAATGCACGCGCCTACCCGTGCCATCCAAGATGCAGCGAAAAAAGGTGAAGTGGCTCAGTTAAATCAATTGAAAAAAATGTTAGGTATAGATCAGGAATAACAGTTAAATGAAAGAGTCCGTTTATCGTAAATTAGAAACCTTAGTTGAGCGCTATGAAGAAGTACAAGCGCTACTAAGTGACCCATCGGTCATTAGTGATCAAAACCGCTTTCGTACTCTTTCAAAAGAATACTCTGAGCTTGAAGAAGTGGTAAAAACATTTTTAGCGTACCAGCAAGCACAAGAGGATTTGAGCAGTGCTGAAGAAATGCTTAAAGATTCAGATCCTGAAATGCGTGAAATGGCACAAGAAGAATACAAAGAAGCAAAAGCACAGATTTCGACTTTAGAAGATGACATTCAAGTTCTGATGCTCCCTAAAGATCCGAGAGACAACAACAATGTATTTTTAGAGGTTCGTGCAGGAACAGGGGGCGATGAAGCTGCTATTTTTGCTGGCGACTTATTCAGAATGTATAGCCGTTACGCAGAAACAAAAAAATGGAAAGTAGAGGTTGTTACCACCAACGAAGGTGAGCACGGTGGTTACAAAGAAGTAATTGCTAACATCAGCGGTGAAGGTGTTTACGGGCAATTAAAATTTGAATCAGGCGTTCACCGTGTACAACGTGTTCCTGAAACTGAGTCTCAAGGCCGTGTACATACCTCAGCATGTACTGTAGCTGTTATGGCTGAAGTACCAGAAGCAGAAGCCATCGAAATCAATACTGCCGATATTAAAGTTGATACTTTTAGAGCGTCGGGAGCGGGTGGTCAGCACGTAAATAAAACCGACTCTGCCATTCGTATTACCCATTTACCTACGGGTGTAGTGGTTGAGTGTCAAGATGAGCGCTCTCAGCATAAAAACCGTGCTAAAGCGATGTCGGTATTGGCTGCGCGCCTTCAGCAAGCTGAAGATGAAAAGCGTCATGCTGCTGAAGCATCAGAACGTCGTAACTTAGTTGGCAGCGGCGATCGTTCTGAGCGTATTCGTACATACAACTATCCACAAGGTCGTATTACCGATCACCGTATTAACTTAACGCTTTATCGTCTTAATGAAGTGGTAGCGGGTGATTTAGGCGCCGTTGTCGAGCCTCTAATGCAAGAGCATCAAGCAGATTTACTTGCAGCAATGGGTGACGATTAATCGTGACGCCTTCTGTTGAAAACGCTATTACTACAGGTACTAATTTATTAGCATCAAGTAGTGATAGCGCAAAGTTAGATGCACAAGTTTTACTGCTCAATATTTTACAAAAGCCACGAAGTTATTTATTTACTTGGCCTGAAAAACAGCTCACAGATGAGCAGTATCAGGCATTTCAACGTGCCTGTGAACGTCGCTTACAAGGCGAACCTGTTTCGCATATTACCGGCTGTCGTGAATTTTGGAGTTTGCAGCTTGAAGTGAACCCAACAACACTTATCCCTCGACCTGATACAGAAACCTTAGTTGAACTTGCGCTTGAATGCGAAGTGCCTAAAAACGCGAAAGTACTTGATTTAGGCACAGGCACAGGGGCAATAGCATTGGCGCTTGGAAGCGAAATGCCCTCATGGGATATTATTGCTGTTGATCGTATTGATGATGCGGTAGCGTTGGCAAAGCGCAACCAACAGCGATTAGCTATTAATAATGTGACTGTTGAGCAGAGTAACTGGTTCAGTGCGTTAAAAAACAAAAAGTTTGATCTAATTGTAACCAATCCACCCTATATAGAACATGACGATGTTCACTTACATCAAGGCGACGTGCGCTTTGAACCTTTGTCTGCATTAGTCGCAGATGATGCAGGAATGGCTGATATTAAACAAATAATTACACAATCACGTGACTATTTACACGCAAGTGGCTATCTTTTAATTGAACACGGATTTGAGCAAAGTGCAGCTGTGCGTCATATTTTCAATCAAATGGCGTTTATAAATGTAAGCACAGTGAAAGATCTTGGTAATAACGACCGCGTAACGTTCGGACAATGGCCCTAAATTATTTATAGTAGCTCCGTTGTTTGTTTGCATATGGTTTAAGGAATTCTATGTGATGGAAGATTTTTTATTTTCAAATGAACAACCACCTGAAGTAGCAAGTGAAGAGCAAGGAACATGGAAAGTTTTAATAGTTGATGATGAGCCAGAGGTTCACGCTGTTACCCGTTTAGCATTGAGTGACTTTAAGTTCCAAGATAAACGTTTGGAATTTATTAGCGCATATTCAGGTGCAGAAGCAAAAAAGTTAATTGATGAGCACCCAGATGCAGCCATCATCCTACTCGATGTTGTTATGGAAACTGACGACGCTGGTTTGCAAGTCGCGAAATACATACGCAATACCGTTAAAAATAATTACATTCGTATCATTTTACGCACTGGGCAACCAGGTCAAGCCCCTGAGCGTCAAGTTATTGTCAATTACGACATAAATGACTACAAATCTAAAACAGAACTCACCGCACAAAAACTATTCACCGTGATGATGGCTAGCCTTCGTTCGTATCGCGATATTATTTCTATTGAGCAGTCACGTGAGGGGCTGGAAAAAATAATAACCGCCTCTCGCAATATTTTTGCAACTCATTCAATGGATAACTTTATTGAAGGGGTGATGCAGCAGCTAACCTCCTTGCTTAATGTGGCCGACGAAGCTATGTATGCCACTACCTTAGTTGCGCAAAATCCGTCAGAGGAATTAAATAAAAAACTGATTGTTTGCTCTGGCACTGGTGATTTTGCTAAGCGCGAAGGGGAAGAGCTAGAAACAGTATTAGCAGCAGATCAACTCTTAGCGTGCCAAGAAGCCCTAGCTAACAAAGCAATTGTTTATAAAGATGACTATTTGTTTGCCTATTGTAGTAGTAAATTTAATCATAATTCGATGTTATTTGTATCCGGTGTGCCATCGAAACTGACAGATACGCAACGAAATCTAATCGAAATTTTTTCTCAAAATGTGCAGTTGGCATTTGAAAATGTACAATTACACACTGAAGTTGAAGCCACCCAGCAAGAACTTGTCTATCGTTTAAGCGAAGCAGTTGAACAGCGTTCATGTGAAACGGGTAATCATGTAAAACGGGTTGCTTATATTTGTTATGAACTGGCATTAGCGTATGGATTATCTGAAGAGCAAGCGAATTTAATTCGCTTTGCCTCGCCTCTACATGATGTGGGTAAAATAGGTATTCCGGATGCTATTTTAAATAAACCCGGTAAATTAAACAGTGATGAGTGGGAAGTTATGAAAACCCATGCAGGCAAAGGCTACGCCATTTTAAAAGATTCACCGCGTAAAATAGTCAGTGCAGGGGCCTTAATTGCACAGCAACATCACGAAAAATGGGATGGGTCTGGTTACCCTTGCGGCTTAAAAGGCGAGAGTATCGATATTTTTGCTCGCATAGTGGCATTGGCCGATGTGTATGATGCACTGCGTCATAAACGTTGTTATAAAGGTGCGTGGACACTTGAAGAAGCCGTTGCTGAGATCAATGCAAACAAAGGTACGCATTTTGATCCTAAACTTGTTGATGTATTCAATGATAAACTTGAAGAACTTGAAGCGGTAATTTTACGCTTTCCTGATAAAACACATAACTAAACAGAAGTAACAATACACATGGATTATTTAGCATTAAAACATACGCACATGGCGATTGCGCTAGTGAGTATTATTTTATTTTACGTACGTTCTTTTTCGCGCATGGGCAGTGGCAGCCTTGCTAAAAATAAAGTGGTTTTCATTGGTAGCCACAGTATAGATACCTTACTAATCATCTCGGCTATTACTTTAATGGCCATGGCTAAAATAAACCCGTTAGAGCAACTTTGGCTATTAGAAAAAATTGTACTGGTGGTTGTTTATATCGCCGTTGGGATTATTAGTGCGAAGCAAACCACAACATTACCTAAAGTTATGTTTTTAGTGTTTAACACTGCGGTTATCTTAGCTATTGGCTTTTTAGCAACCGCCAAAGCCCCGCTATTGTTGTAATTAACAATACTTGCTTAAGCTTTACACTACAGGTGTAAAGCTTGCCTCTTTATTTCATTTCTGATTATTGGTATCTAACCTTAAAATTAGGTAAACTACGTGTTCGTTTTCTAGAATGTTGTAGTATGAATGACCACCCTCGGGTTTGATGAACACGATGAATCTTATATAGAAGATGCCTACGATGATTTTTTGCCACCGGCAATATATCGTTGTATTAAAGCAGAAGCTAAATGGGACCCTCAAATAGACTTAACACCAAGTCTTGAAATATTGACTGCGTTTGAGCAACAAATAGAGACTATTTGTTCGCAAACACGCGATGCACATGATCGTTTAGAACAACTACTTGATTGCTTTTACAGTCAGTGGTTATTTAGTGCGTCAAGCCTTAAAGTACCTGAGTACAAGCTAAACAGTATTAGCTACACCTTATCTATGCGCAGTGGTACACCCACGACCTTAGCTATTTTGTTATGCCATTTTTTACAGCATGCAAAACTTGATGCTAGTGTAAGCATAACTCAAGGCGAAGTGGGCATTCACGTCGCAATGAGCGATGATGAAGGGTACATTGTTGAGCCAAGTAGTGGTCAACAAAGCTGGTATATCATTCCTGAAAATACCAACGAAGATAATGCACAAGAGCAAGAGCCTCTTGAGCTTATTTTTGAAGACGAAGTATATAAATTATTTTTAGCGCAACAAAAATGGTCTTTTATTAGTGAGAACAAATTTGGTCATGCGTTAACTTGCGTTGATTTGTTAATGGAAATGCTAGGGGATGATCCCTATGAGCGACGCGACAGAGGCTATTTACTAAATCAGCTAGGTTGCCCTAAAATGGCACGAGATGATTTACAATTTTTTGTTGATGAATGTCCCGACGACCCTGCTATTGAAGTCATCCAACATCAAATCGAAGAACTTGAAGATAATCATAAAACCCACCATTAAAAATAAAAATAGGAAACGTTATGGCTGATCCCCAAACTGCCTTGATCACCAATGATGCTGTTGTACTAGGTTTACTGGCGATTATTTTAGGCTTTATTTTTAAAACCTCGTCAAGTCCGCGCCCAGGGCTTGTAACATTTTACAAATATGTGCCTGCATTATTGCTGTGCTATTTTTTACCATCGTTGCTAAATACCTTTGGTATTGTTGATGGCTCGCAATCGAGTGTGTATTACGTTGCCTCGCGGTATTTATTACCTGCGTGTTTAATCTTACTAACTATTAGCATTGATTTAAGAGCGATTATTAATCTAGGCCCTAAAGCATTAATTATGTTCTTAACGGGCACCGCAGGTATTGTGATTGGTGGGCCATTAGCTATTTTAATTATGAGTGCCGTTTACCCTGAAGCAGTGGGTGGACATGGCCCTGATGCTGTTTGGCGCGGTATGACAACTATTGCGGGCAGCTGGATTGGCGGCGGCGCGAACCAAGCGTCTATGAAAGAGATGTTTGAAGTTGGCGGTGATATCTTCTCTGCTATGGTTACTGTTGATGTGATTGTGGCTAATCTATGGATGGCGGTATTATTATTAATGGCGGCTAACCATAAAGCGATTGATGCCAAAGCGGGGGCCGATACTACTGCGATTGAAGATTTAAAACAGCGTGTTGAAAAATACCATGCAGAGCATGCCCGTATGCCAACGCTGAATGATTACATGATGATTATTGCTATTGCCTTTGGTATTACTGGTTTAGCACATTTTTGTGCTGATATTTTAGGACCGTTCTTTGCCAATAACTATGCATGGGCAAAAGAATACAGTTTAAATAGTAAGTTCTTTTGGCTTATTGTTATATCGACCACTATAGGCATTAGTTTATCGTTCACTAGAGTGCGTCATATCGAAGCCTTTGGCTCGTCTAAAGTGGCATCAGCATTTTTATATATCCTAGTAGCATCAATTGGCCTGCATATGAATGTGATGGCGATTTTTGATTCACCAATGTATTTTGTGCTTGGTGCAATTTGGATGCTAACTCACGCCAGCTTAATGCTGATTGTTGCTAAACTAATTAAAGCGCCGTTATTTTACATGGCTGTTGGCTCTCAGGCCAATGTAGGTGGCGCGGCCTCGGCTCCTGTTGTCGCCGCTGCGTTTCATCCATCACTGGCACCGGTAGGCGTTTTATTAGCAGTACTAGGCTATGGTGTAGGTACATATATGGCGTATATTTGTGGATTAATGATGCAAGCAGTTGCACCATAAGGAATTAAAATGAACAACCAAGTTATAAATATTAATCAAATAGAACTGGCAAATGATAAACCTTTCGTTTTATTTGGTGGCATGAATGTGCTGGAATCTCGTGATTTAGCGATGCGTATTGCCGAGCATTATGTTGAAGTGACTACTAAATTAAATATTCCTTATGTATTTAAGGCGTCATTTGATAAAGCCAATCGCTCGTCAATCAATTCTTACCGTGGTCCGGGCATGGAAGAAGGCTTAAAGATATTTGAAGAGATTAAAAATACCTTTAATATTCCGCTGATCACCGATGTGCATGAACCTCATCAAGCAGCACCGGTTGCTGAGGTTGTTGATGTTATTCAGCTACCGGCATTTTTGGCTCGTCAAACAGACTTAGTGGTTGCAATGGCAAAAACAGGCGCGATTATTAATGTGAAAAAGCCACAGTTTTTAGCCCCACATGAAATGCGTCATATCATTACTAAATTTAATGAAGCGGGCAATAATAATGTGGCCTTGTGTGAACGTGGTTCAAGCTTTGGTTATAACAACCTAGTAGTTGATATGCTGGGCATGGATGACATGAAAACCATGGCGCCCGTTATATTTGACGCTACTCATGCGCTACAACGTCCTGGCGGTCGAGCTGATTCAGCCGATGGTCGTCGTGCTCAAGCAGCAGAACTGGCTCGTAGTGGCATGGCACTGGGTATTGCAGGCTTATTTATTGAAGCACACCCAAATCCAAATGAAGCAAAATGTGATGGCCCTTGTGCATTAGCACTGAGTAAATTAGAAGGGTACTTATCGCAAATGAAAGCGGTTGATGATTTAATCAAAAGCTTTGCTCCGCTTGATACCAGTGCTAGCGATTTATAAAAGAGTGATTAACTCATAAAAAAGCGACTTAGGTCGCTTTTTTTGTGGCTTGAATATACTCTTTCCCAGCATAGGTATATAATTCACCGCATAAGAAAAACTAATTCTAAGCTTGGTTGCCATGTCAAGACGAGTTCCTCCATTAAACGCGCTAAAAGCTTTTGAAGCTGCAGCCCGTCATTTAAGCTTTACTAAAGCCGCAGAAGAGTTGTATGTGACACAGGCTGCGGTAAGTCATCAAATTAAAACCCTCGAAGAGCACTTAGGGTTAAAGTTGTTTTTGCGTAAAAATCGCTCGTTACTTCTAACCGAAGAAGGTCAAGGCTACTTTTTAGATATTAAAGAGATTTTTACTCAGCTAATTGACGCAACCGAAAAGCTACTAGCCCGTGGTGCAAAAGGCTCGCTAACAGTGAGTTTAACCCCGAGCTTTGCGATTCAATGGCTTATTCCTCGATTGAGCTTATTTAACGAGTTACACCCTGAAATTGATGTGCGAATTAAAGCCCAAGATCAGGACGAAAACTCGTTAACAGACGATGTTGATATTTCAATTTATTATGGTCGTGGTCATTGGAGTGGCGTACAAGCTTATAAATTGCACACTGAATACTTAGTGCCACTGTGTAGCCCATTATTGTTAAGTGGCCCTAGAGCGCTTAATCAACCAAGTGATTTAGCAAACCATACCTTGTTGCATGACACTACGCGTAAAAACTGGAAAACATGGATGAAAACCGCGGGTGTTCGCAACGTACAAGTTAACCAAGGGCCTATTTTTAGTCATTCATCTATGGTGCTGCAAGCTGCGGTACATGGCCAAGGTGTTGCAATAGGTAATAGTGTTTTAGCAAAACCAGATATTGATGCAGGTCGATTAGTGATCCCGTTTAATCACAGTTTAGAAAGTAAAAACGCCTATTATTTGGTGATCCGTGAGTCGCAAAATGAATTAGGTAAAATTGTGTCATTTAAAGATTGGATGTTAAGCCTAGTTGAGCAGGAGCAAGAATATTAATGAGCATTGAATGGGTTAAAAGCAGTCAGCAACCTGCAATCGCACAGTTTATATTTGCGCATGGTGCAGGGGCTGGCAGTGATTCTGAGTTTATGCAAACCATGGCCAAACAGCTCAGTGAGTATGGTATTGACGTTGGGCTGTTTGATTTTGAATACATGCAAATTGCTAAACAAACCAATAAACGTCGCCCACCAGAGCGAGCACCAAAATTACTTACATATTTTGAGCATATACTTACTCAAGCTGATGCAAATTTACCGCTATTTATAGGGGGTAAATCAATGGGCGGGCGAATGGCGTCTATGCTTGCTTGCTCAACCTCGCATATTGTTTTAGGTGTACTTGCGTTTGGTTATCCGTTTCATCCACCGGGCAAGCCAGAAAAGCTCCGAACAGATCACTTTGCAGACATACCATGTCCTTTTTTAGTACTACAAGGTGAACGAGACACCTTTGGCACCCGTGAAGAGCTTGCCACAATGGCAATGCCAAAACAGCCGCAGTATATATGGTTAACTGATGGTGACCACTCACTAAAACCACGTAAAAAAAGTGGTATAACTGAGCAACAAAACCTGAATGTTGCAGCAATGCAGGCGGCTAACTTTATCAAAAGCACCATTGAGAATGTAAAAGAGGAAAAACATGATTAAACTATTTTTACTCGCAGGCAGCTTTTTTTGTATGCTTTCAGTGATACTGGGCGCATTTGCTGCCCATGGTTTAAAAAGTCGCTTATCAGATTACGCTATTGGTATTTTTAAAACCGCCGCCGAGTATCAAATGGTACATGGGCTGGCACTGATTGCAGTGGCAATCTTAATAAAGTGGGGCATTAACTTAAGCATGGCAGGTGGTTTTTTTATAGCGGGTACACTGTTATTTAGTGGCAGCTTATATTTACTGGCTTTAACCGGCTTAAAGTGGCTGGGCCCAATTACACCTCTAGGTGGACTGTGTTTTATTATTGGTTGGATAGTTATTTTAGTGCAAGTTGCACGATTTAAGTTTTAAAGAGTTTAAGGGTTAATATGTCTAGTGTTGTGATTTACTGTCGTAGTGGTTTTGAAAGCGATGCCGCTGCTGAAATAACGTTTCACGCCGCCGAGCAAGGGTTTGCAGGGTATGTAAAAGCAAAACCAAATACCGGTTATGTTATTTATGAATGTTTTGAAGCGCAGCACAGCGACGAAATAATCAAAAAAGTTGATTTTAAAAATATGGTATTTGCACGCCAATGGTTTGCCGGTAACCTGATAGAAAATATGCCATTAGAAGATAGAGTGGGCGCTATTGTAGATGCCGCAAAAGACTTTACTTTATGCTCTGAACTACGAGTAGAAACACCCGATACCAACGAGGGCAAAGAGTTACTGACTTTTTGTAAAAAAATATCAACTCCGCTTAAAAAAGCGCTCGAGAAACAAAACACCGTATTGCGTGAACCAAAAGCCAATCGTCCAGTAATGCATGTGCTGTTTTTAGCTAATAATACTGCGTATGTGGGTCACTCTTATAGCTATAACAACTCACCTTTCTTTATGGGGATTCTGCGTTTACGTATGCCAAACGATGGCCCAAGCCGTTCAACCCTTAAGTTAGATGAAGCATTTAATGTATTTATTCCTGAGCAGCAGCGTGAGTCAAGAGTACAAGCTGGGATGCGCAGCGTTGATTTAGGTGCTTGCCCAGGTGGTTGGACTTATCAGTTGGTTCGCCGTGGTATGTTTGTTAGCGCGATAGATAATGGCCCAATGAATGAAAGTTTAATGGAAACAGGACAAGTAAAACATTTTAGAGAAGATGGTTTTAAATACCGCCCAGAAAAAAGAAACATAACCTGGTTAGTTTGCGATATGGTAGAAAAACCAACGAAAGTAACTAACTTGATGATTGACTGGGCAGTAAATGCCTATGCAAAAGAGCTTATTTTTAATCTAAAACTACCGATGAAAAAACGCTTTGATAGTGTATATGAATGTCTAAAAATGATTAGGGAGGAAATGGCGAAGTTCGGTATTAGCTACGAATTACAAGCTAAGCATTTGTACCATGATCGTGAAGAGATAACGGTGCACTTAAACGTAATTAAAGTACCACAAAGCTTATATAGTTAATTGATTAGCGAGTATAAAAAATGGGCCAACAGGCCCATTTTTTTAACTACGATATTGTGGACGGTAATGCTCAACCCATAACCGTGTAGCGCCGCATACTGCCACAGGCATCACAATTAAATTTATAAATGGGATAGCGGTTAGCAGCATCACTGCAAAGCCAAACCCGTAAGATAAGCCTTGTTTGCTTTTTAAGTCATTTTTCATTTGAGTGAAGCTAACTTTGTGGTTATCAAAAGCATAATCTTTATATTGCACCGCATACATCCAGCAGGTAAAAAGCACCCAGAGCACTTGGCCTATTACCGGTAACACCCACAATAGAATAAAAAAGCCAATAGCGCGCGGGAGGTAGTAGCAAAGCTTAGTCCATTCTCGGCCTAGCATTCGCGGCACATCTTTAACTAAATCAGCTAATCCATCGTCGTTGATTTTTTGACCAGTTAAATACAGCTCAACTTTTTCACTTAGCAAGCCATTAAAAGGTGCGGCGATAAAGTTAGTAATAACGGTAAATAACATACTGTAACTAAACAGCACCACCAGTACAGCAATTGGCCACATTAACCACTCGAGCCAACTTAACCATTCTGGGAGCATGGTATTTACAGCATTAAAGCCATCACTCAGCCAGCCAAATAAAAAGAATAAGGAGCTACCAAATAATAAAATATTAATAAGTAGGGGGATTAGTACAAAGCGTTTTAGTCCTTTTTGACTAATTAACTTAAACCCGGAAAAAAAATATTCCATACCTTGCGTTATTTGCACACTAACCTCATCGATTATTTATCTTTTGGCTATTATAAATAGCTTGATGATTTTAAACAGTACTTTTAAGTAACAAAGTATTTAATAAATGGTATTTCAAATAGAATGATAATAAATTGCTAGCTTGGGCAATTGCTTTGAATTCTTCGAAAGTGCCTAATGAAATAAAATGCTCGGCAATAGACAAAATTATCATAGATGCTAATTTCAATATTATGTATAGTCAAAAGACTATAATAAATTATTATATAGAATATAGCGGCGCATTTAGCGTAAGTGACTGTTGAGGAATATAATTTGATTGAAATCATGAGAGTCAGAAAGCTGCTTTCTCAGCAACAAAGTATATTATCTAAAATAGCCTTGGGTGCGCCACTTGATGAAGTACTTGAAAATATTTGTTTATCTATTGAGGATCTTATTGAAGACTCCTCTGCGAAGTGCTCTATATTAACACTCAAAGGTGAGCAGTTATTTCATAGTGCGGCGCCTAATATTGCAAAGGGTTACTGTGAGGCAATTAATGGCGTACATATCGGCCCCAGTGTTGGCTCATGCGGTACTGCAGTGTATGAAAAAAAGCGAGTAATAGCCTCAGATATTGCAACATCACCCTTATGGGAAAACTATAAAGCGTTGGCATTGAGTTTTGATTTAAGGTCGTGCTGGTCAACCCCTATTATTTCAACACAATCAGACATATTAGGCACTTTTGCAATTTATCATGACAGTGCCAAGTCACCGACACCTCAAGATTTAGAGTTAATAGACTTTTTTGTTGATTTCACCAGTATTGCTTTAGAAAAGCACACAGAGTCACTAAAATCAAAAGTGTTACTTGCAGAATTACAGCAAAGTAATGAAAAGTTTAAAGCCTTCGCAAAAGTACTTCCCGATCTAACTCTTATTTTGAGTGAAGAAGGGGAGTATACCAACGTTTACGGCACTACTAATGAAAGTTTATATTTAAGCCAAGAGCATGTGATTAATCGAAATGTCAGAGATATTATGCCTCCCGAGGATGCTAATCCTATTATGGCGGTAATTGCCAAAACGCTTCAAACTAATGAAGTTCAAGTGTTTGAGTATCAGCTAAATATAAAAGGTAAACAACTTACATTTGAAGGACGAACAGCCCCGCTTGAAAGTTACCAACCTAATAATCCCTCTCAGCGACATGTAGTATGGATGGCCAGAGATATCTCTACTCGTAAAGCGGCAGAAGAAGAGGTGCAACGGTTAGCATTTTTTGACCCGCTTACAAACCTCCCGAACCGCAGAATGCTTAATGATAAACTCAGTATGTATGTTGAACAAATTAAGCAGTCTGATCACACGGGCGCACTCTTATTTTTAGATTTAGATAATTTTAAACGTATAAACGACTCATTAGGGCACAATGCCGGTGATGAAATACTGGTTGAGCTATCACAGCGACTAACGCGTGTTTTAAACCCAACAGATACCCTTGCCCGTGTTGGCGGTGATGAATTTATTATACTCATTGAGAATGTAGGAGATAGCCATAAGCAAGCGAGTCTTGAATCAGAATTAATGGCTAAAGTGGTACAAAGCGTTTTTTATGACAAGTTTGAGATAGGGGATTTGGCGTTTCAAGTTAGCTGCAGTATAGGTATATGTTTAATTAATAACGCCAATGCCATTAGCGAAAATATTTTAAAATTTGCAGATACCGCTATGTACCGCTCTAAAATGAAGGGTGGAAATAGCAGTAGCTTTTACGATCCTGCACTGCAAACCTTACTGGAAAATCAAACTGAGCTTGAAACAGATATAGTCAGAGCGATTGCATGTGATGAATTTTGTGCTTACTTTCAGCCTCAATTATCAATTGATGGCAGTATTATTGGTGCAGAAGCACTCATACGATGGAATCACCCAACCAAAGGACTAATCTCTCCTAATTCGTTTATTCCGATTGCCGAGCAATTTGGCTTAATTCAAAAGTTACAAAACATTGTATTGCGCGATATTTGTATTTTACTGGAAACACTTCGAGATCATAACGTACTGAAAAACCAGTTTAATGTGTCTATTAACATTAGCCAGTGTCAGTTTAATTCTTCTACTTTAAAAGGAGAATTGTTTAAAGCGATTGAGACGTATGATGTATTACCCTCACAAATTAAATTAGAGATCACTGAGTCTATGTTAGCGGGTGATTTAATGAGTACGGTAAAGCAAATGAAAGAGCTAAAGTCGCAGGGATTTGTATTTTCAATTGATGACTTTGGTACCGGCTACTCGTGTTTAAAGCACTTGAGTGTTTTACCGATAGACGAACTAAAAATAGATAAAAGCTTTATTGATAAAGTGTTGGATAACGCATCGGGGCAAAGCATAGTTCAGTCTATTATTGGTTTAGGTCATAGTTTAGATATTAATATTGTAGCCGAAGGGGTCGAAAGTGCTGAGCAACTACATATATTAAAGTCGATGGGTGTAAACGCAGTGCAAGGGTTCTTATTTGCAAAACCATTAACACACAGCAATTACTTAAAATGGCATAAAGAGCACCAATAACATCGTGCTTGTTACTAACTGAGGCGACAAGTTTAGTTACCCCAATCAATAAGTCGCTTTGTTTAACCTCTAATTGGGCAGTAACGTTTGCTAACTTACTGCGTTTTAGCTCAAACAGAAATGTATACTTTTTGTTTGTTTGCTAGCTAAGTGTAATGAGTTTTTTACTATTTTGTAACAGTTGCACAAATCATTGCTGTGGCATTGGTTTAGCGTTTTTAACGCGTTAAACTAGTCAGGAATTGGCAATAAGTCTACTTGTTGTGACATTATCTAAACGTAAACACGACAGGTACTTGAAACTTGCTTTTGAGTTGCTTTTTCGTTCGTTGTAACTATGGTTTAGGGTTATGTCATGGTATGTCGCTATGTCGGTAACTGTAAAAAACCATTAGGAGCGATAAATGAATACCACGAAAGCAGCTTTAAAGTCGGGTGAAATACACTCTCCCCGAGTAAAGTTTCTGGAAGGGGTTGATATACCCGTTTTTTTAATCAGTGGCGGTATATTAGTTTTATTTGCCGCGCTGGCACTGTACGACATAAAACTGATGTCGGATTGGATAAACTCTGCCTTTGCCTTCTCCACCAAAATATTTGGCGCCTTTTGGCAAGTTCTGCTGTTATTAACCTTTGTGATTGGCATATTTTTAGCCGTAGGCCGCACCGGTTCAGTGGTGCTCGGCGGTTTAAAAACCCCTGAAATATCTACCTTCAAATGGATCAGTATAATTATGTGTACTTTGCTTGCAGGTGGCGGTGTATTTTGGGCCGCAGCAGAGCCAATGGCACACTTTATTTCTCCGCCCCCGTTATTTGGTGGTGAAACTGGCACAAAGGATGCCGCCTACAACGCTCTTGCACAAAGCTTTATGCACTGGGGCTTTTTAGCCTGGGCTATTTTAGGTAGTTTGACCGGCATTGTTTATATGCATCTCCATTACGAAAAAGGATTACCGCTTAAACCGCGCACTTTGCTTTACCCGGTATTTGGCGATCGCGCAATGAAAGGTGCGCTTGGTACTATTGTTGATGCATGTTGTGTACTCGCTGTGGTTGCTGGCACTGTTGGTCCTATTGGTTTTTTAGGTTTACAAGTGAGTTTTGGTCTAGAAAAGTTGTTTGCCATTCCTGATACCTACACCACGCAGGTGGTTATTTTATTTAGCTTAATTGGAATTTACACACTTTCAGCGGTAAGTGGGGTTACCAAAGGTATTCAGCTACTAAGCCGTTTTAATGTTGTACTGGCAGTGTTGCTGATGTTGTTTATATTACTAATGGGGCCAACTGCGTTTATTATCGACAGTTACATTCATTCCTTTGGTTTGTATTTAGATAACTTTATTCCTATGGCTACATTTCGTGCCGATAAACCGTGGCTAGACTGGTGGACTGTATTCTTTTGGGGCTGGTTTTTAGGTTATGGCCCATTAATGGCTATGTTCGTTGCACGTATATCCCGTGGACGTACTATTCGTGAAATGATTTTACTTATTTCTGTGGTTGCCCCTGTGATCACGTGTTTTTGGTTTACTATTGTTGGCGGCTCAGGCATCTTTTTTGAATTAAATAATCCTGGCGTTATATCAGAGCCTTTTGCTGGGCTTAATTTGCCAGCGGCATTGTTAGCCATCACTGAGCAGTTACCTATGGGATTTGTTGTGTCGGTGTTATTTTTAGTACTGACCACTATTTTTGTGGCAACAACAGGTGATTCAATGACGTACTCGGTATCTATGGTAATGACGGGTACCGATCACCCACAAACGTCTATTCGAGTGTTTTGGGGGATTATGATGGGGGTGATGGCGGCGTTGCTTATTTCTATAGGCGAGGGCGGAATTTCAGCCTTGCAGTCGTTTATTGTGGTCACTGCGGTGCCAGTTTCGTTTGTGTTACTACCTTCGTTGTGGACAGCACCACGAATAGTTAAGAAAATGGCAGACGAACAAGGACTTTAAATGTATACAAAAGGGCGCTAATTAGCGCCCTTATTGATTACATAATTAACCTTTTCGCTTGCGTGGTTTTAACACCTCAGTTTTATTTGCTTCCTTTTTTTGTTTACGTTTTTCTTTTAACGATAACAAGGGTTTTTTCTTGGTATTCTTAGACATATCATCACCTCATAAAAAATAATAAATAAACTTTTTACCATTTCCATAAACTTTAAATATATAAACCCAATACACGACTCCTTAATTAAAGTGTTTTCAAAGAAAATATTGAATAAACCGTAGCTATTAAGAATAGTAGTTTTTAAATTAACTAGAGCGCAATAAAGCGCCCACTTGAGTGGGGGAATATTAGGGCGAAGCTCCCTAATAATGAGGTATAAAATAGTACCGCAGGTGTTTTCATAGCCTCTAATCTAGCAGTTTAAATAATAACTTCAAGTCCACAGTTAGGTTGTCATTGATTAAATATTTAGATTTCAATACTAAGAGTAAAAGTTTGCTCCAAAGAGGTGATAGTTAGTTTTAATTTTTTGAGGCTAATGCATGTCGAGGTTACTTAGAACTAGTTCAACCTAGATAAATAAATCTAGTTACAATGTGTAATTAAAGAACACTTCCTGTTCAATTTTCATATTATTATATTTACGACTGGTTGATTTGTTTTAACTGTATGTTTTCTTGTTGTGCTTTTTTTAAACATGATTGTTATTTTTGAAGCTTTTCCTTTCACTTCATTAAGAAGTGTGTGCTAGACTCCGCGCCCGAAAAAAGTAGTGTGTGATTCTACTTTTGTTAATTCTTAATGGTTAGTTTTTGTCAGTGGTAGCTTCAAACTTTTTACTTAGTTCTGGGGTTGACCTAATAAAAATTTAACCTTTTTTGTGCAAGGTCAATCATCGTTATGTCGTTTTTTAAAAACTTAGCAATTCGCAAAAAAATCGCGTTTGCTTTTATTATTATAGCCATAGTTAATATTGCTTTTGGTGTGTATTTGTATCGTTCTTTAGGCGCTATCGAACACGATATTCTTAATTTAACAGACGATACTATACCGTCCATGATGATGGTGAATAATATGAAATACACTATGTCGTCAATTCGCCGAGCGCAAATTAGTTTATTATCTGCCACTGATGCTCAGGAAGTAGCAGAAGACATATTATGGATGAACACCCGTTACCAAGCGATTAAAGACAGTTTGACTCGTTATGAAAATGGCATTTGGTCTGATCATGAGCGCAGTGTTTTTATGCCAGTAAAAAACTTATGGCAACAGTACTTAAAACAACTAGATGGGTTTGACAATGACATCAAAAATAAAAATCTTAGTAAAGCTAAAGAAGATATTCAGCGCTCTTTAGTTGTGTTTGAGAAGCTTGAAGTTGCTGTTGATGAACTATCTAAACTGAGTTTTTCATATGTAGATAAAAATCGGTCAGGGCTTATTAAATTAACAACTGCAATTATTAATACGTCAACAATACTAAGTGTCGGGTTAATCATTTTTATGGTAATTGTTACCTTAATCCTAGCGCGTTCAATTTGCCATCCATTACAACTAGTAGTCAAATTAGCAAACACAATTGCAAACAATAACTTAAGTCATACACTAGAGCGAAATCAAATAGGCAATGATGAACTCGGCGAATTAGCCGATTCTTGTATGACTATGCAAAATAACTTACGTCTAATGGTAGAAGATATTGTGGCTGGCGCAACACAATTGACCCATGCAGTTGAAGAAGTAAGTACAGTATCAGAGCAAACCTCTCAAGGAATGCAGCAGCAACAAAGTGAAGTTATGCAAATCGCGACAGCTATGACGCAAATGCAATCGACCATTGCAGAAGTGGCGCGTAATACAGAAGAGGCTTCTGATACTTCTCGTCAAAGTAGTCAGCAAGCAATTGTTGGTTCGCAGCAAATGAATTTGGTGGTCAATTCAATAAATGATGTTACTCAACAAATTACCCAAGCTGAGCAACGCGTTTTAGAGCTTGAAGAACAGGCACAGCTTATTAATGTGGTAGTTGATGTTATCAGTAATATTGCCGACCAAACTAACTTACTCGCACTTAATGCAGCTATAGAAGCAGCCCGTGCTGGTGAGCAAGGTCGTGGGTTTGCTGTGGTTGCGGATGAGGTTAGAGCACTTGCTGGTAAAACTCAGGAGTCAACAGGTAATATAGTTAGTATTATTCAAAATCTACAAGACTGTGCCATTAAAGCGCGCAAAGCAACTGCACAAAGCAGTACACTCATGGATCAATGTGTAGTACAAAGTCAAGAAACAGGAGATGCTATTGAGATAATAAACGATCAAAGCTCTCACATAGCAGATATGACTTTGCAAATAGCAAGCGCTTGTAGTGAGCAGGATTCAGTTAGCGAGGATCTAAACCAAAATATTGAGCGTATAAATGAATCAGCTAAAGAGGTAGCACAAGGCTCAGCAAGTGCAGCTCAGTCATGTGTTGAATTAAGCCAGTTAGCAGTGCAGCTGCAAAGTACGGTTAATCGTTTTCAGGTATAATATAGCTTGGGGCATGATCAACTTTTTATAAAAATAAACGCTGGATAGGTACTGCTCTTCTACAAGGATGTAGTTATAACTTTGATAGTGAGCTTGTTTTTTGTCTTTTTATTTAATGTAAATAGCATAAGATGCTCTAACTAGGTTGTTCATTCCTATCGATACGGTATAGTTTAAATATATTTAAGCATAACCTTGAGATAAACCATGCAGTTAGTCGACTTAGACCCTTGTGATCAGGATGTGATCAACGTATTTGCTGACATAGATCGACTTATTAGCTCATTATATCCTGTAGCAACTTCACAAGCGCTTACAGTTAATGAGCTTGGTTTACCGGGCGTTTACGCTGTAGGGTTAAAAAATCAAGACGGAATAGTTGCCTGTGGCGCGATAGTAAAGCAATTTGATGGTAGCTGGTATGGCGAAATTAGACGGCTTTACGTAAAACCTAGCTATCGCGGAAAAGGCTTATCACGGCGTATTATGCAAATTCTATTGCACTATGCTGGCGAAGAAGAAATCCCAATCATAAAACTAGAAACAGGACCAAAGCAAATACAATCAATCCATCTTTATGAGAATTTAGGATTTGTGCAATGTGCTCCTTTTGGTGAATACACAGAAAACCCAAACAGCTTATTTATGGAGCTTGCGCTCAGCTAATACAGCTCTGTTTAAGGCTTTTATTTATCAATTTCAATCCTAACTCGTTACGAGTAGAAATACTTGTTGGACATGAATCACTATTTTTCTTTTAATGCGCGGCAACTAGCCGAATCGGCATTCATAAATAAAAGAGAAAGATAAATGAAAGAGACAACATCACTAGAACAAGCTCGTACGAGCTACAACGTTCGTCATTGGAGCCAAGGTTTTTTTGGTATTAATGATCAAGGTGATGTGTATGTTGCGCCAAAGGCTGATGCCCCACAGCAAACCATTGCACTAACAGACATTGCTAAGCAGCTTGAAGAAAAAGGTTTAAGTTTGCCAGCACTCGTTCGTTTTCCACAAATATTACACCATCGTGTGCATAGCTTATGTGGCGCATTTAATACCGCAATAGAAAGCTATGGGTATCCAAAAGACTATTTATTAGTTTATCCGATTAAAGTAAATCAACAGCGCGAAGTCGTTGAAGAAATTGTTGCCAGTCAAGCACAAGTAGAAAAAAAACAGCTAGGTTTAGAAGCAGGCAGCAAGCCAGAGTTATTAACCGTATTAGCATTGGCTGAAAAAACCAGTGCGGTGATTGTGTGTAATGGCTACAAAGATAAAGAATATGTGCGCTTAGCGCTGATTGGCGAAAAGCTGGGCCATAAAGTGTATATCGTACTTGAGAAATTGTCTGAGCTGGACATGGTGCTTAGCCAAGCCAAAGAACTTAATGTAAAACCTCGCATTGGCATTCGTGTGCGTTTAGCATCGCAGGGCAAAGGTAAATGGCAAGCAAGTGGCGGTGAAAAATCGAAGTTTGGGTTGTCTGCTTCACAAGTGCTGTATGTAGTAAACCGTTTAAAAGAAACAGATCAGCTTGATTTAGTACAGCTTGTGCATTTTCACTTAGGGTCGCAAATGGCCAATATTCGTGATGTACGCTTAGGTGTAAGTGAAGCTGCGCGTTTTTATTGTGAATTACGTAAGTTGGGTGCACAAATAGAGTGCCTTGATGTAGGGGGCGGTTTAGCGGTTGATTACGACGGTACACGCAGTCAATCACACAACTCAATGAACTACAGTTTAGCCGAATACGCAAATAATATTGTGTATACCATAGGTGATATTTGTAAGCAGTATGAACAGCCTTTCCCTACCATTATTTCAGAGTCGGGAAGAGCATTAACGGCGCACCATGCAGTGCTTATTTCCAATGTAATTGGCACCGAAACATATGCACAAGAAGAAATAGAAGCGCCAGCAGATGATGCGCCGCAATTACTTAAAAATATGTGGATTTCATGGCAACAATTGCATGTACTTACTGATGACCGTGCATTAATTGAGATTTTTCACGACAGCCAAGGTGATTTAGCTGAAGCGCATAGTCAGTTTGCGATGGGATTATTAGATTTAACCCAACGCGCATGGGCCGAGCAAATTAATTTGCGTGTGTGTTATGAGCTTAATAAATTAATGGATAACAAAAATCGTTTCCATCGTCCGATTATTGATGATCTGAATGCGCGTTTAGCGGACAAGTTTTTTGTCAATTTCTCATTGTTTCAATCATTGCCTGACGCGTGGGGTATTGACCAAGTGTTTCCGGTATTGCCTTTAAGTGGTTTAACGCAAGCTCCACAAAAACGGGCTGTGTTACTAGATATCACCTGTGATTCAGATGGCGCATTAGAGCATTATGTAGATGGTCAAGGTATTGAAAGTACGTTACCAGTACCAGAATTTACAGCAGATAAACCTTATTTAATGGGTTTTTTCTTAGTAGGTGCCTATCAAGAGATTTTAGGCGATATGCATAACTTATTTGGTGATACGCACAGTGCTATTGTCAATATGGATGAGCAAGGTATTGCTAGCATTACAGAAATTAATCATGGTGATACTGTGGCTGACATGATGCGTTATGTACATTTAGATGTTGAAGGTTTTCAGCAGTCATACGCGCAGTTAGTCAGCGCAAAAATTGCAGCAGATGAACAGCAAAGCGTTTTAGACGAGTTGCAAAGCGGCCTTGATGGCTACACTTATTTAGAAGAGTTATAAGCAATGTCTAGCTTGTTTGGTTGTGTTGACCACTCATTGTACTCAAATGGGATGACGTTTTTACGTCGTCCTATGGTACAAAACATTAACGCGATTGAAGCCGATGTAGTGGTATTGGGTCTACCGTTTGATTTAGCCACTTCAGGGCGCCCTGGTGCCCGCTTAGGGCCTGATGCTATTCGCAGAGCATCGGTACATTTAGCATGGGAAGATACAAAATACCCATGGACATTTCCATTGTTTGAGCGCTTAACCGTGGCGGATGCTGGCGACTTTACTTATCCGGTGGGCGATCCTGAATATTTTACCGCGCAATTAGAAATGGCGGCAGAGCAAATACTTCGCCAAGGTAAAACATTATTAGGCTTGGGTGGCGATCATTTCGTAACGTTACCACTATTGCGCGCACATGCAAAAATTCATGGCAAAATGGCATTAGTTCACTTTGATGCGCATACCGATACCTATAGCAACGGCTCGCGTTTTGATCACGGCACCATGTTTTATCATGCGCCAATGGAAGGGTTAATTGATGTTAATCACAGTATTCAGCTCGGCATTCGTACTGACTTTGATCAAAGCAAGCATGAGTTTGCAGTGATTGATGCCATGCAAGCCAATGATCTGCATGCGAATGATATTGCAGCTCAGATTATTGAGCGAGTGGGTGATTTACCGGTTTACTTAACCTTTGATATAGATTGTTTAGACCCCGCCTTTGCACCAGGTACGGGCACACCAGTGTGTGGTGGTTTAACCTCTGATAAAGTGCTTAAAATCTTACGCGCACTGAAAGGCATTAATATGGTGGGAATGGATGTGGTTGAAGTATCCCCGTCGTACGACCAAAGTGAGCTTACCGCCATTGCCGCTGCAACGATTGCCAGTGAATTACTGCATTTGTGGGCATTTAAGCATAAATATTAATATGTGTTAATGCAGTTTAAAAAGCGCCAATTTGGCGCTTTTTTTGTATGAAAATAAAAGACTATTAAAACTGCATATTGTGCTTTTTAGCATAAAGAAAAAACACCGGAATTTCGATTATGACGTAAGTTAAAAAAGTAAACCAAAACCAATTAACTTCAAATATTAACCAGCTAAATTGCACGCCTGAGTTGTAATAAAGAGTAGATGCAATTAATAGCGTAATGCCTGTTGCAAATAAATCTTGCACCGATACTTTTTTAAAGCTGCTGCCTGCAAAGCGCGGATAAATAAACCCGTAGCCAAGCGTTATCATAATGATAACCAATAAGAGCAAATTTAGTTCAGGGGTCATTCTGGTTTATATTGCCTCGCATATTCTATTCGCTCTTGGGAACTTGGGTGCGTTGATAAATACTTTAACCAAGCATCATCATAGCTCCCTTCTCGTGCCTTTAAATTCTTTTCCAGTGCTTCAATTGCATCAGCAAAGTCGTGGTTAGAATAGCCTAATTTTAAAAGGTTTTTAATCGCATATATATCGGCTTCTTGTTCCATATCTCGCGAAAACGCTTGTTGTAAAAAAGATGAACCAGAGCCAAGCACGACTTCTAATATACCTTCTAAGTCACCAAAAATAACTGCAAATACAACGGTGCTCGCTGCAGCTTGTGCCGCAAGTCGAATGCTGTGATGGTGCTGAACATGACCAATTTCATGAAGTAAAATAGCACGCAGGGCATCAGGATCATTTTTTAATAGCTCAACAAGTTCGTCAGTTACTACAACCCGACCATTTGGAAGAGCAAACGCATTAGCTGAAAAATAATCAGACTGATAAAAAGATAGCCTAAACTTTGCACTGTCTAAATTGAGCGAGTTAAGCATTAAACGCCATTGTTGCTGTATTTCTGATTGCTTATTAGTGGAAAGTTGAGAAGGTTCCAATGCGACTTTTTCTATTACACTGAGCGTTTGCTCTCCCATCGTTTCAATTGTCGAGGCAGGTGCTAAGTTAACGCTATAAACGGCTACTGATGGTATTAAGCGGTATAAAATTAACCAAAGTAATAGGGGAATTAGCAGCACGGATGCAACAATAAGAATCTTATTTTTTTCTAAGCGTTCACTGAGTCCATGCTCTTTAAGCGCGAATGGCCACCTAAATTCTACATCTTGAGGAATAAATCGCCCACCATCAGCAAAATTTAACTCTGACGCCATGCCAGGTAACGGGCTATCAAGTTGGCAATTGTCTATTGTTGATGCAAGTAACGTCGTATTCTCAGAGTCAACAAGTGTTATTTGCTCATGGGAAAGGTGTGCATAGCTTTTAATATGTTGGCTGCTATTAGGGTAATAATAACAGCCAAAAATAGGATAATTACTCATTAGGTGAGTGAAATATCAATATCAAACACATTGGCCGCTTCTTCAGCAAATGATGACTGCTCATTTTGTGCAACATCAATCAACGAAAGTGCGCCGCTATAAATAGTGACTTCAGTAACCGATGCTAACAGCTTTGCTCTGCGTACTTTAGCCCAAGGGTAGGCAAGTCCTAAGGTAAATATAATTGCCAGTACATTGGTAAATAGTAAGATGGCATAGTCAATGGCTTTTAAGTTCGAATCAAAGGTAGCGACTTCTGTAAATTCACTGTTATTAAAAATATGATTTCGAATAAGCGAATGATAAACAGCGCCTACTAGTGTTAAAAACGCAACATACAACGTAGCAATTAATAGCGGCACTACAATTGTCGAAAGGCTAAAGTTTTGTGTGTTTAAGTTACCGATAGTTAAGGCACTTGCACCAGCAAAGAAGCCAAAAATAACTAAGCCACCTATTGCAACTCCTAGGGTAATAAGTGCTGCGATGTAATAGCGTTCGCCTTGAAGATTTACTGTAAGTGGTTTATTTCCATAGCTGATGTTTTCATGCATATATTGATCAATTCGCTTTAATACATACGGCAGTAATAGGTGTAATGTGAATACACTTGCAATAGGTAATAAAACAAAGTTAATAAATGCATCGCCGTAATTACCTGAAAAGGCAAAGCGTACATTACGATGGCGAGTCATACGCATATTAAAACGCAGACCTTGGTTGATGATCCACGGCAATAAAAATAAAAAGCCAATAGCAAATAAAAGGCCTATCGCTGGTGCGAGGCTGCTAAGTAAGGTGTAAATTAAAAATGCGATGACCGCTAAAATGCGTCCTTTTAAAATTTGTATTGGGGTCGCTAGATAGTCAAAGCTATGGCCGTCGATACGCGTATGACCGTAAAAATAACGATAGGTGCGAACTTTTGCCCATGCCGAATAAATTCCGAGAGTAATAATACTCAGCAGTATATTAACAATCCATATACCAAAAAATTCGCCGGCTTTGCCGCTAAATTGTACTTTACCGCTAAAAATAGCAGGGGGTGTTTGATTTGACTCAGATGAAGTTGGGTGTACTGGTTCCATTTTAAAAATATATCCATTTTGTTTTTTGTAAATTTACCTTTTTTAGATAAAAAAAACAATCTTTATAATTAGCTAGCTGATTGTAAGTAGGCTATTTTTATTGCTTTTACTGTTTATGGGGCTGCACTTTAAGTCACCTCTGGTATACTGTGCAGATAATTTAATGGGGCTGTCATGATTTCAAAAAACCAACTTAAACTTATTCGCCAGCTTGGCCAAAAAAAGTATCGCAAGCAATTTAACCAATACTTAGTACAAGGCGAAAAAAATGTACTGGAGTTATTAAATAGCCCATTAAAAGTAAACGATGTATTTGCAACGCAAAGCTTTATTGATAATAACCAAAGCTCATATCCTCAAACGCATTTTATTACAGCGGATGAAGAGCAGCTAACAAAGGCCAGTACTTTGGTAAGTAATAATGCGGCTATTGCAATTATTGATATGCCAAGCACCGTATTACCAGATGAAAACAGTTTAATATTAGCCTTGGATGGAGTGTCTGATCCTGGGAATTTAGGTACCATCATTCGCGTGGCTGATTGGTACGGTATAAAACATATTGTTGCTAGCACTGACAGTGCCGATCCGTATAACCCAAAAACAATTAGCGCCACAATGGGGTCGTTCGTTCGCGTATCGGTAAGCCAAGTTGAATTGCCTGAATACTTATCTACATTAAACATGCCTATTTATGGTGCATTTTTAGATGGCCAAAGTGTGCATAGCACTAAATTTAGTGGCCAAGGTGTATTGCTTATGGGCAGTGAATCACATGGAATACGCGAGCAGTGTGCAAAATTAGTGAGCAACAAAATAACCATTCCGGCTTTTGGCGGTGCAGAGTCGCTTAATGTAGCAATGGCCACGGGTATTATTTTAGATAATTTTAAACGCCAAGCTTAACTTTTTAGCTATTTATGCGTTAAGTTATTTATAGTAAAAAACAATAATAAATCGGTAATAACAATAAAATGCGCTTAAGCACTATTAAATTAGCGGGCTTTAAATCGTTTGTAGAGCCCACTAAAATTCCATTTCCTGACCAAATGACGTGTGTTGTCGGCCCTAATGGCTGTGGCAAATCAAACGTCATTGATGCGGTGCGATGGGTGCTTGGTGAAAGCTCAGCTAAAAATTTACGTGGCGATGCCATGACCGATGTCATTTTTAATGGCTCTACTAACCGCAAGCCCATTTCGCAAGCCTCCGTTGAATTAATCTTTGATAATACCCAGGGTAAGTTACCCAATACTTTTGCTGATCGTAACCAAGTGGCTATTAAGCGTTTGGTGACTCGCGATGGTCAGTCATTGTACTTTCTAAATGGCAGTAAATGCCGAAAACGTGATATTACCGACATATTTTTAGGCACGGGCCTTGGGCCGCGAAGCTACGCTATTATTGAACAAGGGATGATCTCACGTTTAATTGAGAGCAAACCGCAAGAGCTACGTGTTTTCTTAGAAGAAGCCGCAGGGGTCTCTAAATACAAAGAGCGCCGCCGCGAAACGCAAACACGCATAAAAAGCACCAGAGAAAACTTAGAGCGACTGCTTGATGTTCGTCAAGAGTTACAAAACCAGCTTGATAAACTGGCGGTACAATCGGTTGAGGCTAAAAAATATCGCGAACTTAAATCCCAAGAGCGCACCTTAAAGGGGCAAATAGCGGTATTAAAATGGCAAAAACTGCATCAGCAACAGCTCGATAAAAGTGCGCAAATAAAAAAGCTGGATGACCAAATCAGCTTCTTTAAAACGGCGCATTCAGGCCATGATGATGTTCTGGCAAGCCTTGATGCTCAAGTGCAAGCTCAACAAGATAAACTCGATGATGCACAGCAACAGCAGCATCATACGCATACTGAATTGACTCGCAGTGAACAGCAGCAGATTAGCATTAAGCAACAAACGCTTTCACTGAAACAAAATTTAGCCAAGTTAGAGCAACAAAAAAACCAAAGTGAAGAAGTCAAAACGCAGCAACAAAGTCTTTGCCAAGAGTTAGATGACAACTTGCAACAGGCTGTAGAGCATAACTTAATGTGTAGCGAGCAGGTTATAGAACTTACCGATGAGGTTAATCGGCTGCTGGAGATTAAAAATGCCGACACGTCACAGTGGCAATCACTAACAGAAGACTATCAAAAATTAAATAATCAGCAGCTAGCGCATGCAAATGCAGTAAAACATACAGAGCAGAAAATCAGTTATGTTAAGCAACAACTAACGCAGCTTGATGAGCAAATAGATGAGTTAAAACGCAGTGAGATAGAGCAGCAATTAATTCAGCAACAGCAGCACAGGCAAACGCTAACAGAGCAGCTGGCTAACGCGCAAACTGCTCATAGTAGAGGTCAAAGTGCTCAGGCAATACAGCAGCAACAGCTTGATGAAGCTCAGCAGCAATGGCAGCATTTATCTCAGCAAGTTAATGAACTAAAAGCCGGTATAGCAGGGCTAAAAACTACCCTTGGACTTGAAAAAAACAGCGATAAAACTTTAACTTTATTCAAGCAGTTAACTGTTCAGCCTGATTATGAGTTTTTAGTAGAGCAGGCGCTGTCATCACTTGAGCATATTCATGTTTCACCAGGTAAAGCAGAAAATAGCACGTGGCAAATACCCTCACAGTCTGTGGCAAGCAATAGTATTGCTGCCTTTATTAGCGCTGGTATCTACCCCGAGTTATTAAACCATATTGCTTATGATGCCGAGGGTCAAACACACCATCTTAACGATGCCAGTTATATTGCAGTGATGGACAAGCAAGGGGCGTTACATGGTCGAAATTGGCATCTCAGTGGCGAAAAAAATGCAGAAAATTCCTTATTATTAATGCACAAAAAGCTCAAGCAGCAAGAAACCTTACTTGAGCAACAACAACAGGCATTGACGGACGCACACTCCACACTTGAAGAACATCAAGCGCAAGCTGCATTAATAACCGAGCAGCAAAACGAGCGCAAAGACACTATTCATCAATTAGCACAACAACTTGCTGTAGCAACAACGCGTGGTGATATGCTCAAAGCGCAAGCTGATCAACATCAGCAACAGGTGACGAAATTACAACAACAACGTCAGCCACTGCTAGAACAACAGCAGCAGTTAAGCGAATTGTTGGGCGAAGAGCTTGATAAAAATGAACAGCTTGCAGAGCAATTAGAGGCCTTAGCTGAAGAGCTTAACCAAGCCGATAGCACACGAATAAATAGTGATGAACGTTACAAACAAGCTTTAAATAATGCTGAACAGTATAAAACGCAAGCACACCAGGCAAACCTTAATGAGCAAAAAGTGCGTAGTGAGTGGCAGCTCAGTCAAACCAAGCTGAACCATGCCGAACAAGCATTAACAATGGCTGTAGAAGGAACGCAAGAGCTAATAGAGCAAATTGAGGCGTTACTTATTCCTGAGCAAGAGCTTGCACTAAGTATTGAACAATTATTAGTACAGCACCAACAAGGCGAACAAACCCTTGTGGATATTCAACAGCAGTTAGCTCAAGCAAAACAAGAATTACAAACCAAACAAGCGAGTTTAAAAACGTCACAAACTGAGCTGGTGGCATTACAAGAGCAACACCAGAAGCTGAGCATTGAAGAGCAAAGCCTATTAATAAAAGCGCAAGCAGTACTTGAGCCACTTAGCGAGCTTAATCAAAATTTAAAACAGGTTTTAGCAGAGCTTCCTGCAGAGTTGTCATTAAACGCAGCGCAAAATCAACTTGCTGGAGTCAGTAATCAGCTAGAGCAATTAGGAGCCGTTAACCTTGCAGCCATTGATGAATTTGAACAAGCTAAGCAAAGAAGTGATTATTTAAATAATCAGCTGGATGATTTAACCCAGGCATTGACAGCTTTAGAAGGCGCTATTCATAAAATAGATCGTGAAACTAAAACGCGCTTTAAGTCTACCTTTGATCAAGTGAATCACGATTTTGGTCAGCTTTTTCCAAAAGTATTTGGCGGCGGCAGTGCTTACTTAGAATTAACCAGTGACGATTTACTCGAAAGTGGTGTTAGTATAATGGCAAGACCTCCGGGTAAAAAAAATTCGACAATTCATTTGTTAAGTGGTGGAGAAAAAGCGCTGAGCGCATTATCATTGGTGTTTTCTATATTCAGGCTCAATCCAGCTCCATTCTGTATGCTGGACGAGGTAGATGCCCCATTGGATGATGCCAACGTGGTTCGTTTTTGCCGATTGGTTGAAGAAATGTCACAATCTGTGCAGTTTATTTATATAAGCCATAATAAAATTGCAATGGAAATGGCGGGTAGATTAACGGGTGTAACCATGGCAGAGCCCGGCGTGTCGCGCATGGTTGCTGTAGATATTGAACAAGCGGTGCAACTTGCACATGCATAATTTTATAGTCATTTGCTAGTTGTTTTGGGTAAAATGATGGCAGTTAGGCATATTAATAATAAAAGGTGAGGGGATGGCCGAAGAATTAAGATGGGTTTTAATTGTGATCAGTGTGTTTGTCATTGGTGGCTTATTAATACACGGTTTATGGTCAGTAAGAAAAAAAGAGAATGCTGAACTCCCTGCAAGCGAGCGAGTTGAACCTGTTCAAGAACAGCAGCCTTCATCTGTGCATACTGAGCCACAAGAGCCAACGTTAGCGCAACGAGAAGAGCCACAAATGAGTGAGTTAAACTTCAGCGCTGATGAGCCACAAATAGATGTTAGCCCAGCTGATACAGCTATTGAAGATGACCTTGAAGTCGTAACCGAAGAGGCTGTTGATACGCAACAAGACGCCCCTAAAGATGTTTCAGACTTTGTGATTGTGCATATTCAAATGCCAGAAGGACTGACCATGCAAGGCAGTAAATTACTGCCAGCAGTTAACACGCTAGGTTTTAAATATTCAGAAGAAGGCTTTTTTAATCGCCATCTAGACCCTGCAGGCCAAGGGCCGGTGTTATTTAGACTGGTAAATATGTATAACCCTGGCACGTTCGATATTGATAATATGGAACAGTTTAGTACCGCAGGCGTGAGCTTATTTATGACTCTACCATGTGATGGCGATGGCCTTGCTGCGTTTAATATGCTGCACAGCGCCGCTAAGAAGCTAGCAGATGAATTTGGAGCTGAAATCTTGGATGCTGAGCGAAACGAAATGACGGTAGAGCGTATTCGTCAATATGTTGAGCAGGTTCGCGCATTTTCTGCGTAATATACGCATAAGTTAAATTTTGTAAGCCACTGGGCGTTCACTCGTCAAAGTGGCTTTTTTTATGTTTTTGAGGTCTACATGGCAAGCAGCATTAGTGAGCAAATTAATCATCTTCGTACCACGCTTGAGCAACACAATTATAGTTATTATGTGCTTGATACACCCAGCATACCCGATGCCGAATATGATCGCTTATTACGTACTTTGAGCGAATTAGAAACCCAGCACCCTGAGTTTTTAACTGCAGATTCACCTACTCAAAAAGTAGGTGGGGCGGCGCTTGCCAAGTTTGAGCAAGTAGCACACCAAGTGCCTATGTTGTCGCTTGATAACGCTTTTGGTGAAGACGAATTCAATGGTTTTAATCGTCGTATTAAAGAGCGTTTAATGAGCACTGAAGAGCTTACATTTTGCTGTGAGCCTAAACTGGATGGCTTAGCGGTATCGATTATTTATCGCGATGGGGTATTAGTGCAAGCAGCGACTCGTGGCGATGGTTTTACTGGCGAAAATATTACCCAAAATGTAAAAACAATTCGCAATGTGCCATTAAAGTTACGCGGTGATGATTACCCGCGTGAGCTTGAAGTGCGCGGTGAAGTGTTTATGGATAGCGCGGGCTTTGAAAAATTAAATGCCGAAGCAGAAAAGCGCGGTGACAAAGTTTTTGTAAACCCACGTAATGCGGCAGCGGGCAGTTTACGCCAGCTAGACTCAAAAATTACCGCAAAACGGCCACTGATGTTTTATGCCTACAGCACCGGATTGGTCGCCGATGGCACATTACCTGAAGATCATTACCAGCAACTTGCCAAGCTTACCGACTGGGGATTACCACTGTGTCCAGAAACAAAACTAGTTGAAGGCCCAAAGGCCGCGCTTGCCTATTATAATGACATTTTAACGCGCCGTAGCGAGCTAAAATATGAAATAGATGGCGTGGTAATAAAAGTAAATAAAAAAGCCCTACAAGAGCGCCTAGGCTTTGTTGCGCGTGCACCGCGCTGGGCTATTGCTTATAAGTTTCCGGCGCAAGAAGAAATAACACACTTGCTAGATGTAGAGTTTCAAGTAGGGCGTACTGGGGCTATTACCCCTGTTGCGCGACTAGAGCCGGTATTTGTTGGTGGTGTTACGGTATCGAATGCAACGCTGCATAATGCTGATGAAATTGCCCGTTTAGGCGTTAAAGTGGGCGACACTGTGATTATTCGTCGCGCTGGGGATGTGATCCCACAAATTACCCAAGTAGTGCTTGAACAACGCCCAAGCGATGCAAAAGCGATTGTGTTTCCAACTATGTGCCCAATTTGTGACTCGCACGTTGAGCGGGTTGAAGGAGAAGCTGTTGCACGTTGTACAGGCGGCTTGGTATGTCAAGCACAGCGCAAACAAGCGATTAAACATTTTGCCTCACGTAAGGCTTTAGATATTGACGGCTTAGGCGACAAAATTGTTGATCAATTAGTTGACCGAGAGCTGATCAAAACGCCTGCTGATTTATTTATTTTAAAGCAGGGACACTTTGAGTCACTTGAACGAATGGGACCAAAATCAGCAAAAAACTTAGTTGCGGCGCTTGATGATGCTAAAACCACTACCTTAGCAAAGTTTTTATATTCACTGGGTATTCGTGAAGTCGGTGAGGCCACAGCTCAGAATTTGGCTAATCACTTTTTAACGCTTGAAAACGTGATTGATGCCAGCATTGAACAACTAATAGAAGTAAGCGATGTAGGTGAAATAGTGGCGAAGCATGTTCGCGGCTTTTTTGCTGAAGAGCATAACCTGACAGTGGTAAACGAATTAATAGCGCAAGGAGTAAACTGGCCACAGTTAACAGCGCCATCAGAGCAAGAACAGCCGCTAGCGGGTTTAACTTATGTGCTAACTGGGACGCTTAATACGCTTAATCGTAATGATGCAAAAGCGCGCCTACAACAATTAGGCGCCAAGGTTTCTGGCAGTGTTTCAGCAAAAACAGATGCCTTAGTGGCGGGCGAAAAAGCCGGCTCTAAGCTCACCAAAGCGCAAGAGCTTGGTATAGAAATACTGACAGAGGATGATTTAATTACTTTGTTAGAGACTCATAATGGCTAGTTTTACAAATATACTTAATACCTTGTTAATTGACCTAGGCCAATGGTTACAGGGCTATTTGCCGCATTTATCACTGCTTTTAATGGTGTGCTTAGTGTCGCTGTATGCGGATGACATTTTAAAGTTAACCAAAGGCGTCGTAGCTAGGCGCCACTTTATTATTAGGGTGGCGTGTTTTGTGTTGATAACTGCGTTTGGCTTTGGCTTGTTAGTGGTGTGGTTAAGCCCACTGCTAACTAAAGCTTTACTGTTTTTTGGCACTAAGTGGTTAGCGCTTACCTTATTAGTGGCATTTTTTATTTTGGGCACTATTGCCGATAGGAAAAATCAGTTGTGAGTCGATATGGGCCTGAATACTGGGATAAATATGGTAGCTATCGTACGCCATTAGCGTTTCACTTGAGTATTTTAGTACTATTGCGCGCCTATTTTATTTGGGTAATAGCCGCGTTGAGTCGTCGACCTGAGCTTGATTTAATGTCATTGTTTTTTAAGTCAAAAGATGATTTTTTTATTGCTATAGCGATCGGTGCTGTAGCCATTGTACCCACTATTTTATTTTGTTTACGAAGGCCAAGAGACTCGCATCAAGCAACACAACGCTTGGCGCGTATTTGGCGGTATATGCGTTGGCCGCTGATTGCGTGTGCATTAATTGATTTGTCGTGGTTAAGTATTCAGGCAGCTCATAGCCACTATCGCTTCTCATTGTTTTTAGCTGTGCAAATGGTGATTGTATTATGGGTGTTGTGGTATTTGGCAAAAAGTCGTTACTTAAGTGTTTTCTTTAGTGATTGGCCCGAGCCGACAGAAAAAGCAACTGATAAAAAGTAAGAGGGCTTATGCACAGTATCAATAAAAAAATAGCACAAGTAATTGCTTTAATAGGGCTCATTATTATAGCGAGTGGCTATTTTTTTTCTTTAGGGGAACACCTTTGGTTTAAAGCTGGGTTAGTAATGTGGGTTGTGGTGTTTTGTTCGTGTTGTTACCGATTAACGCCGTTGTTTAAAATGCGCAATCCGCTGCGTAATTTTATTCAACGCGATGCGCAGCACTTATTTGTTTTTAGTTTAACAGGGCTGTTTGATAAAAAAAATGGCCCGCATTGGTTAGTCATCAGTAATATTGAGTCGATAGAAATAAGAAACGATGAACTAATAGTGCACAGTAATAATGATAGACAATTAAGCGTGAGCATTCCTGGCAGTCAAGCCCAATTGCATGCCTATGTAAACCGTATACTTACAGCAACAGAAAAGCACACTATAGTCTTTAGATAGCGTTGATCGTGGTATTAGCCACAGGCGTACCAGACTACAAGTAAATGATTGCTAGTTAAATTAATAACGTAATGAGGTTCTTATGTTGAAGTGGAACGATATTGTTAATTTTGCCAACCATGGCAATCCAACACCGGTTCGAAAAGTGGTTAAAACAGATCAGCAATGGCGCGAACTGTTAAACGAAGAGCAATATTATGTGACCCGTAAAAAGGGAACTGAACGACCAAATAGTTCGAGTAGTTGTACCTTGCTAGAGCCAGGTAAGTATGTGTGTGTTTGTTGTGACAACTTACTATTTGATGCAGATGAAAAGTTTGATAGTGGCACCGGCTGGCCTTCATTTACCCAACCGGCAACTGAGGAAGCGATTGGTTATGTCATGGATAATAGTCATGGCATGGAGCGAGTTGAAGTTGTTTGTAATGTGTGTGATGCGCATTTAGGGCATATTTTCCCTGATGGGCCACTTCCTACTGGTTTACGCTACTGTGTAAACGCACTGGCAATGAAAAAGCTCTAGGGTCTGTTGACCTTTCAAGGTTAAATTTGCAGCGGTCTGTTTGGGATTTAGGCAAGGCAGCGCCTATGTGGTGTGGTTACTCCCCATAAATAGGCGATAACGTAGCATTAATGCCAAACAGGCTCTAACTAATCTCTAGTTTCATTTCTTTAGCAATCTGAAGTAGTTTATCGAACCGCTCTGATTGCTCTTCTGCTAAGGGGGATTTTTTTAATAGTTTAAAGCACTTTTGGGCCAACAGACTATTGAAAGAGTCACCATGTTTTTTTGACTTATCCACTAAACATTGCAATAAATTAAGCGCAATACTTGGATTGTGTGGCATGACTCTAAATGCTTGGCTGAATGCCTCTAAGGCAACATTTAATTGGCCGCGCTCAAACTGCTTAACAGCATGATTATTGAGCTCTTTCGGCCCCATTTTAATATCACGTCTTTCACTTTGCTGTTGCTGTATATAACGCAAGTAAGTAGCATCGCTTCTACTTGGGTGACGTTCGCAATGATCAATTATTTGGCTAAATAGCGCTTGCGCCTTTTGGTGAAAACCTAATTCATGCAGTGCTTTTGCCTTGTCTAGGGCACCATCTACTGAACGTATTTGAGTATCGCTGTCATCAAGTTGCTCAATGAGCTGTTTCGCTTTTTTATGTTCATCTTTTAAATAATAAAGGCGTGCATTGAGCACATCGATTTGAGTTTGCGCATTACTGGTTGGGAATTGTGTTTTTAGCTCATTAATATATTTATTTGTTTGACGAGAGATCCTGTTTATTTGGTCAGTTTGATCTGTGGTCAATGCAAAATCAATCCCAGCACGAGCAGCATTTAAATAAATGTCTGGGCTATCATGCATAGAGTACTTAGCATAAGTGGCAATATCTTTTTGAGTTAAGTAGCTGGTTTCATAATCTCTATTAATGAGCGATACGCTGTTCAGTGATTTTTGACGGTCTATATTACGTGGAGCAATATGTGTCGCTTGGCTTAAAAAGTCTTGGGCTAAATCAAATTGGTTTAGTTTTATTTCTAAACGCCCCAATAAGTCTAAGGCTATAAGTCGAGTCTCATTACGTTCAAGCATTGTTTTAAGCATGCGCTGAGCCAAAATATGCTCATTGTTAGCAATTAAGGCTTCTACCAATCCTACTTTTGCCCATGCAAACTTTTGCATATTCAAAACTGACTTAAAAAAATCTTTCGCTTCTTGGTTTTGTTTTAGCGCCAGTAAAATATTGCCTTTTAATCTAAGTAGAATAGGGCTGTATTTATTACTTTTATCGAGTTGGGCATTAATTTGTTTCAATGCTTTAGACTGGTTATCGTCATCAATTAAAGTGTATATAGCTTTTAAGTCGCTTTTACGTTTGAGAATACGCTCTATGCGCACTCTTAACTCTTGTACAGAGAAGGGTTTTACTAAAAAGTCATCGGGTTGAAGTTCTAATACACTGTGAACTAACTCTCCGCTAGTTTCCGCAGATGTAAAAATAAACCCAGTAGAGTGTTTTATTAATGCTTTAGCGCGTAATTCTTCATAAAGCTGGTAGCCATCTTGGCGTTTGCTTAGATTAAAAGAGCAAATTACCAAGTCAAATTCTTCATGTAAGCATTGTTCTTTTGCCGCTAAGGCATGATCTGCAAAACGCATATGTCCAAAGCCAATTTTTTCGAGCGACTGTTTCATGTAGCTTTGAGCAAGTGGCTGCTCTTCTACAATCAGTATTTTTGCTTCATTGAAAATATTTTTAGACATTGGCTTAAGCGTAATTGAATTTAACACAGACTATAATCAACAGTTTAGACGCTTACAAGGTAATTTAAAGATTCGCCTCGAAGATGAGAGCTTATTAAGCAAATTAATTCTAAAGGTTTATATTTTTATCTTAAAAGAGCTAAAAACCCATTTAAAGTAAATGAATAGCACGCGTAATAAAGTAAGTTTAAACAAAATGATTTTGAAGATAATAAAACTCGAAAGATAAATTTTTGGTATGTGATTGGAATACTGATTTTTTGAAACCGAAGAATTACTTGGTAACGAATTTCTAAATGGTAATTAATACTGAACTTGAACTAAAAGAGTGGAGGATAATGAATATTAAAATGGAAGGTGGTACTGGAGGATTTAGATTTTTGTAATATGCACCATTCAAAGAATGGTGGGTCGTACTGGACTTGAACCAGTGACCCTCGCCTTGTAAGGGCGATGCTCTCCCAACTGAGCTAACGACCCATATTACAAATTTACACATGTAACTATTTATATAATAAATTTTTATATGTGGTGGGTGATACTGGACTTGAACCAGTGACCCTCGCCTTGTAAGGGCGATGCTCTCCCAACTGAGCTAATCACCCACATATAAATTAATCAAAACTATTATAATAAATAGTACTGGACTTTAACCAGTGAACTTCGCCGTTACTTGTAAATAGCGGTGATGCTCTCTTTTTCTAACTGAGCTAATCACCCATTTAGACATCTTGTAATATGCACCATTCAAAGAATGGTGGGTCGTACTGGACTTGAACCAGTGACCCTCGCCTTGTAAGGGCGATGCTCTCCCAACTGAGCTAACGACCCATATTACAAATTTACACATGACTATTAACATAATAATAGATTTTATATGTGGTGGGTGATACTGGACTTGAACCAGTGACCCTCGCCTTGTAAGGGCGATGCTCTCCCAACTGAGCTAATCACCCACATATAAATTAAAACGCTACTATTAAAATAAACAGTACTGGACTTTAACCAGTGAACTTCGCCGTTACTTGTAAATAGCGGTGATGCTCTCATTTCTTGTAACTGAGCTAACGACCCATATTACAAATTTACACATGACTATTAACATAATAATAGATTTTATATGTGGTGGGTGATACTGGACTTGAACCAGTGACCCTCGCCTTGTAAGGGCGATGCTCTCCCAACTGAGCTAATCACCCACATATAAATTAAAACGCTACTATTAAAATAAATAGTACTGGACTTTAACCAGTGAACCTCGCCGTTACTTGTAAATAGCGGTGATGCTCTCATTTCTTGTAACTGAGCTAACGACCCATATTACAAATTTACACATGACTATTAACATAATAATAGATTTTATATGTGGTGGGTGATACTGGACTTGAACCAGTGACCCTCGCCTTGTAAGGGCGATGCTCTCCCAACTGAGCTAATCACCCACATATAAATTAAAACGCTACTATTAAAATAAATAGTACTGGACTTTAACCAGTGAACATAGCAATTACTTGTAAGTAAAATAATGCTCTCTTTTTCTGATTGGGTTAATAAACCCGTACAGAACTTAGATACGACACATTAAAATGTGGTGGGTGATACTGGACTTGAACCAGTGACCCTCGCCTTGTAAGGGCGATGCTCTCCCAACTGAGCTAATCACCCGCATCTAAACAACACCGCATTGCTGCGTTGTTGTGGGGCGCTATTATAGATAGACTTGTAAATGTGTCAACACTTGAATGATAAAAATGTGCTGAATGAAGCTTTTATAATCAATACAATGCAAATGGTGTTCACTTTATCAACAAGGTAACATAAAACGAACAATAAGCATGCATGGCTGGGCGCTAATGTAACTACATTCATATTCACTTGATAGGGCTCTGTTGCTTTTTAAGGATGAAAATTAATTCAATTTAGTGGTAATTGATTTGCCGAGCCAGGGTTGCAACCAAGAAATCAAAGTAAAGCTTTCTAGTGCAGATCATCCTGCCGATGTTATTCAATTGTTTAAACCACTCAAATTAACAAGTTGTTTATCGCTTAGCATAGTTAAGCTTTACAATTAGCATTTAATAAAATCCAGCTAGGCTATGATGGAAGTAGGCCCGTTTTAGGAGAAAAGCAGTGATAACTCAATTTGCATATAAATGTATACCTTTTGAGTCCGATGTGAATAGGTACTTTTAGTATTATAAAGTCGTTATTCTCAACTCAAACGCAAATGTGGCACACTTAACGTAACTCATGGTTACTAAATACTATGAAAATCTACTTTTTAGCATGTATGATAGCCAGTTTGTTGAAAATTAAACCATTTAAATAATGTCGCACAAAAAACTGTTGACTTTATTTTGGGGGGTGCATAGAATGCGCCCCGCACTAAGCGATACACGACGTGGTTATCACCGAGCGTATTGAATAAGTTGGGGCTATAGCTCAGCTGGGAGAGCGCTTCGCTGGCAGCGAAGAGGTCTGCGGTTCGATCCCGCATAGCTCCACCAATTTTTAGTGTTTGTCCTAGGGTAGCAGTTTTCTGTGTCCCCATCGTCTAGAGGCCTAGGACACCGCCCTTTCACGGCGGTAACAGGGGTTCGAATCCCCTTGGGGACGCCACTTAACTTTTAGTTAAAGGCGGTTTTACCGAGAAAATAGCGTAACACATAAAGCTCGAGTCTTTATTTGTACTATTGCGCCATTACCTTAAAGCTCAGGATGTGAGTTTAACTAATCAATTGTCCTAGTGACACTTTTTAGTGTCCCCATCGTCTAGAGGCCTAGGACACCGCCCTTTCACGGCGGTAACAGGGGTTCGAATCCCCTTGGGGACGCCACTTACTATTATACAGTAGGGTAGTGTTATTAAAGCTCGTCTGAATCGAGTCTAAACTTTCAGTTGTCCTAGTGACACTTTTTAGTGTCCCCATCGTCTAGAGGCCTAGGACACCGCCCTTTCACGGCGGTAACAGGGGTTCGAATCCCCTTGGGGACGCCACTTACTTATTTCTAATAGGGAAGTGCAGTGTTATTAAGCAACTCGCCTGAAACGAGTTAAACCATTCAGTTGTCCTAGTGACACTTTTTAGTGTCCCCATCGTCTAGAGGCCTAGGACACCGCCCTTTCACGGCGGTAACAGGGGTTCGAATCCCCTTGGGGACGCCACTTACTATTATACAGTAGGGTAGTGTTATTAAAGCTCGTCTGAATCGAGTCTAAACTTTCAGTTGTCCTAGTGACACTTTTTAGTGTCCCCATCGTCTAGAGGCCTAGGACACCGCCCTTTCACGGCGGTAACAGGGGTTCGAATCCCCTTGGGGACGCCACTTACTATTATACAGTAGGGTAGTGTTATTAAAGCTCGTCTGAATCGAGTCTAAACTATTCAGTTGTCCTAGTGACACTTTTTAGTGTCCCCATCGTCTAGAGGCCTAGGACACCGCCCTTTCACGGCGGTAACAGGGGTTCGAATCCCCTTGGGGACGCCACTTACTTATTTCTAATAGGGAAGTGCAGTGTTATTAAGCAACTCGCCTGAAACGAGTTAAACCATTCAGTTGTCCTAGTGACACTTTTTTAGTGTCCCCATCGTCTAGAGGCCTAGGACACCGCCCTTTCACGGCGGTAACAGGGGTTCGAATCCCCTTGGGGACGCCACTTACTTTTTCTAAAGTAGGTATGTGTTATTAAGATAAAAAACTTTCTGTTCAAGCATTTCTTACGTTCGTCTATAAAATACCTCTCTAAATTAAATATTTAGGTTTATCAAAGCCTAGAGTCACGATATTCACTCAAGTATTGTTCAACCTCAAAAGACTTAATTAAAAGTATCTGTGTTTTTTATTCAGGGCTTATAAATATTCTACTTGTTAATCTACATAAAACTTCCAAAAAATGAGGAGGATTTATGGCAAGTGGATGGGCGCGAGATGGCGCAATTCAAGATCAAATAGATGTAAGTGTTAATGATGCAGTGCAATACGCAAGAAGTAACCTAATTTCAGGAGCGAGCGCTGAGCTTTGTGATGAGTGTGACGAGAGAATACCACAAGCAAGAAGGTTAGCATTACCAGGCGTGCGCTACTGTATTTCATGCCAAGCGGAATTAGAAGGGCTACCAAGTAATGCTAACGCGTTTAATCGCCGTGGCAGTAAAGATAGTCAATTACGATAAAGGTGCTCAAGGCACCTTTTTTTATGGGTAAAATACTACCCGTGATTATTTATGATTTTTTCTGAATAAGTTCAATTGAGTAGCCATCTGGATCTTTTACAAACGCAATTTCTGTTGTGCCACCCTTTACTGGTCCTGGTTCACGGCTAACGTTACCACCAGCGCCCTTAATATCTTCACAGGCTTTATAAATATCATCAAACTCAATGGCGATATGGCCATAGGCATTACCTAAATCGTAGCTGTCGGTATCCCAGTTATAGGTTAGTTCAAGTACTGTCGTGTCAGTTTCATCACCGTATCCTACAAAGGCGAGGGTGTAGCGGTACTCTTCGTTATCAGCACGGCGTAACTCTTTCATACCAAGTACTTGAGTATAAAACGCAATTGATTTATCTAGATCAGCGACACGTAACATAGTATGTAATAAACGCATTTTTACCTCTAGGGTTTTTATTTTTAAACAGTAATATATTTAGTAGGTGATAAATAGTTAAATTAATCTTTAACTTATTAGAGAGTAAACCGACTTCCAATATTCTATTTAGATTTTATTATGTATTTTATTGATTAATATTCTCTTAGGCAACCAAATGAAAGTTCATTCAGCTAAACTATAATTTTATTTAATATCGCGGTGAATAATTTTGTTATAACTGCGTTTATGATCCTTAAGAATTAACTTTTTGCGACAAGATTTATAGCATTTAGTATATAAGCTAAGTAAAGAGAAATTATTAATCTAACTTTTGTGTTTTAAGGCACTCCAAATTAAGAACTATTGAAACCTTCAGCAAGAGTTACCTTTACTAATAAAGTACGATACTTATTAGAAGTTTTCAATCTGAAATATATTAGCTAAACTCAATCAACCATATCCAACTCACGATAGGGTAATTTATTTTTAATAATGAATGAAATTACAATTCACGCACTCAGCTAGTGATAAAGGTAGCTATTAAAATAAAGAGAAATTATATGAACTTGAAAGATTTAAGTGTTGGAAAAAAAATATGGGGGAGCTTTTCTCTAGTATTTATCATATTTCTTGTATTAACATTAGTTATGAGCAAAAGCTTATCTGAGTTAGATGCTAATGTTGATACCATCACACAAAATAGCTTACCCTCTATTAGTGAGTTAAAAAACGTACAGGTTATCCTAACTGAAATTCGTAAAGATGAGTTTTCGTTGATCCCAAATGCTAAAGATCCCAACTTACCTATGTGGTTAGAAGACTTAGACCAAAAGCGCAGTTTATTGGAGGAAACTTTAAAGAAATACGAGGCGATACCTCTTTCTGATGAAGAAGAGCAAGCTTTGAAAAAATTTAAGTCTGCATGGCAGATATATCAAAATGAAACGCGTAAATACGCCCAGTTTTTATCTTCAGGACAGTTAGAGGAAGCAAATAACGTTGTACTAATGAGTCTTCAAGAATATAAAGATGCTATAGCGAGCTTAAATAAGGCTATTAAACTAAATGAATTGGTAGTAGAGGAAATCTCACTAACGGTTAAAAGTAATATGAATTCTACCCAATGGGCTTCACTCATTGGTGCGTTGATAGTAATAGTCTTTATTATTGTAGCTTCTTTATGGCTTGTGCAGTCAGTTCGTTCACCTGTCCAGCAGGCTCTCACATTTGCATCTGCGATTGCTAAAGGTAAGTTGAATACTGTTTTGGACGATGAAAGTCTAAGTAAAGACGAGCTTGGCAATTTATTAATGCAGATTAATTTAATGCAAAATAATTTAAATAACCTAGTTACTCAAGTGAATGATGCAACAATTCAGCTAGCATCAGCGGTAGAGGAGGTAAGTGCTATTTCTTCTCAAACCGCGTCAGGTATGCAAAATCAGCAGTCAGAGCTCCATTCTGTTGCATCCGCGATGACTCAAATGCAGGCAGCAGTATCCGAAGTTGCGCAAAATACAGAACAAGCGGCAGGCTCAGCTAACGATTCAGCAAATATGGCTAAGGAAGGCAGTTTTCTACTTAATCAAATGGTTAGTGAAATATCAAAAGTTTCGTCAACAATAGGTGAATCGGGTAGATTGGCTAGTGACTTAGAGTCAAGCTCAAATAATATTAATGTTGTTGTTGACGTAATCGGATCAATTGCAGAGCAAACCAATTTACTTGCACTTAATGCGGCAATTGAAGCTGCAAGAGCAGGAGAGCAGGGTAGAGGTTTTGCCGTAGTTGCTGATGAGGTTCGCTCTCTTGCAAAAAGAACACAAGACTCTACACGTGAAATTGTTGATATAGTTGAGTTATTGCAGAAAAACTCGAAAGCAATGGAGCAGTCAAGTAAGCAGTGTCATGAAGGTATTATTTCGTGTGTAGAACAAGCTAAAAACGCAGGACTAAAAATAGATGAAATAGAGCAATCTGTTATTAAAATTGCTGATATGAGCATGCAAATTGCTACTGCTTGTAGTGAACAAACTGCGGTATCTGAAGATTTAAATCGTAGTGTTGAGCAAATAAATAGTGAGTCTACAGAAATGACCGAAGGGACTTCCCAAACTGCTATTGCGTGTAGTGAAATAAGTAAACTTGCACATGACTTAAAAGAAAGCTTAAGTCGCTTTGAGTTGCGAAAATAACGAACACGCCAACAGAGAGAAAACGCGGTTGTCAGAAACCGCGTTTTTTAAAATACATAGGATCTGTGCTCATTCAATTTCTTCGACCCCAAACAACAGCTTTACCCATAAAATCTATTTTTTAACCTTGCCCTTAAGAACATAGATTTCGCCATCAAAACTACCTTGAATTGTTAATCCTTGTCCTGCAAGCTCCTTAAGATAGTCTACATGCTCTTGTGTAATATGTTGCCCCGGAACCAAAAGCGGAATGCCTGGCGGGTAGGGCGTAACTAAACCGGCGCAAATGCGGTTGTTACTTTTGCTAATAGGTACCGATTCGCGCTCGCCATAAAAAGCTTCGCTTGGAATACAGGCTAAGTCTATAGCTGGTAGGTTTTCCGGTAAGCGAGAACGTCGCGTCGATGTGGCTAGTTTTACCTTGCCACTATCGAGTTTTTTCAACGCATTGTATAAACGAATGATCTTCGAACGCGTGCCGCCAAGAGTCAGTAACACCAAAATGGTACTGTGGGTGTATTTTTCTATTTCTAGGCCAATTTCATCGAGAAGATATTTATGAATATCTTTTAATGAATAGGGTAATTCGCTAATGTCGATGAGAATTTTTAGCGGATCGTGACCCATGTTATCACCACTAAAGTGTGGAAATATTTCCATAAAATCTTGTTTACCAAGCACTTTAATTTGTTTGAGTGAAGCCATCTGTTGTTTAAATTCTTCCACATGGTTCAACAAAGCATTGAGTAACTTATAGCCTTCCATCTCCAATTGCTTTTGGCACACATCAAGCGACGCGATAAGCTGATATTTCGGCGATGTACTGGCATAAATACTGTAAATCTCGCGAAAGAAATCAGCATCGAAATCAGGATCGTTAACATGAATATAAGACGCCTGAGAAAACGCCGATACCACTTTATGCGCTGAATGAGTAATATAATCAGCGCCAGCATGAATGGCGGAATAGTAACGTAAGCTTGGATGAAACAGCGAGTAAGCAAACCACGCTTCGTCTATAAACACCTTAATATCATGCTGATGAGCAAATTCTACCACCTGTTTGAGGTCGCTTAGCAGACCATCGTAAGTACAACCGGTAAGAACCAGTAATTTTGCATCGGTATTTTGTTCTATTGCTTGTTTTATATCAGCCAATGACGGTGGCGCAAAAATCCCATATTTAGGATTTAAAATACTCGACAAATAAATGGGTAAACTGGCTGATTGCAAAATGCCATAGTGCACAGATTTATGGCAATTACGGTCAATAATCACTTTATCGCCCTTGCGAAGCAGTGTCTGCAAGATGATTTTATTTGAGGTAGATGACCCATTGGTAACGAAATAGGTATGCTTGACTTCAAACGTCGCCGCAGCTGACTCTTGGGCACGGCCAATGGTATTGGTGCTATCTGATAATGAGCCTAACGAATCGACTGACACCGACAAGTCACCCACGAAGACATTACGGCCATAAAACTGATAAAAATCTTTAATATAAGGAGAATTTCTAAAGCTAGAACCGCCACTATGTCCTGGAGTGTGCCATGAATCATTCGACTCGCCAACATACCGGCGATACGCCGTCCAAAATGGGGTTTCTGAGCGATCATCGAAATCGTTAATCATATAACCTAAAATTGCTTCAGGGTCTGAGATTACTTCATCTTTAAAGAAGAAAGACTCAATCTCCTCCGACTCATTAACGATTTCTAGCCCTTTTGTATCATCACCAATAACATAAACGGGTAACTCAAGGCGGATCCTCTTTAGTTGCTCGATAAAGCGGCTATACATTTTCTCGCCTACTTTATTTTGCACATCCCAACTAAGTACAACAGCTTGAATATCGCCATCTTCTTCAACACACTCAAGCGCTTCTTTAAGTTCAAGACGTTCGATAATATCAATATGAATATCGCTTCGCTCAAAATTAGCAATTGTTTTTGACAAATTCGTTGAAAGCTCTTTTAAGATGCTGGGGTCTTGCTCAATTAACAATATACGAAGTAAGGGTAACATAGAGGGTCCGCACTATAATTTTATTTATACTCAGTAGCATAACTAAAGGAATGATACTTGTGAAATTAATACTTTGAAAATGTTCTAATAATTGCTAATACAGCTACCGCATTTTGGTTTACGGGCTGTACAAACATAACGACCATGTAAAATAAGCCAGATGATGCACATCTACTTTAAACTCTTTATGTACAACTTTTTCAAGTTTCATTGAATCACAACAACACCTTTATCCATGGTAAGTTCGGTAAGGTTAAATAGACGGAAAATATGCGTATTTACGGTTTTAGTTAGCCAGCTAAAGAATAATTAAGGTAGAAATAAAATATGTCTAATTGCACAAGGCTGGTTTTTGTCAAATGCACACAGTCAGTAACGTGATGTATGAAGTCTAGATTTAGCTTTATGTCTCAATAAGAGCTTTATGCTGTAATTCGTAAGCATTAAGTTTACTCAGTGTTAAATTAAGTGACGTAAGTTGGGTTGAGTATATCGAAACCCAACGAAACAATACCCAACCAATTAGCAGCAATATTTAGCATTATTGGTTGTCTTAAATAAGCTCAGGTCAGTAATATGGTGTCTGAAGACAATATTTGATCCCTTTGACTTTTGCTGTTACTGATTTAAATAAGGTTTCCCTGATAAATTGAACTAAATATCGTTTCAATTATTTAGAGTATGATAGATTGAAATACCTTATTAAGAATACTTTTTAAGCTAGGGAAATGAATTTACCTACATTAGATTGAGAGTGAAAAATGCGTTTAAATAAAATTTATATTTCAGGCTTTAAGAGTATTTCAAATGAATCACCGCAAACGTTGATGTTGGATTCTTCGTTAACTACTCTCATTGGTCATAATGGCACGGGTAAGAGCACTGCATTAGAGGCTTTAAATAAATTATTTTCTACTGATTCTAACCTTAGAGGGCTATCTAAAAATGATTTTAATGTCCCCTCTGTTGAACAAGCTGACACCCCTAAACATTTGGTGATTGAGGCTTGGTTTGATTTTCCTAAGCTCAATAAAGACAATGCAGAAATACCTTATTTATTAAATCAGATGGTGGCTACTGATGATTCTGGAAGCCTATTATTTAGAGTTAGACTTGAAGGTTCACTAACTTTTGATTACAACCCTACAGGTGAAGTTGAAGAAGATATCTGGACAGTTAGCAGTACAAAAAAAATACTTGATGACGAAGATAAAAATCGCTTATCTGGAGCAATTAGAAGTGCGATACAAGTTAATTATATCCCTGCCAACAGAGATCCTTTAATTCAATTAAAATATTCTTCAAAAGCAATTCTTGGGCGTTTATTAAAAGCGATACGTTGGACAGGCGTTGAAAAAGAAAGCTTTGAAAAAAAAGCTTCTGATTTAAATACCGTTGCTAAAAAATCACCTGCTTTGAAACAACTATCAGAAGCAATTGATACAAGTTGGAAGTCGATATATAAGGGGCGGTATTTAAAAGATGCAGATTTGAATTTTCCTCTTAGCAATATTGATGAAGTGCTTAAGTTATTACAATTACATTTTAATTCAGATGAATCTGGAAACAAAATGGATACATCTCTTTTAAGTGATGGTCAAAAATCACTTGCATATTTTGCACTAACCAAAGCCTTATTCGACATAGATAAATCAATTCAATCAGCTTCAATATCTGGTAAAGAAACTCATTTTGATGCGGAAAAAATGAAATTACCTATTTTCAGTTTAATATCTCTTGAAGAACCTGAGAATCATCTATCACCTCATTATTTAGGACGCATTATAAAGTTAATTTTAGAATATACAGAAGATGGTAATTGTCAGGCAATAATATCAACACATTCGGCTTCAATAGTTGGTCGTATTGAACCATCACAGATAAGACATTTTAGTTTAAATTCGGAAACTAAAAGCACTGCAATAACTAAGTTAGAATTACCTAAGAAAGAAGATGAAAAATCAAAGTACATTAGTGAAGCTATAAAAGCATATCCAGAAATTTACTTTGCAAAATTAGTTATTTTAGGGGAAGGAGATAGTGAGCAAGTCGTTTTACCTAAAATACTTGAAGCTTTTTCAACAGAAATTGATACTCATTCGATTTCAATAGTTCCCCTAGGTGGAAGGCATGTAAATCACTTTTGGCGTTTGTTAGAGTCTATAAATATTCCATATATTACATTGTTGGATTTAGATTTAGACCGGAATGGCGGTGGATTTGGGCGATTAAATTATGCAATAAAACAATTATATACCCATAAAAATGTGACTTACTTCCATGAAAAAATTCTGCCACTTTTACCTGAATGGAATGATGCATCTCATCCTAAAGATTTTAGAATTGATTATATGGACGTTGGGCTAATAAATATTATGGATGAGTTAGAAAAAAATAATGTGTTTTTTTCGAGTCCATTAGATATTGATTATTCAATGATAATGTCATTCCCAGATATATTTTGTTCTAAGGATGTAGTGCATGGTGAAAGAGGACCGAAAGGGGAAGCTGAAAATGAAAGTGCGGCAGATAAAGCTTCAAGAGAAAAATCCTTAATCAATGCTGTTCTAAAAGAAAGCAATGAAGGAGCTACCCATTACTCTGATGACTATCTGAATAATTTTTTGTGGTATAAATATAGATTTTTAGGTACTAAGAGTAAACCTGCTTCACATGTTCGCCTATTTTCAAAATTGGAAGACACGTATACCCCTGAAAAAATAAAAGAAATGTTACCGAAAGAATTAAAAAGACTTGCGTTGAAAACACAAAAAATTCTTGAGGATACTATCGAATGATTGTAGATAACTGGCTTCCAACTGAGGGTATTGAAGCAACACAGCAGTTGATGAATATTATTAAATTTGATGAAAGCTCTTTGTCTATTTTAGCTGGTGCAGGCTCAGGAAAAACAGAATTGTTAGCTCAAAAATCTAACTACCTTTTGGAGACTAATAAATGTAATTGGCCTAAACGCATATTATGTTTATCTTTTAAAACTGAGGCACAGGTAAATATTGGGAAAAGGGTAAAAAAGCGTTGTGGCTCAAAAGCTGAGCGTTTCGATTCATTCACATTCCATGCCTTTAGTAAAAGTATTGTTGATCGGTTCAAGAATGTTTTGCCCGAAAATGAAAGACCTTCTGAACGTTATGACATAGTTATGAAAAATTATCAGTCCAATGGTAAAAATAAAATTTGGATTGGATCTTTAATTAAAATGGCTTTAAGAATCGTAACGCTTAATGCTGATGTTAAATCTCTTTTTAATTTATCCTACCCTTATGTTTTCATAGATGAATTTCAAGATACCAGTTACGAGCAGTACAATTTAATACGCTGTTTGTTCATGGGTACTGATACCAAATTACTTTGTGTAGGTGATTTAAATCAAAGCATTATGCTATTTGCAAATGCTAATCCAACAGTTTTTGATGAATTTCAAAATGATTTTTGCCATGCCAATATAAAGAGAATGTTGCTAACAAAAAATTATAGGGCAACTGAAGAAATTCAAGACGTACTTAACAAGTTTTTAGAGTATGTAGAAGATGAAAATAATGTTCTTCAGCCTTTAACTAAGCCTTTATCTAACTGCAAAATTAAATATTTCCCTGATGAATTCAAAGAGTCCTCTTTTCTTGTGGAATATATTGCATCGCTAGTTGAGTCGGGAGTTAAAGAAGAGGAAATATGTGTTTTGACAAAGCAGCATTCTTCCAAGTATACGGCTGTATTGAGATCTGGACTTTCTAATAAAAGCATTAGAAATCTAGATATGACAGATTTACAAGACACTTTGAAAGAACCATTAGGTAGACTGTTCACTTTTATACTTAAAATATACACGTTGAAAGATGCTCAAAATTGGAGTGAATTTTGTGAGTTTTGTTTATCGCTGAATAATATAAGTAATGATGAAGAGGTTGAGTTCATTAACAAGCTAAGTCATCATGTTCACATAAATCAAAAATTATTTATTGGTACAGATCCAGCTAATTCTTTACTGAACCTAATTAAAGCAACATTTGAGTTTATTGGAATAAACAAAATAAAAGCAAGATGGGCGCAGTACAAATCATTAGAGTATTTTGGGTTAATATGGAAGCATCTTGAGTTGCATTTAAGAGACACTATTAATGTTACTTCCTCCTTAGAAGAAGCATCATTAATGTTTAATGCAGAAAATTCAGTTCAATTAATGAATGTTCATAAGTGTAAAGGGCTTGAATATCAATGTGTTATATTTATGGGGATGGAAGATGAAGCATTTTGGAATCATACTGATAACAACTTTGAAAGTAAATGTTTGATGTTTGTAGCTCTTTCCAGAGCTAAAGAAAGTATTTTAGTTACATTAGCTGGCGACAGAGAGCATAGAGGAAATCAAGATCGGTACTCAAATTTCAATAAAGTGGATCTGTTGTTTCAAACTCTTACTGGAAAATGTGGATTTAATTATGAAATCTGTAGTTAACAAAAAGTGAATTATGAGTTCGTCTTGTTGCCTCTTATAGCAACAAGACTTACGTGCCTCCATAAATTGTCAAACTAGTTGTAGCGATCACTACGTTATGCACTTACCATTTTGACGATTTCACGTTCAGGGTTTATATACTTTTTCTGGTAAATTCCAATTGCGGATGTCACAACTCCAAAACTAAATAAAAATCAAAGGGGTCAAACCTTGACCCCAGACATCATAATCATTAATTGTCCGCAATTTTCTCAACGTAGACTAAAGATTACTCTACCTTATCTTTAAACTCACACAAGTCTTCAATAATACAGCTGCCGCACTTAGGTTTACGTGCTACGCAAGTATAACGCCCGTGAAGAATGAGCCAATGGTGTACGTCTACTTTAAATTCTTTGGGGATCACTTTTTCGAGTTTTTGCTCAACGGCTACCACGTCTTTACCCATAGCGAGTTTAGTACGGTTTGATACACGTCCTATATGCGTGTCCACTGCTATTGTTGGCCAACTTAAATATAAGGAAGGCAGATATAACTAGCTTTCAAAATGTTGGTAGTTGAAATCCTAAAAAGCAAAGACCATGTGTTTGCATTAGGCTTCATCGGAACTTTTAGTTACAAAGTTAATCTGGTAACTCATATTACCTTGTGTTGTAGTTGCTATTAACTACAACACAAGATAGAGAATTATGTGTGAAAGAAGATATTGATGAATTAAAAAGTGAACTCCAAGCAAAACTTTTATTCTGGAATAGCCTAAAAAGTAAAAAAATTAAAGTTACATTTATATTCATATTTTTCGGTTTGATTGGATTAAAGGTTTTTACCACTATGTTAACTGTTGATTGGCTTACAGGGTTAATATGACCATTACTTTTCGTCCACTTAACAAGCGTGATATTAATTATTCAAAAGTTATTGAACTTTTTTTTGATGCTTTTCCTAACGTTCAACGACTACCAGCATGGGTTGTTAAATATAGGATGAGGAATGGAAAAAATGGCTTTGATGTTATTTATGATCATAATAAATGGGTTGGTTTTCTCTATACTAAAGAATATAAAAAAATTGTCTGTGTAAAGTTTTTTGCGATATCTGAATCGCTCCGTTCAAGTGGTTACGGAAGCAAAGTAATGGATTCTATGAACGAGAAGTATTCGGACAAAAGAATTGTTCTAACTATTGAAGAGCTTGATGAAAAGAAAGAAAACTATCAACAAAGAGTCAAGCGCAAAGCGTTCTATGAAAAAAATGGGTTCAGTTCTACCGGTTTTATTATCAGAGAGCCAGCTGAGCGGCAAGAAGTGCTTATACGTGGGGGAACTATCTCTCAAGAAGAAATAGAAGCTATGTACAAGCATTTTTTAGGCAATTTATTGTTTTCTTTACTTAAAATCGAAGTATTAAAAATTGAATAGGAATACCGTCATTTGAATGTAATTAATTAGTCATTAGCAGTTAAATAATGCATACAAACAACGAAGATAAAAACTTAAAGTTTACTTATTGGCTCAAAAAAGAATAAACATTATTCAGTCTTATCTTTAAACTCACATAAATCTTCAATAATACAGCTGCCACATTTAGGTTTTCGGGCAACACAGGTATAGCGACCATGCAAAATGAGCCAGTGATGTACATCGACTTTGAATTCTTTGGGGATCACTTTTTCGAGTTTTTGTTCAACCGCTACAACGTCTTTACCCATGGCAAGCTTAGTGCGGTTTGAAACACGGAAAATATGCGTATCTACAGCGATTGTCGGCCAGCCGAAGGCCGTATTTAATACTACGTTAGCAGTTTTACGGCCAACGCCAGGGAGGGCTTCTAGGGCTTCACGATTTTCTGGCACTTCACCGTTATGCTGATCTACCAATATTTGGCACATTTTATATACATTGGCTGCTTTTGAATTAAATAAGCCGATGGTTTTTATGTAATCACGCAGTGTGTCGTGGCCAATATCTAAAATGGCTTGTGGTGTATTAGCAACCGGAAATAATTTACGAGTGGCTTTATTTACCCCAACATCGGTTGCTTGTGCTGAAAGCGTAACGGCAACTAATAACTCAAACGGGCTTGAATATTCAAGCTCCGTTTCAGGATGTGGATTGTCGTCGCGTAAGCGAGTAAGTATTTGGTGACGTTTTTCTTTATTCATGTAACTTAAAACGCATTAGCTTTATTAAGTTAATACGTTTTCCCCTTAAGTTAAGCTAGTTACACGCGCTCTAGGGCCTTTTTCAGCTTCTGGCGGTGCGACTTGTTTTGATTTTATTTGTGCATCAATTACGTTTTTAGCGGCGATCAGCAGCCCAAGCCCTAAGAATGCGCCCGGTGGTAAAATGGCCAATAAAAACTGGCTATCAAAGCTAAATACTTCAATGCGCAATATAGCAGCCCAAGGCCCGAGTAATAAATCGGCACCATCAAATAATGTGCCTTGTCCAACCAGCTCTCGCATAGCGCCAAGTACAACTAGTACTAACATAAAGCCTAAGCCCATCATTAAGCCATCAAAGGCAGATAAGTGCACTGGATTTTTTGAGGCAAATGCTTCAGCACGGCCAATAATGGCGCAGTTGGTTACAATTAACGGAATGAAAATCCCTAAAGATTGGTAAAGGCCAAAAGTGTAAGCGTTCATTAACAGCTGTACTATTGTTACAAAACCGGCAATGATCATCACAAACACAGGTATTCTAATATCTTTAGGTACCCAGTTACGCACTATTGATACGGTAATATTAGAGCCCACTAATACCAATAAGGTTGCTAAGCCTAAACCTAGCGCATTAGTAATTGTAGAGGTAACAGCGAGTAAAGGGCATAAACCTAATAACTGTACCAAGGCAGGGTTATTTCCCCATAAGCCTTCTTTGTAAAGGGTTTTTAATTCGCTCATGGCGTTACCTCTGGGCATGCGTTTGCTGCTGTGAACAGAGCATCAAAGTTATCTTGTGCATAAAGTACCGCGTTTTTGACTGAGCCTACAACGGCACGAGGTGTAATTGTAGCGCCAGTAAACTGATCAAACTGGCCGCCGTCTTTTTTAACGGCCCAACGATCGTCACTTTCGCTTTGTACTGTTTTTGCATTAAATGTGGTGATCCAGTCTGATTTTTTTATTTCAACTTTATCACCTAAACCTGGTGTTTCTTCATGTTTGGTTACCCTTACACCCGCAATGGTACCATCGCGATATACTGCACTGAGTAAGTTTATATCACCACTGTAGCCGCTAGGGGTGACATGACGAATGACTAATGCCACAGGTTCGTTATCTTTTCGGGCACGATAAATAACTTGGTTGTCGTATGGCCCTAGTAATGGATCAGATATAATTACACAATCTTGCGATAGCTCATTGCTGTATTTGGAATGCGGCAATACTTCTTGAAGCTGATTAGTTAATTGTAATTGCTCTTGCTCTGCAATTTTATCAGCGGTAAGTGTATTAATTGTGGCAACGAGTCCCGTTGTTAGTAACGCAAACCCACACAATATTGCGCCATTTTTTACCATTGAAGAAATAATCATTTTACTGCTCCATGGCCATAGGTTCTTGGTTGTGTATAGTAATCGATAAGCGGTACCGCTATGTTTATTAACAACACCCCAAATGCAACTGCATCAGGAAAACCACCAAAGGTGCGAATTAAATACACGATTAAACCAATTGCTGCACCATAAATAAGGCGACCTCGATTGGTGGTTGCAGCTGATACAGGATCGGTGGCGATAAAAAAGGCCCCCAGCATAGTCGCACCACTAAACAAGTGAAACACTACACCCGGCTCTGTACCTGGCGAGGCAATATAACCAATTGCTGCGCATAAGCTTAAGCTTGCAATAAAACTCACTGGTATATGCCAGTTAATTACTTTTGTTTTTAACAGGTAAAGGCCGCCGAGTAAGAAGGCTAAGTTAACCCATCCCCAACCTAGGCCAGTCCACTCATTAAATACGCTCTTTTGCATGCTCTCTGTCACCGTTAGGCCGTGAGCAATATCTGTTTTTAAGGTATCAAGTGGGGTAGCCATTGTGCTGCCGTCTATTCCTACTCGGAGCTGATCTAAGCTGTATCCTAACGTGGTAAAGTCGCTAAAGATTAAGCTTAACTGCTGGCTAAAAGTAATACCCGTATTAAGTAATTCTGTAACGGGTAACCAAGCAGTCATTTGCACAGGGAACGACACTAATAAAAGCACATACGCTGCCATTGCAGGGTTAAATAAATTAAACCCTAAACCACCATATAGCTGTTTAACAATAACTATGGCAAACAAACACCCTATAACAATAATCCACCAAGGCGCTAAAGGCGGAATACTTATTGCCAATAACACACCGGTAAGCCATGCACTGCCATCGCTTAATGCAGGCCAAATAGGGCGCTTACGCATTAACATCACGGCTGCTTCAAACGCGCTTACACACACTAACGCTAATAATAATTGGATAAGGACACCGGTGCCAAAAAATACAACTTGCGCAATAACACCAGGAATACAAGCCGCAATCACAGTTAACATTAACCGTGTCACAGATTTGTGACTATGATTGTGGGGTGAACTGGCCATGGTTAGTTTCATGACTGATCATTTCCTTCTTTTTGTTGCTTTTTAGCTTTAGCGCGAGCAATAGCGGCGGCTACGGCGGCTTTATTTTTTTCTTGAGCTGTTTGCTGTGAACCTTGTGAAGGTTCATCGTTGCTTTGTGGCTCAGTGTTTTCACTTTGTTTTGCTAATTCATCAGCTTGCGCTGCTTTTTTAGCTTTAGCGCGGGCAATAGCGGCTGCCACGGCAGCTTTTTTATCATCGGCGGCGACAGGCGATTCACTTATTGCGTCATCGCTTTGTGTTTGCTCAGCAGCTTGCGCTGCTTTTTTGGCTTTAGCGCGGGCAATAGCGGCAGCGACGGCGGCTTTTTTATCATCGGCAGCAGCTGGAGATTCACTTGCTATGTCATCGTTTGGTGTTTGCTCAGCAGCTTGCGCTGCCTTTTTAGCTTTAGCACGGGCGATGGCTGCAGCGACGGCAGCTTTTTTATCATCGGCAGCAGCTGGAGATTCACTTGCAGTGTCATCGCTTGCTGTTTGCTCATTAGCTTGTGCTGCCTTTTTGGCTTTAGCGCGGGCAATAGCGGCAGCGACGGCAGCTTTTTTATCATCGGCAGCAACTGGAGATTCACTTGCAGTGTCATCGCTTGCTGTTTCCTCATTAGCTTGTGCTGCTTTTTTGGCTTTAGCACGGGCAATGGCTGCAGCGACGGCGGCTTTTTTATCATCTGCAGCAGCTGGAGATTCACTTGTTGTGTCATCAGTTGCTGTTTGCTCATTAGCTTGTGCTGCCTTTTTGGCTTTAGCGCGGGCAATAGCGGCTGCAACTGCTGACTTTTTGTCATCTACAGCTTCGTCATCACCATTATTTTGTGCTTTTTGCTCTTTATAAAGGCGAGCTTGCTCTTTACGGGCAGCGCGTTCTTTTGCAACTTCACTGTTATCTGGCTCAAGTTCGCCACCTTGCTTTTTAGCTTTAGCACGCGCAATTGCCGCTGCTACAGCTGATTTATTGTCACCATCGCTGGTTTTATCTTTAACGCGGGCAAGGGCATCGGCTACTTTTTGCTGTTCTTCGGTTGATTTAGCTGCTGGCTTACGTTTGTGACGATTTTTTCGCTCAGCTTGTTCTTGCTCTAAACGCGCTTTACGTGCATCAAATCGTTCTTTAGCGCGATCAGATTTTATCTTCTCGGCAATTTGCTCTTTAATCTCAACTTTTGCAACGCGGTAGTACTGAACGAGTGGTATTTCACTTGGGCAAACATAGGCACACGCGCCACATTCAATACAATCAAATAAGTTATGTTCTTGGAGTTTGTCGTATTCTTTTGATTTAGCAAACCACTGTAACTGCTGTGGTAACAATGAAGCAGGGCACGCATCTGCACAGGCACTACAGCGAATACAGGCTTTTTCTGGGCCAGGCTCTGCTAATTCTTTATGATCTGGAGCAAGTATGCAGTTTGTTGTTTTAACAACGCCAATACGAACCGTAGGTAAGGTAAAGCCCATCATAGGACCGCCCATGACCACACGTTGTTGTGGCACAGGTGAAAACCCTTGGCAATCCAGTAAGTGTTTTATCTCAGTACCTAATAGCGCCCATACATTACCGGGCTTATGTATGGTATTGCCGGTAACGGTAACTACACGTTCAATTAACGGTTTGCCTTCGTATACAGCTTGCTGTATAGCAAATAAAGTGCCGGTGTTATGCACTAAAATACCGATATCAGCAGGAATGCCACCATTAGGAACTTCACGATTAGTGAGTAGCTTTATCAGCTGTTTTTCACCGCCAGAAGGGTAAACCGTGGGCACGGTTTGTATTAAAATATGCTCGTTATGCTTCGCCGCTTCAGTCATGGCTGTGATAGCCTCGGGCTTATTGTCTTCAATACCAATAATACACAGGGTAGGGTTGAGCAGCTGTTGCATGAGCTCAATACCTTTGACTATTTCAGCGGCATGTTCACGCATTAAGGTATCGTCAGCCGTAATATAAGGTTCACACTCAACCGCGTTCACGATTAAAAACTCAATCGGCTGCTTAATATCTGCTTTAACGTAGGTTGGAAAACCTGCGCCTCCCATACCAGAAATCCCCGCGTTATGAATAACATCAACGAGTTCATCGTGTGATGCATTGGCTGGGTTTGCTAAAGGCGATAGTTCACACCAGGTATCTTTGCCATCGGGTTCAATAATAATGCTTAATTCAGGCAAAGCAGAAGGGTGTGCTGATGGCATAGGCGTAATATCAATAATAGTGCCTGATGTAGGTGCATGCACAGGTACCGACCAGTTAGCAGAAGGCTTAGTTAATGGTTGACCTTTTAATACGTGCTGGCTTTTTTCTACAATTAACTTGCCGCTAGCGCCAATATGCTGCTTTAAAGGCAGAACGAGTTTTTCAGGCAAAGGAAGGCGCGCAATAGGCGTATTATTAGATAATGACTTTTGCTGCGGAGGATGTACGCCGCCAGGAAATGCCCAAACGGTGCCTTTTTTTATTTGTTCAAGTAACTTTTCCACTCAAACCTCTAATCTATTTGGGTAACAGGAATAGCGTCTAGTTGCCATTTCCAAGTTTGTTTTGTTGGTGCAACGGGTAGCATGTCAATACAATCGACCGGACAAGGTTCAACGCACAAGTCACAGCCTGTACATTCGTCAATTAGAACGGTGTGCATTTGTCGGGTTGCACCAACAATGGCATCAACAGGGCAGGCTTGAATACATTTGGTACAACCAATACATTCATCTTCGCGAATGTAGGCCACCGTTTTAACTGGCTCGGCTTGTTCGCCGCCGGCTAGAGGTTTAGCCTCAACACCCATCAAATCAGCCAACTTTTTAACTGTCGCATCACCACCGGGTGGGCACTTGTTTATTTCATCGCCATTGGCAATGGCTTCTGCATAAGGGCGACAACCAGGATAACCACATTGACCACATTGTGTTTGTGGCAAAATGGTATCGATTTGCTCCACTACAGGATTACCCTCAACTCGAAAACGTACGGCTGCAAATCCTAAAATTAATCCGAAAATTAACGCCAGTAAACCCAGCGCTATTAAAGCGTACAACAAGGTCATATTAAAACTTCACTAATCCAGTAAAACCCATAAAGGCCATTGACATTAAACCTGCCGTTATCATTGCGATTGAAGCACCTTTAAATGGAGTGGGAACATCTGCTGCGGCTAGGCGTTCGCGTAATGCCGCAAATAAAACTAAAACTAATGAAAAACCCACTGCGGCACCAAACCCATAGACGGCAGATTGTAAAAAGGTGTGATCTTCTTTGATATTTAATAAAGCAACACCGAGTACTGCACAGTTAGTCGTTATTAAAGGTAAAAATATTCCCAATAAACGATATAGCGTTGGACTGGTTTTTCTAACAACCATTTCAGTAAATTGAACAACCACTGCAATAACTAAAATAAAGCTCATTGTTTTCAGGTAGGTGATATCTAGTGGTAATAAAATATACTCGTTTACTAAATAACTGGTCACAGAGGCAAGCGTTAGCACAAAGGTAGTTGCTAAAGACATACCTATGGCTGTATCAAGTTTTCCTGATACACCCATAAACGGGCAAAGGCCTAAAAATTGTACTAATACAAAGTTGTTAACTAACACTGTTCCAATTAATAACAAGACGTATTCTGTCATGTGTGCCTCACGCTAATAAAATCCCGTGTATTATCCTTTTTTCTACTGCGATTAACAACACGTTGAGTGATTATCAGTTAAATAAACAACGTTAAATAATGGGCTAATTGTAAAGGGTTAAATTTAAGGGAGTTTGCAATTAAAAAACTGTCAGCATTTTAACGGCTGAACAGTCATAAAAGCACACTTTAAAAAGTAAAAAAGAGCATAAATGCTCTTTTTTATTATTAAATAGGGTAATTAGTTAGATGTCTTTAGGCTTTTCAATATAGTAACCTTGGACACCATCAAGGCATAGGGTTTCTACAATGTGCTTTTCTTCTTGGCTTTCAACGCCCTCTGCAAAAACACTAACGCCAATTCTATGAGCAAGGTCGACCATTAAACGCATAAAGTATTGATTGTTTTTATCGTCCTCTAAACCTCGGGTATAGCTTGCATCCATTTTAATAAAGTCTGGTTTTAAATCTCTGAAAAATTTAAATGAGGTGAGTCCGACACCAAAGCGTTCTACAGTTATTCTGGCACCAACGCGATGCACCATATCAATAAAGCGTTTGCTTGCTTTAATGTTTTGTTGAAGACCAAATTCACTCACTTCAAAAATTAACTTAGAAGCAATATGCGTATCTTTAAGTAAACGGCGCTCTAACCAAATCATAAACTGGTCGCTATGCGCGCTTGAAGGGGTAATATTTAAGCCAAAATACTTTTCAGATAAATTACTCGATTTTATTCTTTCTAAAGATGAGTCTATTATCAGCTTGTCAATTTCAATAGCCATATCGAGCTTTTCAGCCATTGCTAAAAATGAAGCAGTAGGCAAAGCTTGGTTTTCTTCTGTTTTGAAGCGGGCCTGAATTTCAGCATAGGCTTTAATGCTTTTGCCCAAAGGCATAATATTTTGAATCACCAAATGGACGCTTTTAGACTCAATTACTTCGTTGATCACTTTACGCCAGTTTTGGTTACCAAATCCTGCGCTCACGTTATTAACTAGATCAGTATCGCGCTGTACATGCCATGCATTAGCTTGTTTAGACTGAGCCATGCTCATTGCATTATCAACAATAGAGAGCAACTCACCTAAAGGCTTTGATTTTTCGTAACCAACAATACCTGTGTTTGCAACCGAGCTAAGCTCTTGGTTTTGCATATATTGAGTAAAGCGAGATTGTAAGTTCTCACCAAACTTTTCAGCTTCTTTCAACGGGGTATTTGGTAAAATTGTTATAAAATCAGAGCTGTTAACTCTAAAAACTTGGCTGCCGGAATAGGTGCCACTGATACTTACAATAATATCTGCAACGGCTTTAATGTATTCATCACCTTTTTGATAACCGCGGCTTTGATTTATAGACTGCAACTCGCTACAGCGAACGAGTGCTAAAGAGCCAAATGTACTTACTTCGGTGTTTTCAATATTCTTTTCGTAGTAATCAACAAACATATTGCGATTACCTAACTCAGTCACACCGTCTTTGTAGGCCTCACGTTTTATTGTGTGTGCAGCATTTTTTATATTGTCATTCTTACTTTTTAAAAAGTGCGATAAACGATTAAAGCTAGGAATTAAACTTTTCCCTAACTTAGCTAACTCTGGCGAATCAATTTTAGTCGCAAAATCATCGCCTAGTTGATTTTGGTTTATATAAATATCAATGACATCAGCAACGTCCGTACATATATTGTCATTAATGTGCTTAACAATGGTTTTCATCAATGCAATAGGTATTAGAGCGAGTAGGGTGCTAATAATTAAAATTATAAAAAAAGCAGTTTGAAACTGCTCACTCAAGTGAGTGATATTAATTTTAAATTCAACTTTTATATCGGCGTTATCATTAGTGGCATACTGAGGGCGCACTGAGTTGTTGCTTGACTGAATAAGTTCGGCAATAACAGGCAATTGCGGTGCGTTGTTAACTGAAAATACTTCAGCACCTTGATAATCACGTAAGGTAAAGTGTGAAAAGGTTTCACTGCTTGCAAGTGTGTTTTTTAAGTTATCAGCAGAGAGGTCAGTTGCAGATAGGTTTTTAATATATTGCTCGACTGTCGCTTGCGCATTTTTTTGAGCTTTACCGATGGCACTATCAAAATTTTGGCTAATAAAATAACAGCCAGCGGTCACAAGAATCAACCAAGCCATCAGTTGTATAAAAATAAGTTTTTTAAAAGCTGCCATTGTTTAATCTTTATATGTCAAAGGGGAGGACACAACCTCATGATTATTAAAATAATTATAGCTTGATAGAGAAAGTTATCAAATAGTTAGTTTTTGTAATCAAAAAAGTTTTTGTTTTAAAAGAGAAATGGTAGAGCAAATTTGAAGAGATGTCTATGGAAGTGTAGTAAATTGGCTCCCCCTCCCCGACTCGAACGGGGGACCTGCGGATTAACAGTCCGTCGCTCTAACCAACTGAGCTAAGGGGGAACTAAAATGTACTTTTTATGATTTGGCTCCCCCTCCCCGACTCGAACGGGGGACCTGCGGATTAACAGTCCGTCGCTCTAACCAACTGAGCTAAGGGGGAACTACATCATAAACATAAACTTGGCTCCCCCTCCCCGACTCGAACGGGGGACCTGCGGATTAACAGTCCGTCGCTCTAACCAACTGAGCTAAGGGGGAATCGTTTATGGCTGAAAAACTTGGCTCCCCCTCCCCGACTCGAACGGGGGACCTGCGGATTAACAGTCCGTCGCTCTAACCAACTGAGCTAAGGGGGAAGCGTCTTGCCTTTCAACGGGGCGAAATATTAATGACCGCATAGCAAAGTGTCAACATATAAAAGATCATAAATTCAAAAAAGAGGTCTATTCGTTGTTTTTATGTGCAATCTGCGCGTTTTATAACACTATTTAAGTAAAGCGTAGTGATATTGTTTTACAAAAACAGCGTAATATTTGAATCAAGTAAGGATCTTTATCCAATAAAAGTTGCCATAAAATTTTAAAAAGTAGCTTTTAGTAACAAAAAACTGGTCTATTTCCTTTATTTTTAAAAAGACTTTATAAACGTATTTAAAATAAATACCTCACTTTTACTTTGTATCGTTAAAGTTTGTTGAACTAAATCTAAATGAAAGACGTAATAGATAGTTTCTATGTTGATTAAAATAAAATGTTTGTAGAGTTATGTGGGTTTTGTATAAAAACAGAGCAATCAAAGGGTTGGCTATTTATTCAACATAAATATGGTTTTGCATTAAATAAACAAATAATCTCGTTTTAATGAGTTACAAAACCATTTTGCGCTGTTTCCATATTGATAACGTAAAAAAACCACAACACTGTTAAATTTGCACCGGGTTGTAGCCCTTTATAAACGCGGGGTTGAATGAGTTATCCACGGTTTCTGTGGATAACTCTGTTTATTAAACTTTAAGAACATCAGCACCCCCAGCACTGTAGGGCGCTACAACGATTTCAAGTATTAAAAAGCTTTTTTTTTATATATTAAAAAACAATGGCTTATGATTCAGCTTAGATAGCCACCTAAACGATAAATAAAATTTTTCGTGACGATAAAGCATCATCGCTAACTGTGTAATAAAGCAACAAAATCTAAAAGGTAAATGTTGCAAAAGTTACATAAATGTATTTAATTTGATTTTTAATGTGTTTGTGCAAAATTTATTTACAACAGCGTAAAAGTAATAGTTTGTAGATTAAAGGCTGATTTAGTTGTTTAGATTTAATAAAGCATGGCTTGAACTCTCCGGATGCTTTAAAATATGCCGTTCAGTAAAAGAGGCTTATTTATTTTATGCGCGCACATTCTCAATCACATACTCGCCCTGATTTACTCACTGCTCCAATCTTGCCTACGTTAAAGAAAATGACCGTTCCAATGATCTTTGGGATGATTACCCTGATGATGTTCAACATAGTTGATACTTTTTTTATTAGTTTATTGGGTACAGAGCCGCTTGCTGCAGTTAGTTTTACATTTCCTGTTACTTTTACCGTGATTAGTTTAGCAATTGGTTTAGGCATAGGTACCTCAGCGGTAATAGCAAAAGCATTAGGCAGTAACAATTTAGAAGAAGCGCGTTTTGATGCCAGTGTTTCGTTGTTGGTAGCGGTAATATTAGTATTAATTTTATCTGCTAGTGGCTATTTATTGATTGATCCCATATTTACGTTGCTTGGGGCAGGGGAGCAAGTACTCCCGCTAATTCATCAGTATATTAGTATTTGGTTTTTGGGCAGTGTGTTTTTAATTACCCCAATGATTGGTAATTCTGTACTGCGTGCGAGCGGTGATACTAAAACACCGAGTATTATTATGGGGGGGGCTGGACTTATAAATGCCGTACTCGATCCTATGCTGATTTTTGGCTTTGGTCCCATTCCCGCATTAGGCATTAAAGGGGCTGCTATTGCCAGTGTTATAGCTTGGGCAGTTGGAGTGGCGATTATTTTATACATATTAATTGCTAAAAAGCAGTTGCTTAGTTTAAAAGCGGGCAAACAAACTGTTATTGGTGCAATTCGTAAAATTTTAAAAATTGGTTTACCGGCAGCGGGTGCTAACATGCTCACCCCAGTTGCTATGGCGGTAATGACTGCATTGGTTGCTCATCATGGTCCCGAAGCCGTGGCTGCTTTTGGGGTAGGGAGTCGAATAGAGTCAATAGCGAGTTTAGTGGTATTAGCCTTGTCGATGACCTTGCCACCTTTTATTAGCCAAAACTTTGGAGCGAGTCATTTTTCTCGCGTAAAAGATGCCTACCTAGGTACGCTCAAGTTTGTAATGTTGTGGCAGTTCATTATCTATATTATTTTAATTATTTTTTCAGGCGTCATTAGTGAAATATTTGGTAAAGAGCAAGCGGTTGTTGATGTCATCAAGCTGTTTATTTATACCATTCCTTTAAGTTATGGCTTGCAAGGAGTGATCATTTTATCAAACTCCTCGTTTAACGCTTTACATAAACCCATGAACGCCTTAGTTTTAAGCGTTATTCGATTGTTTGTTTTTTATATTCCCTTTGCGTATATCGGGAACGAACTTGCAGGCTTAATCGGCTTGTTTATTGGCGCGGCCATTGGTAATTTATTTACAGCACTTGTAGCCTACAAGTGGTTTATGAAAGAAATTGAAGCGTTAAGCAGTCAAGCATTACAGGAGTGTAGTCATTGAGCGATCATTTTCAGCTAGTATCAAAATTTAAACCCGCAGGGGATCAGCCAACCGCTATTGCTCAGTTGTGTGAAGGCTTAGAAGCCGGACTGGCCCAGCAAACCTTATTAGGCGCAACGGGAACCGGTAAAACGTTCACTATGGCTAACATTATTAGTGATTTAAACCGGCCAACTATTATTATGGCGCATAATAAAACCTTAGCGGCTCAATTGTATGGCGAAATGAAAGAATTTTTTCCACACAATGCGGTTGAATACTTTGTATCTTACTACGATTACTACCAACCTGAAGCCTATGTGGTAGCCAGCGACACCTTTATCGAAAAAGACGCATCTATTAATGAGCATATAGAGCAAATGCGACTCAGCGCCACCAAAGCGCTTTTAGAGCGACGCGATACCATCATCGTTGCCTCTGTATCGGCAATTTATGGTTTGGGCGATCCTGACTCATACATGAAAATGATGCTGCTTTTAAAAGTGGGTGAAAAGGTCGACCAACGTGACATGCTGCGCCGTCTTGCAGAGCTACAATATACGCGAAACGATATTGATTTTAGTCGCGGTACATACCGCGTTCGTGGTGAGGTGGTTGATATATTTCCAGCTGAATCAGACACCTATGCAGTGCGTGTAGAAATGTTTGATGACGAAGTTGAACGCTTAAGTATTTTTGACCCATTAACCGGTGCGGTAGAAAAACACATAGTACGTGCCACTATTTATCCTAAAACTCACTATGTAACCCCACGAGAAAAAATTCTCGAAGCCATAGAAAAAATTAAAGCCGAACTCAAAGAGCGCAGAGCACAATTGCTTAGCGCAAATAAGTTAGTAGAAGAGCAACGCATAGCTCAGCGTACCCAATACGATATAGAAATGATGACCGAGCTTGGTTATTGCTCTGGTATTGAAAACTACAGCCGTTATTTATCGGGGCGTACACCTGGCGATCCACCGCCAACATTACTGGACTATTTACCCGACGATGCATTAATGATTATTGATGAATCGCACGTAACCGTATCGCAAATCGGTGCCATGTATAAAGGTGATAGAAGCCGTAAAGAAAACCTCGTTGAATATGGTTTTAGAATGCCCTCAGCTATGGATAACAGGCCACTGCGTTTTGAAGAGTTTGAGGCCATTGCACCACAAACCATTTATGTATCGGCCACCCCGGGCGACTTTGAATTAGAGCGCAGCAACGGCGAAGTTGCAGAGCAGGTTATTCGTCCAACTGGCTTACTTGACCCGGTTATTGAAGTGCGCCCGGTAGGCGATCAGGTTGATGACTTACTATCAGAAATTTACAAATGTGTTGAATTAAAAGAGCGTGTGCTGGTAACTACGCTTACTAAACGCATGGCTGAAGATTTAACTGACTACTTGAGTGAGCACAATGTAAAAGTACGTTATTTACATTCTGATATTGATACCGTAGAGCGAGTAGAGATTATTCGTGATTTACGTGCCGGTGTATTTGATGTGTTAGTAGGCATTAACTTACTACGTGAAGGCTTAGATATGCCAGAAGTGGCACTAGTGGCTATTTTAGATGCCGATAAAGAAGGCTTTTTACGCTCAGCACGCTCACTTATTCAAACGATAGGCCGTGCGGCGCGCCACCTTGATGGTCGTGCCATTTTATACGGTGACAGAGTGACTAAATCGATGGCTAAAGCCATTGAGGAAACTGATCGACGCCGAGAAATACAGCATGCTTATAATGTTAAGCATGGTATTGAACCTAGTGCATTAGTTAAAAAGATACTTGATGTAATGGATGTAGGCCAAGATGCTTCACCGCAAGACAACCTACAGCTTATTCGTAAAGAATCTAAAAAAATCCTCAGTGCTAAAGAAATTGCAACGCAAATTAAGCAGTTAGAAACCAAAATGCATGCGTACGCCAGCGATTTAGAATTTGAAAAAGCCGCCTCAGTGCGCGACGAAATACATGAACTACAACAACAGTTGATTAATTAAATGACAACCGATTTTACTCCTCTTATGAATGCTTTGGCAGACACGCCTTTTTCCGATAACGAGCTTTGCCGCGTATTTCATGGACGCGGCCACAGTGTTGAAGCGCTTAGCCATATTAACTTAGACTTTTATCCACCGAGTTTGTTTTTGGTGTCATACAGTGAAATTGATGAGGCAACACTCACTACGCTTACCGATACGTTATGGCAGTGGGCACAACAACATCATCCAGAGCTAATTACTGCATTGGTGTATCAACAGCGAGCTGGGCTACAAAGCCATAACACCCTTGTTCACGGTCAACTGCCAGTTCGTCATAGCGTAGCCGAAAATGGGGTGCGTTTTTTGGTTGATTTAATGAGTAAGCAAAACACCGGTATTTTTCCTGATATGCGAAAAGGCCGTGAGTTTGTCATGCAAAATAGTAAGCACGCCAAAGTACTTAATTTGTTTTCTTATACCTGTGGTTTTTCGGTTGCGGCTATGCACGGCGGTGCAGATCATGTGATGAACATGGATATGAGCAAAGGTGTGTTAAAAGTAGGTAAGCAAAACCACCAACTCAATAATGTCGATCGTGGGGTCAGTTTTTTACCGCACGATATTTTAAAGTCGTTTGGTAGGCTAAAAAAAGCCGCACCGTTTGATTTAATTATTGTTGATCCGCCCAGTTTTCAAAAAGGCAGTTTTATTTTAACCAAAGACTATCAAAAAGTGCTGCGCAGACTTCCTGAGCTTTTAAACGATACTACACAGTTATTGCTATGCGCTAATAGCCCAGAGCTTACAGAAAACGATTTTAAAGCACTTATTGAAGAGCATACTCAAGGTGCTATTGAATTTGTTAAACGCCTAGAACCTACCGATCGCTTTATTGAAATTGATAGCGATAAAAGCTTAAAAGCATTGGTGTACAAAACAAAAACATAGTGAGTTAAATGAAACTGAGTAAACGTTTAAACGCCATCAATTCGTTAATTACACAGTCTTACGATATTGTTTGGGATTGTTGTTGCGATCATGGCTTTTTAGGTATGGCATTACTTGAGCGCGGCATAGCCAAACAAATAAACTTTGTTGATATTATTCCAGAGTTAATGGAAGCGCTTGAGCAGTCGCTACAACAATTTGAGCAAGGAAAGTCTTTGCCTTCATGGCAAGTGCGCTGCGAAGATGTTGCGCAAATTAAACTGCCAACAGGTGCTAAGCAAGTAATCGTTATTGCGGGAGTGGGGGGCGATTTATGCTTAAAGCTCATTGAGCAAATTATTGCTAATAATCCGCACAGCCTTAAACAACTAAGTTTTATTATTTGCCCTATTATGCACCTCTATAAAGTACGTGCGGGTTTAAAAGCGTGTAATTTGCAGCTCGATAGCGAGCAAATTATTGTTGAAAACAAGCGTTTTTACGAAGTGCTACAAGTCAGTTTTAATGCCACCGGCACTATTACTAAAACGGGGGCTCATATGTGGGATAAACATAACCCTCAACATCATCAATATCAGCAACAATTGCTTGACCATTATACTCGAATGCTCAATAAAGATAGAGTTTACTATCAAAAAGTTATAACAGAGTATCAACGCGTATTTGAACGCTAAATACTGCCAAAAAGTGTGATCGCTTTTTATGATTAACTACGTAAAGTGCTTCATAGTTAATATCTTGCCGCTAGGCAGATTTATTTGGTTTATATATGTCAGATAACAACACAAAAATTGAGTCATTATTAGATGATGGGCAAAAATGGCAACACAGTTACGAGCAACCTATTTCGTATGCGCCCCTAGTACAACTGGCTAATAAAAATTGGATTGTTCCGCAGCATTTTTTGCGTTACAAGCATACGCTGGCCAGTGTTAATGAAGTGCTTAACGACATTAGTTTTTCCAACCACTTTAGCGTGTTAGCAGCTGAAAAAAATAGTGATGTTTATTTGCAAGTAGCAGTACTGAGTCCCGACAATTATCGCGCTGATAATAAAGCAAAAAAACTATTGTTTGGTCGCCGTTGGCCAGTAGAGCAGAACCTGCCTACCTCGGAGCTTATTCAAACTGCATTTTTAGCGTTAAAAGTGGCGCGTGAGCATGAGGTAAGAGAGCTTTTTCAGCTGCAACACCAAGGCGCAACCAGTACGCCATTTAATAATCATCATGACTTACCCGTTATGGCACAAAATCCCGAGCTTGTTAAAAGTACATCGTTTAAAAATATTTCATTGAACGAGCTGATAGATCGCCTTGTGTTTGCGGATAACCAAATAGAGCTAATTAACTGCCAAGCTATAATCACCGGTGAGCAGGTGTATACGGTTAAACTTTATTGCGATAGTTGCCAGCTGAGTGAGTTTAATAACAAAACTTTGTCATTTTTAGCACCGGATACAACAACAAATAGCTTTTTACATAGTTTTATTGCCGCATTGGTTGCTATAAGCAATGATTATGTGAGCGAGCATTTTAAATACCAAGGTTTTGCACGTTTTAGTAAGCATGTACAGGCGGAGCAAATAGGCGAGTTAAGTGTTTCTATGCGTTCGCCAAGTTCAGTTAGTTTGTGCTCAATGGGTAAACAAGAGGCGAATCAGTTAAATTTTGAGATAGACAGTGGCCGAGCGCCACAAGGGTGTGGTCAAGCAATTGGTGGTTTTTTAGCTGCCCATGGCATTGAGCAGCCTGAAAACGCACATTTATACCCAAATTACTTGTAACGTATACATTAAAGTTTGTTTATTTCTTGTTTTACGTTGTAGCTTGAGTCGGTAACAATGGCTTCAAGTGTTTGTACTCGTTGTTTAAGTTCACTCACTTGAGCGGTTACCTTAGCTAGTTGTTTGTGTGCGTCTTGATTGTTGTCCTGTACTTTATGTTTAAATTCAAGGTGCTTTTTATACATATCGTAAATAACTCCCGAACCTACAGAAATAAGTACAATGAGAACTATCATTGTTGTGCCAGACATAATTACTTCCTTTAACTTTTATTTAAGCTTAAATTATAACCATAATTAAGCGCTCATAAAGCTAATTAATTGTAACTTTATTTGTATTTATAAATATTCGATAAGTCATTGTTATTATTTGTGACGCCACCATATAGTAATTATGAAGTTTTTTAATCGATACAAGGAGTAGGTATGTTAAATAATAAAATTCCACCGGTTGTGGTTGTGGTGTTTTTTGCTGCTGTAATGGCACTGATTGCACATTATACCGTGATTGATTTTAGCGCATTTATTACTTATCTCTCGCTAGCACTTGTCGCTACTGGGTGTATATTTTGTATTGCTGGGGTCGTGAGTTTCCGGTTTGCTAAAACAACAGTACTACCTAACAAACCAGAACAAGCGTCTAGTTTAGTTACCTCAGGTGTTTATAAATTCTCTCGTAATCCGATGTATTTAGGTTTTGCGTTTATATTAGCAGGCTGGGGCGTGTGGCTGGGTTCAATGTGGGCTTTTTTAGGTGTAGCAGGGTTTATTGCTTACATTACCTTATTTCAAATAATCCCAGAGGAACGGGCGCTCCACAAATTATTTGGTGAGCAATTTGACGATTATAAATCACGAGTAAAACGCTGGCTTTAACGTTTTATCGCAACAAAAAAGGCTACCCTTGGTAGCCTTTTAGTGTATTAACGTTGAACTTTACTCATATTCAAGCGGGTCTGTCACGTTGTTAAGCTCAAAGGCCTCTAAACGTTCTTGGCAGGCACCACATTTACCACACGCTTTGTCACGACCATTATAACAGGTCCATGTTTGGCTGTAGTCTAAGCCCATTTTAATACCATCGGTTAAAATATCGATTTTAGTATTGTTTAAATACGGGCTAAAAATTTCTACTGCATCGTAATTTGCAATACGACATACATCATCCATCTTTTTAACAAACTCAGGACGACAGTCAGGGTAAATTGCATGATCGCCTGAATGCGCGCCGTAATATACTTTGCTCGCTTTAAGAGACACTGCATAACCTACCGCTAAGGAAAGTAAAATCATATTGCGGTTAGGCACAATGGTGCTTTTCATGCTTTCTTCTTCGTAATGGCCTTCTGGCACATCAATATCGTCTGTTAACGACGAACCACCAATAAGCTGATTAATTGCTGATATATCAACAATTTTGTGCGGGACATTTAGCTTTTCACATACGTTGGCGGCAACTTTAAGTTCTTTAACATGACGCTGACCATAATCAAACGAGAGGGCATAAACATCATGGCCTTGCTGCAAGGCTTTATTTAATACAGTAAATGAGTCCATACCGCCGGAATAAATAACAACTACTTTTTGCGTCATACGTGGTTTGCTCTTTAGTTTTGATAGAGGTTTATATCAGGGCGCGATATACTACACGGCCAAGGCATAAATGACAATTTTTGCACCGTGCTTTGCGATTTTTAATAGTAACAATTTTGCCGTCAGGTTGTAAGTGAGATTTCTTTTGTACAAAATTAATGAAGTGTTTGAAACCATTCAAGGTGAAGCGAGCTTTACCGGTACGCCGTCTATATTTTTACGCCTGCAAGGTTGTCCTGTGGGATGTTCGTGGTGTGACACTAAACAAACCTGGGATGTTGATAATGTATATAAAGTATCACTAGATGACACGGTAGAAAAAAAAGCCGACTCAGATCATTGGGCTGAGGCAAGTGCCGCGCAGGTCCTGGAATTATTTAAATCCCGTGGCTATACCGCCAAGCATGTTGTGATCACCGGTGGTGAACCTTGCATGTACGATTTAAATCCAGTATGTAATTTATTGCATGATCATGGCTTTAGCACGCAAATAGAAACCAGTGGCACCTTTGAAATTCTCGCCCCTGCCCAAACGTGGGTTACGGTATCGCCAAAAATTAATATGCGTGGTGGTTACAAAGTATTGAGCAGTGCTATGCAACGCGCCGATGAAATTAAACATCCGGTTGCTATGCAAAAGCACGTAGAAGAACTGGAAGAGTTATTTGTCGCCACGGGTGTTAACCCAAAACTGGTATATTTACAGCCAATCAGCCAAAAAACGTCGGCAACTAAATTAGCCATTGATACTTGTATCGCCAAAAACTGGCGCTTATCAATTCAAGTACATAAGTATTTGGGTATTAGTTAAACAGAAAGAGCAGTTATAAGTGCTTAGCTGTAAGCGTTAAACTGCTTGGCGTTAAGTTATATTACGTAGGTTGGGTGAGTAAACCCCAACCTAACTCAACAAATTTCAGCTCATAAAGCCAAGCAGGCTTTAAATATAATTTTCATCAATAAACTGGCACCACTGCGGTGTATTTAATTCTGGTACGTTTGGCTTATCTCTAATACCGAGTTTAAACATGATCACAGAGCGCCATTCTAAAGAGCCAATGTCTGGCCCATGTCCATAACCGTCACCGGTATTAATTTGCTGTTCAACATGGTTAAACCATGCTTCAGAGCACGGCGAATATGTTTCATCCTTTTGCGCAACACTACTGCATCCAGCAATAATGAGTAATAAAGGGGCCATTAATAGTCTCATATTTTACCTATGTGTTTATTTTGCTAATCGCTGCTGTGTTAAGTTTAAACGCTTATGTGAGCTGTATACTTGCAACCTTTCATCGTCCGTAATTAAAAATGCATCCATTTCTACAGATATTAACGCAGATATGGGGAAAATCTCTAAAACACCAAGATCAGCAAGTTTAGCTGAAAGAAGTGCCGTTTTGCCGTTAGCAATAAAGGTAGAGTCTTGATCACGGTAATCGCCATCTACATATAGTTTTGCACCATTAAACCATGAGTTAACAATTTTAATTTTATGACCCTTAACCGTGAATTCGAACTCTTTTCTCATTTTAAAACTCCATTTTTTGAAAAGTGTATAACATGTTAACGCCGTAAATAAACGGCAGAAGATAGTTGGCAATAACTTGTTGGGAACGAACAAAATAATCTGTTTTTATCCCACTTCTAATTTGTTTTGTTCAATTGCGATTTGCACAATACATTTTCGTTAAGTTTATTACCAAACAAAAATTTCAACCTTTCTGTACCACCCGTTTTTTCATAAAACTCTTGTAATGTAATTTCTTTTTTCTCGTAGCTCATTAGCTGCCAAAAACCGTAAAAGCCTTTGAACCAAAAGTAATAAAACACCGCTCCAACAGCCAATAGGAAATATGCTGATTTGCCAACTTTTCGTTTGTACTTTATGGCGCAATAAAAAAACCAGACACAGCTTAAAACTGCCACTATTAAAAATGCCGTAAAAGGTGTAATTGCAGTATCAATATTATCCCAAAGGAAGCTTAGACAAATTGAACTCCAATCTAACCCCATAGAGAAAATTAAAGTAATCTTAAAAAAGAAATATAATAAAACGGTAGTAAACACCGCATATAAGATCCCACTTTCCTTGTACTCTTCTTTATTCAATACTTGTCCTTATTGAGCGATTTAATAATCTTATAGTGCGCGAGTCGTGCAGGTTTATATCCATACCACGCTCACTTTTCTTCTGTAAAGTTTTAACAAATTACCTAAGATATTACTATCACTAAGTTTTCTATGACTTTTAAGCAAAGCTAATACTAAAAAACGTTGTTATTGAGCAGCGCTTTTGTTTTTATTTTGTTGAACCTTGAACCTTGAACCTTGAACCTTGAACCTTGAACCTTGAACCTTGAACCTTGAACCTTGAACCTTGAACCTTGAACCTTGAACCTTGAACCTTGAACCTTGAACCTTGAACCTTGAACCTTGAACCTTGAACCTTGAACCTTGAACCTTGAACCTTGAACCTTGAACCTTGAACCTTGAACCTTGAACCTTGAACCTTGAACCTTGAACCTTGAACCTTGAACCTTGAACCTTGAACCTTGAACCTTGAACCTTGAACCTTGAACCTTGAACCTTGAACCTTGAACCTTGAACCTTGAACCTTGAACCTTGAACCTTGAACCTTGAACCTTGAACTAACACCTAAGTTTGCAAAGTACGCTGGTGGTGCATATATTAAACTAAGCGATTGGGAGAATGCGCTTGGCTAGATACTTACTACTGTTTTTTGTTTTTTCTTATGTTTGTATAAACTCGGCTTTTGCGAGTGTAAAAGTTGGCGTAACTCATTGGGTTGATTACACCAATCCGGATGAAACAGGCGTTTATATTGATCTACTCAAAGAAGTTTATGCAGATGAACAGCTCGAGTTTGATTTTAGTACTTACAAACGAATTACCAATTTATTTGAACAAAAACAGTATGACTTCGTAATTGGTGTTGCTAAAGAAGATGTTCCTTTAGCCTATTATCCTCATTGGTACTTAGATTATGATTATCCAATTAATGCCTATTTTTTAAATTCCACTCATAACTTTAATAAGTTATCTGATTTTAACAACAAAGTATTAAGCTGGCTCGACGGCTATAATTTCGATAAGTTTATTGAATACCCACACGATTATTACCCGGTGTCTACTATTGAAAACGCAGTGGCTCTGCTACTGAATAAACGTATAGATGCTTTCGTTGATTTTGACTACAACATTCCCAAAGAGTATAAATCAAAGCTTAATTATGTAGAGCTTGTACCTGCAAGGCCTATTTATTTAGCCTTTTCGAACGATGAAAAGGGCAGAGCCTTGGCGCGAAAATTTGACCAAACCATGCCAAAATTAAAATCATCGGGACGGTTGCAGGAATTATATAAATCAGATTATGACAATACGCGGTTTGCTGACTTTGACGCAAGTAAAATAAAAATCGTATTGAGTAGTAACGATGAGTCTTTGCTGCGACTGAACTCAGTTACTGAAGAAAAATCACTCGACGCACAGCTTTATAAATTAATTTTGACTGAAATGCGAGACTACAGAGTTGAGTTTGTAAAAGCGCCGAATACAAATAATGAAGTTCAATTTGGCACTAATTATTGTTATGCCAATAAAATTAACACCCCAGAACGAGCAAACCGCTATTTAATATCAAAGCCGTTTTCTTTGTATCTCGCTCCGCGACTTTATTCTCCTACTGATTTAACTGAATTTAAGCATATGAAAAATTTAGACGAGTTAGTGTCTCAAAGTGAATTAAGGTTGGGATTATCAAAATTCAGAATATTCTCCGAAGACATTATGTCTTTACTTGAAGAAGTAGATAAAACTAAAATAAAACCAGCGCCCACTAATATATTCTCTAGATTACAACAATTAGCTAAGTTGCAAGAATTTGATGCGTCTATTGAATACCCCAGCGATGTAGTCACGTATTGGCAGGATATAACAGACGCAGACATTCACTCCTTTGATTTGAAATTAAATACATCGTTTACTGTTGGGCATTTAATGTGTGAGCGTAGTGAAGAAAATATAAAATTTGTTCATGATTTTAATAATACACTCTCAAAATTAATTCAAAGCGATAAATACAAAGCGCTTATATATCACTTTGCGGCTGATTTACCTGCTGAAGAGTTTAATAAAATTTATCAGCAAGCACTGTTGGGTGAAAAGTGAGAACGCAAGCACAGCGTAGTTTTTTAACCGCTAGGGTAGGCTATTTATTATTGAAATCTTTGCTCTGAAAATTCAAACAATGGCACTTACAAGTGCCCCCGCGTCTGTAATACCTGCATCCTTCATGGCTTGGCTGATCATTTGCACGAGCGCAATTACCTGAGATTGTGTTGATGAAACGATGTTTGCTTGTGCTTCAATTTGTGCCTGTATAGCCTCGTCTTCTTGGTCCGATTGAGCTTGTAATTGAGTGAGTTGCTCTTTTTGTTCTTCAAGCTGCTGTTTGAGCTCTTTAAGTTGCTCTATCATTTTTGCGATATATTCAGGCATTTCTGAATTTGTTGCTTTTTCAGCGTTTTGCTCAGCCTCTTTTCCTGAGAGTTTATTGCGTTCTTTGTCTGATAATTGATAATCAGTGTTGTCCTGATTTTTTGTTGTGTCTTTTGTTTGTTGTGCAATATTTGTTTTTTCGGCTGTAATTTTAACGTCAAAGGCTGAGTGTTTATTTAGCTGTATCACGATTTATTATCCATAATAGTATGTTTATTAATGTTGTTATCGGCCGCGATGCCAAAGTTTAAAGTGCTAAAGCAATAAAAAACGTTGCCTTTGAGCAACGTTTTTTAGGTTTATACTACGATTTTTTGTTTTCAACTTTACCGCTTGAATAAATAAAAAATAATGCAATGGCTAAACACACTAACGCCGCTAGTCGACTGGGTGACAATGCAATAGCCTCATTACCAAGCCAGCCAAAATTATCAATTAATACACTCATGGTTAGTTGACCAAAAATAACCGCGACGGTTGCCACCGCTGTACCTATTTTTTGCACCGCAAGCACCATAATAACAATGTATGGTACGCCACACATGGCACCAAGTAGCTGCCATTTTGGTACATCCATTAAGGTTACAGCATGATTTGGTTCAAAATAAAATATGAGCAGTGCGGTTACTAGTGCACCAACAGAAAAGGTTAAAAAAGCACTTTTAAAAACACCGACGTTACCGCCTAGTCGTCCGTTTAAGGCTGCTTGAATGCTTAATGTTGCGCCACCAATTACAGCTAGAAAAATCATAATAATAGTCATAGTGAGTTTATCCTTGTGCCATAAAAACCAGAGAGATAATAATAAACGCCAAAGCAATAATGCGTTTAACATCGATTTTGCGTTCAGTGGTGCCAAACAAACCGTAATGGTCAATAATTAAGCTTTTGAAAATTTGCCCTGCGAGTATGCCGATCATTGTCATGGCTATGCCGATGTTTGGCGTTGCAATTGTTAAAATAACCACGTAAACAGGGCCAAGCACGCCACCTAATAATAAAGAAGGGGGCTGGCTAAAAAATGAAGGACTATTACGAGGGCTAAAAAACAGCATTAGCAAAAATGTTAAGGCGGCACCAACCGCAAATATACTAAATGTGGCCCACAGTTCACCCACTTCACTACCCAAAGGCCCTAATAACCCCGCTTCTACGGACAAACCCATACCGCCCATAAAGGTCAGTAATATTAATAGAAATTGCATTTATATCCTCCAAATAGTAATTAATACCATTTTAACCCAGCTAATCAGCCAGAAAAACGCTACAATCCAGAAATGACTTTTGCAGGAATTGCACAAATGAATGACATAAATACAGTGAGCATTAAAACACTCGTTACGTTTATCGGTGTTTTTAATACCCATAGTTTTTCAGAGGTGGCTAGGCGGGAGGGGGTGTCTGCGTCAAATATTTCACGCACTATTCAACAATTAGAAGATGCACTAGGGCAGCAGCTTTTTTATCGAAATACCCGTGCTGTTGTGCCAACAGAAGCGGGTCGGTTGTTTTTAGATTATGCACAAACAATCACCGAGCAAATGAATGACGCGAGAAAAGAGCTGCAAGACAGAACGCTCGAACCAACCGGGTTAATTAGAATTAATGCGCCTGTATTTTTTGGCCAAAGGCACATTGCTCCTTGGTTGCCTGAGTTAAGTATTCGCTATCCAAACTTACAAATAGAGTTAACACTTACTGATGACTTTATTGACCCGCATCGTGATGCCACCGATGTTATATTTCGTATCGGTGCGTTAACCGATTCTTCGTTACATGCGCGCGTATTTGGTACACAAGTGTATCATTTAGCAGCCTCACCAGCGTATTTGAAAAACAACCCTAAAATTACTAATCCATCTGCACTTAAAAATCATCAATGTTTAATTTATAAAGGTTCTTCAGGTGCAAATCGTTGGCTGTTTAAAGCTAAAAATAGATCATGGGTTCATTACCCTGTTGCACCATTACTTACCTCAAATAATGCGGACACATTATTAACTTGTGCATTAAAAGGCATGGGTTTAGTGCTGTTTCCTGATTGGCTTATTGGTGAGCATTTAAAGGCGGGTACTTTAGTAAAGGTGTTACCTAATTATGATGCAGCAATTAAAACAGAGCCTCAGCAAATAGCGGCTATTTATCCACACACACGCTATGCCCCTTTAAATGTTAGGGCGCTTATTGATTACTTTGCTGATGTTTTCGGTGAACCGCTTTATTGGCAACAATAGAAAAGAAAGTCAGTACTTAAGATAATTAGCCAGAACTGTAGTGAAAAAATATTAAGTAAATTTTTCACAAAGTAAGCAATAGATGCCTGGCTTTTAAATAAATACATACACTAGTCACCTTTATTTTTATTTACTAAAGGCAGGTATATTGATATTTAAAAGTACTAGATAGGTGTTTTTACAATATTTGAAAAATAAGGCGGTGGCTTTAAATTAACATATTGAAATGCCTATACACACATTAACTAAGCTTTTTATTTATTGAACTATAAAAAGCAATCCTATTACACAATACCGATATTATTTTTTATTGCTGCCTTCTTCTATAAATTATTTTAATTTTTATATTGACACACTGAACGCTTATTACTACATTTGTAACAGTTAATAACTACAGATGTAGTAATGGAGGTTAAAATGAAACTCAGTGAATTTGAATTAGATATTATGCAGTTGCTTTGGCAACACGAGCCATGCACGGCTAGCCAATTACATAAAGCGCTACTTGCTGATACAAAAAAAGATAAGCAAGTAGCTTACACAACGGTGAAAACAATTGTCGATAGGTTGGAGCAAAAAGAGGCGATAGTACGCTGTGGGAACGAGGGGAGAGCGATCGTATTTAAATCAGTGATCACTCAAAGCGCATTTTCAGCACAAGCAATGCCTAGCTTTATGCAGCGTTTTTTTAAAGGTAACTCTCGCAGCTTAATTGCCCATTTTATTAAAGAAGAAAAGCTGAATGACGAGGATATTGAGTACCTACAATCGCTACTGAAAAATAAAAAGCAAGATTAAAGGAAAAGGTTATGATGGATTATTTTGTAACTTGCACAATTATTAGTGTGTGTTGTTTGCTTGCATCTTTAGGGATGAAAAGTGCCCCTTCTAGATTAAATTTTTACGTAATAATGCTGGCTTTAATAGCCTGGTTTGTTCCTTGGCAATACTTTTCTCAATTGCCATTATTTGAAAGTACATCGCAATATACTGTTAATGTTGCTGAGTTTAGTTTTTTAAATACGTTAATAGCCCCTACCAGTGCGCAGGTCATAACATCAGAAAGTAGCATTATTGTACCAGTGAGTTGGTTACCATCATTAAACCATATTTTTAGTGTATTGCTGTTTAGTGGAATTGGCTTGTTTACATTGCGTGTTGCTATGTATGTAAAGTTAGTCAAAAACTTAAAAGCTAACTCAAGCTTATATAGCACTTCAAAACGAGCAAACTGTATATACCCAATAAGATTCACCTCAATTGGAGGGCCTGCTTTTGCAACAGGATTAGTCAATCCGGTTGTTTGGCTTACTCCTGAGATGGAAAATCGAAAAGAATTAAACTCTGTTATTGAGCACGAATTAACGCACTTACAACAAGGTGATATTTATTGGACATGGCTAATTTGCTTTATAGAAAGTGTTTTTTGGTGGAACCCAATATGCTCAAAACTAGCGCGTTTGGCAAAAGAGCAGTTAGAGCTTAGTTGTGACGAAAAATGTATGCGTAAACTCAAAGGTAAGTATCAGTTAGATTTAGCCAGTTTGTTACTCTCTGAGCATGAAAAAAAATCTAAATATAACTTTTTCACTCCCCCTCTTTTGAATATTGAACACTCAAAGAGTTTTAATATTCAAAGGATTAAAATGTTAAACAAGGAAAAAACAATGAAAAGTAAACATATGGTAATGGCTTTGGCTGCACTGTCTTTTAGCGCGTTGGCAGCAGCACAAATTGTTGATGAAAATCCAAAGAATGAACAACATAGTGCGCAAAAACAGCCCGCAGCTAGTAATCAGTATAACCAACAGTTAGCGCAACTTTTAGAGGTAGCTGGTGATGCAAAAAGTGATCAACCAACACAACTAATACAAACGGCAAAAAATATTCAAAAATGGTATGCAAATAGAGATGTGCTATCAGGTTTTGAAGAGGGAAAAATTAAATTAGAAAGTTATACTTTACTCGTTCATGTTTTTTCTAAACTTGAACAATATGAAGATATCTTAAGTGCTTACGAAACATGGTATCCAGCAGGAAGCAACCCGCCATATTTTACGAAAAACTCGCTTGCTAATGCCTACATACAACTAGGTCGTTATGAACTGGCTATAGCTGAATTAGAGGGGTTGACTAGAGAGCTTGACGGTAACTTACACGAAGGTTCTGCTGGGAACTTAGCATTAGCTTATATTTATAGCGCAGATTACGATAAAGCATTAGACACACTGCAACAAGCTAGCTTAGAGGGAAGTGCTTATGGTGATGTTTTAAAATACTACATTTTTGATCAGCAAAATAATCAAACAAAAATGGCTGAATTAAAAGGACGTTTACCAGCAGCCTTTGCGGTAACACCGGCTCTACTTCCTCGAGTAGGTATTCCACAATCACCGTTATTAGCTAAATTATAAATAAGCAAATACAAAAAAGCGTTGCCCTTGAGCAACGCTTTTTTTTATCTTGTTTAGCCTTTAGCCTTTAGCCTTTAGCCTTTAGCCTTTAGCCTTTATTCAGCGGCTAAATAGTCCAACACCACTTGGTGATGATCTTTGGTTTTAAATTTATCAAACAAGTGTTTAATTTTACCGTCTTGGCCTACTAAGAAAGTAAGGCGGTGAATACCATCATATTCTTTGCCCATAAATTTTTTGTAGCCCCACACCCCAAATGCCTCAGCAATGGCATGATCTTCGTCAGAAAGTAAGTCAAAGTTAAGCTCTTTTTTAGTTTCAAAGTTTTTAAGGCGCTTAATTGGGTCTGGGCTTATGCCAACTACATGGGTGTTAAATTTAGCAAGCTCGGCTTGTTGATCACGCAGGTTTTCGGCTTGTACGGTACAGCCAGGCGTTGATGCTTTAGGGTAAAAGTATACCAGTACTTGTTTTTCTTTTAATAACTCACTGAGCACAACAGTTTCGTCATTTTGGTTTTGTAAGCTAAAAGCCGGTGCTGTGTCGCCACTTTGTAATGGGGTAATTTTGTTCATGCTAAACTCCTTAGCGAATACGTCGAAAGATGTAATCTACGTTTAAAACGTGCGAAAGGTTTTCAAAACTAATTTTAAATTGGTCAATGTCAACGTCAACGGGAATATTAAATTCAAGTTCACAGCGCATTTTAAGTTCAGTTTCTTCTTCGTAGGTATCTGACTTTAATGAGCAAATATTAATATTATTATCTGCAAAAAAGCGTGTTACTTTACTCAAGGTGCCAGGGGTGTCTATACCAGTGTATTCTAGGGTGTAGCCTGCACAAAACTCGCTTTGATTATGGCTTGAAGTGCGTTTCATCATAGTAAGTAGGCCAAGTTCCATACCTTTGGTAGGGAGTGTATGCTCAATACGGCTAATGGCTGACATATCACCGCTAAGTAGCATAATAAAAGTAAGTTCGTTGCCTAAAATAGCAATACGACTATCTATTATATTACAGTGGCAATCACTGACGAGTTGCGTAAGCTCACTAACGATGCCCGATCTATCTTCGCCAATTGCGGTTAAAACAATTTGATGATTTGAAAATGCAGTCATGGGTTTTAAAGTACCTAAGTTACTTGGATGATAACAACCGACTTGGCAACAAAAAATAAACACGTAGCGTTGCACGGCGGCAAAGTTTAACACAAAACCCGCGTTAAACTACAGTGACGGTTAATTTTAGACGGTTAATAGTGCAGTGTTTCTTGTTTTTACAAGCTTGTGAAAGTACCATAGCAAAAATGTGTCTATTTGTAGCCTAGTCTGTCGGTCATCTTGTTGGCTTAATGCAGTTAGATAAGCAAATTATAAATGTAAAGTTAATATTGATTTTACACTGAACCAAATCGGTATTACCCACTCATATATTTGTTAAAACAATTAAGGGTATGCTAAGGAGAATTATCTGTGCAGTATTGGATCCCAAAAGCACTAGCAGTAAGTGTATTGGTAAGTTTGTCAGGGTGTAGTGTATTTACGAGTGATGCCCATAATGAGCGTAATTACCGCGCTCATGAGCCGGTTAAAACACCTGCTTCGTTATCACAACCCGCTCAAGATCCTGTTTATAAGATGGATGTGGGTCAATATGATAATAATCCGGAGGCAACAAACTATCGCCCGCCGGCGCAAGTGTTAACTATTGCTAAAGGCAGTTGGGTTGAGGAAGCAGATAAACAAGCACGTATTTATTTTGATAAAAATGATGGCATTGACGATTTAGATGTATTCATTTGGGACTCGATTCAAGCAGTGCTTGCTGATAACAACATTAGCGCGACACGACAAAACAAAATGCAAGGAACACTGGAAACAGATTGGTACGCCATTGTTAAGCCAGAAGAAAGCTGGTTATGGGGCGATGATGAAAGTGTTGATTTAGAACGTTTTAAATTTACTATTGAAGAAAAAGAGCATCAACGCACAGCATCATTAACGGCTGAGCTTATTGATTTCAAAGGTGATAAACCTCTGACTGATTTATTAAAACAACAGCTAGAAGTGCGCGCCCTTAATCAAGTGGTGAGTGAATTTGATTATCGCTATCGTCAACTTGAAGTTGATATGCGTAAGCGCCAAGGAATAATTTCATTAGAACTTGGGTTTGACAACAAAGGTAATGCAGCACTTGTTACTGAGCAGGCTTACGATACGGTATTCGATCGCTTTTCTGGATTCTTAGAGCGCTTATCTTTTACTATTGTTGAAATAAACCAAGAGACAGGTTTAATTACAGCAGATTATGCGAAAGTAGAAAGCAGTGTGTGGGATTCAATTTGGGGCGATGAACCAACAGAGCTTCCAATTGATGAAGGTCAATACCAAATTTTGGTTAGCAAAACCAAGCAAGGTGGCACCAGTCTAACGTGGATGGATGACAAAGGCGAAACGCTTGAACCAGGTACCATGAATGGTTTGCAACAAGCATTAGAAGCGGCGTTAATTAAGCGCGGTATTAAAATTTAATAATTATAAATATTTACCACAAAAAGAGCACTTAGCTCTTTTTGTGGTTTTTACAGGTTGAAAATATGTCTCAGTTAGATTCATCACGCCCAGCACCCGTTCAAAAAAGTTATGATTTGAAAGTTTGGTTGGTTTTTTTAATTCCTTCTTTAATCGGTGTGTTTTTGTTTATGACGCCAGTACCGTCTGGTGAAATAATGACGATTCCTATCGCGGTAATGGCCAAGGCAATTCAAGCCTCATTCAGTGAAATAGCGCTAGGGCTAATAGCTACCATTATTTGTATTACTGGCGTTATGTCGCTGGTGTTTAGTGTCTTTAAACCGAAAAGCTTAACCAAATTTCGCTTATTAAATCATTTGTTTAATGTGAGTTGGATTTGGTTAGTAACACGGTTGTTTGGTATGGCGTTTGTGCTTTTAACTTATTTTCAAGTTGGACCGCATGCTATTACCTCAGAAAATACTGGCTTGTTAGTATTAAAAGATTTATTACCGGTGTTGTTTTCGGTGTTTATTTTAGCGGGCTTATTACTGCCGTTATTACTTAATTTTGGTTTACTTGAGCTGGTGGGTACCTTACTTACTAAAGTAATGCGTCCATTGTTTGGGGTGCCAGGGCGCAGTGCAGTTAATTGTGTTGCTTCATGGTTAGGTGATGGTAGCGTAGGTATTTTAATGACTGCGCGTCAGTATGAAGATAAATATTATACTCAACGTGAAGCTGCGATTATTGGTACCACTTTCTCTGCTGTATCAATTACCTTTTGTTTAGTTGTTATTGGCCAAGTAAAGCTTGAATACTTATTTGCACCTTTCTACCTAACCGTGTGTTTAGCCGGTGTAGTGGCCGCAATAATTGTTCCGCGTTTACCACCACTGCGTTTTAAAAAGGACGTGCTTATTGATGGTGAAGAGCCCGATGGAAACGCTGAATTGGTTCCTGAAGGCAAAACATTATTTAAGCATTCACTTGATGTTGCATTAACTAAAGCAGAAAAAGCACCAGGCTTAAAAGGCACAATTGAAGAGGGCTTACACAACGCATTCGATATGGTGTTTGCAGTATTACCTGTGGTAATGGCTGTGGGTACATTTGCTTTAATTATTGCTGAGTACACGCCGATATTTCAATATTTAGGTATGCCGTTTATTCCATTTTTAGAATTACTACAAATACCTGAAGCTGAAATGGCGGCGCAAACGATTATGGTGGGATTTGCAGATATGTTTATTCCGTCTATTTTAGCCGCAGGCTCAATTGAAAGCGATGTAACACGTTTTATTATTGCGGCAATGAGTGTAACGCAACTTATTTATATGTCTGAAGTGGGCGCACTTTTATTAGGTAGTAAAATACCGGTTAATATTTTTGAGTTATTTGTTATTTTTATTCTCAGAACTTTAGTAACCTTGCCAGTTATTGCCTTAATGGCGCACTGGTTAGTTGGCTAGAGTGACTGATTAGTTGAAAAAGCCCTGAATATTCAGGGCTTTTTTGTTTCTTTGTCTTGCGTTGATGAAATTGATACTGAGGGTTTAAACTCGCTTTTTGCACTTAAGCGCAGCAGTACTAAATTGCCGATAACAATAGCCAGTACAATCGAGATAACGAGTACGATTTGCCAAATTTGCATTACGATGCTCTTATATTTTATTAAGCGGTTATTATGACCACATTAAATAAAAGCTGCAATGCTCTCTAGAGCTGTAAATAAGCAATTAGAAACGTTGTGCCACCGACAAGGTTAAAAAGTTAATCCCTGGGTTGGGAGATTTAAATCCGGCGTTTGAATAGTGAATAATTCGCAGCGCTACATTGGTTTCACCAAAATCCGCCACTAGACCTATTCTGTCTTCAAACTGGTAGTGAGTACTTAGGTTTTTATCGGCAAAATAGCGTTCATCAAGTAAGGAAAAGCCAATACCAGCCTCTACATAAAATGGCGTGTTGTATAGGCTAAATGCTGGGAACTGCACTACTGGCGAAACAGCTAACACCAGGTTTGATTGTGACTGTTGATCATGGCGGTAATGCCACAGGTTAATGCTGCTTTCAAGGTAAAAGCGGGCATCACCCACAAAGTTTTGCGCACCCTCTGGATGATACTGATACGCAAGCTTTACTCCAGTTACATTGCCTTCGCCTTTTAATAAGTCTACAGCGTAGCCATGGTTTGGTGATGCATAGGCTGCATGAGTTGTCAGTAAAAATAAACAAAAAACAATAATAGAAATCATATTATATGAGGTTTTCATAATGGCCAACTACGGGGGAAATTAAATTAGTAATTAAATGATAAGGGCGGTGAATTACTGTTTTCAATGAGGACAAAAATCCGCTTGTAGATGGCTTGTTAACTGAACTCTTTAACTAATTGAATTTATTTAACTAATTATATTGGTGCTAATTTGGCATTAATAAGGTGCTTATTTATGCCTTTTTTGTTGCCTGTTATTTGCGTAAATTACGCTAAACTTAATTATTTAAACTATCCATTTATTATGAAACTTATAAAGCTTTTAGTGGTTGTTGCTGTTTTTTTCAGTAGTGCTTTGTATGCACAAACTCAGCCGTCACCTAAACAATTATTGCAAACTGTAGCCGAATCATTATTTAACGATATTGGGCAGGTAAATGCGCAAGGTAATGCCAGCAAAGAAGCGATGTCTTTAATTGTTGAGCAGCGTTTGATGCCACATATTGATATTAAGTTTGTGTCGTTTAAATTATTAGGTAAACATATTAAAGGTATCAACCGCGAGCAGGGCGTTGCGTTTATTGGTGCGGTGGAGCATTACTTAACGGGTACTTATGCGAGTGCACTAATGAAGTATACAGGGCAAGATGTAATATTTGAGCAAGACGCCGCTGCAAGCGACTCTAAATTTGCCACTGTTAAAACGCAAATTATTGAAACTAATAAACCCACCATAGATCTGCACTTTAAACTGCGTTTGGGGAATGATCAGCAATGGAAAGTATACGATATTGTTGCTGAGGGAATTTCGTTACTCAGTGCTAAGCAAAAAGAGATCATTCAACGAATTTCTGATGTGGGATTAGACCAAGTCACAGCAGAACTGCAGCAAAGTTAGTTCCTTTGCAATTAAAAGCTCCAACCGTAAAAGCAGCTGATGGCGCATGTCGTTAGCTGCTTTTGTATTTTGGTCTATATTGCATGAGTTTACGCTAGCTTGACTACCAAGCTGTGTTAGAATATCGACTTCTTTGATTAAGCGTGGTGTCAGCTAAAAACTGTTATAACTGACCACTCACCCGAGCTACACTGGAGTTGTGTTGTTTTAATGGAAAACGTACTAATTTGGCCAAAGGAATACCCGTTATTGGTCAAAGGGCTGGTTGAACAAAACGGTGCCTTCATTTTAGATGCTTTAGAAGCTTGGCCTGCCTGTCGCTCTACTGAAGAAGATGATGGTGTTTGTACTACGGTTTTGCCCCCAATTTATTATTTAACCTGGTTAACCCCCCTAGAGCCGTTCGAAGAATGTTATTTTCAGCATATCTGTGAATATGATGAAGATGCACAAGTCTATATTGCTGCACTTAAAGAGCATTATTTTGCCAATGATTACAGTATAGAAAATATTGTCTTAATGTTGTGTCAGCGACTTGAAAAATATGCAAGTGTATCGGCACAAAATAATATCGAAACGCCGCTTTCATTAATCAGTCTGTTTTTTAGTAAACGTTTTTTTACTTTGATAGAACATGCGCTTGAACAGGGTGCTAAGCTGTCAGCTGCAGATACGTTATCTATTTGGCAAGAGGTCGACTTTAGAGAGCGTTTAAGTGCGCATATTCCTCAGTCGATTGCAGACATTGAATATTTAGCAGAGCTTACTAGCGAAAAGGTAGCTGCAGGCAAAGATTACTTTACTTTATTAACTCAGGTTTCGCCTGATGTTGATTCTATTGTGTTGTTAGAAAATGCCTTACTCGCCCATTTAAACAAGAAAAAAGCTAAGCAAACCATGGCTATGCGCTTTATTGAACAAGGTGCTACGGGTACCTTGACCGATGAAGATAACAAAACAGCATTTATGTGGGCTGCAGAAAAAGGCTATGTAAATGTAGTAGAAATGCTCCTGCAATACCAAGATAAAAAAGCCGTAGACATTAAAGGTAATACAGCGCTGCATTACGCGGTGATGAGTAAAAATGAATCGTTAATGATTTTACTGCTTAAAGCAGGGTATGATTTTAGAGCGCGTAATAACGACGGATTAAGTTGTTACCGTTTAGCTGTAAGCATCAAAGCCAGTAACTTAGTTAAATGCCTTGAACGTGATTTTGGTATTAAAGAATTATCGCCAGAAGGGCAGTTAGATCGAATTAAAAAAGTGCATGTATTACATGCGGTTGTGGCTTTATTGTTACCGCTACAGTTGTTTTTCTTTTTTGATGAAAATATCACTATAAAAAGTGAGCTCACTCTTTTTATGACCATGACGGCGGTGGTGTGTTTTTTCTTTGCTACAAATTTAAAGCGCTGTTCGTTGTATCCGCACGTAAAGCACCCTTGGGGGTTGTTTTTATTAAGAATGATGTCGGTTTTTAGCCTTGTATCCCAGCTAGGTTTAGCGTGTATAGTGGGACTAGCAGCTTTAAGTGAGTTAGTTTAACCACTTACTTAATTATAAAAAAAACGCGCTAATAAAGCGCGTTTTTTATGTTCTGAGCTGATAGCTATGAGTTGTTTTTATCGTGTTCATGCGCTGCTTTTTCTTCAGCAAGTTCATCTTTAAGCTTACGAATTTTAAGTCCAAGCTCTTGTCCTCTATGGCGTGCATAGTAAGTACAGCCAATAAACATAGATGAGGCAAATAGTAACTCTAGCAATACCCATACTAACTCATCTTGAGCAACCCATAGCAATGTAAAACCATGGATAAAATAAAACATAACAATGAAGTTAGCCCATGCATAGGTGTAGGTTTTATCTTGTAGTATGCCTTTTAAAGGTAATAATAGCGGTAGCACATAGACTAAAAATAGAAAGGCGTCACTGTGACCCTCTCTCGGTGCTAACACAAACATCCATAGTGGCATTAAAATAAGCAGGCCAAAATAACCAAATAGGGCTAGGCGCTGAAATTTTACGGTCACTGGCTTTTTAGCAGACTCGCTATTTTGGGTCATTTAAGTTTACTCGCTACTTGAGTCAAGCGTTTGCCTACGCTTTGACATATTTTAATTTCATCTTTACTTAGGGTAGAGCTGTTACTGCTGCCAGCAACGTGGGAAGCGCCGTAAGGTGTGCCTCCAGTTTCGGTACCAAGAAGTTCTGGTACATCGTAAGGCACCCCCATTAACATCATCCCGTGATGCAATAACGGCAGTGACAAGTTTAGTAGGGTTGCTTCATTGCCCCCATGCATACTACTCGATGATGAGAACACACAAGCAGGTTTATCGATAAGTTGACCTTTAAGCCAAAGATCGCTGGTGGTTTCCCAGAATGTCTTTGCTTGTGCGGCCATCATGCCAAAGCGGGTTGGCGTACCAAACGCAAGCCCATCACAGGCAACTAAATCGTCTTTACTGATCACAATGTCATGCGGGTTTTTAGCTACAAACGTACGCAGCAAGGCGGTTGCGCCTTGTTGTTCTATTGATTCTGCTATTTCATGCGCCATGGCTTCTACCGAGCCATGGCTTGAGTGGTACAGCACCACGATGGTTGTGCTCATTATAGAACGCTTAATACGTTTTCAGGCGGGCGACCTAGTGCTGCTTTATTGTTATTTACTACAATTGGGCGCTCAATTAGTTTTGGGTTTTCGACCATAGCGTCAATAAGCACCGACTCGCTATTTTCATCTTTTAAATTCAGTGCTTTATATTGTTCTTCTTTGGTGCGCATTAAATCTCGGGCCGAATTAAACCCCAGTTGAGAAACTAAGGTACTAATTTGCTCATGAGAAAGCGGTGTTTTTAAGTATTCAACAACACTCGGTTCGATGTTTTTACTTTGTAATAGGTTAAGGGTTTCGCGCGATTTTGAACAACGCGGATTGTGATAAATAGTAACTGACATAAAAAGTACATCCAAAGTATAAATTGCGGCTATTTTAGGTGAACTCACTAAAGACTTAAAGCCTTGCTAGCTCTTTTTGCAATAACCGATATTGTGTGAGTAACGCTTTTAAACGTTGTTGTTTTACATTTTCATTTGGCTCAACAAAATTAAGTGCTTTTTGTATTTCGTCAGCTGCTTTTAAATATGCGCCATATTGCGATAACACATCGGCGTTAGCTTCGTGATATGCGGCTAATTTTTCTTGTTTTTTATAGGCGTCGGTCAAAAGCTGCTTACCCAAACTATGATCTGGCTTCTCCAATAAAAACGATTTTAATACATTTTCGGCTAACTCATATTGCTCAGCTTCCAACGCGGCATTTGCATAATTTAAAGTGATCACTTGGTTGTTTGGCCGATAGTTATTTAATTCACTTAAATAACTAACTGCTTTAGCTGCTTTTTTTTGTGCAATGAGTAAATCTGTTTTTGTATCAATATAAAATAAGTTTTTAGGATCGCTAGCTAATAGCTCGTCCAAGATAGGCTGCGCTTCCTCCGTTTTCTTTTGATCGATTAAGCTGATAGCTAATCCATATTGTAACGCTACGTTGTTATAAGTATTTTCGCGCATTAACTTTCTAAATAGGGCCTCTGCATTTTCTGGCTTGTTATCGTAACGTGCCAGTACACGGCTTTTAGCTAAATTAAAATCCAGACTAGAGCCTACTTGGCGTTTTGGATATTGCTCGGCGCGCAAGCGTACATCCGACACGCGGCTTTCTGGCAGCGGGTGAGTCAGTAGAAATGCCGGGGGTTTATATTTATAGCGAATTTGCGCTGCAAGCTTAGTTAAAAATTCACTGGAAGCTCGGGCGTCAAACCCCGCATTGTTAAGGGTTTGCATACCAATTCTATCGGCTTCTTGTTCCGCAGAGCGGCTATGGGTGAGTTGGCTAAATGCCGACTGGGTTTGGCTGGCTGAAATAATCGCCATACCTGCATCTGGGGCTACAACGGCCGCTAAAATACCGGCTATCATACCGGCAATGGTTAGACCGCTATTGTCTTGTTGTTGCTGAATACGCCTTGCTAAGTGGCGTTGTGTTACGTGCGCAATTTCGTGACCAAGCACTGAAGCAAATTGACTTTCGTTATCGGCTTGAGCAATTAAGCCTGTATGCACACCTACATGACCGCCATAAAATGCAAAAGCATTAATTTCAGGGTTATTTAACCAAAAAAAAGAAAAGCCAAAGCGTACATCATTGGCGTTCGCAACCAACTTTCGGCCTAAGGTTGTTAGGTATTCATCAAGCACCGGATCGTTAATTAATGGCGAAGAACCTCTGATCTGCATCATCATCACTTCACCAATTGCCTTTTCTTTCTCCAATGGTAAAGCCTGCAGCGCAGACGTGCCTAAGTCGGGCAGTTGAAGTTTGGTTTGTGCCTTTAACGGCTCACTCATTAGCAGGCTAAATGTAAGCACTGCACTGCATAAAGTGATAAAGGCTGATTTTAGCTGCATTATATTCCTTGTTTATTTTTTATCAGAGGCACTAGTTGGATCATCGGTGTATAAACGGCTGTCCTTTTCACATAGTTGGTAAAACGACTTTATTGTGACCCCATCAACCTTAACAATGTTCAATTGAGTTTGTAAAAAAGCAATAATTTTATGAACTACTTTATGTGAATGTAAAATAAGTGCCTTGTCTGCTTCATCGCCTTGGTCTAAGTAAAAACCAATAAATTTGTGTAATTGATTAATGCGAATAACGGTTTTCATGGTCAATGGATCCCATAATATAAATTCCATTGACTCATCATGTCGAGCGTATCTATCGATGGTAGTATCATGGGAAAAAGGGAACGCTTGTAGTTCAAAACCGCGCTCGGTAAATACTTGATGCAACGAAATTCGTGGCTTGTTATTACTTTCTTTCTCAAAAAGCTCGTTTGGGTCGATACCCAGCGCCTCTAGATTCCAATTGCGTTTATCGATGATACGCTTAATGGCATTATCAAAGCCGTGATCTAAAATACTTTCACATTCACTTACCGACGAAGCTACTAAATGATAAAAATGCGGCAGCTCCCCCCAATTAATTTGTTTTTTAAACCAATTAATTTCTTTGAGAGTTGGATTGCTAGGCAATTGCGCTTTATTATGCGAATTAGGCATTAACGTATCCTTTTAGCTAACTATGCTATAAGGATAAACCATTGCAGAGGTTGTTTTAAGAAAAAGTTAAATTTAACTGCGGTTAATCTTAGTTAGCCCAGCTATAGGACTTATTATTAATGTGAACAGGTAGTGAAACGAGTATGCTAGAGCTAGATTTGCGCGCTTATAAATGCCCTCAGCAATTTATTCAGTTTAAATTAGGGCTGCGTGAGGCAATATCGTTAAAACAAGCAATTACCTTTAATATCTCAAGCGAGCAAAATACAGATGATATTGAACGATATTTGCAAAAAAAAATGTATTATTACAAGTTAAATAAACAACAAGCGTTGTTATTAGTGGAGCCGTTGCGTGTTTGAATATGTAAAAGCATGGTATGAAAAAAAGTTTTCTGATCCTAATTCAGTAACTTTACTTTTTTTATTATTGGCACTGGTTGCCATGTTGTACTTTTTTGGCCCATTAATTGTGCCTGTGTTAGTGGCGCTGATCATTGCTTATTTGTTAGATTGGCCTGTAGTTCACTTGGAGCGATTTGGCTTAAAGCGTTTTACTGCCACTAGCATAGTCATGCTGATATTTATTGGTATTATGCTCACCTTAATATTAGTTATTGGCCCGGTGCTTTGGCAGCAAAGTAGTAACTTAGTGCAAGAAACACCGCATATGGTTGAGCAAGGTAAATCGTTTTTACTCGACCTTCCAGCTAAATATCCCAGCCTAATTAGCGCAGAGCAAGTACAGTCTATTGTGGTAACGGTAGAGACCAAAGTGCTTGAATTTGGCCAAGTGGTGCTGTCGGCATCGCTCAATTCATTAAAAGATGCTGTTGCGTGGTTAATTTATCTTATTTTAGTACCGCTACTGGTGTTTTTTATGCTGAAAGACAAAGTAGAGCTCAGTGCCAGCATTGCTAAACTGATCCCGCGCCAACGACGCTTAATTTTGCAAGTGTGGCATGAAATGAATCAGCAAATAATGAATTATATTCGGGGTAAAGTATTCGAAATTTTAATTATTGGCTCGGTGTCTTTTATTGCCTTTACGGTATTGGATTTACGTTATGCGGCGCTGTTAGGTGTGTTAGTTGGCTTTTCGGTGCTTATTCCATTTGTTGGTGCTGCGCTGGTGACTATACCTGTGGCGGCGGTGGCGCTGTTTCAGTTTGGTTTAGAAACCCAGTTTTGGACCATTTTAATTATTTACGGCATTATTCAAGCGCTTGATGGCAATGTGTTAGTCCCTTTATTGTTCTCTGAAGCGGTTGATTTAAACCCGGTGTTTATTATTGTCGCCGTACTATTTTTTGGTGGGCTGTGGGGCTTTTGGGGGGTGTTTTTTGCTATTCCATTAGCATCATTAGTAAAAGCGCTTATTAAGGCGTGGTCATCCACACATGAAGAACTCGCAGAAGAGCTCGGTAACTAAAAAGTATAGTAAACGCACTTTAATTACTAAAGATTATTATTCATTCCTTTTAAAACTATGTACTATTGGGAATAAGATATATTTTTTAGCAATAAGGTGCGTTTTTAATGTCAGAGTTTTTATTGCCAGATGAACCCAACAACCAAGTTTATCTTGATGCAAATGCGACCACACCTGTATTGCCATGTATTGCAGAGGTGGTGTGCCATGCGATGCAAATTTGTTTTGGTAATCCCTCAAGTCCCCATATAACCGGTATTCAAGCCAAACACTTATTAGAACAAACGAGGCAAAAAGCGCGCAGCGTGATTGGTGCGCAGCAGGGCGATATATTATTTACCTCAGGTGCGACCGAAGGTATTCAAACTGCTATCGTATCAACCTTAATTAATGCCAAACAGCACACAAAATCTAAACCGGTTTTATTGTATGGAGCAACTGAGCATAAAGCGGTGCCTAATACATTAAAACATTGGAATGCCGTGCTTGAAATTAATGCTGAAATTATTGCTATTCCGGTTAACCGAGACGGTATTTTAGATTTAGACTTTATTGCTCAGCACATTGATAACGCCCTGATGATTTGTACTATGGCTGTTAATAATGAAACCGGTGTATACCAAGATTTAAGTGCTATAGAAAAGGTGATCCGCAGTCGAAATAGCGATGTGACTTGGATGGTTGACTGTGTGCAGGCACTGGGTAAACAACAACTCAACCTAAGCGAAACCACGATTGATTATGCGCCATTTTCAGGACATAAGCTCTATGCACCTAAAGGCATCGGCTTATTGTATATTCGTAAAGGTAGCCCATATACGCCATTTATAGCTGGTGGTGGCCAAGAAAGTGGCATGCGCTCAGGTACAGAAAACCTGCCCGGTATTGCAGGGCTTAATAAGCTGTTTAGTTTGCTGCTTGATAAACAAGACGATACTTTTAAATCAGCAGATGTACTTAATTTGTATCGCGATAAACTGCATATCGCTTTAGTTGACACCTTTGGAAGTATTACCTTTAATCATGATTTTGCCTGCTCAGTGCCCACAACACTAAACTTTGCAGTTAATGATTTAACCAGTAAAGAAGTTATTGATTTATTTGACGCTGCAGGTATTAGAGTCAGCGGTGGCTCAGCCTGTAGCACGGGCGCAACCCAAAGTTTTGTGCTTGATGCGATGGGAGTGTCACAGTGGCAAAGTGAAAATGCGATTCGTTTATCGTTTGGGCCTGCTGCCACTATGGCGCAAATAAATTATGCATGTGAACAAATTCGCGCACTTAAAACAGTGTTACAAGCAAATTGTTTGGTTATTTCTGATAGTAGCTTAGTAGCACAAGAAGTATGTGCCTTGGGGCTTACCCAATTTAGACACCAAGGTGCTTGCAGTTGGTTGTATGTAGCTGACGATCAACAGGCAATTATTATTGACCCTATCATTGAGTTGATCCCTCGATTTGAAAAAATAGTGAATACACAAAATTTAACTATTACTGCTATTTTAAACACGCATGAGCATCAAGATCGTCACTGCGCTCTTGATTTAATGCGCAGCGCACTCAAAACAAATTTAGTTGCTGGTGAAGTTGATCAATTAGGCTGGCCTGTTAATTGTGAACAATTGCAACTAACCGAACAAGTACTTGAAAAGCTAGCGACGCCTGGGCACAGCCAAGATAGCGTGAGTTATTTATTAAAGGCTAATAACGGCGATGTACAGTACTGTTTTTGTGGTGATTTAATTTTACCTGCGGGGCTTGGTAATACAGTACTTGATGGGGGAGATGCGATGCAGATGGCACACTCTTTGACTAAGTTAACTACAGAGCTTAATCCGCAAAGCGTGGTGTGCTCTGGGCATGATTATCAACAGTGTTTCGCCATGAATTGGGCTGTGCAAAAGCAGCAAACACCTTTATTAAAAGCGCTTATTGAAGGTGATATCAGCGATACTGAATTTGCCATGCAAAAACAACAAGCAGACTCACAACAACACACATTAGCAAATTCGCTTTGTGGTTATGTTAATGCAAAGCCTAAAGTCGAAACTTCGCAGCTTAGTTTTAATCAAGCGAAGGAAATGCTCTCACATAACAGTGTATATTTAATTGATACCCGAGAGCCTTATGAGCATGGCGCTAACAATATCAGTGGATTGCTTAATGTGCCTGAGGCTAAAACTTTAAATATTCCTCTAAGCCGAATGGCCAATGCACTAACCCAAGGGCAACTAGATAAAAACAATCAATACATATTGGTGTGTCGCAGTGGAAATCGTTCAAAAATTGCGGCGGCAAACCTAATTGAACTTGGTTATAACCGCGTTTTTAACTTATCGGGTGGTTTAGCATTGACCAGCTAATAGTTTAATAAAAGAAAAAGGCCGACATGTGTCGGTCTTTTTTTTGCCTGCTTTAATCGAAGATTAATAAAATGTTCATTGTGCAGAGGGGGTGAACAGTTGTTAAATTCAATTTTTAATTTTATGATACCGGTGTCAAAAGCAAAAAATTGCGCTATTATCTGCATCAAAGCTTATAAAAATAACGCAATTTAGACCATTTAAGCTATAATGTTGGGCTTTGCTTTTTACAAAAATCGCTTGTTCAGTGTCGTAAAAAATAAAATAAAATGCTTAAAATCAATAGATTAATTAATTAGGGGATGTTTACATGGCGAGCCGTTCTGAGTTAGTAAGTTGGCAAGCACTAGAAAATAGTGCACAAAAGATGACACAAACACATCTGAAAACTTTATTTGCACAAGACGATTCTCGTTTTTCTCAATTCTCTACTCAAATTCCAGGTGTGTTGTTTGATTACTCAAAACAACGCATAGATGAAAACGTATTTGGTCAATTAATTTCATTAGCGAAAGAATGCGATATTGAAGCATGGCGTGAGAAAATGTTTACCGGTGAAAAAATTAATATCACCGAAGACCGTGCGGTTTTACATACTGCGCTTAGAAATCGCGCTCATACACCGCTTATTGTTGACGGCGAAAATATTACAGAAGCGGTCGATAGCGAACTTGCCAAAATTAAGACCTTTGTTGAAAAAGTGCGAAGTGGTCAATGGCTAGGTTACACCGGAAAAGCGGTAAAAGATGTGGTTAGCATTGGTGTTGGTGGTTCAAACTTAGGGCCGCAAACGGCAACTGAAGCACTTAAAGCAGTGGTTGATAAGCCATTAAACGTTCACTATGTTTCAAACGCAGATGGCGTACAAATTGCGTCAGTATTAGATAAAGTAGATCCTGAAACCACGTTATTTGTAATTTCGTCAAAGACATTTACTACCTCAGAAACCATGACTAACTCAAAAACAGCGGTTGATTGGTTTTTAGACAGTGCAAAGGATGACAGCGCTATAGCAAAGCATTTTGTTGCAGTAAGCACTAATTTAGAAAAAACTGCTGCATTTGGTATTAGTGACGAAAACGTATTTACAATGTGGGATTGGGTTGGCGGTCGTTTTTCACTTTGGAGTGCCATTGGTTTACCTATTGCACTTTATGCTGGGTTTGAAGCATTTGAGGCCATTTTAGAGGGAGCGTTTGAAGTTGATGAGCACTTTAAATCGGCGCCGCTAGAACAGAATATTCCTTTAATTATGGCGCTACTCAGTGTTTGGAATACCAGCTTTTTAGGGTTTGATTCGCAAGCTATTTTGCCATACGACCAAGCCCTGCATATGTTGCCAGCATATTTGCAACAAGGTGAAATGGAAAGTAATGGTAAACATGTAACCTTTGATGGACAGACAGTGCCATACACTACCGTGCCAATCATTTGGGGTATGACAGGGATAAACGGTCAGCATGCGTTTTATCAATGTTTGCACCAAGGTAATGTCATTGTTCCCGCTGACTTTATTGGCTCTGTAAAGCCTCAGGTTAACGTAGATAAGCATCACGATATTTTATTATCGAACTTTTTTGCACAAACCGAAGCACTAATGAACGGGGTCGATGCACAGCAGATAACGGCTGATTTAACAGCCAAAGGCAAAACGCCTGCACAAATTGAAATGCTGCTAAAGCATAAAATTCACCAAGGAAACCGCCCAACAACGTCTATATTATTAGACACGATTGATGCAAAAGCGGTCGGTCGATTAATTGCACTGTATGAGCACAAGATTTTTTGTCACGGTATTATTTTACAAATATGCTCATTTGATCAGTGGGGCGTAGAACTTGGTAAAGGCTTAGCATCTAAAATTGAAGCTGAATTAACCGATGATAACGTGGTTAATGAGCATGACAGTTCAACACAAGGCTTAATGGCGTACTACAAACAATACCGTACGCAGTAACATATTCACTTATTACACAATAAGTAACCAAATACCTTTGAACGGGTAGCGCTGGAGTCCTAGGGCCTGTATTTTTGTGAGAGGAATTACAGTGTCCCTAGACCCATTTTTTATGGCGCATATAACGCACAACAATTAGTAGGCTTTGTGCTGAGGCCTACATTATCCAGATAATAAACCGCTATAACTGATTACCAATACGGTAGTGGCAGGTAGCATAAACGTAGAGAGTAACTATGCTTAATCCTTTTGATATTATAATTTTTGGGGGCGGTGGTGATCTTGCGTTACGCAAATTACTTCCTGCAATGTATCGAGCATATCAAGAAGGTAACTTACCGCAAGGCTCACGTATTTTGCCTACCGTGCGCGAACAAAGTAAATGCGATGAATACATCGATACTGCACACAAAGCGTTACAAGAATTTTTAAGCGAAGGCGAATATAACGCAAAAGATTGGAAATCGTTCTCAGACTTTTTAGTACCCGTAGTGAGCAATGTCACCGAAGCGGATGATAACTGGGATGTACTGAAAAAAATTCTAGATGAAGATGACAACGATAAATCACGAGTATTTTACTTATCTCTCCCACCTGCTGTTTATGGCACCTGTTGTGAAATATTATCAACGAAAAAACTAATTACCGCCAACTCGCGTGTTGTAGTAGAAAAACCAATTGGTTACTGCGGTGAGTCAGCAGAAGTGATTAATGCGAAAATTGCACAGTACTTTAACGAAGAACAAATTTTCCGTATTGACCACTATTTAGGTAAAGAAACGGTGCAAAACTTAATGGCACTGCGTTTTTCAAATTCATTATTTGAGAACATGTGGGATGCTAAATCGATTGATAATATTCAAATTAGCTTGTCAGAAACGGTAGGGCTAGAAAGCCGTGCAGGTTTTTATGACAAAGCCGGTGCCTTACGTGACATGGTGCAAAACCACTTGTTACAATTACTTTGTTTAGTGGCTATGGAGTCACCACATAAGTTAAATGCTAACAGCATTCGTAACGAAAAATTAAAAGTATTAGAAGCTTTACGTCCACTTGAGGGTACAGATGTAGATAACCATATTATTCGTGGTCAATACGTACCCGGTGATTTAAACGGTAAAATAGTTCCAGGTTACCTTGAGGAGCTAAACGAGGGAGCGAGTAAAACCGAAACTTTCGTGGCTATTCGTGCGCATATTGATAACTGGCGCTGGGCAGGCGTGCCTTTTTATCTGCGCACCGGCAAACGAATGGCGAAGCGCTGCGCTGAAATTGTGGTTGAATATAAAAAAGTATCGCATAACGTGTATGAAGACAGCGTAGGCAATATTGAACCAAATCGTTTGGTTATTCGTTTACAGCCTCAAGAGAGTATTCAATTAACGCTGATGTCAAAGCGTCTTGATAACTTAGATATGCAACTTGAACCTGTAACGATGAATATTGAATTGTCACAAGCGTATAGTAATGGTTTCCATTCAGATGCTTACAAGCGTTTAATGCTTGATGCAGCGGCTAATAATCCTTCATTATTCATTCACCGCGACGAAGTTCGTCAAGCGTGGAAGTGGATTGATCCAATAATTGAACGTTGGCAAGAAAAGGGTAAACCTTCATTGTACCGAGCGGGTAGTTGGGGGCCTGAAGACGCCGATGAATTATTAGCAGAAAATAATCATGTTTGGTTTAACACCGGTGATAAGGCATAAATAATGGCAACGATAGTAGAGAAATTTTTTGACGATAAAGCCGCTTTAACTGAGGAATTATCTCAGTCATTAGAACAAGCATTACGTGATGGTATTGAGGCTGATGGCCGCGCAGTATTAATGGTTTCAGGGGGGTCTTCACCTGAGCCGGCTTATAAACATTTATCTACCCTTGATTTAAACTGGGCTCATGTTGATGTTGCTATGGTTGACGAACGCTGGGTTGAGGTAAGTCATGAAAAAAGTAATGAAGCATTCATTAAGCGTACTTTGCTACAAAACCATGGTGCAGCGGCTAATTTTATTAGCATGAAAAATGCAGCATCCACTGCAGAGCAAGGTGTTGATGAATGTGAAACGCAGTTTCAAGCATTAAAACGCCCGTTTGATGTTACTATTTTAGGTATGGGTCCAGATGGACATACTGCTTCGTTATTTCCACATGCTCAAGGGTTGGAAAACGGCTTAGATTCAAACCAACTTGTGTGTGCCATAAACGCAATTGAGAGTGATGTAACAGGTAGTATTACCGAACGAATGAGCTTATCGCTAAATGCAATTTCACAGTCTAAAGTAGTTAAATTACTTATTAGTGGCGATGAAAAGCTGGCTGTGTATAAGCAAGCTTTAGCGGGTGGTAATGTTAATGATATGCCGTTACGTGCAGTTCTAAATCACCCTGAGATCAACATTGAAGTGTATTGGGCACCTTAATTTAGTCTAAACTAGGTGCTTTAAAACCATGTTGTATTGATGGTTTAATGAAAGGTCAGTTGCTTTTGCTACTGGCCTTTTTTATTGCGACATGTTTTTGTCATTAATCAATTAATAACAAAGTGCTGTAAACATTTGAAGTTTAAACATTTCCCTTAAGCTAAGTACCTTTTAAATCCTATTACACCTCCCAAAAGTCATTAACTAAAGCTTTATTTGTAAATTAAAACAATTAGTTAATCTTCAGGTACAATTGAGTAATATAGCATGTTAATCGCTTCAGCTATCCGCAAAGTCGACTACTCTAAATACATTAAGTATAAAAAACGCCATTATTTACATGCTTGGTATGAAGAGTAAGCATCGGACGAACTCTACTTTTTTATAAAATAATAAATCACCATAAAATCAATGACTTAATTATGTATTAGTTAAAATTCATACAAAAAGCGCGGAAAAATGTAGCAAAAATGTAATTTAGCATGTATGGTTTGTTACTACTATGACAGCGCTGTCATGGCGGTTAGGCAAAATGATAAACAAAACCAATAAAATGATTCGAGGGGAATCCTGTGTTAGCTAAAAATTTTAAAAAAAGCTTATTAGCAGTAAATATCGGCTTAGTTGTGGGAGCTGGCTTTACTGGTGCTGCATTCGCAGCCGATGAAGTTAAAGTTCAAGATGATGTTGAAGTCATTGAAGTACGCGGTATACGCGCTTCAAATAAAGAAAACTTAAACGGAAAACGTTTTTCTAATGCTGTTGTTGATGTTGTAACAGCGGAAGATGTTGGTAAGTTTCCTGATGGCGATGTAGGTGAATCTCTTGGTCGTATTTCTGGTGTAAGTGTATCTCGTCAATTTGGACAGGGTCAGCAAGTATCGATACGTGGTGCTTCAGCACAACTTACACGTACATTGCTTGATGGTCATACAGTTGCGTCAACAAGTTGGTTTGACCAACAAGCCGTAGACCGCAGTTTTAACTACTCATTATTACCTTCAGAATTAGTCGGCGGCTTAGAAGTTTATAAGTCGTCACAGGCTAATCTAGTTGAAGGTGGTATTGGTGGCACTGTTATTGTTAAAACACGTAAACCTCTAGATTTAGATGCAAACACTGTATTTGCAAGTGTAAAAGCTGATTATGGTACAGTTTCTGAAGAGACAGATCCTGAACTTTCTGGCTTATACAGCTGGAAAAATAATAATGAAACATTTGGTATCTTAGCGGCGGGTTCTTTATCAGAAGTAGATTACCAACGTAACGGTATTGAATCATCAGGTGGTTGGAGTGGCGGTATGGCACCAACAACATTCCAACAAGCACGTGAACGTACAGCTTATAATGTTGCCATGCAATACCAGCCATCAGATTCGCTTGTATTAGGCCTGACTTACACTAGCTTAGAGCTAGATGCAAATAATGCTAACTCGCAAATAATTATCTTCCCAGGCGACGGCTCATGTGAGCAAACTAATGCTTCAGGTAATTGTGTCTCTCGCACAATTGACGGAAATGGCACTGCTTTTTTCCAAACATGGGCGCGTAAAGCAAGCATGAAGTCTGATACGGTTGATTTTGACTGGCAATATGATGCAGAGTCATTCACATTTAAAGGTCGCGTAGGTAAAACCAGTGCTGACAGTGACGTAACAACTGCAAACTATGGTATGTTTACTAATAACAATAGTGATCTAAATGGCTCTATGGATATGACTGGTGATGTGACTAAATTTAATTTAGCAAACCAATCTTACGATGCGAGCATTTTACCTGATACCATCAGTCCGCAAACATGGGCGCCTGAATATAATCCTGATTCAGATGAAGAAAGCTACTTAAACTTAGATTTCGAAATTCCACTTGATCTTGGTGTGGTTACTGCTATTAAAACTGGTTTAAGATATGCCGATCATAAAGTTGTTCAAGATGGTAATGCTGCTATTGTAAACCCAGATTTAGTGCCTGTGCGAAATGCATCTGCATACTACCCTGGTACAGTGACTGCGGGCGGTGGCTTTGTTATACCTGAACCTGATATGGATTTAATGATTGCTGATTCATTAGCAATGACTGAAGGTTATACTGCACGCCCACAAGCTTATGGCACCATTGAAGAAGAAAATTTAGCAATCTATGCGATGGCTGATTTTGACGCAGGTGGTATTCGCGGTAATTTAGGTGTGCGTTACATCTCAACTGATATTTCGTCAGATTACTATGACTTAAGCGATGAAGGTGTTTACGATTCTACCTTATCTACAGATAAAGCAGATTACAGTGAGTTCTTACCAAGCTTAAACGTCGTTATGGACTTAGCTGACAACGTCATTTTACGTACCTCGGCAGCACAAGTTATTTCTCGTCCTAATTACGCTGACTTATTTGCAACGCGTAATCTAGCTGGCTATACAGATAATCGCCCTTTAAATGAAGTTTTAAATACTGGTAACGTTGGTTTAAGCCCGTTTAAAGCATTCCAAGCTGATATCGGTGTTGAATGGTATTTTGATGACGATGCAATGTTAAGCGTCACTTACTTTACTAAAGAAGTAAGTTCGTTTATCTCTACACAACAACAAACGAATCAACAAATTGGTATTGATATCCCAGTTTATACAACTAACCCAGATGCAGGCGAACCACCATGTGGCGCGCAGCAATATGACTGTTGGACTGTGAGCTCTTCTACCAACGGCACAGGTGGTTCAATTGAAGGTATTGAGTTCCAAATTCAAGATTCGTTTGATAATGGCTTTGGTTATTCATTTAACTATACCTATTCAGATGCTGAGGCTCCAGCAGAGAACTACCCGGACCGTGTTGGTGTATTTTCTGATTCATCGAAAAATAGCTACAACGTAGTTGGTTTTTATGAAAATGATGATTTTTCTGCACGTTTAGCATATAACTGGCGTTCAGAGTTTATTATTCGTGAAGCACCAGGTTGGTATGGTAACCGTGAGCATCAAGCCTACGGACAGCTAGATTTCAGTGCAACGTACTCTGTAACTGACTACTTAGATGTTACTTTCGAAGGTATTAACTTAACAGAGGAAGACAGTATTCAGCTTGGTAATAATGATGCATCAACATCATTACCAAACCCTGATCTACTCAATGACTTCCCAGTGTGGAGCTTTGAAGGTGAAGCACGTTATAAACTTGGTGTAACAATGCGTTTCTAATATGCTGAGTTAATAAAAGTAATCTAGGCCCAGCATTGCTGGGCTTTTTTACGAGATTAAACATCATTGGTGATTTATGAATATAAAAAAAGTGGCAATTTTAGGTGGTGGAACAGCTGGTTGGTTAGCTGCAAACCACATTGGCAAAGAGCTGCTGAAGCGCAAAGGTGTTTCAGTGACTTTAATTGAGTCACCCGATATACCGCCAATTGGAGTAGGCGAAGGCACAGTACCCGACATAAGAAACACGCTAAAAACTTTTGGTATTCGTGAAGATGAATTTATTCGCCAATGTGATGCGACGTTTAAGCAGTCGATAAAATTTGTTAACTGGATGGATAAAAAAAAGCATGGAGAAGGTAATTTTTTTCATCATTTATTTGATGTGCCAAACCCCTACGATACTAAACATTTAACTCAACATTGGTTAAACGATAAGCAAAAATCAAAAAGTCATGCGCAGTATTTATCTTCTCAGCACGCTATTTGTGAGGCTGGTTTAGCCCCCAAAAGTATCACTAATGCCCAATATGAGGGCGAGTTAGCTTATGCGTACCATTTCAATGCAGGGAAATTTGCGCAACTGCTCTCGTGTAATGCAAAAGATAAGTTTTCGGTGTCTCACGTACATACCAATGTAACTCAAGTAAAGCTTGCTAATGATGGCGCAATAGCAGCGTTAGTGACTGACAGCGAAGGTGAACTTGAATTTGACTTTTATATTGATTGTTCGGGTTTTGAATCTTTACTCATAGATAAAGCTTTAAAAGTCCCTTTCGTTGATGTGTCTGATAGCTTACTGATAAATAGCGCCTTAGTTGTGCAAGTACCTACAAAAGAAGACGATGATATTCCGCCTTATACACTTGCTACCGCTCATCAAGCTGGCTGGATTTGGGACATTGCGCTTACAAATAGGCGGGGAGTGGGCTTTGTTTATTCAAATAACCACATGACCGATGAACAAGCACATGAAAAACTGAACCGTTATCTAGGGGCAAGTAAGCAAGGTCTTAGTTATAGAAAAATCCCCATGAGAGTAGGTTATCGTGAAAAGTTTTGGCATAAAAACTGTGTCGCGCTTGGCTTAGCGCAAGGCTTTTTAGAACCATTAGAGGCAACCTCTATTTTATTAACTGATTTTTCAGCGAAGTTTTTAACCCTACGTTTTCCATCATCAACTGAGCAGCTTGAACAGTTAGAAACGCGGTTTAATCACGCTATGGGGTATGCGTGGGAACGTACTATTGATTTTATTAAATTGCACTACTGTATTTCAGATAGAACAGATTCAGCTTTTTGGGTGGCCAATAAAAGTGATGACACTATTTCTGAGTCATTAAAAGAAAAGCTTAGTTTGTGGGAAGAGTTCATTCCGGTTAGAGATGACTTTTTCAGCCAGTTTGAAGTGTTTTACTTAGAAAACTTTTTATTTGTACTTTATGGAATGCATTTCAACACTAAGGCACCGCCTTGTACCAGTGCAGAACATGAACACTGTTTAGTACGTTTACAACAACGAGCTGAGATAGATCAATACTTAATAAATAAGCTACCCAATCACAGAGCGCTTTTAGATAAAATTAAACAATATGGACTGCAGTCAATCTAATGATTTGTGAAAGGTTTAAGCGCTATATTCACAAAGATCATCGTACACTTGCGAAAGAGGCTATCGAAAGACGGCCTTTTTTAGCATCCGCTAAGCAGCTTTGTTCAGAATAAATATTGGCACTGTGTAATAAGTTACCTTGGTAAATAACAAGGCGGTTAAATTTAGCATCAACTTTAAAAACCTGTTCAAATAAACTGGTGCTGCCAGATAAATAGCCTTGATGCTCATTAGGGGCTTTTTTAACATCATTAACTATATCTGCGAGCAGTGGTTTGTGCTGTTGTTTAAATTCAATAATGTTTTGAGGTATATACTTATAAATACTTGTTCCACCAAGCTCCTCTGGCGATAAGTAATGTACAAATGCGTAATCTCTCTCATCACAAGAATCAATATGCGGTACTTTTTGATCAACAATTAAATTCGCAGGTTTGCATGAAGCTAATGAAAGTAAACTTTTATGAAGAATAGACTCTTGATAATTTTTATTGTCTATTTTAGGCAGTATTTCATTTTGAAAAAATGCATGTAAAACCCTTAAATAAGGTTGCGGCATATTGTCGCGAATACCAGGGTAGAAGGAGTTGTCTGAAAACATAGGGTTAAAGTAGGCTATGTTGTGAGCAAAATTCATTACACTACTGGTATCTAAAAGAAAATCATCAACAACGAAGGCTGATAGCTTGGTGCCAGGGATCATCAGTTTTTCAATTTTTAAGTTTGGGTTTACAGTTAAATTTTTCATTATTTTAGTGTCTATTTTTGCTGAAATTATCTAAGTGTGAATTTTTTATTTAGGCAAAAAATCAATATACCACCGAAGACAGCGTTGTCAAAGGACGCTTTTTGAGCTATCTAAGCGTGCGAATTTCACCTTTGGTAATGTTTACTAGTTATTTGTTGAAATAATCAGCGATAATGTTTTTGTTAATTAATAACGTACAAAATGACACAAAATTTTCACTTCCTTTTTGTCACCAAAACCTTTAGCCTTAGGCCACTAACAGAAAAAAATCAAATTAATAAATAACGGAGCAGTAACATGGCGGAGCAACAAGTACAGCCTTTACACAACGAAAAACATGCCAACACTAAAATTAAAAATGGCATCAACATCGAATTTATGAAAACTCAACACTTAGTGCCAGTGGTTGCACATGAGTTTGCGCGTATCGCCAATGAATTCCCAATGTCTTTTGTTAAAAATAACGAAACAGGTACTTTTCAAGCGGTTGCAATGTTTGGCCTAGAGCCAGGCGAAAATTTATTTATTGATGGCGACAAATGGACAGCATCATTTGCGCCTATGGCAACAACGCGTTACCCACTAGGTTTAGTAAAGCACCCAGAGCAAGATCAATTTGGTATCGTAATTGACGAAGCGAGCTCATTAGTTGGTGAAGAAGAGGGTAATGCATTATTCGAAAACGGTGAAGAAACTGATTACCTTAAGCGTCGTAAAGAAGCGTTAGTATCGTTCATTGAGTTTTCTCAAGTAACTGATGCTTTCACTAAATTCCTTGCTAATAAAGAACTACTGGTAGCACAAACGCTAACAGTTGATATTAAAGGTGAGAAAAAAGACATCAACGGTATTTACCTTATCGATGAGAAGAAACTAAATGAGCTAAGCGATGCAGACTTTCTTGAGCTTCGTAAGCGCGGTTATTTAGCACCAATCTATTCTTTCTTAACGTCTACACACCAAGTAGCACGTTTAGCACGTTTAAAAGCGCAACAAGCGTAACTTTAAACGAAATTAAAAAAGCGCCTTAGGGCGCTTTTTTTGTGCCATTAAACTCAGTTCACTTGAAAAACGCTTCATAACCATTCACATTGGTTTTAATCCTGTATTTATAAAAGAACACACAATGAAAAAATCACTATTATTAGGGCTCATTGCAACAAGTTTAATGGGGTTGAGCACGCAGGCATTGAGTGAAAACACAAATATGCCGTTTGCCATTGCGATTCATGGCGGTGCAGGCACGATTGAAAAAAGTAAATTTACGGCAGATCAAGAGCAAGCTTATCGCAATAAATTAGCAGAAGCTGTTGAGGCCGGATATAAGGTACTTGAACAAGGCGGAGAAAGCCTTGATGCAGTGACTACTGCCATTGAAGTACTTGAACAATCGCCTTATTTTAATGCCGGGCGTGGTGCGGTATATACCTATGATGGTAGTCACGAATTAGATGCCTCTATAATGGATGGTCGCAATCGTCAAGCAGGCGCTGTGTCAGGTATTAAACATATCGAAAGTCCAATTAAACTTGCCCGGTTAGTAATGGAAAAATCAGTGCATGTGATGTTAAGTGGTCAAGGTGCAGAAGAGTTTGCCAAAGAGCAAGGCGTGAGCCTAGTAGAGAACAATATATTTGATACTGAGCATCGTTATGAGGCTTTATTAAAAGCCAAAAAGAAACTCGAGGCGAGCAAAAATACCAGTAAAGATTATCAGGCAGCGCATAAAGCGTTACCAGTAAATTATAAAGTGGGCACGGTCGGAGCGGTGGCACTGGATAAACAAGGGAATTTAGCAGCGGGCACGTCAACTGGCGGAATGACCGCAAAACGTTTTGGTCGTATTGGCGATGCACCGGTTATTGGCGCAGGTACTTTTGCTGAAAATGCCTCATGTGCGGTTTCGGCAACTGGGCACGGCGAATATTTTATTCGTTATAATGTGGCAAGTGATATTTGTGCGCGAGTAAAGTACCAAGGTAAAACCATAGACCAAGCAGGTAATGAAGTAATAAACGAGGTGCTTAAACCGATAGGGGGCACCGGCGGTGTTATTATTATTGATACAAAAGGCAATATTAGTCTGCCGTTTAATACTTCAGGCATGTATCGTGCGAGTAAATCGAATACCCAAGCAACCTACGTAGGTATTTTTAGTGACGAATAAACACTATTAGTCACTGGCTGGTGGTTTATATAATAATCCCCTGATTGTTATATTCTTTACAGGATTAACCCCAGCCATTTAATTTGCTACAATCGGGGCTCTTTGACTAATTTTTATAAGGTATGCAGGTGGTAAACCTAGGTCAGTTATTTGGCGAGCTAAAAACGTGCTTAAAAAAAGATCAATTCAGTTTTAAAAAACGTCTTCACGGCGTTAAAAAAATCACCGACGAGGCAAAACTTACCAGTGCGCTTGAAAAAATTGCGGCTGATATTAGTCGTAGTCAAACGCTTCGAGAGCAGCGCTTAGCTGGGCTACCTAAAGTTACTTATCCTGAGCAATTACCGGTTAGTCAAAAAAAAGACACCATTAAAGAGGCCATTGCTAATAATCAAGTGGTGATCATTGCTGGTGAAACTGGCTCAGGCAAAACCACACAAATACCTAAAATGTGTTTAGAGCTAGGCCGAGGCGTTGAGGGCTATATTGGTCATACCCAACCAAGGCGTTTAGCAGCACGCAGCGTTGCCAACCGTATTGCAGAAGAAATGCAATGTGAGCTTGGTCAGCAAGTCGGTTTTAAAATTCGTTTTAGCGACCAGGTATCTAATAACAGTTACATTAAGCTGATGACCGACGGTATTTTATTAGCTGAAATACAACAAGACCGATTTTTAAATCAATACGACACCATTATTATTGATGAAGCGCATGAACGTAGCTTAAACATTGACTTTATTTTAGGTTATCTTAAAAATTTACTCCCAAAACGCCCCGATTTAAAAGTTATTATCACCTCAGCAACTATCGACCCTGAGCGCTTTTCTAAGCATTTTGATGATGCACCTATTATTGAAGTATCAGGAAGAACGTTTCCAGTTGATGTACGCTATAACCCAATTAGTGATATTCAAAAAGAAGATATGGAAGCCGAAGGCGACCAACTACAGGGTATTTTTGATGCGGTAGATGAACTTTGCGCCGAAGGTCCTGGCGATATTCTGATCTTTTTAAATGGTGAGCGAGAAATACGTGATACCGCCGATGCACTAAGCAAGCGTAATTTAAAACACACAGATGTATTACCTTTGTATTCAAGGCTATCGAACGCTGAGCAAAACCGTATTTTTGCGCCGCATTCGCGCCGCCATATTATACTCTCTACCAACGTCGCTGAAACATCGCTAACAGTACCTGGTATTCGTTATGTTATTGACCCGGGTACAGCGCGAATTAGTCGTTATAGTTATCGCACAAAAGTGCAACGTTTACCTATAGAGCCTATTTCGCAAGCCAGTGCTAATCAGCGAATGGGGCGCTGTGGACGTGTTGAAGCGGGTATTTGTATTCGTTTATATTCAGAAGATGACTTTTTATCGCGTCCTGAATTTACTGACCCTGAAATATTGCGTACTAATTTAGCATCAGTTATTTTGCAAATGTTAGCCCTTGGGCTGGGTGATATGGCGCAATTTCCTTTTGTGCAAGCTCCAGATAGCCGAAATATTAATGATGGTTTAACATTGCTTGAAGAGCTACAAGCAGTAAAAGCGGCTAAGCGTCATCAAAAAACCAGCCTAACACAATCTGGGCGAGAGCTAAGTCGTTTGCCGGTTGATCCGCGTTTAGCAAAAATGGTGCTAACTGCACATAAAGTGGGTGCATTGCGTGAGGTGATAGTTATTGTTGCCGCGCTTTCAATTCAAGACCCCCGCGAGCGACCACAAGAAAAACGCCAAGCCGCGAATGAAAAACATGGTCGCTTTGACGATCCAGACTCTGACTTTATTGCCTTTTTAAACCTGTGGAATTATTTAGAAGAGCAGCAAAGTGAGCTGACTAACAGCCAGTTTAGAAAGTTATGTCAAAAAGACTTTTTAGCCTATATGCGTATTCGTGAATGGCAAGATATCGTTTATCAAATCAGCACTGTGTGCAATGAAATGAAAATGAAAGCCACCACTAATGTCGCAGACAGTGAGCTTATTCACAAAGCACTTTTAAGTGGCATGCTCAGTCACATCGGTTTTAAAGACGAAAAGCAGCTATATAAAGGTGCGCGTAATAGCCAATTTCATATTTTTCCAGGCTCAGGCTTATTTAAAAAGAGTCCAAAATGGATGATGTCGGCTGAGTTGGTGGAAACCAGTAAACTCTATGCTCGTATTAATGCCAAAATTGATGTGAACTGGGTAGAACCGTTCGCTCAGCATTTAGTAAAACGCAGCTACACAGAGCCTCATTGGGAGAAAAAGCCCGGTGCGGTGATTGCCTTTGAGCAACAAACTTTGTATGGCTTATTAATTGTTAATAAACGCCGCTGTGTGTACAGCAATATTGACCCAAAAGTAAGCCGTGAGTTGTTTATTCGCACAGCGCTGGTTGAACAAGAGCTGGGGCTCAATGAAGGATTTTTACAATATAACCGCGAATTAATTGAAGATATTCAAGTGCTCGAGAACAAATCTCGTAGGCGCGATATTTTAGTTGATGAACAAACCTTATTTGAGTTTTACGAGAAAAAAATACCGAACGATATTAATAATCGTGCTGCGTTTATTAAGTGGTATAAAACACAAAAACAGCAAGACAAACGCTATCTGCACATGACGCGAGAAGAGCTCATGCAGCATGGTGCAAGTAGCATTACTGAATTTGATTATCCAGATACATGGCAACAAGATAACTTAATGCTGCCGCTTACTTATCATTTTGATCCAGGCCAAGCAGTTGATGGTGTTGCTGTACAAATACCGGTTGCGCTATTAAACCAAGTTCAAGAAAGTGGTTTTGATTGGCATATACCGGCATTTCGTCATGAGCTAATTTGTGGGTTAATTAAGTCATTGCCAAAGTCACTTCGCCGTAACTTTGTCCCTGCGCCTAATTATGCCGACGCGGTTTTAGCGGCCATAGAGCCTCTACAAGGCTCGTTAATCGACTCACTAAGTAATCGGTTATTGCGCATGACTGGCGTGCGAGTCGACCCTGAGGCGTGGGATTTAACAGCCCTTGCTCCTCATTTAAGATTGCAGTTTGAAGTACGTGATGAAAACGACCAACTTCTTGCCCGTGGGCTCGATTTAGCTAAGCTTAAAGCGCAGCTTCAAGGCAAAGTGACAGACACCTTATCTAAAGTGGCCGACAAAGGCATAGAAAAAACCGATTTAATCCAGTGGGATTTTGGTGAGTTACCAACATCGTACGTGAAAAAGCAAGGTCAATACGAAATTAAAGCCTACCCAGCGTTAGTGGATAAAAAATCAACGGCCGCAGTAGAGCTATTCGATAACGAAATAAAAGCGCAATTAGCGCACCAGCAAGGTTTACGTCGTTTAGTACTTTTAAACGTGCCATCACCAATTAAATACCTGCAGCAAAACCTACCAAACAAAGCTAAATTAGGATTGTACTTTAATCCTTTTGGTAAAATTGCCGATTTAATTGATGACTGCATTGCATCAGGCGTTGACAGCCTATTAGTTAAATATGGTGACATTCGTACAAGTGAGGCATTTGAAACGGTTAAAGAGCATATTCGCGGCGAGTTAGGCGATACCGTAGTGGCCATTGCTACACAGGTTGAGCAAGTGCTGAGTATTGCACATGCACTGCATAAAAAAATGAAAGGGCGTGTAGATTTAACCATGATCACCGCTCATGGGGATATTAAGTCTCAGCTAGAATCACTTATTTTTAAAGGCTTTGTCAGTCAACATGGGGCAGACAAACTCGGCGATTTAATTCGTTATTTAAAAGCGATTCAAAAACGCCTAGAAAAACTACCTGTTGACCCAAATCGTGATAGATTATGTGTGTTAGAGCTTGAAAAAGTGTCGCAAGAATATAAAAAACTAACGAATAAAACACCTAAAGGAATGCCACTGCCTACTGATGTTGAGGCTATTTTTTGGATGCAGCAAGAATTACGCGTATCCTTATTTGCACAAACCTTAGGTACGCCTTATCCAATTTCAGCAAAACGTGTGTTAAATGCGATAAAAGAAATTGAATAATCTCTTTATTCTCTATTAAGCTAAGTAAGTTAACAGAGGGACTAACTTGAGAAGGAAATGACATACCTATGTCCTCATTACTAAAACACAAAGCGCGACAGCTGTTAGTGGTTGATGATGAGTATTTCAATTTTGAAATACTCAAAGCAGGGTTAGCATCAACATTTGATTTGAGCTATGCTGACTCAGGTAAAAGTTGTTTAGCATCTGCGATTGCAAATCCGCCCGATATTATTTTGCTTGATGTGTGTATGCCAGGACTCGACGGTTATGATACGTGTCGCATACTTAAACACACGCCAGAGACAAAAAACATTCCGGTGGTCATGATATCTGGACTTGAGTCGGAGCTTGAGCAACAAGCAGGCTTTGACGCAGGGTGCGATGCTTACGTTGTAAAACCTTTTTCTATCGCTGTACTACGAGAAAAAATTAATAATATTGTGTAGAGGGAATTATGTTTACTGAAGATAAGCGAAACTATAGACGTATGCAGGTTAACACGCCAGCGAAGTTAACCTCAATAGAGCCTGTTGCTGGGCTTAGTTACACTGGCACATGCCTTGATTTAAGTGCAACGGGTCTTTCATTACAACTCGATGATTTGTTAGAGCTTAACTCAATTTTATCGGTTGATATTGCATCAACACATCCGAGCATTGCACCGTTAAAAGCCACTGTTAAGGTAATACGTGCCAGCACCGAAGAGGATGGCACGATAACCGCAGGGCTTGAAATTGTAGAGTTTAACTAACTACTTAATTAGTTTTTAGTAAACCTTACAAATAAGCCCTTTAAGGTAAAAACCTTCAGGATAGCTGCCTGCAATAGGGTGGTCAGCTGCTTGATTTAAGCGCTCCATGATCAGTAAATCCTTACCTGCATCAAGGGCTGCATCTGCGACTACTTTTTGAAACAAGTTTTGTTCCATTAAACCAGAGCATGAGAATGTTAGCAAAGTGCCGCCGGGCTTTAATATTTGCATCGCAATCATATTGATGTCCTTGTAACCGCGACACGCCCCAGTTAACTGCGCCTTGTTATCGGCAAATTTAGGCGGGTCCATAACGATCGTATCAAACATCACCCCGTCTTCACGGTATTGGCGTAATAATTTAAAGACATCTTGTTTTACAAAGTCGACTTTATTTAAATCAAGGTTGTTATGCTCAACATTACGCTTTGCTGTATCAAGTGCTGGTTGTGAAACATCAACATTGGTTACATGTTTACAGCCACCGCGCAGGGCATAAAGAGAAAACGTTCCCGTATAACTAAAGCAATTTAATACGGTTTTGTCTTTTGAAAAACGCTCCAGTGCAGCACGGCTATCTCGTTGATCTAAATAAAAGCCAGTTTTATGGCCTTCTAGAATATCAACTTCAATTTTTAAACCATTTTCTTCAATTATGACAGGTCCAGTGGGTTCACTCCCCCAAAGTACGCCCTTAATAGGCTCTAGCCCTTCTTTGGTTCGAACATCTACATCTGAGCGCTCATAAATAGTAGAGCCTGGGAAAATAGCCATTAAAGCACCAACAATTTCACCTTTGTGACGTTCTGCACCTGCGCTCAGTAATTGACACACAAGAACATTATCAAACTTATCTATAGTAATACCGGGTAAGTAGTCTGATTCTGCTGCACATAATCTAAAGCCGGTAAGTCCACCTTCTTCAATCGCATGACTACGCGCTTCTAAAGCACGGCGAAGACGGCGCTCAAAGAAATGTTGATCTATCACTTCTTTTTCGTCAAAGCTCCAAACACGAGCACGAATTTGCGAATGAGGACTGTAAGCGGCTGTGGCCAAAAACTTACCTTCACTATCGTGTATGGTTACCGTGTCACCTAATCCAGGTTTACCTTTAATTTTTTTGATGGCTTTAGAAAATAACCAAGGGTGTTTTCTTTTTAATGATTTATCGCGACCAGCTTGCAGGTAAACGGCAGATGACATAGGGCTTCTCTGTAGTAATAAATAAGCGCTGTATTTTAGTCAAGGCTCGCGCAACATACAATGAATGTTTTGCAAGGGGCTTATAAATCGCGGTAAAGTAGCCATTATTAACTCGTTTAAATAGATTTTTGGAAATTCGGTGGACAATTCAGCTCTTAGCCCCTCATTACAGCAACTTAATCAGCAATGCAGAGACTTTATTACATCCTTAGTACATGCCGATGTAGCCCATGATATTACCCATATTGAACGGGTAGTACGTGTTGCTGTGCAGTTATGTATTGCACAGCAGGCTGATATGGCCATTGTATTGCCTGCAGCTTGGTTACATGATTGTGTTGCGGTGGCTAAAAATCACCCAGGCAGGGCGAAAGCATCAACAATGGCAGCCGATAAAGCGATTAACTTTTTAGCGTCTATTGGTTACGATGAACAACTATTTGCTGATATTCACCACGCTATTGCAGCACACAGTTTTAGCGCCAATATTGCTATTAAAACGGTGGAAGCACAGATTGTACAAGATGCTGACAGAATGGATGCCTTGGGTGCTATTGGCGTAAGCCGTTGTATGAAAGTAGGCGGCTCTATTAGTCGATTATTATACAACCCCGATGATCCATTTTGTTTAAACCGAGAAGCAGACGATAAAAAATACACCCTAGATCATTTTTTTATTAAATTACTGCATATTGCCCAGAGTATGAATACTCCTTCTGCAAAAGCCGAAGCACAAAGACGCACTGCATATATGCACGACTTTTTAGCTCAGCTTAAATCTGAAATTGGTGAACAACGCGATGACACCTAAACTTTCGGGAATTGATCATTGTCATTTAAATGTTCAAAGCCTCAACCAAGCTATTGAGTGGTATGAAAAGGTGCTTGGTTTTACCGTAGTAGAGCAGTTAGCCTTTTGGAATGAAGAGGGAAAAGGTCCTTTAACACTCGAAGATGAAAACGCCACTACACGATTGGCTTTATTTGAAGGCGATGGGCGTAGTAAAGGAATCGCTTTTGCTGCAACAGGGGAGCAATTTGTTATTTGGCTCAAGCATCTTGAGCAGCACCAAGTGAAAACCATATTGGCTGATCATGGCGTGACATTTTCAATGTATTTTAAAGATATTAGTGGCAATAGCCATGAGATCACGTCCCATGACTATCGTATTATAAAACAGCATTTTCCGGCTGTAGCTTTAGGCTCTCACAATGCCAAAAGAAGCTAGGGTCAGTTGCACTTTGCGCAGTAATATTTGCTCAAATAAGGGGAGATTTAATCGCGCTCTTGATGGGCCTTTTTTATCGCTAGAACAGCGTCTATCTGACCAATAAAAAGCTCAACTAGATGTGGGTCAAAATGTTTTCCCGCTTGGTGCTGCATATGTTCTATTGTTTGCTCAATGCTCCAAGGCTCTTTATAAGGACGTTTTGATGTGAGTGCATCAAATACATCAGCTATCGCCACAATCCGTCCCTCAATCGAAATTTCTTCGCCTTTCAATCCATTAGGATAGCCTGTGCCATCCCATTTCTCATGATGTTCAATTGCCAGTACGTGGGCAAGTTGCAACAAAGGGGAGGGTGAGTTGGCCAATATTTTAGCTCCTATAGCAGCATGCTCTTTCATGTGTGCAAATTCGTCTGGAGTTAATTTTCCTGGCTTTAATAATATTGAATCAGGAATGCCTATTTTTCCGACATCGTGCATTGGTGCAGCTTGGCGCAATAACTCAGCGTGTTGCTCATTCATTCCTAGCGCTAAAGCAAGTACCTTGCTGTATTGACTCATTCGAGCAATATGTTCACCCGTATCGGTATCTTTGTACTCTGCAGCGCGCCCCAATCGTTCTACTAAGTCTACATGTGCTTGTTTTAGCTGCTCGGCTTGTACTAAAGAAAGATGTGTTTTTACCCTTGCCTTTACAATAGCAGGACTAATAGGTTTGGTTATGTAATCAACTGCACCTAAAGAAAAACCTTCCGATTCATCTTGCTCTTGTGTAAGTGCGGTAACAAAAATAACTGGAATATGTGCGGTTGTAGGATTAGCTTTTAAAATTTTACACACTTCAAAGCCATTCATATCTGGCATCATAACATCAAGTAAAATGAGGTTCGGTGGATCGTTTTCAATTAATTGCAGTGCTAATGGCCCCGATTTAGCGAACGACAAACGGTAGTTACTCGCTAAAACCTCGCGCATTACTTTTAAATTCGCAGGTTCATCATCGACGATTAATATTCGCGCCTGATTTATAGATTGAGCCATCGTCGTCCTCAGAAGAGCTAATTATTAAGTGTTGTTAATAATGCATTGAGCTCTATTTTTGCATTATCAAATTCAAATTCATTAAACTGTTCACAAATGCTTAAAATAGCATTTTTGTGCTGTTCTGGTGTTATTTTCTCAATATAACTTAATAACGTATCGTCCAACTCTGCTCGTTTAGCTTGGCTAAGTAAAAGCGTTAATTGGTGAATAAATTCAGCATTTGACACGGTTACTTTTTGTAATTTATTCTCTTTAGGAGCAAAATGTAAATGTGATAATTCATCTGCTAGCTGTTGCCACTCTTGTTGGCATCGTAATATGCATTGGGCATAAGAAGCTATATCACGCTGCTTTTCAGCTTGAGCAACTAAGTCAGACAAATTATTAAGCGCTAAGTTACCTGCAAGACCTTTTAAATTATGTAGAATTTGAGCATGGTGTTTATCGTTTAGCTTATTGGTCGCTAAGGTTTGCATACTATTTTGATGCTGAGCTAAAAAGAGCGCGACTTCTTTGAGGTGCTTTTCTTTACTGCCCCACATTTTCTCACCTTTAGCTAAATCTATACGGAGTTTTGAGTCAATCGGATCTGCAGTTTCTAACCGGCTTATAGCAAGCCCAAGCACTCTTGCTATTTCGTAGTTGAGCTGGTTTATGTCAACGGGTTTAGTTGTAAATCCATTCATACCCGCTTGTTTGGCTGTTAGCTTGTCTTGCTGTAGCACACTGGCTGTTAAAGCAATTATTGGGGTTTGCTCTAGTTGCTTTTGCTGCTCTAAAGAGCGAATTGATGCCGTAGCACTGATCCCATCGCATTTAGGCATATGAATATCCATTAAAATAATATCAAAGCGATGTTGATTAAATATTTCAATGGCCTCAAAGCCATTATTAGCCTTTCTTACCTGATGCCCAGCTTGTGAGAGCATAATGGTGAGTAGCTCAATATTTTGTTCAATGTCATCGACCACTAAGATTTTTAATGGTGGTAAATTAAATAGGTTTTTACTAATGGTCTGTACCTGACTTTTCTCGCCTTTTTCAAGCGCGACAGTAAAGCAAAAGCAGCTACCTTGGCCAAGGGTACTTTGTGCATATATATGGCCACCCATTAACTCAACCAGCTGTTTACTAATCGTTGTTCCAAGCCCTGTGCCACCAAATCGGCGAGTTGTGGTGCCGTCTGCTTGCTCAAAAGGTTTAAAGATAGCCTCAAGACGATCTTTTTCAATACCTATACCTGTGTCTTGTACTTCAAATAAAATAGGATGATTGGGGTTATGAGTAACCGACAAAGTAACATGGCCTCGTTCGGTAAACTTTATCGCATTGCCGATTAAATTGGTTAGCACTTGGCGTAAACGCGTATCGTCACCAAAATAAAATGGATTCACATTGTCAGCTATTTTTAAATTGAGTTTTAGGTCTTTACGTTTTGCATCCAGCCAAAATGTAGACACAATATTGTCGAGTAATTCTTGCAAGTTAAAATGTACATTTTGAATTTCGAGTTTGCCTTTTTCTAACTTTGCTGAGTCGAGGATATCGTTAAGTAAGTGCAACAAAGAACGCGCGGCGTTATTAACAGTAATTATTTGCTTCTGTTGATCTTTATTAAGCGGGCTATCTATCAAGATATCACTAAAGCCAATAATTGCATTCATGGGGGTACGTATCTCATGACTCATATTTGCCATAAAAGACTGTTTAGCTTGCGCGGCTACTTCAGCCTCGTATTTAGCTTGTTTTAAGCTTTGCTCATATTCATAGCGTTTGGTTATATCAACCAAAACGCCATCAACCCAGCGGACATTATTTTTAGAGCCTGTGACAATACTTGCTTGATCCAGTACCCAAATAATATTGCCGTTGCGATGGCGAATGCGGTATTCAATTGAGTATTGACTGGTTGATGCAACCGCTTGATCAATGGCTAAAGAAATAGCCGCTTCATCTTCTTTAACAATCAGCTCGGCAAAGGTAATACGTTGCTCAGTAAACTCTTCAGCGCGATAACCCGTTAGTTCATAGACGCTTGGGCTTATAAACAACATACTCCAGTGTTCATCTAACAAGCAGCGAAATACAACACCGGGCATATTGTTCATCAAGGTACGATATTGTCGCTCTTTTTCAATTAAGCTTTGTTGTAATGCTTTTTGTTCAGTTAAATCGGTAATAAAGCCAACAAATAGTGTTTCAGTTTGCAATTGCTTTACTTCACCAATCCCTAGTCGAATTGGAAATTGATGACCATTTTTATGTTTTGCCCACACATCACGATTAACGCCAATCACACGCTTTACTTCATGGTTTGTGGTGTTTTTTAAAAAAGCATCGTGTTGATTAGCAATATCATCAGCCATCAATATTTTTACATTTAGGCCAATGACCTCATTATCTTTCCAGCCAAAAATCGTTTCTGCGGCCTTATTAAAGCTTAAAATGGTACCTTTAATATTGATAGTGACGATGCCATCAATAGCAGTTGATAAAATAGCATCAAGGCGAGACTCTTCAGCAGATTTTTTCCCTAACAGCATTCTGTAGCGGATCATGCCATTGATGATCACAACCACCGCTGTTAATAAAAGCGTGGCGAACGACACACTAATAGCAATAAAGGTTAGATGTGATTGGTTTGTTTGCTCGTTAATTATCGGGCTTGTTGCAATAAATCGCGTAGCAGCCATGCCCATATAATGCATACCAGCCACGGCAAGGCCAAGAATAAGGGCGCAAATAATACGATTATGCACAGGCGTTAATTTTTTAAAGTGTGCTGGTAAATGAAAACGTACATAGAGGCTGATGAAAGAGAGCAGCACTGCTACAACAATTGAAGCGCCAAACCATATTGGATCATAACGAAGTAAAGGACTTAATTGCATCGCGGCCATACCGCTGTAATGCATGGTGCCAACACCCGCGCCGAATAAAAGAGAGCTTAGAATTAAATTGATAATACGAGGGTTAGAGCTATATGTTTTCAAACAAGAAAAAGCAATGGTACATGCCAGTAAAGCCGGTATAAACGACACAAAAGTGAGTGTGGGATCGTATTCAATTGTAGTGCACAAAGAAAATGCGAGCATAGCAATAAAATGCATACTCCATACCCCCCCAGCAAGCACTAAAGCTGCAGTTACATTGGCCAGCTTACGATAAGACTTAAAGTGAGTATTATTTGCTAAATCGATAACGTGAAGGGAAAAGTAGGCTGCAAAAATTGCGGTGAGTATAGATAGTGTCACTAAACTTGGGTCGTATACACCATTAATAATTAGACTTGGATCTGGTTGGTTTATAAAAAAATTAGATAGCATCAATCATTCACATAATAACTCTTAAACCCAGTCTAATATAAACGCAACAATAATCACAAGGTATTGAGCTCTAAGTTACAACAGCAACGTAAGTGTTTTAAGCTCTAAACTTACTATTCATTGAGAATTACTACATGCATTGGTATTAAAATGGCATTTAGTAGGGATTATTTATAGATCAGCCGTTATGGTACAAGGTAAAATAAAGCCCAGTGTTTAATTATAACTAGGCAGCATTCATTGTTGGATTACACTTTAAAGCGAAGTAAACGAAGAAAAACAGTAGCGATCAAAGTCGCACAACGAGAACTTACGGTGTATGCGCCCCATTTTGTAACGAAAACACAAATTAATGAATGGCTGTTGAGTAAACAGGGCTGGATTGATGCTCAGTTACATAAGCAACAAATTCAAGCCGATACACGACAGTTTCCACTCAAAACCCATAGCATTAAACTATTTAATGAAGCTGTAAATGTGCAATTTGAAAATGCAGCACGCACTCAATGGCAGCAGCACAATGAAAGCCAAACGCTGTTACTGAGTATTTCTTCACGTGTGAAGCATCGAACGCAAATGTATCAAGGTTTGCTAGAGCAATTTTTGCATGAGAAGTTAGAAAGTTATATTGAAATGCGAGTTAACTACTATTGTCAGCTGATGGGTGAAAAGCTACCGAGCAATATTCGTATTCAATTGTATAAGCGTCGCTGGGGCAGTTGTAACCGCAGGCGTGAACTGACCTTCAACTTGCACTTGGCAAGCGCACCTACATGGATAATTGACTACGTGATTGTGCATGAGTTAGCGCATTTAAAGTATTTAAATCACAGTGCACAATTTTGGCATCGTGTAGGATTATTTTATTCAGAACACAAAAAAGCAAGCGCTTGGTTAAATAAGCATGGCATGAGTTTACAATGGGTTTTTGAATAACTAGAACATAAAATGAGGTAGTAAAGAGAAGTGGTGGAGGGAGCTGGATTCGAACCAGCGAAGGCTGAGCCGTCAGATTTACAGTCTGATCCCTTTGGCCGCTCGGGAACCCCTCCACACTAATTTTTATTGCATTTGGCCCCACTTAACTTAGCCTAAGAAAAGTGGTGGAGGGAGCTGGATTCGAACCAGCGAAGGCTGAGCCGTCAGATTTACAGTCTGATCCCTTTGGCCGCTCGGGAACCCCTCCAATGCAACGCGGCAGATAATAGCAAACTTCTTATTTAAGTAAAGAAAAAAGCTAAAGAAAATTCAAATTTAGCCGATAAATACTTATTAATTAGTTAAATAGGCTAAAGTCTATGCATATTGGTGATTTGTTAATCACGGAGAGCCAGTTAAAAACGAGGCTTAATGAAAGTGTGCACGATAACCGCCGAGGCGAGTTTGCACTTTTATTAGCAATGCTCTCTCATGATGCGCTTGATTTTAGTGAGTTTCACTTACCTAAAAGTGATGCAAGTGGTTATCAAGCCGATGAAGAGACCTTGAGAAAGCAATTTGGTGCGGGCCCAAAGCAGCCATTAGCGCCAGATACCTTTAATATGTTAATTGGCAAAAATAACACGGAACTTTTAGCAAAAATGGGAAGCGCTATAGGGATGAGTGATATTAAGTTAACTCAGTGCTTAAAGCCTGAACCGTTAAATATTCGAGATGATAAAAATCATATTCCGCTTAACGTGATTGATAATTGTGAACTGGCGGTTCGTCGGCGAATTAAAAACAGTGATATGCCGCTCTCAAATATGCAAATGGATGCCGCAGCATTTTATGATGATTTACAAAATGAAGCCCTCCACCAGCCATTACATTTGTTTAGTGCCTAATTAAATTACATTAAATGCAGTTTTTTAAACGCCATTAGATTGTAATAAATAGTGTTTATATTAGTGGTTTTGTAGGTGCTTTATTTTAATAACCGATTTAATATAAAAAAAGCATCCAAAATTTAAATGCAATTGCTATAATGGCGCAAATGGTATGACATTAAATGCCATTATCATTAAACCAAGGTAATTAGGAACGTAATGAAGAAAACATTCACGCTGAATCATGAGAAAATCAAATACCCTCGTATGGTTGATGCTGCAAAGCATGAAGTGAAAAAATATTTGAAAAGAGAACGTAATAAAACTTTACCTGTTGATGCCGACTACTGGGCATTTGATTGTAAGTTTGGTAACACGGCTGAAGAGGCCCAAGTGGTTCACGTTGCTGAAATTAACAATCACATCAGTGAAATTGAAAAGCAAGGTTTAACCTCTTTCTACTTAGAGATTTTAGCAAGACCTGCACAACGTCAAGACTTCGATGAAGGTGATGACGAATAAAGCGCTAAGTTGCGTTTAGTGTAGTTTGTGAAAATGGGCCAAGTGGCCCATTTTTTGTGGTTGTTACTTATACACTATGACACTTTTTATACTTTTTATTACTGCCGCAAGGACAAGTATCATTGCGTTTCACTTTAATATCAGCAACCGGTGTGATCTCACCATCAAGGTATCGCCACTGTTCATCTTCTTTAATAAACTTTGAATGCTCAGCCAGCTCGCAATACAAGTCTTGATAAAAGTAATGGGCTTTAAACTTTACAAACCCTGTTTCATCATTATAACCAGAATCTAATACGGTTAAGTTTATAAAGCGGCAACTAGTTGCAAAGTCCTTAATTTCTGATAGTGAGTTTTCAGCTTGCTTTTCTTTTGCGTAACTTTCACGAACAAAAGCCGCGTTTTTAACCGCATATGCACTGTAGCGAGCACGCATAAGTTGCTCAGGTGTTTGTGGCTGTTTGGTTTTTAAATGAAAAGGTTCACAGCAATCAGCATAAAGTTGCTGACTGCCACAAAAACATAGTAGGGCGTTAGAGGTCATAATAAATGTACTGTGTATTAAAACGCTAGTTTACCAAGCTTATTGCGTTAGTGAAATCTCAGCTTGAGCGCTTTTTTTGCTAAAGCAATACAGCTTAGTGCGTGTATGGCTCAGGTTTAATGATAACTGTGATAGTTGCTGATTATTTATTATGTCGGTCCAGGTGATCACCGCTGCAAAATTTCCATTGTGAAGTGCAGAACTTAAAACATACTCTATATTAACTAAATGTTTTTGGCGTATAACTAATAATTTACTGGTATCAATTGAACATGAATCAAGTAACGCTTTACTAGGTACATGGTCTGGCGCAATTAAAAGTGTCCATGCATTTAAGCTATTGTATTGGTGTAATACTTTTAATAATTCAAACGTCGCTGAAATCTCATCTTCAATTTGTACAACGTTAACACAATCAGATTGGTCATCTTGTTGGTAGCTCTTAACTGTTCTTACGGTAATAGGCTGTAACATAATCGTCTCACTCACTGGGTTTTTATACAGTACATGTATACAGTAGTTTATACAGTTGTTTGGTGCAAGTGTTTTTTTGCTATTTTTTTGTACAGTTATTCAGCTGAGCACGATAAGGAAACTATTTAAAAACAAATAGTTCATATATAACAATAGATTATAATTTTTGGGGATGAATACTTTTGACGGTAGCTTTTTAATCTATAACTAAATAAATCTTGAAATGCATGAGGTATACAGTAGTTTAAAAAATTAAGCGTTGTTGCATTTAACTTATAAAACGCTTAATTAATTTACAGATAGAATGAGTTACTAAGTAGTAAAACTATTTTTCGTGACTTATAGGGATCAAATGTGAAAATTGTAACTGATGAATTTGTTCATATAAGCTGGCGGCATAACACTGGGCGTCTTTAAGTCGTTTGGTACTAATGTGTTTGCGTATATCGCTCATTGCCTCTATTGCTGGCTCATATCCTTGGCTACTAGCTAAGCTGAGCCACGCAGCCCCATGAAATACACTTTGTGGCACACCTTGGCCTTTAATAAAAAATAGCCCTAAGTAAAACTGTGCACGATAGTTTCCTGCCATTGCTGCTAAACGCATCCATTTTGCGGCTAAGGCGCCTTGTTCATTTTTAAGGTAATAAAGGGCTTTATTTAATGTGTCTTGATCGGTGTTTTTAGAGCTCGCAGGGGGATTTGCATCGCTTGGTTGCGTTACAAAAGAAAGAATGTTGTCTAATTGTTGCTCTAAGTCTTGGCCACTTGGTGTCGTTTTGATCATGCTACTTCGTTTGTTATTTTAATCACTTAGCTAGTTTAGTATATAGCAAGGTAAAATGTCCTGTAAAAAGTTATTTTTATGCTAAAATCTCGCCACTTTTTACAACCACAAGTTTATTATGCTCGAAGCCTTATTCAAAATCCGTGCAAATGATTCTTCGGTTCGCCGTGAATGTATTGCCGGTATGACTACATTTATTACGATGGTTTATATCGTATTCGTTAACCCAGCTATGCTTGCAGAAGCAGGCATGGACCAAGGTGCTGCCTTTGTTGCAACCTGTATTGCCGCTGCAATAGGGTGTTTTATTATGGGGTTGTGGGCCAATTATCCATTGGCATTGGCACCGGGTATGGGATTAAATGCATTTTTTACCTATGGCGTGGTGCTAGGTATGGGCTATAGCTGGCAAGCAGCGCTGGGCGCGGTGTTTATGTCAGGGTGTATATTTTTAATATTAAGCTTATTTAAGGTGCGAGAGTGGATTATTAATGCAATCCCCCTGGTGCTCAAACAAGCAATAGCAACCGGTATTGGTGCATTCTTGGCACTTATTGCGCTGAAAAGTGCAGGTATTATTGTATCAAGCCCAGCAACACTTGTGCAGCTAGGCGATATAACATCACCGGGTCCGCTATTAGCTATTTTTAGTTTTTTTATTATTGCGGCATTACTTTATCGCGATTTTAAAAGCGGTGTATTAATTAGTATTTTACTCGTTACCGCGATTGCAGTGTCGATGGGGTTAGTTGAATATCATGGTGTTGTTGCAATGCCACCTTCAATAATGCCAACTTTTATGCAACTTGATTTTAGTGCTGCTTTTGAACTGTCTATGTTGAGTGTTATTTTTGCGTTTCTATTTGTTGATTTATTTGATACCTCAGGTACGTTGGTAGCGGTTACTCAAAAAGCGGGCCTAGCAGATAAAAACGGCAATATGCCGCGCTTAGGTCGCGCATTAAGCGCTGATAGCACTGCAACCATTGCCGGTGCAATGCTGGGAACTTCAACAACAACTTCTTATATAGAGTCTGTAGCGGGAGTATCAGTGGGGGGCCGAACGGGCTTAACGGCTGTAGTTGTAGGTTGCTGCTTTTTATTAATGATGTTTTTTGCACCTTTGGCACAAATGGTACCCGCATACGCAACAGCAGGGGCAATCTTATATGTATCTGTTCTAATGCTACAAAACTTAAAGTTTGTAAACTGGGATGATATGACCGATGCAATTCCAGTGAGTGTTGTATTGTTAATGACTCCATTGACCTTTTCAATTGCACACGGTATTGCACTGGGTTTTATTTCTTATACAGCGGTTAAAGTACTGTGTGGTAAAAAAGATCAGGTAAGTATTAGTGTTTGGATTTTAACGGCACTGTTTATTATTAAGTTTGCATTTTTATCTTAATGCTTCTGTTAAATAGCTAGATTTAGTTTGGGTATGTAAATTTATATAGTGACTAAATTTCAGTTATAAAAAAGCCCATACAGTTGTATGGGCTTTTTTATTAAGTAATGGATTACCATTTCTTTTTCGGTGCAAACAGTACGTCTAAATCATCTTGCTCTTGTTCGTTCTTTTTCTTCAATGATGTAGCGTTTGATGCCTTTAGTTCAGTGCTTATTGTTTCTAGATAGCCTTCAACTTCAACTCGTTTTGCAGTAATGTAATCATCATTAAATGACACACTGTTTAGCGTCGTCGATGCTTTTTCAAAGTACTGCCTAGCAGAGCCAACCATACCGGCTGTTTGTGCTGCTAGACCACGTTTTATCTGGCTTTCAATGTTGATTCTTAGTTGTAGCTTCTCAAGGCGTTTGTCTTCTGCAATAAACGCTTGGCTGTCAACTTTCCCCTTGTTGTGCTCAGAACGGATAATAGTACGGAGCTTTTTTATACCCTGTATTAGTGATATCAGTTGCTTGTCATTACCTGGTAAAACAAAACCATCCGAGCCGTCTTGAATCGGATTTTGTAGTCGCTCTTTTGCTTCTTTTAAGCGGTTTTTTAGTCCGCTACCACCGCTTGAAATAGACACCATATTACTTAGCGCATCATGAATACGACGTTGTAATATTCGCTGAGTTGCTTCTGAAAGTGGGATATTAGCGCTATTCATTAACGCCTCTTCAGTTTCTTCAATGATAGCTTTTTGTTTTGTTAGCTCTTTACGTCGTTCAGCTTCTTGTTTTTCTTTGTGTTGTTGAACAGCACTAACCCACAGTGCAATGACGATAAGCGCAACAATTAATACAATTATAATGGAAACGATCATGTTATAATTCTCAAATTCTTAACCTTATTATCTAATCTTACATTAAATATATAAAAGGTGGGAAACTTTGCGCCGATTAACTAAAAAAAACACCATGCATAAAGCGTTTAAATCTTAATGTGTTATGTTTTGTTTGCTGATAATCATTGCTATCTCAACTTTATTTATTGTGTTAACCTGAAATTTCAATAAATTAATTGTTACATTGTGTAACCTTAATCAGCCTTTTATATAGTTACCTATTAATTAGGGTGCGCTTTTATCTGTCAATGTGAATTATAACGAAACTACATAGCCATGAAATTACAACAACTTAGATATATCGTAGAAGTTCAAAATCATAAATTAAATGTTTCAGCTACCGCTGAGAGTTTATTTACCTCCCAGCCTGGTATTTCTAAGCAAGTACGTATGTTAGAAGATGAACTAGGTGTACAAATTTTTGGCCGTAGTGGTAAACATTTAACTCACGTTACAGGTGCTGGCGAAGAAATCATTAACATATCGCGAGAAATACTCTCAAAAGTTGAGGGTATTAAAGCGGTTGCTAATGAACATACGCTGCCCGATCAAGGTAAACTTAATATTGCGACTACGCACACCCAAGCACGTTATGCGTTACCAAGCGTAATTCAAGGCTTTACCCAAAAATACCCAGCAGTGTCACTGCATATGCACCAAGGTACGCCGCAGCAAATATCGGATGCAGCTGCGCGCGGTGATGCAGATTTTGCGATTGCTACTGAAGCACTGCACTTATATTCAGATTTAGTTATGTTGCCTTGTTATCACTGGAATCGCAGTATTGTGGTTGCTAAAGATCACCCCCTTGCGAAAAAAGTCGATAACTTAACGGTGGCAGATATAGCGCAGTATCCTTTGATCACTTATGTATTTGGTTTTACTGGTCGCTCAGAGCTTGATAAAGCATTTAACGCCTATGGGCTTGAGCCGCATATTGTATTTACCGCCACCGATGCCGATGTTATTAAAACGTATGTGCGCCTGGGATTAGGTGTCGGTGTGGTTGCATCTATGGCAATTGACCAGGTAAACGACAGCGACTTAGTGTGCATTGATGCTAGCCATTTATTTGAAGCAAGCACCACTAAGATTGGTTTTAGAAAAGGTAGCTTTTTACGTACCTACATGTATGACTTTATCGAACGTTTTGCACCGCATTTAACTAAAGAGCGAGTAGAGCGAGCAAGTTTGCTGCGTAATCAAGACGATGTTGATAAATTATTTGCTGATATCGAATTGCCAGTTAAATAACCGCCATAAACAGTAATGAAAAAGCCGCTTAGTTTTGCAACTAAGCGGCTTTTTTTTATGCTATCTAATTAGCACTCGATAATGTTAACAGCTAATCCACCGCGAGCGGTTTCTTTGTATTTTGTTTTCATATCGTTACCGGTATCGAGCATGGTTTTAATTACTTTATCAAGCGATACTTTTTGTTCTCCACTACCGCGAATAGCAAGACGAGAAGCATTAATTGCTTTAATAGCGCCCATTGCATTACGCTCAATACAAGGTACCTGCACTAAGCCGCCCACTGGATCGCAGGTCAATCCTAAGTTATGTTCCATGCCAATTTCAGCGGCATTTTCTACGTGTACCACGTTACCACCAACAATTTCAGTCAGCGCACCAGCAGCCATTGAACAGGCAACACCAACTTCACCTTGGCAACCCACTTCAGCACCTGAGATAGAGGCATTTTTTTTGTATAAAATACCAATAGCGGCCGCGGTTAATAAATACCGAGTAGCAATGTCGCGATCAACTTCTTTGATAAAAGTATGATAGTACATTAATACGGCTGGTAGGATACCAGCTGCACCATTTGTTGGTGCAGTAACCACACGACCGCCTGCTGCATTTTCTTCATTCACTGCTAATGCGAATAAATCAACCCAATCCATAGCACGAAGTGGATCGTTACTCACTTCTACATTGAGCTTTAAATATAAGCTTGGTGCACGGCGTTTTACTTTCAAACCACCAGGTAAAATACCTTCGGTACGCATACCACGTTCAATACAGGCTTTCATTACTTGCCAAATATTAAATAATTCATCTTTTATGGCTTCTTCACTGCGTAAGGTTTTTTCGTTTTTCATCATTAACGTTGATACGCTGTAACCCGACTCTTTACACATTTCGAGTAATTCTTTAGCCGTTCCAAACGGGAACGGGGCAGGGTTTTCTTCGCGAATATCTAAGGCCGCTTGTTTTTCTTTTTCAAACTCTTCATCTGTAACAATAAACCCGCCACCAATAGAGTAGTAAACTTTGCTATATACTTTTTCGCCATTGTTATAGGCAATAATTTCCATTGCGTTGGAATGTTTAGGGAGTGTTTTTCTACGATGAAAAACAATAGCGCCTTGTTTAGGGAATTTAGCTTTATGAGTTTGGTTTAGATAAATAACCTGCTCATTTTCTATTTTTGCTAAAATATCGTCCACTAAATCGGCATCAATGGTTTCAGGGTCATAACCGGCTAGGCCAAGGATCACTGCTTTTCCCGAACCATGACCAACACCTGTTTGCCCCAGTGAGCCGTAAAGCTCTACTTTTACATCGGTTACATTTGCTAATAGTTGTTGCTCATCTAGGTCATTAACAAATAAGCGTGATGCACGCATTGGGCCGACGGTATGTGACGATGAGGGGCCAATACCAATGCTAAACATGTCAAATGCACTGATCATAATGTGTGTCTCTACTTAGTTTTCTCAGCATTAAGCTGTTCTTTGAACGGTCGACTATAATAACGTGGAAATGCAGGTGTGTAACCCTTATTAGCAAAGATTTAAACTGGTATGGCGAGTTGTTTTGTAAAGTTTTTAATAATGCTGGCTGTGGCACCCCACAAAAGCCCGTGAGGAGTGATAAAGCCATTTAAAGTTAGGGCTTTTCCATTACGTTCAAAGGGGATTGGTTGCCAATTAGCTTCGTTGTTCAGTGCTTTTATAGAGAGTAAAAAGCTGGCTTGTACTTCGTTATGATCGTTCTCCCATACCGTTTCTTTTTTAATTAAGCCCACAAAAGGACGTATAGTAAATCCAGTAAGGGTAGAGTATTGGGGCAGCTGGCCTAAAACTTGAACATTATGCGGGGGAATGTTTAGCTCCTCATGTAATTCACGCAGTGCCGTGGTGCGCAGGTTAACATCATTAATTTCAAATTTACCACCCGGTAAACAAATCTCCCCAGGGTGGTGATGTAAATAGGTTGGCCGCTTACACAATAAAACATGTGCTTCGTTATCTATATCAATCAAAGGTAGCATCACTGCACTGGCGCGCTTTTTTTTATTATCTTTGAGCTGATCCACGGCTAAACTGCGGTTTAATTGAAAACGAGCCGAAATGGTTTCACTATTCAAAGCGACCTTCATTTAATATAGGGAGTATTTTATTTACTTTATCGTATGTTTCTTGATATTCCAATTCGACTTTTGAATCAGCAACAATGCCACCGCCAGCCCAACAATGTATTTGCTGATGATGAGTAACTAAAGTTCGAATGGTAATACTGGTATCCATATTACCGCAGGCGCTAATATAGCCAATAGAGCCACAATAAATACTGCGTCTGTGTGGCTCCAGCTCTTCTATTATTTCCATTGCGCGCACTTTTGGTGCCCCGGTAATAGACCCTCCAGGGAATGCAGCTTCAAGTTGATCGACTGCTGTTTTTCCTTCATCAAGGATGGATGTAACTGTACTTACCAAATGGTGTACTGCCGGAAAGCTTTCAATAGCAAATAAAGAAGGTACAACAACAGAGCCCGGTTTTGCGACTTTACCTAAATCATTTCGTAGCAGGTCTACTATCATGACATTTTCAGCGCGGTCTTTACTGGAGTTTGCCAGTAATGTGGCTTGTTTGGCATCTTCTAAAGCATTGGCTTTACGTGGTAGCGTGCCTTTAATAGGTTTTGTTTCTACCTTGTTGTCGTGCACTGCAATAAAACGCTCGGGTGATATTGATAAAATAGCGCCTTGCGGATGATTTATAAAACTAGAAAAAGGCGCTTTATTGGCCTGCGTTAATTTAACATAGGCCGCCCAAGGAGACCCTTGGTAATGTGCGCTAAAACGCTGCGCTAGGTTAATTTGATAACAATCACCACTTTTTAAGTATTCTTCAATCGCGGCAAACTTTTCGCTATAACTCCTCTGACTCATATTTGACTGCCACTGTGATGTAAGCGAAAAGCTTTCATGTTTAGGTGGTTGCGCTAAATGCTGCTGATACTGCGAGAGACGATTTACATTGGGTTGCGAAATATAAAACCACTTACGCAGTTGTTTATCGTAAATCAGTGCATCAAGGTAAAGTCCAACGGCCATTTGCGGTAAATCAATGTCGTTAAGAGCGTTGCTTGGTAGTTGCTCTATGGTACGCCCTAAGTCATAACCAAAATAACCAAGCAAGCCACCGTTAAAGGGTAAATTGTGGGCGGCTTTTGTTGTATCGAGCTTAGCTAATTCATCGTTCATTATTTCAAAGCAGCTTTTAGCACTCGCTTGGTTATTAAAAACGGTTTGATTATTTTTAACTTCCAGAGTGCTTTGAGGCTCAATAGCAATTATGTCAAAACGACTGTTAATGTGATCGCTATCACCTGAATCTAGCAAAATGGCGTAGGGCAAATGAGCAAAATGCGAAAATACCTCTATACAATTTTGTGATATGGCTAATTCAACACAATTTTTTTTATTGTTTAGCATTTACTATCCCTTTAAGAACTGGCTCGAAACGGGCTGGGAGGGTATCATAAGTCAAATTTATTTGGCAGCGTTTAGTGAGCGCTGTGGTTGAAAACAGTTCGAACCACCGTCACGGGTTTGATATCGCTTACGTGCAGCGTGCGTAACAACAACTTAAGGAACCACTATGAGTACAATTCGTCAGCAAGACTTTATTGATAGCATTGAAGATGCTTTGCAATATATCTCGTTTTACCACCCTCTTGATTTTGTTCAAGCGCTAGAAAAAGCGTATAACAAAGAGCAAAGCAAAGCCGCTAAAGATGCGATTGCACAAATCTTAATTAACTCGCGTATGTCGGCAGAAGGTAAGCGTCCGCTGTGCCAGGATACTGGGATCATCACCTGTTTCGTAAAAGTAGGTATGGATGTTAATTGGGATAAAACCGACTTAACAGTACAACAAATGGTTGATGAGGGGACGCGTCGTGCGTACTTAAATCCAGATAACCCATTGCGTGCATCGATTGTTGCCGACCCTGCGGGAACACGTAAAAATACTAAAGATAATACGCCATCAGTGGTACACATTGACTTAGTTGCAGGCGATAAAGTTGAAGTGATGGTGGCTGCTAAGGGTGGTGGCTCAGAGAACAAAAGTAAAATGGTGATGTTAAACCCATCTGACGATGTGGCCGAGTGGGTAGAAAAAACGTTACCAACAATGGGGGCGGGTTGGTGTCCACCAGGTATGCTAGGCATAGGTATTGGTGGCACTGCAGAAAAAGCAGCGGTAATGGCGAAAGAATCATTAATGGATCCGGTTGATATTCATGAACTCATTGAGCGCGGCGCAGAAACAACAGAAGAAAAGCTGCGTTTAGAAATTTTTGAACGTGCGAATAAATTAGGTATTGGTGCGCAAGGTCTTGGCGGTTTAACCACGGTTGTTGATATTAAAATTAAAACGGCGCCAACTCACGCGGCTTCAAAGCCAGTGGTTATGATCCCAAATTGTGCTGCTACGCGCCACGTTCACTTTACGCTTGATGGTTCAGGCCCTGCGAATTTAAAAGCACCTAAATTAGAAGACTGGCCAGAAGTGACTTTCGAAGTCGGTGAGGGCACACGCCGTGTTAATTTAGATACCCTGACTAAAGAAGACACTAAAGAATGGAAAATGGGTGAAACCGTTTTACTCTCAGGTACTATTTTAACGGGTCGAGATGCTGCTCATAAGCGTCTGCAAGATATGATCAACTCAGGGGAAGGTTTACCTGAAGGTGTTGATTTTGATAACAAGTTTATTTACTACGTTGGTCCTGTGGATGCAGTAGGCGATGAAGCAGTAGGTCCTGCAGGCCCGACAACGGCTACTCGTATGGACAAATTTACTGACATGATGTTAGAAAAAACAGGCATCGTGGGAATGATTGGTAAAGCTGAACGTGGCCCTGCAACGGTTGAGTCTATTAAAAAGCATCAGTCAGTGTATTTAATGGCTGTAGGCGGTGCGGCTTATCTAGTATCTAAAGCAATTAAAAAAGCACGTGTTGTTGCCTTTGAAGATTTAGGTATGGAAGCTATCTACGAATTTGAAGTAGAAGATATGCCAGTAACGGTAGCCGTTGACAGCGAAGGTGAAAATGCTCACACCCAAGGTCCTGCAATTTGGAAAGCAAAAATTGAAGAACTAGACAGTAAAATGAAGTAAGTTTTCTGTATAAACAGCAATCATAAAAGCGAGCACCCCGTGCTCGTTTTTTTATTTTTAAAATTTGCAGATACTTAAACACCTCAGACCAGTTTATACTGCGCAGACAGATATTATATAACCCATTGTATTTTATGATGTAGTGTTCTTTTTCAAGATGTACTATTAAGTTTACATATAAATTCAAAGTGACGTTCACGTAAGCGTAAACTTTAATCGCGATGACGTTTTTAGCTTTTATACTTAATAATATAGTTATTATTAAATTTTTTATGCTTATTTATCGCGATAAACCGTTTTATTTTTCTATTGAGTGCGGTTTATTTGGTTTATCTACTCATAGTGTGGCGAACCATCAACTGAAGTGATAAAGTCTCGTCAATTTGTAGCGTGCTTGCCCAAAAGGGCCCATTATTTTCGGAGTATTTAAAGTGGTTGTATTTAATCAAGTTGAATTTGATAACCATGAACAAGTGGTTTTTTGTTCAGACAAAGCGTCTGGTTTAAAGGCTATTATTGCGGTACATAACACAAATTTAGGCCCAGCTGTAGGTGGTTGTAGAATGTGGGATTATGCCAACGATGAGGATGCAGTTTACGACGTATTGCGCTTATCAAAAGGGATGACCTATAAAAATGCTGTGGCACGCTTGCCATTTGGTGGTGGTAAGTCAGTTATTATTGGCAATGCAAAAGAGATCAAGTCTGAACAGTTGTTTCGTGCATTTGGTCGTCAATTAGAGCGTTTAAATGGCAGTTACTACTCAGCAGAAGACGTAAATATCACGTGTGATGATGTGGCGTTAATGAACAAAGAAACAAATTACGTGCTAGGCCTTGAAGGCAAAAGTGGTAACCCATCGCCATTTACAGCTTACGGCACGTTTTTAGGTATGAAAGCAGCGCTTCATCATCAGCGCGGCATTCAAGATTTTTCAGGCATTAAAGTAGCTGTGCAAGGTTTAGGTGCGGTGGCTTATGGATTATGTAAGCACTTGGCTGAAGCTGGTGCAGAATTATTTGTTACTGATATTAACCAAGCAGCGGTAGAGCGTGTAGTCAACGATTTTGGTGCAACAGCGGTTGGTATTGATGAAATATACGACTTAGATGTTGATGTGTATGCGCCTTGTGCGTTAGGTGCCACTATTAATGACACAACGATCCCTCGTTTAAAAGCAACTATAATAGCAGGATGTGCAAATAATCAGCTTGCAGAATCACGCCATGGTGAAATTATACGTGAAAAAGGTATTTTATACGCACCAGATTATGTAATAAATGCAGGCGGTATTATTAACGTGTATTACGAAACAGCGCCTGAAGGTTACAGTAAAGAGGCGTCTAATAAACACGTAGAGAAAATTTTCGATACATTAAGCGAAATCTTTACCCGTAGTGAAAAAGAACAAAAATCAACGCATTTAATTGCTGATGAGCTTGCTCAAGAAATTATTGAAAACGGACTTTAAGTTTTTATTTAGTTCAACTAAGGAGCGAATATCGCTCCTTTTTTTATGCCTATATAAGACTTTGGTATAACTACACCCAAAGCATCATTTTAGTTAATGCGAATATAGGCAAAGCGAGGTAAAATTTTACTTTTGCTCTGTGTATAATTTATGTCCTCTGCCGATTTATCTCTTCGGGCTATTGATTTTGATCAGTGGCCGCGCAAACAACATTTTGAATTGTTTCAAAACTTCACTCAGCCTTATTTTAATGTGTGTGTAAGACTCAATGCTAAAAAGCTATATACCGTGTGTAAGCAAACTAATCGTGCTTTTTTTCATGGTTATGTTTATTGCTTATTAAAAGCATGTCATGAGTATGAGCCGATGATGCTGCGTATTGTTAATCAAAAACCTTATTATTTAAACACCATGCGCGCGAGTGTTGTTGAGCTTGCCGATGATGACTCGTTTCGCTTTAGTTATTTTAAACAGCAAAACTCGTTAAATGAGTTTGCTAATAAAGCAAAAGCGATTAGTCATGAAGCAAGGTTAAACCCGCTGTTTTCTGATGCCTTTGCAGCAACTGAAGGACAAGCTGATTTAATTCACGTTTCTGTTTTACCTTGGTTAAACTTTAGCAGCTTTTCGCATGCGTTTACCCAGGGCCAAAGCTGTGGCATCCCTAAATTTGTGTTTGGTCAATACAACCCCGATACAGGCGAAATGCCACTATCAATTGATGTCCATCATGCGTTATTAGATGGACTACATGTGGCTAAGTTCATCCAACGATTGCAACATACATTTGATAGTTTGAGTGATAATACTTAATGAAAAAGTTGTAAATCTTATGTTATTATTTGTTGGTGATGTTTTCTAATTAAATTTTCACCTTGAATTTACTCAAATATAAAAACTAATAATTATAAAGGCAGTGTCTGATGAATCGCTTGGTGATTTTATGTTTCTTGTTGGTGATTTTTACTGTTAATGCTCAGCAACAGACTCGGCTGCCGTTGCGCGATTATTTTTTTGAAACGTGGAATACCCGTTCGGGCCTTCCTCACAATAGCATTAATAGCCTTGCACAAACACAAGATGGCTATTTATGGGTAGGTACTTGGGAAGGGCTTGCCCGCTTTAACGGTCAAGAATTTAAACTATTTACCCGCTCAGAAATTACCGATTTGCCTGACTCAGGCGTACGTGCGCTTACCCCCACATCCGATGGCGGCTTACTCATAGCCGGAGCGCGCGGCGGTATTAGTTTATATCAGCACCGACAATGGGACACTCAACCTAATGCCCAAGCAATGGTTAATCACGTATTTAAGAGTAAAAACGAGGATTTGTGGTTGGCACTTGAAAATGATGGTGTGTTTTATCGACCTGCCAAAAGCACTCAAGATATCCCAATAATACAAAACGTCAGTGCTTATAGAATAATTGAAGATAAGCAGGGCACTATATGGGCTGCAACCAGTGATGGGCTGTATAAAATAGTTAACTACACGGCTACATTGATGACTCCACATCATGGTTTGCCAGATGCACCTGTATATACTCTATTGATTACCCGTGAAGGACGCCTTGTTATTGGTAGTGAAAGAGGTGCGCGAGTATTAAATGGCAATGTGTTCGAGTCACCCCATCCACAGCTTAGTGCTGAGTCGATTTCTAGTTTATTAGAAGATAACCATGGTGATTTATGGTTTGGCACTATTAATAAAGGGGTATTTAGGCTTAGTGTTGATGGCATAGAACAATTAGATGCTAAAAATGGCTTACCTGCAAACCGCATATTGTCATTATTGCAAGACAGAGAAAACAGTATTTGGGTAGGTACCAACGCGGGTGTATTTAGATTAAGAGAAGCCCCGTTTTCATCGTGGGGAAAAAAGCGAGGCTTATCTAGCGACTACGTACGCACGGTACTTTCACATTCTGATGGCAGTTTATGGATAGGCGGGAGTACAGGCTTAGATCGGCTGCAAAATAATAAAATTACCCAAATTAAAGGGACTAAACAAGGCTCTCCTTATTCAGTATTGAGCTTACTTGAACAAAGCCAAGGTGATGTTTGGGTCGGTACTTATACTTCAGGTGTGTTAAAGGTGGTGAATAACGAGCTTGTACCTTACTTAAATCGTGATAATGGCCTTGGTAGTAATGAAGTACGCTCGTTACTTTTTGATTCAAAAAATCGTTTATGGATAGGTTCAGCCATGGGGTTAACGCGAGTTAATACCGACGGCAGCTTAGACCAATTTACTAATGAGAAAGAGTTACCGAGTGGCTTTATTCTAGCTTTGAGTGAAGATAAGAGGGCAAATATTTGGATAGGCACTGGCAATGGCGTAGTAGTTTACAATACCCAAACGGATAAATTTAAACCAATTCAGTTCCCTAAAGCGTTTTCGGCTAAATATGCGTTTGGCTTTTATATTGACGATAAATATACCTGGATGGCGACCGATAGAGGTTTATTGCGTTATCAACATTCAAATGGCCATATGACTATTTTAGGGAGGGAGTTAGGATTACCGGTTGATAAGCTTTTTCAAATTGTGCCCTTTAAAGATTCACTTTGGCTATCAAGTAACCGTGGCATTATTGAAGTTAATTATAAGCAGGTTAATCAGCTACTAGACTCAGCTACAAAAGGTAGTCAGACGCTAGCTTTTCAATTATACGATGAGGGCGATGGCATGCTCAGTGCGCAAGCCAATGGAGGGTCAACGCCTTCGGCTACAGCGCATTCAGATGGTACTATTTGGTTTGCCACCGCAAAAGGGGTGAGTACGGTTAAACCCGCGCGATTAAAAGAAGCCACCGAGATACCGTTACCAACTATTGTAGAAAGTTTCTCTGTAGATGGTAAACCCATGTTATTGCCTGTTGATGGTGACACACTTGTTTTGCCACCTGGAGTTACACGGCTGTCGTTCCATTATGCAGGCTTAAGTTTTATCATGCCGCAGCGATTAAACTTTCAAACAAAAATGAAAGGCTTTAACGATGAATGGGTTGATCGTTTTCATATTGCAACAGCTGAATATACTAATTTACCCGCGGGGAAATATTCATTTGCAGTGCGTTCTGCCTATCCTAATACCGATTGGCAGCAAAATGACAAAGTGATTCATTTTGAAATTCAATCGCATTTTTGGCAAAAAACCAGCTTTAAGCTAGTGGTGTTTTTTATTTTTGTGGTTGTCATATATAGTGCATATCGTTATCGCTTGTATCGCTATAAGCAGGTAGAAAAAGAGCTAACTAGCCGAGTGGTGAAGCAAACCCAAGCACTGCAAGAGCAAGCAAGTGCCTTTGCTTATCAAGCTACCCATGATCAGCTCACCGACTTACCGAATCGCCGGGCATTTGATGGTTGGCTGGCCGACAACTTTACAGATTTTAAAGCGCGTAATACTCCGCTTGCGATTGCCATTATGGATATTGACCACTTTAAACGCATTAATGATGGTTGGTCTCATTTGATTGGTGATCAGGTTATATGTGAAGTCGCCAATATTCTTAAAGCGCATTGTGAAGGCGAGCAAGAAGTGGCTCGTTGGGGCGGTGAAGAATTTACATTTGTATTTCCTGACATGAATACTGTGCAAGCACAGCAATTATGTGAACAATTATGCAAAGAAATTGAAAATAAAGACTTTTCGTCTATTGCCCAAGGGCTTAGCGTAACCGTGAGCTTTGGTGTTTCTGACTCAGATAATGTCGATGATTATGATCGGTTATTATCTCGTGCTGATCAAGCTTTATACAAGGCAAAAAACAATGGCCGAAATAGGGTTGAGTGCATAGCTTCCTAAAAAGAGCTGCTTTAATGCGTTAAATCGTTTTTCCGACAGCTTTTATCATATAGAGAATTTCAACTTCTTTATTATTTGTGTAGGTTAAGTTAATTCATTAAGTAATTATATGTAAGCATAAGTAATATTAATTAACTTTATTTTAATTTGGGTGCTATACCTTGTGTACCCATTAGGGGTTTTTTTGCTTTTTACTTAAGGAATATAAGATGAAAAACAAGATAATTAATATTACATTCGCAAGTCTTCTAGGGGCCTCACCCGTGGTATTAGCAGAAGGCGATAAGCATGATGACTTTTTGTTTACTAAACAGGCTTTAGCATCACTCAAGCTTAACTCTTTACTGACTATTGATGATACGCAATTTGTGTTTAATGACTCATTATTAAACGAAGATTGGGATAACTTTTTTTCTTTACATGCGTCAGCAATTGAAGATAAAAAAGAGCTCATTTTACACTGGGCAGGTTATACCAGCATTAATCCAAAAGTAATTTTAGCGCTGATAGAGCAACAAAGTGGCTTACTTTCAAACCCAAATGCTGATATTGAGAACCCTTTAGCTGGTATAACAGACAAGCGTGGTTTTGATGCGCAAGTAAAAGACGTAGTGATGAAATTAAGTCAACGCTTTTATGCATATAAGCAGTGGCAAGAGTCACAAGATAAGTTAAAAAAACGAAATCAGGCAACCCAAACTACGAGTAGCACAGCTGCAACTGCGGCTCTAGTAAGTCTGTTTGCAGATAGCGATAGACTGGCATCAAACTCTAAAAATAATCAACAGACTTTGACAGAGTTTTTAGCTACGTTTGACCGTGTATTTCCTAGTAACACTAGTCAATTGCAACGTTCATTGAATAGTGTAGATCAAAATAATGAAAAACAACTTTTAGCCGCTAGTTTTGAAATGAACTTACCGTGGCCGTCTGGCTATTGGTACAGTGGTGGCGCTCACTCAAATACAGGTTCTGGCTACCCATACTCATCACTTGATTTTAACAATGGCTCTGGTGGCTGGGGCGCTAATACTCCTTTTGTTCAAGCTGCGCATGGCGGAACGGTAACTCGCTTTTCTTCCTGCAATATTCGAGTAACACACGCCAGTGGCTATTCAACCAACTACTACCACATGTCAAACCTTCAATATAGCAGTGGTGATTATGTTCAACCTGGTGCATGGTTAGGTCGCTATGCAAATAATTATAATCAAGCATTGTGTGAGGGCGGCCAATCATCAGGTCCTCATGTTCATTTTACTTTATTGTATAATGGACAACAGGTTTCTCTGCATAATAAATATATAAGTGAGCATCGGATTGATGTTGGCTCAAGTAATTATGACACCAACTGTAATCGTTTCTATTTTGAACGATATGGCTATCGTACATGTGCATGGCAGCCTTTGTATCGCTAGAATGATATAAATAAACAAACAGTTCACTTGTTAAAGAAAAGGCCACGCTCTAACAGATGTGTGGCTTTTTATTTAGTGTTAAATAATTGAATTCTAGTTTTATGGACCAATTAATACTGTATAGATAATTATAGGGCTATTAAATGGTAAACGGATTATTGATTTTCTTACTTTTTGCGTTTGTCGTTATTTTTTGGCGTTGGCCTGATATTCAAAATACTCTGTGGCGCCGTAAATACAGTCATTTATCATTAAGCCCACAACAGCATGCGCTGTTGCTGCGGGCTATGCCAATTTATAACAAAATGACTGATGCAGATCGAGCCAAGTTAGCATCTCATATTGTGTGGTTTTTAAATGAAAAGCGCTTTGTTGGCTGTGATGGGTTGCAACTAACTGAAGCAATGAAACTCATTATTGCCGCCGATGCTTGCCTGCTGGTACTAAATAAACCTTGGCCTTTGTATAAAAACGTGAAGGAAATTTTACTCTATCCCAGCGCCTATTATGCGCCTCAATCAAGTCGCGATAACGCAGGACTTGTTAGTTTTCATAATACCGTAAGGCAAGGTGAGTCATGGCCTGGAGGCACACTGGTGCTGAGCTGGCATGATGTGCTTGAGGGTAACCGCTTACCCAGTGACGGGCATAATTTAGTGTTTCATGAGTTTGCGCATCAACTTGATCAAGAGACCGGTAAAACCACCGGCACGCCATTACTTACATCACAGACTCAGTATCAACAATGGGGCAAGGTATTTAGCCGAGCGTTTTCGCAGTTAAAAACACACGTTGCTTATAACATGCCGCATGTTATTCATAGCTACGGAGCCACAAATGAGGCAGAATTTTTTGCGGTGATCACCGAAACGTTCTTAGAAAAACCCGCAGATTTACGCCGCGATGACCCTGAAATTTACCGTTTGCTGGTAGATTTTTATCAATTTGATCCTATTGTTTGGCATTAATTTTATGCACTTCATCCTATTACGCTGGTAACTTGCTAGCGTTTTTGTTGCAATCATGTAATAGAGCAACACACAGCAACAATAATAAGTGAGATAAGCATGAAGAAAATGCTGCAAACAGCGCTTGCGTTATCAGTTTCATTGGCATTGGGTCAAGTACACGCAGAGCAAACAGATGAAAAAAAATGGCAAGTTGATTCACCAAAAGGGCAATTTGTAGATGCTTCTATTAGTGTAGAGCAAGGCACATGGATGAATGTAGATATAAGCCCTGATGGAGAAACCTTAGTATTTGACTTACTGGGCGATATTTACACTATGCCAATGAGTGGTGGTAAAGCCACTCAAATAACCTCAGATATCGCATGGCAAATGCAGCCGCGTTTTAGCCCAGATGGTAAACATATCGCATTTACCTCAGATCAGGGGGGCGGTGATAATATTTGGGTTATGGACGTTAATGGCGAGAATCAAACTGCAGTAACGGACGAAACGTTTCGTTTACTTAATAGCCCGGCATGGAGCCCTGATGGCGATTATTTAGTTGCACGTAAGCACTTTACCGCCAGTCGATCTTTGGGCGCGGGTGAAGTTTGGCTTTATCACAAAGCGGGTGGTAAAGGGGTACAACTGACTAAACGTGAAAACGATCAAAAAGATTTAGGTGAGCCGATGTTTTCACCTGATGGCCGTTATGTTTATTTTTCTCATGATGCCACCCCAGGTAAAACCTTTCATTACTCAAAAGATTCGGTTGCGGGTATTTATAAAATTAAGCGCTATGATCGTGAAACCGGTGAAATAGAAACGATTATTAGTGGTATGGGTGGGGCAATCAGACCAACTCCGTCACCTGATGGTAAAAAACTTGCCTATGTAAAGCGTGATGACTTTCAAACTAGCTTGTACTTATACGATTTAACCAGCGGTGAGCATACCAAGCTATATGACAAGCTAGAGCGCGATATGCAAGAAACATGGGCTATTCATGGGGTATACCCAACAATTGCGTGGACACCAGATAATGAAGAGTTAGTATTTTGGGCTGGTGGCACCATTCATAAACTCAATGTCGATGATAAATCTGTCAGCGATATTGCATTCAAAATAGACACCACGAAAAAAATTCAAAAAGCGGTGCGCTTTACTCAAAATATCGATACTGAAGAATTTGATGTAAAAATGCTGCGAAATGTACAAATTAGCCCAGATGGCGAAACGGCATTGTTTGAAGCACTGGGTCATATTTATAAACGCGATTTAGACTCAGGAAAAATCAAACGTTTAACCAAGCAAACCGATCATTATGAGTTATTTCCACAGTACTCGCGTGATGGTAAAAAAATTGTCTACACCACGTGGGACGATAACGAACAAGGCACAGTGCGCGTTGTCTCTGCACGAAGTGGTCGCGGCGATACGATTACCGATGAACCGGGTAAATATGTAGAGCCTACCTTTAGCCCTGATGGCAAAACTGTAGTTTATCGTAAAGCCAGCGGCGGCAGCATTTTAAATCCTAAATGGTCATTACACCCTGGTATTTACAGTGTTAGCACTAAAGGTGGTAAGAGTGAACTAATTTCTAAAAGTGGTTACCAACCGCAGTTTGGTAGTGCCAACGATCGTGTTTATGTTATGAGTCCATGGCCTAAACCAACGTTAAGTGTGGTTGAGCTTGAAAGTAAAAAAGTGCGCAAACTCTATGAATCAGAGCATGCCACTGAATTTAGGGTATCGCCTGATGGTGAGTATTTAGCATTTGCAGAGCGCTTTAAAGTGTTTGTAACACCGTTTGTTGAGCGTGGTAAAACCATTAATATTGGGCCTAAAGACAGCCAATTTCCAATTGAGCAATTATCTGTTCGTGCTGGTGAAAATATTAGCTGGAGTGCCAACAGCAATAAACTCTATTGGACACTTGGCCCTGAGCTATACCATGCCAGTTTAGAGGGAATGTTTGCTATTAATAAAGCCGATGACCAAGACGTTAAAGTCAAAAGCGGGACTAACATTGGTTTTAGTAAAAAAATGGCTGAACCAGAAGGTATGATTGCCTTAACTGGCGCAAAAATTATTACTATGGACGGCGAAAAAGTCATTAAAAATGGCGTTATTGTTACCGATGGTAAGCATATCAAAGCCATTGGCTCTGCTGCAGATATTAGCGTTCCAAAAGGTGCTAAGGTTGTTGATGTAACAGGTAAAACAATTATGCCTGGTATGGTTGATGCACATGCGCATGGCTCACAAGCAAGCGATGAAATTATCCCACAACAAAACTGGAAAAACTTTGCAGGCCTTGCGCTAGGTGTTACCACCATCCACGATCCATCAAACGACACCACTGAAATATTCACTGCCAGTGAAATGCAAAAAGCCGGTATGATTGTCGGCCCGCGTATTTTCTCTACCGGTACCATTTTATATGGAGCGAATATGCCTGGTTATACTTCGCATATTGATTCATTAGATGATGCTAAATTTCATTTAGAGCGTTTGAAAAAAGTAGGGGCGTTTAGTGTTAAATCTTATAACCAACCTCGCAGAGAGCAGCGTCAGCAAGTGATTGAGGCTGGTCGTGAACTTGAAATGATGGTAGTGCCAGAAGGGGGCTCATTATTACAACATAACTTGAGTATGGTGGTTGATGGGCATACAGGGATTGAGCATTCCATTCCGGTTGAACATATTTATGATGATATTAAGCAGTTGTGGTCACAAAGTGATGTAGGTTATACGCCTACATTGGTGGTTGCCTATGGCGGTATTTGGGGTGAAAACTACTGGTACGATAAAACTGATGTTTGGAATCATCCTCGATTGAGCAAGTTTGTGCCAAAAAATCAATTATTACCACGTTCAATGCGTCGTGTTAAAGCGCCCGATCATCACTATAACCACTTTAACAATGCACGTGTGGCAGCTGAACTACAAGATTTAGGTGTACTGGTTAATTTAGGTGCACATGGTCAGCGTGAAGGTTTAGGTGCGCACTGGGAAATGTGGATGTTTACTCAAGGTGGTATGACGCCGCTTGAGGCTATTCGAGCATCAACGCTCGATCCTGCTAAATACCTAGGTTTAGATAAAAACGTAGGCTCATTAGAAGTTGGTAAACTGGCAGATTTAATGGTTATAGATGGCGACCCACTGAAAAACATCCGCGATTCAGACAAAATTGATTACACCATGATCAACGGCCGCTTGTTCGACGCAGCAACGATGAACGAAGTTGGTAAAAAACAACGTGCCCCATTATTTTTTGAATAAGGCAGGCGTTTTTTAGTTAATAAGCGGCTATTTAGCCGCTTTTTTTATATTGTGTTTACCTATTTAACCAACTGCTACTATCGCTTTTAAAATATTATCACTAGGTGGAGCTACTGATACATCATGCATCACTCTCGCTCTAGTTATAAATCCTTCTTTTAAAATGACCAAATGGTGTGCGGCTTCAATTGCTTTTTCTCTATTATGAGCAAATTCAGGGGTTTCTAAAAGAGCTGATAGTATAATCTCAAAGTTCGTTTGCTTATGCTGTTTGCAAAGTTTGGCAATAGGGTCATTCTCTATAGGGTATTCAGCTGCAGTATTAATAAAAAAACAGCCATTAAAGTTACCTAACTCTGAAACCTCATTATTAATCCACTTTTTCAGTCCGAAAAAAATTGCTTGCGCGACTAATATAGCACTTGGTTGTAGACATATTTTTTTTAGCCAAGCGTTAAAGCACATGTTGCGTGCGACTAAACAAGCACAAATAAGCGCATCTTTGCTTTCAAAGTGCTTGTATAAGGTTTTTTTTGCAATGCCGGATACAGCTAAAATTTCATTAATACCAACAGCGTGTATACCCTTTTTATAAAAAAGGCTTAGTGCCGTACTGATTATTTGTTGTTGTTTATCCATGATATTCCAAATTTGAGCAGTAAAAACACAGCTTGACATAGGTAGACCGACTTGTCTATATTGTAGGTGTAGACAAGTCGGTCTACTTTTGAGGAGGTAATATGCATAGTGAGCAAATAAAGTCGGCATTAATCGCAGGTGTTTTTTCTACTTTTGTTTTGGGTTTTTTGGCGTGGCTAAATTATATGGGTGATTACGGTATTTGGTTAATGGCGCCATTCGGCGCAACAGCTGTGCTTGTTTTTGGCGTACCACAGAGCCCATTAGCTAAGCCAAAAAACGTAATAGGGGGGCATATGCTGACCGCAATGATTGGGGTTGTTTTTAGCTATTATAGTGCTGATAGTGCGATCATGATTGGGCTGGCTGTGGGTATTGCTATAACTTTGATGATGATCACTAAAACCATTCACCCTGCTGCCGGTGCAAACCCTATCTTAATTATTGAGTCTAGCCAAAGTTGGGATTTTTTAATAATGCCAGTACTTGCCGGGACGGTGTTTATTATGGTGTGTGGTTTTGTCGCGACGTGGTTTTTGCAGCTATTGATAGAAACTAAACATAAAAAAACCGCTTGACGCGGTTTCTTTTATACTGAGCACTCAGTGAATTACACTACACCGCGCGGTAGGCGGCAGTCGTGATCTTTACGAGCAAGCTCTACTATCCAAAGCTCTTCTGCTGTGTAACCTTCTTCGTTCTCAGTGATCACGGTGAAAGGCGCTTTTTTCTGTGCTTTTACAGGAGCAGCTTTTTTAGTTTTTTTAGCGGGTGCTTTTACTGCAGCTTTTTTTGTAGACTTTCCAGAGCTTAATTCTTTAGTCAGCTCTGCTACATCAGCTAGGCGCATATTCTTGCCGCCATCAACGCTGTACCAGCCAGGTTTAGTTGTTATTTCAGGTTTTTTACCATTGGCAGCTTCATATGCAGCTTCAAAGGCAGATAACACTTCTGTTTTGTCTAGTTTGCTCATCAGAGACCCTATACGTTGTTTACACAGATAAAGAAGAGGTATTTATACCTATTTTAGAACTGTTTTTCAATTTTTTGCGATTTTCCTTTCATTTTTAGCGCATAACCGCCAAAATTTGTACAAAATTCAGTGCAAAGTAAGGTAAGTAGTATGCAACGTAGAGAATTTAATCAACTATTAAATACCCTGTTAAAGCCAGAAACCATTAACGATTTTTGTCCAAACGGACTTCAGGTAGAAGGTAAAGATGAGATACGCACCATAGTAACGGGTGTAACGGCAAGCCAAGCACTTATTGATGCCGCGATTGAAAAAAATGCCGATGCCATTTTGGTACACCATGGCTATTTTTGGAAAGGCGAGTCACAACCTATCATTGGCATGAAAAAACGTCGTGTGGCTGCACTTTTAGCTAACGACATCAATTTATTTGCTTATCATTTGCCATTAGATATTCACCCTGAAATCGGCAACAACGCTCAGCTAGCGCAATTACTCGATATTGAGATTGAAGCAGGTTTAGAGCCAGTCAATAACAGTGTCGCGATGAAAGGGCGGTTAAAAACGCCGCTAACGGGGTGCGAATTTGCTAAAAAAATAAACCAAGTGCTTAATCGCGAGCCTCTGACAAGTTTAGTGCGTAATGATAAAATTGAAACTATTGCCCTGTGCACTGGTGGCGGGCAAGGCTATATAGATTTAGCAGCTGAGCAGGGGCTAGATGCTTACTTAACCGGTGAAGCGTCAGAACAAACAATACATAGCTCTCGCGAGCAAAATATCGACTTTTTTGCTGCTGGCCACCATGCCACTGAGCGATACGGTATTAAAGCGCTGGGTGAATACCTTGCTGATAAATATGGCTTTGATGTAACATTTATTGATATAGACAACCCAGTCTAAGGCCTTGCCGTAAATACAATACAGTCTAAGTAACCTACTCATAACTTATTTTGAGTAGGTTCTTTAAAATCTAAAGTTTAAAATAATTTATTACTTTAATATGTTATAGAGAGTTTCCGCTGAGGTTAAAACCCATCAACAATAAAAAATCAAAGAGCTTCAGGATTTATTGTGCGACGTATTTTTATCCATGTATCGCCAAGTACTTCATGGGCAAATTGAGTCACTACTAGTAATGCTTTTGCGTTGGGTATGAGTTGCTTATACCAAGGGTACGCTGCAAAGTTGTGGTAGTCAGTTGCTGCGGGGATCACAGTGATGCCTTGAGCATTAAATAAATTTATTGCTCTGGGCATATGGCTTACAGAAGTAACTAAAGCGGTATTATAATCAACTAGTTTTGAGGCTAAAAATGCGGCTTCTTGCGCTGTGTCCATTGCGTTTGGATTTTGTACAATGCGACTTTTATTCATACCCAAGCTAATTGCCGTTTTATACATAAGTGCGCTGTTGGTGACTTTTTCATAACCCCCACCCGATACAATTAACTGAGCTTGAGGATATATATTAGCGAGCCTAATACCTTCCACTAAACGTGTTAATGCACAATTTCCTAGCTGGCTGTTAGCACTAAGGGCTGGGTTAGGGTTTATGTCGCAGCCAAGTACCACAATTTTATCTATGCTTGGGTGCTCATTGATACTAAAAGCCAATGAAGTAGGTTGATTATGTTTAATCAATAAGTTGGCAACCCAGGGCGTACTGGCAAGTAATAAGGTTGTAAGACTTAAAAAAGACAAGGTAATAACAAGCTTTCGTTGTTTGAGTGCAAAAATAAGCAGTATTAGGCTAAGTAAACCTAGTAATGGTAACGGCATGAGTAAACCGCCCAATATTTTTTTAAGTTCAAACATAATGAGTAACACGGTTGAATATATTTACTAACATGTTACTCATAAGTTTTAGATTTATCGACCGTTATTTAATTTACAGGTGTTTAAAAAATGACGGTAAACCGGATTGTCTTTCATGTCTTTTTTCATCGCTAAGTACATCGGACGGGTTAAACCAAGCGCGCCCAGTGGAATTGACTTAATTAGCCCTTGGCTTTCATACGGAGTAACGAGCCAATCAGGTAGGGCGGCTACACCCATACCTGCACTGACTAATTGAAATATAAGTAAGCCCTGATCAACTGTTTTAAGCGTGCCATCAAAACGCGCATTTTGAATAAAATGCTTAAATATATCTTGGCGCTCACGGGGAATCGGGTAAGAAATAATAGTTTCGTTTTTTAAATCAAGCGCAGTTACGTAGGCTTTTTTAGCTAAGTCATGATCCGGTGCCACTATTAGCTTAAGTTTAAAGTCAAATAGGTGGGCGTATTCTAGTTTGTCGGGTTCACGCACATCTGAAGTAAGCACTAGGTCTAATTCATCGTTTAATAAGTCTGGGATGGCGTCGTAACTAAAACCACGTTCGTAATCAATTTTTATGTCAGGCCAAAAATTATTAAACTCTTTAATAGTAGGTAATAACCAATGAAAACAGGCATGACATTCAACACTTAGACGCAGTTGTGAGATTGGCTGATTTAAACTTTCTTTTAATCGGCATTTAGTTGCTTCTAACTTAGGTAATATTTCGTGTGCTAATTCAAGTAATAACATACCTTGAGGTGTAAATCGGACGGGTTGAGTTTTTCGTTCGAACAACTGGCAATCTAATTTATTTTCTAAATCTTTGATCTGATGTGATAAAGCTGACTGAGTTAAAAATAGCTCGCGGGCTGTATTAACTAACGATCCCGTTTCTTTAAGGGTCGCTATAGTTTTTAGGTGTTTAATGTCAATCATCTTTAATAAATCTCATGGGTATGGTGAGTATTGCTTAGATTAACTACATACTACGCTTATATAAAAATCGTTTCAACGTCTAGATGGCTATAAAAGTGAGGTTTGGTGTGTTTTTTACTGCAAACATTAAATTTATTAACTTTCCATAGTCAAATATTGTTTTGTTATTTGTTTATTGTTGAATTTAGCTCATGTTAAAACGGGTTTAAATAGTTAAGCTGAAATTAAAATAAAGCAGTGTGAATTTGGTTATGGAGTAAGTTATGCATGTTTAGCGATTAATGTGTTGTTGTAAAACATGTTGTTGAGGTTAGCATTTAGCATTAAGGTTTAATTGGTATGCTCTTACAAATTAGGTTAAATTATTAAGAGTATTAAAGCGAGTAAGCACAGTGGTCAGTTTAATCCTAAATACTTGGTTGTAAAAAATTCCAGCTGTGCCTAGCCATTAAAGAGGGCTGTGTATTAATGCTATGGCCTCTGTTGCTGTAACAGGTTTTGATTTTAAAAAGCCTTGCCCATAATCACATTGGGTTTTTTGTAAAATAGTAAGTTGCTCAGCGGTTTCTATTCCTTCTGCAATAACAATAAGATCTAAAGAAATAGCCAAGGTTAAGATAGCATCTATTAACGGGTTAGCAGTGATTTTTAAGTTATCAATAAAGCTTTTATCAATTTTCATTACATGAATTGGCAGTTGGTGCAAGTAGCCTAGAGCAGAGTAGCCTGTGCCAAAATCATCAAGACAAAGCAACACTTTTAAAGGTGATAACCCTTGTATAATTTGCGTCGCTAATTCTAAATTTTCGATCAGTCCCGATTCAGTTATCTCAAGACACAATGAGCCCAGTGGTAGGTGGTGTTTTTTATAAATACTATGGAGCTGCTCTACAAATTCTAAACTGGCAAAGTGTCGAGACGATACATTAACCGTGACACGTAAAAAGCGATGCCCTTGTTGTTGCCACAAAGCAATATGTTGCGCTGCGAGGTCTAGTAAATGCAAATCTAAGTTAATAATTTGCCCGGTCTTTTCAGCAATTGGAATAAAGTCGTTCGGTGATATAAACCCTTTTTTTGGGTGATGCCAACGTACGAGAGCTTCAAATCCTATAACCTCGCCACTGTTAATAGTAAAGATAGGCTGAAAATACAGTTCAAATTCATTATGCTCAATACCGTGCTGTAAATCGTTTTCAAGATCTGCATGCGTTTTTAGCTTATTGCGCATCACGTTATTAAAAAATTTAACTTGGCCACGCCCTGATGATTTTGCCTCATACATAGCCGCATCTGATTGTTGCAATAATACAAATGCTTCATCGTCTACGCTGTCACTAAATGCAACGCCAATACTGGTGGAGGGCTGCAGTAAATGGCCATCAATATTAACTGGTTCAGATAGTGCCGATTTAATGCGAGTAAGGGCATCGTTTACTTGGTCACGATGACTGAGGTTTTCCATAAAAATAGCAAACTCATCGCCACCTAAGCGAGAAAAGGTATCGGTATTGCGTACCGTTTGAGTAATGAGTTTACATATAGCAATTAAAAAGTGATCACCTACTTCGTGACCTAACGAATCATTAATACTCTTAAAGCGATCAAAATCAAGGTAAAGCAGGGCATGAAAAGTGCCTTTTTGAGCGCGATTTAGGCGTAAAATCGCATGCTTCATTCTTTCAATCAGTAGCGAACGGTTTGCCAGCCCAGTTAGCTCATCGTGCAGCGCTTTGTGCTCCAGCTCTTGGCGGGCTAAATGCCTATCTATAACCATGCTTATTTGACGACTTACATAGGTTAGCAACGAGCTATCATGCTCATTGTAGTAATGTTGTTCGTCATAACTTTGTACAACAATAACGCCACTCATACGCTCATTAACTTTAAAAGGCACACCTAACCATGAATCAGCTTGTTCACCTACTAACTTAAAATGGCCTTGTGCAATATGTTCATGGTATTGCTGTTTATTAAGTAGTAATGGTCGTTCATTAATCAGCAAATAATAAGAGGCTGTCTCTTTTAGTTGATCTTTGGAAATTATTTTATGGGTATTTGTTTGTACACCGCCTTCAACGGTATAAACAAAGTCGAGCGCATCTTCTTTTTTGTCGTACAACGCAATAAAAAAGTTACTTGCAGTCAATAAGCTGTCAATAATTACATGCAGCGATTTAAAAAACGTATCTAAATTTTGTGCTTTGTAGGTTAAGTTAGCTATTTGCAGTAGGCTGCTTTCTAATTTTTGTGCATTGTTGAGCTGCATTACTGTGTCTTGCAAGCTATTAACGGTATTCACTTGATTGATTTTTGCGCTTAATAAATGAGCTACCGTAGTTAAAATCTCTAGATGCGAACTAGTAAAGTAATTTTTTATTGGGTGCTCACAGTCTATAACCCCAAGCACGCGATCTTTGTATATTAAGGGGACGCATATTTCTGATTGGGCAGGGCGTTCATCAGCTATGTAACGGCTGTCTTTATTTACATCACCAATTATTAATGCTTGCCCTGTGGATGCTGCATAGCCTGTTATGCCTTCGCTAAAGCGAATGATTTTGCGTTCAGACTGATAACTGATATGTTCGCTTTCAATACCCATAGAAGCTACTTGATTCAGCAAAGATTGGCTGTCATCTGCTAAGTAAATAACGCAGTCTACAAACCCAAGTCGATTAACAACCTGTGTAGTGACATAACTAAAAAGCGCTTCTAACGTATTCAGTTGCAATAAACTTGACGAGAACTGATTGATTATACTCAATTGATCCGTTTTAGTTTCGAGCGCTTTAGTGGTATCGATAGTGTTCGACATAAGCAGCTTTGGGAGGCCTTATAATTATTATTAAAGGTACATACGTTAACCTAATATTAACGTTTCTACAAAATAAAACGTTAAATGAGAATCATCAAGTGTAAAGTTAACTTTAAATGTAGTATCTAAGGATTATTTCTAATAAGCCCTTTACTCGAAAACACCATATGCCTATGATCAGTTAACTTAAGCATTAGGACTTTACGATGACGAGCAAAATGACAACTTTAACGATTACTAGACCCGATGATTGGCATGTGCATTTACGAGATGGGGATCAGTTAAAAGATACGGTGCGTGACATTAGCCGTTATATGGGCCGCGCGATAATTATGCCAAATTTAGTTCCGCCAGCTACGTGTACAGAAACCGCATTGTCGTACCGAGAGCGAATTATGGCTGCAAAACCTCAAGGGCAGTTTGAACCTTTAATGGTGCTTTACCTTACTGATAAAACGACGCCTGATGAAATAAAAAAAGCAAAAGCGACAGGTAAAATTTTTGCAGCTAAATTGTACCCAGCGGGTGCAACAACTAACTCGGATTCTGGTGTAACATCAGTAAAAAATATCTACCCAGTATTAAAAGCAATGCAAGAGGTTGGCATGCTTTTACTTGTCCATGGTGAAGTCACTGACTCTTCTATTGATATATTCGATCGTGAAAAAGTATTTTTAGACACTATTTTAGGCGACGTTGTCGCAGACTTTCCTGAGCTGAAAATTGTCCTTGAACACATAACAACGAAAGATGCAGTAGAATTTGTTGAAAATGCCTCGGATAATGTAGCAGCTACAATTACTGCGCATCATTTGTTATATAACCGCAACCATATGTTAGCTGGGGGGATACGCCCACATTATTACTGCTTACCTATATTGAAGCGTAACATTCATCAACAAGCGCTTATGGCGGCGGCTACAAGTGGTAGTAAAAAATTCTTTTTAGGCACGGATTCAGCCCCACATTATAAAGATAAAAAAGAAGCGGCATGTGGTTGTGCCGGTGCTTATACCGCGCATGCAGCTATTGAACTTTATGCTGAAGCCTTTGAAGAGGCAGGAGCGCTTGATAAGTTAGAAGGCTTTGCAAGCCACTTCGGTCCAGACTTTTATGGCCTTGAGCGTAATACTGACACTATTACCTTGGAGAAAGCGCCTTGGACAGTGCCAGCAAGTTATTCGCTAGGAGATTCAGAAGTAGTACCGATTAAAGCCGATAGTGTTATTGACTGGCAAGTTAAATAGTAAAAATTAAGCTAAAACCACCTAAACTAAGGTGGTTTTTTATTTTCAATTACCAAAAAAGCGGTTTGGAGGAACCCTATTTTAAATATTTATAATCTGCTTATAAAAAATACAACTTTTAGGTTGTTTATCCTTATAAAAATTAGAAACTTATAAAGAAAGTAATAAATCGATGAATCTTCAAAAATAAATCCCAATTAATAGAGCTAAAAAAATATTAATGTGTTAACCTTAATTGGCTTTGAGTTTTTGCGTATTGAATTACGGTATTGTGCTGCGTTTAAGGTTACCGGTTTGGTTATTACTTCTTCCTGTACTATCACCTCCAGTTTTTTGGGCATTGACTCAGGGAGGATATTGCCATAATTATATGGCTGAATTTTAATTATTGACTTACAGGAAAATTTAGTATGTCGGTTACTGGTAAAGTAAAATTTTTCAACGAAGCTAAAGGCTTTGGTTTCATTGAACAAGAAAATGGTCCTGACGTGTTTGTACATTTCAGCGCAATCACTGGTTCTGGTTTTCGCACTCTTAGCGAAGGTCAAGCAGTGACTTTCAGCATCAAGCAAGGTCAAAAAGGCCCAGAAGCTGAGAACGTAGAAGTAGCATAATTTATTATGTGAACCTAAGTTCATCGTGGTGAAGCACTAACCTGTTTCACCATAATTTATATACATCTACAAAACCCATTTACTCCTCTGTAACGCCATAATTCTTTTAGTAGCTATAATTCCTTTAAACCCTCATTTTATCTATATGTTTATAAACCTTCGTGCTTTGAGTATTTCATCGGCCAACTACATATTAGCTATGCCATTACGTAATAATACTTAACCATATTGAGAGGGCAGATGAGTCGATAACTGCGTTAAAAATTTCTCGTCTAGAAAAAAAATAAGTAAATTTTTTGCCTTGCTATCTACATAGTTTTCCTTTTTAAAAATAGCTCATTTAATTAAGCGAGTTGGTATTACTTAACGTTACAGTGAACCTATCAGCGTCATCACTGCAAATCTTATTGGTTAATAAAAGCTTAAAAGTGTGTAAGATTGGCATTCGTACCTATGAAAATATTAACAGTGGCCAGGGAGCTTTATATTAATTGGATGAAAAAACACAGGTGTTAATAAAAATGATTTTTTGTAATTACCTTCCCCCCCTTTGTATTGCTTTTCAATAAATCTGCACGTCATTATTATGATGCGATGAATAACCTAATAATAACGATTAGCTGTATTTTTAGTCTAAAAAGTCTTAAAAAAGCTTCAAAATTAATATTCGGGACAGAAAATTAGCTTATTTTTAATTTTTTTTCAGCAACGATTAAGTTAATTTTAAATGTTATATTTTTGTTTACATTAACGGTGGTGGTTATGGTTATTCTTACTATATAAGGGCTTTCAGAAATTGTGTTTATCACGTTAGTTATAATAATGTTAATTTTTTTGTTCGGGCCCAGTAAATATCTCACAAACAAGCTGATTTATTTATAGGTTATGCTAAACATGAAGTTGACATGACTTAATGCATTTAGCATTATTGGTAAGTTGATATCTATTAAAAGATATCAGGGTTGTCTTCCCCTTAGCGGGTTGATAATTAAATTATAAAAGTAACATTACTTAATTGGTTGGGAACTATGTCTGTTAAAATCAGAAAGAGTCTTGTAGCAACTGCGTTGGTTGGCGCTTTTGCATTTGCAAGCAGCAATGTGATTGCAGATCCTTTGAATGACGTGCAAAAAGCAGGTCAAACAATTCAAAAGGCTGCGGTTAAGTCTCAAACTAAAATTGACAATGTATATGGTCAAACTCAGGAGCTAATCGCTGAGTACCGTAGCATCGTTGATGAGACTGAACTTATGAAAGTGTACAACGATCACGTAGCACGTTTGGTCGCAGACCAAAACGCGTCTATCGCATCGTTCGATCGTCAAATCGCGACTATCGATAACACTAAACAAAACGTTGTGCCTTTGATGTATCGCATGATCGATACGCTTGAGCAATTCATCAAAGCGGACGTTCCATTTAACCTTGAAACTCGTCTTGGACGTGTTGAAAGATTACGTGAGATCATGGCATCTGCATCTGTAACAACGTCTGAGAAGTTCCGTCAGGTTCTTGAAGCGTACACTGTTGAAACAGCCTACAGCTCAGCTGTAACTGCTTCTCAAGGTACATTAGATGTTGATGGTCGTAGCATTAACGTAGATATTGGTCGTTTAGGTCGTATTACTTACGTAGCGCAATCATTCGATCTAAAACACGCTTGGGTGTGGGATAACAACACTAAACAGTGGAAAGAATTAGGTGAAGAATACCTAAAACCTGTTAAAGAAGTGATCCGTATGGCACGTAAGCAAGCGACACTAGAACTTGTTAAACTACCAATTTTTGGCGCGGAGTAATCAATAATGAAGAAACTATTTAAAGGTTTTGCTGTTGCAGCAGTACTGTCTGTTTCTGCCGGTACCGCGCTTAATGCACATGCAAATACTGACGCTTTAGATAAAATTCTTGAGCAAGTAAAGCAAGAGCGTATCTCTGAAGGAAAAATCAATAAGCAACGTGAACAAGAGTTCTTGTCAGATCGTGCTGATAAGCAAGCGTTACTTAACAAAGCGAAAAGCCAACTAGCTGCTGAAAAAGCACGTGGTGATCGTCTTAGCAAAGAATATGCACAAAACGAAAATACTTTAGCGGAAAAAGAGCAAGCTCTTCAAAACGCGCAAGGTACGTTAGGTGAAATGTTTGGTGTTGTTCGTCGTGCAGCAGCTGACGCGATTGGTTCAATTGAAGCATCTTTAGTAAGTGCTGAAAAACCAGGTCGTGCTGAAGTACTTCGTTCATTAGCAGCCGCTAAAGAACTTCCAACTGTTCGTGAATTAGAAGAGCTTTGGATTTCACTTCAAACAGAAATGACTGAATCAGCAAAAGTTTCAACGTTTGAAACTGAAGTTGCAGGTCTTGACGGTAACCCGTCTATGAAAAAAGTAACACGTATCGGTAACTTCAACTTAGTTACAGACGACGGCTACTTAATCTACTCACCAGAGACTAAATCTATCCAGCCTCTAGGTAAGCAACCTGACAGCTATATCCTTAAAGGTATTTCTGATCTAGAAGGTACTTCAGCTGATAACTACGCTGGCGTATTCGTGGATCCTACACGTGGTGCAATTTTACGTATCAACACTCAGAAAAAGTCTCTTATGGAATACTACCATCAGGGTGATACAGTTGGTTACATCATCACTGTATTACTTGCTGTAGGTCTTTTAATCTTCTTAGTACGTTTCGCTGATTTAGCGCTTACTACTTCTAAGATCAAAGGTCAGCTTAAGAACTTGTCTACACCGAATACAAATAACCCACTGGGTCGTATTCTTAAAGTGTACTCTGACAACAAAAACCAAGATGTTGAAAACCTTGAGCTTAAACTTGATGAAGCGATTCTACGTGAAACGCCACGCATCGAAGCGGGTATTAACATCATCAAGATCCTTGCTGCTATCGCACCATTACTAGGTCTACTAGGTACGGTAATCGGTATGATCCTAACGTTCCAAACAATCACATTGTTCGGTACGGGCGATCCGAAGATCATGGCTGGTAACATCTCTCTAGCACTTGTAACTACAGCGCTAGGTCTAATTGCAGCTCTACCACTTATTCTACTTCACTCTATTGTTGCAAGTCGTAGTAAGTCGGTATTACATATCCTTGATGAGCAAAGCGCGGGTATCATCGCGACTCACGCGGAGAAGGAGAAAGCCTAATGCTAGTCCTGATGGAGATATGGGAATCTATCAGGGATTTTGTTGGCACAGGCGGCCAGGTATTATACGTGGTCGCGATAGCACTCTTTCTTATGTGGGTTTTAATGATTGAGCGCTATTGGTTCCTACTTGCTGAATTTCCTCGTTTAACGAAGGAAATAGTAGCCAAGTGGGATGCCCGCCAAGACACTACGTCTTGGTACGCACACAGAATCCGTGAAGCATGGATTTCTGAAGCGTCTGAAAAATTAGATCAGCGTATGTTGTTGATTAAAACATTAGTAGCTGTATGTCCTTTAATAGGCTTACTTGGTACTGTTACGGGTATGATCGCGGTTTTTGAAACCATGGCAACCCAAGGTACAGGTAATGCACGTTTAATGGCATCAGGCATATCAATGGCAACAATCCCAACAATGGCTGGAATGGTTGCGGCACTATCTGGGGTATTCTTTAGCTCACGCCTTGAGGCAAGAGCGAGAATGGTGAAAGCCAAACTTGTAGATAGTATGCCTCATCACTAGAGAGAGAATTAAATATGGCACGTAAACAACGTTTTCGTGAAGAAGAAGAAGCAGCGGTAGATATGACGCCAATGCTTGACATCGTATTTATCATGCTTATTTTCTTTATCGTAACTACATCGTTCGTTAAAGAGGCTGGTATCGAGGTCAATAAACCAAAAGCTGCCCAAGCTACGAAGCAAAAAAATGCTAACATTTTTATTGCAATTCGCAGCGACGGTGCAATCTGGATTGATAAACAGCAAGTTGATGTTGAACGTGTTTCAGCAAAAATCGAAAGTTTATTAGCAGAACAACCTACTGATGTTGTAATTTTGCAAGCTGATAAAGAAGCAAAACACGGTACAGTGGTTAAAGTGATGGACCAGATTAAAGCGACAGGTGATAACCTGAGAATTTCAATAGCTGGAGATCAGTAATGATTCGTTTTCTGTTTTCACTGATTGCAGGTGGGGCAGTTACTTTCGGCTTGTTCTACTTCATGGCATACCTCATTTCTGGTGGGGCTGACCGTAATACGGAACAAAAAGAGCAGATCATAGTCGAAATTATGACGAATCCGCCTGAATCTAAGGTGCAGGAGAGGAAGCGTGTACCGCCTCCGCCTCCGCCACCGCCAAAGCAGCCGCCTAAACCGCAGCCGCCACAGCCGGAAAACAGCAACCCAAGTACGAGCTTGTCGTTTAATATGCCAAGCATCGATGTGGGAAGCACGGCCGGTGGACTAAGTGGTCCAGGTGCATTTGGACGAGATGGTGATGCGACACCGATCGTTCGTATTGAACCAAAATATCCAACACAAGCAGCACGTGATGGTAAAGAAGGTTGGGTTCAACTTTCATTCACAATTGATGAGTTAGGTGGTGTGATTGACGTTGATGTAATCGACGCAGATCCAAAACGTATCTTTGACCGTGAAGCTAAACGTGCATTGCGTAAGTGGAAATACCGTCCTAAGATCATTGACGGAAAACCACAAAAGCAAGTTGGTTTACAAGTTCAACTAGACTTTAAACTTAACCAAGGCAACTAAGGAGGCGAGTAATGAGAAATTTTTCTAAAGTAACTGCACTTGCAATTCTTATGTCTGTGTCAGGTGTAGCATTGACTGCACCTGTTTTAGCGGCGCCAGATTACGCGAAAATTGAAGAGCGTAAGAAAGCAAAGACTAAAATCATGGGCGAACGTACTGGTAAAAAAGTAATTAAAGCGTTTGATTTGTATAATGAAGATGATGTTGATGGCGCAATTGCTTTATTGAAAGAGTTAGATCCGTCTAACGACTTTGATAAAGCAACTGTTAATCGTTACTTAGGCAGCATGTATGCTCAAAAAGAGCAGTACAAGGTTGCCATTAAGTACATGAAAGCAGCGATTGCACCAGATGTATTAAACTTTGCCGATCAGGCTCAGGGTTTAAAAACCCTAGGTGATATGTATGCAGGTACTGAACAATACAGTGCTGCCAAGCAAGCATATTATGATTGGATGGACTTTACAGGCGAAGAAGACCCCAAAGTTTACACTCGTATTGCGCAAGCAAGTTATGAGCTTAAACAGTTTAATGAGGTTCTTGAGCCGGCAAACAAAGCAATTAAGTTAGCAAAAGAGCCTAATAAAGCTCCTTATCAACTTAAATTAGCTGCCTATTTTGAGAAAAAGCAATATCAAAATATGGTTAAAGTTGCTGAAGAAATCGTTCGTGTATGGCCTGAAGACAAAAAGTCTTGGGTAGGCTTAGGTAAGTATTATTTACAAACCGAAGACTACAAGAAAGGGCTAGCAACTATGGAAGTTGCTTACAAGAACGGTTACTTTGAAAACGAAGTTGAATACAAAGTTCTAGCTAACTTTTATTCTTTAAACGAAATTCCTTATAAAGCAGCTGTAACGCTTGAAAAGGCCGTTAAAGAAGAAAAAGTTAAACGCACTAAGCAGAATATGAGTGCAATTGCTAGTAACTACCATCGTTCGAAAGATATAGAGAAAGCTGCTAAGTACTACGAAGAAGCTGCTAAATTTGATAATGACGCTGAGCTTTACCGCAAAGCAGGTTCATTACTTTTACAATCTGAAAAATTCAGTGCTGCTGTTGTTCGTTTGAACAAAGCATTAGAGCTTGGCTCTGAAAAGAAAGGTACTATTTATTCAGATTTAGCTGAAGCGTTTTACTACCAAGGCAAGTATAAGCAAGCACATGCTGCTATTACTAAAGCTATGGACGATCCAACCACACGCAGGTTTGCAAAAGGTTGGGCTACATATATTAAAGATAAAGCCGCTCGCAACGGTGTTAAAATTTAATATTTAATGTACTCTAGTATTTTTAAAAAGCCCCACTGGGGCTTTTTTTATTGGAATTAACATGAACAAAACGCCTATTATTTCATTGCTCTTTTGCTTGCTTTTAGCATCATGCTCAAAGCCAGCTGACTTATTTTCATCTTATGAAGAGGCACAAAGCGCGTTAATATCACTTAATACGGCTTTAAGTGCACAAGAGAACTTAAACAGTACAGGGCTCAGTAATGAACAACTGCTTTTTACTGATGCATATTTAGCGCATCGCCACGCTATTTACCAGCAGTTAATGCAAATGAAGTTAACTGTTGCGCAAACTAATCAGGTAAATTATTTGGTGATTGCTGAGCGATTTCCAGAGCGTTATTTTGCATGGCCTGCACACACTGATGTGTTATCAAACATGCTTTCGATATTTAAAAATGATGCTCAGTATAAAAACATTGAGCAATGGCTGATATTTGTTCAAACACAGCTTAAAGCCGCTGAGCAAAGTAACTTAAAGCTTAATAAAATAGAGCATAATTATTTAAAGCACTATGTACAGCAAGCAATTAACAGTACAGACACACCTATTGAGCTTAATGAGTCTCTGAGTGTATTAAATAATTACTTAGCGCAGTATAAGCCAAGAGGCAGCATTGGGTTGTCTGGCCTTGCTAATGGCAGCCAGTGGTATCAAAGTAAATTAAATTATTTTGCAAATGATGTGCTTTCACCGCTTGAGTGGCTAAGTCGCATTGATAGTAAATTTAAATCAATGCAGAGTCAAAAACAGCACACAATGGTAGAAGCTTCAAATGTCTCACAGCTTACCAAATTACTTTTAACTGATTCTAAAATAATGGGTTTAGACTGGTCAACGGGTTATACGCTATTACCTCAGCGGGCTAACACTACACAATTAGAACCTGCCGATGCGCAGCTCTATATGGCTATGATGGAAACTGATCTTGGGGTGCATTATCATGCGTGGACACTATCGCAAGCGCGTTTGAATTTACTAAAACGTTTAAATATTAGTGAAGAAGATGCGAGGATATTAGTTGAGGATATTATTTTTTATCCAGGGCAATCATTTAGTTTTGCACCGCAATTACTCAATTAAATTTAAGTGCGCTACTACTTAGCGCACTTATCACACCGCTGAGCAGCAGGGTCTCTTTCTAAGCGCTGCTCTGATATTTTTTCTTCACAGTCACAGCAGTAGCCATATTGACCAATATCCATTTGGCTAATTGCTGCTTCAAGCTTGTTCATTCGTTCAATTAACGGATTATACTCATTACCTAATTGCTGAGCGGCTAAATCGAGCCATTCTTCATTAGATGTTTGGGTTAGGATGCAGAGCAAGTTTTGATGTGTAGGGTGAGTCGATTGTGACAGCAAACCTAATATCGTTGCTTTAACACTTTCAATTTCATCGTTTAGTCGTTGCTGGTGATGCATTAGCAGTATAACCCTTAAGTTAATTTGTAGTGATACTGCTATTATCTATTTAGATTTGTTTAGGTGTTATGATTTGCATCAAATTGTGGCGCTTTCGCATATTTCTTTAATACTTCAGCTACCTCATCCTTTGCTTTTAAACGACGAATTTCATCAAATAATAGCCCAGCTTGTGGATATTGGCGTTTTAAATAACCAAGCCATTGCTTTGTTCGAGATGCAAAATATTTATTATCTTTGCTAGCTGTTTGGTGCATAGATGAATGAATAATATGGTGTAAAATATTCTCCCAAGTGAGCTCGCTGTAGCTTTCGTTATTAACTTGCGCTTTAATTTTTCTTGCGAGATCAGGATGTGAAAGGGCGCCACGACCAATCATCAAATCACGGCAACCACTGCGTTTTTGGCATAAAAGAGCATCTTCTATTTGCCAAATTTCGCCATTGGCGACCACTGCAATTTGTTTATCTTTGACCAAAGGAGGGATTTTTTCCCAATAGGCGGGTGGATTGTAGCCATCGCGTTTAGTTCTTGCATGTATAGCAATGCTGTTAGCACCAGCGTTAACAACGGCATCGACAATTTCTTGGCTGTTACTATCATCATCAAAACCTAAGCGAATTTTAGCACTTACTTCATGTTCATCATCAACGGCATCCCTTACCGTTTTTATAATCGAGTACATATGTTCTGGATCTTTGAGTAATACAGCACCGCCTTTGCTTTTATTGACTGTTTTTGCTGGGCAACCAAAGTTTAAATCAACGCCATGAGAGCCTAAGCCAATTGCTTTTACAGCATTTTCTGCTAACACGTCGGCTACTTGGCCTAATAACTGAATGCGAACTGGAGTACCACTACGAGTGAGTCCCGCATTTTTAAGTTCAGGGCAATAACGGTGGAATACTTTATCTGGAAGGCAAGTATCTACAACACGGATAAATTCGGTCACACAAAGATCGAAGCCGCCTATGTCGGTAAGTAGTTGCCGCATCTTAAAGTCAACGACACCTTCCATGGGTGCTAAAATAAGTTTCATAGTGTGATTAATGTATTACTAAAAAAGGAGCGCCAGTTTACCTGTAAATCATAAATTCATAAAACGCTTATTAGCGTTCACAGAGAGTTAAATAACTTATTTGCAAAAAAAATAGAAAATTTGAAAGTTTTTAGTTTAATGCCGGTCTACTTTTATAATGATGTTCAACAAGTTTAAAAGGTAATTAAAAATGAATACAATAAAGAAAAACTCAATTGCATTAACATTAGGCGCAGTGGTTGTTGGCAGCGCAAGTATGGCGAGTACTGATGTTAAAGCTAATCCATTTGAGTTTCAACAAATGGTAGCTGGTTATCAATTAGACGCTGGTGAAGGCAAGTGCGGCGAAGGAAAATGTGGCGGCGACGCTAAAGCGAAAAAAGAAGGCAAGTGCGGCGAAGGTAAATGCGGCGGTGATGCTAAAGCGAAAAAAGAAGGCAAGTGCGGCGAAGGTAAATGCGGCGGTGATGCTAAAGCGAAAAAAGAAGGTAAGTGCGGCGAAGGTAAATGCGGCGGTGATGCTAAAGCGAAAAAAGAAGGTAAGTGCGGCGAAGGTAAATGCGGCGGTGATGCTAAGGCCAAAAAAGAAGGCAAGTGCGGCGAAGGTAAATGCGGCGGTGATGCTAAGGCTAAAAAAGAAGGCAAGTGCGGCGAAGGTAAATGTGGTGGTAGCCACTAAACTTTTCTTTTTCAGATAAGCGAGAGGGCCATTAGGCCCTTTTTATTTAATATGAGGTTTTATTATGGCTCAAAATCAAACGCCTAACTTTGGCATGGTCGGTTTAGGCTTGCGAAGAGAAATGCTAGATGAGCTTGAGCATGCTATACCAAAACAAATTGAGTTTATGGAAGTGGCCCCAGAGAACTGGTTAAAGCTAGGTGGGCGCTTTGAAAAGCAATTTAAGCAGTTAACTAATAATAATCACTTTGTTTGTCATGGTTTGTCTCTTTCTATTGGCTCACCTGAGCCGCTTGATATTGAATTTATAAAGTCGTTAAAATCTTTCTTTGATCACCACAATATTAAAGCTTATAGCGAACATTTAAGCTATTGCTCAGGTAAAGGCCATATGTATGACTTAATGCCAATTCCTTTTACTGAAGAAGCGATCAAACATGTCGTTTCTCGGGTTAAGCAGGTACAAGATATATTAGAGCGACCACTTGTGCTGGAAAATGTGTCTTATTATGGTGCCCCTGGTCAGCAGCTATCAGAGCTTGAATTTACCAATGCTATTTTAGAAGACGCAGACTGCCAGTTGCTATTAGACGTTAATAATATTTATGTGAACTCGATTAATCATGGTTATGATGCACAAGCGTTTTTAAGTGGGCTACCAACTAATAAAATTGCCTATTGTCATGTTGCAGGCCACTACAATGAGGCTGATGACCTTATTATAGATACTCATGGCGCAGATGTTATTGACCCTGTCTGGCAATTGCTCGATAGCGCATATCAGGCACATGGTGTTTTTCCCACACTGCTAGAGCGAGATTTTAATATTCCACCTATTAACGTGTTAACCAAAGAGCTGGATATAATCCATCAATTACAAGCAAAGCACCTTAAGGTGTTATCAACAGCACAAAGCGCTTAGCTGTTTGAATTTAATAAGTACTTGCTATTTTAGGGTTTTATAAGAGTCGTTATTATGAGTTTTATCGATGTGCAAAATGAGTTTATGGCCCATATTCGAGAGCCTAATAAGCAGCCGTGTCCAATCGATGTTGAAGACAGACGAATGGCCATTTACCGGGACCTGTTTTTTAATAATATTAATGGCTTTGTTTCATCGGCATTTCCAGTTTTAAAAACACTCTATAGTGATCAAGAGTGGCTATTACTGGTTCGTCAATTTTTTAGTGAGCATGATTGCCAGTCTCCTTACTTTTTAGATATTGCTGAAGAATTTATTACCTATTTAATGACAAGCTATGTACCGAAAGAGTCTGATCCGGTGTTTATGCTGGCGCTAGCCCATTATGAATGGATTGAGCTTGACGTGTCTGTAATGAAGGCTGACCCCCGTGAGCTCCCTCTAAGCACTAATAAGCTTACTCATTCTCCTTTGTATTTATCTAAAACAGCGCGTAACTTAAGCTACGACTATCCAGTGCAACATATAAGTGAAGAGTTTCAACCTCAACAGCCTTCAGAACAGCCGTATTTCTTTGTTGTTTACCGCGATGAGAGTGATGAGGTGCAATTTTTGGCCACCAATGCCATGACAGCCATGCTACTGTCTATTATTGAAAATGAAGCGGGGAGTACGTTTGAGCAGGTTTGCCAACAGGTTAGTGAAAATGCACCACAATTTAATCTTGAGCAAATAACACAAGGGGCACTGAGTACCTTAACAGCTATGGCACAGCGGCAAATTATAGTGACAAAAAATCAAGACTAAGCTCTTTATTGATTATTTCACATCGTCTATTATAGCGCCTTTATTTGTTGTGCTTAATAAAAGGTTGTACCCATGTCAGATGATAAAGACTTTAAAGACCCGTTCAATGCGGCTTACTTTTTTGCATTCTTAGCCGTATTTGCTGGAATAGGGTGTTTAAATGCCATTTTAGGTTGGATCACCAGCTTAACTTAATCAGGTTTTATTTTAAGGCTGTTGTTTTTCATCAGCCTTACATTTTTATCACTTCCCTCTCCCGACACTTTATAATTATCGCAAACTCGCAATTTACGACCACTTAAGGTTATAATCACCTGCTTTGTAATATTAATCATTGAGCAGTTAAAATTATGACTCAAGTAACACCAGCAATTATCAAAAACAGCATTACTACAATTGCTGATTATCCTAAAGCGGGCATTATGTTTCGCGATGTAACAACCCTAATGGCAAACCCTGAAGCGTTTAAAGCAACCATAGATGCATTTATTGACGCTTATAAAGACCAAGGTTTTACTAAAATTATCGGCACTGAATCACGTGGCTTTATTTTTGGTGCTCCGCTATCTTATGCTTTGGGAATTCCTTTTATCCCTGTTCGTAAACCAGGTAAATTACCGCGCGAAGTTATTCGCCAAGATTACCAACTCGAATATGGCGAAGATACACTAGAGCTTCATACTGATGCGATTGTAGCCGGTGATAAAGTCTTGTTAGTTGACGACTTGTTGGCGACCGGTGGTACAATTGAAGCAACAGCCAAGTTGGTTGCAAAATTAGGCGGTAACGCCACAGATGCTGCCTTTGTTGTATCACTTCCAGAGCTTGGTGGTGAGCAACGCATTGAGAAAATGGGCATCAATATTTTAAAATTGGTTGAATTCGAAGGCGAATAATCGATGAGTTATCAGGTTCTAGCGAGAAAATGGCGTCCTCAAACCTTTCATGAATTGGTTGGGCAGTCTCATGTAAAACAGGCGCTGGTAAACGCGCTGACTCAAAATAGACTGCATCACGCTTATTTATTCACTGGAACCCGTGGTGTTGGTAAAACCACCATTGCCCGTATTTTTGCCAAAAGCTTAAATTGTGATGAAGGTATATCTGCCACACCATGTGGTCAATGTAGTAGCTGTGTTGATATAGAGGCAGGGCGCTACATTGATTTACTCGAAATAGATGCGGCCTCACGCACTAAGGTTGAGGATACGCGTGAGATCCTCGATAACGTTCAATATGCGCCAACGCGCGGACGTTACAAAGTATATCTAATCGATGAAGTACACATGTTGTCAAAGCACAGCTTTAATGCGTTATTAAAAACGCTTGAAGAGCCGCCTGAGCATGTGAAATTTTTGCTCGCAACCACTGATCCTCAAAAATTACCAGTGACGATTTTATCTCGCTGTTTACAGTTTAATCTGAATGCATTATCGCAAGCTGAGATTAAGCAACAGCTTGAGCATGTGCTTACCCATGAGCAGCTTAACTTCGATAATGATGCGCTAAGTATTATTGCCAAAGCGGCCGATGGTAGTATGCGAGATGCATTAAGTCTGACCGATCAGGCTATTGCTCAAACAAATGGTGATATTAAAAATCAAGCTGTACAAGACATGCTTGGTTTAATGGACACCCATTACAGTCAAAGTTTACTTGCGGCATTATTAGCGCAAGATGGCACAGCCTTGATGAATGAAGTTGCTCAAGTCGCTAGCCGAAATCCAAATTACATTGCGCTGCTTGATGACTTAATTGCGCTAACGCATGTGATTCAATTGAGTCAATTAGTCCCTGAAGCAGCAGCGCTTGATAGCAATAACGCCGATTACATTGAGCATGTTGCAGCGCATACCCATGCCCAACAAATTCAAGTGTATTACCAGTTATTACTCAATGGCAAAAAAGATTTACAATGGGCACCTGAGCCTCGTTTAGGATTTGAAATGATTATGCTCAGGTTATTGGCATTTGAACCTACGCAGTTGCAAACCAATCAACCTGAACCTAGCTCACAAGCTGCGCCAGAGCAAAATAGTGCAGGGCGGGCTAATGCACTGCGTGATATTTTAAATAAAAATAAACCAGCGCAGAGTAATGCTCCTCAAATTCAGCCATTAGCAACGAATACGCAGCCAACAAAAGCCGCTGAGCCTGAGGTTTCAAAGCCTGATTATAGCCAAACACAACTTGAGCAAAGTTCGATACAAAGTCAGCCTCAAATTGTCGATACCCCTCCTGTAATAAGTGATGAACAAGCGCAGCGTCAAAGCGAAGATGATGCCTACATGCAGCACAGTGATGTAGAACAAACCATTGCCGCACAATACGATGATGTAATGAGTAGCGCGGTTGATCAAGGGTTTAACCCTGAGTTAGCAAATGCCACAAGTAACGCAGATCAGTCTGCGTCATCAATGGGTGAGCAAGAAGCGCGAGCACAGTCAGCAATAGCGCGTATTTTACGCGATAGAAACATTTCGGGTGCCGGTAAGCTTTCAAGTGCCGCTATTGAAAAGCCAACTGAAGAAAAACCAGCACCGACAAAATCCGAATTTAGTCGCCCGGTAGGCAATGAAGCACAAACTGTATCGCAGCAGCCACCCCCATGGGATAATGAGGTGAACGATGACCTGCAAAAAAAGCCTCAGCTCCCAGCACAGGGGAGCCGAGCTCAGGTAGCAAATAAGCCAGCGAGTAAAGTTGACTTTAAAGCAAAGCATCAAACGATTACTGAAAATTTAGCACCGGAGCTATTAGAGCAAATTAACCCGCAAAAACCAGCACCTGTTGTTGAACAAGAGCCTAGTATTCCCGTACCAGATGATTTTCAAAGCCCAATTAGTGAAATTAGATTTGCCCATCAACAAGACGAATGGGCCTATTTAATAAAGCGTATGGGACTTGGCGGACGTATGCGCCAGTTTGCATTGCATTCAATTTTTACCAAACAAGACAATCATTTTCATATTGAAGTGGATGAATCGCAAAAGCACTTAGATACGCCAATGTTACGTCAAAAGTTAAATGTGGCGTTATCTAGTATTTATGGACACAACGTTGAGCTTAATATTGATTTTGCTAGCGGGGTGATTGACTCACCTTATTTGATTCAACAAAAAATTGATGCAGGTCGTCACCAGCAAGCGATTGATGTGATCACCAGCGATGAAAATATAGTACAATTTCAACAGCTATTTAGCGCTGAAATTGACGAAAACAGTATTCAGGCATTGTAATTAACGACCAGTGCCCTTATTTATACTTCAGTTAATGTATTAAAAGAAAGAGAGACGATTATGTTTAAAGGTGGAATGGGTAACATGATGAAGCAAGCGCAGCAAATGCAAGAGCGCATGCAAAAAGCCCAAGAAGAAATCGCAACAATGGAAGTGGTTGGTGAAGCCGGTGCTGGTTTAGTGAAAGTAACTATGCTTGGTAACCACAATGTTCGTCGTGTTGAGCTTGATGAAAGCTTAATGGAAGATGACAAAGACATGATTGAAGATTTACTTGCAGCAGCGTGTAATGATGCTGTTCGCCGTGTTGCTGAAGAAACTCAAGAGCGCATGGGCAAAGTAACAGGCGGTATGCAATTACCACCTGGTATGAAAATGCCGTTCTAAGCAACTATGCAACTTTCAGATAGTTTAACATCGCTAATAGAAGCACTTCGTTGTCAGCCAGGTATTGGCCCGAAATCTGCTCAGCGCATTGCATTTCATTTATTAGAGCGCGACCGCAAAGGTGGCACTCAGCTTGGGAATGCGCTAACAAAAGCGATGACGGCTGTAGGGCATTGTCAGTCGTGCCGCACGTTTACCGAGCAAGCGCAATGTGATATTTGCTTAAGCACTAAGCGTCAAGACAGTGGTATTTTATGTGTGGTTGAGTCGCCTACAGATGTGTTAGCGATTGAACAAACAGGCCAATACAAAGGACTCTATTTTGTATTAATGGGACATTTGTCACCGATTGATGGTATAGGGCCTAAAGAAATTGGTCTAGACGTGCTTGAGCAAAAGCTTGCCCATGGCGGTATTAATGAAGTTATATTAGCCACTAACCCTACGGTTGAAGGTGAAACAACGGCTCATTATATTGCCCAGCTTTGTCATAAATACAAAGTGGGTGCATCGCGAATAGCTCATGGTATTCCTGTGGGTGGCGAGCTTGATTTAGTCGATGGCACAACCTTAATGCATGCATTTAGTGGCAGGCGCTTAGTCAGCCATGAATAGTTTATTTTAAGCTTAACTATTTGAACTTACTTTAAAAGCCTACATACATGCTGTAGGCTTTTTTGTTGGCTTTAATTGCAATATAAACAAAAACTTAAGGATGGTATGGCTGCAATAACCCAAAGTGCTAATGTGATTGTTGATGACTTTATCGCACCTGTTTGCCATGAACACATAAAAATTATTTATCAAGATGATGATATTTTATTGATCAATAAACCTAGCGGCTTGTTGAGCTTGTCGGGTAAAAACCCTCTTAACTGGGATTCGGTTCACTATAGGCTTGTTAATGGCCAACAAGGCGTTACCGCAGCGTTTCCTACTGCGATATTACCCCACCGTTTAGATTTAGGTACCTCCGGAGTGATGGTGGTAGCACTTAACGAGCAAGCAGCTAAAGCACTGAATCAGCAATTCCAATCCCGAAGTGTTAAAAAGCAATATCGCGCAATGCTCTTTGGATTGGTTGCTGAGCCTCAGGGAGAAATTACTGCGCCTATAGCAAAAGATAAAATGTTATTTCCGAAAGTGAAAATTTGTCACCAGAGCGGCAAACCCTCGCGCACTCAATTTAAAGTGGTTAAACGCTTTAACAAAGAGCAAAAAACTTTGGTCGATTTTACTCCTATAACTGGACGCACTCATCAACTTAGAATTCACAGTTTAATTTTTGGCCACCCTATACTAGGATGTGATTTATATAAAAATGATTGCAGTGAGCTGGATGCTCAACGATTATTATTGCATGCCAGCGATTTATTTTTTGTTCATCCATGCACTGATAAGTCAATGCACGGGCATGCCACAACGCCTTTTTAGTTGATTAAGCCCTTTAAAGTGTCTTTGAATGGGGTTTTTTATTTTTTTTACTTGAACTTCTCACGGCTCACCCCATATTAAGTGCATAACGCAGACACTTTGCAAATTGGAGATACATAAATGACTGCAGCACAAAAAGAAACATTAGGCTTTCAAACAGAAGTAAAACAACTATTAAACTTAATGATTCACTCGCTTTATTCAAATAAAGAAATCTTTTTACGCGAGCTTGTATCAAATGCATCTGACGCAGCCGATAAACTACGCTTTTTAGCCCTTTCAAACGGTGACCTTTATCAAGGTGATGCAGATTTACGCGTACGTATAAGCGCCGATAAAGACGCTAACACAGTGACCATTTCTGATAATGGTATTGGTATGACGCGTGATGAAGTGATCAGCTCATTAGGCACAATTGCTAAGTCGGGTACGGCTGAATTTTTCAAAAACTTAACGGGCGATCAAAGTAAAGATTCACAGCTTATTGGTCAATTTGGTGTTGGTTTTTATTCAGCATTTATTGTTGCTGATGAAGTGACTGTTCGTACTCGTAAAGCAGGAGAGACTACAGCGGTTGAATGGCAGTCAAAAGGTGAAGGCGAGTACACGCTACAAGAAATCGAAAAAGAAGGCCGTGGTACAGATATTATTTTACATCTTCGTGAAGAAGAAAATGAATATGCAGATGAATGGCGTCTTCGCAGTATCGTTACTAAATACTCTGATCATATTTCTACACCAGTACAAATGTACAAGGCAGAAGTACCTGAGTCTGAAGGTGAAGATGGTGAAAAAATTCCGGCTGTTCCAGGTGAGTGGGAAAGCATTAACCGTGCAACTGCATTATGGACACGTGACAAATCAGAAATCTCTGAGGACGAATACAAAGAGTTTTATAAGCATGTAAGCCACGATTGGGAAGATCCGCTTAGCTGGGGACATAATAAAGTTGAAGGTAAAACTGAATACACCAGTTTGTTATACATTCCAAAAAAAGCACCTTTTGATTTATGGAACCGTGAGCGCCAAAGTGGTTTAAAACTTTATGTTCAACGCGTGTTTATTATGGATGACGCTGAACAGTTTATGCCAAGCTACTTACGTTTTGTTAAAGGCTTATTAGACTCAAACGATTTACCACTAAACGTATCGCGTGAAATTTTACAAGACAACAAAGTTACCCAAGCTATTCGCAAGGGGTGTACGTCGCGTATTATTAAAATGCTTGAGCGTATGGCTAAAAACAAAGCCGATGATTACCAAACATTTTGGAATGAATTTGGTCAGGTAATGAAAGAAGGGCCTGCAGAAGATGCGGCCAACAAAGAAAGCATTGCTAAATTATTACGCTTTTCATCAACGCACACCGACTCAGAAACTCAAGATGTTTCACTTGAGCAATACATTGAGCGCATGAAAGATAGCCAAGATAAAATTTACTATGTGGTTGCTGACTCATTTATTGCTGCTAAAAATTCACCACACTTAGAAATCTTCCGTAAAAAAGGCATTGAAGTATTATTGCTAAGCGATCGTGTAGATGAGTGGATGATGAGCCATTTAACGGAATTTGGCGAAAAGCAATTTCAGTCAATTACCCGCGGTGATCTAGATTTAGGTAAGCTAGATGACGAAGAAACTAAAAAAGCACAAGAAGAGTCTGAAAAAGAAGTTGCAGGCTTGGTTGAGCGTATCAAAACTGCATTAGGAGATGATGTTAAAGATGTACGCTTTACTCACCGCTTAACCGACTCACCAGCGTGTGTAGTGAGTGATGACAATGACATGAGCTCGCAAATGCAAAAGCTAATGGAGTCAGTAGGTCAAGCTGTTCCAGAGGCTAAGCCTGTGTTTGAATTAAACCCAGAGCACCAACTGGTTAAGCATTTAAATGATGAACAAGACGAAGATAAGTTTGCACAGTGGTCACATGTACTACTAGACCAAGCCTTGCTTGCAGAGCGCGGTACGCTTAAAGATCCAACTGGATTTGTAACTCGCTTAAATAAACTTATGCTTGATTTAAGCAAATAAGTATAAAAATCAATGATTGAGTAAAAAGGGAACGTCTGTTCCCTTTTTTTATGCCCTGCTCGAAGGGTTCTGCCTAAGGGCGATTTACTCTTTGTTGCTTACATGGATGTAGGCAGGGGGTGAGCAGAACGCGGAAGCTTTACTCGGTTTTTACTTAGCCCAGCAGGTGACAAACCCCGCGCCGCGATTAAATTCTCCCTAGTTTGAACAAATATTAATCCGCAAAGGTCAACAGACCCTAGACAATTAGTATAAGTTACTTGAGTATCTGTAGCGCTTATGGAAGAATTCAGACTTTAAAATAAACTCTCATATTAGGGGACAATGATATGCGCATTATTCTTTTGGGCGCGCCGGGTGCAGGTAAAGGTACTCAAGCTCAGTTTTTAATGGATAGATACGGTATTCCACAAATTTCTACCGGTGATATGCTACGAGCTGCAATTAAAGAGGGCACACCACTTGGCCTAGAAGCAAAAAAAGTAATGGACGCAGGTCAGCTTATTTCTGACGATATTATTATTGGCCTTGTTAAAGAGCGTATTGCCAAGCCAGATTGTGAAAAAGGCTTCTTACTAGATGGTTTCCCACGCACAATTCCACAAGCTGATGCAATGAAAGAAAATGGCGTAGTGGTTGATCACGTTATTGAATTTGATGTTGCTGATGAAGTTATCGTTGAGCGTATGGGCGGACGTCGTGTTCATCCTGGCTCTGGCCGTGTTTACCATGTTGTTTACAATCCTCCAAAAGAGGAAGGTAAAGACAACGAAACAGGTGAAGAACTAATTATTCGTGCAGATGATACCGAAGAGACAGTTCGTAAACGCTTAGGTATTTACCATGAGCAAACAATGCCATTGGTTGACTACTACCAAGCAGAAGCTAAAGCGGGTAATACTCAGTACCATAAATTAGATGGTACCCAAGCGGTTGAAGCAGTAAGCAAGCAACTAGCTGAGCTACTAGGTTAATTTTTTAACCACACAGCAGAATAAAAAAAACCGCTTTTATAGCGGTTTTTTATTTCCTGAAATTCGACCTTTAAAGCATTTTAAGCTTTTCAATGACGCTATCATATTCAGGCTCGGTTGATAAACTACTAACTAATTGCTTATAAATAACCTTATGGCTCTTATCAAGAATAAAAACAGAGCGGGTAAGTAATCCCATATCTTTAATGATTAAGCCATACTGTTGACCAAAATCACGCCATACAGAATCAGAAAGCGTCGTTACTTTATCGATATTTTCGGCCTTACAAAAACGCTTTTGCGCAAATGGTAAATCGGCACTAATAGTGAGCATGGCCACGCCTGGAAATTGTTGGGCGACTTTTTCATTAAAGTGCTTAGTTTGTAAGCTACAAATACCGGTATCTAAGCTCGGAACAACACTAATTAATACAGCTTGGCCTTTATAATCTTCTAACGTAACAGCAGTGAAACTGTCATTAACTACTTTAAAGTTAGGGGCATCTTCACCAACTTTAAGGCCTTTCCCTAATAAGGTAACTGGCTTACCTTGTGCAGTTACTTTTCCTGCATCGAGTGTGTTTTCGGGTAAATCTGCGGCAAAACTGGCACAGCAAAATAGGCTTAATGCAAAAGCTAATGTACGACGCATGGAGTTTTTTCCTTTTAAATTAACGCAATAGTTGTGAGTGTATTATAATGTAGATAAGTAACCAAGCAGAAAAATCCACAGCTTTATTTTTGCCTAAAATTGAAAATAAGTAATACATTGATTACTATGTATGTATAAGAAATAGGTATTATTTTTTATGTATCCGTGGCTTGTTCTACACGCTTAAAATTACACCCAGTTTTAAAATAGTGAGATTGTATGTCAACATCGGTTTTAATATGTGATGATTCAAAATTAGCACGACGCCAGTTGGCTCGTTCCTTACCCGATGATTGGGATATTAAAATTGAATTTGCATGTGACGGTGTAGACTGCATAAAACAAATAAGCAAAGCCCAACCTGAAATTCTTTTCCTTGATTTAAATATGCCAGAGATGGACGGCTATGGTGTGTTGGCAGCAATGAAAGATCAGGGACTAGACGTGCTCACTGTGGTGGTATCGGGCGATATTCAACCAAGCGCACATCAACGTGTACTTGAACTTGGCGCCATAGACTTTATTCAAAAACCATGTTCCCCTGAAAAGCTCGCTGCCATTATAGAGCACCATGGCATAAGAGATAGAGCACTGCGTGAACGTTTGTCCCACACTTTAGGTGAACAAGTTGACCCTGATGTTCGTGATATATACCAAGAGCTGACTAATGTTGCTATGGGCCAAGCAGGGGATCTACTTGCACGACTGCTTAATGTATTTGTTAAGCTACCCATTCCTAATGTTAATGTTTTAGAAGTCAGTGAGCTTAATATGGCGCTAAGCTCTGTTGATACCAATGACACTACGTCGGGTATTTGCCAAGGTTTTATTGGCGGCGGGGTATCTGGTGAGGCGTTATTACTTTTAAATGATTCTAGTTTTAAAGAAATAGCCTCATTAATGAATTACGAAGGTGAATTAAACGACAGGGTTGAGTTAGAGTTGCTAATGGATGTAAGTAACATTTTAATTGGCGCTATATTAACAGGCTTATCAAAGCAGCTCGACATGACCTTTAGTCAAGGCCATCCCATTGTATTGGGCCAGCACCGTGATGTTTCTGAGCTTGTTCAGTCTAATAAGTCGCGTTGGCAACGGACACTTGCCATAGAAATTAGTTACGGTATTGAAAATCATGATATTAGTTGTGATTTAATGTTGCTCTTTACTGAAGATTCACTTAAAACTTTGAAATATAAAGTTGCTTATCTACTGGAAGATTAAATATTTATGCCAGCTGATTTAGATTTAAATGAAATCCATTGGTTAATGGACATGTTTAATACTGTTGATGTAGGCCTTGTGGTGCTTGATAGAGACTACAAGGTGTGCGTTTGGAATGGCTTTATGGAAAACCATTCTGGGCTGTTACCGAGTGCAGTAAAAGATAAAGACTTGTTTGATCTATTTCCAGCCATAGATGAAAAATGGTTTAGAAGTAAAGCAGAGTCAGTGTTTGTATTAAAAAATCGCTCATTTACTATTTGGGAACAGCAGCCTTATATTTTTCGTTTTAAAAATTATCGACCGATTACAGGTAAAGCGGATTATATGTATCAAAACGCCACGTTTATTCCACTTACGAATGTACGAGGGGAAGTAGAGCATATTTGTATTATTATCTACGATGTAACGGATATTGCAGTTAATAAAAAAGAGCTTGAAGAGTTAAACAAAAAATTAGAGCAAGTAAGCCAAACTGACAGCCTTACCCAGCTTGCAAACCGAGGACATTGGGAGCATTTGTTACATCAAGAATTTTTACGTACTAAGCGCAGTGAAGGTTGCTGCTCGTTATTAATTTTTGATATTGATCACTTTAAAAAGGTAAACGATGACTTTGGTCATAGTGCGGGAGATGAAGCACTTCGTCATATAGCGAGTTTACTTAAAACTGCATTGCGTGAAACTGATATTGCTGGGCGATACGGCGGTGAAGAGTTTGTTGTTACTTTATTAGATACCGATAAACAAGGGGCTATCGTATTTGCTGAGCGCTTACGCCAATTAATCGAAACCTCACCAGCGAAATACAAAGAGCACACTATGCATATGGCCATTAGTGTGGGTATTGCCTGCTTTGACAACGAATTTAAAGATCATGAGCGTTGGATTGAAGCTGCCGATAAAGCACTTTACCATTCAAAAGAAACCGGTCGAAATAAAGTGTCGGTATATGCTGATATAAAAAATGATGCGTAAGCATCATTTTTTAATTGGGAGGTAAAATAAGTAATTCAGTTTTGAGTAAACGCATTATTTTTTCTGCAGTATTACCAATGAGCTTAGCTTTAATCCCTACATTTCCTACAGAGCCTATAATCACTAAATCAGCATTAAGCTTAGCCGCTAAGCTTGAGATCACCTGCTCGGGTAATCCCGCTTTAATATGAAGCTTATCGCGCAAGTTATTATCAGTTATAAGGGCCTGCTGCGATTGTGGTCGTTTCTCAAACGTGTTCCTTAGAAAAAACCAAGCCTAAATCTCTTAATATTGGAGAAATATAGACAGTATAACCTGCATAAAACTCACAATCAGTTCGCTCTGCATATTTTTACTCTGTTGTATGGCGTGAGTCATCGCTTGGGCATTGACCAATGGTTGAAATATCACCAGAATTTGACTCCTGTTCAAGTTTTACCTTAAAGCCCCATAGTCTGTAAAGGTGTTTTAATACCTCCTCATGGGAGTTGGCCAGTGGAATGGCGTTGTGAGGGATATATCGCAGTGTTAATGAGCGATCTCCACGCAAGTCTACATCGTAAACTTGTATGTTAGGTTCATGATTACTAAGGTTATATTGTGCAGAAAGTGCCTCTCTAACCGCTTTGTAGCCATTATCGTCATGAATAGCGCCTATTTGTAAATGTGGGTTATTAGCATGGTCTACTATAGTAAACAATTTAAAGTCTCTGATCAGTTTTGGCGATAAAAATTGGCTAATAAAACTTTCATCTTTAAAGTTTTGCATTGCAAAGTGAAGAGTTTCAAGCCAGTCACTACCAGCATGTTCAGGAAACCAGCGTTTATCTTCTTCTGTCGGGTTTTCACAAATTCGGCGTATATCTACCATCATATTAAAACCCAGCGCATAGGGGTTAATACCTGAGTAATAATCGCTATTATAAGGGGGTTGATACACAACATTTGTATGGCTTTGTAAAAACTCTAACATAAATGAGTCGGTTAGTTTTCCCTCATCATATAAGTGGTTCAAAATAGTGTAGTGCCAAAAAGTGGCCCAACCTTCATTCATAACCTGTGTTTGTTTTTGCGGATAAAAGTACTGCGATATTTTTCGCACAATACGTACGATTTCTCGTTGCCATGGCTCAAGTAAAGGAGCATTTTTTTCAATAAAATACAGAATGTTTTCCTGTGGCTCTTGCGGAAAGTGGCGCTCACTTTTTTTTGATTCTTGCTGCTGAGAGGGAATGGTACGCCATAGTTCATTAACTTGTGATTGTAAGTACTCAGCCCGTTCTTGCTGGCGTTTTTGTTCTTCAAATAACGAAATACGCTGCGGACGTTTATACCTGTCAACACCATAACTCATTAACGCATGGCAAGAGTCGAGTATGCTTTCTACTTCAGAAATACCGTATTTCTCTTCACAGCGGCTAATATAGTTTTTAGCAAACAATAAATAGTCAATTATAGAACCGGCATCAGTCCATGTTTTAAATAAATAATTCCCCTTAAAAAAAGAGTTATGCCCGTAACACGCATGTGCCATAACCAATGCCTGCATCGGCAGCGTATTTTCTTCCATTAAATAAGCTATACATGGATTGGAGTTAATCACAATTTCATATGCAAGGCCCATTTGACCTCGTTTATAATTTTGTTCTGTTTGGATAAACTTTTTACCGTAAGACCAGTGAGTATAGCCAATAGGCATGCCTACACTGGAGTAAGCATCCATCATTTGCTCAGCAGTGATCACTTCAATTTGGTTAGGGTATGTGTCTAGTTTATAATGCTCAGCAACACGTGCAATTTCATCTTGATATTGCTGAAGTAACTCAAAGGTCCAATCGGGCCCATCACTGATTCGCTCGTTATTCATATTGCTACCTCGCTTTGGCTATGCAGCCCCTTGCTGTTGACGGCCTTTTTTAAATAGCTCCCTAAATATAGGGTAAATGTCTTCAACACCTTGAATATGTTGGATGGCAAAATTACTGTGAGTTTGGCTTATGCTTTGGTACTCGCGCCATAAACTTTGGTGGGCGCGGGTAGTAATTTCTATATAGGCAAAATATCGCACTGCGCTTAACAGTTTGTTACGTAAAATATGCCCACATTGCGGGGTATCATCTGCCCAGTTATCACCATCAGAGGCTTGTGCTGCGTATATATTCCATTCATCAGCATTATAGCGCTCTGCTATTATTTCATTCATCAGCTTAAGCGCACTTGAAACGATAGTACCGCCCGTTTCTTGGGAGTAAAAAAACTCTTGTTCATCAACTTCTTTAGCTTGAGTATGATGACGAATATACACAACCTCAATGTCTTTATAGCTGCGAGTTAAAAACTGATAAAGCAAAATATAAAAGCGTTTTGCCATGTCTTTGGTGGCTTGATCCATTGAACCGGATACATCCATAATACAAAACATTACTGCTTTGCTGGTTGGGTGTGGTTGTTTATTATAGTTACGAAAACGCAAATCGTAGTTATCAATAAAGGGTACCGATTTAATTTGCTGCTTTAGAATGTCGATTTCTTGTTGCAACAATGTCACAGCGGCTTTGTCGCAGTGTGGTTGTTCAAGCAGTAGTGCTAATTGCCCCTCAAGTTCACTAAGGCGGCGCTTTTTTCCTGCGGTCATTGCAATTCTACGAGCTAAAGAGCCTTGTAATGAACGCACTACGTCAATATTACTGGGCATACCGTCGCTGCAAAACCCAGCGCGGTGGGTTTTCATTTGTACGAGCTTATCGAGCTGATTTTCTTGTAAATTAGGGAGTTCTAAATCTTCAAATAACAAATCAAGATATTCGTCTTTAGAAATTGAGAAAACAAAATCATCTTGGCCTTCGCCAGAATCACTCGCTTCACCTTCGCCCGCGCCACCGCCTTGTCCACCTTTAGGTCGCTCAATTTTATCACCAGTAGAGAACTGATCGTTCCCTGGATGTATTTGCTCTCTATTACCGCCTCTACCTTGATGAAAAGTAGGTTCACTAATATCACGCTGTGGAATAGATATACTCTCCCCAGAGCTAGAGTCGGTGACGCTGCGTTTATTTATCGCATCAGACACCGCTTCTTTTATCTGCTTTTTATAACGCCTAATAAAACGCTGGCGGTTAACTGTGCTTTTGTTTTTGCCATTTAAACGCCTGTCGATAAAATGCGCCATAATGACCTCCTAAAAACTGCAATTATGAAGGTTATTGCGATTTTCTAACCCGTAAATACCACTCAGATAGCAAGCGCACTTGTTTTTGCGTGTAGCCTTTTTCAACCATACGGTTAACAAAGTCCTCATGCTTTTGCTGATCCTCAGCTGATGTTTTAGCATTGAATGAAATGACAGGGAGTAAGTCTTCGGTGTTTGAGAACATTTTTTTCTCAATAACAGTGCGTAGTTTCTCATAACTCGTCCATAGCGGATTCTTACCATTATTGTGAGCGCGAGCACGTAGTACAAAGTTAACAATTTCATTTCTGAAATCTTTAGGATTTGAAATACCTGCCGGTTTCTCAATTTTTTCGAGCTCAGCATTAAGCGCATCACGGTCAAACAATTGCCCTGTATCAGGGTCGCGATATTCTTGATCTTGAATCCAAAAATCAGCATAAATAACGTAGCGGTCAAAAATATTTTGTCCGTATTCCGAGTACGATTCTAGATAGGCGGTTTGCAGCTCTTTACCTATAAACTCAACATATTGTGGAATTAAATAGCCTTTTAAAAAGCTTAAATAACGCTCTTCAACCTCGGCACTAAATTGTTCTCGTTCAATTTGTTGCTCAAGTACATAAAACAAATGTACTGGGTTGGCGGCCACTTCGGTGGTATCAAAGTTGAATACGCGAGATAAAATTTTAAACGCAAAACGAGTTGAAAGACCGTTCATGCCCTCATCGACACCAGCGTAATCACGATATTCTTGGTATGACTTAGCTTTCGGATCGGTATCTTTGAGTGTTTCACCATCGTAGACCCGCATTTTTGAGTAAATGCTAGAGTTTTCTGGCTCTTTTAAGCGCGAGAGAGTGGTAAATTGAGCTAAAATTTTAAGTGTTCCTGGCGCACATGGAGCATTATAAAGCTCACTGTGTTCAATCAGCTTATCGTAAATTTTAATCTCCTCGGTCACTCTTAAGCAATACGGGACTTTAACAATATAAACACGGTCTAAAAAAGCTTCGTTGTTTTTATTGTTTTTAAAGGTTTGCCATTCTGACTCGTTGGAGTGGGCGAGTATCATGCCATTAAATGGCAGGGCGCTTATGCCTTCTGTGCCGTTATAGTTGCCTTCTTGTGTGGCTGTTAAAAGCGGGTGTAGCACTTTTATCGGTGCTTTGAACATTTCCACAAACTCCATTAAGCCTTGGTTAGCTAAACATAATGCGCCTGAATAAGCGTACGCATCAGGATCATTTTGCGCAAAGTGTTCAAGCTGGCGGATATCTACTTTACCTACAAGAGCCGAAATATCTTGGTTGTTTTCATCGCCGGGCTCTGTTTTAGCAATCGCTACTTGATTTAAAATTGATGGGAAGCGTTTAACCACTCTAAATTGGCTAATATCACCATTAAATTCTTGTAAGCGTTTTGCGGCCCATGGCGACATCACTGTTTTAAGGTAGCGTGACTTAATTCCATATTCTTTTTCGAGCAGGTTTGCATCTTCAATGGGGTCAAATAATGCCAGCGGATGGTCATTAACTGGTGAGCCTTTAATGGAGTAGATAGGTACTTGTTGCATTAAATACTTTAATTTTTCGGCAATTGATGACTTACCACCACCCACAGGGCCGAGTAAATAAAGTACTTGTTTACACTCCTCTAAGCCTTGTGCTGCATGTTTTAGATAAGACACAATTTGTTCAATAGCGTCTTCCATGCCATAAAAGTCAGCAAATGCTGGGTAACGTGCAACAACACGATTTGAAAATAAGCGACTTAGGCGAGTATCGGTAGCAGTATCTACCATTTTAGGCTCGCCAATGGCCATCAGTAACCTTTCAGGTGCACTGGCATAAGCAGACTTATCGGTTTTACAAATTTCGAGGAATTCAGCAACACTGTACTCTTCTTCTTGTGTTGATTCATAACGTGCTTGGTAGTGATCAAAAATAGTCATAATGACCTCCGAAACCTACTTTGAAGATGTATTCACTATCTAAAGTCTAGTCACGAATTTCATTTTTTGTGCAATAAAATTAAAAATTTATATGAAAAATGATCAAGATGCGCTTTTATAAAACAACCTACGTACAACCATAATCAAATAAAGTAGCGGGCATAAAAAAAGACGCCTAAGCGTCTTTTTAAAACTAGTATTAAACTAATTATGCGAAGTTAGCGTTCGCGAATTCCCAGTTAACTAGTGACCAGAAACCTTTAAGGTAATCTGGACGCACGTTACGGTAATCAATGTAGTATGCGTGTTCCCATAAATCCACAGTTAGGATTGGAGTAACACCTGCATCTGTTAGTGGTGTAGCAGCGTTAGATGTATTAACGATGTCTAGTGAACCATCAGCTAGTTTAACTAACCAAGTCCAGCTTGAACCAAAGTTATTTACTGCTTTGTCGTTTAACGCGTCTTTAAATGCATCAAATGAGCCCCATTTCGCGTTAATTGCATCAGCAATTGCACCTGTTGGAGCGCCACCGCCATTTGGAGATAGGCTGTTCCAGTAGAAAGTGTGGTTCCAGATTTGAGCAGCGTTATTAAATACACCGCCTTCTGAAGAACATACGATTTCTTCAAGTGACTTACCTTCAAACTCAGTGCCTGGGATTAAACCGTTAAGTTTAGTCACATAAGTGTTGTGGTGTTTACCATGGTGAAACTCTAGCGTTTCTTGTGAAATATGTGGCTCAAGTGCATCAATTGCATACGGTAGTGACGGTAGTTCAAATGCCATTTTTTATCTCCATCTTCTTTTGGTTGATAGTCTATTTAGTAATACGTAATGCCTGCGCAAACAGGGCACTTATCTATACCAAACAGGAATATAGTGTTACTATAATTGTTGAGTATTTTACTCAAGTTTTAGCAAACAGCAATGCTCTTGCTAAAGCTAATTAAGATTGAGGCTTTAATTGCCTATTTTAATCTATATATCTGAGGCCACAGTGAAACTTTTTCAAGGCCTAATGTGTTCGCTATCGTCATTTTGAGGTTGTAAATGGAAACCATCGATAAAATTAAACAGCAAATTGCTGAAAACCCAATCATCTTATACATGAAAGGATCACCAAAACTGCCTAATTGTGGTTTTTCTTCACAAGCATCACAAGCGTTAATGTCGTGTGGTGAACCGTTTGCTTATGTAGATATTTTACTAAATCCAGACATTCGTGCAGAGCTTCCTGCGTATGCTAACTGGCCTACCTTCCCACAACTTTGGGTTGAAGGTGAGTTAATTGGTGGCTGTGACATTATCATTGAAATGTTTCAACGTGGTGAATTACAACCACTGATCGCAGAAACAGCTGCAAAGCATAAACCTGCAGACGCTGAATAAGCGTTTAGGTAAAAAAAGCTGCAATTTGCAGCTTTTTTTTATGTCTATAAATTATTTACTCTTGTTGCTTATACGCTAAAAGTAAGGAGTGAGAAGGCAGCTTTACTCGTTTTTACGTAGCTGACTAGGTCACATGCTTTAGAGCGCGATTGAATTGCCCCTAAATTGGGCAAGTTTTCATTCTAAAATAAGCAGTTCTCAGGGTAAACTTACAAAAACACTGATCCCGCCGATTTCACGATTATGCAGGCTAATTTGCCCATGATGGGCTTCAACAATTTCTCGACACAGTGCCAACCCTAATCCACTTCCTGCCACCTTGGTAGAATAAAAAGGGATAAGCGCACTGGCCATAACCGTTTCACTCATGCCTTTTCCTTGATCGCTCACATTAATATGAGTGCCGAGGCTATCTTGTGTTATTTTTAAACTAATATGCTCTGCTAGCGACTCTGATTCATGTGCGTTTTTCAACAGGTTAATGAGCAATTGTTCTATTTGGGTTTTATCGGCTCGTGTGATGATATCTTTTTGAAGGTCGAAATTAAATTGCCATTGGCTTTGTAATTGATCGAGTAATGAACGCCAATCAACCGTTGTTATTTTAGGTGGTGGTAGTTTAGCAAACTTTCCATAGCCTTGAACGAACTCGTTTAAATGCTTTATTCGCTCTTCAATGGTTGTGAAAACGCGTTGTAAACGAGGTTCATCCACTTTCTGCGTTAACAGCTGTGCACTATGTAACATGGATGACATAGGACCTAGTGAGTTATTAAGTTCATGGCTAATGATCCGAATAACCTTTTTCCAAACTTCAACTTCTTGGCGGCTCAATTCGCGGGTCAATTGTTTAAATACAAACAACCTGTGGTGTTGGTTGTTAAGCAATAAGCGACCCATTGAAAGGTGCCATGTTTGCGGTTCTTGTTCTGCTTTATCGAGAATAAATAAACCATCTACGCCTTTATTAACGGCATTAATTATTTGCTGTGGGGCTTTAGACAATAATGGTGAGATTTTCTCGCCTTCAAGGGCTGTACTTGCATTAAAAAAATCTCTCGCACTATGGTTACTATAAACAATAAAATCATTGTCATTTACCAATAATACAGCTTGAGGGGCGTTTTGTAATACTTTATCAAGCATCAACTCTCGTTGGTAAACCCATTGCTTTTCTTGTCTTAATTGCTTTGCAGTTTGATTGTAAAGCTGACACAAATGACCTAATTCATCATTATGGTTATAGGCCAGTAAAGTCGATAGTTCCCCATCTTTAAAATTTAATAAGCCAGTTTCTAATGAAGTAATACCTTGGACCAGTTTACCGCTGAGTCGATGAGCCAATAAGCTACTTAGAGTGGCTGTGAAAATAACACTTACTGTTGTTTTTATAGCGTCAACACCCAGCAGCCAACAACAGATAAAAACAGGGATCACAGAGGAAAATACACATACTAAAATCACTTTAGAAGTTAAAGAGAAGCGGTATCTTGATTTTTTCATCAGTAGGCAATCTCAAACTTATCAAGACGACGGTAGAGTGCTTGTCGGCTGAGTCCAAACTCACGTGCTACTTTGGCAATCACCCCTTTATGTAAACGCATGGCATCCTCAATTTGTTGTTTGTTAGGCTCTACTTTTTGAGTGTGTGTTTGAGGCGTAATAGGAGTTAAACCAAAGTCGTCGATGCTTATCTCACCGCTGGGTTTGAGCACACTGACACGTTTACATGCATTTTCAAGTTCACGAACATTACCGGGCCATGAATGGGCTAAAAGTAGGTTTTCGCATTGTAAGTCCAGCTCACGTTCTACTAAAAAATGACGAATAAGAGGAAGTATGTCATCCGGTCGCTGATTAAGACTTGGCAGGTTAAGTTCAATTACATTTAAGCGGTAGTATAAGTCTTCTCTAAACAGCCCTTTGCTGATTGCATCTGTTAGGTTTTCATTGGTCGCTGATATTACACGGACATTAACTTTTCGGGTCTGGGTTGAACCTAAGCGCTCGAATTCTCCCGTTTGTAAAATCCGTAGGAGCTTCATTTGTCCTGATAAAGGGAGATTACCTATTTCATCTAAAAATAATGTGCCACCATCAGCCGCTTCAAATCGACCAATCCTTTGTTTTGTGATCCCTGTAAAAGCACCTGCTTCTGCACCAAATAATTCTGCTTCTATTAGTTGATGGGGAAGGGCACCTGCATTGACCGTAATAAACGCAGCATTTTGGCGAGGTGAGTTTGCTTGAATAATTTGTGCTATGCGCTCTTTACCACTGCCATTTGGGCCTGTTATTAATACAGAGACATCAGATTTGGCGACTTGTAATGCCATTTTAACTAATTGCTCCATGGCCGTACTGCGATAAATTAAACCTACTAAATTAGCATTTTCTATAGATGCCTCACGCTCTTGCTGGTGGCGCAATAAGGTTTGATTTTGTTTTTTTGTCTTTCCTAGTTCAATTAGGTTATTAACACAGGTAAGAAGCTTGGCATCATCCCATGGTTTTGGTAAATAATCAGCCGCACCGGCTTTGACAAGTTCAACGGCTGTTTCAAGCTCAGTCCATGCAGTGATCAGAATAATGGGCAGATGGGGATTTAGCTCTCTAAGTTGATAAAAGAGTAACTTTCCCTCTTCTCCTGAAGTTGTGTCGTTACTAAAGTTCATATCTTGAAGTACAAGTGCAATACGCTGGTATTGCACAATTTGAATAGCTTCAAATGGGCTATTTGCAGTAACCACTTTATAGTCGTGAATCTCTAGCAATAATGACAAAGCATCTAAAATTGCAGGATTATCATCAACGATAAGTATTTTTTCCATGTTAATTTAATCGCTGTTTATTATTATTTAAATATTGAAAATGCTACACCGCGTTTAGCCAGTGTAGCATAGGTTGGGAGCTGTGCTATATGGTTCGGGTTGCGATACTCGGCGAAATATTTGCCGCGCGTTTAGCTGGGCCAAATACAGCCAAAAGACTCATTGTAAACACCATGACTGCCGTGACAGCAATATAACTTGATGGTAATGCCGCTATTGAAAAATGTTGCATTAATAACTGACCGAGTAAAAGTGCTGAAATAGCACCTAAAAATAAGCCAGCAATGCAAATCAGCGCATTTTCAACTAAAAAATAATTAACAATTGCAGATTTACGAGCGCCTAAAGCACGACGGGTTCCAATTTGCTTGGTACGTTTGTTTATATTAAATAGCGTCAAACCAAAAATGCCCAGTGCGGTTACCAATACCAGTATGGTTATGAGCACAATTAACATACGCATCATAAGTTTATCTGCAGCCATATATTGATCTTTAAGTTCATCAAGACCTTTAATATTGTTGATCACCCGCTTGCTATAATTATTTAGCATCGCATTTTCGATTTGTTTCATTACAGCTGCGCGTTGTCCTGGCTTTGTTCTTACAGCAAATTGTGCGTAAGTTTTGCCTTGAATATACGGAATAAGCGCGACATTATTGGGGTGACTATCTTTTAGCCAAGGGCCTTTCATTGGCGCTGTGATCCCAATAATTTGTAGGGGTAAGTCACCAAAATAAACGGTCTTACCAAGGCCATTGCCCTCAGGGAAAAGCTCATTGGCTAACGCCTCAGTAACGACAGTGACATTAGTTGTTCTATCTGTCGGTGAATTTGTAATGAGTACTTCAGCCTCAGTAAAATTACGCCCAGCAATTAATTTTACGCCATATGTGTCTAGGCCGTGCTCATCAATAAAAAAGTAAGCAGTGCGCACATTTTTGCTTTCTTGTGGTGCAGGTTTTAAATTAAAGCCGGAAGCGCTGCCACTACCAGATAACGGAATACTGCTACTTTGCGCTGCACTCTCAACCCCTGGTAGGGCTCTTAACATGGCTTCATCTAGTTCAAACTGCTGGCTAGCATCAACGTCTTTCCCAAAGGTCATCACATTGAACTTAAACAAGTCTTGCTCTGGATAGCCGGTTTCTTGGTTTAAAAAAGCGATTCTATCTTGAATGATAAACGCCGCATTGCTGACAATGGCTGTCGTAATTGCAATTTGAATTAAAAGTAATATTGCGCCTACCTTTGAGCGGCAAAGGGAATGAAATATTGGTTTTATTTCTAACATGATTAGCTCCTCATTGGCTCTTAAGGTAAATGGCAGGGTTGGTTTTACACACTAGCCAAGCAGGGTAAAGCCCAGCAATAATGCAAGTAGTTATTGCGATAACTGGGGCACTTAATAACATGGCTAAATCCATCGTGGCTATGTTTTTGTAATATTCGTAACTTTGCCTTACCCCGAGAAGGCCAATTTGTGCAAGTACAATACCGAGCAACCCGCCGATAAAACCAAGCATGGCTACTTCTACTAAATGCTGTAGAAAGACTTGTCGCTTACTTGCCCCGAGTGCTCGACGCACGCCGACTTCTGGAGCACGGCGTAAAAACTTTGCTAGTAATAATCCTAAAATATTAGCTAAACACACCGCTAAAAACATAAAGCTTAAACTAACCAGTATTTTGTTATCTTCACTAACGACATTGTTGTATTCCATCCATTGGTTTACATCACGTAGGCTATATTCAGGTTTCTCTCGCGTGAAGCGGCCACGTTTTTTTTGCTCTTCAATGTAAGAGGTGAGGTAATCACCGTAAGCGGTTTTTTGCTCTGGTGTATCAAGCTGAGCCCAAAATTGGATCCACACTATTTCCGATTGCAATCTATCGGCATAGGTATTTATATTTTCATGTTTCCAGCCATTGCTATTGCCCCAGCTGGTGAGCTCTTTTGCTTTAATTAAACTAAAGGGTAAAAATAGGTCTGCTATTTTATCAAAAGCGCCGTTATTTAAATCGTAATATTTAAGGTTGAGGGGCCAGTCATCAATAACACCGACAATTTGGTAGCTATCGTCATCCAAATAGACTAGTTTGCCGATGGAGTTCTTACCCGCAAACAACTTATCGTTCAGCTCTTTTGAAATCACCAAAACAGGGGCTGCAGATTGCTCTTGTTGTACACTCCACACACCGCCATAAATAAATGGCACATCAAACATGCTAAAAAAATCGGGTGTGGTCATGCGTGCTTCACCAGTAAACGGCTTAACTTTATCTGAGTCTAAATACACCGAGAAGCCAGTGCGCATCATGGCCACTTTTTTATCTGGAGTAGGCGCATTATGTAAATTTACGGCATCTTGATAAGTCAATTGCATGGGGATATCGTCACCCGTCCACCACGTGTGACCTTCATCCATGGTTTGTAATTGTACGTTATACAATTGACTGCTTTTATGCGGGATCGGATCTGCTGACATCATATGATAAACGCTTAAACTGGTCATGGTTACACCAATCCCAATGGCAATCGCCAGCACCATTAAGAAACTCACCAGAGGAGTGCGCTTAAAGCTACGCCAACTTAAATCGAGGTAATGTAATAGCATGGCTTACGCTCCTGCAACATTTTTAAGGTTTTGTGCGCCTTGATACAGCGTAAAGTCGGCAAGTTGTCCATCGACCACCTGAATGTTTCTTGGCGCTCTGCGAGCAAGCTCAGGATCATGGGTCACCATAATGATGGTCGCGCCATCGCGATTGATTTGTTCAAGCAGCTCCATTACTTGACGAGCCATAAGGCTGTCGAGATTACCGGTTGGTTCATCGGCAAGTAAAAATCGTGGCTCGCCAGCAAGCGCGCGTGCTATGGCTACTCGTTGTTGCTGTCCGCCAGAGAGTTGCTGTGGCAAATGTTTTGCCCGAGAGGCAAGACCAACTTGTTCTAAACATTTTTCAATGCGACGTTTACGCTCTGCGGCTTTAATACCTCTATAACGTAGCGGTACTTCAATATTTTCATATAAGTTTAAGTCAGGTATTAAATTGAACCCTTGGAAGATAAAGCCTATTTTTTGATTTCGACAATCTGCGCGCTGGTTATCGTTTAACTTACCTACATCAATTCCATCAAGTAAATATTCACCTGCAGAGAAGGGTTCTAACATTCCAGCTATATTTAAAAAGGTCGTTTTTCCTGATCCGCTAGGGCCTGTAACAGCAATAAATTCGCCTTCATCAACGTGTAGATTAAAATCACGTAATGCATGGGTTTGAACCATTTCTGTTTGATATACTTTACTTATATTATTCATCTTTAACATGCTTTTTCCTTTTGTTGTTTGGTTCTACGCGATTGTTAGCGAAGTAATAATGTGTGTGTGTGTTTGAAACTGTTATAGCTTGAGATAATCAATTCATCGCCAGCTTGAACCCCTGAGATTAACTCAACCGCATTAATGCTGGTTGCACCAATTGAAATATCAATGAGCTGAGCTGTATCACCGGTAATTTTATAAACCTGTGTACCGCCTTGTTGTAAAAATGCCCCACGCTTAACTTGTAAAACATCGTCACGATTTTCTAATAAAATACGTGCTGTTAATCGTTGGTTTTGTCTGATACCCGTCATGTCTTTGTCAAAACGTACACGCGTTGTGACTTCTCTATTATTTACTTCTGGTGAAATGGCAGAGAGGGCGCCCATCACTTTGCTAGCGCCCATTGTTATCTCTACGTCCATACCTAAACCAAGCTCATTTGCATAACTTTCAGGGACTTGTAGCTCTGCTTCAAAATTACTCAAATCAACTAAAGTCATTAATGGTTGGCTTTGTGTTACCGCTTCTCTTTGTTGAACTAGTAAGTTACCTACAATCCCTGACACAGTGGCTTTAATTGTTAAGTTATTAACTTTACGAAGTAGATCATCGACAATCAGTTGTTGACGAGTGACATCTCGTTTAGCGGCCTGTAGTTCAAAAGCAAGTGTATCTTTGGACAATTCAACTTCTTGCTCTGCATGTTTATAAGAGAGTTTTGCACGGGCAAGCTCATCAATGGCTTTTTCGTGATCAATTTGACTGATCACATTTTTTTGCATTGATAAGGCCGCTCTGCGATTTTCTCTATCGGCAGCGTTTAACTCTACTTGTGCTAGATCAAGTGCTTTATTTAAGCTTAATGATTGGCGGCGTGCCTCAAGGTGTTTACGTTGTAGCTCGCCCTCAAGACGAGCTAAAACAGACTGTTGCTGCTTTAATTCGTTTGTGAGCTCAGGACTATCAACCATGGCTATTACATCATGCAGTTTTACTGAGTCACCAGCATTAACCTTCAATGAAACAAAGCCTCGTTCAGGGCTGTAAACTTTTGGTGCTCTGGCGGCCACAATTTTACCGCTGGCTGCAACATCGCGTATTAGCGATTGGCGCACCACCGTGGCTATTTGTAGGCTTACTCTATCAACCGAGATAGTACCTTCTTGATCAGCATTTAATAGTGCATATACACATAGAGCAACTAGGCCCACAATAAATATAAACAGCCTGATGTATTTTTTAAAATTTATAGGTCGTGAGATTTGCGTGTCTTGCCCGCTAGTGTCTTTAATCATTATTCATTCTCTTAGTGTTTTTCAAACACAGTAATCATTAGCGAGGCAATAAACAGAATAATTGGTGAAATTAAAAATAAGCCAATAGTAAACATTCGAACAACCTCAAAATTTATATAGTTATGCTGTATTCGAATAGCATGCCATTTTTTATCTTATTGAATTTATTTGATTTTTAACTTTACCCTTGTTGTTTTACATGTCCGCGGACATAAAAAGTGTCCGCTGCGGGCACTTTTTTGATTTGTCTATGGGATGAGGTTACCTCAACGTAAAGCAAAGCAAGTTGTTAATTAATGCATAACATGAGGGGAGCGTTTAAATCTATTGAATAAACTATGCGCTAATAGAAGCCGCTGTAATTAAATGTCGTGTTCAGATGAATTACTAATACAGCACAAAAGAGGAAATAGCCTCTAATGAATAGTTATTCATTTTTATCTCACCTTACGTTTACGTAAACTGCTAGTCGCGCATGCTTTTTGTTTACAAGTTTTTAAAAATAACACCGGTGTCAATCTATTTTTCGATTCGATATCTATGCAAATGTTAATGGTTGGCATTATTTTATGATTTTTAATTAAGTTGAAATATATTCAATATAATGAATATGTATTCATAAAGATATTGACTCAAGGGTGGAATAACGCTAATTTTGTTCGTCTGTTAGCAAATCGTCGAGCCGTTCATCCACGTTAACAGCGCAGCAAGGGGAGGGGTCCATGTTATATGACTCAAAACTAGAAAAAGATAATTGTGGCTTTGGCTTAATAGCCCAAGTTAATAACCAAGCGAGTCACCGACTCATTCGTACGGCGATCACCGGTTTAGATCGCATGCAGCACCGCGGTGGTATTTCTGCTGATGGTAAAACGGGTGATGGTTGTGGCTTGTTATTACAAAAACCAGACAGCTTCTTTCGGGCTATTGCTGCCGAGAATAATTGGCATTTAGGTAAAAATTACGCCGTTGGGATGATCTTCCTCAATGCTGATCCGGTACTAGCACAAGCAGCCAAAGATGTTTTAAGCGAAGAACTAGAAAAAGAAACGCTAAATATTTTGGGCTGGCGTGTGGTTCCAACTGATCCATCAATGTTAGGACCTATTGCTCTAAAACAATTGCCAGGTTTTGAACAAATTTTTATTAGTGCGCCAGAAGGTTGGCGTTCTAAAGATTTAGAACGCCGCTTGTATGTTGCACGTCGTCGTGCAGAAAAGCGCCTAATGGACGATGAATCATTTTATATTGCGAGTTTATCTGGGCTAGTCACAATATATAAAGGCTTAATGATGCCTGCTGACTTGCCTAATTTTTATCTTGATCTTGCGGATATTCGCATGACCAGTGCTATTTGTGTTTTTCATCAACGCTTCTCTACAAACACACAGCCTCGCTGGCCTTTAGCGCAACCATTTCGTTATTTAGCGCACAATGGTGAAATTAATACTATTGAAGGTAATCGCCAATGGGCACGTGCCCGTTCTTATAAATTTGCTTCGCCACTTATTCCTGATTTACAAAGCGCAGCGCCGTTTGTTAATGAGACAGGGTCTGACTCATCTAGCCTCGATAATATGCTGGAGCTATTTTTAGCTGGTGGTATGGATTTATTCCGTGCGATGCGCATGCTAGTGCCGCCAGCATGGCAAAAAAATCGAGCTATGGATGACGACTTACGTGCGTTCTATGATTTTAACTCTATGCATATGGAACCGTGGGATGGCCCTGCAGGCATTGTTATGTCTGATGGGCGCTTTGCAGCCTGTAACCTAGACCGTAATGGTTTGCGTCCAGCGCGTTATATTATTACTCAAGATGGTTTTATTACTTTAGCTTCTGAGGTGGGAATTTGGGATTACACCGCTGACGAGGTGGTAGAAAAAGGACGTGTTGGCCCAGGCGAGCTACTGGTTATTGATACCAAACTCGGAAAAATTTGGCATTCAGATGAAATTGACCAAGACTTAAAATCACGCCACCCTTATAAATCGTGGTTAGAAGAAAACGTTAAACGCTTAACACCTTTTGAAGCACTGACTGAGCAAGATGCAGGTAATCGCTCATTCGATGATGCAACTCTAGTCAAATATCAAAAGATGTTTGGCTATACTAATGAAGAGCTAGACAGTGTTATTCGTGTTATGGGTGAAAATGGTCAAGAAGCTACCGGTTCAATGGGTGACGATACGCCGTTTGCCGTCCTAAGCGAAGGGCATCGTTCACTTTACGATTATTTCCGCCAGAAGTTTGCCCAAGTGACTAATCCGCCAATTGATCCGTTACGTGAAAACCATGTAATGTCGTTGGCAACGTGTATTGGCAGTGAACAAAACGTATTTAATGAAACGACAGGGCATGCTAAACGCCTGCAATTTGATACACCTATTTTAATGTATGCTGACATGCAGCAGCTACTCAATGCCGATGAAGCACACTACAGTTACTGTAAGATTGACATTACTTACACCGTAGAAGAAGGCCTTGAAAACGCCGTTAAGCGTGTTTGTGATGAAGCACAAGAAAAAGCAGCATCAGGCTGCATTATGCTGGTATTAACGGATCGTAACTTTGATGACAATCAATTACCTATTCCTGCAGCTATGGCGGTGGGTGCGGTACAAAAACGCTTGGTAGATAATAACTTACGCTGTGAGTCTAACATAATTATTGAAACCGGCAGCGTTCGTGACGCGCATCAATTTGCTGTTCTACTTGGCTTCGGTGCAACCGCAATCTACCCGTATTTAGCGTATGAGTCACTTGTGGCCATGAGCGATACTAAAGTGATTAATAAGTCATACTGCGAAGTGACACTGGCTTATCGTCAAGCAATTAATAAAGGCTTGTACAAAATCATGTCGAAAATGGGTATTAGCACCGTGGCTTCATATCGTTGTTCGATGTTGTTTGAAGCGGTTGGCTTATCGGACGCGATTGTTGAGATGTGTTTTAAGGGCGTTGCAAGTCGCATAAAAGGGGCGTGTTTTAGCGACTTCGATGACGATCAGCAAAGCTTGCATAAACTGGCGCTTAGTAAACGTAAATTATTAAGCCATGGCGGTTTATTCAAATACGTTCACGGCGGCGAGTATCATGCTTACAACCCTGATGTGATTCAAACGTTACAAAAAGCAGTACGTAGCGGCGAGTATAGTGATTACAGCGAATACGCAAAGCTAGTTAATCACCGTCCAGTCGCGACTTTGCGCGATATGTTGGCTTTAAAACTACCTGAAAAGGGTATAAGCATTGATGCCGTCGAGCCTGCCACTGAGCTTTATAAACGTTTTGATTCTGCAGCGATGAGTATTGGTGCATTATCACCAGAGGCGCATGAAGCACTAGCCATTGCTATGAACCGTTTAGGTGGTTGCTCAAATTCTGGCGAAGGTGGCGAAGATAAACTTCGTTACGGTACAGAAAAAAATTCACGGATTAAACAAGTGGCCTCTGGTCGATTTGGTGTAACACCTCATTATTTACGCAGTGCGGATGTCATTCAAATAAAAGTGGCTCAAGGCGCTAAGCCGGGCGAAGGCGGGCAGTTACCAGGTGAAAAAGTAACGCCCTATATTGCCAAGCTTCGTTACTCGGTACCGGGTGTGACACTAATTTCACCGCCACCGCATCATGATATTTACTCTATTGAAGATTTAGCCCAGCTTATTTTTGATTTAAAGCAAGTAAACCCGAATGCACTGATTTCGGTAAAACTGGTGTCTGAACCGGGCGTAGGAACAATTGCAACCGGTGTTGCAAAAGCGTATGCCGATCTAATTACTATCTCAGGGTACGATGGTGGCACAGGTGCAAGTCCCTTAACCTCGGTTAAATATGCTGGCAGCCCATGGGAGCTTGGCCTTGCCGAAACGCAACAAGCACTTGTTGAAAATGGCCTTCGTCATCGTATTCGCCTGCAAACAGATGGGGGGTTAAAAACCGGGCTTGATATCATCAAAGCAGCCATTTTAGGCGCTGAAAGTTTTGGTTTTGGTACCGGACCCATGGTGGCGTTAGGCTGTAAATACTTACGAATTTGTCACTTAAATAACTGTGCTACTGGTGTGGCAACCCAAGACGATACACTGCGCCAAAAGCATTATCACGGCTTACCAGAAATGGCGATGAACTACTTTAAGTTTATAGCTCAAGAAGCGCGTGAAATTATGGCAAGTTTAGGTGTTGCAAACCTAACCGATTTGATTGGTCGCTTAGATTTACTCGAAACCATTGAAGGCAAAACAGCCAAACAGCAAAAAATAGATTTATCAGCGGTTATCGCTCAGCCGAACAACCCAACGGGTGAAACACTGTTTTGCAGTGCACCAAATAGCTCGCACTATTTAGGTGAATTAAATGAGAGCTTGCTAGGCAAGGCAAAAGAGGCAATTGATAATTCAAGCGGCATTTCATTAGTGAGTCGTATATGTAATACCGATAGATCGGTTGGCGCAATGCTTTCTGGTTATATTGCTGATAAGCACGGTAATCAAGGTATGGCAGCAGATCCAGTGGTGATTGAACTTCATGGTACAGCTGGCCAGTCATTCGGGGTATGGAATGCTGGCGGCCTTGAAATGACTCTAGTTGGTGATGCTAACGATTACGTTGGTAAAGGGATGGCGGGCGGTAAGCTAGTCGTTCGCCCACCACTGGGTTCGTCATTTGAAAGTCACAAAGCAACCATCGTAGGTAATACCTGTTTATATGGTGCCACTGGCGGTAAATTGTTTGCAGCCGGATGTGCTGGTGAGCGTTTTGCTGTGCGTAATTCGGGTGTGCAAGCTGTTGTTGAAGGTGTTGGTGATAATGGTTGTGAATATATGACCGGTGGCGTGGTATGTGTACTTGGTAATGTAGGAGTTAACTTTGGTGCAGGTATGACCGGTGGTTTTGCTTATATTTTAGATGAACGAGGTGATTTTGAGAAACGCATTAACCCAGAGTTGGTTGAAGTGGTTACTTTAGATGATTTGAGTTCACATCAAGAGCATTTACGCGGCTTAATTGCTGACCATTTAGAGCTAACAGGCTCATGCAGAGCAGAAACTATTTTAGCTAACTTTGAACTTTATTTACCGATGTTCAAATTAGTAAAACCTAAATCAAGTGACGTAAAAAGTTTACTCGGGCATCGCGCTCGCAGTAGCGCCGAACTACGTGTTCAAGCGCAATAAGGGGGCAGTATGAGCGAAAATGTATATCAATTTATAGACGTGCAGCGTGTAGACCCACGCAAGAAACCAATCTCGTCGCGTAAAAAATCGTTCGTAGAAATTTATGAACCCTTTTCAGAAAACCAAGTTAATTCACAGGCAGATCGCTGCCTTGATTGCGGTAACCCTTATTGTGAGTGGAAATGTCCAGTACATAACTATATTCCACAATGGTTAAAACTGATCCGTACAGGGCGCATTTTAGAGGCCGCTGAGCTTTCGCACCGTACTAACAGTTTGCCAGAGGTGTGTGGAAGAGTATGCCCACAAGACCGCTTATGCGAAGGCTCATGTACGTTAGATGAAGAGTTTGGAGCGGTAACAATCGGTAATATTGAAAAATATATCACCGATACCGCGTTCAAAATGGGCTGGAAGCCAGACATGTCTTATGTGACATGGACTGATAAAAAAGTGGCTATTATTGGTGCTGGGCCAGCAGGGTTAGGTTGTGCTGATATTCTAGTACGTAATGGCGTAAAGCCTGTGGTATTTGACCGTCACCCTGAAATTGGTGGGCTGTTAACCTTTGGTATTCCTTCTTTTAAATTAGAAAAAGAAGTCATGCAAAAACGTCGCGAAATATTTACCGAAATGGGTGTTGAATTTAAACTTAATGTCGAAGTAGGTAAAGACATTAGCATGGATGAAATTCTTAATGAGTATGACGCTGTATTTTTGGGAGTGGGGACTTATCAAAGTATGCGTGCAGGGCTTGAGAACGAAGATGCACCGGGGGTGCATGATGCCCTGCCATTCTTAATTGGTAACACTAATCGTGTTATGGGTTACGATGAGTCTAAACAAGCTTGCATTGATATGGCAAACCAAAAAGTAGTGGTACTAGGTGGTGGTGATACAGCAATGGACTGTGTGCGTACCTCCATTCGTCATAACGCGTTAAAAGTAACGTGTGCTTATCGTCGTGATGAAGAGAACATGCCTGGTTCAAAACGCGAAGTAAAAAATGCAAAAGAAGAGGGCGTAATTTTTACTTATAACGTTCAGCCAAAAGGGATTGTACTTGATGACAAAGGTGCTGTAGCCGGCGTTAAAATGGTAAAAACTCAGCTTGGCGAGGCAGATGAAAACGGCCGCCGTCGTGCTGAAGAAGTCCCCGGATCAGAGCACATTATTGAAGCCACACAAGTGATTATGGCATTTGGTTTTAAGCCACATAAAATGGACTGGTTAGAACAGTACGATGTAGAAATTAACCACTGGGGCGGTATTAATGCACCTGAGCAAGGTGAATTTACACATCAAACCACTAATCCTAAAATATTTGCTGGTGGTGATATTGTTCGTGGCTCAGACTTAGTGGTTACTGCTATATTTGAGGGGCGTAATGCTGCAGAAGGCATTATGGATTATTTAAAAGTGTAAATAATTCTTTTGTTAGAATGGAGTCATAAGCAAACCTTCGGGTTTGCTTTTTTATTCCCTCAGTTTTACAAATAAAAATGCCCACAATACACAGGTTGCGGGCATTTTTAAACGCTATGTTAGTTAATCCATCGAGAAGTGATCAAGGCTCGGTTTCACTCTGGCTTGTCGACGTTTCACACTTTTATAGCAGATAACGTTACAAACAAGCTGTAGGCCAATAACCAACAAACTAAGTGTTATTAAGCCACTAATGGCTGTGCTGCTAAAAACTAACATAACAGCAATAACAATATGTACAATTAATGCCACATTTAAAAAACGATATAATCCTTGTTTAAATTGTGTGTGTTTAAACTTGCTAAACATGGCTAAAAGTACACTAACTATAAGTAGTAGCCAGTTAATTGCTAAGCCAAAATAAATGACCGTTGTTTGCATCAAGGTATCCTCACCGTATCAAGATAACGCACTATAAATGTATAATTTTATCCGTGCGCTTTTATAAGCTCTTTCGCATTGGCTTTAGCTGTTTTGCTAATGTTATCACCACCCAGCAAACGCGCAATTTCATTAACCCTGCCATCTTTATTTAATGCCAGCATATGAGTAAACGTTTCACCGTCTGCAATTTCTTTGGCAACAAAAAATTGCTGATGAGCGCTACTGGCCACTTGCGGTAAATGGGTTACACAAATTACTTGTGTCGATTTACCTAATTGGCGCAGCAGTTTACCAACTGCAGCAGCTGTAGGGCCAGAAATACCGACATCTACTTCATCAAATATAAGTGTTGGAGTCGTTACTTTTTGGGCAATAATAACTTGAATAGCCAAACTAATGCGTGATAACTCACCACCAGAGGCTACTTTTGCTAAAGGTTGTAATGGTTGCCCTGGGTTTGTTGATACTAAAAACGATACATTATCAAAACCTAAGCTGTTTGGAGAGCGATCGGTATGTGCTGTAAGGGCTATTTCAAAAACGCCATTTTCCATAGATAAATTAGCCATGCTTTCGCTGATCAAGCCATTAAGTGTATTAGCGTATTGATGACGGCTAGCACTTAATTCCTCACTAGCCGTTTGATAATCTTCAAGAGCTGCTGAAATTTCACCTTCAAGCTGTTCGAGGCGCGAACTATTACTGCTTATAGAGTCTAGTTCTTGTGTTACATTTTGATGAAACTCAACGAGCTCTTGTGGCTTTATATGGTGTTTTCTTGCTAAATCCATAGCGCCACCAAGTCTGTTTTCTACTTCCGTTAAGCGAGTAGGATCTAAGTCAGCTTGTTCAGTATAATTGCGTATTTCTCTGCTTGCTTCTTCAACTTGAACCGCTGCTTCTGTCAGTAATGCTGCTACATTGGCCAGGGTTTCATCATAATGTGCAAGTTCATTAAATTGTTGTGCGCTGTGTTGTAAAAGAGAGCACGCATTTTGCTCATCACTTTCGTATAAATGTTGTAGCTCGCGCTGACAAGATTGCAAAATAGTTTGGCTGTTACTGAGCTTATAATGCTCTGCTTCTATTTGTTCAAACTCACCAGCTTGCAACGCAAATTCATCAAGCTCAGCCACTTGATATTCTAATAATTGTTTTTGCGCAGCTTGTTGTTGTTGTTGGTGTTCTAGTTGTTTAAATTCTTTTTGTAAATCAGCATAACGTTTATAGCGTTGGCTTACAGCATTAACTAGATTTTGGTGCCCGGCGTAAGCATCCAGTAGCTGTAATTGATGCTCTGCTTTTAATAGATGCTGGTGTGCATGTTGACCGTGTATAGAAATTAAATATTGGCCTAGCTCTTTTAGCTGTGCAGCGGTGACAGGGCTACCATTAATGTAGCTTTTGCTGCGGCCATTCTTGCAAACAACTCTACGAAGTAGACATTCGTTATCGTCATTATTAAGCATGTTCTCTTCTAGAAATGCATGGGCGTGTGGCAAATTGCTTAAATCAAATTGCGCACTTACCTCGGCTTTATCAGTGCCTGGGCGCACAGCTGAAGCCTCTGCTCGTTCTCCAAGGCACAATGATAACGCATCAATAGCGATTGATTTACCCGCACCCGTTTCACCGGTAATAGCGGTCATGCCCGAATGCCATTCAGTGCTTAAATTACTTACAATTGCAAAATTTTTAATTTCTAAACCAATTAACATACTGTTCATCCATCCAGTGAATTAACTGTTAATTTATACAGTGTTTTGGTTTATTGCAAATTAAATTTCTATATTTTAAGCAAGGCTGGACTCAATTAGTGTTTTTTTTTCTTCATCAATAGGGAGGGTTTCATCGTTAAGATCAATATTATCAACTGGTTGTATGTTGTCTTCAGTTTTCAACTTTAAGATTAACGTAGGAAGGACTTCTTGGTAAAAATTTTTATTGTATAAAATACCTTGAGCTGGCAACTCTGCTATAAAATATTGAGTGCTGTCGGCAAATGCTTGGCTATTATTACTTTTATAGGTTTTTATAAGCTCTTCGTTAAGTATGTTAATAAGTTGGTCACATAACGATTCCAACTTAACTAAATTTTCATCGGTGTGAGGCTGTACCACGAAAAAGTTACTTACAACTGCTTGAATTCGAGGAAGGTGCTTAGCACTGATGACATTTGCATCAAGTAATTCGTTTAGTTTTATTTTTAAACGTGATTGAGTACTTGCTACGCGCTCGTTAAACAGTTTTTTCTTTGCTTCAATGGTTTTTTTTCGATTACTCTCAATTAGCAAGTAACTGCCAAGTAAAGTAATTAATAATAATAAAGCAAGAAACACTACATAAGTCATTACTACTTTTTCCTGATGATATTTAAAAATTCTAGCCCGATATTTTGCGCTAAAGTTGCATGTTTGGCAATAAAATTAGTATAACCGGCTACCCCAATTTAGCTTTTTACGTAGCACATTATAATAAGAATAATTTTTTGGGTGGATTAAGCGTAATTTTTTGTCAGCTTTACGTATAACTACCTCATCACCCGGTAATACGGCGAGTACAACATGGCTGTCACAGCTTACTTGTAAGCTATCAGTATTTTCTAAACTAAGCTTTAAACGCACTTCATTATCAGCATCCACCACTAAAGGGCGACTTGATAAAGTATGTGGAAACATCGGAACCAGTGACATTGCATTAAGCTCTGGTGTTAAAATAGGCCCACCGCCTGATAAAGAGTATGCCGTTGAGCCTGTTGGAGTCGACACAATCAAACCATCGGAGCGTTGAGAAAATACAAAGTCATCGTTTATAAAGGCTTCAAACTCAATCATATGTGCTACTTTATCAGCATGAAGCACTGCTTCGTTTACTGCAGAATTAGCGCTTTTAAGTTCATTATGACGATACACTTCAACTTCTAATAAAAAACGTTTTTCTTCAATGTAATCGCCGCTGAGTACCTGTTCTAAGCTACCCTCAAACCCTTCTGGATTCAAATCAGTTAAAAAGCCTAAATTACCTCTATTTACACCAATTACGGCTATATCAAAGCGAGCAAGCACCCGTGCAGCACCCAGCATGTTGCCATCGCCTCCAACCACAATCGCCAAGTCGGCACGCTCGCCTAAATCAACGAGCTTTACGAGTTTGTCGCTCGGTACATCACTAAGTTGACTCCCTGTACGTTTTTCAACAATCACCTCAAAGCCTAAAGCTAATAAAAACGTATGTAATCGTTGTAAAGTAGCGGCAGCATTAGGATGATTTGGCTTACCAATCAAGCCGATAGTGTTAAAGGGAGAGTCCATAATAAATACACTGAGAGTTCTAATATTTGTAGAGTAACCTAAAACAGAAGTGTTTGAAAACACAGATCTTAGTAATAACCAGCGGATTTAATTAATTCACTGTAAAATTTAGATTTATTGTATTTTTTATACTTGAAATAATAATACTTAGCCCCGATATAACAGCTATGCATAAAGATGTAGATAACATGAAACTAAACCCACGAGATCAGCAAATATTTGCCGCTGTTATGAGTATGTACTGTAATGGCGATGGCTTACCTGTGCCGTCAACAAAAATTGCAAAGCAAAAAGGTATGGCGGTATGCTCTGCCACTGTGCGTAACGCGATGGCGCGCCTTGAAAAAATAGGCTTGTTGTATTCACCACATACATCGGCTGGCCGAGTGCCAACCAATGATGGGTTTGACTATTGGTTTGATGAGTTTTTTACGCTCAATGATATTGCTAATTATTGGCAACCTGAGCAGGCACAATTGGTTGAGCTAGCGCATGGCTTGAGTCAACGTTACCAAGTATGCTGTTGTGTGGGGCTACCGCAGGTTAGAACACAGCAGGTATTTAGGGTAGAAGTGCTCGACTTTGATGCAAACAACTGGCTTATTTTACTCTTAGATAGAGCAGGGCAGAGCCACAATATTTGTATTAATAAGCCTCATGACCCTAGCGATAGCCAACGCTATGAATTTGCTACTTGGCTCAATACGGTTTTTAGTCAACAATCTTTAATTGAAGGCCTCTACCGAATGCAGGCAATGGCCAATACGGCTCCGCGTAATTGTCATGACTCTTTAACTCAATGGACCCGTGAGCTAAGCCAAAAATTAGGCTCAGATAACAGTATCGTTGTTGGCGAAAACTACCTTTATAAAAAAATAGATTGTGAGCAAAGCCTTAATATTGGTGTATCATTTTTAAATTTTGTTGAAGATAAACTCGCTTTTAAAAATGGGGTCTCTATTCTCAATACTGAAAACTTACCGTTCAGTAGCTGCGATGAACTCATTGTGATTAGTGTGCCGTATTTTCAAAATCAAGAATATCAGAGTCGCTTTTGTGTTATTTGTCCAAAATCAGCGCAATTAGAGAAAATAATCCAAGAATTTAAATTATTAGAGCCATTGAGCTCTTGAATCTTTTTATTCAATCCCCATAATTACCGCAGTTGTAAAGAATTGGAGCGTATATTTTATGTCTGAGCAGACACAAAACCCAGAGCAAGAAGTAGAACTGAACGAAGAAGTGACGCAAATGGAAGCTGACGTTGAGGCGGCAGTTGAAGCAGCAGAACAACATGCTGAGCAAGAGCAAAGCCCTGAAGCAGAAATTGCTATGTTATATGCCGAGCTTGAAACTGCAAAGCAAACTATTGCAGATCAAAAAGATAGCGTAGTTCGCGCTGCTGCAGATGTGGACAATATGCGTCGTCGCGCTGCACAAGATGTAGAAAAAGCACACAAATTTGCACTAGAAAAGTTTGCTAATGAATTACTCCCTGTTATAGATAACTTAGAGCGTGCTATTGAGTTTTCTGATAAAGAAAATGAAACGCTTAAGCCTTTACTTGAAGGCATTGATATGACAGTGAAAAGCTTTAACGACGCGGTAGCTAAATTTGGTGTTGAAATTGTAAACCCTCAAGGTGAGCAGTTTAACCCAGACTTTCATCAAGCAATGTCAATCCAACCAAGCAACGATGTAACCCCAAATACTGTTTTAGCAGTAATGCAAAAAGGTTACACATTAAACGGCCGTTTATTACGCCCTGCAATGGTTATGGTATCTAAAGCCGCTGACGCTTAATTAAGTATACAATTTAAAAATGCCTCATTATGAGGCATTTTTTTTGTCTTTAAAATAATGTATTAACTGCACCAGTATTGTCAGTACCACCGCACTAAACATTAAACTAGAAAATGGAACCGCACTTTGTGCATGCATTACCGCTAATATAGGGCCTACTAATGCGCCACTACCAAAACGCAAGGTGCCGATAACCGCCGTGGCAGTTCCGGTATTTTGTTCAAACTTCATCAAAATTAATGAATCTGCATTACTCGCTATTATGCCTAAGCTCATCATCAACGGGGCAATAGCCGCAACAATAAAGTAAAGCGATAGATGCAATACACTAAAACTGAGTAATGCTGTGCCAGAGATAAAACCACACATTAGCCCGTAATAAAGCATTTTTCGTGAGCCAATACGTGGCACTACGCGAGTATTTAAAAAGTTACCAAACATCAACGCCATTACATTAAAAGCGAATAGCAGACCAAACAATTGTTCCGATACTTTAAATAAGTCGAGGTAAATATATGGAACCGAGGTTAAAAAGCAAAAAAAGCCAAACGACACAAACATCGAGCTTAAAATATCAGCGCGGGCGTGCGGGTTGCTTAATACAATTTTGTAACTTGAAAAGAATAGCGATAACCCTTTTCGATCATTTTTAAATATCGGGATATCGATTAAATAACGCTGTACAAAAAGTAAAATTACAAAGCTATAAGCCGCTAAAACAATAAAAATAGTCGACCACAGCGAAAAGCCTAAAATAACTGAGCCGATAGAGGGGGCAAGTAAAGGCGCTATCATCATGATCATAGACACATACGACATACCCTTAGCGGTATTTTTTTGATATATGTGCCTTATTATCCCAGGAACGACAACCGTGGCAGCTGCCCCAGTAAATGCCTGTACCGCTCTTAACACCCAAAAAGTATGCACTTCAGTAGTAAATGCCAATGCGAGTGAACTTAAGCCAAATAAACTGAGCCCTATTCGCGCTAGTTTACGCCTGCCAATTTGATCGGCTATAGGGCCAAAAAATAACATGCCCAATGCATAACCTGCTAAATAGATACTCAACGAGATTTGAACATTTGGCATGCTAGTATTGAGATCGTTGGCAATTACCAGCATCGCCGGTAAGTACATATCGATGGCTAAAGGCGTGATTGCCACAATACTGGCTAATAAAGGCAATAAAATACGGGTATTAAAAGAAGAAGCCGAAGCGCTCATTTAAAAACTCAAAACAACGAATATAGGTTGGGCAGTATAGCAGGGCAATGGCGTTGGATAAACTTAGTTTGCCTGCTAACTTAATTGTTTAATCGCAAAAAGCAAAGATTTTAAACTAACACCGCGTTTGCTATTCTATACTTAATAAAACAATGATCTAGGGTAACATAATGAAGAAATTGGTTTTGGCAGTACTTGCTAGTGCAGTATTAGTAGGTTGTAAAACATCACCAACTGGACGAACGCAAATTGCGCTTTACTCAGACCAACAAATGAGTCAGATGGGCACTGCCAGTTTTGCAGAAATGAAAAAAAATCAGCCGGTAAATAAAGACCCAAAAGTAAACAGTTACGTCAATTGTATTGCTGATAAAGTAGTAGCCGTTCTACCAACAGATTATGCATCTCAAAACTGGGAAGTGGTGGTATTTGAAGATGAATCTGCAAACGCCTTTGCATTGCCAGGTGGTTATATTGGGGTGCACACTGGACTATTAAAAATTGCTACAAACCAAGATCAGCTTGCAACTGTTTTAGGTCATGAAGTCGGTCATGTGATTGCAGAGCACTCAAATGAACGTGTTTCACAAAGCTCTATTTTACAAACTGGAATGAAAGTGGGCAGTGCGGCGCTTGAAATGGGCAACGTGCAATACCGCAATGAAATTATGCAAGGACTTGGTCTTGGCGCTCAATATGGTGTGGTTTTACCGTTTAGTCGTTCACATGAGACAGAAGCTGACGTTATTGGTTTAGATTTAATGGCGCAAGCAGGTTTCAACCCTAAAGAGTCTGTTACGCTTTGGCAAAATATGAGTCAAGCGGGCAGTGGGGCAACGCCAGAGTTTTTATCAACTCACCCAGCACCAACGAGCCGTATTGCAAATTTACAATCGCAAATGGATAAAGCGCTTAGTGAGCAAAAAGCAGCTAAAGCACAAGGTAAAAATCCGCAGTGTAAGTTTTAACAAAACCTTATAAGCTCGTTTAACATTAGTTTGCGAGCTTAATCAAACTAACTTGAAAATGAGAACATGTAGTTTGTAATAGGCTAAATAGGAAAATTCAAGGATGAAAAAAATAGTTGTAATCATTAGCGTTGTTTTGATCAGCTTAGTTACAGTTTTCAGTATATTATCCAGTAAGCGTCATAATTCAACCCTGCTTACACCAACAGAAGCCAATGTTGATATTAAAAAGCCAAAAGTTAATTTCGGGAATAACACAAACGCCAAAAATATTTATGTTAAACAGCCATTTCCTACTGATATCCCGAATGAGGAGCAATGCAAAGAGCTAAATTATAAGCAGTATCAGTTACGAGATAATAATGAACGTGATATTGAGCTAAAAGCTTCACAAGCATTTAAAAACGGGTATACAGCAAAGCAGGTCGCCGAGGCAATATGGTTTTCGAGTTACTGGTCAGTGGCTAAAACTTGGTACGATAAAGCGGCATTAGCAAAGTCAGTTGAAAAGTTGCTTCCGATTTTACAATCAATACCGAATAGTGAAAGATTAATTGCTCAATACGATTACGTTAACGCACCGGACTTAAATATAACAACTGTTGTTGATTACACTGACCTTTTGGATATACTTTGGAAAAACTTGCCCACAGATACGATTTACAAAAAGGTCAGCTCAACAAATACCTCTGCCGTTGAAATTTTTAACGAAATTGAACGGACTTTTTCAGAAATTCCATATGATGTACTTAACAATAATCAACTTTCTCCTTTAAATTCAATTTTAAATCTGTTGTTGACTAAACAGCAGCTACAATCCGCTATTATGCTTTTGCAGCGTTACCCTGATTTAAAGTTATCAGATGTAAGCTTCGATAATAAATTAGCATTGAATTTTCTCACTATTATAGGTGGTGAAGATTATGAAATTACTAATCCAACAGAGCATAAATTGTTCTTAACTCTTTTAGGGTTATTAGAGAAGCAGGTTTTTTATCAAAAAATCACACACCCTTGGTTTAGTAACGAAAAGGTCAATAAGGGGGTTGAGAAATTAAATAACGAAGGGATCGTTATTAAAATCGTTTTAATCGATGATATAGAGAAACCGAACCCTATATTGCAACTGAATATAAAAGAATCCGTATTAACTGACGAACAACAACTGGACCTCAAAAAGTGTCAATCAACGACGGATTGGCTTGCAAGCCGTGAATTAACACCCAATGAAATTGAAACATTTAAAGATCAGCCTTTTATTGCAAAGATTAAATCTTCATCTGAATTTAAGCACTGTAAAAATAAAAAAGCTTTACATAACTCTCCGTTAATAAATAGTCAGATTACTACAGTGAGTAAGATAATTAATCAAGCAATTGGTAATCAAAACACCTCATTACAAGAACTCGATTTAGAAACCTTAGATTTACCTGTTTTGTTACCTGAAACAAAATCTATTTTAGCAGTTATTTTTGCTCGAGATTACCTGCAAGCAACTAGCTTAAATGAGCAAGAAATTATATCTAGACTAAGTAATGTTGGTTTAAAACCGTTAAGTAGTCATTCGGAATTATTAGGAGGGTTGGCAGGATTAAAAGGATTAACATTGTGGCTTAATTCATTAAATTTCGAGCAGTTAAAAGATGCGCAGAGTTTATTGAATAGTTTTGCAGCTGAAGGCGTTTTTGACCCCTTCGATATATTAAACACTAGGCTGGGTGGCGTTGCTTTTGATAATAAGAATGAATTGGATCCTCTTTATTTCTTTATCCAAAATTATTCGGAACTCTCTATTCATTCCGGTGATCCAATTACCTATGAAAATAAAAAAAATAAAGCATTTATAGACTTTTTTATTCGCAATGGAGTTCACATTGAATCGCAACATCTTCGAGCTTCATTTGCTCTCAAAATCCGATCTAAAGAAGGCTATAACCGTCTGATAACACATTTTCCTGAGTTAGAAGTAAAGAGCGGGGACGACTACTTCTCAGTTAATTGCCGATAGGTTAACAATTAGATAAAACATATATTTTTGAACTTAAAAAAGTGCGAAATGGTTCGCACTTTTTAATTTACTTTGTTATTTAAAAAGTCCACTCTAAATGAACTTGCGGTACTGATTCGCTGACATCTGTACCAAGTTTGTTATGCCAGTACTGCCACTCCATACCTAACAGTAATGTGTTTTCTTTCATCTCTAGCGCATGCCCCATATCCCATACAATAATAGGTTGAGCTAAAAACCAAGCGCGTACGTCATTACCAAACTCATCTTCACGCTCAGCAATATATTCCGCATGACCCTTAACACTAAATTTTTGTGAGCCAATCATAAATGGATATTCAAAAGCAACGTCAAACATCCAGCTGTTGGTTTCAATTGGCGCACCGCCTTCAGCAACACCTTCACTATCATCAATGTAGGCAGTCACAAGGGTTGATAAGAAATTAAAACCAGGCACATCCCAGCTTAATTTTACACCCGGTAAGTATTTAACAACTTTAGCATCGCCTGCGGCATTAATACCCATGGTTAGGCCAACATCAACGAGCGCACCTGACGCTACTTTTTCGTCCATAACGGCCGATAAGCTAAGCGTAGAATAACCTTCAAAGTAAAAGTCTTGATCTTGGTAGTTATCGTCATTGCCATCAGTGCTGTAATCAATAAAGAAAAAGTTATCCCCATAGTCATGGCCTGAAGCATGTTGCAATGAATAAACCGTGGTGCTTGATTTTTGTTCAGTGAACGGGTTTTTATGATTACCGTTGTTAATATGAAGCGCAGTACTGCTCCAATTAGCAGCAGTAGCTGTTGAACTTAAGGCACACGCACTAAGTGCAACGAGAGGAAGTAAGTTTTTAATTTTCATAACCATATTTTATGTGACACGCTGAATACCACATTATAGCAAAGACGGTTAATTTGTTAATTATTTATTGTCATAAACAGTGTACTAGCATGTGGCTAATACACTGTTTAAAGAAGATTTAAGCTTTATTACGACGTAAACAAATAACCGCAATAGCGGTAAAAGCTAAAATAAAGCAGTAGTAAGATGAGGTTGATACTTCCCACGGGCTAATTTTAAATGTAGCACCAAGCAGAAGTGCTTGTGCGCCGTAAGGTAAAGACCCTTGGGTAACACAGGCAAAAATATCTAATAAACTGGCAGAACGTTTACCACTAATTTCGCCATCGTCAGCTAGCTTTTTAGCAATAGGGCCAGTCACAATAATAGACACTGTGTTGTTAGCAATACACATATTGCTGGTTAGCACTAATGCAGCTATCCCTAACTGATCCGCTACCTTGCGATGCCATTTTGCAATGACCTTAGTGATTGCTTGAATTTTTTGCGCGATGTAGTCGAGGCCGCCATTAATACGAATAAACTCAGAGAGGCCACCAATAAACATAGACAGTAAAAATATTTCCTGCATGTCGCTAAAACCTTGGTAAATATCTTTTACAAAGCTGGCGCCTTCATAGCTTCCGGTAAAGCCCATCAATGCGGCGAAAACAATACCGCTTAACAGTACTACAAATACATTAAAGCCCATTACTGCCAGTACTAAAATAAAGGCATAAGGAAGCACCAATAAAATATCGTAGTCTTTAGTTTCAACAACTTGCGCAGCTGGCGTTAAAAATAACAACAGTGCAATAGTAAGGATAGCGGCTGGAATCGCAATTTTAAGATTTTCTTTAAACTTATCTTTCATTTCACAGCCTTGCGTGCGGGTAGCTGCAATCGTAGTGTCAGAAATTATTGATAGGTTATCACCAAACATAGCGCCAGATACAATGGTACCGGCCATTAATGCGGGATCAATCCCTGTTTTCATTGATACTGCATAAGCAATTGGGCCAATAGCACCGATAGTTCCCATTGATGTGCCCATCGCAGTAGAGATAACCGCGGCAATTAAAAACAAACCAGGCAGAAGTAATGAAGGGGGAATAAGTGAGAGACCAGCATTAACAACCGCGTCAACGCCACCGGTTGCCCCTGCAACCGCAGAAAAAGCACCTGCTAATAAATAGATAAGACACATGGTAATAATATTGTTATTACCCACGCCTTTAATAAAGGTTTCTACACTTTGATTAATACTGGCTTTATTTAAAATAAAGGCTAAAACAATCGCAGGTAAAATAGCGACCGGTGCTGGGAGTTGATAAAATGCATAATCAACCCCTTGAGATTGCAAATATAAGCCTGAGCCTAAAAAAATAGCAACAAAGGTGAGTAGGGGGAGCAAAGAAAATCTTGCTTTATTTTTATCAAATGATGGCTGCATCATAATCCTCGTTAATTATTCATAGCAATCGAAATCGATTGATATATTAAACAGCCAAAGCATCCCTCTTTTAGCTGAATTTAGTTGTTTGTTTTACTATCTAACCAGATAAGTAACTCAACAGCGCCCGCAAGCCAAAGACCAAATCGGCGCAAAAAAGAAGTTTAAATGTATAGATGGCTAAATGCAAAGGCTATCTGTTATAATTATGAGGGTCTGTTGATCTTTCAAGGTTAAATTTGCAGCAGTCTGTTTGGTATTTAGGCAAGGCAGAGCCTATGTGGTGTGGTATTCCCCATAAATAGGCGATAACGCAGCATCAATGCCAAACAGGCGCTGCCTAGGAGCGATTTACTCTTTGTTGCTCGGTTTTTACTTAGCCCACTAGGTTACAAACCTCGCGCCACGATTAAACCGCTCCTAGTTTAAACAAATTTTAATCCGCAAAGGTCAACAGACCCTAAAATAATCGAAGCTTTTTTATAAGCTTTCCTGACTATTACATGAGTTTTAGATAAAATCTAGCTAACTAAAAAATACATAGGTTGTAAAAAGATGAATCGAGTAGGTGTGTTTGGTGCGAATGGCCGTATGGGCCTGGCACTTTTAGAAGCAGCAACAATCAATAAAAATTCACAATTAGCGGCGGCCTATGTACGCAGTGAGTCTGAGTTAGTCGGTCTATCGGTTAATCAACTTAATAGTGCAGCGGCTAAAGACATTCACTTTAGCAGTGAACAGCAGGTTGAAAATGTAGATGTGCTTATAGACTTTACCCTTCCACAAGGCATGAGAAATCACTTAAAAACAGCTGTTGAGAAAAAAACACCTATGGTAATTGGCACCACTGGCTTAACTCATGATGATATGGCTCTATTAACAGATGCCGCTAAACATATCCCGATCGTATTTGCGCGTAATTATAGCGTGGGCGTAAATTTACTGCTTAACTTAGTGCAAACAGCAGCGACAAAATTAGGCGATGATTTAGATATTGAAATTTTTGAAGCGCATCATCGCCATAAAATCGATGCGCCATCGGGTACAGCATTAGCTATTGGCGAGTCGATTGCACAGGCTAAAGGGTGGGATCATGATGAGGTTGCTGTTTATGATCGTAACAACATAGAGCAGGCCAAATCACAAAATGAAATTGGCTATTCGGTGCTAAGAGGCGGCGATATAGTAGGTGAACACACGGCCTACTTCGCTACAATGGGCGAAAGACTTGAATTAACCCATAAAGCAAGTTCTCGAATGACCTTCGCCCTAGGTGCTATAAGAGCTGCGCAGTGGTTGAAAAATAAACCAGCAGGACTTTATGATATGCAAGATGTGCTAGATTTAAAGTAGTTAAGTTCCTTTTTTAACGCTTTGAGGTGGTTTTTTGTTATAACCACTTATTTATTGCAATTTACTAATTAGCGTTAGACCTAAAAGCCAACTTCATGTAGAATGCAGCCAATTTGCCAAAAATTACTAAATGCGTGTTTCCAATTATACTCATATGGTTAGCAAAACCGGGGTTTGTGTGGGAATAAAAAGAGTTTTAGGCAAGAAAAATGAATGAAGGTTTAGTGGTTTACATCGGCATCATTTAAGACTGCGTAAAACAATTTAAGCTCACAGAAATCAGGTTTTGACCAATTATTTGGGTATTGGCGGGGTGTTAAGCAATTTGTTTACTCCCGTTTTTTACTGTTAGGAGGTTTAACTTGACTAAATCCGCTCTGTTAGTCCTAGAAGACGGCACAGTGTTTCGCGGTACTGCAATCGGCGCTGACGGCATGTCAGTCGGTGAAGTAGTATTCAATACGTCTATGACTGGTTATCAAGAAATTTTGACTGATCCATCGTACGCGGAACAAATCGTAACTTTGACGTACCCACATATCGGTAATACGGGTACCAACAGCGAAGACGAAGAAGCGAGTCACATTTGGGCTAAAGGCCTAGTGATCCGTGATTTGCCACTGCTAGCAAGTAATTTTCGTAACGAGCAATCGTTAGATGATTACTTAAAAGAACGTAATATTTTAGGTATTGCGGACATCGACACCAGAAAACTAACCCGTATTTTGCGTGACAAAGGCGCACAAAATGGCTGTATTGTTGCTGGTGACGAACTAGACGAGAAAAAAGCGCTCGAAGCCGCGCAAGCCTTCCCAGGCTTAAAAGGTATGGATTTAGCAAAAGTTGTCTCAACCAAGGAAAATTTTGAGTGGCGCGAATCAAGCTGGACATTAGGCGAGGGGTTTAAAACCTTACACGCTGATGATGAAAAGTTTCATGTTGTTGCCTACGACTTCGGTGTTAAACGTAACATTTTACGTATGCTTGTTGATCGTGGTTGTAAACTGACCGTTGTCCCAGCACAAACCTCTGCCGCTGACGTACTAGCCTTAAACCCAGATGGTATTTTCTTATCAAACGGCCCTGGCGATCCTGAGCCATGTACTTATGCCATTGATGCAATTAAAACCTTTTTAGAAACCGACACGCCAATTTTTGGTATTTGTTTAGGGCATCAACTACTAGCACTTGCCTCAGGTGCTAAAACAGTAAAAATGAAGTTTGGCCACCATGGTGGTAACCACCCAGTTAAAGATCTTGACCGCGATGTTGTAATGATCACTGCACAAAACCACGGTTTTGCTGCAGATGAAGCCACATTACCAGATAACTTACGTGCTACGCACAAATCGTTATTTGACGGTACATTGCAAGGTATTCATCGTACAGATAAACCAGCATTTAGCTTCCAAGGTCACCCTGAAGCGAGTCCTGGTCCGCACGATGCAGCCCCATTATTTGACCACTTCATCGATTTGATGCAAGCGCGTAACCACTAATTTAACCGGAGTAATAATGCCAAAACGTACCGACATAAAAAGCATTCTTATCTTAGGCGCAGGCCCAATTGTAATTGGTCAAGCTTGTGAATTTGACTACTCTGGTGCTCAAGCGTGTAAAGCACTTAGAGAAGAAGGCTATAGAGTTATATTAGTTAACTCAAACCCTGCAACTATCATGACTGACCCAGAAATGGCCGATGCAACATACATCGAACCAATTCACTGGGAAGTGGTAGAAAAAATCATTGAAAAAGAAAAGCCAGATGCTGTCCTGCCTACAATGGGTGGCCAAACAGCATTAAACTGTGCGCTTGATTTAGACAAGCATGGTGTATTGGCTAAGCATGGCGTTGAGCTTATTGGCGCAACGGCTGATGCAATCGATAAAGCAGAAAACCGTGAACGCTTTGATGTTGCTATGCGTAACATCGGCCTTGAATGTCCACGTGCTGAGATTGCCCATTCAATGGATGAAGCGCGCGATACCATGACCCGTATCGGCTTACCGTGTATTATTCGTCCTTCTTTCACAATGGGCGGCACCGGTGGCGGTGTGGCTTACAACATGGAAGAGTTTGAAGAAATCTGTGAGCGCGGTTTAGACCTTTCACCAACCAGCGAGTTATTAATTGATGAATCGTTAATTGGTTGGAAAGAATACGAAATGGAAGTTGTTCGTGACAAAAAAGACAACTGCATCATCGTTTGTTCTATTGAAAACTTTGACCCAATGGGTGTGCACACAGGTGACTCAATTACTGTTGCGCCAGCACAAACATTAACAGACAAAGAATACCAAATCATGCGTAATGCCTCTATGGCCGTATTGCGTGAAATTGGTGTTGAAACCGGCGGTTCAAACGTACAATTTGGTGTAAACCCAGTTGATGGACGTATGGTTATCATTGAAATGAACCCACGTGTATCACGTTCATCGGCCCTAGCGTCTAAAGCAACGGGTTTCCCAATTGCTAAAATTGCAGCAAAATTGGCTGTAGGTTACACACTTGATGAGCTTCAAAACGATATTACTGGCGGTAAAACACCAGCATCGTTTGAACCTTCAATCGATTACGTGGTAACAAAAATTCCTCGCTTTAACTTTGAAAAATTTGCCGGTGCAAACGACCGTTTAACAACGCAAATGAAATCAGTAGGCGAAGTAATGGCGATTGGTCGTAACCAACAAGAGTCATTACAAAAAGCATTACGTGGTTTAGAAGTAGGCGCAACGGGCTTTAACCCAATTGTGGCGCTTGACGACCCGAAAGCAAAAGAAAAAATCATTCGTGAATTACGTGAGCCAGGTGCAGAGCGTATTTGGTACATTGCCGATGCAATGCGCCATGGTATGAGTGTTGAAGATGTGTTCGAATTAACTAAGATTGACCCTTGGTACTTAGTACAAATTGAAGACATCCTAAAAGATGAAGCTAAAATTTCAGAAGTCGGTATGGCCGGCTTAAATGCGGACTTCTTGCGTAAACTTAAACGCAAAGGCTTTGCAGATCCGCGTATTGCAGAAATTGCCGGTGTGTCAGAAGCTGAAATTCGTAAAAAGCGCCATCAACTCAATATTGTACCTGTATACAAACGCGTTGATACGTGCGCCGCAGAATTTAGCTCAGACACTGCTTACATGTACTCATCATACGATGAAGAATGTGAAGCTAATGCATCTGACCGTGATAAAATCATGGTAATTGGTGGCGGTCCTAACCGTATCGGCCAAGGTATTGAATTTGATTACTGTTGTGTACACGCAGCCCTTGCGCTTCGCGAAGACGGCTACGAAACCATCATGGTTAACTGTAACCCTGAAACGGTTTCTACCGATTACGACACATCTGATCGTTTATACTTTGAGCCAATTACGCTTGAAGACGTACTAGAAATTGTACGTGTTGAAAAGCCAAAAGGCGTTATCGTGCAGTACGGTGGTCAAACACCACTTAAACTAGCGCGTGAGCTTGAAGCTAACGGCGTGCCTGTTATTGGTACTTCACCTGATGCCATTGACCGTGCAGAAGACCGTGAGCGTTTCCAACAACTTGTTGAGCGTTTAGACTTACTGCAACCAGAAAATGCGACGGTTACCTCTACTGAAGAAGCACTACTTAAATCAGTTGAAATTGGTTTCCCACTGGTAGTACGTCCTTCGTACGTATTAGGTGGTCGTGCGATGGAAATTGTATACGATGAGCAAGACTTGCGTCGTTACATGACCGAAGCCGTATCTGCATCAAATGAAGCGCCAGTATTACTAGACCGTTTCTTAGATAACGCGATAGAAGTTGACGTTGACGCAATTTGCGACGGCGAGCAAGTGATTATTGGCGGCATCATGGAGCATATTGAACAAGCAGGCGTTCACTCTGGTGACTCAGCATGTTCATTACCAGCTCACTCGCTTACGCAAGAAGTGCAAGATGTGATGCGTAAGCAAGTAACTGATATGGCACTTGAACTTGGCGTAGTTGGTTTGATGAATACGCAGTTTGCGGTTAAAGATGGCAAAGTGTATCTTATCGAAGTAAACCCACGTGCAGCACGTACAGTTCCATTTGTATCTAAAGCAACGGGTGTAGCACTTGCAAAAGTAGCGGCGCGTTGTATGGCGGGTCAATCTTTAGCAAGCCAAGGCATTACTAAAGAAGTGATTCCACCTTACTACAGCGTAAAAGAAGTGGTATTGCCATTTGCTAAGTTCCAAGGTGTGGATCCTATCCGTGGACCTGAAATGCGCTCAACGGGTGAAGTAATGGGTGTTGGTGATACTTTCGCCGAAGCGTTTGCAAAAGCACAATTAGGTGCAAGCAACACTTTACCACGTGGTGGTCGCGCGTTACTATCTGTACGTAATAGCGATAAGCCACGTATTGTAGAACTAGCAAAAACTATGACAGACCTTGGTTTTGAGCTAGACGCAACAGGTGGGACAGCTGCTGCACTTGAAGATGCTGGAATTACGGTTCGCCGTGTAAATAAAGTATACGAAGGTCGTCCGCACATTCTTGATAGAATCAAAAATGGCGAGTATAGCTATATCGTTAATACCACCGAAGGTCGCCAAGCGATTGAAGATTCGAAGGTGTTACGTCGTGGTGCATTGCAGCACAAAACCAATTATACTACGACATTGAATGCGGCATTTGCTAACTGTACTGCTAACCAAGCAGATGACCGCAGTAAAGTGACGTCTGTTCAAGAACTACACCTGCGATTGAACTAAGGAAATGTGCCAAGGCCATAACCATGGCCTTGGGATTAAGTGAGAAAAGTATGCAATCAATTCCAATGACAGTTCGTGGCGCAAAATTATTGCGCGATGAGCTTAACGAATTAAAAACTGTTACCCGTCCAAAAATTGTATCTGATATTGCTGATGCACGTGAACACGGTGACTTAAAAGAAAATGCTGAGTATCACGCTGCGCGTGAGCAACAGGGTTTTTGTGAAGGCCGTATTCAAGAAATTGAAGCAAAACTTTCAAACATGCAGATGATTGACGTAACAAAGATGCCTAATACAGGTAAAGTGATTTTTGGGACTACAGTAACCATCGTTAATGTTGAAACCGACGCTGAAGTTAAATATCAGATTGTTGGCGATGATGAAGCAGATATTAAAAGTAATTTAATTTCTGTTAATTCACCAATTGCTCGCGGCTTAATTGGTAAACAAGCGGATGACGCTGTGATTATCAAAACGCCAAAAGGTGATGTAGAGTACGAAATCATTGAGGTTGAGTATATTTAATTAGTTAACTCACTTTAACGTTTTATAAAAACCAGTGCTTAGTAATAAGCACTGGTTTTTTTATGCTTGGTTTTTATATTTGGTTTAGAATCGGTTGAATATTATTCATTGTTTGTAAATGTAGGCTATGTTGTTATGGTAGTAACCTATTCTTCAATAAGGAAATAATATGGCAAATATACTGTATCCGGCACCTTTAACAGTGGGATCTAAAATCGCCGTGTGTTCTTTATCAGCGGGGATCAAATCAAAATACCATCCACGGTTAGATATTGTCATTAATGGCTTAAAACATCGAGGTTATCAGATTGTTGAGGGGGAGTTTTTACGTCAAAACGAGCCGCGAACTCAACTTACAGCTAAGCAGCATGCCAAGCAATTAATGGACTTTTTATTAGATGATGAAATAGATGCGATCATGCCGCCAATGGGCGGAGAGCTGGCAATGGAAATATTGCCTCTGCTTGATTTTAGCGCAATTAAAAACGCTAAACCTAAATGGTTAGTGGGCTATTCAGATGTCAGTACGATTGCTTGTGCACTGACAGCAAAATGTAATTGGGCAACACTGCATAGTGCTAATTTAATTCAATTACACCCTGATGAAAAAGACCCGTATTGTTTACAAATTTTTGAAAGCCTAAGCTATGAGGCTAGCAGTGAGTTTGAGCAAGCCCCCTCGACTAACCATCAACATAGCAAGCCTGATTACGCACAAAACCCGAATGCATTATTTGATCACAGCGTTCCCACACAATGGCAATGTTTAAATTACACCGATAAGCGCAGTATTGAAATGTCAGGGCGGTTGTTTGGTGGGTGTCTTGATACGGTTGGGCTGTTACTTGATTCGCCTTTTTTAGCTCTGCATGAGTTTAAAAAGCACAATGCCTCGCAAGGTATTGTACTTTATTTAGAAAGCTCAGAGCTCACGCCAGCGACCGTTGCAAGGTTTTTATTGTCACTTAAATTAGCGGGCATGTTTGATGATATAAATGGGGTGATTATTGGTCGTCATGTGACCTTACAAGGGCAAGACCCAGGGTTTGATTATCGCCAAGGCTTAAATGCCGCTTTTGGTGGGTGTTTATTTCCGGTGATCATTGATGCTGATATTGGCCACATTCCTCCTAATTTAAACTTAGTTAATGGTGCATTATGCACTGTTACCGCAGATGTTGAACAAGGCAAAGTGCTCAGTGCATCTGTGGTCACAAAACTAGCCTAGTAATAATAAACTGCTCACTTACTATTTAAAGTGAGCAGTTATGACTTATAAAACCTGAATAATTTGTTCTTTGCTTAAACGTGATTTTGGCAGTTTAGCATTGTAGTCTTCTTCTGCGTCATGGTAGCCCAGCGCAAGTGCGACATCACAGATGTAGCCGTCTAATTCGCTTGCGAACTCCTCACCAATCAGTTGTGCATCAACGCCTTCCATCGGTGTGGTATCAATCCCTAAGCGTGCTGCTGCATGCATAGTATTGCCTAAAGCAATGTAGGTTTGTGCTTTAGTCCAGGCGGCATTATTACCCTGCTCATCGGTATTTAAATCCACAAACGCAAAGGCGCCAAAAGCTTGCTCGCGGTTTTCTGTTTGAGTTCGGCCATTTTTTATATCAGCATCAATTACTTGGCCATAGTTTTCACGGGTATATTGCGGATTATGAGCGAATAAAATAATGTGTGATGCCGCTTTAATGTGTGGCTGATTAAATTGAAACTTATTAGCAAAGGTACTGTGCATACGCTCTTTTGCGGCATCAGATTCAATCACAATAAATTTCCAAGGCTGTGAATTAATTGACGAAGGAGAAAGACGCATAGCATTATACAATACCGCTAAATCGTCTTGAGAAATACGCTTTGTAGAATCATAACGTTTAGCGGTGTGGCGGCTTTCAAGATCGCGAATAATAGGGTGAGTCATAGTCTCTCCATAATAAAAAAGGGCTGATAAATAGTGTTCATTGAGTGTATGAGCAGCATAATACAATTTGCTTTATTTAAAATAAACAGCATAATTATTGAATCATTATCAAATAAAAATAGATAATATGCAGGTTGATGACTTAAAACTGATTTTAAAAGTAGCTGAGTGTCGAAGCATTACGCTAGCAGCAGCCAAGTTAGATATGCGCACAGCAACGGCCAGTGCTGCTATTAAGCGTGTAGAGTTGGCACTTGGCTGTGAATTATTTATTAGAACCACTCGTCATTTGCGTTTATCTAGTGCAGGGGAGCGATACATTCCCCAATGCGAACAAGCTTTGGCCGTGCTTGAAACGGCAAGGCAAAACCTTAAAGGAGAACATGATGCCATTGAAGGGGAGTTACGGGTAGCTACCTCATCTGATTTAGGGCGCAACTTAGTGATCCCTTGGATTGATGAAGTCATGGATAAGTACCCAAGCGTGAGCTTGCGTACGCACATTAGCGACAGTAATATCGACTTTTATCGCGATTCGGTTGATATAGCACTACGTTATGGCTCACCCAGTGATAGTAGTGTATATGGATTTAAAATTTGCAACGTACCGCGACTACTCTGTGCTACACCTACCTATTTAGCTAAATATGGTGAGCCAGAGCACCCAGATGATTTAGCGCAGCATCACGGATTATTTTACCAGCTGCAAGATATTATCAATAATGTGTGGGAATTTACCGACGGGCAAAAAAAATACAAAGTTAAAATGCAGGGCAGACGAGCTTCAAACGATGGCGATTTAGTCAGGCGTTGGTGTGTTGCAGGTAAAGGTTTAGCAGTTAAATCAGCGTTAGATATTGCCGATGACTTATTAAACAAACGGGTTGTTACTGTGATGAATAATTACCAGCATACCTGTGGTGAGCTGTGGCTCATTTGCCCAAGCAGGCAATCGATTACTCCGGCTGTACGACTATTGCGTGATGTGTGCAGAGAAAAAACCGCTCACATATTGAATCAGCTAGTAAAGCAGGGGATTGTTGATAAACGTATATTAATTAACGAGTAACAAATACACGTTTAGTAACGTTAACTTAAATAGTTTTTAAAAAACGCCAATTAAACCCTTTATGAGGAATATGTTTAGGCTGAGGGAGGCACTTAGCTGTACCTTTCCTAAATATGATTATTAAATATCATCACGTAAAAGGCATAAAAACGAGTAATTTATTGTATTCATCATAGGATATTTTTAATTACACAGTTATATGTTGAGTAACATAGATAAAGCTAACCCAGTAATGAGTAATAAAAATCCGATAATTTGTGTAGCTATATCTCTTTTGCGAACAAGGGTTTGTGCTATAGGGCTAGTTAGTTTACGAGTAAGAAAGTTTGCAGGGATTAAGCGAATGCTTGCAAAGCCCATAAAACAAAAGCCAAAACCAATGAGAAAGCTCGAATAGGTGGAGTTAATAATGCCACCAGTAAACGTAAATAAAGCGATCAAATAAAGTAACATACTTGGCCAATGTATTACTCTTTTATTCATAGTCAGTCCCTGATAATCCTTCATCAAATCCGAGTAAAAAATCTAACCCTACAAATGCAAAAGAAATAGTTATTGCACCTAATAGCATTAAATTGCGGTTGTTCTTTTTGTAACCCAAAGTAGTCAATATGGCAAATAGTTGAATGCTATTTTTTAACTATAAATAAAAAGCTCGGCATAATAATGCCGAGCTTTTTTGGTTGGGATTTTACTTAATTAACTATTGGTCGTTGCTGGTTGGCCATCGACGATAGGGTCTTTACCGCGCCACTTTCGAATTATGCGTTTTGTATCCTCAAGCGCAACATACTGACACGGTATAAGAATAAGCGTAATTACTGTGGCAAACAGGACACCAAAGGCGAGTGATACGGCCATAGGTATTACAATTTTTGCTTGTAAACTGGTTTCCATAATAATGGGCATTACGCCAATAAAAGTAGTAACAGAGGTTAGTAATATCGCTCTAAAGCGACGCGCTCCGGCTTGCATTACCGCTTCTTTTATTGCCACACCTTCTGCACGGGCTTTGTTTACAAAATCCACCATAACAAGTGAATCATTAACCACTATACCGGCTACAGCGATAATGCCGAACATTGATAGCCCGCTCATGGTCATACCTAAAGCCATATGACCGAACATAGCACCCACAACACCAAATGGGATCACCGACATAATAATCAGTGGCTGAGAATATGAGCGAAGCGGGATGGCCAGTAGCGCAAAAATAATCATTAATGAGATTGCAAAATCACGTAGTTGTTCATTCGCACTTTCCATCTCTTCTTGAATACGCCCAGCCACATTACTTTTTACACCAGGGTAGTTTTTAAGAAGTGCAGGTAAGTAAACATCACGAATTTCTTGTGCAATAGCAAATGGCTCTACTTCGTCGCTATTGACCGCAGCCCATACATTAACAGTACGATTTGAGTTTTCACGTCTGATACTGCTTACGCCGTCAACTAGCTTGACTATAGCTATTTCACTCAAAGAAACTTCAGCGCCCGCAGGAGTGATAATACGCGTATCTTGAATGTTGCTAATAGAGTTGCGCTCGCTTTGCGGGTAGCGAATCATTACTTTGATTTCTTCACCTTCACGTAAAATACGCTGTGCTTCAAGGCCGTAATAACTAAAACTAACTTGAGAGGCCACATCAGCTAGGGTTAAGCCCATACTGTAAGCAAGTGGTTTTAAATCAAGTTGTACTTCGTCGGTGGCACTTTGCAGTGAGTCATTTACATCACCCACGCCTTCCATACTTTGTAACTTAGCTTTTAGTTTGCTAGATACTTCTTTTAGCTCGTCGGCATTTTTTCCTTCGAGTCTAAAGCTAACGTCGCCATCATCACGACCACCACCAAAAATACTATCTTGAATAGTGAGTGTTTTAAGCCCCGGTAGCGGCGGCATTTTTTCACGCCACATAGTGCTTAGCTCAAACGTATCAATAGGGCGCAAATGAGGCTCTACTAAAATGGCCATAATACTCGCATTAGTTCGACCACGCAGACTAACAGACAAATCACGGATCATAGATTGGCCATACTGCTGCTCTAGTTCTTTGTCGACGCTCAGTAAGACATTTTCTATTTTACGCGCTGTTTCAAGGGTTGCTTGCTCAGAAGAGGCAAGGTTCATTTCTAGCGATATACGCGGAAAATCATGCGGAATTTTAGGGTTTGGTACAAATTTAACCATACCACCGGCAAAGAGTCCTGCACTGACGATTAAAATACATAAAAAGCCAATAATCACGGTATAGCGATAATGGATACAACGACCGATAAATGGAGTGTAATAATGTTCAACAAAATGCTTTAAGCCACTATCAACAGCATTACGTAATTTATGTAATGGGTTTTTAGGATTAGGCTTACGCGGGTTCATTGCTGCGATGTGTGCAGGTAAAATTAGTTTTGATTCAATCAGTGAAAAAATTAAGCATAAAATAATTACTACACCAATTGCTTTCGAAAACGCAGCGCTTGGGCCTGAAGCCATTGCTTGAGGTAAAAATGCAGCAATAGTGGTTAGTACACCAAAGGTTGCTGGCATGGCTACACGTTTTACACCACGAATAACGTTGTTAAGTGAGTGCCCATGTTTTTCAATTTCAGCACTGGCCGACTCACCTACAACAATGGCATCATCAACCACAATCCCCAAAACAATAATAAAGGCAAACAAAGACACCATATTAATAGTAATGTCTAAAAAGCCGATAGGCATAAATAAGAATGCCCCTAAGAAAGACACTGGTAGGCCCATCATTACCCAAAACGCTAATCTAAGTGGTAAAAACAGCGCTAATACCAGCATAACTAAAATACCGCCCCACACCATGTTATCGACCATCATGTCGAGGCGACCTTCAAGGTAGTAGGTTAAATCAACGATGGGTGATAACTTAACGCCTGCAGGAAGTTGATCGGCTTTGTCAGCTAGGTATTTTTTAAGGACTTTAGCAACAACGGTAATGTCTTGATCTTTTGAGGCATCAATTTCAAACGACAGTGAATTTTTGCCATTGTATTTAGAATAAAGTAAGCCTTCTTCAAAGCCATCATTAATGGTGGCTACATCGCCTAATTTAATTTGAGCACCGTCTGGTAATGTAATTAGCGGTAACTTTTCAAATTCACCGCCACGATAGGCTTGCTTTTCGACACGCATCGAAATGTAGCCAGTATCAGAGCGAATTTGACCAGCCGACATATTAGTAGAAAAGCTTTGCACCGCATTAGAAACATCTCTAAACGTGAGTCCGTATTCGCGAAGTTTATCAGGGCTAATTTCAATACCAATTTCGTAGTCTAAGCCACTGTAAAAATCAACTAGGTTTACATGAGGAAGGTTTTGTAATTCATCTTTAATATCATTACCAAGTTCTTTTAACTGGTAATAACTCATATCACCATAAAGCGCGAGTATCATTACTTCTTGTTGAAATTTTTCACGCTGAACAACAGGGCGTTCCATACCCGCAGGAAACGTATTAATTGAATCTACTTGCGCTTTTATTTCATCTAGCGCTTCTTTGGCGTCATATTTTTCTTCAATCTCAACCCAGGCTTGTGCATAGCCTCGATTAGAGTAAGTGATTAGACGTTTAATACCTTCGGTACCTTCAAGGTTTTCTTCAATTTTTATAGTAATGCCTTCTTCCACCTCTTGTGGAGCAGCACCAGGGTAAATAGCTTGTATACTTACCCAGTTACTTTCAAATTGAGGAAAGGCTTGTTTACGAATTGTCAGCGCGGTTAACAACCCGCCAATCAAGACAAAAATCATGATTAGGTTAGCAGCAACGGGGTTACGCGCAAACCACGCAATTAACCCTTTTTCATCAGTTGTGGTCATTGCTTACTCTCCCTTTAATGCAAGTTGAGTAACGTCTGGTTTGGTCACAGTGTCTTCAATTTTTACTGCCATTCCTTCACTAGGGTATTCTAGAGCAGAAGTGATCAGTTGCTCTCCCTCTGCTAAGCCCTGATTAGCGATGACCATGCCATCTTGTTCGCGAATAATATTGAGTGTTTTAAATGATAGAGTTAAATCATCGTTTAATACTGCAATTTTATTATTTTTAACCAGATGATGAGGGACGACAATAGCGCCATTAACGGCGCGGCCTTCAATTGTAGCGTTAATGTATGAGCCAAAACGAAGTGGCTGAACCCCTTCATATGGGGTTTGAAGTTGGGCAACCAAATAGCTCATTCGGCTTTTTTGATCAATCACACCTTCGCTACGTACCACTTTAGCCTGCCATGTGGTTTCTTTACCTGCATATTGCGCATTAAATTCAACTGTTGCACCTATACCACCATTATTGAGGTATTGCAGCTCTTTATCGGCAACAGGTAAACGCACCTCAGCGACTTCAGTTGAACTAAGTGAACCAAAGCTATTACCAGGATTAACTACCGAGCCTAAACTAATGCTGCGCTCGTTTATAATCGCATCGTAGGGGGCTTTAATATATGTGCGTTCTAAATTACGTTTAGCACGTTTTACACTTGCTTGTGCTGAGCGATATCGGGCCATTTTTTCAGCTAATTGCGGTTTACGTAAATACAGTGCTGATGCGGTAACATCGCTTGAGTCTGCTTTTATGCGTTCCCATTCGGCTTTAGCTACATGTGCTTGAGCACGTTCAATCTCAAGCGCTGAACTTGCTTGGGCAAGGCCAGCTTCTGCTTCAATTAAATCAGCTTCGTAATCATTTGGATCAATTCGTGCTAAAATGTCGCCTTGCTTTACAAAGGCACCTTCAACAAATTGTCCTGCAACTGAAATAACTTGGCCACTCACCTGAGCAATCAATTCAGTGCGGTCTTTTGGTTGTACAATACCGTACGACTTTACATCGAGGGTAATTGCATCAAGGTGAACTGGTTGTGCTGCAACCAAAGGACGCATGTCTTGGGGGGGCTTTTCTTCAGGTGGCTTTTTCATTGCAGAAAAGCCTGCTGCGAGGCCAATGCCACCAACAAGGACCGCGATCGGAAGTATTATTTGTTTTTTAGTCGCCACAGGGCATTCCTTCATAAATTGTGCTGATGGACTAATGATACGCAATAAAGTGTTTACAGTGTATTTGAAGATGTAACAAGTCATTGCACAAGGCGGTTACAAATAGAACGAAACACGCTATTTATGTACAAAGCAGCAACAAAACAATTGAAATTTATTACTGAGGTTAGAATGAAAACACAATCAATGGCGTGCCGTTTAGGCTGTGGAGCATGTTGTATTGCGCCGAGTATTAGCTCGCCAATTCCAGGTATGCCAAACGGTAAAAAGGCCGGAGAACGTTGTATTCAGCTGGATGAACGAAATTTATGCAAGCTATTTGGTGATGAGTCGCGCCCAAAAGTGTGCAGTGACTTTAGTGCCACGTTAGATGTATGCGGGACAACCAATGAACAAGCATTAACGTTAATTACCGAATTAGAGCAATTAACCTAATTTATTGTATTAAATACACATATATTTACAATTAATACGTTTGAAAAGTGTTGATAACCTGAACTCCGGATAATAAATCCATCTCAAGCAGCTATTTTCAGCGCTAACTGCGTTGAATTTACTTGCAATAGGCTAGCTATTGACGCGTAATTTCGCCTTGTTTTCACTAAAAATCTCTAGCTTGAGAAAATAAACATAAATATCATTTTGATTCAATATGTTAGTAAATCTCTTAACCAGAGTTCAGGTTAGATACTTACTTTGTGTTTCTAAAAGTAGTACTGAGAGAGTGCAATTAAGTATCCACTAAGCATTGTCGCTAGTGTTACCTCATTCACTTCTCTTTGCTCATACTATTTCAATTATGCATGTACACAGAGGAGGGGATTCTGCGCTTTTAGAATACTTAGGGAGGGCTGCGAAATGAAGTTTCTAATTCAGCTTTCTACTGTTCTGTTTCTTATTTTAATTAAAAAACAAGCTCAGCGTGGAGTAAGCCCTCGCTGAGCGATAAAGTTACCAGCTATACGTGGCACTTAGCGTATATTGCTCGCCGCGACCAGGTGTACCTGGAATTTCTTCAAACGACTCATCCCATAAGTTATCAGCCGCAAGACTAATAAAGAAGTTAGGCACAGCTGGTGGAGTTATTTTTAACGTCAGCTGAGTAAATAGCGCTTCGTCACCTGAACGGCGCAGCGCATTTTTATGCTGTTTACGCCATTCATTATCTACTCGAAATTCTAATATATCCGTCGGATTCCAAATCGCACCGAGTGTTACACGATGATCAGGAAAGTTTAAGGCATAAAAGCTAGCATCAATATTTTCAGCGCCGTAGGTTTCTGTTTTATGTAAGTACGCATAGCTGGCAATAATTTCTGCGTTATCAAATTGCTTTGTGGCTAAAAACTCAAGGCCTGTGGTATCAATATCAACAGGCTGTGCAAATCGTGCAGAGCTTGAATCAAAGTTAAATGTCCAATCGGTTAGGTTGTTATCTTTACGATAAAAAAGCGCTGAATTAAGTTGCCAGCTTTGTTGCTCAAGCAATAAGCCCAGCTCTAAGCTTTTGGTGGTTTCACGTTCAAGGTTAGCGTTACTTCTAAACAAACCACCAGACTCACTGCCACCAATGGCGGTGTAGCCTGCTACTTGGCTTGCCTCGGCATACGATAAATACAATGTACGCTCAGTGCCATCGTTATTTTGGGTATTGAAACTAACATCACCAATCAGTGATAGCTCAGAATCATCACGACTGGTGTTATCAAATGCAGCCCCTAAACGCAACCTTAGTTGCTGATCACTTGCAAGTGATGCTGTGTACTCTGGTAATACACTAAGCTTAAAGTAGTTACGTGAAGTGAAATTATTTTCAAGGGTAGTGGAGTCAATACTGTCTTCTATATATTGCGCCGAGTAATTAACCGCAACTGACTTTGTTTGCGCATGACGACCTGAAATAGCCAATGATTTTACTTGTGTTTCATGAAATGCTTGGAACGCGCTTGGGTTTTCTCTTGAATAGACATAATGGTCGTTATGCTTGCGGTAATAAGCCGATACTTCAAATTCACTGTTGGTAGCATAGGCTTGTTTATGGTTGAGCATCCATAATTGAGTTTCTAAGTCTTCGGTTTCATTTACACCAAATGGGGTATAAAGGTTTGGCCAACCAAAAAACTTTTCTTGTAAGCCGTAAAATAAATCAGTTTGTGAATCGCTCCCAGTTAACTGCACTCTGCCAGAAGTACGGGTAAAGTCATGATCGCCAAAATCAATTGAACCATCACTTTGTGAGTGCGAATGTTCACCTTCAAAACCAATGCGCCAATTAGCGTTTGCTTCAAGTGGAGTACTCACACCTGCATGAATTGTTTGTAAGTTAAAGTCATTTGAGCCTGCGCCCAAAGAGACACTGCCACCGGTTGTTATTGGTTTCCAAGCAAACGACACAGTACCCACAGAGCTATTCATGCCATAAAGTGCGTTATCGGCTCCTGTTAATACACTAGCACCTGTTAGCATTTGTGGTGCAATAGGAATTTCTGCAAAATAGTGACCAGATTGCGGGTCGAGTAGAGTTGCACTGCCGGCTCTAAAGCCGGTATTTTCAAAAATCCCCCCGCGTATCGTTACATCAGCTTGTGCTTCAGCCATATTGCGTGATTGCAAGTCAACACGCGGGTCGTACTCTAAATTTGAAATAGGCGAATCAAATGTACCAACGGGTAAGGTATTGGCAGTGGGTGACGCTTCAATTGTTATTTGTTCTATGGTTGCTGTTTCTTTACTCTGTTCTGCATAAGCAACAGTCGAAATACTGGCTAGTACAGCCGGTATAATAAGGTGCGGGGCACGATTCATATCATTATTCTCATTTTATGCAATGGCGCTAACAATTAAATACCTATCACTTTTTATCACATGATAAGGTAAGCTCACTAAGCTAGGGTGATTTTGGGCGCTATTGTACATTAATGATAAAAAACTGCATTTGATAATCAAACCTAGCGTTACAAAATAGTAACTCTGCATCCTATAAATTATTTACATTGGTCACTTTATTATGCAAACACAACAATCGAGTCATTCATTTAATCAGCACACACTTTATTTTGCTGGTGGTTGCTTATGGGGCGTGCAAGAATTTATGAAGTATTTACCTGGAGTAGTGACTACTGAGGCGGGGCGTGCCAATGGCACTAGTAACACAACACAAGGTGAATACGATGGCTATGCCGAATGCGTGAAAGTAACCTTTGATATTCAAGAAGTGACCTTAAATGAATTAATCGGCTATTTTTTTGAGATTATTGACCCATACAGTATCAATAAACAAGGTAACGATGTAGGCGAAAAATACCGTACCGCCATTTTTAGCCAAGAAAGTGATCATTTAAACATCGCCAGAGACTATATTAGCCAGCGTGATGATGCTGAAAAAATAGCGGTACAAGTAGCGCCATTGACTAATTATGTCCCTAGCGATCCCGAGCATCAAGACCGTTTAACCAATCACCCAGATGATTATTGCCATATCCCAGTTGATTTATTGCACAAGTATAAATAACAACTTCATTGGGACGTATTTAAATAAAAAGTGCTGGTAACTAATGAAACTAATTTTTACCTCATTTGTGCTTTTTTTTATTTTTATCAGGCTTTTTCTTCTTTCGCGGGAACATATCTCTAAAAAGATAGGGCACAGCTAAAAAGTAGATCCCAGTTCCTAAATAAAGAAAAAGGTAAAAAAGATAAGTAAACGGCGACGCTGAAAAGAAATAAACGTCAGATTCGACCTGGTAATCTGTTGGGGTCAGAATATAGCCATCATGTATAAATTTTATCGTAAATAGAATAGATAAGAGGCCTAAAGCCCAAAAGACTAAAGAGAATGCGATTCGATTCAATAGCATTCTCGTATTACTTATATCTACATATTTTACTTTTGGTTTCTTATTTTTTGATTGCTTCATTTTGGCCAAAAAAAGTAATAATGATCGCTACCAGTATTCCTACCAAGCCAATGCTTGAAAACATTAGACTGTATTGGTTTTTAATATTGAAGATATTTAATAGGCTGGTTATTAACAATAAAAAAATACCAATAATTTTTATAATCGTGAGTGTTTTATTCAAACAAAACCATGTTTGGCAAGAAGGGCATTGTTTTTCAATAAAAATACTATTTTTGTTAATATTTTTATATCTTTAGCTGCAAAATTACTTTTACAATTTGGGCACGTTTCTTTCATTTTAATCTTTTAATTTATCTCACAACTTTAAACACTAGATTTACTAAACGTCTTATTGATAAAGCTTTATCCTTGTAACATGATAACTATAGCATTGAGCTATCACCTTGTTAATGTGTAACTTATTACTTTATAGGTAAACAGTTTTTAAGCCATAAAAAAGCCCGCAAACATGCGGGCTTTTAAATATTAATTAAAGTTTATTGCTGCGCTTTAGGCGGAAAGTTACTTAAAATATTGGCAACCGTTTCCTTAATAGCGGCTTCACGTTGTGATGGGGTTTGTTTTTTCTTTAAACGACCATCTTTAGCACCACGCCAAATTAATTGGTTTGACTCACGGTCAATAATATCGATAACTAATGTGCCTACTTCATATTCGCGTGCGCTTATATCGTGGTTAAAGCCAGTGCCCCAGTAACCCCAACGTGCACCGTAGCCAACGTTAAAGCTATCAACTTCAAGCTCTTTATCTACACTTGCATGGTAGTTAACAAGTACATCAGCTTGCGCTACGTCAACCAATTGCATACCTAATTGTTGGCTTAGTTGGTTGTTTACCGCATTGCGAACGCGTTTTTCCATCAGCCCACTGATTTGGTAGTTATTCGTGTCTTTGGTTAGACTCGCGTTTTCTACCCAAGCAAACGTTTTGTAGTTACTAAAGTTTGCTGATTTATCGTAATCCCAGTCGGGCGTTTGTGTACAGGCGGTTAGTAATGCCAGTGCTGCGACAATAAATATGTGTTTCATTCCGTTTGCTCCAATAAAGTGCGTTTGTTTAAACTACCATGGGCGAGGGTAATTTAAAATCTATAAAATAAGTGTAACTGGCTAAGATGAATAGCCAATTAATTCTTAGTCTAGCTGAGGAGCTTTATGTTCAACCTCAATCCAATCTTTTTCATCTACCCAGTTTTGTGCACCGTCTTTTACTGAACGAATTGGCACAATATAATCACAACTTATTTGTGGTTTAACCGAGGCAAATATTGGCACAAAGCCAAAGCTCAAGGCGGTTTCTATAATTGCTTTTTGGTTTTGCGGGTCGATATCAGCCGCTTCATCTATATAAATAGGTATACGGTATAAGTTTTGTTCCTGATCGCTTAATAAATAACGAATAAACAACATGCCACATAATAGCTTAATGGTGATACGCGTACCATTTGAGCCAGCCGAGTCTATCTTTTCAAAGTGCTCGGTTTCACCTGCACGGTTAACCACTTCAAAACGAATATCAAACAAATCGGTGAGGGTCAGACCTGCTTTGTCTGAGGCGAGTTTAATTAAATGATCTTTTGCCTCGTTTACCGCGCTCTCGCTGTAAGGTTCTTGGCTGAGTAAATCTAGGGTATCGCCTTGTTCAAATTGGTTAGAGGTACTGATAATAGTATCAATACTATCTACCAACATTTTGCGCGGGATAATATTAATTTTAAACGCTTGCAGGTTTGAAATGCGGTGCTGGCTAATGCCTTTATTAAAGCTATTCATTTCACGGCGTAAGCGGTCTAAATCTTCGCGCAGTCCTTTAATAGTAGCGGCTACTTCGGTGAGGGCAACGCGACCTTGTCGCTCAACTGCATCGCGCTCGTTATCAATGTTATGAAACGCGCTAATAAGCTTTTGATATTTACTAAACTCATCGTTTTCGTTATCAAACTTAGTGATACCGGCATTATAAATATGCATATAGGTATTACGTACATTTATATCGAAGTTCCGTAGCTCTTGGCAGTCCTTATTAAAGTGGTGAATTAAGTCGCTTAAATTATCAAAATCGATTTTTATATCAATCATATAAGGCGTTACTTTACCACTGTATAAATCTAATGTGTGGTCAATACGCTCGGTTTTAACTTGGCGTAAGCGCTCTGTTTGACGATTAATTTGTGCCTGCTTAGATTTAATTAGTGAGCGTCTATCAGCAATTGAGCCACTGTTTTTTTGAATATCTTGTAGGTAATCGTCAACTTGTTCGCGCTCGGCTAAAAGCTGCTCTTTTAGCATTGCTTGGGCGTCAACCGACTGTTGCATCACTTCAAATTGCTCTAAGCGTTTAAGTGCATTTTCTGCACTCATAAGCTCATCGTATAGCGTGTCTTTTTCTTTTTGCTTATCTGCAACATTGGCGGCCACTTCGCGCTGTTGTTTAAACTCTTTTAATGATTGCTCAAGCGCGGTTAACTGAGCGCTCAGTTGCTCTTTATTTTCGCCGCTTTGCATTTGTACTGGTGAGAGCTTTTTAAGTTTAATACTGGCACCAGGTAGGGTGAGTATACCGCCTTTAACATTTTCGCTCAGCTGTGATAAAAATTCACCAAAGGCATCTTCGTCATCAATGGTTATATCGCCATTGCTGGTGGTGGCAAAGGAGAGAAGATCGGGGTTTAATAGCCGCGATATTTCTTCTACTTCTTTCAGTGATAAGTCTTCACGCATACGGGTGAATAAATTAAATTCTAAGTTTTTAAGTTGTAACTTTAAGCTTTTAATTTGTTTTTGTGTTTCACCAATACGGTAATCAAGGGTGTGCAGGCTTTGCCCTTGAGCACTCGTAATAGAATGTGACAACGACTCGTAGTCACTTTTTAACTGCGTTAGGTTGGTTTTGAGAGTGGCTTTATTAACCAGCTCAAATTCACTTTTAAGGGCGTTGAAATCTAAAAACCATTGTTCAATTTGAGTTTGCTTGCGCTCTATATCGCGCGATTGTTGTACGTATAGCCCTTGCTTTTGTTCAAACTCGTGCTTTTCGTGCTCAATGTCTTCAAGGGCGATGTTGAGCTCGCTTAGTTGCTCTTCCTGGTACGTATCAAAATCAATCAGTGCTTGGTCAATTTTTGGCGCATAAGCGGCCAGTTTACCTTTAAGCACGGTTTGGTTTTCAAGCATAGATTCAAGAGCGGCTATGGGCTCTTGCATTGATTCTAGCGCTTTTAATTCACGCTTTGCGCGGTTTACTTTATCAAACGAACGGCGCCAAACCTCGTAAAAGTCGACCTTAGAATTTGACATGTGGCGTTCAAACACACGGAGCATAAAGCGCTTAACGTCGTTTGCGCCTAATTTATGTAAATTAAGAATACGACGAAATATTTCTTTGTATATTGCAGAGTCTTGAACGTTGTTGAGGGGGATCATTTTTAAATTGATCTCACCGTCAAATTGCGTTGCTCCGCCAGTCAGTAGGGCGTTTAATTCTTGTGCCTTAAGCTCTATTGGGTTGAAACCTTGCTGCTTTAAGTGATTAAACAGCTTGGTAAACTTAATAATGGTATTGCCTTGGGTGTACTGGGCTAAATCAAGCTTACCTTGATAGCAAAAGTATTGGTGTGCATAACCGGCAATTTTACCTAAGCCGGCTACGCCAATGACGACTGAGCCATGGGGCAAATCGGCTTGCAATAAAATGTACGATTGATCTGATGAAAAATAAAACTTACGGGTTTCATCTAAATCGTGGCCATCCCACTCGGTTAGGCGTAAATCGTTAATTAGCGGAAATTGCAGTGCATTAATTACTGAGCTTTTACCTGTGTTGTTAGGCGCACAAATCGAGCTACTTTTATCCAGTGGGATCACACATTTTGCATAGCCTGCGGTATTTAGTAGGGCGAGTTTACTCAGTCCGTATAAATTTTTCATTGCTCGTCCTCACTAATAAAGGTCTCTTCGTTTACTTCCATTAAGGCATCAATATAGCGGTGAATAGGGGCTTGCAACATAAAGCCACCTTCTACCTCGCGGGCAAGGCCTAAACGTACCATGCGTAAATACACATCTTTGCGTAAGTCAGAACCCGAGAATATCTCAAGCTGATCGAACAAATGTTTATTAAGCTGTACCAAGGTTTGCATTAGCTCTAAATCGTTTGGCTCGTCAAATAATGCACGCATTGGGTCTTTACCTGTATTGGCAAAATGTTCTATTAAAATGTAAATAGTGAGCGCTACAGCGCGTGAAATCTTACCCATGTTTGGAGTGCTTTCATCACTGGCAAAATAATAAAAACCACGGCTATCGTGTTTTAACTCGTGGCCTAGTGCTGTAAATAAGGCAGTATAAGCGTCTATTTGTTGGTCAAGCTCTTGCCACATTACGGTGTCTTGTTCGCAAATGTGGTAACCGGCGACTAATTTTTTATTAATGGCTTGTAAGTGAGAAAGCTCATCTAAGTTTATATGGGTCATGGTGATTACTCGTGCTCGGCTTTATCAGCCTGAGGCTCTGAATTAAAGGGATATAAATTAAAGTGCTGGCCTGCAATGTTAACGCGGGCTTTCTTATCGCTTTGGCTAATTTCTAGGGTGCTATCGCTTACCAACTTTTGATACAAAAACAGCATTTCATCGGCTTCAAGCTCAGGATAGCTTTCATCTAAAAATTGCAGCAAAGGCTGTGGTTTTTTACGCTGCTTTTTAAAGCGTTTGGTAAATTGCGCTTTTACATCGTGATAGTCAGGAATGTTTGGCGTGACAAACGCGGGCACATCATTTTGTTCTGGTAGCTGATATTCGTGGTGTTCAAACTCAGCTAAGCTTGCCATATAGGCAACAATATGACGCTGTTGACCCAATGAATACTTTTGCGCATCGCTTACAAAATGGGGTTGCACGGCGCTGAGCATATTATCCACCCCGTTTTTACGAATTAGCCCTAATACTTTTGCCGCTTGGCGGGTAATAAGGTTATTACGGCGCAACTCTTCACGCAGTGGCATTAGCATATCGGCACTTTTACGTAAGCTTGTCCGACCAACTAGGTGCATTTCGAGAATACGGGTACGTAATTGCTCAAGCATACGTTTATCACTGTACGCTTTGCCTGAGCGCTCAATATGTTCTATTTGGGTACTAATTTGTTGCTCAATTAGAGTAAAACAGGCATGAAAGTCGCCTCTAATATCGACCATTTCTAGCATGGGTTCTATATATTCATCAAATGCTTCTATCACGGCTTTATAGCGCTTTTGCAGCGATTGCACCGCGTTATTTGATTTGGCTTGCTCAACAATATTTAAAATGGCGTTTTCGTTATGTAAAAACAGCTTAATTATTTTACGAACCCGATCATCCATAATGCGGCTAAAGCGACGTAAATCATCAAAATCTTCCATTTCACCGGCATTAGATAGCCGGTTACCTAAGCGAGCTAAATCATCAACCAATACACTAATTTCTTGTGCTAAGCCTAAATGTTCTTCTTGAAGTAAAAAGGTAGCAAAGTCCGCAATGGCACGGTTAATTTCTAGTTGTGACGATTTAGCCAAGGGAATAATGATTTCTTGATTTAATAACCGATTGGTTTCTTTATAAATACGCTCATTATTCCACGTCGGTTGCTTTTGTTTTATGGCATTTTGTAAATCTTTAATACTAAAGTCGGCCATTTTAAAGCGTTTAAATAATAGCTCTAATACACCCCAATGCTCAGTGAGGGTATTAAGTAGCTTTTTAGCTGGGATCATAAGGCGTTACAACATCCTAGTATTCGTTATTTTATATTTCTTGAACTTATATGGTATTCGTTTTTGCGACGATTTAATAATAGTTTTTACACTCGCTTAGTGATAGTATCCGCGCCGAATATAGGCACATAGAGTGTGTACCTCTATTTTTTACATGGTTTCAATTTTTACTTAAACCCGAAGGTTGTTTAATATCATGGTTTCCTCGATTATCCTGACGCTGATAGCGATTGCATTCTTGCTTATCGTTATTGAGGATGTGATTCACGTAAACAAAGCCAAAACGACATTATTTTTTGGTACACTTTGTTGGATTATCTCCTTTATTTTTCCTCTTAATGGGCAAAGCCCTGAAACGATTCAAACCCTCCTTGACCACAATATTTTAGAAATTGCTTCCTTATGGCTGTTTTTAATGGCCGCAATGACCTTTGTTGCCTATTTAAACTCCAAGGGACTTATAGAAAATGTTGTGAACCGGATAATGCCAACCAGTATTAGTGAACGAAAGCTAATGTTTTTGGTAGGGTGTTTTGCATTTGTATTTTCATCTATCTCCGACAACGTAACAGCTACACTGATCTCCTTGGCTGTTATAATGTCATTAAAGCTTGAAGCCAAAAAACTAGTTAAGTACGCCACCTTAATTGTATTTGCAGTGAACTCAGGGGGTGTATCACTTATCACAGGTGATGTAACCACACTTATGATTTTCCTTGATGGTAAAGTAACAATTAGCAATTTATTACTGTTAATTGTGCCTGCATTATTAAGCGTATTATTACTGGCTACTTTATTATCAATTGGTATGAACAAGCAGTTAGAGTTTAAAAAGACTAAATTTAAACGCATTGAAAAAACCGACATTACTATCGCTGTTATTTTCTTCACTACGGTTATTTCTACCCTTACTTTAAGTGTTTTATATAGTGTGCCGCCGTTACTTACCTTTTTACTCGGCCTGTCTATTATGTTTTTAGTCGCACAATTTTTAATGCGCAAAAAAGATATCAATAAAGATATGATCGACTTTATACGTGACATAGAGTACGACACCTTACTGTTTTTCGTAGGTGTGTTATTACTTGTTGGCGCATTAAAAGAAGTGGGCGTGCTAAGCCAATTTACAAACCTGTATACAGTGATGGCGCCAGAGTACGCTAACTACTTAATGGGTATTTTATCGGCCGGTGTTGATAACGTGCCACTAACGGCTGCGTTACTAAAAGCCGACATTGTAATGAGTCAACAGCATTGGTTGTCGTTTACGTATGCAACCGGTGTGGGTGGTTCAATGCTGATCATTGGTTCGGCGGCTGGTATTATTGCTATGAGTAAGGTTAAAGAACTTACTTTTGCAAGTTACCTTCGTTTGTCGTTGTATTTGTTAGTGTGTTACACCTTTGGTTATGCTGGCTCTTACTTTATGGGTAGTTTTATTTGATTTTATAATAAAACGACTTGACAGCTAGACGTCTAAACGATAACTTTCAAAGCCGCACTCTTAGTGCGGTTTTGTTTTATTAGCCACAGGTTAATAATACATTCAGAAGAGGTGCGATACTTAGGTACTTAATGTGAGGCAACGACAGCCTGCGACCATTAAGGAGGGAAGTACTCGCCGAGGAAAATAATGGGTCGTTACCATTGTTTTTCGGTTTATGGGGCTGAATCCTCAAAACTGTCACCAATTTAGGTGGAGAGCTTCTGGCAGTAGATTTTTCTTATCTTTATTTCCTGCCAAGTTCTTCTTGTTTTATTGCGGTTTGGATGCCGCGAAAGGAGACGAAATGACTACCCAATCAGTGCCACAAAGTTCACAGTGCACAAAATCAGATTACATTGTTGCCAAATTTGGTGGCACCAGCGTTGCTAACTTTGAGGCGATGAGCCGTTGTAGCGAAATCATTGTAAACGATAACAGCGTTCGAATTGTTGCAGTGAGCGCCAGCGCCGGTGTAACTAATCACTTGGTGGCACTTTGTAAAGCCGATATTGATGCCGCTGAACGTCAGCAGCATGTTGACGGTGTACTTGCTATTCAGCAGGCAATTTTAACTGATCTGAACCTAGATAATGATTTAGCGCTTGGTTTTAATAACACCATCGATGAATTTCAAACACTAGCACATCAAATACTGACAACAAAGCAACAACACGATGAGCTACTTAGCTTTGGCGAGCGTTTATCGTCGTATTTATTTACTCAAGTATTGCGCTTAAAGGGCTTAAACTCGCAGCGTTTTGATGTTCGCCAGGTGCTTAAAACCGATAGCCAATTTGGTAAAGCTACGCCTAATGTAGCCGCCACAGCGCTTGCAGCTAAAGAGCATTTAATTCCTTTATTAGAGAGCACGGTTATTGTTACTCAGGGCTTTATTGGCAGCGATGAAAACAATGTAACCACCACACTGGGTCGCGGTGGCTCTGATTACAGTGCCGCCTTGTTAGCTGAAGCAATTAACGCTAAGAGTGTGCATATTTGGACCGACGTAGTGGGTATTTTTAGCACCGATCCGCGTTTGTGTGTAAAAGCCACACCTATTGCGCGTTTAAGCTTTGATGAAGCGGCAGAAATGGCCACTTTTGGCGCTAAAGTGTTGCATCCAGCTACAATTTTGCCAGCCAGTCGCAGCCATATAAATGTGTTTGTTGGCTCAAGCACAGAGCCAGAGCGTGGTGGTACTTGGATTGAACGTGAAAAATCGCAGCTACCAGGTATTCGTGCGGTCACGCAACGTAAAAACCAAATATTATTAACCCTTAAAAGCCCAGAAATGCTATTAGCGAGTGGTTTTTTAGCGCGTATTTTTACTATTTTAAGTGAATGTAATATTTCGGTAGACTTGGTTACTACCTCTGAAATTAGTGTAGCAATTACCCTTGATAATGCGCCTAATGCATCACGCCCAGAGCTAGATCAAGAGTGCTTAGATAAACTCGCTGAGTTTTGCCATGTATCGGTTGAGAACAATTTAACCCTAGTAGCACTTATTGGGTCTGAAATTGTATTGCGTCAGCACGAAATGAATTTAATGCAGGTGTTGAGCGAATTTAACATTCGTCTTATTTGCCATGGTGCGAGTAAACACAACCTGTGCTTTTTAGTTGAGCAAAGTGAGTCTGATGCTGTGGTTCAAGCTATTCATAGCCGACTACTTGAAGGCGAGCTTGCTGCTTAACGCTTTCAATGAGATAAATGAGCACCGCCAGTCGGTGCTTTTTTTTGCCACAACGCTTATATCAAACTGCTCGTTTACATCATTTGTTAATGTGGTGCTGGTTGCACTTAGTTGCCTGTTGCCAAGCTCACAAAATACATTAGGGCTTAATAGCTGGGCAATAGGGCGGCTGGTTGCTTTTGCTAATGCCTCTTTTAATGTCCAAAGTCTGAAAAATGTCGCCGCTTTAGCAGCTGTGCACGGTTGCTTAGTTATAAGTGCCACTTCTGCAGCATCATAAAAGTGCTTTGCGAGTTTTTCAAATGGTCGTTTTAAACTGATTTTTTCAATATCAAAACCAAATAGCGAATTATTAATATTTAGGGCCACGCCTACCAAACCATGAGAGTGTGACACACAGCAACTATAAACCTGGTTGTTATTTATATTTAGCTCAAGCTTACTGGTTTGTTGATTAAATTCAGAGCTGATTTTATCAAGCGTTATATCACTGCTGCTAGGTAATACACTTTTGACTAAATATTTTAGTAACAGCCGCGTTGCTACATATTCTTGTTTTGCTTGAGGCGTTTTACGACGCGCGATGACACTTAATTCAAACGGGCTTAAAAACTGTGTAAGTGTTAGCTCATCAACCTGCAATTGGCTGGCATCAAATAATAAAATGGTGTGGTTATTATTCTCAGCAAGCGGGGTGTGTAATAACTGATTGTCGAAGTAAGCTGAACTCATTATTGCTCGTTAAAAGTGAATACCGATTACATAGTTATCGTTATAAGCTGGATAGTTTGTGAGCGGTTGTTTGCTGTTATGCGCGCTAAGTACATTTTTATTACTCAGTCGCCCTTAAATATGGTTTAATTCACATTCGATAAAATAATAACAGATTTGTAGGTGTATGACACAAGTGCGTGATGGTTTTCAAAGTCGACTTGGTTTTGTATTGGCAGCAGCCGGTGCTGCGGTAGGTTTAGGCAATATATGGGGTTTTCCTACACAGGCTGCTAACCATGGTGGCGGCGCATTTTTATTGGTGTACTTTATTGTTATTTTTTTGCTAGCGCTTCCCGCGTTATACACCGAGCTGTATTTAGGCTACAAAGCCCAAGCTAATCCGGTTAAAGCCTTAGGCCAAGCATGGCAAGACCATGCGCCTAAAGTAGGCGCTGCTGCAGGTTATATAGGCTTAGCTGGCGCAATTGTCATGTTAAGCTTTTATTCAATAGTGGCAGGTTGGATGCTTTCTTACGCCATAGAGCCTATAACCACCTTTTTAGGTATGCAGAGCTTGAGTGAGTTTTTACATAGCGACTCTATGCTACGTAATTTTATATTTACGCCGCTGATGCTTATTTTAACCGCCAGCATTATTTTAAAAGGTGTTAAATCAGGAATTGAAACCTGGTCGCGCCGTTTAATGCCATTATTACTTGTTTTACTCGTTGGCCTAATTGCTTACATTGCTACCTTAGAGGGTGCCAGCGAAGGGTTTGCGGCCTATTTAGTGCCTGACTTTAGTAAAATACTCGACCCCGATTTAATTATTGCCGCAATGGGGCAAGCGTTTTTCTCATTATCACTGGGTGTGGGCTGTATGATGATTTATGGCTCTTATTTAAAGCCCGGTGCTAACTTACCAAAATTGACTGCAAGTGTTGCGTTACTCGACACCAGCGTGGCATTTTTAGCTGGACTATTAATTATACCGGCTATATATGTGGCGCAGTTCAATGGCGTTGAAGTATTTAGCAACGGCAAGCTAATTGGTGAAGGGCAGCTTATTTTTGCCATATTACCTGAGTTATTTGGCACCATGGGTGAAATTGGTTTATTGGTTGGCTTACTATTTTTTGTATTGATGTCGATTGCTTCAGTTACATCAACCATTTCATCGACTGAAATTCCTGTGGCTTTTTTAGTAGAAAACCACAGTGTTGATAGAACCAAAGCTACATGGGCCGTTAGCGCCATTGTATTTGTTTGTGCCAGTACTATTATTGTTAATTTTGATTGGCTATTTGGTTTGGTTATTATGGTATTTACCCAATACCAACTCCCGTTGATGGGACTGTTTTATTTTATTACAGTGGGCTGGTTATGGCAGCGTGGTAATAAGCTTCATCAAGCAAGTTCTGGTGCACATTATTGGTTTGCTCAGTACATTCGTTTTGTCTGCCCAGTGCTAATGACCTTAGTATTTGCAAACGTTGCGTTTGGCTAGAATACAACAACAACTCATGTGTTATTGATAACAAAAAAAGCGAACACTATATTTTGTTCGCTTTTTTGCTTTTTGTTTAGCCGCGCTATAGCACTTCGTTTGTAAAGCTATTTCCTTGAGTAACCTCAAATGCATTTTGTAAGGTGATATTGGCAATTTCTGTAAGTGCTTCTTGAGTAAAAAAGCCTTGATGGCCGGTGATCAATACATTTTTAAAGCTCACTAAGCGAGAGAAAATATCGTCTTGGTTTATATCGTCACTGTGGTTTTTAAAAAACAGCTCTGATTCTTGCTCGTACACATCAAGCCCTAAATAACCTAGTTTTTGTGATTTAAGTGCCTTAATACAAGCTTTACTATTAACCAATGCACCGCGCGAGGTGTTTATTAGCATAACCCCTGTTTTCATTGCTGCAAATGCGTCATCGTCAATTAAATGATGGGTGTGCTCGTTTAACGGGCAATGCAAAGAAATTATATCGCTTTGTGTAAGCAGGGTGTTTAAATCAGTAATTGTGTAATTACCTGCTTGTGCATTAGGATCGCATACTAAAATGTGAGCGCCAAAACCGGTTAATATATTACACAATGCTTGGCCAATTTTACCGCAGCCAATAATACCCACTGTTTTATTATGCAAGTTAAAGCCAAGTAAGCCGTTCAAGTCAAAATTGTCTTCACGTACGCGGTTATAAGCTTTATGGGTTTTACGGCTAAGCGTAAGCATAAGTGCAATACAATGCTCTGCGACTGCCTCAGGGCTGTAAGCCGGAACGCGCAGAACACGCATGCCATGCTGTTTAGCAGCGGCTAAATCTACATTATTAAAACCCGCACAGCGCAGTAAAATGGTGTTAACCCCAAATATAGCCAGTTGCTCAATAACCGCTTTATCTACCGAATCGTTTACAAATACGCATACCGCATCAAATTCTTTAGCTAAAACCGCAGTGTGCATCGATAAACTTTGCTCAAAATAGGTAATAGCGATGTTAGAAAAGCCAGTTAAGCTTTGTTCGAAAAAAGGGCGCTCGTATTTTTGAGCACTAAAAAAAGCAATCTTCATTTATTACAATCCAACTAATCTAGTTACATCAACCATAAACCATTTTTATTATACATGCCTTATCACTTTAATATTGCTGTGGTATTAAAGCGACTATTTGCTGTTTTTATAATCGGTGTTGCCTCTAAACTACTTCTAATTACACTATGAAGTGACTCCGGTTTAGTGCGCGGCGCATAACGTGCAATTAGTTGTCCTTGGGCATTAACTAAAAACTTAGTAAAGTTCCACTTTATTGCACGGTTTTGTGCAATTCCACGCGTATGTGATTTTAAATAACTAAACAAGGGGTGAGTATCGGGGCCGTTCACCATGACTTTATCAAATACTTCAAAATTAATCGCAAAGTGTTTTTGATAGTAGTCTTTAATTGCCATACCCTCTAATGGTTCGTTTTTATCAAACTGATTACATGGAAAGGCCAGAATAGTAAACCCATCGCTTTTGTATTGTTGGTATAGCTTTTCAAGCGCACATAATTGCGCCGAAAAATGACATTTGCTTGCTGTATTTACAATAAGAACCGTTTTTCCTTTTAACTGGCTCAAAGGAAAATCACTGTTATTACAAAGTAGTGCGTTAAATTGATAAATGCTATCCATAGATTACCTACCTAATTTCCTTATGCGGGAAATTTTAAAAGACTTTCATTCGCTTTTTTAGCGGCCGATTGACATAATCGAGCTTATGTTTCTAAGTTATCAGTTAAATAGGTCATTTTTATGTCAGTTAAAATTGCATTTATAGGTTTAGGCGTAATGGGTTACCCAATGGCGGGGCATTTAGCAAAAGCAGGGTACAGCGTATGTGTTTATAACCGCACAGCAGCTAAAGCACAAAAATGGGTCGAAGATTTTAACGGCAGCTTTGCACCTACTCCGCGTGAGGCAGCAAGCGGTGCCGATATGGTGTTTATGTGTGTAGGTAATGACGACGATTTACGTTCAGTAGTATACGGTAATGACGGTGTGCTAGCAGGCATGCACGAAAACACAATTTTAATCGACCACACAACTACCTCAGCAGAAGTGGCACGTGAAGTTGCGGCAAAAGCGGCTTTACAGCATATCGACTTTATTGATGCGCCGGTATCGGGCGGTCAAGCTGGCGCTGAAAATGGGGTGTTAACCATAATGGCGGGTGGTAACGAAGCGGTATTTGCTAAAGCACAACCTATCATGGCGGCATTTAGCCGTTTTAGTCAGCTTTTAGGCGAAGCGGGCTCAGGGCAATTATGTAAAATGGTTAACCAAATTTGTATTGCAGGTGTAGTGCAAGGGTTAGCTGAGGGCTTACATTTTGCCAAACAAGCGGGGCTTGATGGCGAAAAAGTAATAGAAACCATTTCTAAAGGCGCTGCTGGTTCGTGGCAAATGGAAAACCGCTACAAAACAATGTGGGCAGGTGAGTACGAATTTGGTTTTGCTGTAGATTGGATGCGCAAAGATTTAGGCATTGCACTAGATGAAGCTAAAAATAACGGTGCAACACTGCCAATGACCGCCACGGTTGATCAATATTACGCTGATGTACAGGCTCTCGGTGGCGGACGATACGATACTTCAAGCTTATTAGCACGTATCGAAGCAATGCATAAAAAGTAATGTAATTGGTAAAAGTAAATTATCCACAAAGAGGATAAGAGACGCAGCGCTTTTAGAGGAAGTGATAAACATAAAAAATGAATGTTGGTTTTATGTTTTCTCATTTACCTCTCTTGTTGAGATAGTTTTTTGGTTTTTTACCTAGTAACAAAAAACGCGACACTTTTTTGCTAAAGGGTCGCGTTTTTATGCATTATATAAACTACAGTAAATTACATGCTTTGCGCGTAGTTATATAAGGCTTTTAAAATTGTAAGATTTTTTTCGCTGTCATCATGTTCATGCGCTAAGTTTTCAAGGGTGATCATAAAATCTTGTGCGCTGATTGATGGCTGATCTTCGCCATGCATTAACTTGCTTTGGCAATATTGACGCCATTGATCAAGCTCTTGCTGGTTTAGTGTTTGTGGCCAGTTACGGGCGCGGTATCTAAACAGCAAAGTATTAAATTTAGGATCTTCAAATTCAAGCTTTAAACTTGCTAAGTCTTCAGGCTTTGCATCACGAATAATCGCAAATTTAGCTTTATCAGCATGGCTAGTAAAGCCATCATATAATAAGTAATCTACGTTCGTGGTCGCGCTGTAATCGCCTTGCTCATTAAATACCTCAGTGACTTTATCGCGAAGCTCAGTATTGGCTTTTAAAATGGCTAAATTAGCCAAGCATTGTTCACGGTCAATACCCAAGCGAGCAGCGTTTTCAGGCAGTAGCGTTTTAGCTGGCGCTAAAATAGGGCACTTATTTAAATGCACTAATTTTAAACCTACGGGTAAATCACCTTCCGCTAAATCTATACGTTTGGTGTATAAGCGTTTACGTAATTCTTCCACATTTAAATCAAGTAATACCTGCGGGTTTTGGGTTAAATCAAAACAAATAACTGCGTTTTTATTTACCGGGTGAAAACTCATTGGTGCAACCCAAGTAGTACAGCCTTGGGTAGCTGGAATGCGAGACGAAGTGTGCACTAATGGGGTCATATTAAACACATCAACCATTTCAGCGAGTGCTTTTTTACCGCGAAGACTAAAAAAGAACTGATACAGTTTAGGTTGCTTCTCTTTAATTAGTTTTGCCAAGGCAATGGTGGCCGTTACATCACTTAATGCGTCGTGCGCAGCGGCATGTTCAATACCATTAGCAACAGTTAAATGCTCAAGCTTAAAGCTAGGGCTGCCATCTTCTTTTAACGGCCATTCAATACCCTCAGGGCGCAGTGCATAGCAGGCACGCACTAAATCTATAATATCCCAACGACTGTTATTGTTTTTATATTCACGTTCGTACGGGTCGTAAAAGTTACGATAAAAGCTATATCGGCTTACTTCATCATCAAAGCGAATACTGTTATAACCAGCCACACAGGTATTGGGTACGCTAAATTCTGCATGAATTTTAGCAATAAATTCAGCCTCAACTAAGCCTTTTTGCATCGCCACTTGTGGGGTAATACCGGTAATTAAACACGCTTCAGGATGGGGTAAATAATCAGCCTGTGGTTTACAGTACTCAATAAGCGGCTCGCCAATAATATTTAAATCAAGATCGGTGCGTACACCGGCAAATTGGCTCGGCTTATCTTTTTGTGGGCTTGCCCCCCAGGTCTCGTAGTCGTGCCAATAGATTGTTGCTTGATTTTGCTCTTGATAAGCCATTAAAAAACCCTATAAGTTAGCTTGAAACGGTTTATATACCGCCAAGTTACTAAATTTATGAATTATTTAGATTATGGCATAGGGTCACAGAGGTTTATAGGTTTGAATAGGGAAATCTATTAGTCAAAACACGATTTAAGAGTGATTGAAGTGATTATTTATTTTAAAGAGTATGTGATAGAGAAATTATTTATAAACATAGTGCTTAATGTTATAAACTTAAGCCAACACTCCATATTCTTTTAACAATATGAAACTAATAATAAAAACGATTCTATTTTGGGTATTAATCACCTCAACCGCTGTGTTTGCTGAGCTTGCTAAAGTTAAAGTAAATGGCTTTGATATTGAATATGAAATGGCGGGTAGTGGCAAACACACTATTTTACTCGAGGCGGGTGGCTCTGCAGGGCTTAGTGATTGGGATCCCATTTATAACTCGCTTACTAAGTATGCAAAAGTAATTCGCTATTCTCGAATTGGCAATGGCGGCTCTTCGCAAATAAAGAAAAACTATAGCTCAGAGCAGTATGCTACTGAGGCTTTATTATTACTCAAAGCGCTAAAAATTGATGAACCAGTAGTTTATGTGGCGCATTCTTATGGTGCTTATATCGCAAGGGTATTTGCAGCAAGTTACCCCGATAACATTAAAGCGTTAATGTTAATTGAACCCGCCTCAGAGCATGATGTTGATATTATGCGTAAGATTGATTTACCGCGCGCTGAAAAAGAAATTGCCGCTATAAAACGTGATGATATGAAAAACGGCATGTCGAATCAGTATTTAGACTTTTGGTCGAAGCGACCTTTACCCGATTATCCACAAATAGCAGATATTCCCGTGACGGTTATTGCCTCAGTTAAAAAATATGAAAATCCATCGGTGTTATTTTTTACTGAAAAAGGGCGTGAAATGTGGGGAGAACTGCATTCAAACTGGGCTAATGCTTTTCCTCAAGGTGAGATAAAGCTAACGCGTAAAGTTACCACTATCCACAAAATGATGAGCCAGAAATGGTAGTTAAACAAGTTTTGAAGCTATTATCACGCACTCAATAGCGAGATCGGATTATGTTTTTTAATAACGACTAACTATGAGTTCTTTTTGTAATAGGTGGTATTCTTTATTTATTGTGATGTTTATTACGCCTGCATTAAAAGAGTAAATTAAACCCAAATAAAAAGCACTGCAGGTTCACTGCAGTGCTTTGTTTAGGGGAATGATATTAATTATTTTGCAGTTGCAACAAGCTTAACCCAATCGTAATTAGTGACACCTAACAAGCCGATTTGTAATGTCTGGCCTGAACTCACCTCTAAGATACAACTTTCATTGTTGTCTTTGTTGTTCGATAAGCAATCATATTGTGTTTTTGTTACCGCTGCATCCGCTCGAACATAGAGGTTAGTATTTCCCTCGCCACCCAATGTTTTTATGTTTACAGTGGTTGCGCCTGTAGGTACTACATAACTATAGCGCTGCCAAAAATCTGGAAATCCATAAGCACGAGATGTTAATACGCGAGTATCATTATCTGTAGGTGGTGCGCTATTTTCATAATTAGCCACGATAGTTACGTTTTGATAGCTGTTATACGCTTTAAGCATAATGTAAAAACGACCTTCTCCTTGACTTATATTACAGCTTTCATTGTTACCATTTCTAAATGGGCGGCAGTCGTAATTATTTGTGCTTGGCACTGTACTCTTTTTAACATAGAGGTCTGCATCACCTGAACCACCCGTTATGTCGATTGAAATGTTAGTGCTATTTGCAGGTACATCAATATAGTAAATAGTCTCTTGATTTAATGCTGCACTTTGGCCTGTTAATGCTTGCCCTTTAGTTAATTCAACTTCTGTTGGTGAGCCATTTGAAACACTAATCGTTTTGGTTAGCGTGTTTGTATTACTGTTACTATCTTGCACCGTAACAGAGACGTCGTAATCACCCTCAGATACAAAATTATGCACTACAGTTGCACCTGTATCGGTTTGATTATCGCCAAAGTTCCAACTATAGCTATTGATAGTACCTGCTGAGCTGGAGCTTGTTGCATCAAAATTACACTGTAATTGCTCACAGCTGTATTCAAAACGTGCGGTAGGTGGCAGTGGTGTATTACCGTCGTTATCGCCAACAGGCACTGTGTTATTAAAGTAAGTTGCGACTTGGGGCCAAATCTTACTTATTTTGGCGCCTTTATTGTAGCATCCGCCTAAATGATGAAGTGCAATAACACGATTACTTGATGCTGCAACAACAGGAGAACCAGAAGAGCCGCCTATAGTGTCACAATAGTATCCAATATCAGTATTACTTCCACGCCCATTCGTTGAGGGGGCATTAACTTGGCACAAACCATTGGTGTCTTGATCCGATTCTATCGACAGCTCCTTAGGATTACCTGAACCATGTTGCGGAATATAAATACGTTCACTTTGCTGTGCGTTTCGCACATCAAGCCCTAAGTAGCCAAACTGTTCAATATTGGCAAAGTCATTAACACTAAATAGGGTGTAATCTAACGTGTAGTCAGTTTTAAAAAACTCTTTACCTGTTACTTTTACAATAGTTTCTCTGGTTGTCCCATTACAACTTTTATTTTGGTAGTTAAACCACACTTCTGTAGAGGCAAGCTCAGATGCAGTCTCTATACAGTGGTTATTGGTAAATAACTTATTATCGCTGCCAACGCGCCAACCGGTACATAAGCTGCGTCCACCAATTACTAAGCGTGCTACCGGGCGGCTGCGGTCAAACTCTGTTGGGTTGGAATTAGCCCAACACTGCACGTCTTTGCGCTCATTAATACCGCAGGTAGACAAAGGGGCAGGTTTATTTTGTTGGTTGATATCTATATTGGCGCTTTCAGTGCCGTAATAATAGCTATCAATAACACCAAACTGGTGTTGCTGCTTACTGTTTTTTGGATCAGGGTAATATTCAATGATAACGCTGTCATTTGAAACCGACATAGAAGAAAATGAATGCACACCATCATCTCCGTTTAAGCTATCGATTGTTGCAGCGTCCATATTATTACTACTATATTCATAACGCTCTGAGTTGTCTTCGCTTCTAACGACTAACTTTGCGTCACCATTTAGATCTACTTGGCTAAAATGTAGCTTTATGTAATCAGCATTAGGGTGCGATACAGTTTGAGTAATTACAGGACCTTGTGTTGTTTCGATTGTAAATTGCCTAGAAAGATTTACATGGGTATTAGCGTGTTTGGCAATTGTGGTTTTTTTTGCTTCTTGAGTGTGTTGTAAAATAGTGAGCTCATCGATTGCAGCAAAACTGTATTGTGCATAGATAGCTGTAGCGAGCAATGCTGCGTATTTACATTTTTTCATCTTTATATCCTTTTTCACTAATAAGTGGTTTGATGTAACGTAAATGATCAACTGCATGCCCATATGATTTAATTTTGAGCAAATAATCAGTACCTAATTTACATACTAAGGGTAGGCCGCATTTTGATCTTCGCCAGAAAAAATTTAAATATTTTTAACTTTACTCGGAAACTATTGCATTTTTCACTTTGAAATCAGCTTATTTTAAAAAGGATAAATGGCTTAATATTCAATATGAAAGTTTGAACAGAAGATGTTTACCGTTGACTCTAAGCGGCTGTCACCCACACTCACTAAAAGTAACATTGTTGATGTTGAGACTTCAGATATTAAACTTTTCTATTTTAATTTTTACAAAAATATACAAGAGCCAAGTATTAATTCTGTTATTTGGGTCGTTATTCTGTAAAATTATCGGCTTAACATTTGTGATTTAATCGTTACATTTGTTGTTAGGGTTAATTATTCAATTAATATAAGCAGACGTTATGATTTTTTATATTATTGGGTTAAGTACGCTTGTTATTATTTTGTGTGTGGCGCTTTATGTGATTTACAGCAATGTACGTAAGAGTCGAGTAAGAAAGTCAAAAGAATATAATGTGTTATTTGATAAAGACACCATCATTGATGATCTTATTGCTCAACTTAGCGAGAAAAACCAAACCCAAGAAAACCAGGAAAAAACAATTAAAGGCAAACAAGAGATCCTTGCAACATTTATAGATTTGCATCGATCGGGTAGTTTTTGTGCGCATTTAAGCGAACAAGAAATTACGTATTTTGTAAAAAAGAAACTAAACATGGAGAGTACTAAAAATGGATAGCGAGCAACAAACAGTCGCTGAGGCAAAAAACACTTCATTTATGGCGCGTTTTGGTCGTCGTAATGTGATTTTACTAACATCCGTTGTTGTGGTGTTAGCAGTTATTGCAACATTAACTTCGCAGGTTATTTCATGGAATGAAGCCGATGAACGGTTAGTTCATCAGTCAGCTTTTACTGGTAATTTAACGGTAATAAATCAAGCGGGCCCTTACTTAAAAGCATTTGGTACCACATCTGCCTATAAAAAAGTTATTTCAATTAACTTTACCGGCGATAGCAGTGCAACAGCGAGTGCCATTGTACCACTCATTCCTATTCGATTCTTAGATACCACGACAGGTGGCGCCAGAGGAGTATCACGTTTTAGATTACCAGGTAATGTACCGGCAAGTGAGTCGGGCGCTTTACGTGGATTATTAAAAATTCATGAAGAATTTGGCTCCCAAGAAACCCTGATATCTAATCTTTTAATGCGTGCCACTACAGAAAATGTAAAAGCGTCGGCACGTATGATGTCGGTTGAGCAACATTATTCAGGTGGTAATGGTCAATTAAGCCAAGATTTTTCTGATCAACTGACTAATGGCATTTTTGTTACTGAGCAAATTATTAGTACTGGCGAGCGTGACAAGTCTGACGATTTAAGCAATTTAAGTAAGCAACAACGCGTTACCATTAACATAAAGAAAGATGCTGAAGGTAAGCCGCTGCGTAATGCACCTATTTTAGGCTCTTACGGCATCACGGTGGTTGATGCGAGTATTATTGATATTGATTACGAAAATAAGGTAAATGCGCGCTTAGAGGCGCAAAAGCAAGCTGCAGCAGATGAAGCGCTTGCAAGACAAAACCTTAAAAAGGCAGAGCAACAAGCACGTACAGAAGTTGCATTAGGCGAACAAGCGATTGCAAAGCAAAGAGCTGAGTCTGAAAAGCTAAAAATTAAAGAGCAAATTGATGCAGAGCGAATAAAAGCCAATGCGATTATTTCTGCACAACAGCGTGTCGCAGTGAAGGCTGAGCTTGCAAAAGAGCAAGAAGAAATTTTAAAACAGCAACGCTTAGAAGCTTTAGGCATGGATGTATTAGCTGAAGCACGTTTACGAGCAAAGTCAGCAGCACTTGATCCTAAATATGTGTTTGATGAAACACTTAAAGCAGAAGTTAAAATTCAAACGGCTTTATTTAATAGCTTAGGTAACAGCCGCTTAGTGCCTGAAATTGTTATAGGTGCGGGTCAAGGCGAACAAAACAATGGCTCTGAATTTATGCGTTTGTTGGCTGCAGATGCGGCTTTGAGTCTTAAAAAGCGTTTAGAAAAAGAGAAAAAATAAACGTTAAAAATCATTAAAAAGCCCTAGCTTTAATTGCTAGGGCTTTTTTTGTGGTATCGCTTTTTAAACGGTGAGATTAAAATTTAGGGCACAAAGCGTGGCTAAAGCCTTTTTCGGTTAGCAAAAAAGCGGCGCTTGGCGTCGAAAATATATATTCTTCATGAAGAAGAAAGGCGATTGTTCCTTTTATTTGCTCACCTTGATGATCTGAGGCATCGCTAATTAATTGTTCAGGATCTAACTGACTTGGAGTTGGAAAGTTATTATAAAGATGTTTAAAAATTAACGTAGCAATCGTGTTAAAGGTATCGTTATTTTTCATTTTTTGAGCGTCCTCAATTTATATATGTAGCAGCAAACTGGCTGTTTTAAATATGATTTCTCAAATAATAACACATTAAAAATAGGTACATGATCATCCTGCTATTTTTTAAGCTTTAATTTTGCAAGCTACTGCTTTTATTTATTAAAATGATGATTAATTGTCATGCTTACCCTGCTAAAAAGTAGTTTGTGTGTTGCTGGTGTGTTGCGCAAAATCATAAAGTGTAATTGAAGAGTTGTAAAAATACGTTATCATTGTAAAACAACATGTAAAATCAAGCAGGTACTTAGCTCACGCTGACCAAGTTCGAGTTAATAATATCAACAAGGCAAGCAAGGACAAATTATGACACCTATGAAACCTTTAGCACTAGCAGTGGCTATGGTTGTTTTTTCACATCAGGCACATGCAGATACAGATCTTGATAAAGTAAAGCAGCAATTAAGTAGCTTACAAAAACAAGTGGAAATGCTGCAAAAGCAACTTGCGAAAGCAGAGCAAAAAAGTGAAAAATCAATCGAACGCACCATTGAAGTGAAAGAAGATACAGCTGAAGTTAAAGTAGCTAAACATGAACACAAGCCTCAGGGAATTAAAGTTGGTGGTGCTGTTCGAACCAACTACAGCCATACTTCGTATGATGACGATAATAAAAATCGCGGCGGCGATTTTGACTTTGATATTTTTCGCTTAAATTTCTCAGGCGACGTTGGTGATGTAAAATTAAACGCTGAAATTCGCTTTTTTGATTATATGACCGCTGTTAAATACGCTTATGCAGCTTACGATTTTGCTGATGATTGGCAAGTTCAAGCAGGTATTACCAAGGTTCCTTTTGGTAACTGGCCATACAATTCACATAACTACTTTTTCAGCACTAACTATTATGTTGGCCTTGAAGACGACCACGATTTAGGGGTGTTATTTAAGCGTAAGATTGCTGATAACTGGCAGCTTGATTTGGGCTTTTTCAAAAATGATGAATTAGGTGGTGTTGATGGTTATGTAGATAACCGCAGCGATCGCTATTCTTACGACATTGTTGGCTTTAGAGAAGCTGGAGATGGTGTTTATGCTGAGCCAACTAATGCTATAGGCGAGTACAATACGTTCTCAGGTCGTTACGGCTACCATCTAGAACATGAAGGTGGTAAAACTGAAATAGGTGTGTCGGCACTCGCAGGTGGCTTGCATGATGGTGTTGACCGCGCAGGTGACTACAACGCGTGGGCATTACATTTAAACAGTAATATGGGCCCTTGGAACTTACAACTTCAACACGGTGAATACAACTACGATATTGATAACGTAAACCGTATTGCTGTGGGCGCTTACTCGTTTTACGACAGCATGGCGGCAGAGGCAACAATGTCGAGTGCAAACGTAGCATACAGCGTACCGGTACAATGGGGCGCGGTAACAAACTTACAGTTTTACAACGACTATAGTGCTATTTACGACAAATCAGACAACAGCAGAGATACGTGGATGAACGTAACCGGTTTCTCGGTAGCTGCTGGTGGTTTATTTACTTACTTTGACTTAGTTCATGGTAAAAATATGCCATTTGTTGGTGGTTCATTAGCGGGCGATAGCAGCGAAACTGAGCGTCGCTTTAACATTAATATTGGCTATTACTTCTAAACCAATATTCAAAGCACACGTCTACACATTGGGCGTGTGCTTATATGTCTTCACAAACTAATTAATTACCCACACTAAAACCCTTACCAAATTTGTAATTGATTAACTCAATGTTTAAAAATATATTCAGTACTTACTTTTACCTTCAATGGATTGGTTATTAGTTTCTTTGATAGAAACGCAGTAGGAAATTATATGAAAATTAGTCCATTACCACCGCTAAACAGTTTAGTTGCATTTGAAGCATCTGCTCGCCACCTAAGTTTTACTCTTGCAGCAAATGAGCTTAACGTTACTCAAGGTGCGATAAGTCGTCAAATACGACAGTTAGAAGAGTATTTAGGTAAAGCCTTATTTACTCGTGCAAGCCGCAGTATTCATTTAACCTCAGCTGGTCTGCAGTATTATCAGTCTATAAGTCGCTCCTTATTAGATATTGCAGATATAACAGGAGAGGTAAAAAAATGGCAAGGTGATAAAAAAGTAACCGTAGCTACAACTAATGCAATGGCATCATTGTGGTTATTGCCAAAAGTTGCTGAGTTTCAAAATCAATATGATGACATTGATTTGAGAATATTAGCGTCTGATAATGTAGTTGATTTAAACCGTTTAGAATGCGATTTAGCATTGTTTTTTTGTCGCACGCCTCCAGCTAATATGAAGGTGACCACTTTGTTTTGCGAAGAAGTGTTTCCAGTTTGTAGTCCTGGCTATCTTGAAAAAATTGGTAATCCGAACGATCCGAAAGATATTTTTAATAAAACAATTTTATTTTTAGATGAAACACAAATGGGATGGGTTAATTGGGATGAGTGGTTTGCAGGAGTAGGACTTGAGCAGATAGCTCCTAAAAGCCGCATTAACATAAATAATTACCCCATGTTGTTGCAAGCCTCAATTAATGGTCAAGGCATTGCATTAGCGTGGGGGTCTCTGGCTGATGAATACTTACAAAGTGGTGCATTAGTGCGTCCAACCGAGCATGTATTGGCCACTGAATCTAAGTTTTCTTTACTAGAGCCAGATAACGGTGGCCGCATACCTGCGAGTGTAAAGTATTTTAGAGAATGGTTATTAACACAACTTCCTGAAGAAGTAGGCGATACCGGTTTAGTATAAATTACATCGCAATAAAAAAACCCTGCTAAATAGCAGGGTTTTTGTTTATTAGTCTTATTATATTGATTTAGTGCTCCACAGGGCCATCCAGTTTTTCTTTACACGGATGTACGTGTTGCGGCAACATTGCCCATGGCTTTGGTTCACGGCGAATGCTATAAAACAAGGTAACACCCATCATTAAAATAAATATAGAAATAGGGAAGCCAATGATGATTGACGCATACTTTATTGCTTGCAGGCCTCCTGCATAAATAAGTACCCATGCAATAAGTGCAATAACTATACCCCATAAAATACGTATAGAGGTCGGTGGTTCAGTATCACCTGCAGCATCTAAAATACACAATATTAAGGTGCCCGAGTCGGCTGAGGTTATAAAATAAGTAGCAAGTAAGATACAGGCTAATACACTCAGTAATTTACCTAATAAGTTACTGTCTAAATTATCAAATAAGGTAAAGAGGGCACGTGTACTATCTGCTTTGGTTGCTTGTAATACAACACCACCACTAAAGGGTTCTGCGTTTGTTTCTGTAACTTGGTTTTGTGTTACAACGGTTTGTTGTTGTGCAGCAATACGTTCGTTTTGCTCCATTTTTAAGGCGCTACCACCAAATACGGAAAGCCAAATAAAGGCAATAACAGTTGGGGCTACCAAAGCACCACCAATAAGTTCGCGAATGGTACGTCCCTTTGAAATTCGCGCAATAAACATACCTACAAACGGTGCCCAAGTTAACCACCATGGCCAATAAAAAGCGGTCCAAGAGCTTTGCCATCCTGAGTCATTTTGCGAATCAGTCCACAGCCCCATCGAAATTAAATTTTGTACATAATTCCCTGATGTTTCCATAAATACATTTAAAATATAACGGGTCGGACCCACTGCAAGTACTATCAATACTAATAGTAACGACAGCAACATATTCCATTGTGAGAGTAGCCGTATTCCTCTACCAACGCCCGATAAAACCGAGCCTACAGCAATGGTACATAGCACAATAATAAGCACAGTTTGAGTAACAAGGCTAACCTCTATCCCAAACGTTTGTTGTAATCCAGAGTTAATTTGAATAACTCCAAGGCTCAGGGTTTGCGCGATGCCGAAGGCTGTAACGGCTACCGTGATAATATCGGCAACATGTCCTATAGGGCCATAAATTCTATCGCCCACCAGTGGGTGTAAAATAGAGCGAAAGGTAAAAGGAAGGCCTTTACGGTAAGAAAAATAAGACAAGGCTAAGGCAACTATTACAAAAAGCGACCACGGATGGAGTCCCCAATGGTAAAAAGTAAGCTGCATTGACATTGACGCTGCTTCATTGGTTAATCCCTCGGTGAATGGGTTTGCAGCATAGTGCCACATGGGTTCTGCTACAGACCAAAAAACCAGTCCAATACCCATCCCCCCAGAAAATAACATGGCTATCCATGCCCAAAAACTAAATTCAGGCTGATCGTCGTCATTTTCGCTCAGTCGAATATGGCCATATCGACTTACCATCAAATAAAGTAAAAAACCAACGACTAAAGTTACTAAGCCAATAGAAAACCATTTCATATTGTAGAGTAAAAAAGTCGAAAGGCTTTCAAAATACTGCCCTGCTTTATTTGCAAGTATGACTATGAATAAAATAAAGGCGATTAGAATTACCTTCGATGCGATTGTCACCGTCGGATTTAATCCCTTTAAAAAACCAGACTTAGCCAAAATTACGGATTTTTTCATGTGTGTGCTCCGTTGTCTTTTTTGTTGTTGTTAAATAAGTGGTAAGAAACTAAAAAATTAACCGGCAATTTACAAATGATTAATCCTCATCAATCCATGAGCTTTGCTTATGCGATGTTACCGCTTATTTATAACCAGTAAGCAATATTTATATTATTGCACTCTTAACCATTACAAAAACTCATGAGTGAGATGCTAAATTATCGTTTGTTTAGTGCTTTGTTGTTAATCAAAATCAACACATCTGATAACAGAATGTTGTTACGGGTTTGGGGCGTGAGGTTAATGTTAAAACTATGGGTTTTAATTATTGAACTTTGCTCTTTAAATTTTTTTAAAACACACACCGTTCGGAGAATGAGCATGGGCACTGTAAAACAAACAATAATTCCTATTAAGCAAATTGATCGTGTACTAAACCCGATACATGAAGCAACAGGTATGCCTAACGAGGCATATACCAATCCTGAGTACTTTAATTTTGAACGTGATCATGTTTTTAGTAACACATGGGTGTGCGTTGGTTTTGCATCAGATTTAATCAAAAACGGTTATGTTATGCCAATTGATTTTATGGACTTACCTTTATTAATGATGAAGAGTCGCCAAGGCGAAGTGCAGGTATTTCATAATGTGTGTAGCCATCGAGGGATGAAGTTAGTACATGAAGCAGGAGAAGTGCAAGGCATGATCCGCTGCCCTTATCATTCATGGACCTATGATTTAAATGGAAGCTTAAAAGGCACTCCACATTTAGGTGGCATCGGTAAGCATAACGATGAACGTTTTGCATGTGAAAAGCATGGGCTAAAAGCAATCCGCTCAGCTATTTGGATGGATATGGTATTCATTAATCTATCTGGCGAGGCGAGTTCTTTCGATGAACATATAGCTCCTTTAACACAGCGTTGGCAAGAGTTTTTAGGTGACGATGGTTTGAGTTTATTACGTCGTGCAAATATGGGCGGACACTTAGAAATTGAAGTAAAAAGTAACTGGAAGTTAACCATAGAAAACTTCTGTGAAGCCTATCATTTACCTTGGGTACATCCAGCGTTAAATACTTATTCTAAATTAGAAGATCACTACAATATCATGTTCGATGAGCGTTTTTCTGGTCAAGGTAGCTATAAATATAACCTTTCTGATACTGCTGGTACACACTTACCAAAATTCCCAAGCTGGCCTGAGGAAAAGCTACGCCATGCTGAATATGTTGCTTTATTTCCAAATGTACTTATTGGTATTCAAGCTGATCACGCTTTTGCAATGATGATCGACCCAATTAGTACAGATAAAACTATCGAACGTTTACGTATTTTCTATATTAGTGATGAGGCAACTAAAGATGAGTATGCGGCGTGTCGTACTGCAACACTTGAATCATGGCGTGTCGTGTTTGGTGAAGATATTGGCGCAGTTGAAGGAATGCAGCAAGGACGGTACTCACCTGGTTTTGGTGGTGGGGCTTTTTCACCTGAAATGGATACACCAACACACTTCTTCCAAATTTGGCTTGCCAAACAAGTGAAATCTGTGACGGAGGCTTAATTATGACTCATTATCTTAACTTCATTAATGGCCAGTGGTGTGATTCTCACACTCATATTTCGGTAATAAACCCTGCGACAGCTCAGGAATATAGCACGATTGCAAGTGCCAGTGTTGATGATGCAAACAATGCGATGCTAGCCGCCAGACAATGTATAAGCCGTGGACTATTGAGCGATGTACGCCCAGCTGTGCGCACAACGTGGATGCTTGATGCAGCAAAAGCTATCAAAGAGATAGCTGATGAAGGTGCTTTAGCTCTGTGCAGAGAAAACGGTAAAACCTTAGCGGATGCAAAAGATGAATTCTTAGAGGCTGCTCGTTATTTTGAATACTATGGCGGCATGGCTGACAAACTCGAAGGTACGTCGATTCCTTTAGGTAAAAACTATATTGATTTTACGCAATATATCCCTATGGGTGTATCAGTACAAATTGTACCTTGGAATTTCCCAGTTTCAATCTGTGCTCGCTCTTTAGCTCCAGCGCTGGCGGCGGGTAATGCAGTAGTCATTAAGTCACCCGAAATTTCGCCTGTTGGTATGGTGTATTTAGTCAGAGCACTCGAAAGTGTTGGCTTTCCAAGAGGCGCTATTAACCTGTTGTGTGGTAAGGGTTCAGTAGTGGGGAGCCACCTAGTTGAGCATAATGATGTTAATCAAATTGTTTTTACCGGTTCAGTGCCCACTGGGCAACGTATTCTAAAAGGTGCAGCTGAGCGTGCAACACCTTCTGTAATGGAATTGGGTGGTAAATCTGCAGCTATTGTTCTTAAAGATGCGGCTACTGAGAAAGTTATCAGCAGTGTGCAAACAGGTATTTTCTTTAATGCTGGACAAGTGTGCTCTGCAATGTCGCGTTTACTGGTAGATAAAGCGCGTTACGAAGAGATTAAATCGGCAGTGGTTACTATGGCTGAAAATTTAGTAATCGGCTCAGGTGAAGAGCAGGCCGATTTAACGCCCGTGGTTTCTCAAGCTCAACAAATCAGTGTATTGGCAATGATTGAACAAGCTAAAAAAGAGGGGGCAACTATTTTATGTGGTGGCTATGCTCCTGATTTGGCAGGTTACTATGTTGCTCCAACTGTGATCGAAGCAACCCCTGATATGTCCATATCTCAACAAGAAGTATTTGGCCCTGTATTGGTTATTATGCCATTTGAAGATGAGCAACAGGCTGTAAAAATAGCTAATGGCACTGAATTTGGTTTAGTAGCAGGTGTGTTTGGTGAAGCACTTAACCAAACATTACAAGTGGCTCAGCAACTTCGTGGTGGACAAGTTTTTATAAATGAATGGTTTGCCGGTGGCATAGAAACGCCATTTGGCGGAGTTGGATTGTCTGGCTTTGGTCGAGAAAAAGGTCAAGAAGCCATCTACAACTACATGCAAACACGCAATATTGCTATACGTTTATAACGAGTGGCAACGACTCAGTTTATAAAACTTACGGTTTATCTATTTGTGACTTTCTGCAGTAGATAACCCACAGGGTTAAATCCAAATTATTAGGATAGAGAAATGAAAAAATGGCTCTGTATTATTTGTGGCCTCATTTACGATGAGGCCCAAGGTTGGCCTGCTGATGGTATTCCTCCAGGTACCCTTTGGGAGGATGTACCACAGGATTGGGTATGTCCAGATTGTTTAGTGGGCAAAGCCGATTTTGAAATGATCGAAATAAGTGAACGTGAAGTAACTGAAGATGAAGTAACTGAAGATGAAGTAACTGAACCAGCTGTTGTTCAACACACTCGTGTTTCTGAGACCATTGTTGATGAACCGCAAGGCCCAATTGTTATCATTGGTAGTGGCCACAGTGGTTATCAAGTAGCGGCTGCATTACGTAAACAATCATCAACCGTAGCTATTACCGTATTCACCGCTGATGACGGCGCACTTTACAGCAAACCTGCACTTTCGAATGCTTTTGCAATGGGGAAAAGCGCAGCTGATTTACAAAACGAAGCCGCACTTGAGTGGGAGCAGCGTCTTAATATTCGTGTTTATCCGCATACACGTGTTGAACGAATAGATGCAGATAATCACTCTCTCATCACCAGCATAGGGCGTTATAAGTATGGGCGTTTAGTACTAGCGACAGGTGCGTCAGCAATTAAAATTCCAATTGCTGGAGACGCCTCAGAAGTACTAAGTGTGAATGATTTGCACGATTATGCACAATTGAGAGCAAAACTTGATAGTAAAAAGCGAGTTGCTATTTTAGGCGATGGGTTAATTGGCTGTGAATTTGCAAATGACTTGAGTGCCAAAGGCTATGAAGTGAGTGTCATCGGTTTAGGGCAGTGGCCAATGTATCGACTGATCCCACAAGTAGTCGGCGAAGCCTTACAGCAAAAGTTAGCAGACTTGGGGGTATCATGGTATTTAGAAGATAGTATCAACCGTATTGAAGTCAACGACTCTGTTTCATTATTACACTTAAATAGTGGTCAAGTGATTGAAGTTGACGTGGTGCTATCTGCGGTAGGATTAGTGCCAAATGTAACGCTTGCTGAGCAAGCTGGATTAGAAGTTGAGCGTGGTATTAAAGTAAATGACGATGGCCAAACCAGTCGCCCTGCTATATTTGCATTAGGTGACTGTGCGCAAACATCACAAGGATGGCAGCCATATATTGCACCCATAAATCAAATTCTACCTGCTTTAGTCAATAGCCTGTTGGGCAATGTAACTAACGCCAAATTTTTGCCGAGTCCCGTTATTGTTAAAACCCCTATAATGCCGTTAACTATTTTTCCTGTACCACCTATGGCGCAAGGTCAGTGGCATATAAAACAACAAGGTGAAGAGTTAGTGGCTGTATTTAATGATGCTAATGAGCAAGTACTTGGTTTTGCTCTGTTAGGTAAACAAGTACAGGCTAACCGCAGTTATTGGTTAGAGCAAATAAGTTTAAATAACCTAGCAGCAACGGAGTAAAATATGATTCATTTACCGCATGATGATAATACCTGTGGCTGGTATAACGCTTTACCAAAGCAGCCTAAACAAGCGCTTTTAACGGGGGCACAAAAGGCTGACTACGTGGTTTTAGGCGCTGGTTTTGCTGGTTTAGCTATGGCACGCCGTTTAGCTGAGCACGCGCCAAATGCACGAATTGCCTTAATTGATGCACAGCGAATAGGCCAAGGTGCATCAGGGCGTAATTCAGGGTTTGTGATTGACTTACCGCATAAATTCTCTCTTGAGCACCCAGATCCTGCACATAAGCAAAGATTATTGTCACTTAATCGTTTTGCGATTGATCAGCTTGCTTCTTTAGTCGCTAAATATAACATTGATTGCCAGTGGTCGGCTGCGGGTAAATACCAAGGTGCAGTAGGCGCTAGGGGTGAAGCTTACCTTGATCACTTCGAACATCTTATGACCGATTTAGGCGAACCATTTGAGCATGTTACTGGCACTGATTTGGCAAAAGTATTAGGCACTAATTACTACAGCCGTGCTATTTACACCCCGGGGGGGTACTTGGTTCAACCCGCAGCACTAGCCTGTGGTTTAGGTGCTAACTTACCAAAAAACATTGAGGTATTTGAGCATTCGCCTATTGTGCGCTTGGAGAAAGAGCAAGGAGGGTGGCTGTTGCAAGGAGAGCACGGCAGCATTAAAACACCTCAGTTATTACTGGGTACAAGTATTTTTACTCGTGAGTTTGGTTTTTTAAAAAATCGATTACTTCCTGTAATGACTTTTGCTAGTTGGACCCGACCGCTAAACGATAAAGAAATGCAGCAGTATACAGGTTTACTTGATTGGGGACTTACACCCGCTGATCACGCTGGCACAACGCTTAGGATGACCGCTGATCGTCGTATTATTATTCGTAATACCTACCAACATGTAGCTAAATATGGCAACAGCATTAGTGATAAGTTGCGTCAGGAAATTCAAAACGATCATCGCAAAGTATTTTTAGCTCGCTATCCACAACTAGTCGATGTGCCTTTTACACATTCGTGGGGAGGCACCTATGCTATTTCGCGAAATTTCACTAATTTTTTTGGCCAACTCGATGATGGAGTGTTTGCCAGCGCCTGTGATAACGGTGTGGGGGTTGCTTGGGGAACTGTGTCGGGTACTTTGCTTGCTGATTATGTTATGGGGGCAACATCGCAGTCGCTTGATGATATTCAGCAGGTAACGGGTATGCCAAGTTTAAATCCACCAGAGCCATTGCTTGGTTTAGGAGTAAAAAGCCGAATTAAACTTGCCAAATGGCAAAGTAGGAGTGAAATATGAAACAGGTTAAATTAGTAGACAGTAAATTACTCGACTTTAATGTACGTGGAGATACGCCTGGGATGGCCTACGTGGCTCGTGCACTTAGCACTGAAATATCACCAAATATAGGTGTTGGTTTTGCGAAATGGGAAGGTGCAAAAGTAGCATGGACAGTACTTTATGATGAAGTTGTATTTGTTATAGAAGGCTGCTTCGAGTTAACCGCAAATGGCGAAACCCATCATGTTAAGCCAGGGCAAATGCTCTGGATACCAGAAGGAACAGAGCTGGTATATGGCGGACATGCATTGTTTGGTTATGTTGTTCATCCAGGTAATTGGAAAGAGATACATGGTATAGCCTAACTGCCATTTTAAGTGTTCAAATTAGTTCCTAAGCCCTCTAACCAACCATTTGAGGGCTTTTTTATTGGCCGTTTTTTTAGGTTGCATTAGTAATGAAAAATAAAAGCTTAAGCCACAAATAGTTAATTTTAAAAATAGGTAAAATATTGAATATTGAGTAATCAACTTCTAGTATAAAAGTTCAAATGGAATAAAATAAATAATCCATATAGCTTAGCTGGAGGCTAGACATCGATGATTGTAGTTAATGAGCAGGTATTATCAGATGTAAATAAAAACTTTATTATTCCACCAAGACCGCAAATCTTAAATGATCTTGAATTATTAGCATCTGCACAAGAGCCCTCGCTTTCAGACGCCGCAGAAATCATCGCTAAAGATGTTGCTATTGCATCCGCTATTTTAAAGATAGTTAATTCACCCGCTTATGGCTTAGTTCGTAGTGTGTCAAATATTAAACAAGCCATTATGTTTTTAGGTTGGAATGGCATTGAAGCTTTAGTTCCTAGCCTAAAGCTAAAGCAAATGTTCGCCCAAAATGAGTGCTGTATTAGCCTTGAACGTTTTTGGGATACCGCCTCAGAAATTGCTGATGTAAACATGATTATTGGACAACGTCTAAATAATGTCCCCGTTGAGTACTTGTATACGCTTGGTTTGTTTCATGATTGTGGCATTGTGCCAATGGCAATCAAATTTGATAATTACGTGAGTGCTTTGCATACTTCAAATAATACCCATAAAGAAAGCTTGATAGATATAGAAGAGCGTTTATATGGAACTAATCATGCCACTGTGGGTTATTACTTAGCGACCAGCTGGCATTTACCCGTAGATATTTGTCAGCTTATTTTACGTCATCACGATTTGAGCATGCTAAGTAACATAACTGGAAGTAACCAACAATTGTGTTACAGCGTTTTAAAAATGTCTGAGAATCTGGTTAATTGTGTTTTACGCGGTGACACCACTAAAGATTGGGATGATATAGAAAAACACGTTTTAGCAACATTAAATATGTCAGAAGACGATTATATTGATCTACAAGAAGAGGTGATTGACTTTTTGAACTGCTAATCGCTTTTTAGCAGCTTAAAACCTATAGGTTAGTTTTTTTCACTTATTGGTTTGTTTTTAATCGTTTGTCGAGATTAAGTAAACACTCTAAAGTTTAGTTGTCGGCAACAAGCACGACTAACCAAATAGGAAATTAATCATGAAACGCTCACTTATCAAAACCATCGCTCTTGGCTCTTTATTAACTTGCTCAGCTGCTGTAATGGCTGATCAAAGTGATTACAAGTTAATGGTTATTGAAGAGGCTAAAACAGCCCCTCAAGAATTCGAAGTTGCATTTAACGATTGTGCATTAAATGTAAAATCAAAAAATTATAGCCAAGCTGAAGAAATCTGCTCAAAAGCAATTACTTTATTACAACAAAGCACTGGCCCACGTTTTAAAGTACGTGAGCTAACTTCATTTGCTTTAAGTAACCGTGGTGTAGGACGTTTAATGGCTAAAAACGAAACAGCTGCATTATCAGACTTTTACGAAGCACAACAAATGTCAGGTAACGAGTTAGTGTCGCACAATTTAACGCGCGCTAAGCAAGATCTCGCGCTGTAATATTTATTAAAGTTTCAAAAAGCCCATGCTGTTTCAGCATGGGCTTTTTACGTTTATTAGGCTTAAACACTATTTAGAATAATTTGGGTCAGCTGTTTCAGCCCCTTACCTTTGTTAGTTATTTTCCATGCAAGGTATAAGTCTTGAGTTGGGCGTGGCTCGGTAAGTTCCACAACATGCAGTTTGTTAGCTTTTATATGCTCAGTAATAAGGTTTACAGGTAAATAACCAATACCAATAGCGGATAAAATAGCGGTTATTTTTTGGCTTACAGAACTTACATAAAAACGCTGATTACCTTCGATTAAGTTAGCTGACCACGGAATACCTTGCTTTGCTGAGTCATGCACTATAACCGTGGTGTATTGACCGAGTTCGCTGGGCTCAGTGGGGGTTTTTAGTAGCGCTAACGGGTGGCTAGGGTGAACCACCAGAACATTTTGAATATCAGCTATTTTTACCGCTCTGATCCCCTTTTGATTAGGTACAGGGGCCGGTGCGCCAATCACTAAATCAACGTCATCCTCAATTAAAGCCTCCCAAGTGCCATTAAGTACTTCCTCTTTAATGTCTATCTCAATATTTTTATGCTCATTTAAAAATAGCTGTAGATTTTTGAATACGTCACTTATGTCAAAAATAGAGTCATAGGCAATACGTATCCGTGGCTCCCAGCCATTAGCTATGGTTTGTGTTTGCTCCGATAAATTATTTATAGCATTGAGTACTTTACGCCCCTCGGTCAGTAAATGTTTACCTGCTGGGGTTAAAACGGCACGTCGACCTTGGCGCTGAAACAAGGTTACATTTAATTGCTCTTCAAGTTTATTAACAATATACGACAAGGCTGAGGGTACTTTATTAAGTTGCTCTGCAGCGGCTGCGTAACTGCCACGATGCTCAATGGCGTCCAGTACCAGTAAAGCTTCTATGCTTATAGGGGGTGTATTCATAATGATACCCAATATTAACTGTTCAAAATATTTGAACATATAGAGCAAATAATAGGAGTTATTTAATTTTAATTCAACTTATACAATAGCTGCATACTCAATTGGAACAATACAGGTTAAAACTATGACGATTAAAAATATCACAGCTGCCATCACAAAAACTGAACAGTCTTTTGCAACACTACCATTAAGGCTTATTGCAGGATTAGTGTTTAGTGCTCATGGTGCACAAAAACTGTTTGCGTGGTTTGGCGGCTATGGCTTGGAAGGCACAGGGCAATGGATGGAGTCGATTGGCTTAGCACCGGGCTATTTAATGGCATTAATGGCCGGTGGCGCTGAATTTTTTGGTGGGTTACTACTCATCGTTGGTTTGCTGGTGCGTCCTGCGAGTTTTGTACTGGCTATCACTATGGTAGTTGCTATTTTTACCACACACATAGATAACGGTTTATTTATGAGCAATAACGGTTATGAATTTGCGTTATCGCTGTTAGCCATTACCCTAGCTTTACTGATCCAAGGAGCTGGAAAGCTATCCCTTGATGGAAAAATTTATCACAAATTAAATCAATAAGCTGGTCACATAAGTGATTGAACTTTAAGCTGCCAACCTGCGTAAGGTTGGCACACTCTATAAACTAAGGAGACGGACATGGGATTACTTGTTAACGGTGAATGGGTCGATAAATGGTATGACACTGAAAAAAGCGACGGTAAATTTGTACGCCAAGATAGCCGCTTTAGAGATACGATTTCATCAGCGCAAAACAGTAAATTTAAACCAGAAGCGGGTCGCTATCATTTATATGTATCCTTGGCTTGCCCTTGGGCGCACCGCACCATTATATTTCGTAAATTAAAGCAGCTCGAAGACATTATTTCTATGAGTATTGTTGAAGCACCTATGATGGAAAACGGCTGGGAATTTGGCGAGCAGGGCGATCCACTTTATAACTTAGATTACGCTTACCAATTGTATTTAAAAGCCGACCCTAGCTATGAAGGGCGTGTTACCGTGCCTATTTTATGGGATAAAAAAACGCAGACTATTGTAAACAACGAATCAATAGAAATAATTCGCATGTTTAATAGTGCGTTTAATGAGCTTACTGGTAACACCGACGATTATTATCCAGATGCGCTACGTGAAGAAATAGAAACGGTGAATAACCGTGTCTATAACACCATTAACAATGGGGTGTATAAAGCCGGTTTTGCTACAACTCAAGAAGCTTACAACGAAGCTTACACCGCCTTGTTTGATAGCTTAGATTGGTTAGAAACTCGATTAGCAAAACAGCGTTACTTAGTGGGCGATAAACTCACTGAAGCCGATTGGCGATTATTTACCACACTTATCCGCTTTGATGCTGTGTATCACGGGCACTTTAAGTGTAATCGAGAAAAGTTAAGTGAGTTTCATCATCTTAGTAACTACATTAATGAGCTTTACCAAGTACCTGGGGTAAAGGAAACGGTCGATTTAGAATACACAAAGGTGCATTACTACGTCAGTCACGTAACCATTAACCCAACGCAAATTGTGCCTTTAGGTGCTAAACACACGTTTGATGCTGCCCATGATCGAGACCGTCAATACTAAATGACGTAGAGATAACGTATAGGAAAAAATATGCTTACTCATTACCCAAAAAATAGCTTAGGCAATGCTGATCATGGTTGGCTTAAGTCAAAGCACCATTTTAGTTTTGCGAATTATTATAATCCTGCTCGTATGGGATTTGGCACTTTGCGTGTAGTTAATGATGACTGGGTAGCCCCAGGTATGGGGTTTGGTGCGCACCCACATAGAAATATGGAAATTATTAGTTTTATCCGTAGTGGTGCCATTACTCATCAAGATAGTATGGGCAACAAAGGGATCACCGAGCAAGGTGAGGTGCAGGTAATGAGTGCAGGCACCGGCATTACCCACTCAGAATATAACCTAACAGATGAACCACTAACGTTTTATCAAATTTGGATTCAGAGTAATCAACACAATGTTGAGCCGCGTTGGGAAAGTAAAAAGTTTCCTACGCAAGCTGCAAGCAGCCTTAGCTTACTGGTTTCAGGTTATCCAAAAGATGCCGATAGTGCACTGTTTATTAATCAGCAGGCGCGTATTTATGGTGGTAAGCTGGCAAAAGGCACATTAATAAAACAGCCGATTGATCATCAAGCCTATGTACTGGCATCGGCAGGAGAGCTTATTATTAGCGATGAGTCAGCCTCAGTTAACATGAATAAAGGTGATGGCGCAGAAGTTACACAGACTAAAACCATCACTTTAACGGCAACCACTGAGTGTGAATTGATTATTATCGATAGCAAAATTTAAGCGCAATTTACGTGCGCTTAACTTTGTAATTGTTACTCGCTCATACTTTAAAGCTTTCTACTTGCGATTTCATTTGCTTATATAAAGCCGATACATTTTTAGATTGTTGCGTGGTTTGCGATGAAATTTGTTTCATTTGTGCAGATTGCTCTTTTAATGATACTAAATTTCGATTTATTTCGTTAGCCACATGTGACTGCTCTTGTGTAGCTTGTGCGGTTTCAGCCGACATTTGCTGCACTTTTTCAAATGCGTGAGTCAGGCTATTAAAAATGGTAATTACTGAGTCAAAGTTGGTTAAGGTGGTATTGGCATTAGTTTGGCTATTTTTGATTGAATCAGACGACGCTTTAACATTGTCATTTAAGCGTTGGATCATGGTATCAATTTCGTCTGTGCTTTGTTGAGTTCGTGTGGCAAGCGTTCTTACCTCATCAGCTACCACTGCAAATCCACGGCCTTGCTCGCCGGCTCTAGCGGCTTCAATCGCTGCATTTAAAGCTAATAAGTTTGTTTGCTCTGCAATATTACGTATTACTTCAAGAACGGAGGTTATATCGGTAGAGCTACTTTCTAGTTCAACCGAATTCGCTAATGCAGACTTAATATCGTTAGCTAAGTCTTCAATCGCTTTGCTAGACACATCAATAGCTTGAACACCTTGCTTTACCTGCTCGCTAGATATATCGGCTTCCTGCGCTGTATTTTTTGCAAGCTCTGCCATTTGTTGATTGGCCATGTCCATTTCATGACCCGCACTGACTATTGACTCAGAGGCATTAGCAAGTTTTTGGGTTACTTCCATCGCGGTATCAGATACATCATTTAAATCACCCGTTACTGCACCAAGTTGGCTTGATTGCTGCTGAATATTTTTTATTATTGTTTGTAAATGGCTCAAGAAGTTATCAAATTCATTGCTTAAATCAGCTAATTCGTCGTGTGATGTAGTGTTAATACGTTGGGTTAAATCGCCATCGCCAGCGGCTATTTCTTTAATACGAAGGGTAATATTATTGATATTATCGGTTAGCTTTTTCGGAATGTAATAGCCCACACCTAAAGCGACAATAAAGGCAATAATAATCACAATAAAAACAATTTTTTCAAAAAGTTGAATGCTTTGTTGTACGTCTTGTTTTACAGCTCTGGCATGCGTGCGTGCTTCTTCTCCTGCAATATCAAGTATATTTCTTAATTCGTTAAAGCTTTTATCAGCTTTTGCTAAATTATTATCAATTAAAGCGACTTGCTTTGCAGGAGTTGAGTAAATCAAGGCTTTGCTTTGCTCATACCATTGCTGGTAAAGCTGATCGAAGTTGGCATATTTTTGTGTTAGCTGCGGCTCGTCAATTAAATAACTACGGTAACTATGAAAACGACGAATAACTTGGGCTGCGTTTTCTTCAAATATTTTTTGATTTTGTGCTAAATCACCGTGTTGGTTTACTATTTTTTGTTTTGCAAGCCGGGCTTGGTATATATCTCTATCGGCATTTAGTATCTCTGAAATGGCTTCTACATAACGCCCTAAACGCTCAGCCCCCACTTTATCTTGCTGTTGTTTATTAGTATAAGCGCGAAGCTCTTCACCTGCCTGATCCATCATTTCGCGTATTTTTATAAATTCAGGTTCAGATTTATTTAAATCACTTTGCATTTTACCTTGTGAGTGGTTGGTATCAATGAGCGTTTTACTATGATTTACCCATTCATTATACAAAGGCATAAAGTTGGAAAATGAATCATGCTTTGCTAGTAATGCCTCTTCATCTTTTAAATAGGTTAAGTATTTATTAAAGCGATCTTTTACTTGCTCTGCGTTTTCTAAAAACTCTGCTTTATTCTTCTCACTATCACCAGTGGCGCTGAGTAAATTTTCAAGTGCAATACGTGCTTGATATATGTCTCTGTCGGCATTGAGAATAACAGTAACAGCTTCAAAAAAGGTTTCGGTTTGCCTTTTCATAGCGCTGTCTTGTATGTAAGTAATTGAAGCTATGGCAACTAGCAAGCCTGCAAGGATCAATGCTAAAAAAGCAATTGGCAAAATGACTTTGGTTCTAATTGAATTTATTCGCATGTTTCAATCCTTGTTATCTTACTGTATCTAGAGTAGATATTAGTCACATAGTGGTGTTTATGCCAAGCAGGTGGGTAAATTAATTGGGTGTTTTTTATACGCTATAAAATTCGTGTAAACATTACGGCTAATTTTTATTGGTTTTATTATCCTTGCAAGGCATATTCCCTTAAAATATGGCTAATTGGTTCATTTTTATAAAGGAATTCTGCTGTTAATGAATTCTATTCAGGCTAGTGTATTTGGCCGTATCTTTACCCCGCATCGCTTTGTCGACATAAACCCACAAGGTTTAGTATTCAGCAATAAAACACAAACAACCACATTGAGTTGGTGTAATTTAACGTCGCCCATTCGCTATGAGTATGGTGTGCTTGGGCAAACACTGCGCTTTAATACCGACTCTAAGCAGTATCGTATTTGGATGAGGGCATATGGCAGCAATAGGGCATTTAAAGCGCATACTGATATGTTATGGGTTAAAAGCAATATTGCTGTGCTTAATGAGGTGTTGAGTGAAATAAACCAATTTGCTCACACTCAGTTTTTGCGCCAATCATATGTGGCTGATATAAAAAAACGAGTAGATGAGCAATATAAACGCTGGCTACCTTGGATAAAAAGTAGCGATGTTTTAGCAACAGTCAGCACACAAATAAAATTGCTTGAGCAATACAGCCAGTGGAGCGATTCACTCACGCGTTTTTTTCAACATAAATACACTCAATCACAATTAAAGCGCTATAACGATTTTTTTAGTTGTGTTGAAACAAATCCACTCACTGAGCAACAACGCCGAGCTTGCATCATAGATGACGATAATAATTTAGTGCTAGCAGGTGCTGGTACAGGAAAAACCAGTGTGTTGGTGGCCAGAGCGGGCTATTTGGTTAATAGTGGGCAGGCTAATTACAACGATATTTTATTACTCGCCTATGGTAAGCAAGCCGCTTGCGAAATGGATGAACGAATTAAACAAAAGCTGGGCACTGAGTCCATTAAAGCGGCCACATTTCACAGCGTCGGCTTAACCATTATTAGCGAGGTTGAGGGCAAGCCACCTAAAATATCTAAACTCGCTGAAAACGAAAAAGCTAAAATAAAATGGGTTGAAGGATGTTTTGAATCGCTTGCCAATGCTAAACCACAATATGCTAGAGCACTGGTAAATTATATAAATAACACTCTTAATGACGTTAAAGGCGAGTTTAAATTTAGTCCTGCAAAGCCTAATCATATAGCGCTTTTAAAAGAGATAAAATCTGGCGGTCATTTAACCAAGTTAGCTACCTTATTTAGCCAATTAATCAGCGTGTATAAAACCGCAAATATAACACTTGAGAGCGATTCAAAGCAGATACAGCAAGCCTGGAAATTATTAAAGCCGTTGTTAGCCAACTATAACCATTATTTACGCACGCAGGGCGAAATAGACTTCGACGATATGATTATTAAAGCCCTCGATTATGTAAACACTAAAAAGTTTACATCGCCTTGGCGTTATATCATGGTGGATGAATTTCAAGATATATCACCGCTGCGAGCTACACTTGTAAAAGCACTGCGCGATAGTAAATCTAATAGTTCACTGTTTGCAGTAGGAGACGATTGGCAAGCTATTTACCGTTTTAGTGGTGCAGATATGCGACTTACTACCGAGTTTGCCGCACATTTTGGTTTTACAACACAAACTCTATTAGATAGGACCTTTCGCTTTAATAATAAAATTGGCGAGGTTGCCGCAGGCTTTATTATGAAAAACCCAGCGCAGTTAGCTAAAGACATTCATTCAGTTGCAAAGGTGAGTAAGCCCGCTGTTAGCGTGCTAAAAACGCTAAATAGTGGCTCAGCTATAAACAGCAAAATAGCGGAGCTAAACAATGGCGCAATTAAGCATTTACTAAAGGGGATTAAGGGACATTCTGGCAAGTCTGCCACGGTATATTTACTTGCACGATTTCGATTTCAGTTACCTTCACAGGCCGATATAAGTGCTTTACAGCAAGAGTTTTCAGCATTGCATTTTGAGTGTGATACGTTTCATGGCTCAAAAGGCAAAGAAGCCGATTATGTCATTATATTAGCAATGAATGGTGGAGCGTTTGGATTTCCAAGCACTAAGCCAACACCTCAGATTTTAGAAGCGTTATTACCCGCAAAAGATAATTACGCACACAGTGAAGAGCGTCGCTTATTTTATGTAGCGCTCACTCGCGCTAAACATAAAGTGTACATAATAGCTGATGATAACAACCGCAGCTGCTTTGTTGATGAACTTATAAACGAGCATAAAATTGAAGTATTTGAGTTAAAAAATAAAGCGGTTGCTAAAGAGGTTACTCAAGCGTAAACCGCTTAATACCGTAACCAGCATTAAGCGGCTTTTAGCATTCGCTAGCCGGCGACGGGGGTGTTACCAGTTGGTATTTTTTTCATACTTTTTATAAGCATGTAAATACAGGTAGTAATTAAGCAGCCACCTAAGTAAATAAGCACACCATGGCTTTTATCTGAAAAATAGGTAGCCATTAGCGGCCCTAAAACCGAGCCCACACTGTAACTTAATAGCATTATTTCGGTAGCTGAGACTATTTTTGCCATAGGCAATGAGTCACACGCCAGAGTAATGGCAATCGGGTAAAGCGCAAAACTGCATGCACCTAATATAAAATAACTACTTACTAGGGCCGCAAAGCTATTAGCATGTAAAATACCCACCACACTGGCGGTACCAATAAAGCAAAAAATAGCCATTAATAAGCTTTTAATAATGCGGGTTGATAAATAGCTCACTAAAGGCTGAACTAACATGCCACCTAAAATAATCACCGCCATAAGTAAGCCGGTATATTGAGCTTGTTCAGTTTGTGCGGCTATGTAGACCGGTAATAATCCATAAATAGGGCCTAGTAATAACCCCGATACTAAACAGCCTAAAATAGCAGGGCGGCTGAGAGTTTTTAGTTCTTTAAATGGTAGCTTTTGTAAGTTTTGCGTATCAGGTTGTCCTCGGGTAATTAAGAGCGGCGCTAAAATCGCAACAGCTAACAAAGTAATAACAAATAAATAAGGCACAGCATCTGTCGTTCCTAATGGTTTAATGGCAAGTTGACCTACTGCGCTGCCACCGTATAAGGAGGTCATATATAACCCTAAGCGCTTAGCTCGCGCTTTTGCGGTGTTGGCCATTAATAACCATGACTCTACCACCACAAATACGCCAGCAACTGCCATACCAGCCACAAAGCGTGCTATTAACCACATAGTGGCCGTTGGGCTGATCAGCTGGGTGATAACACTAATAATTAATAAAGCTAAAAACCCGATGAAAGCCAACCTATGACCGATTTTTACCACTACGCGCTCTATACATAAAGCACCAATCAATAAGCCTAAATAAAAGACACTGGCAAGCCATGGAGCTAAATCAATATTGATGTTAAAAGCATTGAGTGATAACGGGATCAAGCTCATTAAAAAGCCTGATGCAATAGCAAAAAACGATAAGCCAATAACCGGCGCTAGCGGGTTATTTGATTTACTATCAGCGGTAAGTTCCACCATTAGATTGTTCCGAAAAAGAGGTTAAATAATTGCTGTTTTTAGGGGAGATTGATAAAGCAATTATCTTAAGGAGGTTAATTTTGCGGCGAATTTAGGCTGATTTGACAACGAAGTAAAGAGTTTTTTAATTGCTAAATGAAAATAGTATTCAAAATGTTTTTTTACGTAAATTAAACGCTTACATGCTATTTTTTTGTAGAAGTAAGTTAGCTTTATTGTTTTAAAATTGTTGTATTTTTAAGCGTTGTTTTAAATAAAATAATACTGCTTATAAAACCAAAAAAGCCCACTTTGGGCTTTTTTAGTGCGTTATATTCAACTTATGACAACGGCAAGTTGATGATACAAACCAATCCCAACAATAACATTAAATGGAAAGGTGACACCTAACGAGCTAAGCATGGCTAGGCCAATATCTGCTTTGGGAATAGCGGCTTTTACAGCAGCAGGTGCGGCAATGTAAGAAGCACTCGCCACTAAGCTGCCCAGAATAACCACTGAACCTAATTCTAAATTTAGCAAGGTGCCAACCATAACGCCAATGGTGCCTAAAAATAACGGCGTAATAATGGCGAAGGCAGCCAGTTTCCATTGCTGCCAAGGAAAAGGGCGAAGCGTTTGTGCAGCAACCAAGCCCATTTCGAGTAAAAATAGCGCCAGCACTACTTTAAAGCTACTGGTAAGTAAACTCGTAACTTGGCTACCCTGTTGGGTGCCATACATCATACCGATAATTACACCGCCAACGAGCAAAATCACACTCTTATTGGTAAGCGTTTCGTGCCACAGTGCTTTTAACGATAAGTTGGTGTTTTCGCTGTGTGCTTTGTCGAGCTTACGATACAACAGTAAACCTACAATAATGGCTGGTAACTCAAGCATAACTAGGTACAAGGTAACTTCTGCGCCCACTTCTAATTTAGCCGATTCGGCATACGCTAATGCTACCGCAAATGTACCAGCACTAACCGAACCATAGTGGGCAGCAATGCTGGCGCTATTCGCTACGCTTAGCTTAACAACGTGTTTTAAAATAGGGTATAAAGTGAGTGGAATAAGCCCACCAAGTAACATAACCGAGGCCATTTCTGGGAGTAATTGCCAACTTAAATTGCCATGCAGCACCATGCCACCTTTTAGACCTATGGTAAGCATGAGTAGTAAGCTGAGAGTGTCATACGTCGCTTTGGGAATAGCTAAATCAGAGCGAAGGATACCCGCTGCTAATCCTAAAATAAAAAACATTACTACAATATCAGGCACGCTGTTCTCCTCTTTATTACTAATTTGATTTGTTAAGCGGCGCTATTATAGGCAAATCTTTATATAGTAAATAATAAAATGAATGATAACATCCTATAGATAAAAACCTATGAGGTGCGTATGAATATAAGACAACTTTCCTTCCGACTACTTGAAGTATTTATGAGTGTAGTAAAAACCGGCTCTATAAGCGAAACCGCTCGTGGACTTCATTTGACTCAGCCTACGGTTTCTTTACAAATTAAACGCTTACAAGAAGCGGTAGGTGAACCGTTAATAATTATGCAGCAACAAAAGTTGCAAATAACCGAAGCTGGTATGGCCTTATTTAGGACTTGCCAACAGGTTTTTGGTCATTTTGAAGATTACCAAGATTACTTAGCGGAGCTAAAAGGAGGTGAACGTGGACGATGTAAAATTGCTATGGTTAATACTGCCCAATATATTTTACCTAAATTGTTAGGCCCATACAGTAATGAACATCTGCATGTAGAGCTACCACTTGAAATAGGTAATCGTTCAGCCGTTTTAGCACGCTTTGAACGCGGAGAAGACGATATTTATGTATTTAGTCACCCGCCATCTTTAGAGCATGCCCAGGCTGCTAGATTTCTACATAACCCTTTAGTGTTTATAGTGCCACTAAATCATCCATTAGCCGATAAAACCGCACTTAAACTGGCTGATTTAGTTCCGTATCGTTTTTTATTGCGTGAAACAGGCTCCGCCACTCGGATGTTATTTGAAAGCGAGCTGCAAAGTAGAGGGTTGGTATTAAGTGACAGTGTGCAAATGGCCAGTAATGAAGCCATTAGAGTGGCGGTAGCTTCAGGTATGGGGATTGCGGTGCTTTCTCAGCATGTGCTGCCTAAAGGTGATAATAGCTTTAAAGTGCTTAATGTTACCGACACCACTTTAGCTAGCCATTGGTATTTTGTGGTGCGTACAGACCGACATATATCACACGCTGCACGCAGCTTTTTAAAGTTTGCTGAGCAACACTTAGAGCTGTATTTAGATGAGAAGTGGGTGCGAAATGAGTTAAGAGGGCTTAATTTGAAATAAAAATAAGCCTTAGAGACAATCAAATATTAACTGGTATCAAAGTTGCTTAAGTTATTTCAGTTAAAGAATATAACGATTAAAGCAAAAATGGATTTGAGCCAATGACTTCAATAACCTTTAAAAATCAATATAGTAGTTACAATAATCCCGTTAACAAAGTGGCAAAAACGAGTGACGTTCTGTCAACATCTGCCGCTGCGGCAACAACAAGTACCGCTGAAAACCAAGCACCCCCTAATTTTATCGCTAAACCAGAAGACAAAAGCTTTTTAGAAAATGCCCAAGAGGCATTAATTTATCAACGTTTAGGTGTCGATAAAGAAACTATAGCTGAGTTAAAAGCAGCAATAGAAGCCTTGGCAGAAGAACTAGGAGAGGAAGGGGTTGATGTAGATGCCATAAAAGAGCAGATTGCTGAATTACAAAAAATGTTAGAGCAAGAATTCGAAAAAGGCACGGAGCGAATGGCAATGCAACCAACACATGAAAAAGGCAAGCTAGTAACCGCATTAGCTTAGATAGCGGTATGTTGAAAGGTTATTGACTCCTGTCTTTAAGTAGGTTTTAAGTGATTAACGCACAAAGAGGGCAAACAGACGCTACGCTTTTAGAGAAGTAAATTAAATCAAAACTTTTATCGCTTCTCATTTATTTTTTAAGTTACATCTGTAACCAAAAAACCAAGCAGGGGCTTATAAAAAGCAATAGCATGCCCACACTCAGTAAGTTACCTCTAAAAAGGTTAAAATCATCAAGTATTTTGTGCCACTTATACTTAAATAAATATCTGCCCACAATAATATCTAAACTAAGCATTATTGTTAGCCAAACAAAACCCACATTTAAACAATCTAAGTACGAAATAGGGTTAACCCATGGCAAGGTCAGCCAAGTAATGGCATAAATAATCGCAGTGCCCAAAAGTAAGCTGAGTGTTTTAGCGCGTTTTAGAGCGTAAAATCGATGTAAAATCCTTACTCTAATATTGCCATTAATTATCTCAGCTAAAGCGAGTAATAGGCCAACGGCGAGTGTTTTTAAAAGCATGTAAACCTCCTGGTGCTGATCATGTTAATTATTAACGATGACCTTACCTAATTTATAGCTATAACGCATAAGGTGCTGCTCACCATTTTTAGAGATTAACTATCGTTATCAGTTGTTATTATGTGTCATTTTTTATAAGGTGAACTTTGCTTATAAAAATAACAATAGGAACGCCGTCATGAAAACCCTTGAACAACAGCTCGGCCAGTATGGTTTGTACCATCGCTCTAAACGAAATGTATTAACCCATTTTTTTGGTATTCCACTCATTGTGTTTGCCGCTTTATGCTTACTCGCCCGAATTGAAATTCCTATTGCTAATTTTAGCATTGATGGCGCGCAAATTTTTGTATTAGCCTCTGTGGTTTACTATTTTATGTTGAGCTTTTCGCTTGGTTTAATCATGGGAATTATTTTCACTTTATTACTGGTAGCTGCCCAGCCAATTGCCGCAATGGCATTAATACCTTGGTTGGTAATTGGAGTTGGGGTGTTCGTGTTTGGCTGGATATTACAGTTTATTGGTCATTATTTTGAAGGTAAAAAGCCCGCTTTTGTTGATGATTTAGTAGGCTTAATTATTGGCCCTTTGTATGTCACTGTTGAGCTACTATTTTTAATGGGCTTTTACAAAAACTTAGAACAGCAAGTGAATGAAATAGCGGGTCCAACTAAAGCATAACCAGTCAAAGAATATAAGGTAAACCATGGATTATAATAATAAAACAGTGTGGATCACCGGCGCATCATCAGGTATTGGTGAAGAACTTGCAAAACAATTTGCAGAGCAAGGTGCAAAGGTTATTTTATCAGCGCGAAATATCGATAAACTCAACCAAGTAAAAGACGAGTTAAAAGGCGAGGGGCACCGTGTTATCCCGCTTGATTTATCAAAGCCCGAAATGGTACTGCAGGATGTATCGGAGAAAATAGATAGCTTAGGCCCCATTGATATTTTAATTAATAACGGTGGCGTATCGCAGCGTAGTTTATTTTTAGAAAACGACTTTAAAGTGTACCGGCAACTTATGGAAGTAAATTACTTTGGCTTAATTGCACTCACTAAAGCGGTACTACCTTCAATGGTGGCACGTAAAAGCGGTTCAGTAGTGGCTATTAGTAGCGTGGCAGGCAAAGTAGGCTCAAAGTTTAGAACCGGATACTCAGGCAGTAAATACGCTGTGGTAGGCTTTATGGATTGCTTACGCGCCGAAGTGGCAGAGCACAACATACATTGCTTAACTATTTGCCCTGGCTCAATTAAAACGGCGATTGCCCATAACTCATTAAACGAGCAAGGGGAGGCGCAAAACAAACCTGAGCCTTCAATAGAAAATGGTATGAACGTAAATGTAGCCGCATCAAAAATGCTCACTGCAATCTACAATAAAAAAGACGAAGTTGTAATAGGCCAAGGGTTAAGTGGTTGGGCACCGTTTATAAAACGGTTTTTCCCAGGGTTATTTAATCGCTTAACCGCTAAAATGGAATATAAATAACTAAGTACAGTACTTAAACGCCAGCATTTAGCTGCTTAGCGCAATGCTGGTTCGTGCTTAGCTTTATGGCTGTTTTTGTACCTTCCAAGGTGGGTTTAATCGATTTTCTCCAGCTTTATAGAGTTTAATTTTATTTCCTGAAGGGTCTTTTAAAACCGCTTCCTTCCATAGATACCTTTGCTCTGTGGGTTGCTGTTCGAATACGATCCCCTTTTTACTCAACTGTTGGCACAATTGTTCGAGGTCATCGTTCTCAAAATAAATTACAGAATGATTTTCAAAAAATTTACTCTCTAAAGACAATGAAAATGTAGAGTCACCTTCAGGGCAACTAAAACGTGCATAATGAGGTGTATCAACAATTTGGGTAAAGCCAAGTGTGCGATAAAAACTCACCGCTTCATTCATATCTTTGACTGGCAAAGTTACTTGATTCAGTTTCATTCAAACTCCCACTTCAAAAAATAGATAAATTTATATGGATTTACTCTCGTCCTGGCTCATGTCCCTCATAACGAGGAAGCTGAGCATCTAAGTCTTCCCAATTAGCTTTTGAGGTGATGAAATTATGCGATATTGGTCGCTCTGTTATATCGCAGGTCAACGCGCCTAATCGAAGGCGATATCTTTGAGGAGATTGAGCGTTAGCACTATAAATTGGAGCGCCGCAGGTTTTACAAAAGTACTTACGTTTACCTTCACTACTTTGGTAAAAAGTAAGTGTGCCGTTGTAGTCAGTTAATGTCAGATCGCTGGCATTAATAAATCCATTAGTAGCAAAAGCACTGCCACTGGCCTTACGACAAAGCGAACAATGACAATGAATAATATCAGTAACTTTACCATTAATTGAAAAGTTGATTGAGCCGCATAAACAACTACCTGTGTACATCTGTATTCCTTGATTTAATTATAATTTTTTCATTATATTGCATTTTTTCCAGTAAATTTTTGATGCTTTATGGCTTAATTACACACTTTACTAAAAATGCTTTCCTCGCACTCACAAAATCATCAGCCCTTTAAGATTCTGCTACTTCAAACAATGCATCAACTCTTTTGGACTAGATTAATAATTCCACTAATTAACGTTAATGTAAATAATTGTTTATGCGAGGTTTTAGGTGGGTTATGAGCATAAGTAAGAGAAGGCAATAATGCTATGAGTATAATCAGCTGTGCTCAATTAAAAGCTAGTTACGATGGAGGTTAAGCTAGGGAATTATCTGGTTGGGCTTAAGTGAATTTAAAAAAGATGTTTGTAAGTATTAAAACCCCGCGTTTTTAACGCGGGATTGGTTTGAATTGGTAGGATATATGTTTACTTGGCCTTTTTGGCTTCGAGTGCTTCTATTTCATTCCAGATTTTTTCAGCCTCGTCAGTTAACATCGCATAGCTTTTAATATCGCCTTTTCTTTGTGCTTGCATGCCTTGCTCTAATTTTGCATCGTACTCTTTACGCAATTTTTTGATTGGATCTGGCTTTAAAAATGAAAACATCAACACCCTCGTTCTTTATTAGCTAATTACAGTAACAGTACGCAGTTAAGCTGCAAAAAGTTTGCTGTTACTGTAATTAGATGTATTAAATGACTACTTAGGATCTAGTCGCACAATGCCCTGGCCATCTAATCCAAGGTAAATAGTACCATCATCACCTTGGGCTAGGCTGCGAATACGGCCAATACCTTCAAGTAATTTACTTTGTTTAACGACCTTGCCATCTGCTATTTCTAATACGCTAACAAAGGCGTATTTCATTGAAGCGAGTAAAAATTTACCTTTAAGTTCAGGGTATTTATCACCTTTTACTAGCAACATGTCTGAAGGAGCGATAGACGGTGTCCACTGTAATATGGGCGCTTGCATGCCCGGTTTTTCTGTTAAATCGGTAAACGAGGTGCCGCTGTAGTTAATACCGTAACTCACCACGGGCCAGCCGTAGTTAGTTTTAGGTTTAATCATATTAAGCTCATCGCCACCACGGGGGCCGTGTTCGTGTGCCCAAAATACACTATTGTCACCATCGAACCACATACCTTGTGGGTTACGATGCCCATAAGACCAAACCGCTGGTTTTGCACCTTTTTGGTTTACGAAGGGGTTGTCGGATGGAATTTTACCATCGTCGTGTAAACGATAAATTTTACCGCCATCACGGCCTAAATCTTGTGGATTAATATCTCGGGAGCCGCGGTCGCCAATCGAAAAATACACATAGTTTTGGTTATCAAACACAATACGGCTGCCGTAATGCTGACCTTTTTTAGAGTTATGCTCACCTTTGTATAATTGTTGTGACTCAAGTAGTTGGCTGTGATCGTTACTTAGCTTTGCACGCATAAGTGCGGTGTTACTACCTGCGCCATCGCCTTCACTGCTTGAATAAGTAATATATAGCCATTGATTATTAGCAAAATCAGGGTGTAGCTCTAAATCAAGAAGCCCGCCTTGGCCGTTGGCATCTATTTTTGGTAGCCCAGTGATTTTAGTTAAGCTGGTGGAGTTATTGCGAAGTAAATAAAGGATACCGCTGCGCTCGGTTATTAATAAGTCACCGTTTGGCAGAGCCTCAATAGCCCACGGAATTGAAATTCCTTGGGCAACAGTTACCGATTTTACATTAAGCGCTAATTTATCCAATTCTTTAAAATCAACTGCATAAGTACTGAGGCTGGTGAGCCCCGAAAGTGCAAATGCACAACTGATTTTGGCAAGTGTAGAAAATTTTTTACGCGTTGTTACTTTGTTCATAATGGCTTCCAAAATTAACTAAATTTTAACTACCTTAGCACGCTATTTATCATGGTGTTAAGTATTTGGGATAAGTACAAGTGCACGCAATTTAATCGTTCTCCATTGGGTACTTAAGCGTTGTTAACCTTTAAATACCGCTCTAGAAAAATTGAATAATTACTCTAATGGGGTTGAAATTTAAAAATTCGAGCGTACACTTGTGCGCTGAAGTTTGGGCTTACACGTGTATGCTCAAATATAAAACCCAGCAGAAACTAATGGGTAGTCGATTTAAATAGAGAATTTATAACCATGTTAACTCCGGTATTAGACCAATTTTCAAAATGGTTTTTACACCATCAAAGCTTTGCAGCTTATATTGAGCCAATAATGCAAAAGTTTAAACCTGCGTGGCGCGCTGACCTTTTTCGAGCCAAGGTTGTTGATGTCCAAGCGCTAAGCGGGCGATTTTTAAGTATTTCACTTAAACCAAGTAAAAAGTGGCCTATACATATTGCTGGTCAACACATTAGCTTAACGGTGGAAGCTAATGGACGTTTGCTTACTCGAGTGTTTACTTTGGCATGCAGCCCCGCACAATATAAGGCGACAGGTTTACTTCGTTTATTAGTAAAAACAGATCAGCAAGGTCATTTTACAAGCCAATTGCAAAATGCATTAGCGGTGCAGCCATGGTGTAATATTTCTCCACCAAGTGGCGACTTTGTATTTAAAAGCTGGCACAAACCCAGCACGTTTATTGCTGGTGGTTCGGGAATTACGCCTATGCTTGCTATGCTTGATCAGCAGCTAGGTAATACTGAGCATCAGATAAAATTAATTTACTTTGCTAAAGCAGGTGAGCATCAATGCACTAATGAGTTAAAAATGCTGACACAGCAATATAATCATTTTTCTTACGTACTGCTTACACGGGATCGAAGCCCATATTTAACTACTCATATAAATACGGACGATAATCCTGATATATATTGCTGTGGTCCTGCTGGCTTTATGCAAGAAGTTGCAGATTTTACTCGTCTACTTAATTTAACCTATTACCAAGAATCGTTTGCTCTATCCATGCCTAAATTGACTGACGACAATCATTTTTCAGTAATAATAAATAAAGACACGCATGTAGTGACTAGTAATGAGGTGCTATTAAACCAGTTTGAAGCAAAAAAACTCCCTGTGCAGCGTGGTTGCGGCATTGGTATTTGCCATCAATGCCAGTGCATTAAAAAGTCGGGAGTGGTGCGTAATTTAAAAACTAATCAATTATCAGATACTGGCGAGCAGTTAATTCAACTGTGTGTGAGTCAAGCCGTTAGCGATTTGGAGTTACAGCTATGATAACTATAAATTATCAACAGTTAGCCGATGATTTAGATGAAATTAAAATGTCGACATTAGCTACAGTTGGGCAAAAGGATGCAAACTATATTCGTTCTATTGTGCGTAAGCAGCGGTTTTGCGAAATAGGCGGACGGATTTTATTGATGCTTGGTTTTGTACAGCCATTATTGTGGGTAGCGGGTGTTTTATTACTTGGTTTGGCTAAAATTCTCGACAACATGGAAATTGGCCACAATGTAATGCATGGTCAATACGATTGGATGAACGACAAACAGCTTAACTCTAAAACTTACGAGTGGGATATAGCCTGCGACGGCCAAAGCTGGAACCGCGTTCATAACTTTGAACACCATACTTACACTAACATTATCGGAAAAGATCGTGACTTTGGTTATGGCTTATTAAGATTGAGCAATGATTTTAAATGGCGACTAAAAAATACATGGCAGTTTATTACTTATTTAAATCTTAGCGTGCTGTTTCAGTGGGGCGTGTCGTATCATGAGCTCGCAGGCGAGCGAGTCTTTATAGGTAAAAAGAAACCAAACCGTGAAGGTGCTGTGGCGCATAGCACCTTAAAAAAGCGCTTTTTTAGTAAAGGGGCGCGCCAACTAATTAAAGACTATGTGTTATTTCCAGTTTTGGCGGGGCCATTATTTTTGTGGGTATTAAGCGGTAATTTTTTGGCAAACTTAATTCGTAACCTATGGACCTCAACCATTATTTTTTGTGGCCATTTTACCGAGCAAACCCATACCTTTTATGAGCAAGACTGCAAAAACGAAAGCCAAGGGCAGTGGTATTATCGCCAAGCGCTGGGGTCGTCAAACATTAAAGGGGCACGTTGGTTTCATATTTTAACTGGGCATTTAAGCTTTCAAATAGAGCATCATTTATTTCCTGATATGCCATCGTCCCGTTATCAAGAAATTGCGCCTAAAGTGCAAGCCGCATTACAAAAGCAGGGCATTGCTTATAATACTGGCGGATTTTTTCACCAATACACCTCAGTATTAAAGCGTATATTGCGTTATTCTTTTAAATAGAGGCTAATAAAATAGCCGCCATCATAATGTACGCATTAATTAATCAGCTAACTATAAAATGTTAGCTGATTATTGCATTAAAAGGTTGGCAAGTGCTTTATTGATTAAATAATCATCAGTACATGCAAAAAATTCTTCTAATTAATTTAAAAACAGCTCGTTTTGCTATGGTTAAATAGTAGCTGGTTGTCATACAATGGAGAAAAATAGACCACACAAGAGAGAATAAAAATGGCAGCATTTGGTACTGTGTTTATGCCGCAGATGATTCAAGCTAAGTTTTCTGACAATCAGTGGGGCGAAAGCTCAATTGTTCCTTGCGATAAGCTTGAGTTGCATGCAGGTGCGCACGTTCTTCATTATTCAAGTACATGTTTTGAAGGGTTAAAAGCCTTTCGTCACGAAGATGGCTCGGTTAATATTTTTAGAATGGACGCTAATATTGCGCGCATGCAGCAAAGTTCTGAATTGTTGAGTTTACCTGCTGTTGATGGCGAGATGCTAAAAACAATGATCATCGATATTGTTCGTGAATACGCCGATGAAACGCCGCTTCCTCCTGGTTCTATGTATATTCGCCCAACCCACATTGGTACAGAAGCTGCCATTGGTAAAGCGGCGGCACCGTCAATGAGTTCGTTGCTTTACACGTTATTATCGCCAGTGGGTGATTATTTTTCAGGTGGCGCAACTGCGTTACGTGTTTTACTTGAAGAAGATGGTATGCGCTGTGCACCGCACATGGGTATGATCAAAAGCGGTGGTAACTATGCCAGCGCACTTGGCCCAATTTCAGCAGCACGCACTAAATATAAAGCCGACCAAATTTTATTTTGCCCAGGCGGCGATGTGCAAGAAACCGGTGCCGCAAACTTTATTTTAATTGATGGCAACGAAATAATTACTAAAGCACTCGACAGCACATTTTTACACGGTGTAACTCGTAATAGCATTTTAACCATAGCTAAAGATTTAGGTATGACGGTTAGCGAGCGCAACTTTACTGTCACTGAGCTTTTAGAGCGTGCAGCAAAACCAGGCACTGAGGCAGCACTTTCAGGCACTGCGGCAGTATTGACTCCAGTAGGTACGTTTATCCATAACGATAAAGAATACAAAGTAGGTAATGGTGAACCAGGGCCAACAACGGCACGCTTACGTCAAGCATTGAACGATATTCAATGGGGCAAAAGCGAAGATAAACACGGTTGGTTAACTAAAATCTAATCGGGTTCTAATCTATAAAAAAAGCCACACTATTTAGTGTGGCTTTTTGGTTTAAGTTACAGCTTAAAATTTCATTTCAATTTTGCCGTATACATAACGGCCATTAAAACCAAATGGTGAAAAGCCCGAGTACGAGAACAAGCGAGAGAAAGTGGTTACATCGCTCACCAGCTCACGAGTTGGATCTGGGTATACATCAAACACATTATTAACGCCTAAGCTCAGAGTAAGGTTATTATTAAGTGCATAGGCAACATCTAAATCGGTGATCCATTTAGGTTCTAACACTTCGTTACGCTCTGGGTTTTCAGATGGGTCTTGTGTTTCACCGTAGCGAGTGCTGCGAAGTGTGGTGCGCCATTCGTTAAGTGTCCATGTTGCGCTAAGGTTGTATTTATTGCGCGGCGTGCTCACTTCAAAACGACGTAGCTCGTTACCCGAGAACAAATTATCTTGCTCAACCCCAACATTTTGTAATTGTGCTGGTGGGTCAATAATATCGGTGACTTGGTTTTTACCGTAGTTGTAACCTAAGTTAAAAGCTACATCACCGTAGTTGTCGGTGATTAAATTATAAGAAGCGACGACGTCAACGCCACGGGTTTTGCTATCAATCGCGTTTAAGAAAAATCGACCTTGGTTAGCGCCGGTGCCCTCAAGTAAGCTTGCAACGCCTGCGCCTGATAGGTTATTTGATAACACAATACGTTCATCAATTAATATTTGGTAATAATCCACAGATAAGCTGAAATTAAAGTCGGTTGACCAGGTAAAACCTACCCCGTAGTTGGTGGCTTCTTCTGCATCTAAGCCCGGTGATCCCAATGCAACGGCTACATCACTGCTTGGGGCAAACGTGCCTGTTTGAGTTGGAATACCATCAACAAACACGGTCGCCACTGAAGTAAAATATTGCTGTTGTAACGAGGGCGCTCTAAAGCCGGTTGATACAGAGCCGCGTAATGCTAAATCTTCTGTTAGCGTATAACGGGTAGCAATTTTACCATTAAGCGTATCACCAAAGTCAGAGTAGTCTTCGTAACGCGCTGCGACGGCAACATTCCAGTTATCTGTAATAAAGGCTTCTAAATCAACGTAAAGGCTAACATTATGGCGGCTGTTATCACCCGCAGACTCAGGTGTGAACCCCGGGAATACTTGCGAACCTGCAGAGCCAAATGGGCCATTAACTGGGTCGGTTACTGCGCCACCAGGGCCAAAAGTGCCTTGTGCGTATGAGGCTTCTTCGCCTGCCTGAATTTCGTAGCCTTCACGACGATACTCAGCACCCACTGCGACGTTAATTCCGCTAGCTAAAAAGTCTGCATCAATCTCGCGGCTAAAATCAAGGTTAATAGTAAGCTGATCGTAGGTAAGTGTACCGGCATCAAAACTGGTTTGACTGCTAGGCCCATATGAGGTGTTTAAGCTATCAATAACACCAAAGTTAAAGGCATCTTGGCCGTATACAGCAGAAGCGTCGTAATTCCATTCATTAGCAAAACCTTTTACGCCTAATGCTAACGAAAAATCGTCAATATCTGAGGTGATCACCGGTAAAAAGCCATCAGGATAAATATCTGTTACGTTACGGCTGTCTTGTGCGCGACGATAAAAACCACCGCCTTCGCCTTCACGCTTGCTGTAAGAGCCAAACGAGTATAGCTCGGCATCGTTAGTTAACTGATAACCGGCATTGTAAAACAGCGCAAAGTCTTCAACAGTGCCGTTACCAAAGTTATGGTTGTAACGATCCCATGTGAATTCGCGTGGGTCGAGAGAGCCATCAGGTAAACGAGCGTAATTTTCGCGTTGGTCGTAATCAGAGCGGTTGGTTGAGCTGCGATCGCGATATTCACTAGAAATACTCAAAAAGCCGTTATCGCCTAATTCAAACCCCATATTACCTTGCAGAGTTAAGGTTTGGCCGTCGGTAAGCGAGCGGTCGCTGCCCTCAGTAAAAGCTAAGTCACCATTTGCGTCCTCAGAGACCGATTGTAACTGCGCTACACCGTCCATATCGGTAATATTTGCACCATATACGGCACCCAAACTACCGCCACTGCTATTGCTTTTAAGGACGATATTAATCACCCCGGCAATAGCGTCTGAGCCATATTGAGCTGCGGCGCCGTCGCGTAATACTTCAATGCGTTCAATCGCGTTTGCAGGAATAGCGTTTAAATCAACTGATGACGAGCCACGACCCGTTGAGCCGTTTAAATTTAGTAGCGCGTTACTGTGGCGACGTTTACCATTTACGAGTACCAAGGTGTGATCAGGGGCTAAGCCACGCAGTTGAGCTGGGCGTACGTGGTCGCTGCCATCGGTAATTGATGGTTGGGGGAAATTAAAACTTGGTAATAACGTACTTAATAATGCATTGGTTTCTGTTTGCCCTGAACTTTTTAAGGCATCATTACTGATAATATCAATAGGCACTGGGCTATCTTCAACTGTGCGGCCTAGTCGGCGAGAGCCAATAACACTAATTTGTTCAATGTTTTCTTGCGCCTGAGTCTCTTGCTCAGCGGCATTAACCGTCCATGAGCCAACAAGTGCAGCGGCGATACTTAAAGTGATGGTTTTTTTTGCTGTAAATAGCGGTGTAAGTTGCATAACTAATTTCCCTCATTCGATGCTCTACAGGTGGTTTCAATTTAATCTTTTTAAATTAATGAACTAATTGAAATTACTGTTGTCAAGGTAGACCATTTCTACAATCGAGGTCAATTGAATTACATTCAATCTACATTTTATTTACAGCGAGTAAGATGAGGTGTTTGTGATACCGAAGCGTAAGTAGCCATTTACCATTTAATTTTGCCAATCAGTATATCTTTAAACATGATCCAATCACCCCATAAACTGTATAACGGGTGCTTAAATGTGGCGGGGCGGTTTTTTTCAAAAAAGAAATGCCCAACCCATGCAAAGCCATAACCAATCACCGGTAATAACCATAACAATGCAAATTGTGAGCTAATAAGCGCATAGCCGGTCAAAAGCAACACTAAACTACTGCCAATAAAATGCAGCCTGCGACAAGTTTTATTACGATGCTCTTTTAGATAGTAAGGGTAAAAGCGTTTAAAGCTGGTAAAAGATTCAGTTTCTGTCATTACTCAACCTGTTAGTGTTTAAAAGTTATTCATTTATTTAAGCGCAATTTAGCGCAGGTTAACAGCGATAAATGACGTTTACCGCAAGTTGATAGACAAACAAACAGAAAGTTAATAACTTAGGCTGACTATAAAAAAATAATGGTAAAGCAATGCTTAAAAAAACACTGACCTGTGCGGTTGTAATCGCACTTGCGGGTTGTTCACAACCTGCAGAAAACACTACTCAAAATGAAGTAAAAACAGCTATGAAAGCAGTTAACTCACTAGATTACCCTGAAACTAAAAAAGGCACTGTGGTTGACACTTACTTTGGTGAAACCGTGGCTGATCCGTATCGCTGGTTAGAAGATGATATGAGTGATGAAACGGCTCAATGGGTTAAAACTCAAAACAAGCTTACCTTTTCGTATTTAGAGCAAGTGCCTTACAGAGACACACTCAAACAGCGCCTTGAAAAACTCATGAACTACGAAAAAATCAGCGCCCCGTTTACTGAAGGTGATTACACTTATTTTTATAAAAATAATGGCCTGCAAAACCAGTACGTTTTATACCGCAGCAAAGACGGCGGTGAAGCTGAAGTGTTCTTAGATCCTAATACTTTTAGTGAAGATGGCACCACTTCAATGTCGGGTTTATCATTTTCAGAAGATGGTTCATTGTTAGCGTACCAAATTTCAGAAGGTGGTAGTGATTGGCGTAAAATCATTGTTATAGACACCGAAACCAAAGAGCAGGTAGAACAAGCACTAGTTGATGTTAAATTTAGTGGCGTTAGCTGGCTAGCAAATGACGGTTTTTACTATTCAAGCTACGATAAGCCAGAGGGCAGTGAGCTTTCTGCAAAAACTGATCAACATAAAGTGTATTACCATAAGTTAGGTCAAGATCAAGGCGAAGATACTTTAGTATTTGGCGATACAGCAGAACAAAAGCACCGCTATGTGGGCGCTAAAGCAACCAAAGATGGTCGTTTCTTGTTTATTAGTGCCAGCGTATCAACCTCTGGTAATAAGTTATTTATTAAAGATTTAACCAAGCCAGATAGCGAATTTGTGACTGTAGTGGGTAATACCGACTCTGATACCAGCGTAATTGACAACGAAGGCAGCAAGCTATTTTTGGTTACTAACTTAAATGCACCAAATAAAAAAGTAGTGACGGTTGATGCAAACAATCCACAGCCTGAAAACTGGCAAGATTTTATCCCAGAAACTGAAAACGTACTTAATGTAACCCTTGGCGGTAATACGTTTTTTGCCAACTACATGGTTGATGCTATTTCTAAAGTGAAACAGTACAACAAACAAGGCGAATTGATCCGCGAAATTAGTTTACCAGGCGTCGGTACGGCGAGTGGCTTTGGCGGTAAACAAGAGCAAACTACGCTTTATTATTCATTTACTAACTACAAAACGCCAGGTACAACTTACAGCTTTGACGTGCAAAGCGGTGAGTCAAAAGTATACCGTAAGTCAGGGATAGATTTTAATAGCGATAACTATACCTCTGAGCAAGTATTTTATACCTCTAAAGATGGCACTAAAGTACCGATGATTATCACTTATAAAAGTGATATTAAATTAGATGGCAGCAACCCAACTATTTTATATGGCTATGGTGGCTTTAATATAAGCTTAACACCTCGCTTTAGCTCTACAACAGCAGCTTGGCTTGAGCAAGGCGGCGTATACGCAGTTGCTAATATTCGTGGTGGTGGAGAATACGGTAAAGAGTGGCATAAAGCAGGTACACAATTGCAAAAGCAAAACGTATTTGACGACTTTATTGCTGCAGCTGAATACTTACAAGATAAAAAATACACCTCTAAAAAACGCTTAGCACTGCGTGGTGGTTCAAACGGTGGGTTATTAGTGGGTGCTGTAATGACCCAGCGACCTGACTTGTTTCAAGTTGCGTTACCTGCGGTAGGCGTATTGGATATGCTTCGTTATCATACATTTACAGCTGGCGCTGGTTGGGCATACGATTACGGAACTAGCGACCAAAGTAAAGAAATGTTTGATTACTTAAAAGGCTACTCGCCAATTCATAATGTAAAAGCAGGGGTTGAATATCCGGCGACTATGATCACTACAGGCGATCATGATGACCGCGTTGTACCGTCGCATTCATTTAAATTTGCAGCTGAGCTTCAAGCGAATCAAGCGGGTACAAATCCTACACTTATTCGTATTGAAACCAATGCAGGCCATGGTGCCGGTACACCAACCAGTAAAATTATTGACCTTTATGCCGATATGTACGGTTTTACGCTTTACAACATGGGCATTAAATCACTGTAGTGTGATTTTATAAACTAACGAAAAGCCGAGTTACGTAAGTGACTCGGCTTTTTTATGTTGACTAACCTGAGTTCAGATTAGCTAACTTATTGTATGGGGGAGAACAACCGTTGATAGGTTTTATAAGCGTATTCGTCGCTCATACCGCTTAAATAGTCACAAATAATACGCATACCTTGATTGTGTTTTTCAGCTTCAAGGTACAGTGCCTGCGTGGTTTCGGGTAATAAGCGCAGCGGATCGCTGGCAAACGCAGTAAATAATTCTATGAGTAGGTTTTGCCCTTTAAATTCTATTTGCTGCATTTGTGGGTCGCGTATTAAACGCTGAAATATAAAGTGTTTGAGGATCTGTAGCACATTTTCGTATTGCTGATCTAATTTTGCGGTGTGCTTTAAAATAGGGCACTCAAATTCATCGTTTTGGGTATCTAAATGAATATGAATAATAAAGGTATTCACCAGTTCGCCTATGGCGTCTTTTCGCTCATGTTCATACTTTGAAAATAACCGCTTGGAGAGTGACTCCAGCAAAGTGTTTAACCAGTCATAGTCAAGTGCTTGTAAATGAGGTAATGCATGGGTTAGCCAATCGTCTAAACTGAGCACATCGGTAGCTATGGCATCTTCAAGGTCGTGAACGGCATAAGCAATGTCATCAGCCAGTTCCATAATGGCACTGTCGAGTGATTTATAAAGGGTTTTAGCGCGATAAGCATCTGCGTGTTCTTGGCTAGATAATAACGCTTTATCACTTGCGCTAAGAGGCTCAATAATCCAATTAAATATCGCGGCATCGTCATTGTAAATACCTTTGGCTGGTCGCCAGTCATCGGCTTTTATAAACGCACGCTGTTTATTTTCTTGTGGGATGTTATGCCAAAGGTTATCAATAAAAGCTGGGTACTTAATAAATCCTAACAAGGTGCGTCTAGTTAAGTTCATGCCGTAGCCGTTACTATAGGGCTCTAGCTTTGCCACAATGCGCAGTGTTTGTGCGTTACCCTCAAAACCACCATGATCACGCATCATATAGTTAAGTGCAATTTCGCCACCATGCCCAAACGGTGGATGGCCTATATCGTGTGCTAAACATAAGGTTTCGAGCAATCCAGTAGATGGAAAATGTTCAAAGCTTGGATGTTGGACCTTTAAATGGCGTAATATGCCGGTGCCTATTTGCGAGACTTCTAATGAATGGGTAAGGCGTGTACGGTAAAAGTCGTTTAAGCCAATACCCATTATTTGGGTTTTAGCTTGAAGGCGCCTAAATGCAGCAGCATGAATGATTCGTGAGCGGTCGATTTGCCAAGGAGAGCGGTTATCGTTAGGGCGGTGCTTATATTGTTCAATTATTCTATTTTGCCACTGTTTATCCATGTCTCAACCTATCAATTCGTCTTCGGTTTTAGCACTTAGTATATTATAAATTGTAAGCAATAGGTGTATGAATTTTATTCGGTTGTTCAGTATTCGCGTTTATAAAGTGGCTTAGGTATAATGATGTTTCGTATGTATGTGACTACACCATACATAACTTAGAGTTAAATTGAGATAATACATGTTAAAAACTATTTTTCAGTTGTTGTTAGCCGCCATTGTTATTTGGGCGTTGACCCTTCCGTTTATTGATGCTGATGAACTAGTATCAGACGAGCAAACCAGCTCTAACGACATTAAAAAAGAGAAGAAAAAAGAAAAACCATTGCACAACGTTAAGTTGCCAAAGTTCTCAGAATTCACTGATGTGAAAGAGAAAAAACATGCGTTTTTTAACTTTATTAAGCCTCATGTAGAAGCCGAAAACAAAAAGATTTTACAGCAACGTGCAAACCTTGAAATTGCACGCATGATGATAGAGCACAGTGAACCGCTTAGTAAAAAACAAGCGGGCGACATAAAAAAAATACTTAAGTCGTACGGATTACCTGAAACGTTAGATACCATCACCTTAAGCCAAGCACTGCGCCGAGTAGACATCATTCCTAAAGAGATGGCCTTAATGCAGGCAGCCAATGAGTCTGCATGGGGCACTTCACGTTTTGCACGAATCGGCTTAAACTTTTTTGGCCAATGGTGCTACAAAAAAGGCTGTGGCATGGTACCAAGAAGACGTAATAGTGAAGCCGAGCATGAAGTGGCTGCATTCAAATCGGTACGTGCAGCAGTAAGCTCTTATTTTAAAAATATTAATACCCACAATGCTTACAAAGAGCTACGTACTATCCGCGAAGACTTACGCGCACAACAAAAACCAATTTTAGCGACTAAATTAACGTATGGTTTAATGTCTTACTCTGAACGTGGTGAAGCGTACATTGAAGAGCTTAATACCATGATTAATCAAAACCGAGCGTACTTTAATGAATAAGCCGTTATTAAAATTAGTTACAGCCAGCTTTTTAGCAGTAGCAGCTAGTAGTGCCGTTGCTAAAGAATTTGTGATGTCGTATGACGGTTTTTACGACCGTTTAAAAGTGGTAAACAAAGGGGACTTTCAGTACGCCCGCGTAAACTTTTATATTAGCGATATTGGTACTAACGAAGTTTGTAGTATTAAAAACGGTACTATTTTAACTGAAAAAAATGAGTACCCGCTTAATTATACCGACAAAGCGCAATTGCTATTACCGTTCGATAAACAGCTAGATACCGACAAAGCGGTGATTGTAGTTCAGCCAAAAAACCCGGTTCACGACTGTCAGTTAAAGCTACAAATAGAAGCTAAGGAACTAGATGGACTGGCGTTATCAAAGCAATCGTTATTGGTTATTAATAATGAGCTTGAAGAGCTATTAACAGACCTATCTGGCTTTTTTGTTAGCAAACTAATGTGGTTTTTATTACCTGAACAAAAAGGCGTGGTTGTTACCTTTAAAACTCCTAAGCAATTTGATGATGAGCGCATAACATGCGAAAAGTCAGTGTGTTATTTTGAAGTAACCGATAGCTGGGAAGAAAATACAACCGTATTAGCTGATATTAACGAGGTTGTTAAAGTAACGCCTTGGATAAGTAAGTAATTATATAATTTGTAAACGTATCAAGCGGCATCAACTATGATGCCGTTTTTTTATGGCTAAATTAAATGATGGCAGTGGGAGCTTTGGTTAATAAGCTTTTTTCATCATGGGTGACCACTTTATTTCGGCCTGTTTCTTTGGCAAGATAAAGGCGTTTGTCGGCTTGTAACAACAGTGCTTGCATATTTAGCTCGCGCACTAACATGCTACTTATTCCAGCACTTACAGACAGTGCAATGCTATTACCATTAAAATAAAACGGGTATTCATTAATACTACTGCAAAGCTTTTGAGCTAACAGCCTAGCTTGCGCTAAGTTCTGTTGATTAAGAAAAATAGCAAACTCTTCTCCACCAATCCGAGCAGTAACTCCAAGCTCAAAAAACAATTCGTTAATATGTTGTGCAATCCACTTTATCGCTTCATCCCCGGTTTCATGACCGTATTGGTCGTTCACTTGTTTAAATAGGTCTATATCGAGCATGATCAACGATACTCTGCTGTTCAGAGGCGCGGTTTTAGTTATTTTTTTACATAAACGGAAAAATCCACGCCTGTTTAAAAGTTGCGTTAACGGGTCGTGATTCGCTAGATTGATCAGTCTAGACTCAGCATTTGCAAACTTAATAAACGGTAAAATTAGCGCAGTAGCGGTAGTTAAAAATAAATGCGTTACCAATAACAGCTGTAATCCAAAAGCTAAGCTTGCTTGACTGATTTGGCTTGAGTAGAGCAAAACAAGGAGTACAACTTGCAACAGCATCACCACACTGTGGATTGTAAAACAGGCAACGAGTAAGCGTTGTTGGACTACTGCAACACTTGGAGTTTTAATCATTAAATACGCAGCGTAACTAAATAATACAGCAGTAATAATGCTGGTAATAATTTGCCCTGCATCTATAAGGTACACTGCAAGTAAAAGCGTACAGCACATGGCACAAGCATAGTATAAAGGTGTTAATTTTATCGCGGGTGCTTGGCTTTGTGGTATTAACCCTAAAATAACGAGTAATGGACTTAAAATAATAAAAACGTAAGCAAAAAAGTGGGTTAATAATGGAAACTCAATAAAATCTCTTAAACCAATTAGTGCTATTGCGGTAATAAACGAGCAACAGGCGGTAGCAAAAAATAAATAGCAAGGTTGTTTTTTGTATCTATAAACAGAAAAAAAGAACACAGCAATAAACAAGTTAAGAATAAAACAGAGGCTAATTAATGTAGGTAAATGAAGCATGTTTAAGGGGCTCTTTTAGCTAATTGAAGGCGTTTATACAGCTATAAGTATTAGGTAGTAACACAAAAATAGCAAGAGGGTAAAAAGTATTAACTTTTACCCCCTACTACAAACTTAATCCGTTAAGGCCAGTAGCTAGACTAAACTTTCTAATGCAGCGTCAATTTTAGTAAAGTGAAAACGATAGTTATGGTCTAATGCTTTTTTAGGTACCACATACTGGCCGGTAGTAAGTAAGTCGGCCATTTCACCCATTAATATATTAAGCACCCCAGCAGGCATAGGCATAAACGCAGGGCGTGACAATGCTTTTGCGAGTGATTGGCTAAACTGCTTATTGCTTAGGGGCTCAGGAGCTGTGGCATTAACAGCTCCTGATATTTCTTTATTGCGAATTAAAAATAAAATGAGCTGAACCATGTCATCTATATGGATCCACGACATACCTTGCTCACCACTGCCAATTGGACCACCTACGCAAAGCTTAAATGCTGGTAACATTTTACCAAGCGCGCCGCCTTTTTTAGCCAATACAATACCGGTACGTAATAAGCACACTCGAGTTTCGTCAGACTCAGCCTTTAAAGCTGCTTGCTCCCAATCTTTGCACAGTTGGTGGCTAAATTCATCATGAGGCTCTGTATTGTTTTCATCAACCAGAGTGTCGCCTTGTCGACCATAATAACCAATTGCACTGCCAGATATAAAGGTATGTGGTGGGGTATGGCACTGCTTAATAGCATCACTAATCGCTTGCGTAACAATGATTCGGCTATCGCGAATGACTGTTTTTTGTTTGTCGCTCCAACGTTTATTTACAATAGGCTCACCGGCTAAGTTAATAACAACGTCAACGGTATTAAAATCAACATCTTCAAGGCTATCAACTGCATTTATCTGGTGCCCTAACAATACTTTTGCTTTGGTTGGGTTTCTGCTCAGTACAGTAACATCGTGGTGGTGCAACAAGAAAGGGCAAAGGTGCCTACCAATTAAGCCTGTGGCGCCAGTAAAAAATATATGCATTGCAACTCCAAAATTATAAATAAAGCAGGATGTTTAAAATTTATACTCTCCAGCTCAACGATTTGCAAATTTATACGTACCAATAATTTTTATGATCACCCTTAAACATTTCATTCTATTAGCTTTTGCCTTACACTAAAGCCAAATAACAGTAATAGGATAAGAGTATTGGCAAGTTTAACTGGGGTAAATAAAAGCTTAATAATTTTTGCCGCTTTGGTCATTGTGCTAGCGGGTATTAAAGCCGCTAGCGCTATTGTTATTCCGTTTATTTTGGCAGCATTTATAGCCATAATTTGTAGCCCACTTATTAACTTTTTTGCTCGTTACCGTATTCCAAAAGGCATAGCGGTAGTGCTTGTGGTGCTTATTATTATGGGCTTAGGGGTTAGCTTAGGCGGTTTAGTAGGGCAGTCGGTTAACGATTTTTCAAAACAGTTACCTGAATATAAAGCACAATTAAAAGAAGAATTTGTATGGTTGGTTGATGTGGCCTCGCAATACAATATCTTAATTAATAAAGAACAAATTTTGTCTATGTTTGACCCTGGCAAAATGGTTGATGTTGCCACCAATATGCTAACGGGTTTAGGTAGCGTAATGGCCAATATGTTTTTAATTATTTTAACGGTTGTTTTTATGCTGTTTGAAGGGCCGATACTTGGTAAAAAAATTCATTTAGCACTGGACGATCCCGACAGCAAAATCAAGCAAATTGACCGCTTTTTAGACTCTATTAACTCTTATTTAGCTATTAAAACCTTAGTGAGTTTAGCCACTGGTGTAATTGCTGGTTTTTACCTGTGGATATTAGACGTTGATTATTTTGTACTATGGGGCGTATTGGCATTTATGCTTAATTACATTCCTAACATTGGTTCAATCATTGCGGCTGTGCCTGCACTGTTACTGGCACTTATTACGCAAGGCCCATTAGTGGCAGGGCTCGTCGGCGCGGGTTATTTAACCATTAATACCGTTATGGGTAATATTGTAGAGCCAAAATACATGGGCAAAGGCCTCGGGCTTTCTACCTTAGTGGTGTTTTTATCGTTAATATTTTGGGGCTGGTTATTAGGCTCTGTAGGTATGTTGTTATCGGTGCCGTTAACCATGATTGTAAAAATAGCGCTAGAAGCCAGTGACGAAGGGCGTTGGTTAGCTACCATGCTTGGCACAGGTGAAGAAACCGTCATAAAATCAGAAGACTAATACCTTACAAAGGCGTGCCTACACAGCACGCCTTTTAATTAAAAACCTAAGCATCTATTAAATTAGCTAAGGCGCTATCTACAGCGTTTATAGCCCCCTCTAAATAGCCTGCCTCATGCTTTGCAAACTCACTCCCTACAAAATACACTTGTAACTGTTTGAGCTGCTCACTAAGCCCTGAAAAATTGAATTCTGGATGCTGCGAAACACCCATTTGGTCATCTTTGTTGGCGATAAATTCATCCTCAGCCCAATCCTTTATAATGCAGCTCGTCGCTGTATAGGCTTGCTCACCGTAAAAATAGCTGAGCTGATCAAGGCAAGCCTGAGTTAATTGTTCTCTGGTCACTTTACTGCGCTGCAAGTAAGGCACGCCAATAAAGCCAAACAAAGCAGGGTGAGAATGCCCACTTGCTGACGCATCATGAACTTCTACCAATGGGCCTACTCGGCTAAAACATTGTCCCGATAAATTTTTATCTCGCCAAAAAGCGTGCTCAAAAGTGGCAATAAACTTTGCTTGGCCAGCCATCCATGTAGGCACCGACGCTAAACGCTGTGTTAAAACATTATCGGCCCATAAATGCGGGGTTAAATGTTGACTGATCATTCTAGGCGGTAATGCCAACAGTAACTGATCGCAAGTATAGTGCTGCCTACTCCCTTGATAATTAGCGCTTATATGCCAGCCATCGGAGAGCTTTTTTACTTCGCTAACAGCGTGCTCTAATTTAACGGTTTTTGGCTCAAGCTGCTGATAAAGCGCATTGATAAGCTCGTCCATACCGTTTTGTATTCTAAATAACTGCATTTCGCCAGCCCCTGCAATTTGCTGTGCAGGAGCGGTTTGTGATGCTTGATACAGCACATCGCCTTGGTTGTATTGCTCAAACACTGGGATGTTTAAAACAGCAACTAATTGTTGAATATTAGGCTGGTGCGGAAATATCCATGTTGGGCCTAAATCGTGGCTAATGGTGTTGTTGGTCGGTAAATAATGAGACGCAATTCTACCGCCCAAACTGGCTTTAGCCTCTAATAATAAAAACGGAATATCACGTTTTTTAAGGTTGTAAGCAGCATATAAGCCCGCTAAGCCACCACCAATAATAACCACAGGTTTATGCATTTTAAATCACTTTAGCTAAATCAATCTACTGGTAGGTAGTTTGTGGTTTTTGTGCAATTTTGTCAAAACGTTTTATGGACTAAGTGAGTAAGTTCGAAATGCAGGAAAATGAGCCAAGCGTAAACAGAAAGCTAATGAACTCCGCTTTAAAATAATAAAAACTTAATGATAGTAATGTGTTAGCTAATTTGTTAAAACTACATAAAGAAAAAATTTGTGCGGCGCTGGTATAGATATGCGTGAATCGCGCAGTATATAATTGTTTACCATTAGGAAAGAAAATGTCCGAGTACAAGCTTACAAAAGGAATCATAGACCTTTCTGAGTCAAAGGTTTGGGATGCTGCGAAGCTCGAATGGTCTTTGGCTCAAATATATGAGGCAGATGAGCCTGAACGCTGTCTGTGTGGACACTTCCCAATTATTGAAATATGCATACTGCAAAATAAATATAATCATACCCAAGCTACGGTAGGAAACTGCTGTGTTAAAAAATTTATAGGATTACCTTCAGATAAAATATTCCAAGCCGTTAAGCGTGTGCGTAAGGATAATGAAAAATCACTCAATAATGAAGCTGTAGACCATGCATATAGAAACGGCTGGATTAATGAATGGGAGTACAACTTTTCAATTGATACTATGCGAAAGAGGAAGCTATCAGAGAAGCAGCTCCAAACCCGCATCAAGGTTAATGAAAAAATGCTGTTAAACATGCGTCGAGCCATCAAAATGGTTAGTATGGCAATTAAAAACCGTGGACTAGATTCGCTTACAGTCGTCTTTTATAACGTCGTTATGTGCTAATAATTGTGCTTTCTAATTAAGGGGTCATTTGTGGGCTTTTCAGAGCTAGATATAAAGATACAAGCAGCACTTATATCGGCTGTTACATCTCTGTTTATATTCGGAGTGGGTTGGATTATAAAAGTAATTTATGAAAATTATTCACTAAACTACAAATTGCAAAAAGAGTATAAGTTTGAACAAAAAAAACTCATAAAAGAAGAGATAGTTAAAACAAAAGTACCTTTGTTGAATGCTGTAGAGGATTTTAACTATAGAATGTTTAATTTTAATAAAAACATTGATAAAAATTATCATAACATAAGTGAAGAAAAATGGTTTTCTACCAATCAATATTATTTAAATAGCTTTATTTATAGGATATTAGTTTTAATACATTATTGTATTAAAACAGAAAAAGATGTCTTGTCAATGGATTCTACTGTTGCAGATAAAGACGACATAGAGTTCCTTCTTTACGTTAAAACTTTTAAAAATATCTTCTGTGAGTTTAATTTATTAACTGAACTAGGTTATAACCAAGATGATGATTCAAACCATTTCTATCGAAATGAGTTAAAGGGTTATAGCGCATGGGTTGAAGATGATGAGAAAGTAATCGAATTTGAGGCATTTGCTTGTAAGCTCAAATCGGGCTACAAGGATCTCAGTAGAGTAATTGAGTACCTCACAAAAATCGAAAATAATTCAAATGATAAAAGTTTGAATGTACTTTATTGTGCTCATTTATTGTCGATTAGTTTCTTAAATAAGTTTGGGCATTCATATCAAAAAACAGAAAAAGATAAAATGTTAGCTTTAAATGCTGACTACAAGGAAAAAATCAAAATAAAGACAGGGTTTCTTGAATTTTTAGCTGATAGTAAATTAAAAAAAGAAATTCTAAAAGAGTTTAAAGTAGCCTTAAAAATTTAGCATGTAATAGGCGTTTGAGAGTAGACAATTAATAACTGGTTAGTGTTATCGCTGTGTTCCAATATTAACCCTATCTTTATTTATTACTAGTCCAAGTCACAAATAATATAAACAAGAATAAGGGCAAAAAACTAAAATGACTCAAAATAATAAAATTAACTATATTGAAATTCCTGCACAAAATATTGTAGCTACTAAGGCTTTTTTTAGTGACGTGTTTGGCTGGTCATTTGTAGATTATGGTCCAGAATATTGTAGTTTTAACGGGCAAGGGGTTGATGGTGGTTTCTTTAAATCTGACTTGGTTGTTGCAACTAAAAACGGAAGCCCGTTAATTGTGTTATACAGTAATGACCTTGAAGCGGCTCAAAATAAAATTGGGCAAGCTGGAGGCAAAATAATTAAGCCTACATTTTCATTTCCAGGTGGTAGACGATTTCACTTTAGCGACCCAAATGGAAATGAATTTGCGGTATGGTCAGAGTAGTCACACGCAAACTATATAAATACAAAAATGCAGCCTTTAAGGCTGCACTTCCAAAACACTAACCACTAAATTAGCAAGCTTCAACACATAATGTTTAATTAGGAGCTGGTTAAAGCCCCATTTTAAGCTGCTGAATGAATTGCTCTATCATTGCTATTTCACACTCTTTATAAGTTACTACAGCTTCTGGTGAATTAGGCTGTTTTAACATATAACGCCACTGGCAACTTTTTTGAATGTACTTGTCTTTGGCGTTAAGGCTTTGCTTAAACAATGATAAAATGTAGGTGTTACCAGTTTCACTTTCTAATTCGGCCAGTTCAAAGGTACGCTTTTGGATCCAGCTATCTTGTTGCTGTTGCACTTTATTTAATTTGGCGTCTAAACATTGTGTGTAATCTTTAATTTGCTCGGGTAGGGCATTGTTTTGCAATGTACACTCTTGCACTGCAGCCATACTTTGCTGCGCCCATAAAAATAAAAGGCTTAAGCTAAAACAAAAGATGTAGTTACTTTTTTTCATGGTAATTAAACTCGAGAATAAATTTTGCACCGCCTAAACGTTGCGACTGAGATATAGTTAACAGCCCGTGATACGACTTAACCAAGTCAGATACAATAGCCATACCAACACCGTGGCCGCTTTCGTAGGTATCTAGGCGCGTACCGCGTTGTAACAATGATTCGCGTTTATCTGGCTTAATGCCCGGGCCGTCATCACAAATACTTATACTGAGCGTTTTAGCTTGTGAAACGTTAATACTGACTTGGGAGCGACAGGCTTTACAGGCATTATCTATTAAGTTGCCTAATAACTCCATTAAATCGGTTTTATCACCTAAAAAGTAATCTTTATCGTTCACTTGGCAGTTAAATATAATGTCTTTATCGCGGTATACTTTACTCATTGCACTTAAAATAGAATCGATAACCGGCTTGATGGGGGTTTGTTTTTTCCATGTATCGGAAGCACCTGTGGCGGCACGTTTTAATTGGTGCTCGATCATCACATTAATTCTGTCGAGTTGTTCTTGTGCATCTGCATCGTTAGCTAATGGGCTTGATTTTAAAACAGCTAACGGCGTTTTAAGTGCATGGGCTAAATCGCTAAGAGAGGCGCGGTATCGTTCTTTTTGACGTTGCTGCGACTCTAACAGTAAATTTAGGTCGGCTTTAATCGTTTGCAGTTCAACGGGGTATAAGCCTTTAATTTCTTGAATATCGCCTGATTCAATGGCTTTTATTTCTTTATCTAAACGCTGCAGTGGCCTTGCACTCCAAATAAAACCAATGGCCATTAACCCTGCAATGGCAATTCCCATTATAAACATCCAATCAACTAGGGTCTGTTTAAAGCCATCCATTAAGCGCAGTAGGGCATCGTTACGTTTTAATAAAATAAAGCGTGCTTGCTCTGATTGGTCAATATTATTAAGTATTACCGTTAAACTTAATTGCCAATAAGCAGTGTTGTTATACACCACACGTCTAAAGTCGGCAGCGCCTGCTTTGGGCTCTATATATTGGGGAACAAAGTTAACGTTAACCGCCGACTCAGAATGCCAAATAGGCACGTCGTCACGGTATATCATGGCGTAGGTGTCTGAGTTTAAATTGTTGAGTTCGGGGGTTAATATAGAGCTGGGCATAATAATGCCGCGCTCGGTAAAATCAACTTCGGAAATAAGTGAATACAGGTGTGCTTCGAGGTTTTTTTCGGTGGCATCAACAAGTGACTCATAATACGCTTTACCTATGGAGTAAAACAAAATGGGTAGGGCGACTAACAAAACAAAGACAAGGATAAATCCTTGCCTTATTTTTAACGAAACTTGCGGTCCTACCACTGGCTTTTAAGCCTGTAACCACGCCCACGCAGTGTTTCTACTGGGTTAAGCACGCCATCTGGGTCGAGTTTTTTACGTAAACGTAGTACAAACACTTCAATGACGTTCGAATCAAGGTCGAAATCTTGGTCGTAAATATGCTCTGTAAGCTCAGACTTAGAAATTACTTTTTGTGGATTAACCATTAAGTATTCGAGTACTTTGTACTCATACGCAGTTAAGCTCAGCTCTTTATCGTTTACCCATACTTGTTGTGAACGCGTATGAATTTTAATAGGGCCTGCTGTCATTTCTGGATTTGCTTTACCTGCACTGCGACGAATAAGCGCATTACAGCGAGCAATCAGTTCTTCAACATGAAATGGTTTAGTTAGGTAGTCGTCAGCACCGGCATCTAAGCCTTCTACTTTGTCTTGCCAGCGATCGCGCGCGGTTAAGATCAAAATAGGAATAGTCACCCCTTGGGCGCGTGCTTTGTTTATTAGTTCAATACCATCTATTTTAGGTAGGCCTAAATCAACTACAGCCATATCTAAAGGGTATTCAGTGATGTGAAAAAGGCCAGCTTCACCGTCGTGACATAAATCAACACTGTAACGCTCTTTTTCTAATGCATTGCGCAGATTGTCTGCCAAATGTAAATCATCTTCTATTACTAAAATTCGCATTGGTTAATCCTTTTTCACTTCGCCAGTTTTTTTGTTTATTTTCAAATCGACGACGTGGCCGTCAGCTTTTAAAATTCGTACAGTAAAAAAAAGTGTTTCTTCAGAAATCTTTAACGTTGTACCGTCTGTAGTTTGTTTTGCAAGTATTACTGCTTTTTTTTTGCTTACCTCAACTTTATCGGTTTTGCTTTTGGTATTGTTTGCGTGGGCAAAATTAGCCAAGCACACTACCGCGATTAAATTGAGTATTAATAATACACGCATTACGGAACTCCTAGAACAGACCTGCTTAGCTTAAAAACTAAGCCACTAAAACTTAAATACCTTGCGGTGTATTTAAGTTTTTATTAAGCAAAGTTTAATTAAAAATGAGTGAACAAACCCTGAATTGCTGGTTGCAGTTAAACAGGGTGGTCATAGTTTAATTAAGCAGGGAACACTTTTTTAAATGGTTTAACAATAGAGTTTTCATATACGCCACCGGCAACATAAGGATCATCTGCCGCCCACTCTCTGGCGTCTTCTAAAGAATTAAATTGAGCAATCACTAAAGAACCCGTAAAGCCTGCATCTTGAGGGTCTTCACTATCAATGGCTGGAAGTGGACCTGCGGTTAATAGTCTGCCTTCGTCTTCTAGCGTTTGTAAGCGCGCTAAATGAGCTGGGCGAGCCGCTTTACGGTGCTCTAAACTATTTTGGACGTCTGTTGAATAAATCATATACAACATATAAATACTCTCAAAACTTGTTAAATTTAATTAACTGCATACTAGCATAGCGTTGATAAATGGTGAATTAAAAGTGTTTATGGCGATGTTTACAGCAAGAATGTTTTTTTACACGGTAATTGCTTGAAAAGCGTTGCGTAACACTGGTAGAGTCCCTTGGATAAGATAAATAATAACAAGGTTATTACATGAGTGAAAATAGAGAGCACTTTAGCTCCCGCTTAGGATTTATATTGGCAGCGGCAGGCTCTGCTGTGGGTATTGGTAACTTAGTAGGCTTTCCAGTTTCTGCGACTAAGAATGGCGGTGGTGCATTTTTGCTCGTCTATGCTTTGTTTGTCGCATTCATTTGTTTACCTGTAATGATGGCCGAAATGGCCATGGGTCGTCATGCACAAAAAGACCCGCTAGGTGCATACAAAAAATTAGCTAATAACGACAAAAAATGGAAATTTGCTGGCTTTTTAGCGGTATTAACGCCATTTATGATTGCTGTTTTTTATATGGTGATCACGGTGTGGATTTTTGGTTACTTGAGCCAAACCGCGCTGGGTAATTTAGATATGCTGGCAAACCCTGGACACTTTGGTGAGTTTATAAATAGCTATACCGTGTTTGGTTATATGGCGCTGGTAGTAGTTATTGTTAACCTAATTTTGGTCGGTGGCGTAAAAGACGGCATAGAAAAAGCAGCTAAATTTTTAATGCCAGCTTTATTTGTCATGCTTATTATATTGGTGGGTTACGTACTCACTCTTGATAACGCCATGGCCGGTGTTAAGTACTACATTATTCCTGATTTTAGTAAAATGAATGCCAGCGTGCTGAATGGCGCATTGAGCCAAGCGTTTTTCTCATTGTCGTTAGGTATGGGTATTTTAATTACCTATGCATCTTATATCTCGAAAAAAGATGACATTGTAGGCAGTGCTAAAATGGTCGCTATTACCGACTCACTGGTTGCGTTTGTAGCAGGCTTAATGGTGTTACCGGCTATTTTTAGCTTTGACCCAAATACCGATCCGGCTAAGTTATCTGACTCGTCAGTTTCAATGATTTTTGTCTACCTTCCAAAAATTTTATTAGCGTTACAAAATGATATTGGCTATTTTGGCGCATCAGCCGTGGCATTTATTTTCTTCTTATTGGTATTTTTTGCTGCTATCACATCACTGGTATCTATTGTTGAAGTACCAACAGCAACACTAAGCGATCGTAAAGGCATTAGCCGTAAAAAAGCGCTGGGCATACTCACTTTATCAACCGGTATATTAACTATTTTGTGTATTATGTCGTTTGGTATGATTGACAGCCTAACTACTTTTACTAGCTACGGTAGTGGTAATAAGAGCTTTTTTGATGTTGTTTATGACGTATTTTACGACACAATATTGCCTTTAAATGGTTTAATGGTGTGTTTGTTTGTAATGTATAAGTGGAAAAAAGTTCGCTTAAGCGAAGAGCTAAGACAAGGCTCTCCTAATTATGCAAATAGCTTTATGGAAAAGTACGTTAACTTTTCACTGCAAACCTTTATTCCAGCGATATTATTAATCATTTTTGTAAATACCGTTGCAACGAAGTTTTTTGATATCAGTATTTTTGGTTTTTAATTTAAACTAAATCTAAATAAGCCGCGCCTGTCGCGGCTTTTTTATTGCTGTTTGTTAATTCAGTGCGCCAGAGTCTAAATAGTCACCCATCCCTAGGGTAAACATCCATATTCCCCATAAGCTGTGCTCAAGAACACAGGCAAAGGTTGAGCGGCTTTGTGCGTAGGTATATGCAAATAGTAATCCGCCTATAAATGCTAAACTTACTGCAACCCAATTAGCGTAAACAATATGTGCCAGTGCAAATACACTCGCACTTATAATAATGCGTAGCCATTTACTGGGCATAATGCGCTTATAACGATGAAAAAAGTAGGTTCTAAATATTAATTCTTGCGGGATCACCGACAATAAAGGGTAGAGCATTAATAGCATTAGCCAGTCGGTGAGATTTTCACGAGGTAAAGTAAACCAGTGTCCTTGGTAAAGTAAGTTGTAAAATACCCCCGAAAATAACGCGCCAATAAAGAAAAAGCTAAACATGCGGCGCTTCACAGCAGAAAACTGCCCCAAGCTAGTTAATCTAAAACGTTTAAAGTGGCTGTCGTTTAATAACAACATACAGCACACACTCATGAGGATGATCAGTGCTGGAATAAGCCAGTTAGATAAATATTGGCGAATATTAAAGCCAATTAAAGGCAGAATGATAAAAATAAAGGTAAATTCAAACCAGCGGTATTGATTAGCGTTCACGTTTGCTCACGGTGATTTTTATTTCACCTTAGCAAACGATTAAGTCATCTTTATGACTATAAAACAGTCAAGCTGATTATATTTAAACCCAATGAGTCTTACTAAGGCACTTGGCTTCCGGTTAAGGTTGACTTACCCCCTTGCAACCCTTAGCCTGCCTGCTTTTATTTTTACATCATTGTATTGCCACGTTAATAGGTTTAAGCCTAGGCGTGTATTTAGGAGCAAAAAATGAATAAAGCAGAATTGGTTTCAGCTATTGCGGATGCGAGTGAATTAACAAAAAAAGACGCACAAGCTGCGTTAACCAGCTTACAAAAAGTGATTACAAAGTCGCTGTCTGAAGGCGATCAGGTACAAATTTCAGGCTTTGGTACTTTTGCACTTAGTTACTACCCAGCGCGTACTGGTCGTAATCCACAAACTGGTGAAGCGATTGAAATACAAGGGGCTAATAAAGCCGTATTTAAACCAGCAAAAGCGTTAAAAGAGCGCCTTTAATTTAAAACTTTAGTGCCTGTTAAGTTCGCTTCTTCCCCAAAAGCCACTATTTAGCTTACAGGCTCTTTGCTTTATTACTTTTGCCTGTAGTATCTGCAATCAGTGTAAATAATTTACATTACTTGTATATTACCTTTTATAAAATCTTATTATATTCAGCGTGTTATGTTTGGTATGTGATATGCAAATACGGTTATGTATTGAATAAAATAAGGAGTATTTAATGAGTAACTTACATAACAGTAATCGTTTAAAAGGTAAAAAAATTGCCATTTTAGCCACCGATGGGTTTGAGCAAAGCGAGTTACTCTCGCCACAGGCTGCATTACTTGAGGCGGGCGCCGATATAGATGTTGTTTCTATTAAAGAAGGGCAGATCACCGCATGGGATGAAGACAAGTGGGGTGAAAAAGTTGCTGTTGATAAATTAGCAGCCAATGCAAATGCCGGTGATTACGATGCGCTTTTACTGCCTGGTGGCTTGTTTAATCCCGATAGCTTACGCCAAGACTCGGATGCTAAGGCATTTGTAGATGGTTTTTTTGGAGCAAAGAAAAACAAACCCGTTGCCGCTATTTGCCATGCGCCGTGGTTACTCGCAGAGATTAACAAGCTCAGAGACAAAAAGGTTACTTCATATCCCAGTATTAAAAGTGATTTAATTAATGCCGGTGCTAACTGGGTCGACCAAGAGGTGTGTGTTGATCAAGGCTTAGTGACTAGTCGCAGCCCTGCAGATTTAGACGCGTTTAATGCTAAGTTTATAGAAGAGATTCTTGAGGGTAAGCATCAAGCCCATTAAGTTTGCAGTTTAAATAAAAAAGGGCATGTTACATGCCCTTTTTTAGTGATTAAAAACGCCGTTGATTAAAGCGCTGTTGCGGCTTTCATCTCGGTTACAAATGTTTTTAATTGTGTAGTCATTGCATTTAAATCATTTAGGTTTGCTTCAATGATTTTTACTACTGCAGAACCTGAAATAGCACCCGCAGCACCGGCTTTAAGCGCGGCTTTTACATCATCAGGTGTTGAAATACCAAAGCCTAATAACGCAGGCGCACTGTGGTACTCTTGTAAGCGCGAAACCACGTGTGTTGCAGGCATTTGTGCTTTAGTATCGGTGCCTGTTACCCCTGCACGAGACAGTAAGTAAGTGTAACCGCGACCGTACGATGCGCACTCACGCAACGTATCGTCACTGGCGTTCGGCGTAGCGATAAATATCGGGTCAATACCGTTTGCCATGGCGGCTTTTCTAAACATTTTAGACTCGTGTAATGGCACATCAGCCACTAAAATAGAGTCAACGCCTACTGCTTTTGCATCAGTGTAAAACTTTTCTAAGCCACGTTTAAATATTAAGTTTGAATACAGTAATAAACCAATTGGGATATCGGCATTGTACTGGCGTATTTCTTTAATAATATCAAAACAATCTTGTGTATTAATGTGCTCATCTAAAGCACGAATATTGGCCTTTTGAATAACAGGGCCGTCGGCAATCGGATCTGAAAACGGAATACCTAGCTCTAGTCCATCTGCGCCGCCATCGATTAAGCTTTTAATAATTTCAATGCTTTGCGCTTTACCCGGATCGCCAATAGTAACAAATGGTACAAACGCGCCTTGGTTTTGCTCTTTTAGTGCAGCAAACATTTGTCCGTAACGGTCAGTTTTTACTTGGCTCATAATTGACCTTCCTCTGATAATACCTTGTGTACGTGGGCTAAATCTTTATCGCCACGGCCACTTAAATTAACCACTAAAATGCTTTCTTCTTGCAACTCTTCCGCATATTTAAGTGCATATGCAATGGCATGACTTGATTCTAGTGCCGGAATAATACCTTCGTGTTTTGCCAGTGCTTGAAACGCATCAAGAGCTTCGGTATCGCTAATGCCTACATATTGAGCTCGACCAGTTTCGTGTAAAAATGCATGCTGTGGCCCTACAGCAGGGTAATCCAATCCCGCCGATACAGAGTAAGACTCTTCAATTTGGCCATCGTCATTTTGCATAATGTAGGTATAAGTGCCGTGTAAAATACCTTTAGTGCCTTTGCAGATTGTTGCGCCGTGCTCGTGGGTATCAAGGCCTTTACCTGCTGGTTCTACACCAATTAATTTAACACCCGGCTCGTCAATAAAATCAGTAAACATACCAATGGCATTGGAGCCACCACCTACACAAGCTAAAACCGCATCTGGTAGTCGACCTTCCGCTTTAAGAATTTGCTGTTTAGCTTCCTCGCCAATAATTTTTTGATACTCACGTACAATTGTTGGAAAAGGATGAGGGCCCGCGGCTGTACCTAGCAAGTAATGTGCCTCTTGATAGTTTGCTGACCAATCACGCAGAGCTTCGTTAACCGCATCTTTTAATGTGCCCGAACCTGCGGTAACTGGAATAACTTCAGCGCCCATAAGTTTCATTCTAAATACATTAGGCTGTTGGCGTTCAACGTCTTTTGCACCCATGTAAATACGACATTTTAAGCCAAGTAATGCACACGCAAGTGCAGTGGCTACACCATGTTGGCCGGCACCGGTTTCTGCTATAACTTCTTTTTTGCCCATGCGTTTAGTCAGTAATGCTTGACCCAACACCTGATTAGTTTTGTGTGCACCACCGTGGAGTAAATCTTCACGCTTTAAGTAAAGTTTAACTTTAGGGTTTTTAACTAAGTTGCGAGTTAACGTAAGTGGCGTAGGGCGACCTGCATACTCGTTTAAAAGCTGTGTAAATTCAGCTTGAAACTCAGGATCTTTTTGTGCTTTGTTAAATTCGCTTTCTAACTGCTTTAGCGCAGGTACGAGTAACTCGGGAACAAACATTCCGCCAAACTCGCCAAAATAAGCTGGATTTTGCATTTTAACCTCAATAGTTTCTGATGCTTGAAAAAGCATGATTTAATTTTTTTGCGCACTTTTTACCAGGAGACTGCTCTACACCTGAATTTAAATCAAGTCCTAAAGCTCCGTGATAGAGGGCATCGCTAATATTGTCTGGGTTTAAGCCGCCAGCAAGCATAAATGGGGTGGTCGCATCACGCAGTACCGACCAATCAAATGTTTTACCTGTGCCACCCGCGTGTGAATCACTGTGGGTATCGTATAAATGGCGATCTGCGCCTGCTACGGGTTGTGGTAAAACATCTTTTATTGCCTGTGCTTTCCAAATTTGGCAATTACGTGGTAATTCACTACGTAATGACGCAATGTATTGTTCATCTTCTTGGCCATGTAATTGAACGGCTGATAATTTAAGTTGTTTAGCGTGTTCAGCCACATCAGGTATAGCAGCGTTAACAAATACGCCAACAAATTTTAAAGGCGCACTTTGACTGATTTCTTTAGCGCAATCTAAATCAACAAAGCGGGGTGATTTAGGGTAAAAAATCAACCCGCCATACACAGCGCCATTGCTATAGGCTGCAATAGCATCTTGATTGCGGGTTAAGCCGCACACTTTGTTTTCGCCTAATATAACGCGACGACATGCTTGTATTAGATCAGCTTCAGCCATTAATGAGCTGCCAATTAAAAAGCCATTACATAAAGGGGCTAAGCGTTTTACATCTTGATGGGTGTAAATACCTGACTCAGATATAACCACTTTATTTTCAGGAATAAGTTTACGTAGTCGTTCTGTGGTGGCTAAGTCGGTGCTTAAATCACGCAAATCTCGATTATTAATCCCAATTATTTGTGCATTTAGTGCCAGCGCACGGTGAACTTCTGCTTCGTTACTTACCTCAGTTAATACTGACATATTTAACGAGTCGGCCACTTCATGCAGTGTTTTATATTGCTGATCGTCAAGCACAGATAGCATAAGTAAAATAGCGTCGCCGCCATAAAGACGTGCCATATAAACTTGGTACTCATCAATAAAAAAGTCTTTACAAATAAGCGGCTGTTCTACTTGGCTACGTACAAATTCAAGGTAATCAAAACTGCCTTGAAAGTACTTTTCGTCAGTTAACACACTCATACAAGTGGCATATTGCTTATACGCTTGGGTGATTTCTGTTAAATCAAAAGGCTGACGAATCAACCCCTTAGAGGGCGACGCTTTTTTGCATTCTAAAATAAACTGAGTACCAGGTGCTGCCAGTGCTTTGTAAAAACTACGCTCAGTCGGTTTGGCTTGGTGTTTAAAGCTCTCTAGTGGGCGTGCAGCCTTACGCTCGATTAGTTCTATTTTTTTATCGGCAATAATTTTGTCTAATACATTAGCCATGACTTACCTCAATAATTGCATTTAATGTGTCCATGGCCTTGCCTGAACGTAATAAAGAGTGTGTTATTTGCGCACCTTGTTTTAACGACTCTGCTTGGCCGGTTAAGTACAGCAATGCGGCCACATTAACAACAATTGCGGCGTTGTGTGCCTCAGTGCCTTTACCTTGTAAAATAGCAAGACTGGCGTTTGCATTGTATTGTGGGCCTTCACCGGCTAATTGTTCAAGTGAATAGTTTGCAAGGTCAAAATCACTTGGACTGAGTGTGTACTGAGTAATTTTACCATTATTAAGCTCTACAACCTGTGTTGGGCCATGTAAGGCAATTTCGTCAGTACCAGAGCCGTGCACTATCATAGCGCGTTTAGTGCCTAGAGTATTAAGCGTTTGTGCCATTGGCATACATAAAGACTCATCGTACACGCCGAGTAGTTGCACCTCAGGAGCTGCTGGATTCGCCAGTGGCCCAAGAATATTAAAAATGGTTCGGGTTTTTAAACTGGTACGCACGTTCATCGCATGGCGCACCCCGCTGTGGTAGTGCGGTGCAAATAAAAAGGTAAAATTTGTGCTCTCTAAACAACGGGCAGCGACCTCTGGGGTCATATCGATATTGATCCCCAGTGCTTTGAGCAAGTCAGCAGACCCAGAATTACTCGACACGCTTCGATTGCCATGTTTTACCATATTAATACCAGCCGCTGCCGCTACAATCGCGGCGGTGGTACTAATATTTATAGTGTTTGAACCATCGCCACCGGTGCCACAGCTATCAGCAAGTAGCGTTTTATTAGTGATAAAGGGAACTGCGTTTTCACGCATTGAAGCGGCTGCACCGGCAATCTCATCGCTTACTTCACCTTTCATTTTAAGGCCAATAAGCAGCGCAGAGAGTTCAATATCGTTCATATTGCCTTGCATAATTTGGTCAAATAGTGCTTTTGCTTGCGTGTAACAAAGTGACTGCTTTGCAATAATATGCTCAATAGCATGTTGAACATTAAGCGGGCTGTGTAATTGATTAGTCATAATGTTCCTTTTATTTGGCACGTGTTAAATAAGCAACGCTTTGCTGTAGTAGCATTGCGCCATTGGGCGTTAAAATTGACTCTGGGTGGAATTGATAGCCCAGTACATTGTCTTGATGATGATAAATAGCCATTGGTATATCTTGGTATTTAGCAATAACGGCTAAGTTATCAGGTACTTTTGTTGCCATTAAAGAGTGATAACGTGCTACTGGCATGGTGCTTCCCATACCGTAAAATACAGGGTGATCATTTAAATTTATAATTGATGACTTACCATGTACGGTTTCACCAGCGTGACCGATTACTCCGCCATAGCTTTGTGTTAGCGCTTGTTGGCCTAAACAAATACCTAGCATTGGAAATTGGCCCTTACACAGGTTAATTAACTCCATAAGGCAGCCTGCATCGCTAGGCGCACCAGGGCCTGGTGATAATACCAGCAATACTTGTCCACGCTCTGCCTGCATTTTTTCGAATATGATCTCTGCGCTAATGTTGTTTCGGTAAACTACTAACTCAGCACCTAGCATTGTTAGCTCATCAACAAGGTTGTAGCTAAATGAGTCAAAGTTATCTAAAAAGTAAATTTTAATAGGGTGTGCTTCACTCATTTTATACTGCCTTATACGTCGATTTAATCGCGGTGATCACCGCTTGGGCTTTAGCGCGCGTTTCGTTTGCCTCTGACATTGGATCTGAATCAAATACAACCCCAGCACCGGCTTGCACATACGCAATATTATTTTTAACAAAGGCGGCACGTATAACAATACAGCTGTCCATGGCACCGTCACCGGTTAAATAGCCAACTGCGCCACCATAGCTACCGCGACGTTTGCCTTCAGTTTTGCGTACTAATTCTGCCGCACGGACTTTGGGGGCACCCACTAAGGTACCCATGTTCATACAAGCTTGATAAGCATGCAGAGCATCTAATTCGGGTTTTAATTTTCCTACTACACGTGATACTAAATGCATTACTTGTGAATAGCGGTCTACTTTTAATAGCTCTTTGGCATGGCGAGTACCAGGAACGCTAATACGAGCAACGTCGTTACGTGCTAAATCAACCAGCATTAAGTGCTCGGCACGTTCTTTTTGATCGTTTCTGAGCTCAAGTTCAATACGGCTATCTAAATCGGGATTAATTTGTCCATTTGCAAACTTACCCCGTGGACGTGTACCTGCAATCGGATAAACCTCAACTTGTTGAGACTTAACCTCATACTTAAGCGCAGACTCTGGAGAAGCGCCAAATAATGAGAAATCTTCATCACGCATGTAAAACATGTACGGGCTTGGATTTTGCTTTTTAAGTTGGCTATAAGCATGTAATGAGTCAGGGCACGGCAATGAGAAAGTACGAGAGGGCACCACTTGAAAAATATCGCCATCAACTATATGTTGCTTAAGTTTTATCACTTGTTGGCAATATTGCTCATCACTAATATCAACATTTACAGGGCAGTCACCTGCTTGGCTTGGGGCACTAAAGTCTGCGGCGTGGTCGCATAATGTATTCAGGCGCTCTAATTGTTTGCCCACTTCAAAACAGTTTGCGTGAACATCTGGGCCATTAAACACATTACCAATTAACTCGGTTGTTTGTTTTTGGTGATCAATAACAACCAGTGTTTCGGCTAAATAAAATACGTAGTCTGGGCAGGTATTTTCACCGTCAGGTACATCGGATAGTTGTTCAAAGTTAGCCACCATGTCGTAGGCAAATACACCGCCTAAAAACACTGAGAACGGATTGTCAGTGGTGCTTCTAATACTATTTAAACAAGTGCGTAGTGCACTAAAAGCGTTATCGGCAATCAGTTTGCTAGCTTGGTCAATGGTGTCATCGACTGGGTGATACTCAAGTGTGAGTGTGGTATCGGTTAACTGTGAAGCGCAGTTTTGTACATTAGCCTGCAAATAGTTAAGTAGTTGTTGGCCGTTGTTTGATTGTGCACTGATGCTCACTTGGTTGCCTTGGCAAACAATACGCAATGCACAATCAACCAGTATTAAGCTTTTTACGCTATCTTTTGAATCTATTTCTGCAGATTCAAGCAATAGTGAGTTAGGTTTATCAAGTGCCGCATACAAGGCAAGTGGGCTACTTATGTAGTCTCGTACTTGCGTTATGCTTGTCACTTCACCTGGTGTTGTTGTTATATGACTAAAAATCAAACCTCATCCCCTAAAAAAATAAAACCCCGCAATGCTAAGCAGTGCGGGGTTTGAATAACGATGTCTAAATTATAGATAGACCATTACCGTCCCGCTATGCCAGGCGCCACCACCAATGATGTGTAAGAGTGTTTACGTTATTCATGTTTTTAATTCCTGTTAATCTTGTATTGCAAAATTTAGTGATAAAAAAACCCGCATGGTAGCGGGTTAGAATTTTTTGTTTAGACACGACAATTCATCACCCTTTGTTTTAAGAGTGCCACCACCAGATGATGTTTTGAATTGTATTTTTCATTGTTATTTATTCTTTAATGTCTAAAAGTGGCTACAGTAAAACGTATCAACTGCTTTTGTGTCAAGTGTTTATTTAAAACAATTTCGTTAAAAAACTTGTTATACTGTGTGAAACACCCTTAAACCATTAATTAAAGTAGTTTTCATTTGATAAAATACGACTTACATAGCCATACAACACACTCAGACGGACATTTAACCGTTGAGGAACTATTAGCGCGAGCAGTCGATAAAAACATTGATGTATTTGCCATTACCGATCACGATACTGTGGCCGCAATTGAGCCTGCGCAGGCTTTTATCAAACGTGAAAACTTGCCGCTTAAACTGATTAATGGGGTTGAAATATCAACCAAATGGGAGAGTTTTGAAATACATATTGTTGGGCTTAACATTGATACCAATGATCGCACTTTGCATACATTACTTAGCGAGCAACAGCAAAAGCGCGAAACCCGTGCAATTGAAATAGGCCACCGATTAACTAAAAATGGCTTTGAGGGTATTTATCAACAAGCCCGCGATCTGGCTGAAAATGCGCAAATTACTCGCGCTCACTTTGCCAGAGCTTTAATTGAGCGAGGTGTGGCTAAAAACTTTCCTGGGGTATTTAAAAAGTACTTAGGGCGAGGAAAAACCGGTTACGTACCGAGTAACTGGTGTGATATGCAAACGGCAATTTCAGCGATTCATTCCGCCGGTGGGGTGGCTGTTTTGGCGCACCCAAGTAGCTACAAAATGTCGAATAAGTGGTTGCGTAAACTACTCGTAGAGTTTAAATCAGTGGGCGGTGATGCAATGGAAGTTGCCCAACCGCAACAGGCCCCGAGTGAGCGTCAGTTTTTAGGCTTGTTGAGTCAAGAATACGACCTGCTTTGCTCTCAAGGCTCTGATTTTCATTTTCCGACTAGTTATTTAGAACTTGGAAAAAATTTATACTTACCTAAAGATTGCCAAGGGGTTTGGCAAACATGGGAAAAGCACGAAGGAGTTGCATTATGAGTCAATTATTTCATATACATCCGGATAACCCACAGCCTAGACTAATTTCTCAAGCTGTTGATATTATTAAACAGGGCGGCGTAGTTGTGTACCCAACAGATTCGGGATATGCGATTGGCTGTAATTTAGGTAACAAACAAGCAAAAGAGCGCATAGAGCGTATTCGTGGTATTGAAAAACACCATAATTTTACTTTAGTGTGCCGCGATTTATCTGAGCTTTCTACTTATGCTCGGGTAGATAACCAAATGTTTAGGCTGATCAAAAATAATACCCCAGGGCCTTATACGTTTATTTTTAAAGGCACAAAAGAAGTACCTAAACGCTTATTAAACGATAAGAAAAAAACCATAGGCATTCGTGTTATTGAACACCCAATTGCTTGTGCGTTACTTGCGGAATTGGGTGAGCCATTAATGTCATGCTCACTTATTTTACCGGGTGATGAATACACGCAAGCGGACCCCGATGACATTTTGGATCGTCTAGATAAGCATGTCGATTTAATTATTCATGGCGGATACCTCACAGAGCAAGCAACCACGGTAATTGATTTATCAGAGGACGATATTCAAATTTTACGTGTAGGCTGCGGCGATACGGCTCCATTTGAATAGCAATGAAACAGCCTGACACGGTTTCGTTAATACCTACAGATATGCCAGTGCAGCAAAAGCTGCCACTGGCATTTTTGCATGGGAAAGCCGTTGTTGAAAAGCCTGAAGATTTATATATTCCGCCTGATGCGCTTGAAGTTATTTTAGAAACCTTTGAAGGTCCGTTAGATCTGTTGCTTTATTTAATTAAAAAGCACAAGTTAGATGTTCTCGAATTATCTATATTTAGCATTACTGAGCAGTATGTAAAATATGTAGAAATGATGAGTGAGTTTCAGTTAGAACTCGCAGGCGAATATCTCGTAATGGCAGCATTGCTGGCGCAGATTAAGTCGCGGTTGTTACTGCCAGTGCATGAGGAATTAGAAGAAGAGGAAGATCCCCGCGCCGAACTTATAAAACGTCTACAAGAGTACGAACAATTTAAAAAAGCGGCCGAAAATATCGATTCTTTGCCCCGCGTTGGTCGCGATATATTTATCGCCAATGCAACTTTCCCAGAGTTAGAAGAAAAAAACCAACCCTTACCTGAACTGGCAATCAAAGATCTATTGTTAGCGCTAAGCGACGTAATGGCGCGTGCTAAAACATTTGAGCATCATTTAATTAGTGCAGAAACCCTGTCAACTCGTGAACGTATGAGTTTAATTTTACACACACTATCCCAAGCAAAAGCACCTGTTGCGTTTACCCAACTGTTTACCTTTGAAGAGGGCCGCAGTGGAGTAGTTGTTAGTTTTATTGCCATGTTAGAACTAATCAAAGAGGGCTTAATTGCTTGCTTACAAGTTGAGTCTGATAGCCAAATATATGTATCTCTTAATGAGCCTACCGAAAGTTAACCTCCCATAAAGTTTTTTGCAATTATACTAAATTAATAGACTTTACTGTGCGTATACGCACGATAAGTGTTTGCATATGCTATTTTAATCGCCACTCATCCATTATATCGTAGTGTTATTACTAGATTAGAGATTGGCGATAAGCAATGTTTAAAAACTCAAAAACCGGTTATGGCCTGATGGCTATATTTTTACACTGGTTAATGGCGTTGACTGTCTTTGGTTTGTTTGGTTTAGGCTTATACATGGTTGAGCTAACTTACTATGATAGCTGGTATAAAGGCTCATTAGATTTGCATAAAAGCATAGGGCTGAGTTTAGCGGCTGTATTTGTTTTTAGACTGTTATGGCGTCGATTTAATGTAAAACCTAGCCCTATTGGGACCAACACTCAATTAAATCAGCTGGCCCAAACCGCACATATTTTAATGTATCTGTTTTTAGTGATTATTATGGTGTCTGGGTATCTAATCTCTACTGCTGATGGGCGACCAATCGAAGTGTTTGGCTTGTTTTATGTCAAAGCCATCGACTTTACCTTTGATTCTCAGGCAGATATAGCAGGGCAGATCCATTATTACAGCGCATGCTTACTGATTGGGTTTGTGGTGCTGCATATTTTAGGTGCGTTAAAACACCACTTTATAGATAAAGATAAAACATTAATTAGAATGATCAAATTACAAAAGGAAGCTTAAAATGAAAAAGTTACTATTAACTTCAGCGTTATCAGCAGCGATGTTTATGACAGCTACCGATGCTAGTGCTGCAGACTATGTTATTGATACCAAAGGAGCACATGCCTTTGTTAATTTTAAAATTAAACATTTAGGTTACAGCTGGTTGCACGGGCGTTTTAACACCTTTGATGGGCAGTTTAACTACGACGCTAAAAACCCAAACGCATCTCAAATTAGTGTAAATATCGACACAGCAAGCCTAGATTCAAACCATGCTGAACGAGATAAACACTTACGCGGTGGCGACTTTTTAAATGTAAGCAAATACCCACAGGCTAGCTTTAAAAGTACAGCAATTAAGTTTGATCAAGACGGTGAAGAAGCCACAGTAACCGGTGAGTTTACCCTTCATGGTATTACTAAAACAATTAGTTTTGAAATTGATAAGATTGGTGAAGGTAAAGATCCATGGGGTGGTTACCGTGTTGGTTTTGAAGGTGAAACCAGCTTAAAACTAGCTGATTACGGTATTGATTACGATTTAGGCCCAGCGTCAACGCACGTTGATATTGGTTTATTTATTGAAGGTATTCGTCAATAATACCGTTTTATAGTTAAAGCTAAGCGTTATCACGCTTAGCTTTTTTATTGTAAATGCGCTTCTAATTTTGATTTTAAGTGACTTGGTAACCACCGAGTTAATACTTGTTTATAGTCTTCAGTTTGCTTAATTAGTTTGAGTTGCTGATTGAGTGTGGCAATATCTTCTGCGCCTTGCTCGTTTTTAGTACAGCCAATGTAACCGTAACTAATTTTTGGTGCCTCAGTCAGCATGCGCTGCGTTAAATTGTCACTAAACCCCATCGTTTTTGCTAAATAATAATGCTCACTGGGGTAGCCTAATAAAATATCAATTCGCTCTAAGTTAAGCATATAGGTTAATGTACTGAGGGTATCGCGAGTAGGTCTAATGACAATATTTGTATTAGGTGTGGTATTAATTACTTTATCAATTTCACTGCCGTATGAGCGATTCATCGATACACCCAAGGTGAGCTTTTTATTTACTAATAAATTAGTTAACGACACTGATTTACTGCTTTCAATACCTAGCGCAATGCTCAGCTTTTGATGCATGGCAATAGAGGGAGAAAGACCAGCTGTAGAGCTTTGATGCGTGAAATAAACACGTTCTTCTCGATATTTGTTTTTATAAAGTGATAATGCGCATGCATTTGATTGCAGATTAGCGAGTTCCTGAATAACTTTACCAGAGGGAATAATGATACGTTCAAAGTTAATATGCGGAAGTTGTTGCTCTAACAGCGAAATAATACTTTCATCACGGCCCTGAGATTTATCCGGACCGCTTAAAATATAATAGGGCGCAAAGTCATGCGTTATCCATTTTATTGTTCTGGCATCACACTTTGTGCTTAAAAATACACAGACGAACAGTATTAACCACGAAAACCGCATTTTCACTACAACAAATAAATAAACATGGATTTAAGTGTAGTCAATAATACACCAAAAAGTAAAATGCCAGCATAAAGCTGGCATTTTAATTTATTTATAAGTTAAACACTTATAAATAATAATTAACTGGCTTTCAGCCATTTTACAAATTGACGTGCATCACTTGCTTTTTGAAACAATGCATTTTTCAAACCTTGTGTATCGCTGAAGATTACACGATGTTTGTTAACCGAAATTGATTGCACTGGATGTGCTATTTGGATCATAGATCCGTTATATTTGTATGACATAATAAAACTCACTTTATTTTTGTTATTTATTCTGGGCTTTTTCTTAAAGCACATTACAGATGATAAATAATCTAATTGTGTTTAGCTTCATTACAGTGTTGACGATCTTTATGACACTTTTACGATGATATTAAAAATAAATCATCAAGGTATTAATAGGGGTTCTCGCCGTACAATAACTTAGCTTTTGAATATACGTTTTGCGGGGCTTACTGGATCAGGGTAAAGAGGTTAACCGCTAGGGCTTTTTATAGCCAAGCAGCAATATTACGTCACAATATTTTACTTTGCAAGCAATTTATTAAAATACTTTGAATTGAGTGGAATTCATATGTAGCCATAAATATTAATTCGTAAAGGACAACAGACCCAAATATATCTGACTATACTCAGTTTTTAACTGAGGGGGTCAAATGAACTCACTATCTGCGCCATATCAACATTTTTTATCTAATCCAATAGCAAAGCCGCCTTGTCGTATGCACAATGCAAATATGTATGGGTTTTTTGCTGAAATAGAATCTAATAAAGCACAAAAGTATATTGATTCAACGTTAAACATAGGGGAGGAGGGTAATATTTATTTTAAAATACTTGGCGAGTTTGCACTTATTACATTTACAGATATTGAAAAAATAGCCTCGATGACCCCGCCATTCGATCAGCATGGTTGGATGCAAGAAACAGATATTATCATTTGGTTGCCTGTCGCTAAGGTTGAGGATGAAGATATAACCTACTTATATTGGTATCCAGCGTTTATCTGTGTTAACAACATTTATGCACTTATTAATGGTCGCGAAACATGGGGCTATAATAAGTATTTGTGTGACTACACCATGCCAAGCTGTGTATCGGAGCTATCGAATTTTTCAATATCTTTAGAATGCTTTGAACATTTCTCCCCTGAATCAAAGCTACAAATGCATGAGCTATTTTCAATTACTATAAATTCTAAACACCAAGATAGCGATTTCTTATCTATTATTGATAACTTTGGCGATCAAGTAGCAAATTTGTTTTCTCGCAAACATTTAGATATTGATTTTTCATTATTAAAGCAGTTATTGAGTGGCTTTGTTAATCCACAAATGGATCAAATTTTGTTAAAACAATTTCCTGATGGCAGTGGCGATTCAGCGGTATACCAGAGCGTAATGCACTCACCTTCAATGATTAAAAAAATACATAGCTTTAAATTTTTGAAACCTGAGTTTACTTTGCATCTTAATAATTTAGATAGTTTTCCACTTGCCGATATGTTTGGTCTAAAGTTAGGTAGTCAAGCGCTGCACTTACCTTTTTATGTGCAAATGGATTTCGACCAGTTAGCCGCAACTAAAATTTAAATTGCTTAGAAGGATTTCCCATGAACCAAGAAAAAATCGTGATAATTGGTGGCGGTGTATCGGCTATGACTGCTGCACTGTATTTAACTGAGCAACCTGACTGGCAACAGCATCGAACTATCACAGTATACCAACAAGGCTGGCGTTTGGGTGGTAAAGGAGCAAGTGGTCGAAATGCGGCTAGCGGGCAGCGTATTGAAGAGCATGGCTTACATGTTTGGTTTGGTGCTTATGTAAATAGCTTTAAAACAATAGAAACGGTTTACACTAAATTACAACGGCCAGCCGATTCACCTTTATCTACATGGCAGCAAGCATTAAAACCGCATAGCTTTATAGCCTTAGAAGAATATATTGATGACCAATGGCAAACATGGCCAATTGATTTCCCATTACTTGCAGGGAATCCTGCTGATGGAAGTTTAGATATAACGCCATGGGATTTTATTAAAATGACCCTAGCTTGGCTAAAAAAGTGGATATTTGATTTACAGTCAGCAGCAAAAAAAGCTAATAAAAATATACAATTAAGTACAAAAAAAACACGAGATCAATCTTTATTACGGCACTTGCACCAACAAATAACAGATTTGGTTGATGATACCGAAGATGCTTGGCGAGATTTTGCTGATGATATAAAACAATATTCGAGTGAAGTTGCTTCTACTCCAAGCTTATTAATAAATACATTAAATAAGTTTGCCCACGCCGACAATACATTAAACCCCCAAGCCTATAAGAAAAAAGATGGCCTTGTTATTTGGTATATAGTTAGAAAGCTAAAGCGCTGGCTTAATAGCGAAATGATTGAGTTGTTAGACAATAATGCGCAGCTTAGACGATTATATATTTGCGCAGACCTTGCTATCGCAATGCTAGTTGGTTTGGTAAAAGACAAAGTATATCGAGAAGGGTTTGAGGTTATAAATAAATTTGATTTTAGGCAATGGCTTATAAGAAATGGGGCAAATGAGCAATACAGTGCTAATTCGGCGCCTATAAGAGGGTTTTATGATTTGGTGTTTGCGTACCCTGCGGGTGACCTAAGTAAGCCTAATGTTGAGGCTGGTGTCGCATCACTGGCTATGTTACGCATCGCGCTGTGTTACCGCGGAGGGATCATGTGGAAAATGCAAGCGGGGATGGGCGATGTCATCTTTGCTCCCTTATACGAACTACTAAAAAAAAGAGGGGTTAAGTTTGAGTATTTTCATCAATTGCAAAACCTGACTCCCAGCCTAAGTGAGCAAGGAGAGAGTTTTGTCGAGACCGTTGAACTTCAGCAACAAGTTTCTTTGCTCGCAGACGCAGAGTATCAACCACTGGTTAATGTTAAAAAACTACCTTGTTGGCCAAGTGAACCACTTTATGCGCAAATTAATAGTGAACAAGCCGCACTATTAAAGCAGCATGATATTAATTTAGAATCTTTTTGGTCAGACTGGCCGTCTCAATACGAAAACCATTTTGGGCAGCCACTGCCAATAAAAAAATTAAACTACAAAGAAGATTTTGACAGAATTGTGTTGGGTGTATCTGTGGCGTCACTTGAGCACGTATGCCCTTCATTATTAGCGTGGGATACTAAATTTGCAGCGCAAGCAAAGCAAGTCAAAACGGTGGCAACCCAAGCTGCCCAACTATGGCTTAATAAAACAGACGAGCAATTAGGCTGGCAATATATTCCAAAGAGTAAAGAAGGCCCAATTCTAAGTGGCTTTAGCGAACCATTTGATACGTGGGCGGCAATGATGAATTTAGTCGACAAAGAGCAGTGGCCTACTGATTGCCCTCCTAAAAACATTGCTTATTTTTGCAGTGTTTTTCCTTGTGAGTACTATCCACCAAAAAGTGAATATCAATTTCCTCTACAGGCTAAATCGCAAGTAAAGGTAAATCTAGAAGCAATACTAGAAAAAAACATGCAGTCCTTATGGCCGCTTGCATATCAAAATAATGAGTTTGACTGGTCTGTATTATATGAAATATCGTCATCAGGGGATGAACGATTAAATGCTCAATACTGGCGAGTAAACGTTGACCCAAGTGAGCGTTATGTTTTGTCAGTTGCTGGTTCAAGTAAGTATCGACTGGCGACAGATGAAACAAAATTTACAAACCTTTTTATTACCGGTGATTGGATTAAAACGGGTGTTAATGCCGGTTGTGTTGAAGCGGCTGTTATGGCAGGTATGCAAACAGCCAGAGCAATGGTGGGTTACCCACAACACATTAGTGGCGAAAATGCATTTGCAGTTATCAAAAATTAAAATACTCTTCCAGCACAGCTTTAATCGGTTGATTAGTATATAGTTAAACATGTTGTTTACATTTATTTAGCGCAAAGGTCACGTGAAATGAAAAATAAAGGCAAGCTTCTCAATAAAAATATATGGTTGGTATGCTTACCAGGCTTTTTACTGCCACTGCAGGCGAAAGTAGTGGTAGAGGGTAAAAGTGATGACCAACCGAACATGGAAATCATTGAGGTTTATGCGCAAAAAAGAGCGCAAAAAATTGAAGAAGTCGGCATTTCTGTAAGCACAATAAAAGGGGACGATCTCAAAGCGCAACACGTTAAAGACTCAACAGAGTTATCTGTATTTGCCCCAAATTTAAAAATTAGTCAAAACGCAGCGGAAGGCACACCACCAGCGGTTAATATTCGTGGCGTAGGGCTAGTTGATTATAACACAGCTAATACATCGCCGGTGGCGATGTATGTGGATGATATAGCCGTGGGCTCTGCCAGTAACCAAATTGTAAACTTATTTGATATTGAGCAGATTGATATTTTGCGTGGCCCTCAAGGAACTTTATTTGGTCGAAATTCCACTGGCGGGGCTATTTTAATCCGCTCTAAACGCCCTGAGTTTGAACAAAGTGGTTATTTAAGTACTGGTATTGCTAATAACAACGCGACCAGTGTTGATGCTATGTTTAATTCAGCTATTGGAGAAAACACAGCCGTTCGTGTTGCGCTAAACCATCAAAATTATGATTATTCTACAAACAATATTTTTGCTGATTCACCAACAGCGGGGATGCGGCAAACAAATGGTCGAGTATCTTTTTTAGCTGACTTTGACACTGTGCAGTTTTTGATAAAAGGGCATATTTCCGATTGGGATGGCATAGTTCAGCCTGTTGGCAGTATTGGGGTTATTGCAAACCCATTAACAGGAGAGCGATGCTCGCCAGCACAAGCAGGTTCAACCACTTGTTTTGATAACTTTGGATTTAATGATGGCAGTGATGATTTTTATACAGTAAGCGTTAATAATCATTCGCCACATAAAACCGATGGTAAGGGGGTTAGTGCCCATGTTAATTGGCAATTGGATACACACAATGAGCTTATTTCACTAACTAGCTATAACAAGTTAAAGCGTGATCATGCCTTTAACTGTGATGGCTCTCCAGCACGGTTATGTGAAGGTAATTTAGGTTTAAATACTGATTTAGTAACGCAAGAGTTTCGGTTGCAATCTCAGCTCGCAGAGCATTTTCTTACAACGGGAATTTATTATGCTGATGAGTCTATTATTCAAGACAATGTAAATGATATTTTACGAGATTATCGAGGCATTTTAGCGACAGATTTAACCGCTACTTTTTTCTATGATAATAGGATAAAAACAAAGAGCATTGCAGCGTTTACCCAACTTGACTATCAATTAAACCAAGATTGGCTAATTACCGCTGGGCTTCGTTATTCTTATGAGTCTTTAGATTACGACTCAACATCCCAGCTTAATATTATTTTAGACCCTAACGATTTAACCGGAGTTAAGGTGCCATTTTATCGTGTTCAGGGAGAGCAATCAGATAATGGCATCTCTGGTCAGTTGGCTGTGAACGTTAAGCTGGATGATGCAACCTATGCCTATTATCGATTTGCTAATGGCGCAAAAAGCGGAGGCTATAACGGTGGGTTTTTATCATCGGTTGAACAAGCAAAGCTTGCTGATTATCAAAAAGAACGATTGAACTCACATGAAATTGGCTTAAAGTCTTGGTGGCCACAGTTGGGCATGCGATTTAATTGGGCTGCATTTTATTATGATTATAATGACCAACAGGTGTTTATGAATCAGCCTTCAGTATCTGATCAGAGCCCGCCTATTCAATTATTAGAAAATGTGGCAGATTCGATTATATATGGCCTAGAGGCTGATTTTGAGTATTGGCTGACCGATGATTTGAATGTTAAGTTTGCTATGGGTTATATACCCCATGCAGAGTTTGAAGAATATGTTGATCCTTTAGGTAACGCATTATCAGATAATCGCTTGCCGTTTACCTCAAAATGGAACCTCAGTGCAAGCATTGAATACACGCACGTGCTGGCTAATCACCCACTTACAACGCAATTATTAGTTGATTATCAATCCGACTACTATTTTGATCAGAATCAAAACCCTTATGCTATGCAAGATGGCTATAGTATTTTTAATGCAAACATACATTATCAACATGATAACTGGGCGATTGCTATTTGGGGGAAAAACCTCTTTGGTACGCAATATAGTCACTTAAAATTTGATTTAAGCTCTTTCCTTGGCATGCTTGAAGACTTTAAAGGTGAAGGCAGGCGTTTTGGTTTAGATGTTAGTTATCAGTTTTAATTTTAGTCTTTAAATTAAGGTGCGAAGTATGCCAATGAAGGCAGTTCTAAAGCTATTTTTATATTGTGTATTTTTGTGCTTTAGCAATTTAGCGCCGGCAGATACACTCGCTCCTATTGTTTATACTTTAAAACAACAAGATACTGATTTGCTCGGTCAGGGTCATGTATTTCAGGTAACGAGTGGTACTTTTCCCCGTAACCACAGTGAAATAGAAATGTGGCTTGAAGATAAACAACCACAATCAAGAACATCGTTTTTTGGTGGTAGTTTTTGGTTTGTCATAGCACTTGAAAATAAAACAGACTTAGATGAACTGGTGCTCTATCCGTATAACACGTTACTTTCAAAAATCGAAACCCGGATTTATGATATATCGAACTTTGATGAACCAATAAAGCAGTATGTCACTGGGGGGCTTTACCCAAATGAGTTTGCATTTCATTATGGGAATAAAGTTAAGCTGGCGCCTAATCGTTCTTACGTATTAATTGCAAAATTTCAAAGTGAATATTTTTATACTCCACCAAAATTAGTGCTTTCATCTTATGACGATTTTTTTGTAAGAAAAACCTCAGACAACATGATTATGTTGCTGTGCTTTGGGGTTGGTATTGCGTTAGGTTTATACAATTTTCTTATTTACTTGGGGGATAGAGATAAAACCCATTTGTACTACGCCATGTTCACAGCATGCTGGGTGTTGGCTTGGAGTCAGTTTTTTCATATACCGGATCAAATTTTTGGTTTTTACAATGCCCATTTTCATTGGTTAGGTTTTACTTTAATTCCCATCACAAATATTTTATTTTTTAACAGCTTACTTAAATTAAAAGACACGTCTCCTAAGTTATCTCGATTATCAATCTACTTAGGCATTGTTGCCACAGCAGGCGCACCTTTTGCAATGGTTTGGCCTGGTTTTGGCTTTATTTGGGCCACTTTAGTGACAGGGGCAACTTTATCTTTAGGTATGGTTGTTGGTATACGAAGCTGGATCAGTGGCTTTAAGCCGGCTCGCTATTTTGTTCTCGCCTATTTGGCTATGGCCATTCCTAATATGGTTGGCAATTTAACTAATCTAGGACTTATTGAGCCAATAAAAATGGATCTCTATTTACTTGGACTTATTGGCACAGCGCTCGATGCAGTATTACTTGCTTTTGCTGTCGCAAATAAATTCAGTATTTTGCATCATCAGAATGTTGAACTGACTAAAAATTTGGAACACAAGGTCGAACTGCGTACCCAAGAGTTACAACAATTGGCGGAAGAGCTTCGTGATGCAAGTGAAGCTAAAAGTCGATTTTTAGCTAACATGAGCCATGAGATCCGCACCCCAATGACATCCATTATTGGTTATGCTGATGGGATAATTTTAGGTGATATACAGCCTCATGAAAGAAATCATGGGATCAGGGTGATTTTGCAAAACAGTCGTCATGTACTTGGGCTAATTAACGATATTTTGGATATGTCGAAAATTGAGGCTAACCGTTTAGAGATAGAATTAGTTGAAACGGATTTGTTTGCCACTATTGCTGAAATTGAATCATTACTAGGAAAGCAAATCCGCGATAAAGGCTTAAAATTCAAAGTTGATTATCAATTTCCATTACCAGATTGGATAGTCTCAGATCCAACTCGACTTAGGCAAATATTATTAAATTTAGCAACCAATGCACTTAAATTTACTACCCAGGGCTACATAATGCTGACGGTGAGTTGCAATCAAAAGCAACTAATAATTAAAGTTGAAGACACCGGTATTGGTATGACCGAAAGCGAGCAAAAAGACCTATTTACTCCCTTTCACCAAGCTGACTCGTCAATTTCTCGTAAATACGGTGGTACTGGACTTGGCTTAAATATATCAAAAAGCTTAGCAAATAAACTAAATGGCGATATTACTGTATTTTCTGTGGTAGGTAGGGGTAGCGAGTTTTGCTTTACTATGGAGTTAAATACAACTGAACATACACAATGGGTTAACGCATTTGACGATATACGTAAACCACAAACCAAAGAGCTATTTTTAAATAATAGTCAGCGAAATTTAGTGGGTAGAGTACTTGTGGCTGAAGACCATCCAGAAAATCGTCAGCTTATTAAGCGAATTTTAGAGCGGATGGGGTTAACCGTTGTCGCCGTTGAAAATGGTCGAGATGCAGCGCAAGCAGCGATGGATGAAAGCTTCGACTTAATTTTATTAGATATTCAAATGCCAATTATGGATGGTGAGCAAGCAATTAAGATTATACAAGCAACAGGGGTAACAACACCCATTGTGGCGCTCACTGCTAACACGATGAAGCATGAAATTGATCGCTATTTAAAACAAGGTTTTACTGATCATATTGCCAAACCTATAGATAGAAGCTGTTTTAGTAGTAAAATTGCAAGTTATCTTGATATTGATATATGCGAGAACATTAAGCTACCCGATGAGGAGTTTGCACTACTCAAGCAGGAATATATTAAAGGGTTAAATAAACAAAAAGACACGTTAGTGTCTCAATTTAAGCAGGGTGATATAACGGGTTTTGCACGCAGCGTGCATATGATCAAAGGAACGGCTGGAATGTTTGAATGCAAAGCTTTGTATAAACAGGCTGTTGATTTTGAAACAAACTTAAAGTCTTCACCTGACGCTTTCGACATACAACAAGTTGAGGCTCTACTCAATGCGATTGACGTTATTTTAACCGTTAAAAAAGCACCTTAAATTTTACATTTTATCGTTGAATAACCGCTATACGCTTTGTTATGAAGACAAGTAGGGTTATGCATGCTTAAATATATTCTCTTGTAGGAGGACGTATGCAGTATCAACATATTAAGGTGCCAGACAATGGCGACAATATTCACATTGATGATCAAGGACAGTGGCATATACCCGAACAACCTATTATTGCCTATATTGACGGTGATGGGGTTGGTTTAGATGTGATGCCAGTAATGCGTCAAGTAGTGGATGCTGCCATAGAGCATTGTTATGGCAAGGAACGTAAGATACATTGGATGCAGGTGTATAATGGTGAACAAGCGGCCAAGCTTTATGATGGTGACTGGTTCCCTCAAGAAACCATTAATGCGGTACGTGAATGCAAAATTGCTATAAAAGGGCCGCTAACCACACCTTTAGGCGGCGGGTTTCGCTCTCTTAATGTTGCGCTTCGCCATGAAATGGATTTATTTGTTAATATGCGCACTATAAAAGGCTTTAGTGCTTTACCCACGCCATTAAAAAACCCTTTTACCACTAATATTACTGTGTTGCGCGATAGCAGTGAAGACGTATATTCAGGAATTGAATGGCAGGCGGGGAGTGTTGAAAGTGAAAAAGTGCTCGATTTTTTGTGTGAAGAAATGGGCGTAACCCGTCTTCGTTTCGCTCAAGAGTGTGGTATAGGGATTAAAAATATATCTAAAGAAGGGTCAGAGCGATTAATACGCTTTGCCATTAATTATTCCCTTAAAAATGAGAGAGAGTCACTTACGTTAGTACACAAAGGTAATGTTCTTAAATTTACCGATGGGGCGTTTAAACGCTGGGGCTTTGCGCTTGCAAAACAAGAATATAATGCCAAAGAACATGAAAATGGGCGTTGGCTTGAAATACAACGAACCAATTTACCCCCCTTGATTATTAAAGAAGTGATTGCCGATAATATGTTGCAGCAATGCTTGATGGATCCTGCGCAATTTGATGTGGTGGCTACTACAAATCAAAATGGTGACTTTTTAGCCGATATGCTCAGTGCACAGGTTGGGGGGGTAGGGATTATGCCTGCCGCCAATTTAAATACTGAGGTGGCTTTTTTTGAGCCGACACATGGCACGTTCGAGCGAATAGCTGGTCAAGATAAGGCAAACCCGAGCAGTAGCATATTAAGTGCAGTGTTAATGCTTAAGTATATGGGATGGGTTGAAGCGGCATGTTTAATCGAAAACGCCTTAGAAACTACATTTGCCAGTGGGCAGGTAACTTTTGATTTGGCTCATTCAAATCATAACTCGACAACCTTAAGCTGCAAACAATTTGCTAGTAAGGTTATCGAGCACTTTTAAACGACTGCATTGTTAAGCTGCTGAAGCGTTAGTGGCTGCTTGACGATGAACACATGGACGCTCTGTTAGCTCTGCTGCTCTGTGATAAAGCTCATGTGCACTTGGCTCGTCACATACAGTGCCACTGAGCGTGTCCATTAACGCAACTACAATAATGGCAGGTACTTGACAGCAGTATTCATCTAATACGGCTTCAGTTGTTTGTGCATCAACATGGCAATGAGGGTGGCTTTTACGTTGATAGGCACTCAATAAAGTGTTTACGTCAAGAGTATCGTTTTCTTGATGTTTATTTTTACGACATTTACAGCCGAATTCATCAACTAATGTGGCAAGTGACTGGTAAACGTGACCCGTCTCAAGCGGCGTATTTGGGCATAATTGTTGTTCAATGAAGTGATGTAAATTTGCATCAATGAATAACCCGTCTTGTTGTGTGAAGCTTGCTGATGTTTGCATAATTATTACTCTTAGTTTGTTGGCTTAACTTCACTGTAGCGCTAAGTATAATATTAATGAAATTGTTGTTTTCAATAATTGATATTGATTTAATCAATATTTTAATGTGTTATCTATCAACCACTGTATTTGCGAACGCTAATAACTCACGTCTAAGCCATTGATGCGCTGGTGTGTGGTGTAATAACGGGCTCCAAATCATTTTTACTTCTATAGGGACGACCTGAAATGGTACTGGGCTAATCACTAAATTAGTATGACTGGTTAATAGCTTTGCTTGACGACGCGGCAGCGTAGCTATGAGTTGCTCAGATTGACACAGTAAGCTGGCAATCATGTAATGGCGAGTAAATACGCGTATTTTACGGGTTTGTTCTAATTGCCACAAAGCTTCATCTACCCAGCCTAATTTTTGTTTTCCTGACTTATTGGTCACTGCGGGCTCAGGCCCCCAGCCTGCGCGGTTAACCCATATATGTTCGCTTTGTAGGTATTGATTTAAGTTAGCATGCGTTAAAAAATCATTTTTTGGGTGGGTTAAACAACAATAATTATCTCGCCATACAGTCGCTTGATGAAAAGAGCGCGGCAGACCATTAAAACGATTTATTGCCAAATCGATAGTCCCTTTTTCCATATCTTGTAAATTTACATCACTGGGACTGAGCACATCAAAGTCAATGCCCGGGTTTTTAGCTAGTTGCTCGCAAATAAAGGGGGCAATTAGAGTCGATTCTAAATAATCGTTTGCCATGATACGAAATGTAACCTGTGCAGTTGCTGGGTTAAAATGCTCACTTGGCTGAGTGATCTCCTCTGCCATTTTAAGCAGCGCTTCAATTTCAGGTTTGAGTGACAGTGCTTTGGCTGTGGGAGTCATAGAGCCCGCAGCTCGTACCAGCAAAGGATCATCAAATAAATCTCTTAAACGTTTTAACGCATTACTCATCGCTGGTTGAGTTAAAGCAAGCTTATTAGCTGCTTTTGATACGCTTTTTTCATCTATTAATACATTTAAATAGACGAGTAAATTGAGGTCGACATTTCTTATATTCATATGATCAATTTTATTTATTTGCTGTATTAATTACCTAAATTAAAGTGTGCTTGCTAAGGTGTAAACCTCTAATAAAAAATAATCAGCATAATTGCTAAAAATAGAAGCGCCTAAATCATGCCAAGCACGTCATTAACCTCTCAACATAATCCGGTACAAACCGTGGTCGCCACTAAGTTAGCCCGAGCGATATTTGCAGGCTTTGAGGCTATGTTTGCACAATTTTTAAATATCACCTTAGGGGCACAAAGTCGCTTTGAACAACGCCAGTATCATGAGGTGCAAGCAGCAATGCGAGAGCGCTTACAAGTGTATGAGCGCTTAGTAAAGCAAGTAAGTGAAGCCGTTAGAGTGATTGCTTATGATGAATTGGATTGCCCTCAAACATGGCAGCGGGCAAAAAATATTTATGGTGAGATGGTAAAAGAGCATGAAAACCAGCCCATTGCGCATACATTTTTTAATTCTACTTTTGGCGCTATTTGGGATGATAAAAAAATTCGCACAGTTCACTTATTTGTATTAAAAGCAAAATACCGAGGGCAGCCGCGCTCTTATGAAGCGCTTGTAAGTCGTATCTCCTTAAAAGAAGGGTTTGATCAGGCAATTAAAGCCTTATTAAATGAGCAAGTGTTTAGAGTCCCCTTTAAAGATTTAAGTAGTGATTTAACTAAGTTACAAGCAACGTTAACGCAAGGTGCTCAGCAGCAATGTCGACAAGTATACGAATTAATAAACTTAAATGATGGTTATATCGAATATGCTAACTCGCATTTTTATCGCAATAAGGCGTGTTATGTCATAGGGCGATGTATTGCCAAAAATGGCGATAACATGCCTTTTGCAATTGCAATTTTAAATACCTCTGACGGGCTTACAATTGATGCTGTAATGATGGGGGCTGATCAACTAAGCTTATTATTTGGCTTCGCACGTACCTATTTTATGGTAGATACCGACCAACCTGCCCGTTATGTTGACTACCTCAGTGTGTTAATGCCTCACAAACAACGTTTTGAATTATTCAATGCGATTGGTTTCATCAAACATGCCAAAACCGAGTTTTATCGTTATAAGGTAGATACGACTAAAAGTAGTCCCGAGGAATACACGTATCATCTAGCGCCAGGGACTCCGGGTATGGTGATGCTAGTTTTTACCATTGACGGCCTAGATTATGTATACAAGGTAATAAAAGATAAGTTTAGTGCCCCAAAAACAGCAACTAAACAACAAGTAAAAGATAAATATAACTTTGTAAAACAAGCTGACAGAGTAGGGCGATTAGTTGACACTCATGAGTTTAGATACCTTGCATTTGACTTAAGCCGTTTTAGTGATGAACTGCTAATAGAAATGAAAAAACACATTGGCGATAGCTTAGTCATTTCCGGCAAAGCCTTAATACTAAAGCATGTTTACGTTGAGCGAAAAATGACACCGCTCAACCTGTATATCAATCAATGTAATAGTAAATCACTTCAGCAAGTGATGCTTGATTATGGTAAAGCGATAAAAGAGCTTGCCAGTGCAAATATTTTTGCTGGTGACATGCTGATGAAAAACTTCGGCGTAACACGTTGGGGGCGAATAGTATTTTATGATTATGATGAAATTTGCCCTCTCACCGATTGCAATTTTAGAGACGTGCCAAATACACAAAACGCGTTAGAAGAATTAAGCTCACACAGCTATTTTGATATTGACCAAAATGATATATTTCCCAGTCAATTTAAAGTGTTTTTTAGTGCCAGTAACAGTGCGTTTAACCACTTTAATCATTACCATAGTGATTTATTTACGGCAAAGTACTGGCAAATGATCCAGCAAGGAATTGAGCAAGGCCAGCTTCCAGATGTATACCCTTATAAGCAAAGTTGGCGTTTTAATACTATGTCAGTAAATTAACGCTGAGTTGGTTTCTTCAGGCACAGTTAACACGATAAGGATTATGATGAAATTTACTATATTCGCTTGCTTAGTTTTATTGCCATACTCTGTATTTGCCAATCCCCTATTAGGTACGTGGGAGTTTGTTCAAGGAAAATACGCGGTAGAAGATGGGTTTGTCAGCGCTAAAGCCCCAGAGATAACTTCAATCAAATTAGTAACAGCAACACACTTTAGCTATATCACAGAAAAAAATGGCCAATTTAGTTATGCTGGTGGTGGCCAGTACCAATTAACCGATGGGCAATTTATTGAAACCTTTGAGTATGGCAATATTGCATCATTGATGGGTAAAACCATGGCTTTTGATTATAAAGTTGAAGGGAATTTGTGGCATCATTCTCTTACAGAAAATGGCCAGCTAGTTGAAGCCGAAGTGTGGCGAAAAATCAAATAAACCCAATACAAGGAGACTTATGCAGTACATTTCACATCATGAGCAGCAGTTAGCGTTTTCGAAAACCGATAAACCAAAGGTTAATAACAATGAAGTGCTAGTAAAAGTGGCAGCGATTGGGGTTAACCGCGCTGATTGTATGCAGCGTCAAGGTAAGTATCCTGCTCCTGAAGGGGATAGCCCTATTTTAGGACTTGAGTGTGCAGGCACCGTGTGTGAGCTTGGCAGTGAGGTAGACCCTAAATGGCTCGGTAAGCGTATTTTTACTTTATGTGCTGGTGGCGCTTACAGTGAATACGTCGCAGTAGATGCGCAGCAGTTAATGATATTGCCCGATCATATCTCTATGGCGCAAGGTGCCGCTATAAGCGAAGTGTATTTAACAGCCTTTGGTGCGCTATTTGAATTAGGCAAGTTACAATCAGGGCAAACGGCGCTTATTCATGCCGGTGCCAGTGGTGTTGGTGGGGCTGCTATTCAAATGGCAAAAAGTGCTGGTGCACAAGTAGTGATTACCGCGGGTTCGGATGAAAAGTGTGAACATGCTAAAAGGTTGGGTGCTGACCACGTAATTAATTATAAAACCACTGATTTTGTTGAGTATATGAAATCAAATAAGCTAACTGCAAACGCAATTGTTGACCCTGTTTCTGGTAGCTATTTAAATAAAAATGCTATAGTGGCCGCGATGGATTGTCAGATTATTATGCTGGCATTTTTAGACGGGCGCTTTGCAGAGGTAGACTTTGCACGTTTATTACAAAAGCGGATTTCGTTTCATGCATCAACGCTACGTAATCGCAGTATTGAGTTTAAACGGGCTCTGAGAGATGCCTTTGTCGCGCGTTTTTATGATGATATTGCCAATCAGAACTATGACTTTAATATTTATAAAACCATGTCATGGCAGCAAGCCAGTGAGGCTCATGCCATTTTAGAGGGTAATGAAAACTCAGGTAAAGTTGTGCTACTGGTTGAATGATATAAGCAAGCACAGCGGGATTAATATTGTTAATTAGGCTGTGCGCCCATATAATTTAGTGAACACTATAAAATATTAAGGCAAATAATGAATCCAATTATTGCAATATTAAAAGAGCACAACGTTAGTGATGAAAAAGTAGCTGCGTTGTTTGAAGCATTTACCCAAAACCCAATGATGGCCATGGCATTAGTGCAAGAGCTGGGTATACCACCTGAAAAGCTTCAGCAACTAATGGCTGTGGTGATGACTCAACCGCATTTGATTAAAGAAGCCACTGATGAATTAGGTCTTGATTTTGCAAAAGTACAAGAAGCGAAAGACAAGTTAAATCAGCAGTAAACCACCTTTAGAGACATGTTTTATGCATGTCTCTATCATTAAACATGTTTTGTTACACACTCCTTTGAACGGCTCTGCGTTTATACAGTCAAATAAATACTTAACCCATAGCAGAGACAAAACATGAAGCGACTTTATAAATTTTGGAAAAATAATCGTTCTTTAATTGTATTCATTATTTTAATGAGTGTGTTTCGAAGTGCCGTCGCCGATTGGTATGAAGTACCAACAGGTTCTATGAAACCGACTATTGAAGAAGGCGACCGAATCCTTACCGATAAAATGGCGTATGATTTACGTATACCATTCACGCATGTATCCCTGTTGAGAATGGGGGACCCACAAACTGGCGATATTATTGTATTTGACTCGAAAGTAGCGGATAACCGTTTGATTAAGCGAGTAATAGGTGTACCTGGAGATACTATTGTACTTGAAAATAATGAACTCATAATCAACGGCGAAAAGCTTAATTACACACATTTGCAAAGTAATACGACTGCTTCAGATAAAATAGAAAACTTAAATGGTTATAAGCATTCAATCCGCGTTAGTAATACACCATCACGTTTATCGAGCTTTGATGAAATAACAATTCCTGAACACTACTATTTAGCCATGGGTGATAACCGTGATAATAGTGCTGATTCTAGAGTAATAGGGCTTATCCCACGTGATGAATTACTAGGTAAAGCCGAGCGTGTGATTGTATCGCTTGATTACGATAACTATTATTTACCTAGAACAGAGAGATTTTTAAAACCTTTAGAGTAATAGAACTGCTGTTAGCAAGGCTAACCATAAGGTGTTAGCCTTAATTCGTTGTGATTTTTCTAGTCTATATCAATTGAATACGCTTCGAGTAGCTCATTTAGCTTAGTTTGCTCTGATGCATCGAACTCGATACCAACACTAAGGCGATTCCCCTTCATTTGATTATTTCTGATATAGGACGTGACTATGACAGACTTATTGTCTATCGGTGACAAAATATGCACAAATACTTGGCGTTTTTTTAGCGCTACAAATCCAGAGCTTACATGTATCGCAAAACGGCAGCCACTGGGTGAAATATCAATGATTAACCCATGCAATAAGCTCTTATTATCGGCGTCTATATCACCTTTGTGTAAACTTATTTTAGCTGGAATATGAGTCGGTAGTCTGCTAGTTTCACGTAATTGACGGCTTTCGATTTTTTTAGGGTACGCTAGATAAATTAACCGTTCAGGGCGAAATGAAATCGCTAATATACTGGTAGAAAAAGCCACACATTCACCGCGCTCATCTTCGATGATATAACGAACAATGGCGCCATTACCTTCAACTAAAATATCGCTGTAGTCGTTTTTACCTGCTTGAGCAGGGTATTTTAATATTAAATATTTACCGGTGTCGTAGCCGATTAAAGTGAGTTTAAAGCGAACCTGAATAGGGTTGTTAAATTGTATATCAATTAATTTCCCTGGAAGTAAATCGAGGAAAAACTTTTTTTGATCTTCAGTTGCTTTCTCTTCAACAGTGGTATTATTTTTATTCGCTTCCACAAACTCTTTCTCAATATTAACAGACGCTTAATTATCTTTTAATATAGTGTAAAAATCACTAGTATTAAAGAGGGCATTTAGAATTAGGTATTAATACTTTATGCTCGTTCTAGTAAGTATTTCAGCTATTCACGGGGTTTTATCTACAGAAATGTTGCTATTTTAGCAACAGGTAAACATTAAGGTGATCAATAAAAACTTAGCGCTTTGGTATTGAAATCATACTTATACTACCATTTATCACGTTAAGGATTATTATTTACGAGCTTGAAATAACTATTTACCTTTCTCTCGATAAAATTTATCTACATAAAAGTAAGTCACTTAACTAAGTAAATGGTATAGCATAGTAACACCATCTATCTGTTTAAATTAGAGCAGCACAAAGGATTATGATGATCGTTAACATGTTCGATAAATTAATATTTGCTTGCGCTTTTATTATTGCATTGCAACTACCGCAGCTAAGTGATCATTACCAACAACATTTAGCGGGCTTGTATCATGCGACCAAGTGGCAAGTTGATGGCTATGCAGATACAGCAAAGCAATATAAATTTTCTAGCACACAAGCAATGATAAACCGTCATTTAGAAAACACGGAACCGAGTGTTAGAGCCGATGCAGAACAAAAACAGCAAACCTTGATGCTATTCGCAGACTTAAATCAAGGTATGAAGCTATTTGAGCAAGGTAATTTAGTGCAAAAATTGCTGTATATATTCTCCCCTGATCGTTTTGAAAGATTACAAAATACACTCAATAACTTTAAGTTAGGGATCCCTTTAACCACCAGTGCATTATTGTTTGCGCTGATATTAGCTATCATATTAAATCAGCTCGTAATGTTGCCGTATACTTTATATGTTGCCCAAAGAAAACGAAACGCAGCTAATGCTTAATGACGTAATTACTGTTGGTGCTTTTTAATCGGCTTTTTTAACTACAAATGCGCCACGAATGTCACCCAGTTTAAAATCAGTTGCCTGATCATTAGGGTATAAAGTCGCTATTTTTTTAGAAACTGCGGGGGCAATGTCACTGCCATGACATGCTAAACACGCCTTTTGAGTGGGGATCGCTTTTATAAAATACCAGCCATCTGACCTTTGTGTTTGGTGTTCTATTTTTGCTATAGGCTCGCCATTGAGCTTACGTTGTTCAAAGTTTAATAAAACATTTCTTAACCATTCATCGGGTTGATTATCTGGGTTACGTGTTTTTAACGCACTGCGGCTAATTTGCCATGCACTATTGCTGTGTTGTGAAGTGATAGCGGGTGCGGCTGTATTACATACATTAATCGCCGCTATAGGTCCATTTTGTTGCATGGTGCTAACCAGTATCTGTTTTAAATCAGTTGAAAATGCCTTAATAGTTTTGCGCGCATCGTCAACATTGTTAGCAAAAGCAGCGGATGAAATAAATAAACTGGAAAAAAGTAAAATAATGCGCATAATACACCCCTTAATATTAGTAACTACTAATATATAGAGTGTCAGGTATTTTTCAACTAAATCGTACAGTGTTTCAGCACTTTTTTATTCGATGTACCGTGGCTAAAATCGATAAACGGTCCCAAGTGAGAATAATATGTATACTAAACAAGATGATAATAAAGTAATAAATCAACAAAACACCTATGATGCTGGTGGACTTAGTGCTGATGACCCCTTGGCGGCAATTAAAGCTATTCGACTTGAGCAGTTGGCACAATGTCGGCTAAAAACACAAAAAGAAATGCAAACGGGGCATAAAAAAATAAACCCTAAGCGATAATAATTTGCTAAATTAAATTTATGAATTTCAAACTTGGATAGTGCAATCAATTACATAACTATAAAACACCCTCATCAAGTTATTTCTTTTATTGCTTGGCTATGCGCTTTGGTTGTGATGTTGATAGGACTTTTTACACCTAACAATAAAGAAATTTTATTGTTCTTAACAGTGAGCTCGCTGTGTTTGCTGATGTTTAATAGTGTGGCAATTTCTGCTTGGGTATTTCATCAGTTTAAAGATAAGCAGTTACGCTTTATAGCGGTTCTATGTAGCGCAGCTTTAATGCTGTGCACAGTAGGGGATGTGATTAACTTTAACCTATCCCAGCACTATCATCGCTATGCAACGTTAATAAAGCATGACTACTTAATTGATTCAATTTTATTTTTTGCACCTGGCTATAGCCTTTTATTTTTAGCCTGTGTGTTGGCCTATAAAAGGCAGCAAGCTATATCGCAATTAAAAAGCATACTTTTTATGCTTGTTGTACTGGTGATAAGTGCTACGTCGCTCGCTACTATGTACCTTGATGGGGCTGGTATACCTATTTTAGCTATGACCGGCGTTTATAGTGTGGTGGTAACTGCCGTGGCGCTTATGGGCCTTATGTTGGTTATTGCTTATGGTGGGTTTCATGCGCCCAAATCAATAATGTGGGTGAGCTTAGGGCTTTTCCTTGCTGCATTGGCCGATGCCATTATTGGTGCTTTTTGGATTTATGGTAACCAAGGGCAAGGTTTTTATCCTCAGGTGCGCTATATAAATTGGTTTATCTATATTAGCTCCCAATGCTTAGTGATTCATTTGGCAAAAGTAGTCGCCTTAGCTAAATAACGTCAACAATAAAAAAGCCGCTAAATATTTAGCGGCTTTTTTAAACTAGCGCAGAGTTTACATTACTCGCATACCAGGCTCTGAACCATCGTCTGGGTTAAGAATGTATATTTCTTTACCGCCCGGGCCTGCGGCAAGTACCATGCCTTCAGACATTCCAAAGCGCATTTTACGTGGTTTAAGGTTAGCAACCATCACGGTTAGCTTTCCTTCGATGTCTTCTGGTGCGTAGGCTGATTTAATGCCTGCAAATACTTGGCGTGTTTCGCCGCCTAAATCAAGAGTTAACTTAAGCAGTTTGTCAGCACCTTCTACGTGCTCTGCTTTAGCAATTTTAGCAACGCGTAAATCTACTTTTGCAAAGTCATCAAATTCAATCTCAGCTGCGATAGGCTCTTTTGCCAGTGGGCTATTAGGATCGATTTTGTCTTTTTCAGCGATTAAGCTTTCTTTTGATTCTTCAACCATTTTATTCACTTTGTCCATTTCAACACGTTGCATTAACGGCTTAAATTTATTGATAGGGTGGCTTATTAGTGCAGTTTGCACACCTTGCCATGTAAGCTCATCATTTAAAAAGGCTTCAACATTTGTCGCCATACCAGGCAGTACAGGCTTCAAGTAAGTGATCAGCACGCGAAATAGGTTAAGTCCTAACGAACATACCTGATGCGCTTCTTCTTGCTTAGACTCGTCTTTAATAAGCACCCAAGGCGCAGCATTATCAATAAATTGATTTGCTTTATCAGCAAGCGCCATAATTTCACGGATTGCGCGGCTGTATTCACGATTTTCGTAATGTTCAGTAATAGTGGCTGAGGCGTTTTGGAATTCAGCAAGCAGCTGTGGTTCCATAATTGTGTCGCTTAACTTACCGTCAAACTTTTTAGTAATAAAGCCAGCACAACGGCTCGCAATATTAACTACTTTACCCACTAAGTCTGAATTTACACGCTGTGCAAAATCTTCTAGGTTTAAGTCTAAATCAGTAATACCACTATTAAGTTTAGCTGCGTAGTAATAACGTAAAAATTCAGGATCTAGGTTATCTAAATAAGTACGCGCTTTAATAAACGTGCCTTTTGATTTAGACATTTTCGCGCCATTAACCGTAACAAATCCATGAGCAAATACGTTAGTAGGCTTTCTAAATTGAGCGCCTTCTAACATCGCAGGCCAAAACAGGCTGTGGAAATAGATAATGTCTTTACCAATAAAATGATAAAGCTCAGCGTCAGACCCTTCTTGCCAAAACGCATCAAAGTCGATGCCTTGTTTGTCACATAAGTTCTTAAAGCTCGCCATATAACCAATAGGCGCATCTAGCCATACGTAAAAATATTTACCTGGTGCGTTTGGAATTTCAAAACCAAAATAAGGTGCATCACGGCTTATGTCCCACTGCTGCAAACCATCGGCAAACCACTCATCTAGCTTGTTCGCCATTTCTTGCTGGATTGTGCCTGAGTGTAGCCATTCTTTAAGCATGCCTTCAAAGGCTGGTAAGTCAAAAAAGTAATGCTCAGAATCTTTTAAAATAGGCTCAGCACCCGACATGACAGAGCGTGGGTTGATTAGCTCTGTTGGGCTATAAGTTGCGCCACAGGCATCACAGCTATCACCATTTTGATCTTCTGATTTACAGGTAGGGCAGGTGCCAGTAACAAAGCGGTCTGGCAGAAAAATACCTTTTTCTGGATCGAATAACTGAGAAATAGTGTGCTTTTTAATATGACCGGCATCGTTAAGGCGGTTATAAATAAGCTCACTAAATTCTTTATTTTCTTGGCTGTGAGTGCTGTGGTAATTATCAAATTTGATATTAAAATCAGCAAAATCTCGTTGGCGTTCTATGCTAACGTTTTTAACCATTTCCTCTGGCGTGATCCCTTGCTTTTGCGCATTAAGCATAATAGGTGTGCCATGAGCATCATCGGCGCACACGTAGTATGCTTCGTGGCCTTGTAGTTTTTGAAAACGCGACCAAATATCAGTTTGAATATACTCTAATAAATGCCCCAAATGGGTAGGGCCATTGGCATAAGGTAATGCGCTAGTAATCAGGATCTTTCGCTGTGCCATAATCATTCCAAATTAAGCGTTCCTAGCTAGGAACAGATGAAAATTATTACATTATCGATAAGCGCGGTAGTAACAGAGTACACTGCTTATTGATATTTACTAATTGACTGGTGTTAATGCCCTGAATGTTACATAATTCCGTGGCACTTTTCATCAAAGAAACGCTATTTTATTGCTATGTTTGGACTGTCGAAACTATTCTCTGCTAAATCGGTGCAAAAACAACCGATTATTTCTGCTTTAGCGGCCTATCGCAGTGCCGCTTTTGCTGTGGGTATTGAGCAAGATTTTATTGCTGATATTACTCAAAACACCGATAAATCAATTATTGTTAAACTCACTCTTCCTTTTGCCGCGCAATCTGAAATGCCGCATGTTGCTAATTTTTTAGCTGAGCGACTTAAAATCGAGGTAAATGTAAGTGCGGTTGTGGCACTTAAAGAGCCTGCGAAATTTAAAGCCATAAAGCACATTATTTTAGTTGCCTCAGGCAAAGGCGGGGTAGGCAAATCTACTACGGCTGTAAATCTTGCCGGTTCGCTTAAAAACGAGGGCGCTAAAGTAGGCATTTTAGATGCCGACATTTATGGTCCGTCTATTCCTATGTTGTTAGGTTTGGTAGGCAGTGAGCCTGTCACTAAAGACAACAAACAATTACAACCATTTGATGCCAGCGGTATTAAAGCGCAATCTATAGGCTTTTTAGTGCCTAGCGACGATGCAACTGTATGGCGCGGCCCTATGGCCTCAGGCGCGCTTAGTCAGCTATTAAATGAAACCGATTGGGGTGAGCTTGATTACTTAATCGTCGATATGCCCCCAGGCACTGGCGATATTCAATTAACCATGAGCCAAAAAGTACCTGCCAGTGGCACTGTAATTGTTACAACGCCACAAGACTTAGCGTTGGCAGATGCGCAAAAAGGCATTGCTATGTTTAATAAAGTAAACGTGCCAGTGCTTGGTTTAATTGAAAATATGAGCCATTACATTTGCGGGCATTGCGGTGAAGCTAATCATGTATTCGGTAAAGATGGCGCACAAAAATTAGCCTTGAAGCATGGTGTTCCTGTGCTTTCACATATTCCGCTTGCGATTAATATCAGAGAATCCTCTGAACAAGGTAAATTGATTGCCAATGATGCAAATGCAGCTATAAGTGAAACTTACAGTGCAGCCGCACGGCTCATCGCCAGTACGCTTTATTATCAACAACATCACAACGCGATTGAAGTTGTGATTACGGAAGATTAAAAATGAGACTTTCAGATACACATATAAAAGAATATTTAAACGACGGGCGCATTGTTATTGAGCCCGCCCCGACCAGTGAAATGATTTCAGGGGTTACCGCTGATCTTCGCTTAGGTAATAAGTTTAGAACTTTTCATGCCCATAATGCCGCTTTTGTTGACTTAAGTGGTCCAAAAGATCAGCTTAATAAAGCCTTAGAATCAATTATGAGCGACGAAATTGTACTAGATGAAGGCGAAGCATTCTTTTTACACCCCGGCGAGCTTGCATTAGCAATAACCTATGAAAAAGTAACCCTGCCTGCAGACATCGTTGGCTGGTTAGATGGGCGTTCGTCGCTGGCACGTTTAGGTTTAATGGTGCATGTAACCGCACACAGAATTGACCCTGGTTGGAGTGGTAATATTGTTTTAGAGTTTTATAACTCGGGTAAACTGCCACTTGCACTTAGACCCATGATGAAGATTGGTGCAATGAGCTTTGAAACGCTCACCGGTCCATGTGAAAACCCGTATAACACCCGTGTTGATGCCAAATATAAAGATCAGAATAGCGCGGTGGCAAGTCGTATCAGTGATGATAAATAGTAATTCTGATTTTTAGAAACGATTACTATGTTTGTTGATGAAGCACATAACCTAATAGTTGAAAATAATGGTTAAGTGCTTCATTGGCGTGTAATGTGTGCTTTAACTCAGGATAAATTAAACTATTATTACTTAACCCGCTGACTAAGAAACTGTTTTTGATTGTTTGATGCTGGTTTATACATGCTTCAAAACAACGAGCTGCAAGCTCCTCTGGCATACTCATGTATTGTTGCTTGTGCTTCTTATCAAACGCGATACAGCGTTGTACAAATTCATTCGCATCTTCACCGTTTTGTTCTAAAAATACCTGCTTATAAAATTGATTAAGTGCATCATTAAGTGGATGGCTCAAATCGGGAGAGTTTGATAACCATAACTTAGAGGCGAAACCAAAGCGGGTTTTTGATTTAAATAAATGCTCACTAATATGATGATCAAATGCATGAAACCACTCATGGGCTAAAGCACCGCCGCCTGCGTTTTTTGCCAGTGCGAGAGTTTGATCGTAAGCATTATAGTGTGCTTGCACGCCTTTTTGCCCACCGTGACCAAAGGCAAAGTTAAGCTTACCGCGAAGGCCAATTGCTGTTGGCGGTAAATGTAAAATTTGCGCTAAATCAGCTAGCGCATCATAAATTAGATTGGCACTAATAAATCGCTCTTCTTTAGTCACCCATTTACCAACTACCATCGAACGAAAACCAAAAGTCGTTCTAATATCGCTAAAATCAACTTGGTCGTCAAAACGATAGTCAGGGCCTTGGCGTGAAAATCCACGCTTTAATCGAGAAGGGGTATTACGCATTGGTTATTTCATTTTTAATTACAGGTAACGTGCTTTTACGTGAGCGGGCATATGTTGGGTTTGTTTGGTAATTAATTCATCTAATAAATCATACAACGGCGCCGGATTGAGTGCTTCAATAAGCGATAAACTATGCGCTACGGCCTCTAGCGTTGACAAGCTATCTGCTCTTGGGGCTTTACGAATAGTATAACGGTTAGTGGGAATTTGGCGAAAGCTTACTGTTTTAAACTGTTGTAATAGTGGGGTTAATTGCAAAATTTTAAAGGCTTTATTCCATGTACCATCGAGCACTATTAAATGTGTAATGGGTCGCACGTTTTCACTGTTATTGGCTACATCTAACTCAATTGCGTCCTCGTTTGGATAGAGTAACACGGTCGAGCTGAGTGGCAGCTTTTGCAAGCAAGCAAAATCTTGATTATTTTCGCCTATAATTATTTTGCATCGCGTTAAACTTAATGCCAATAACTGTGCCGTATTTTTACTAATTTTTGCTTCACTGGGGTGCTGTAACACAACAACCTCAGTTTGATTATCAACACAGGTGATTGCATTGCAAATACAGGTGCTTAGCGAAAAATTACAGCGTTCACAAAGGGCACGTGCCATAAGCTAACCATTCGATTAATACATTTAACTTAATTATACATTTTTGCATTAATAAAGTTGGTTTTTTTTGTGCTTAGATATAGAGTAAGAGATGAAGTATAAATTGCAGGAACGCATTATAGGGCATCAATATGACAGAAATCAGTATCGACGAATCCGCTTTAGAAAGTATGGAATCGCTATTAGGTGAACAATTTCCAGATACGCTGGAATTTTGTTGTGCGGAATTTGAGCGCTTAGGGAACGAAACTATTGCAGCGCTTGGCCAAGATAAAGAGGCTGCAATTCGCCATTCTCATAGCCTTAAATCAAATGCGGCTCAATTTGGAGCGGCAAGTTTAGCCGAGGTAGCACGTTTAATTGAATATAATTTAAATAATGGGAATGACGAGCAGGCTGTTGATGCAGCAAATAATTTAATGGCGCAAGTTACTGGCTCGCAAGCAAAATTAAATGAGTGGCACGCTCAGCGATAAACCCGTTTAATGAAGAACAGAATAAAGTGTTAACGTGAATTTTTTTCAGTTTTAAGCGCTTAATTTCCCCTAGTAATTCACGGCTTTACTGAGTTAGTCTTAAGGCTAACTTGCTCTTTAGAGGTAACAATGTCAGAAATAAAAAAGAGTCATAAATTAGACGGCGTCTGTTATGACATCCGTGGCCCCGTTTTAGTGCAAGCTAAAAAAATGGAAGATGAGGGCCAAAAAGTACTTAAGCTTAATATTGGTAACCCCGCGGCGTTTGGTTTTGATATGCCAGAAGATATGCACCGCGACATTATTCGTAATTTATATTCTGCTCAAGGCTATTGTGATTCTAAAGGGCTTTACTCTGCGCGTGTTGCTATTTATCAACATTACCAACAGCGTGGTTTACACAACTTAGACGTTGATAATATTTACATTGGTAACGGTGTGAGTGAACTGATTCAAATGGTCACTCAAGCGTTGTTAAATAATGACGATGAAGTATTAATTCCTGCACCCGATTATCCGCTTTGGACTGCGTCGGTAAAGTTAGCAGGCGGTAACCCTGTTCACTATTTATGTGATGAAGAGCAAGATTGGTTTCCTGATATTGATGATATTAAAAGCAAAATCACCTCGAAAACTAAAGCATTGGTGTTAATAAACCCTAATAATCCAACAGGGGCAGTGTACAGTGATGCCTTGCTTGAAGAATTGATCAACATTGCCCGAGAGCACAAGCTTTTACTGTTAAGTGACGAAATATACGAGAAAATTCTGTACGACGGCGTTACCCATACTTCTATTGGTGCATTGTGCGACGATATTCCCATTATTACGTTTAACGGTTTAGCTAAGACATATCGCGCCGCTGGTCTTAGAATGGGTTGGATGGTGCTAAGCGGGCGCACTGCCTTAATGACAGATTTAATTAAAGGCCTCGATATTCTTGCCTCAATGCGTTTATGCGCAAACGTCCCTGCTCAATATGCCATTCAGCAAGCATTGGGTGGGGTACAATCCATTGATAGCTTAATTGACCCCGGAGGCCGCTTATACGAGCAACGAGATATTGCTTGGCGTGGATTAAATACAATTGAGGGGATAAGCTGTAAAAAGCCAAAAGGGGCGCTGTATGCATTTCCCAAAGTTGATACAAAATTGTTTAATATTAAAAATGATGAACAAATGATGTTTGACTTGTTAAAGGCAGAAAAAATATTATTAGTACATGGGCGCGCTTTTAACTGGCCAGATCCCGATCATTTTAGATTGGTGTTTTTACCTAATAAAGATGATTTAAGCAGTGCGATGATGAAAATGCAGCGGTTCTTCAAAGATTACCGACAAGAATAAAGTAAAAAACGAGCCAAATGGCTCGTTTTTTGGTTAATGCACTAAAGTAAATGGCCGTGTTTCAAAGCATGTGATGGGGCATTCCATTCTCTGTCTTGGAATGCCAGCTTCCATAAAAACGTGCCCTTGCACAGTAAAGCCGTTATTTTTGAATCGTTCTACTTCATTTAAAATACAGTTAATACTGACAGCCTCAATACCTTGCTCTGCGGCAAGCTTTACAATGAAATTAAGTAGAGATTTATAAACGTTGCGATTGCGGTGCTGGGGTAGTACGGCAATTCTTCCTATTAAACCATCATTACATAATCGACCTGTGGCAACAGGTGAGTGCATATTATCGGTAACCAGAATATGTTGAGCGAGCGCATCTAAGCTATCAAATTCAATATTCTTTGGAATATGTAATTCGTAAACAAAAACACGCTCTCTTATTTGTTGAAGTTGATCTTTTTCACTTTGCCAATCAACTTTGTCAACAGTATAAACCATAGCCTCCTCCTAGCTAAACCAAATACCCTCATTAACCAGTGTAGTAAAGGTTTCGATAAAATCTAGGCTAGGTGTGGTTGAATTCAGCAAGCTGCTATCAAATTCAATAAAATCAGTTAGCTGTTTTACAGCCTCTAAATCAGATAGCGGTAAAGAGTAGTTTTCGCCATTAACACTTAAAAGCAGCTCATCACCTATGCATTGGTAAATTGCACGCGTGCCACCAAGACGCTCAAATGTCATATCACTGTCAAGTTGTTGCATAATTTCAGCTGTACTAAACGGGTTTTCTTCAGGCGCTAAATCCATATCATGCTTAGGTTGACTTAATGTGTTTCCCAACCAATTTTTAAATAAGCTGTCGTTTTCTATTAAAGCCTGCATTAACGTTTTTACTTTATCAACTTCGCTTTGCGTAAGCTCACCTTTTGAATCACGTAGCGCGAGGGTATGATCCGTGTAACGCTTTTGGCCGCTTTCTGTGTCAATAATATGATCTGCAAAACTAGACAGTAAATCTTGTTGATTAGGCGCTCTAAATCCGACCGAGTAGTTTAAAGCATTTTCAATGGCATAGCCTTCATGTGGACAACCTGGTGGTATGTACAAGATATCACCAGGCTCTAAAACACAATCAATTACTGCGGTGAAGGCTTCAACTTGTAACAAGCTTTTATTTTGAGCAAATTGTTTTAATGAGGCGTCAGGTAAGCCTACTCGCCAATGGCGTTTGCCTTCTCCTTGAATAATAAATACATCATATTGATCCAAGTGTGGTCCAACACCACCGCCAGGAGTTGAGTAGCTGATCATTAAATCATCTATACGCCAGTTAGGAATAAAACGAAATGGTTCAAGCAATTGTGCGGCTTCTGGGTGCCAATGATCGACTGCTTGCACTAATAAAGTAGCGTGCTCATCGGTGAGTATTTCAAAATCTTCAAACGGCCCTTGATGGGACTGCCATTGCTGGTTATGGTTGGTTATAATACGCGACTCTATGCTGTCTTCCATGGCAAGGCCTGCCAGTTCATTGGCATCAAGAGGGTCTTTAAAGTCACTAAAACCTCTTTTGATTAACAGTGGCTTTTTTTGCCAATATTGATTTAAAAACGCTTGCTCAGATAATTCATTTATTTTTAATTGATACATAGAATGCCTATAACGTTAAGACCTAAATGAAAAAAGCGAAAGGCAGGTACCTTTCGCTTTTTATTAGTAGATTTGAGTAATTAAACTAAATCATCAATAAACTCAACAGCGCGACCAATGTAGTTGGCTGGGGTTAGCTTTTTCATTTCTGCTTTTGCAGCGTCTGGTAAATCTAAACCATCAATGAAATCAGCCATAATTTCTTGATTTACACGTTTACCACGCGTTAAATCTTTTAGCTTTTCATATGGCTTTTCGATGCCGTATTTACGCATTACTGTTTGGATTGGCTCTGCTAGTAGCTCCCAGTTTTGGTCAAGCTCATCGGCTAAACGTTGTTCGTTAACTTCTAGCTTGCTTACACCTTTAAGTGTAGATTGGTATGCAATAACAGCATAACCCATACCTACACCTAAATTACGTAATACGGTTGAATCAGTTAAATCACGTTGCCAACGAGAAACAGGCAGCTTTTGCGCTAAGTGACCTAATATGGCATTAGCTAAACCTAAGTTACCTTCTGAGTTTTCAAAATCAATAGGGTTTACTTTGTGTGGCATAGTTGATGAGCCAATTTCACCAGCAATGGTTTTTTGCTTGAAGTGATTAAGCGCAATGTATCCCCACATATCGCGGTCAAAATCGAGCAATATAGTATTAAAACGCGCAATAGCATCAAATAGTTCTGCAATGTAGTCATGCGGTTCAATTTGTGTGGTAAACGGGTTAAGTGTTAAACCTAGGCTAGCTACAAATTTATCTGCGTGAGTATGCCAGTCGTAATCAGGGTAAGCACTTAGGTGAGCATTGTAGTTACCTACAGCACCATTTACTTTGCCTAGCATTTCTACTTGGGCAATTTGATCACGTTGACGCTTTAAACGCATGTATACGTTTGCAAACTCTTTACCCATAGTTGATGGGGTTGCAGGTTGCCCATGCGTACGAGTCATCATTGGAATGGCTTTGTATTCAACAGCTTTTTCTTTAATTGCGCTTAATAGCTCATCGCAATAAGGTAAAATAACATTGTTACGTGCTTCACTTAACATTAAACCGTGAGATAGATTATTAATATCTTCAGATGTACATGCAAAGTGAATAAATTCATTAATGGCATGTAATTCAGCGTTATCAGCTACTTTTTCTTTTAGTAGGTACTCTACGGCTTTTACATCATGGTTAGTGGTGCGTTCAATGTCTTTAACACGCTGCGCATCGGCTTCACAGAAGTTATCGACGATAGCATTTAATAGTCCGTTTGCTTGCTCGCTTAAAGCTGGGACTTCTTTTATATCGCTTGCTGCAGCTAACGCTTGCAACCAACGCACTTCAACGGTTACGCGGTATTTGATTAATCCAAATTCGCTAAAAATACTGCGTAGTTCAGTGGTTTTGCTGCCGTAGCGACCATCAACCGGAGAGATAGCCGTTAACGCTGAAAGCTCCATAATAACTCCTAAATTTTAGTTTGAACGATAATTAAATTTTTGTTTTAGCAATGGCGAGAATTTTTCTTTTTGCAAAAAAGAAATGACGACGTTTGCCGCCCATTTGACGCCATAATACTGCACTACGAATGCCGGCTAAAAGTAACGCACGGATTTTGTTTTGAGTGAGCTGCTGTTTTAATAACTCGGGTTTACCATAAACCTGGATTCGGTGCCCAAGGGGGCTTAGCACCGACGAGTATATATCTGCTAAACCGGCAACAACACTGTCATCGGTAATAGCAAAATGATCTAAACGACGATGAATATCATCAATACGTTTACCTAATTCATTGAGGCTCTTACTATTGGCACTAAGGGCTCGCTCTAACTGCATTAAGCCACCCACGTATTTAACTATTTCAACATCTTTTTGAGCACCGGCACTCAGTTGTGCCATTAATGTTTTATAGCCATCACGCAAATTTTGTGTGCCTTGGTATACATCCTCAGGAGAGGCGGGTGAGGTTTGCACAATACTTGATAACAACGTTGATAAGTCATGTTCATCACAACGACCGTATTGAGCAACCTTTTGTACTTGTTTTGCTACTTGGCACATGGCAGCAAGTGCCATGACTTGATGTTGATTCATTACTTAATCACCGAATCAATAATACCACCGCCTAAACAGACTTCATCAGCGTAAAATACGGCGGATTGTCCTGGGGTAACGGCTTTTTGCGGCTCATCAAACAATACGCGTGCCATACCATCTTCTCCAACGAGTAATGTACAGCTTAAGTCTTCTTGACGGTAGCGAGTTTTAACGGTGCAGCGAGTTGTACCTTGCGGGCCAACACGATCTACCCAGTGTAATTGGTTTGCATTAAGGCCGTTACTGTACAAGCGAGGGTGATCTTTACCTTGACCAACAACAAGAACATTTCGTTCTATATCTTTATCTACCACGTACCATGGTTCGCCCGAGCCTTCTTTCATGCCACCAATTAATAAACCTTTACGCTGGCCAAGGGTGTGATACATCAAGCCTTCATGCTCACCTACATTGTTACCATCGGTGTCTTCAATTACTCCAGGTTGTGCAGGCAAAAACTTTTGCAGAAAATCTTTGAATTTACGCTCGCCAATGAAACAAATGCCGGTGCTGTCTTTTTTATCATGAGTAATTAAATCCTGTTCTTCAGCAATGCGGCGTACTTCTGGTTTGGCAATATCTCCGACAGGAAATAGTGTTTGCGCAATATGCTCATGGCTTAGTGTATACAAAAAGTAGCTTTGATCTTTGTTATCGTCTAGGCCTCGGCACATTACATATTTGTCATCGCGAAGCTCCCGGCGCACATAATGACCAGTTGCAATAAAATCAGCACCAAGTGCTTGCGCAGCAAACTCTAAAAACGCTTTAAATTTTATTTCTTTATTACACATTATATCTGGGTTGGGTGTACGACCCGCTTTGTATTCTGCTAAAAAGTATTCAAATACATTATCCCAGTATTCAGCAGCAAAATTAACGGTATGAAGTTCAATGCCTAACTTGTCACATACAGCTTGTGCATCTTTTAAATCTTCAGCAGCAGCGCAATATTCATCATTGTCATCTTCTTCCCAGTTCTTCATAAACAAGCCTTCTACTTGGTAGCCTTGCTGTTTTAGTAAATATGCAGATACAGAAGAATCAACCCCGCCGGACATACCAACGATGACTTTAATGTGACTATTTTCGCTCATGAATAATTTCGCTTATACAGATTACTGTTAACTTGGAAAGGCCGCGATTATAGCATGTATTTTGTTGGTGCTTAAAGAGAGGATGGGGGATTGAATAGATTTTGTTGTAACTTTTTCCATCCAATGGTTAGTAAGGCGTAGTTTGGTGTGTAATTTACTCATTTTTAGGCTAATGAAAAGGGATGGATTATATTGATGGCTTCATACTTTGTAAGTTGCTTTTGTCGTATTTAATTACGTAGCGCTATTCTTCATTAACAAAACTTTACATTTGAGATTACCTACCATATCTTAATTAGTATCTAAACACGTAAATACTTAAATAACCTAAAATATAATCAATGGAATGAATATATGAATTACGCCTCGCAATCACATTTGGTTAAGTCGTTTGTGCTGGATGCGTCCGAAAAAACGGTGTCAAATCTTACTTTTGAAGACGATTATTCACTACAGCAATTCAAAGAATCAGCTTATAAGTTATTTTATGACATTATAACTGTGCCAGCTCCCTATCTTTATCAAGAGCCTAATCCGATTGTTGAGCTGTTTAGGCTTATAGAATCCTCTTTAGGCTCTTTAAAATCATAACAAAAGGCAATTTTAAGCCAGTTAGAGAAATGGTGGGTAGAGTGGCATTTTGTCGCTTCAATGAATGTATCGCTTGAACGTGAAAACAAAGAACAAGACTATAATGTTATAAGCACTACCCAACACCCTATGCGCAAGCATGAGCTGAGTCATTATGCGCGGTTATTCACGATTCTACCCTTACCGGTATGTGATGTTTGTATGGTAACTGGTGATATTTTAAAAGTGAACCAACGTTTTATTGATGTATTTGGTTACACGTTACAAGACGTACCTAATCTTAATGTTTGGTGGAAATTAGCCTACCCTGAAAAAGATTACAGAACATTTGCACAAACGTTATGGCAGGAGTCACTTGAGCAAGCCAATCAAAATAATGATGATATTCCAGCTAATGATTACAGGATTTCTTGTAAAGATGGCAGTGAGATTGTGATGCAAGTTTCTGGTATCAGTGTTGAAGGAGAATTTATTGCTATATTCAACGATGCTACTGAGCGTTTAAAAACTCAAGAAATACTCAGTGATATGGCGTTTTTAGACTCACTCACTAAAATAGCCAACAGGCGGCGCTTTGATGAAAAACTAACGTCTGAATTTAACAAGTTATCGAACGAGCATCGTGAGCTTTCGATGATCATTATTGATATCGATAATTTTAAAAAGTATAACGACCGATATGGTCATCTCGAAGGAGATAAATGTTTATTTCAAGTTGCGCAAAAATTAGCTGAAACCGTCTGCAGGCCAGAAGATTTTGTAGCGCGATTCGGAGGAGAAGAGTTTGTCGTGCTGTTACCTCAAACAGGTAAGCAAGGGGCATTATTTATTGCCGAACAAATACAAAAATCGATTGAAAAAATGGCCATTCCCCACAAAGACAGCTTTACAGGACTATTGTCTGTCAGTATGGGAATAAACACCATAGAGCATGAACACGATAGCGATCATGCACAATTTTTTAAACAAGCAGATAACGCACTTTATTACGCGAAAAAACAAGGAAGAAATTGTATTGCGTTAGCTACAGATAATTAACGCAACTTGATGGTTAATTATCAATATCTTTGAATTCTCCGCTATTTATTCCCTCTAGCGTGTATTTACCGATACTGTAGCGAATTAAACGCAAAGTAGGATGGCCAACATGAGCTGTCATACGTCTAACTTGACGGTTTCTGCCTTCGTTAATTGTAATACTTAGCCATGATGTAGGTATTGATTTACGCTCTCGCACTGGAGGAGTCCTTGGCCAAAGCGCTGGTTCATCCATTAAAGATACTTCAGCGGGTAAGGTGATGCCATCTTTTAGTTCGACACCTTTATTTAAAGCATCGATAGATGCTTGTGTTGGGGTCCCTTCAACCTGAACCCAATAGGTTTTGTTGGTTTTTTTACCAGGCGCTGTGAGCGTATTTTGTAACTTGCCGCAGTTTGTTAATAACAACAACCCTTCGCTGTCCCTGTCTAAACGACCTGCTGCGTAAACATCTTTTATAGGAATAAAATCAGCCAATGTTTGCCTATTTTGATCGTCAGTGAACTGGCAAAGAACATCATAAGGTTTATTAAATAAAATGACTTTTTTATCGCTCTGCGCTATTGCCGGCTTTATTGGTCTTTTTACTGTCCTTTTATTGATACCACTTCGAGAGTAAGTACGGCCTGTATTGCGCTTACCCTTTGAGGAGGGCGAATGTTCAGTTTTATGCTTCATTAAATACACCGTGCAGGTTTAGGTAAACCCGCAATTTTAGTTGCTTGTTTGGCTGGCCCTTTAGGAAAAAGTTTGTATAAGTACATGCTGTTCCCTTTATCCTCACCGAGTGCTTTAGCCATGGCTTTGACTAACATTCTAATGGCTGGACTAGTGTTATATTCAAGATAAAACTCTCGCACAAAGTTAACAACTTCCCAATGCTGCTCAGTTAATGTGATGTTTTCTTGCTCTGCAATAACATTGGCTAACTCTTTTGACCAAACAGTATGATCTAGCAAATAACCTTGTTTATCAGTGTCTATTGTTTGATTATTAAATTCCAACATGGTTCACCAAGTAATTGATTGTTTTGCAGTTAAACTGAGGGTAACGAACTCATCATAGCTAATTGCTTTGTCGTTCATATTTAATGATATATCTCGAGCTTCTGCATCATCTTTTAAAATATAAAGTGAGTCAGCAAATTGTCTATATTGCCCTTTTGCAAAGCAAGCGTCACCCACGAGTAAAACACTGTCTGTGAGCATAATTAGATTGTCTAAGCTGTGGGTACTGTAGTAATTCAGTGGTTTTGAAAAAATATGTAAAGTACTCATAGGGTCACCACATGCTGCTGATTGTGAATTAACTGTTTTTGGGCATTAAAGTTTACTATGTTTGCCTCAATGAGTAGTTCACTTTTACTTAAACCATAATCAATCAGTGACTTTTCACAAACGTAAATATTTTCAACATCATAGATTTCCAACATTTTAATGTTTTTAAAAAAATCTTTGATACCTAAACTATTTGGCTTTTGGTTTTTTTTAAGCGCTAACACAGCTGGGCCGCTAAACAACCAGCTAATATTTTGATCTACGGCAGCAAAAATAAGGGTCATATCAAGTGCATCGCGGATATGCATGTCATCAAATGGACTTGACTGACTAATTACGAGTACATTAATCATTTAAATTGTATCCATTTATCTGCTTCACTGGCCAGCATGGCAAATTCAGCTAAGCCTGCAACAGCAAATGCGCCGGTATTCTTTATATCTAAGCCTCGCTTTTCAGCCGCAGTAACGCATAACATTAGATTTATATTTTTTTCAGCCAGTTGCTGCCAAAGCGAGGGAGTACTTAACTCATCTGAGGCTAACTCAAAATGAGTTGAAGCATGATAAATAGCATCTTGGTATAAAAATAACGCATCAACGCTATGTCCCTGCGCTAGGCAGGCATGAGCAAACTTAACAATACGTTGAGTGGTATCGTGATCTGATGGTGGAGTATGTAAAGAAAGTACAAAGCGTGCCAAAACTATTCCAATAAAAAAGCCCCAATAAAGGGGCTATTTTAACAGAACTATTTAATTAGTCATTATTTGCGCCAAGTAAGGCAAGTAATGAAGTAAATAGGTTATATACGCTAAGGTATAAAGATACAGTTGCACGGATATAATTTGTTTCGCCGCCGTTAATGATTCTGCTCGTATCGAACAAAATCAGGCCAGACATGATTAATACAACTGCTGCGTTTAGAACCATAAACATTAACGAGCTACCTAAGAAAATATTTACAATACTTGCCACGATAACCACAATTAAGCCTACAGTTAAAAAGCCACCCATGAATGAGAAGTCTTTTTTAGTGTTAAGTGCATAAGCAGATAAACCAAAGAAGATTAACGCCGTAGAACCTAGCGCTTGCATAATTAGCATAGGGCCATTAGGTAATTGTGCGTAGTGATTTAGTAGAGGGCCTAAGCCGGCTCCCATTAATCCTGTAAACGCAAACACCCAAAATACACCAGATGCTGTATCTGCTTTTTTATTTACAACAAAAAGTAGACCAAATGAAACTAGTGTGAATACAAGTCCCATAAAGTAAGGTAATTGCAGTGCCATTGAAATACCGGCAGTGACTGCACTAAATGCAAGTGTCATTGCAAGTAAGAAATAAGTGTTTTTAAGCACTTTGTTTGTTTCAATGGTCGACATTACCGGCTTTGCAGTATTGTACGATTGATTAAACGCCATTGTAGAGCTCCTGTAAGTGAAACTAAGTAGTTCCTGTAATTTAACTAAAATTAGATTACCAACTCTTATATGTTTGGGCAAACCTTTGTAGATCAATAGACAACTAAATTTAAATAAAAGTTCATTTGGCGGTTAGGATTTGCTCTCATTGCTTTATGTTTAAACAAATTAGTTGTTTTTTAATCACTTGAACAAAAAAATGAAAAAAAAGCTTCCAAAAGTCCAAGGGTTTCCCTATTATTCAGGCCGTGCGGAGAGATGGCAGAGTGGTCGAATGCACCGGTCTTGAAAACCGGCAGGGGTTTATAGCCCCTCTAGGGTTCAAATCCCTATCTCTCCACCACCTTATTAAAATAATTATGAGTACACTCTTACTTGTAGTTTATGCACTTTCGGAGAGATGGCAGAGTGGTCGAATGCACCGGTCTTGAAAACCGGCAGGGGTTTATAGCCCCTCTAGGGTTCAAATCCCTATCTCTCCACCATTATCAGATAAGCCCGCGATTTGCGGGCTTTTTTGTGCCTCATATTCGCTATACCTTTTTAAAAACCAAGCATATTCAGTTAAAAAATACGACCATAGTCTCTATTTATAAGCTTTGGCTCTTAGTGCATGCTTAGAAATTAAAGATTTATGTTTTTGTTAAGGATCTTACAATGAAACATCAACTCGCAAAAAGCGTCGCACTTTCATTATTATCTCCCGTTATTATTGGCAGTATGTTGGGGATTTACTACGCATTGACTATGCGTGGTGACGCTGTTTCTATTTTTTTAGGACTATTAATGACCGCTATTGCTAACGCGCACATAGTGGGTTTAACTATGGCCGCGTTTGTAGTGCCGGGTTATTTACTTATGTTTAAGTATTCTAAGGTAAATTATTCTGGAGTATTAACACTGGGCTTGCTGGGTGGCGCTATTTTTAGTTATCTTTTGAGCGCCACTACAGGCGAGATCTTTTTAATCAATAGTGTGATGTCAGGGTTTGCCGCTGGACTGTTTTTATTCGGCCTGCGTAAATCGGTACAAAGTTAATTGCGGAATATTTAATCAAGTGTGTCGTAAAACCATGTAATTTCCTTTTTTTTACCCGCAAAAGGTTTCAATTTTTAGTGACAAAGAGTACCTTTAGCTACTGTATGTTTAATAAGAAGTAGTTTGGTATGCAAAAGCACGATTTTTACCAGTCATTAGTTAAGCAAACTGAATCGCTGATAGGCGGTGAATCAAACATAATTGCCAATATGGCAAATATAAGCGCGCTGTTATTTACCTCTTTAGAAGATGTAAATTGGGCGGGCTTTTATTTTATGGATTCACCATCAGAATTGGTACTTGGTCCATTTCAAGGCAATCCAGCTTGTATTCGTATTCCAGTAGGAAAAGGGGTATGTGGCACTGCTGCGGCGACCGAGCAAACCCAATTAATTTCAGATGTGCATGCTTTTGACGGTCATATAGCCTGTGATGCAGCATCAAATTCTGAGATAGTTGTACCTATCATGAAAAATGGATCTGTATTTGCGGTACTAGACATAGATAGCCCAAGTATTGGCCGATTTGATACTGATGACCAAGCAGGGCTTGAAGCACTTGTAAAATGCTTAGAGGCTAGCCTGTAATGAAAGACTTGCTAAATGTTCAAGACTACCTTTTTGCCGTTCAAGATGTTGGTGATTGGGAAGGGGATGAAGAACATGTAGCGGAAACGCTCAATGATTTGATTCACATGGCATGGGATCGTCTACCTGATGATTTAGACTGTGATTCAATTGATGAAATTATAAATGGTATTTGGGAACATTTACGTGGTGATATGGCTGTGATTGAAGCTGACTTTGAAGAGTTAGCCGATTGGTGTATCCACTATGTTGATTCTGCCCTTGATGAAAAGATGTGATTAAATAGGTTCTAAAATGGAAACCACAAACAAGCTAAAAGATATTAATGAAGTATTGGAGTTCTTATATCAAGAATTTCCACAATGTTTTAAACAAAAAGAGGGCATTCAGCCGCTTAAAGTAGGTATTTTTAAAGATATCGCTGAGCGTATTGAAGGCTCTGAAAAAGTTAGTAAGACACAAGTTCGTCAAGCACTTAGAAAATACACATCTAACTGGCGCTACCTTGAAGCGGTTACTAAATCTGAATTTAGAATCGATCTTGACGGAAATCAAGGCGAAAAAGTTGAGCAAGAGCATATTGACCACGCACAAAAAGCGTTGGAAGAAAGCCGTGCTAAAATGGCAAAGCGTAAAAAGCAGCAACGCCCTCGTCAAGATTCAGAAGCAAAATCTTTCAAAAAGAAACCAGCTAACGCGGCTAAAAATTCATCGGCTGCAGCAAAGCCTGCAAAAGCCGCTGCGCCTAAGCGTTCAGGAAAAGTTGAACCTTTACCAGCAGGCGAGGTCAAGGTTAATAACAAGGTTAAAGTTAAACTTGGCCAAGCACTTGTTAATGCAGTAATCACTGAAGTAAACAAAGACGATGTTCACGTTGAATTAGTGACCGGTATGCAAGTAAAAACCAAAGCCGACAGCTTATACATCATTTAAGTTGCGAAAAAAATTAAGGAGTTGTGTATGAGTAAAAAGTTTACGCTCATTCCGTTAGTTGCTGCGCTGTTTTCAGGTTCATTATTGGCTGCAGTAGAGCCGGTAACATTAGAAGACTTACCTTTGCTCAAGCAAGAAAGTCAGCACGGTACAGCCAGTAAACGAGTGGCTAATCTATTTACTCGTTCGCATTACACACCTGTTCGATTTAACGATGAGCTTTCAAGTAAAGTGTTTGATCGTTACATCGAATCCCTTGATTTTAATAAAAGCGTGTTTTTGAAAAGCGATATTGACTCTTTTGAGCAATATCGTGAGAGTTTCGATAACGCGCTTATTAGCGGCAAGTTAGGCTTTACATTTGATATTTTCAACTTAAGCCTTAAACGTCGTTTTGAACGTTACGAATTTTCGCTTTCACTACTTGAAAATGAAATGACGTTCGACACTGAAGATGAATATTTTTATGACCGTGAAGATGCTCCATGGGCGACCACGCAAGCTGAATTAGATGAAATTTGGCGCGAGCGAGTAAAATATGATGCATTACGGTTAAAAATGACAGGTAAAGATTGGCCTGGCATAAAAGACGTTTTAACCAAGCGTTATAAAAATGCAGAGAAGCGTCTTGTACAATCAAAATCTGAAGATGCATTTCAAATTGTAATGAATTCACTTGCACGTAGTATTGAAGCACATACTTCATACTTATCTCCACGTCGTGCAGAACAGTTCAAAATGGATATGGATCTTGAGCTTGAAGGGATTGGTGCAGTATTAACGCCTGATGAAGACTACACGGTAATTCGTAGTTTAGTGCCTGGAGGCCCGGCAGACAAATCTGAGCAAATTAAAGCCGATGACCGCATTATTGGTGTGGCTCAAGATGGCGAAGAGTTTGTTGATGTAATTGGCTGGCGTTTAGATGATGTGGTTGATTTAATAAAAGGTCCTAAGGGTACTAAAGTGCGTTTGCAATACCTAAAGGGTGCAGATGCTCACGGTACGCCAAAAGTGGTTGAAATTACCCGTGATAAAATTCGTCTAGAAGACAGAGCTGCCAAATCAGAAGTATTTGAAGCCAGTTATTCTGATTTAACCAGCAAAATTGGTGTAATAGAAATCCCTGGTTTTTACAATAACTTATCTAAAGATGTAAAAGTTGAGTTGGCTAAACTCAAAGAACAAAACGTAGACGGAATTATTATTGATTTACGTCAAAATGGCGGCGGTTCATTATATGAAGCTACGCAGTTATCAGGTTTGTTTTTTGATCAAGGTCCAGTAGTACAAATTCATACTTTAAACAACCGTATTGAAGAACAAAAAGACCGTGACGGCATTACTTATTATGATGGCCCACTCACAGTGCTTGTTGATAGATACAGCGCATCCGCGTCTGAAATTTTTGCCGCAGCTATGCAAGATTATGGCCGCGCCGTTATCATTGGTGAGCAAACCTTTGGTAAAGGGACCGTGCAGCAGCATAAAGGTTTAGCGCGTGCTTATGACTTATACGATAATCCATTAGGTAGTGTGCAATATACAATTGCAAAGTTTTACCGCATTAATGGTGGTAGTACACAGCATAAAGGGGTGATCCCAGATATTACGTTCCCATCGGCTATTGACCCTGCTGAGTGGGGGGAAAGTAAGCAAGATAATGCACTACCATGGGATAGCATAGTACAAGCGAAGTATAAGCAAATAGGGCGTTTAAACCCTGTTATAAATGTGCTTGAAAAACAGCACAATGAGCGAATTAAAACTGAACCTGAATTTAATTATGTGTTTGAGGATATCGCTCGTTACAACGAAGAAAAAGATCGTAAAACAATTTCTTTAGTCGAGAAAAAGCGCATTGAAGAAAAAGAAGAAAATGAAGCGCGAGCACTAGCACGCACTAACGAGCGTTTAAAGCGTTTAGGCAAACAACCTGTTGAAAACTTGGATGATGTGCCTGAGGTAATTGAAGAGCTTGACCCATTTCTTGAAGAAGCAGCTCTTATTACGCAAGATTATATCAAATATGGCCGCGTAGCTAAGCGCTAAATTCAGCTTCACTTTGTAAAAAAAAAGGCGCCTAGGCGCCTTTTTTACTATCGATAATTTGCTAAATTGTTATAATCGCGGATTACCAAAAGTTGAGCTAGATCAATAGTGCTCAATAAATGCGCGTACGTGCTAATAAAAATAATCAACATGCATCGAATGTGTGTAGGAGTCTATATTTTGAAGCCAATTGAAGAAAAACCACTAAAAAGTGCCTCGTTTTTTGATGCACTCATTCCAATTGCTGTATTAATTTGTTTATTAGGTGCCGCTGTGTACTTATTTGGTGATGACTCATCGTCAGGTCCCAATCAAATTGCCTTGTTATTTGCAACATTCGCTGCGGCGTTAATTGGTTTAAAAAATGGCTACACATGGAAAAAATTAGAAGATGCAATGATTGAGGGGATCACCTTATCTCTTAGTGCGATTTTAATCTTACTCATGGTAGGGGCATTAATCGGAACTTGGCTATTATCAGGAACCGTTCCGACATTAATTTATTACGGTCTACAAATTATCAATCCCAGCTGGTTTTACGCCGCGAGTTGTTTAATTTGTGGCATTGTAGCAATGAGTATTGGTAGTTCATGGACTACAGCAGCAACTATAGGTGTTGCGTTACTCGGTGTTGCTTCAGGACTGGGTTTAGAGCCGACAGTTACCGCGGGTGCTGTAATATCAGGCGCTTATTTTGGCGATAAGCTTAGTCCATTATCTGAAACCACCAATTTAGCTCCAGCCGTTGCTGGTGCAGACTTGTTTGAACATATTCATCATATGCTTTGGACTACAGTACCTAGCTTTGTAATTGCATTAATCATCTTTGTTTTCATGGGCTTTAACGCGACAGCAGCGGGAGAGGCTGGTCAAATAGACCAAATAACTGCAATTCTTCAGCAAAACTTTAACATTGGCTTAGAAATGTTGGTGCCGTTAATTGTATTACTCGTACTTGCTATTCGAAAAATGCCAGCGTTTCCTGCCATTTCTATTGGTGCTGTCATTGGCGCGGTGTGGGCCATGCTATTTCAATCGGACTTAATTGCTAGCCAAATAGACATGACTCAGGGTGAGTTTGTCGGTTATTTTAAACTGGTTTGGACCACCTTTTTTGATGGCTTCACGATTAACACGGGCGATGCGAAAATGGACTCGTTACTGAGCGGCGGCGGTATGTCTGGCATGCTAACAACCACATGGTTGATCATGACAGCACTGATGTTTGGTGCGATTATGGAAAAAACGGGTCTACTTGATATATTTGTTAAAAGTATTCTAAAAATAGCAAAAAGCACTGGCTCTCTTATCGCCTCCACTATTGCAACGTGTATTGGTACCAATGTTATTGCTGCCGATCAGTATATTGCCATTGTGGTACCTGGGCGGATGTTTAAAGAAGAATACAAAAAGCGTGGCTTAAAGCCTGTTAACTTATCACGTACTCTAGAAGATGGCGGTACAATTACTAGCCCACTGATACCTTGGAATACGTGTGGTGCGTATATGCAAAGTGTTTTATTAATCAATCCGTTTGACTATGCGCTTTATGCTTTCTTTAACCTTATAAATCCTTTCTTAGCCGTGATTTACGCTTACTTAGGAATTAAGATACTACGTATTAAACCTAAACAAACGGCTTAATTTAAGTAGCTCCTTTTATCACTAAAAGGGGCTATTTTTTTGGAGTGAACATGACTGAACTACAAAAACCTCAAGCAGAATATCTAAAAGACTACCAAGCCCCCCATTTTTCAATCGAACACACTGAGCTGACGTTTGATTTACAGCCATTACAAACTCAGGTAAATGCTTTATTAACACTTAAGCGCGTTGGCGATTCAAATGCACCACTGGTATTAGATGGCATTGACTTAACTTTGATCTCATTGTCGGTAGAGGGTGAGGAGCTCACAGATTATAAAATTATAAATCAGCAATTAATCATTAATAATCTACCTGATGAGTGTCAGCTAAGTATAGTGACGCAAACATCACCGCAAACCAATACTTCACTTGAGGGGTTGTACTTATCGGGCGGGGCTTACTGTACCCAATGTGAAGCGCAAGGGTTTAGAAAAATAACCTACTATATGGACCGTCCTGATGTCCTTTCTACTTTTGATGTCACTATAATTGCAGATACAATATTCCCACATTTACTTTCAAATGGTAATCAAGTTGATAGCGGTGAAACGCAAGATGGACGCCATTTTGTAAAATGGCAAGACCCATTCAAAAAGCCTAGCTATTTGTTTGCATTAGTAGCTGGGGACTTTGATGTTTTACACGACAAATACACAACACGTAGTGGTAAAGACGTCACCTTAGCGTTATTTGTTGATAAAGGAAATTTACCAAAAACAGAGCATGCCATGACGTCGCTTAAAAAAGCGATGGCTTGGGATGAAGCTCGCTTTAATTTAGAGTACGACCTTGATATTTACATGATTGTTGCCGTTGATTTTTTCAATATGGGAGCAATGGAAAATAAAGGCTTAAATATTTTCAACAGTAAATGTGTGTTGGCAAATCAAGAAACGGCAACCGATAAAGATTACCACACTATTGAGTCTATTGTTGGCCATGAGTACTTTCATAACTGGACCGGAAATCGTGTAACTTGTCGTGACTGGTTTCAATTGTCTTTAAAAGAAGGCTTGACGGTATTTCGAGATCAAGAATTTAGTAGTGATTTAGGCTCTCGTGCGCTTAATAGAATTGATGCTGTAAAAGTGATGCGTACTCATCAGTTTAGTGAAGATGCCGGTCCTATGGCTCATCCGATACGTCCAGAAAAAGTGATTGAAATGAATAACTTTTACACTGTGACTGTATATGACAAAGGGGCAGAAGTAATTCGCATGATGCATACCCTTTTAGGTGAGCAAAACTTTCAAAAAGGCATGGCTTTGTACTTCGAACGCCATGATGGGCAAGCGGTGACGTGTGATGATTTTGTTGCAGCAATGAGTGATGCATCATCCATTGATTTATCACAATTTAAGCGTTGGTATAATCATTGTGGTACGCCTCGCCTAAACGTAACTAAAAAGTATGATGAAGCTTCGCAAATATTCTCGCTTACCGTAGAGCAGCTTACGCCAGCGAACCAGCCTGATAATGCAATGTTACATATCCCTTTTGCTATTGAGCTTTTAGACTCTCAGGGGCAAAGTATTACATTGCAATACCAAGGGAAGCAGCTTGATAATGTGTTGGATGTAACTAATAGCTCGCAAACATTTTACTTTGATAATATTCACAGTAATCCAACCGCGGTATTGCTCGAAGATTTTTCAGCCCCATGTATTTTAAATCAATCTATTAGTGAAGCGGATTTACTGCATATTATGCGTTTTGCGCGTAGCGATTTTTCACGCTGGGATGCACAACAGCAGTTATTTATTAACGCACTTAAAGCCAATGTTACTTCAGCAAGTAAAACTCCATTGAGTGAGGAGGTGATTGATGCACTTCGCACATTGCTATCTCAACGTGAGGGTGATTTAGCATTGATTGCTGAACTGTTGAAGTTACCAAGTTTTGATACCTTAGCTGCTGAATTTGAAATAATACCGGTAGATCAGATAACGGCAAACATTGAGTTATTTGAACAGCAAATAGCCACACAATTGCACAGTGAGTTTTTAAGTTGTTACCAGGCAATCATTGATGATGGTAGTGTGAGTGCCCAAGCGGTGGCAATACGTGCGCTGAAACAGCTTTGCCTTCATTACTTGGCAAAAACCGACAGTGTTGATGCGGCAAGTTTAATTGAGCAGGCTGCATCTTCAACAAATATGACCAATGTACTCGGTGCATTAAGCAGTGTGGTTAAAGCAGCTCACCCATTGTCAGATCAATTGCTCGAGCATTTTGACGCTCAATGGCGCCATGATGTATTAGTAATGGATAAGTGGTTTGCTTTGCAAGCAATGAACTCTGCTGAAGATGCTATCGAGAAAATAAAAGCCTTGTACTCGCATCCTTGCTTTGATTTTTCGAATCCAAACCGAGTACGTGCATTAGTGGGCAGCTTTTCTCATTTTAATACGGCACAGTTTCATCGTTTAGATGGCAAGGGCTATACATTACTTGGCGATTTATTGATTAAGCTTAATGCGATTAACCCGCAAAATGCATCTCGAATGTTAACGCCGTTTATGTCGTGGCGTCGTTATGACGAAAGGCGTGCAACTGCAATGAGAGCACAATTAGAGCGATTAGCTAATTTAGAAGGTTTAAGCGACGACTTATTTGAAAAGGTTGAAAAAGCCTTACAATAAATCATGATAGAACATTATTTTAGTATGAATTTGAGCTATACAAAGTGCATGGATTATTACCATGGACGGTATAGCTCTATCCAAGTGACAGCTGATAGCGGTAAAACAATTCGTTTTTCCGCTCATTATCTTCGACCTTTTATTTCGAGTTTAGGGATCCGAGGTCGATTTAGACTTATTTTAAGTAATGAAAACAAGTTCATCCGTCTCGAACGAGTAGCCTAGCTATTGTTTTTTATGATATAGATATACACAAATATTGCCTTTTTGTTAATTTCGATTTGTCCTATTGTTAATTTACGTGTATAAATTATCTGGTATGACGTCTTACCAATACGTAACGTCAAACAAATAAAAAACTTATAACTGATTGAAGGCGACCATTTGTAATTTGTTTAATTCGCTTCTATCGTTACGATTACACTAAAAACAATAACTTGATCACACAAAAAATACCCGCGACAGGGGGGAACCAAAATGATAAGAAGATCGCTTTTTGTTAAAAATAAAATAGTACTCGGCTTAACAGCTGCGGCTATCGGTTTATCTGCAGCACAGACACAGGCTGCAACATTTGAGGTAGGTGGTTTTGATATCGCCTTCGATTCTACTTTTTCTTATGGCCAAAGTATTCGTGTTGAAGACCGCGACTTTAACATCATAGGTAAAAGTAATAACCCATCTTTCGATTGGACTGGCTATAACCCAGGTGTCAATCCGATTTATTCATCCCAAGATGTTTGGGCTCAACCGGGCTCTTACTCGAACAATGGCGATGCCGGTGATTTAAACTTTAATAGCGGCGAGTCTTTCTCCAAACTATTAAAGGGCACGCATGACCTTTCAATAAGTAAAGATAACTACGGCTTATTTACCCGTTTTATGTATTTTTATGATTTTGAATTAATGGACGGTGATCGTGCTTATGTGAATCCAACATCAGGGCAAGGCGTAGATCCTTGTGATGATGATGATACTAAAGAGCAAAGTTGTGCAGACCTTCGGTTACTTGATGCCTACGTATGGGCAAACTTTGATTTAAACGATGGTTATAATCCACTGTCAATTCGCTTGGGTCAACAAGTAGTAAACTGGGGTGAAAGTACGTTAATTTCTCATGGTATTAACGTAAATCCGGTGGATATAGACCGTTTGAAAGCTCCAGGGGCTGAACTAAAAGAAGCGTTTATTCCAGTTGGTATGTTGTGGGCATCGCTAGGGCTTACTGAAAACATCACCTTAGAAGGTTTTTATCAGTATCAATGGCATGAAACTCGCCTACCAGCAGCAGGGACTTATTTTTCTACCAATGATTTTGCTGCAGAAAATGGTTATCAACAAAACGTTCAGCTAGGTTTTACCTCAAATCCTGATATTGATTTAGCATTTTTAACCAATAGTTTAAACAATCTAATGGCAACTTATGGCCAAGTGGCTGCGAGCCAAGGTATTGACCCATCAAGCTCAGCTGGCCAAGAGCTATTGGCAAATATGTACTTAGCGTACCCTACCAAGGTCGCGCTAAAAGGCAAAGGCTACGATGGCAAAACAGAGCCAGATGATGGCGGCCAATATGGTTTACGCCTAGGCATGTTCTTACCCGAGTGGAACGATACAGAAGTGGCACTTTACCATGTAAATTACCATAGCCGTCGTCCACTTATTTCAGGTCGCGTATCTAACTTCACGCAAGCATCAATACAACAAGATTTAGCGATGATTGCTACCACAGAAATTACCTCTGATAACGTATCTGATTTAAAAGCATTTGCTAAAGCAACTAACGAGTACCCTGAAGATATTAAACTTTACGGTTTAAGCTTTAACACTTCACTTGGTGAAACAGCGTTTGCTGGTGAGTTTACTTTTCGTGAAGACGAACCGCTACAAATCGATGACGTAGAATTACTTTATGCAGCAATGCCTGAACAATTAGCTATTGCGGGTTTACGTCCTGAGTTTGCAGGTATTTCGCAAATGAGTAAAGGTGATGCTGCAAGTGTTGTCGGCCCTGGTGAATTAGCCAAAGGTTATATTGAGCGCAATACATCACAATTACAGTTTACGGCAACGCATTTATTTGGCCCGTCATTAGGTGCTGATAGTTGGGCTGTGGTGGGTGAAATTGGTGGTGTTCGTATCAACAATATGCCTGAATACGATGAAATGCGCTTGAATGTGTCTGGTACTGGTCGAAGCGGTATCATGCAAGGCCCTGGTAGTTCAGATTACTCTGCATTACACATGGCGTTATCAAATGGCCCTGAGCAAAAATCGTTTGCTACGGCTTCATCGTGGGGCTATCGCCTAATTGCTAAAGGTGACTACTTTAACCTTTACAACGGTATTAACTTTTCACCACGTTTTGTATTTTCGCATGATGTAAATGGTAATACGCCGGATCCAATGTTCTTATTCATTGAAGATCGTAAGTCGCTAGGTGCTACCATGAGCTTTAATTACCAAAATGCATGGTCTTTGGATGTAAGTTACAACTCATTTTGGGGTGGTGGCGACACCAACACTTTCTCTGACCGAGATTACGTTTCTTTTAACTTAAAATATTCTATCTAGGGGTAACATTATTATGATTAAAAAACCTACCCTCATTGCTACAGCGTTTTGTAGTTTGTTTGCCAGTCACGCAGCGCTGGCTAAAATTAGCCCAGAAGAGGCTGCGCGCCTTGGTAAAGACTTAAGCCCAATTGGTGCGGAAAAAGCAGCGAATACTGATGGCTCAATCCCAGCATGGAATGGCGGTATTACTGCTGCTCCAGCAGGTTATGAACCGGGTATGCACCACTTAGACCCTTATGCAACCGATAAAGTATTATTCACTATTGATAAAAGTAATATTGATAAATACAAAGAAAACTTAAGCCCAGGACAAATCGCGTTATTTGAAGCGTACCCAGATACGTTTAAAATGCCAGTGTATGAAACCCGTCGTTCTGCGTCTTTTCCACAATTTGTGTACGATGCAACCAAAAAGTTTGCAACGTCTGCTGAATTAGTTGAAGGCGGAAATGGTATTAAAAGTACAGCTATTGGTATTCCATTTCCAATCCCTAAAACGGGTTTAGAAGCAATTTGGAACCATTTACTTCGTTACCGTGGTCAGTCTATTGAGCGTTTTGGTGGTCAGGCAGCACCGACGGCATCGGGTTCATATAACTATGTTGGTTTTGATGAGCAGTTATTAGTTAAGTATTCAGATCCAAGTGCTACTCCGGCTGAATTACAAGATTCTAATATTTTGTTTAAGTTTAAACAGCAAGTGACAGAGCCAGCCCGTTTGGCAGGGACCGCGTTATTGGTGCATGAAACTATGGATCAAATTTTAACGCCGCGCCAAGCGTGGACGTACAATTCAGGTCAGCGCCGTGTGCGTCGTGCTCCTAATGTAGCATACGATGCACCGGGTACAGCAGCAGATAGCTTACGTACAACTGATGACTTTGATATGTTCAATGGCTCGCCAAATCGTTATAACTGGACGCTAAAAGGTAAGCAAGAGCTTTACATCCCATATAATAGCTACAAGCTTCACAGCGACAAGCTAACTTATGATGATATTTTAAAGCCTGGCCATATCAACCCTGAGCATACACGTTACGAAAAACACCGTGTATGGGTTGTTGAAGCAAACTTAAAAGATGACACCCGTCATATTTACAAAAAACGTGTTTTCTACATTGACGAAGACAGTTGGCAAGTTCATGTTACCGATATTTACGATAGTCGTGACCAACTTTATCGTGTAGCAATGGCTTATGGTCTTAACTACTATGAAGTACCGACACAGTGGAGTACGCTTGAGGTATACCACGATCTTAATTCACGTCGCTACTTAGCCATTGGTCTAGATAACCAAGAAAAGATGTATGACTTTTCTCAGTCATTTAATGACAATGAGTTTACATCGAGCGCTTTACGTCGCGCTGGCAGATAGTATAAAAGCAGGCACCTAGTTTCCTAGGTGCCTTTTTTCTTTCACATCGCGTTTGTCTATTAACGCACAGGTTTTCCTCTTTATAACAGACAAACAAATCCTCAGTTCAAGGCGAATTTAATTTATGAAGTATTTGGTCTATGCCAGCCTGATCCTAAGCGGTGCGAGTTTTGCACAAGACGCACCTCAAAGTGCGATTAGCGCAATTAATGCAGATAAAACACTCCTTACCGATATTACCCAAACTTCAGCAGGGCTTATTGCTGTAGGTAAACATGGGACGGTCATTAAAAGTATTGATGGTAGCGATTGGCAACAAGCGAAATTGGTACCTACACAAGTATTACTAACAGCGGTTGAATTTACTAATGATTCTAATGGCTGGGCATGTGGACATGACGCCACAATTATTAATACCACCGATGGTGGTGAAAACTGGCAGTTACAACAAGCAAAACCAAGTTTAGATAAACCCTGTTTAGATATTTATTTTAAAGATGACTTAAATGGCTATGCGGTTGGCGCTTACGGTATGTTTTATCAAACAAGTGATGGCGGAAAACATTGGCAAAAACGCTTTTTAGATTCACTGTTATTTAGTGAAGATAGAGATTATTTAAATGATTTAAAACAAACCGATCCTGAGGGTTACGAAATAGAAACCTCGTCTATATTACCTCACTTTAATCGCATTGAACCGACTAGTTCGGGTTTAATGCTGGTCGGTGAGATGGGCTTAATGGCAAAAAGTGATGACGATGGCCAAACATGGCAACGTTTAGATGAAATTTACCCTGGTTCATTTTTTGGATTTGCTTCAGATTCATCGCAACAAATTGTTGCGGGGTTACGTGGTAATATTTTCCTAAATAAAACCGACAGTCAGCACTGGCAGCACTTAGACAATGATAAAACAGCTACTGTAAATAGCATCATTAATTATAATAATAAACAATGGCTATTATTGGCTAATAGCGGTGTTATTTTTCACCTTAAAGATGATGTGTTGTCGTACGAGCAGTTGGCTGATGGTAAAGCGATTCTTGATGGCGTGATTGTTAAAGATAAACTGATCATGGCAACAGAAAACGGCATTAAAGTGAAGGAGTTGACCCCTTAATGCAAGCAATTTTAGATTTTTTAGAAAAAGCGATTTTTAGACACCGCTTAGTGGTGCTCATAAGTTTTGTGTTGATCACCTGTTTATTGGTTTTTAAAGCAACGCAGATTCAGCTTGATGCGTCATTTAATAAAAATATTCCGCTTAACCATGATTATATGAAGGTGTACACCAAACATGAAAAACAGTTTGGCGGCGCTAATAGTATTTTAATTTCAGTATGTGATGACAGTGGTGATATTTTTAACCCTGAATTTTTTACTCAATTAAAAGCTGTGCATGACCAACTTTACTTTATTCCAGGAGTAAATCGTCCTTTAGTAAATTCAATATTTTCACCTAGTGCGCGCTTTGTTGAAGTCGTTGAAGACGGCTTTGCTGGCGGGCCTATTATACCAGCCAACTTTAAAGCCGATAAGCAAGGCTTAGGAATTGTTAAAGAGAACATTGAAAAGGCCAAAGTAGTGGGTCGTATGATAGCAAGCGATTATTCGTGTGCTATGGTCACCGCCCAACTGTTGGAGACTGATCCGCAAACACAAGAAAAATTAGACACTCTCGCTTTTGCAAAAAAATTAGAAAGCGAAATTCGTGAGCCTCTAAGTACCGAAAAGATCAGTATTCATATTATTGGTTTTGCAAAAATGGCCGGCGATATAGCCGAGGGCGCAAAAGGGGTTGTATTATTTTTTGCCATTGCAATTGCGTTTACTTTTGTCATGGTATGGCTATTTTGTGGCAGCTTAAAACTTACTATCTTACCGATTGTGTGTTCAATTATTGCGGTAATTTGGCAGTTAGGATTGCTTTCTAGCTTAGGCTTCGGTCTTGATCCTATGTCTATCTTAGTGCCATTTTTAGTCTTCGCTATTGGCGTAAGCCACGGTGTGCAGATGATTAATGCCATTGGTAAAAAGGTTGCTGAAGGTAAGTCTACAGCAATATGTTGCCAATCAAGCTTTAGGGCTTTACTTGTGCCTGGCGGGATTGCGTTGTTATCTGATACGGTTGGCTTTTTAACCCTATTAACCATTGATATCGGTATTATTCGTGAACTTGCTATTACTGCGAGTTTAGGTGTGGCAGTGATTATATTTACTAATCTGATTTTGTTGCCAGTGTGGGCGTCGTATATGCGCTTTGAAAACAGCATCCATATTCAATCAGGTGATGCTAATAAACCGAACATACTCGATGCAATGCGCGATTTGTTGGTTAAAGCAACCGACCCAAAAACAGCAAAAATGATTATTGGTTTCACTCTGGTTTTATTTGCACTGGGCTATTGGCAAGCAGACAAAATGCGTATTGGTGATTTACATGCTGGGGCACCATCATTGCACCAAGATGCACGTTACAACCAAGATACTTTCTTAATATCGGACAAATACACTATTTCTTCGGATATTTTAAAAGTCATCGTGGAAGCATATCCTGCTGCGTGTACCGAGCATGACGTCATGGAGCGTATATCGCGCTTTCAGTATAAGGTTGAAAATTTAGCTGGTGTACAATCAGCGGTCAGCCTAAGCTCAGTGGCACAGTCGGTTAATGCCGGTTATAACGAGGGTAATTTAAAGTGGCAAAGTTTGCCGCGCAATTCTGCCAGTTTAGTGCAGTCAACCTCTCGCGTTGAAACCAGCACAGGGTTATTAAACGGTGATTGTTCAGTAATGCCCGTGATTATATTTTTAGATGATCACAAAGCACAAACTATTGATAACGTGATTGCAAAGGTAAAACAATTTGCTGTCGAAGAGGGCACAGACAAGCTTGCTTTCAAATTGGCATCAGGCCCTGTAGGTGTGATGGCTGCAACGAATGAGTCTGTTTCAGCTGCGCAAATCCCTATGATGCTCTATGTTTATGGGGCGGTCATTATTTTATGCTTACTTAGTTTTAAGAGCGTAAAAGCGACTATTGCAGTGGTATTACCCTTGTACATAGTCTCTACTCTTGCGCAAGCACTTATGGTTCAGCTTGAGATTGGTCTAACTGTTTCAACCTTACCAGTAATTGCTTTGGGCGTAGGTATTGGTGTTGATTACGGTATTTATATTTTGTCATCGATGATGGGGCAGTTAAAACAAAACGTGCCATTGAGTATTGCTTATCGTAATGCATTAGTTGAACGTGGTAGTGCGGTGTTATTTACTGGTATTACATTAGCAATTGGTGTTAGTACGTGGATTTTTTCTGATTTGAAGTTCCAAGTTGATATGGGAATTCTGCTTACCTTCATGTTTTTAGTAAATATGTTGGGTGCTGTATTACTTTTACCTGCAATTGGTAGCTTGCTCTGGACTGACCAGAAAAAATAAGGTGAATAAATTTGCTCCAAAATGGCCAGTAATGGCCATTTATATCTATATTTTGTGAATAGATGACCAAATAGCTGAAATGCTTAAAATGTTTTCATCGAAAAGGCTGTTTATTAGTTTTAAAAGGGTTAGAATTTAACTGACTCCACGCTAATAAATGGCTGTACAAATATTCTGCTAAACTAGCAGTGATAGATTAAGGAACATACAATGACACGAAATGAAGGCCAAGCCTCGGTTATTTTAGATAACGTCTGTAAGCTTATCCAGAAAAAAGTTCGCGCTGATAATGTGTTACTCGTTGAGAAATTCGCCAAAGCCTTGTACAGCAATATGTCTAAAGAGGATTTGGCAAATCGCAACGACAGTGACTTATATGGTGCTGCACTCAGCCTTTGGAATTCGCTAGAAAAAAATACATCAGATGACGCAGTTATTCGCGTTTTCAACCCTGAAGTGGCAAAAGATGGCTGGCAGTCATCACATACCATTGTAGAGATCATTGCTAAAGACATGCCGTTTTTAGTTGACTCTGTACGTATGGCCATGACACGAGAAAACATCGCCTCTCACTTACTTCTTCATAGTCCACTGAAAATTCAACGTGATAAAAACGAAAAAATATCTGGGTTATCAAGCTTAAAAGCAGAGCAAGAATCAACATCAACAAAAACTGTATTCTTTATAGAAATTGACCGTCAAACAGATGCAACTGTTATTGAGTCTTTCAAAAAAGAGCTTGAATCAGTACTTGTTGATGTATCGGTTGCGGTTGAAGATTGGCAGCCTATTCGCGAAAAATTAATCGCGGTAAGCAAAAGCTTGCCAAAAAGCCATAAAGATAAAAATGACAACGAAATAAATGAAACCGTTGAGTTTTTAGATTGGCTAGTAAAAGACAACTTTACATTAATGGGTTATCGCCAATATGAACTTTCGCCAGTTCAGGGAGACTATCAATTAAAAGGTAAAATGGATACCAGCTTAGGGTTAATGAAAAACTCTGATGCTGAGCATACACGTTTGCTTTCTGAGTTACCTGAAGTGGCACGCCAAGAAGCACGCAGTAGTAACCTATTAATTTTAACTAAAACTAATTCATTGTCTCGCGTTCATCGCCCAGCTTACATAGATTATGTGGGTGTAAAACGTTTTGATGACAAAGGCAATGTTATTGGTGAAGATCGTTTTATCGGTTTGTTTTCATCAAACTTTTACAACAATAGCGCTGCTGATGTACCGGTTCTTAAAAGTAAAATTAATCGTATTATGGATATGTGTGACTTCGCTAAAGGGACACATGCATACAAAGCCGTATTAAATATATTAGAAACCTACCCACGTGACGAACTGGTACAAGCTCGTGAGAATGAGTTACTAGAAGTTGCCATGGGCGTGTTGCAAATACAAGAACGCGACATGTGTCGTTTATTTGTTCGTAAAGATGCATATGGCCGTTTTTTATCATGCATGGTTTATGTACCACGTGAGCGTTATAACACAGCGCTTCGCCGCGAAACGCAAGCTATTTTAGCTAACGCATTTAATTCTGACGTTAAAGTCGAATTTACTACCTATTTCTCTGAGTCTACACTGGCGCGTACCCATTACACTGTTCGTGTGACCGACAACAATATTGAATATAACGTGAAAGACATAGAAAACAACCTAATAGAAGCCGCTCGTACTTGGGAAGACAAATTACAATCAGCCTTACTTGAATCTGCTGGTGAGGCCCGTGGTAATGAATTAAACCGTAAATATTGCAATGCCTTTGCACGCTCATACAAAGAAGAAGTATTACCTAGCGCTGCAGTGGTCGATATTGAAAAGCTAGAAATGCTAAGCGATGAGAACAAGTTAGAAATGTTGTTCTATCGTCCACAAGAAGAAGCAAGCAGCAATATTGTGCGTTTAAGCTTATTCCATAAAGATGAGCCAATTCATTTATCTGATGTTATGCCAATGCTTGAAAACTTTGGTCTACGTGTTGTAGGTGAAACACCATACTCGGTTAAAACTAGTGATGGTGGCGTAAATTGGGTCATGGATTTCTCTATGCTAATTGACAGCAAAGGGATGGCTGATTTTGATAAGATCTCTGCACGTTTTCGCGCTGCATTAACCAGTGTATGGGCAAACCGTTTAGAAAACGATGGCTTTAACCGTCTAGTGTTAATGGGTGGTTTAACGGGTCGTGAATCATCAATTTTACGTGCATACGCAAAATACATGCGCCAAATAGGGGTTACTTTCTCGCAAACGTATATTGAAAGTACCTTTGCAAATTACCCGCATATTGCCGCTAAAATTGTTAACTTATTCTCTAAAAAGTTCTCTGTAAAAAGCCCTGCAAGTGCTAAAACACTTGAAAAACTAGGCTTAGAAATTTATGCAGAGTTAGAAAACGTAGCGAACCTTGATGATGATCGTATTATCCGTTTATACGTTGATATGATTGTTGCTACATTACGTACTAACTACTTCCAAAAAGATGCTGAAGGCAAATTTAAGTCGTACATCTCACTTAAAATTCAGCCAAGTTTAATCCCAGAAGTCCCACTACCTGTGCCAGCGTTTGAGATATTTGTTTATTCTCCACGTGTTGAAGGTGTGCATTTACGTTTTGGTAAAGTTGCCCGTGGTGGATTGCGTTGGTCAGATCGTCGTGAAGATTTCCGTACAGAAGTACTTGGCTTAGTAAAAGCGCAACAAGTTAAAAATACCGTGATTGTACCGGTAGGTTCAAAAGGTGGATTTGTATGTAAACAACTACCTAGTGAACGTGAAGCGTTTATTAAAGAAGGCCAAGAATGTTATAAAATCTTCATTCGTGGTTTATTAGATATCACAGACAATATTGACCGTGGTGAAATTGTACCTGCTGTTGATGTTACACGCCATGATGAAGACGATGCGTACCTAGTAGTAGCAGCGGATAAAGGCACAGCAACATTCTCTGATATTGCCAATGGCATCGCAAACGAATATAACTTCTGGCTAGGTGATGCGTTTGCATCAGGTGGTTCAGTAGGTTATGACCATAAGAAGATGGGTATTACGGCTCGTGGTGCATGGGAGTCTGTAAAACGTCATTTCCGTGAAATGGATATTAACTGTCAAACCACAGACTTTACAGCAGTAGCTATCGGGGACATGGCCGGTGACGTATTTGGTAACGGTATGCTGTTATCAAAGCACATTCGCTTGCAAGTGGCGTTTAATCACTTACATATCTTTGTTGATCCAAACCCAGATGCAGCAGCTTCTTATCCAGAGCGCGAACGTTTATTTAATTTACCACGTTCATCATGGGAAGATTACAATAAAGAGCTAATTTCAAGCGGTGGTGGTATTTTCTCGCGTGCTGCTAAGTCTATTACGCTGACCCCTGAAATGAAAAAGATGTTAGGCACTAAAAAAGCTAGCATGACGCCGAATGAATTGATCAAAGCATCATTAATGATGGACCATGATTTATTGTGGAATGGTGGTATAGGGACTTACATTAAGCATTCGAAAGAAACGGATGCAGATGTTGGAGATCGTGCAAATGATGCGCTGCGCATTAATGGTAAAGACCTTGGGGCTAAAGTATTTGGCGAGGGCGGTAACTTAGGTGCAACTCAATTAGGTCGTATTGAATTTGCAGCTCAAGGCGGTCGTGTAAATACTGACTTCATCGATAACGTAGGTGGGGTTGCGTGTTCAGATAACGAAGTAAATATTAAAATTTTACTCAATGGTTTAGTTGCTGAGGGCGACTTAACGCGTAAGCAACGTGATGAGTTACTTTACTCAATGACCGATGAAGTGTCTGAATTAGTACTTAAAGATTGTTATCGTCAAACGCACACTTTGTCGATCACTCAATCTAAAGGGACCTCAACGCTTAAAGAAAAAATTCGCTTTATTCATGCACTTGAAAAAGACGGTAAGCTAGACCGTGCAATTGAGTTTATTCCTACAGATGAAGAGTTAGCAGAGCGCGCCGCTGCAGGTAAAGATTTAACACGCCCTGAGCTATCTGTATTAGTTTCTTACGCGAAAATGGTGCTAAAAGAGTCTTTGGTAACGGATGAAATTACTGAGAATCCATATTACCGTCAGTTATTAGTTAAATCATTCCCGCGCCCATTACGTGAGAAGTTTAATGATGCTATGGATAATCATCCACTACGCAAAGAGATTATTGCCACTAAGTTAGCAAATAATATTGTTAATGATATGGGCTTAAACTTTATGGTGCGAATGAATGAAGAAACCGGTGCAAACGAAGCTGAAATTGCATTGTGTTATTCAATCGCAAGTGAAATTTTCCAAATGCGTGAAACATGGTTATCTATTAGTGATTTAGATAATAAAATACCATCGAACGTACAAACAGAAATGTTATACCAGTTACGTCGTACAGTTCGTCGCGCTACACGTTGGTTCCTTCGTCATCGCACCAAAGCACAATCAATTGAGCAAGCGATTGAAATTTTCTCACCAACATTTGCCGATTTAAGTGAAAACTTAACTAAATACATCGTTAAAACAGAAAGCGATCGTATTGTAAGTGCCCGTGAAGAACTAACACAAAGCGGTGTACCTACAGATATCGCACAGCGCATTGTGTCGTTATCAAGCTTGTTCTCGGTAATGGATTTAACGCAAATTGCTCAAAACTCTAATCGTAAAATCGATATGGTGTCGCACACTTACTTTAAATTAGGTGCGCAAATGGGACTACATTGGTTCTTAGATCAAATCACTAATCAACCGGTTTCTAACCATTGGCAGGCATTAGCGCGTGCATCATATCGTGAAGAGTTAGATTGGCAGCAACGCACCTTGTCAGAAGTGGTATTAAACAGCTTTGAAGGTGAAAGCAGTGATGTAGATGGTCAAATTGAACAATGGATGGATAGTCAAGATCTGTTACTTCAACGTTGGAAGCAAATGTTGACAGAGTTTAAAACATCGCAAAGTCACGATTTTGCTAAGTTCTCAGTGGCATTAAGAGAGCTCATGTTACTTGGTCACAACTGTGATACATCAGCAAAGTAACAAACTGCTAATGATTAAAACTAATCGTTAAACAGTTTTTGTTATATAATACCTCAGCCTTGTCTGAGGTATTTTTTTGTCTACAATTTTAAGAGGATTATATTCATGTTCTACGATTTAGCTCGCCGTTTTATGTTTACCCGTGATGCGGAGTGGGCCCATGATTTTGCTCTTAATAACTTACGTCGCTTTGCTAACACGCCATTAAGTGCTGCATGGTCACAAAGCGTGGCAAATAAACCAGTGAACTTTTTAGGCCTCGAATTTAAAAACCCAGTAGGGCTTGCTGCAGGCCTTGATAAAAATGCGGAGTGTATTGAGGCATTCGCTCAAATGGGTTTTGGCTTTGTAGAAGTGGGTACAGTAACACCGCGTCCTCAAGCGGGGAACGATAAGCCGCGGATATTCAGGTTGCCGCAGTCAAATGCGATTATTAATCGTATGGGCTTTAATAACAAAGGTGTTGATAATTTAGTTAACAATGTTAAAGCAGCTAAATACGATGGTATTTTAGGTATCAATATTGGTAAAAATAAAGATACACCAAATGAGCAGGGCAAAGATGATTACATTCACTGTATGCGTAAAGTGTTTGAGCATGCATCATACATCACTGTAAACATTTCATCACCCAACACCCCAGGCTTACGAGACCTGCAATATGGCGCAGCATTAGATGACTTATTACAAAGCTTGAAAAACGAACAGCTTGATTTAATTGCCAAGCATAATAAGCATGTGCCTATGTTGGTGAAAATTGCGCCAGACCTAGATCCAATTCAAATTGAACAAGTGAGCGAGTCACTGTTAAATAATAAAATTGATGGTGTTATAGCCACAAATACCACCTTAGAGCGTAGCTTAGTGCAAGGTCAGCAGTATGCTGATGAGGCAGGCGGTTTATCAGGAGCGCCAGTTAGGGAGCGTTCCACCCATGTTGTTTCTGAACTCAAGCGTTTAACAAACAATCAGTTACCTATTATTGGTGTGGGTGGTATTGATGATGCTAAATCAGCAAAAGAAAAATTTAATGCGGGTGCAGATTTAGTTCAAGTTTATACCGGTTTTATATACAAAGGACCGCAATTGGTCAAGTCGATCATTAACGACTTATAAGGATCAGTTATGTAAGCTTTTGATCGTTCGATAAATGTTCTAAAAAGACGTTTTAAAAATGGTCAAAAGCAGCTATACTCTAAGCTTATTGTCTTATTTTATTTTTTAAGTACTAAGTAGGGAGGAGCAAATGTTACAAGCGTCAAAGCAATGGCAGTGGATAGCGTGTGCTGAAAAAAACCGCTTACTGCTTGATTTAAATGACGATATGCAACTTTGTACACCTTATAAGCTTAGACAGCTCACCGATTGTGCTTTTGAAAACCCATACTTCAGCCTTGAAGATGCAGCCTTTTATGAGCAAGTTTATTATTACCTTGCGCAGTTTAATTTATGGAATCCTGCCCAGTTATGCCAAATAGCGCTCAATGCAACGGCAGTTAAATTTCAATTAAAACCAGTGTTGGCAAAAAGTTGGTTTTTCAAACCGTATACTGGTAGTACACCTAGTACTGAAGCGGTTATTAATTTAAGCTCAGAATCACAAACTGGCGAGTTTTTAATTATAGAGCATTGTCCAGATGCTTCTGTGTGCATTAATTTAAGCGAAACCTTTGCACTAGATGACAATCTATCACTTGCCCAGTTTGAAGTTATCCGCGTTTTAAACAACCGAGTTCACCCCTTAATTACCTCACAGTACGATAGCCAAACAGCTTAGCCTAATTTAGTCTTTGAGGCTTGTTTAAGGCGTATTTGTACGCAAACCTATGTTATAATCCCGCGCAATTAGCTATTAAGGGTTTTTACTTTGCAATTTATCGCACTTACTTCTATCGGAATCGAAAATTTATTGGTTGATGAACTTACAGAACTTGGCGCTACGGTGTCAAAGCAAACTGTGGGTTCTGTTCGCTTTGAGGCTGACTCATTGCTAGCGCAAAAAGTGTGTTTATCTACACGCTTTGCTACGCGTGTACTTATGCTTATTGAAGAAAAAGAAGGCGTAAATGACAAAGACAGCTTGTACAAATTTGCACGCTTACAACCTTGGCAAGAATGGTTTGGCCCAACACAAACTTTTGCTGTTGATTTTAATGGCACAAACGATTCACTTAAAAATACCCAGTTTTCTGGTTTAGTAATTAAAGATGCGATTGTTGATTACTTTAACGATTTATTTGAACAGCGACCAAATGTAGATAAGCAAGATGCCAATGTGCGAGTGGTTGCACGTTTAAATCGTCATGGCGTTTCACTTTATATTGATTACTCAGGGCCGCGTTTATCAGAGCGTGGTTACCGTCAAGGTCAAGGCAAAGCACCCATAAAAGAGCATTTAGCTGCGGCAATAATAAAACGTAGTGGCTGGCTCGAAAATGTCAATCAACCACTATTCGATCCATGTTGTGGTGCCGGCACTATTTTAATAGAAGCGGCTGGAATGGCACGTAATGAAGCGCCTGGATTATTCCGTGAAGGATTCGCGTTTGAGCGTTTGCCTAGCTTTAGAGTGGCAAAATTCAAAGAACTTAAAGAGCAACTTTTAGCGAATATTACTGATCCTAAATTATGGTTAATTGGCCATGATTACGATGCACAAGTACTTGATAAAGCGATTGCTAATGCGCAGCGTGCAGAGCTTGATACGGTGATTAAATTTAAGCAAAGCGATGCGACAAAACTGACGAGCGTTGCAAAATTGCCGGGTGTTGTTATTTCTAACTTACCTTATGGTGAGCGTATTGGTTCTATGGCTGAACTTGTAAACTTGCATCGTAGCTTAGGTGTTGGTTTTAAAAAGCACTTTAATCATTGGAAACTCGCTCTACTGGGCATGGATGAAAGCCTGTTTAAATTACTTAAATTAGTGAAGCAAAAACGCTATAAATTTAAAAATGGCCCCCTTGATGTTGAATTAAACCTGTATCAGCTTGATGACAAGCAAGTCAGCCTTACCTCTGATGACAAACCCGCTTTAAACTTCGAAGGCTCGATGGCATTTGCTAATCGCCTGAAAAAGAACAAGCAAGGCTTAAAAAATTGGCTTAAGCAAAATCAAGTCCATGCGTATCGTGTTTACGATGCAGATATTCCTGAATACAACGTTGCGGTTGATATTTATGGTGATTCAGCGGTTATTTTTGAATACGCAGCACCGAAAGAGATTGATGAAAAAACCTCTGAGAAGCGTTTACAAGATGTTATTAGCTTGACAGCACAACAACTTGATATTGCACCTGAAAACATTGCTGTAAAAGTACGTAAAAAGCAAAAAGGTGAAGAGCAATATACACCCATGGCTAAGCAAAATAGAACCATGGTAGTAGAAGAGTTTGGTGCTATGTTTAAAGTTAATTTATTTGACTACTTAGACACGGGGCTATTTTTAGATCATCGCCTTGCACGTCGTTATATTCAAGAAAACGCAAAAGATAAGCGCTTTTTGAACCTGTTTGCATACACAGGAACCGCCTCAGTTCATGCAGCCATTGGTGGCGCAAAAGCGATTACTACCGTTGATTTATCTAAAACCTACTTAAAGTGGGGTCAAGATAACTTTGCGCTTAACGATATTAGCAATACACGTTATCGTTTTGAGCAAGCAGATTGTTTAAAATGGCTAGAGTATGCACAAGGGCAGTATGACCTGATCTTTTTAGATCCGCCTACTTTTTCAAATTCTAAACGAATGAAAGACGCGTTTGATGTGCAAAACGACCACATTAAGCTGTTAACTTGGGTTAAAAAAATATTGAGCCCATCGGGTACGCTAATATTCTCTAATAATAAACGCGGTTTTGTAATGGATGAAGTTGGCTTGATGGGGTTAGGGTTAAAAGCAGAAAATATTTCTGAAAAAACCTTATCTCCTGACTTTAAACGAAATAAAAAAATTCATAATAGCTGGTTAATTAAACATGGCTAAGTGGATTTTATATCACACCGACGGCTGCCACTTGTGCGAGCAAGCAGAGCAGCTGTTAAAACCGTTACTTTCATCAACCGATGAATTACAACTTATTGATATTATGAGCAATGACGCATTAATTTTAGAGTATCAAATAAGCATTCCGGTTTTAAAAAATCAACAAGGCCAACAATTATTTTGGCCTTTTACTGCACCTCAGGCGCAGCAGTTTTTAGCGCAAGCAGAATAAGAGTAAAGATTAACTATGGATTTAATTAGAATTTCAAAAGCACAATTAGCTTACGGTACACACCCATTACTTGATAATGCAGATGCAGTAATAGAAAGTGGCGAACGTGTGTGTATTGTAGGTCGCAATGGTGCAGGTAAATCAACGCTTTTAAAAGTACTCGACGGTCAAGTAATACTTGACGATGGCGAAATAAACCAAGTTGGTAGCTTAAAAATATCGCGTTTAGAGCAAGATCCACCTAAAGGGGCTAGCGGCACTGTATTTGATTACGTTGCCCAAGGTATGCCCGAAATTGCTAATTTACTTATTGACTTTCATCATGTAAGCACACAATTGCAAACAGATTGCACTGATCAACTATTAAATAAATTAGAGCGTTTATCTAATAAATTAGAGGCGGCAGATGGCTGGCGTTTTGATAGCCGAATTCAACTTGTACTTACTCAATTAGAGCTAACTCCTGATGCGAAACTTGAGTCGCTCTCAGGTGGTTGGTTACGTAAAGTTGCATTAGCGCGTGCTTTAGTGAGTGAGCCTGATTTATTACTGCTCGATGAGCCTACTAACCACTTGGATATGACAAGTGTAATGTGGTTAGAGCAATTCCTAAAAGAATTTAAAGGCGGTATTGTATTTATATCGCATGACCGTGCATTTATTCGAGCTGTTGCTACACGTATTTTAGATTTAGATCGCGGTAAACTAATTTCTTATCCTGGTGATTATGCAACTTACTTAGAACAAAAAGCGCATGATTTAAAAGTAGAAGAAACACAAAATGCATTGTTTGATAAACGCTTAGCGGAAGAAGAAGCATGGATCCGCCAAGGTGTTAAAGCCCGTCGAACCCGTAATGAAGGCCGTGTTCGTGAGCTGAAACAATTACGTAATGAACGTAAACAACGTGTGGAACAAGTAGGTAAAACTGATTTCAATATCGAAACAGCGGATCGTTCAGGTAAACTAGTATTTGAAGCTAAACACTTAAATCATGCATTTAAAGACAAAGTGATAGCTGATGATTTCTCTACCTTAGTGATGCGTGGCGATCGTATTGGTTTGGTGGGGCCTAATGGTATTGGTAAAACAACGCTATTAAAATTATTGTTTGGTGATTTAAAAGCAGACAGTGGTGAAATAAAGCAAGGTGTTAACTTAGAGTTTGCATATTTCGATCAGTACCGTGAGAAGCTTGATGAAGAAGCGACCGTTCAAGATAACGTTGCTGAAGGTAAGCAAGAAGTGATGATGGGCGGACGCTCACGTCACGTGTTAGGCTATTTACAAGACTTTTTATTTCCGCCAGCACGTGCTCGTACACCGGTAAAAGCACTTTCAGGTGGTGAGAAAAACAGGTTGTTATTAGCCAAGTTATTTTTGAAACCTTCAAATATATTAGTGCTCGATGAGCCTACCAATGACTTAGATATAGAAACATTAGAGCTACTTGAAGATATTATTAACCAATATCAAGGTACTGTGCTTATAGTAAGTCACGACCGAGAGTTTATTGATAATACCTGTTCGAGTGTTTGGGCATTTGAAGGTAACGGCAAAGTTACTGATATAGTTGGTGGCTACAGTGATTATGAAGCTTATACCAACTATTTGGCGGAGCAGCACGAAGAGTTGCAAAAGCAGCCAGTCAAAAAAGTTGAAAAAACAGAGCCAACGCCAGTTAAAAGCAATAACAAAGCAAATAAACTCTCTTACAAATTAAAACTTGAACTAGAGCAACTACCTAATAAAATGGAGCAACTTGAAGCTGAACTTGAAAAACAACAAGAACGAGTAAGTCATGAAGATTTTTTCAAGCAAGACAGTGATATAACAGCCAAGGAATTGAACCATTTAGCCCAACTTGAGTCTGACCTTGAAGCCGCTTTTGAGCGTTGGGAAGAACTTGAAGAATTAAAGAATCAGTAGTAAGGAATAAAATGAAATATAAATTACTCGCGGCCAGTGTTTTAGCCACACTGAGTACATCAGCATTAAGTGCAACGTACCAGTTAACCGAATTAGGTGACTTTGAAGCTGCCAAACATACTTATGTTACTGATGTGAGTGAAAACGGCCATATTATAGGTCAAGCTAACGGATTGTTTAACCTACCTATTGATATTAGTTATATCGACTTTACAGATAATATAATAAAGAGCGCATACGACACCGAAGTTAAAAGGTTTGAAAACATTGATAAAGAAATAACCTTTACCCTCGATGATATAGAAAATAATGATGCTGTTTACACTAATGCTGACGCACATACTTTTATGGTTGGCTTTCTATCTTCTCGGTCTGAAGATTTTGAATATCAAAAAATCAGTTCGCTTATTGCTACAAGCTATAATAACGGTTTAATAACTGAGCAGTCTCTTTTCGATGAATCTTCACTTGATTATGATGGGCTAACTCGATCAGTAAGTAACTTTTATACAGGTGTAGCGCAAGACGGTACTACGGTTGGTTGGGGAAGTGCAGCATTTGATAAAGTGAGCTTTACACCAGATGGCGAAACTGATGAAGAAACGTGGTTTACTCGTGAGTTTATAGAGCGCGGAATTTTAATCTCTGCTGGTGGTGTTGAAGTGCCGCTTTTACCAGAATTTACTGAACACGGTGGGACTAGTAAAGCATCTGATATTGTTGCCACTGACACTGGTTACATTGTTGTTGGTAATGTATCGGTCAGTATTCCTGCTGAGAGACAAACCACAATTACAGACAATTGTGATGGCCTTGATGAGCCAGTTATGGCTTGTATAGAGTTAATTAATTCTCGAAATACGCGAGGTGTGTTTAATAAAACAGCGGTTAAATGGACTCTAGACAGCACTTATAATGTGACTTCAACAGAGTTGCTAGGTTTAGCGCTTACTCCGGAAGAAGATGAAGACAGAACTCCATTTAATAGTATTGCATTAGCTGTGAATAGTAATGGTATTGCTGTAGGGTCTTCAGATACCCGAGATATTGACAACGATAATAGAATCTACAGTATGCCAACTTATTTTAAAGACGGTGAGGTAGTTGACTTTATAAACCAGCAAGATGATTGGGAAGGAGGTAAAGCATTTGCAATCAATGATAATGACATTATTGCAGGTTATGCTACTAAACGCATTGAAGGCTCTTTAAGAAACAAACTCTTTTACCACGATATAAATACAAACAAGACGGTGTTTCCTGAAGATTATTTTATTAGCTCAAGCTCATATGCAAATGATATTAATAATCAAGGTTATATTGTAGGCGAAGGTGATGTTGGTGATACAGCGAGTACAAGGCGTTCAGAAGCGTTTATTTATAAAATTGGTGATGACAAAATCACTAATCTAAATAATCTACTACCATGTTTTGACAGTGATGGTGAAAGTAGCTTTAGTTATAAAATGGTAGAGGCGAAATCAATCAACGAAAATAATGAAGTATTTGGTGTGGCAACTAAAACGGTTGAAAAATTAGACTCACTAGGTGAGGTCATAACCGACATAAATGGTAACATTCAATATGAAAGTGTTGCTGTTGCAGTAAAACTTTCACCGATTGCTAATGGTGAAGTTGAAAATTGTAAAGCCCCAGATGCAGAGTTTTATGAACGTAGCTCAGCCAGCTTCTCATGGTTTGGTTTATTACTGCTACCTTTAGTTGGATTAAGACGCGTTTTTCGTTTCTAAGTACTACTATTCGTTTATAAAAAAACCAACTTGTTAAGTTGGTTTTTTTTTGTCTATAGTAATATTAACAGAAGTACTTGATGAAGTAGTCGCTAGTTATTTCTAGATATCCAAGCTTTTCTTACTGAGCGACGCCAAATTAAATCAATACCAAAATAGCCAATAACACTGGCAATAGATGCGCACACAAGCGAACCCACTAAAAAAGCAGGGCCAATGGTAGTAAGGCTTTCTATAAACCACGCCCAACTAGCCTCAAACGCAAAATGCTGCTCAGGTTGATTTAGTACTAATGTACCAACCAAGTATGAGCCGTAAAAAATAGGTGGCATTGTAAGTGGGTTGGTGATCCACACCAAAGCAACAGAAATAGGCAAATTAACTCTTAAGATTATGGCTGCGGCAGCTGCTAGCACCATTTGAAAAGGAACAGGGATGAATGCAAAAAAAAGTCCAACGGCAAAGGCACCGCGTGCTGAGCGTCGATTTAAATGCCAAAGGTTAGCATCATGTAAAAGACGACCAAATATCCTTAGTGATTTGTGATGTCTAATTTTATTTGGATCAGGTAAAAACCGTTGGATCGTTTTTTTAGCCATTTAAAGCAACCATTTACGTCTGTGTGGATGAGTCTTGGGTTTGTTATCGGTGTCGTTATTACCGTATTTTATTATCAAACCCTTGAGTTTACAGTTATCACAATTTCAATCCTTATTGTGAGCACGTATTTTAAGCCGTTTTTAACTGTATTGTTAGGCTTTATTTGCGGTATTTGCTGTGTAGCCGCACATTTTATCTTGTTTTATTCATTTGAGTTACCTGAACAGCACAAAAAATATGCTTATTCTGTCGGTGTGGTGGTCGAAGAGGTTATCTCTGCTACGCCTCCCCAATATATAAAAGCTAAAATAACCCATTTAGAAGATAGTGAATATAGTCACTTTAGGGCACCTTATGCCTTATTAAGTATCAATTTTGCACAACCAATTAAATCTGGTGATACTTTTAATGCCCAAGTGAGACTGAATAATTATAGAACTATTAAAAATTTTACTGTTTTTGATAATCAGCTTTATGCTTTTACACAAAAGATAGCCTTTAAAGGTACAGTGCTCAATAAGCAGCTTAATATTAAAAGCTCTCAAAAAAATAATACCGTGTCAGCTTATAGAGCCTATGTAAAAAAGCTGGTAAATAATGCTGAGCTTAAATGGCTATATTATACACTTTTAACCGGCGATAAGTCATTGATGACATTCGAGCAAAAGCGGTTAATGCAGAGTCTTGGGTTAAGTCACTTATTAGCCATTTCTGGGTTGCATATCTCTTTAGTGTTTGGTTTTTGTTATTTTGTTACACGTTTTTGTCTTAAGTTGGTTAAACCTGAACTAAATCAAGGCATAAATGTTTCTATTGTTTATAGCGCTGTCGGCTTTGTAGTGGCATTCATATATGTTTACTTGAGTGATTTTATCATCTCCGCAACTCGCGCTTTAATTATGCTGGGTTGTTATTTGTTGCTTTATTACTTGGCAAAGCAATCATTGAGATGGCGCAGTATTTTATATGCGTTGGTTATTATTTTAGCGGTTAATCCATTTAGTGTACTAAATCCAGGTCTTTACTTTTCGTTTTTAGCGGTATGTATTATTTTTATGGTTTTAAAGCAGTTTCCACTTCGGGGTCACTCACTACTGTCCAATATGCGAACATTATTTATTATTCAACTGGGATTATTTATTGGCTTATTACCCCTGTCATTATACTTTTTCAATGGCGTGAGTTTAGTGGGTTTAGTTTTAAATCTTGTGGCTATTCCCATTTTATCTTTTGTATTAATGCCTGCTTTATTTTTAAGCGTGTTGCTGGGGTTATTAACCGATTGGCATGCATTTATTGTGTTATATGATTTTCCACTGACCAACTTGTATCAAATGTTGCAGGCAATACCTCAGCAGATACGTTGGCTTAATGTAGGACAGGTAAGTATAACCACCGTGGTGCTGCTTTATAGTGTTGTACCCTTACTTTATTTTATTGAGCTTCGCTTACTAGCCTGCATTCCGATTTTGACTTTGCTTTTTAACTATTACTTTACGCAAACCAGCCTTTGGCAGTTAAACGTATTTGATGTAGGCCACGGTTTAATGGTACTGATAGAAAAAGATAAACATGCGTTTATTTATGATTTTGGCCCGAGTTATTTTAATCGCTTTAGTCGTGTCACTAGTGTTTTACTACCCTATATTAATGCTCATAACCTAACAGTAACTAACTCGATTGTAAGCCATCAAGATAACGACCATGCAGGAGGCGTTGCGCACTTTAAAAAAGCCGGTTATGCATGGAGCTTGGATTATTTTCATCCAAGTGGTGTATATAAAGACTGCATAGCGACAAAAATAGACTTTCAAGGCTTGAGTATTCAAACCTTTTCAAAAGATGAGTTTAATAACCGTAATGATAATTCCTGTGTTGTTAAAGTCTCAAGTGCAAACCATAGTGTGCTTCTCACTGGTGATATATCAAAGGCGAGGGAGTCTAAATTAATTAAACAAGGGCATGATTTACAAAGTACCGTTTTGTTAAGTCCTCATCACGGCAGTGATAGCTCTTCCAGTGTCGAGTTTATCGAGGCCGTAAACCCAACACTTGTGATTCATTCAAGTGCGTATCAAGGCCAGTGGCAATTTCCAAGTAAAGCGGTAGTTAAGCGTTACAATAAAATAAACGCCAAACAATATAGCACCGGTGATGTAGGACAAATTCGGGTTGATTTTTATGCTAAACACTTAGAGCTGAGTACCGCAAGAGGGGCGGAAAGTTATTGGTTTATCAAAGATTGACGTTTTGTTTTGCTGTTGCTAAGGATACAATAGGGGCTGTTACTGGTTTTAGAGAGTGTTATGGAACAAAGTACTACACAAATATATAAACGGCTTGTTTCTTACGTTGGCGCTTATAAGTCGATTGCCATCGTCGCGATTATAGGAATGATAGGTTATTCAGGTATGGATGCATTATTCATTCAACTGATGAAGCCGTTTATCGATGAAGGTTTAAACGAGCGTAACAGCCAGGTACTTACTTATGCGCCATTTGTGGTTATTGCGCTGGTTATCGGGCGTGGCGTATTTAACTTTATGTCATCTTACTGTTTAAGCTATGTAGGCTCACAAGTCGTGAGGGCGCTGCGCCAAGAATTGTTTGAACACATTTTACACTTACCGGTATCGTTTCATGATAAAAACTCAACCGGCGATTTGATTTCTAAAATCACCTTTGACACCGAGCAAGTTCAACAAGCAATCACCAAAGCACTGCTTATTGTTGTGCGTGAAGGCGCTTTTGTGGTGTTTTTACTCGCTGTGATGTTTTATACCAGTTGGCAGTTGTCGTTAATCTTTTTAGTTATTATCCCGCTTGTGGCTATCATAGTAGCTGTGGTGTCTAAACGCTTTCGTCATATCTCGAAAAATATTCAGTCAGCGATGGGACAAGTTACCCGTAGTTCAGAACAAATGCTCAGTGGTCACAAAGTGATCCATGGCTTTGGTGGGCAAACACAAGAAATTGATCAATTTTCTAAAATTAATAATCATAACCGCCAACAACGTATCAAGATGGATGCGACTAAAGCGCTAAGTGTCTCTATGATTCAAATTTTGGCTGCTAGTGCTATGGCTGTTATTTTATGGGTTGTGTCGATGCCCTCTATGATAGACAGCATTAGCTCTGGGGATTTTGTCGTACTCATCTCCTCGATGATGATGTTACTACGCCCATTAAAGCAACTTGCCAATGTAAACAGTGATCTACAGCGAGGTATTTCAGCTGCTCAGAGTGTTTTTTTAGTGTTAGATGAAGAAATTGAAAAAGACACGGGCACCTTTTCGGTTGATAAGGTAAAAGGGCATATTGAGGTGAAAAATGTGACCTTTAAATACCCAACCAAGGATGAAGCCGTGCTTAACGATTTATCACTGAACATAAAAGCCGGTGAGAGTATTGCCCTTGTTGGCCGCTCTGGCTCGGGTAAATCGACTATTTCTAACTTGTTACCCCGATATTATGACTTAGAAGCGCCAAGCGAAATTTTACTCGATGGCATTGCTCTTAATGAATATAAGCTTACTGATCTTCGCCGTCAATTTGCGTTAGTGTCGCAACAAGTGGTGCTATTTAATGACACGATTGCCAATAATATTTGTTATGGTTTACAACGCGAAATCTCTATCGAAGAGCTTCATGACGTTGCAAAACAAGCCCATGTGTGGGAGTTTGTAAAAGACTTACCTGAGCAACTTAACACTATGGTTGGCGAGAATGGGGTAATGCTTTCAGGCGGGCAACGTCAACGTATTGCGATTGCCCGTGCTATTTTAAAAGACGCGCCTATTTTAATTTTAGATGAAGCGACCTCGGCCTTGGATACTGAGTCTGAAAAGCTTATCCAACATGCTCTTGATATATTAATGAAAGATAAAACCTCCATTGTTATCGCTCATAGGCTATCGACTATTGAAAATAGTGACCGTATCTATGTGATTGATAACGGTAAAGTGATAGAAAGTGGTACGCATACTGAATTACTGACTAACGATGGTACCTACTCAGCTCTTTGTAAAATGCAGTTTGGTGAGCAGGGGTGAGTAAAATAGAGCAAAGCTGGTACAAACCTTTTAGCTTAATTACCTTATTGTTATTACCACTGTCAGCTATTTTTGGCTGTGTTGCTCTAGTGCGCAAATATTTCTACGAAGTGGGTGTTTTTAAGCCATTTGTTAGTAATACTCCAGTAATTGTTGTTGGCAATATAAGTGTTGGCGGCAATGGTAAGACTCCATTTGTATTGTGGCTACATGATTACTTAACCGCTCAAGGCTTATCTGTTGGTTTAATTAGTCGCGGCTATGGTGGGCAAGCAGCCCATTACCCATTATTAGTAACTGCCAATACGACGACTTTAGAAGCAGGGGATGAGCCGGTACTTTTATTTAACCGTTTACAATGTCCGTTAGTTGTGGGGCCAAATAGACAGCAGAATATAGAAATGCTCAATCATCAGTTTCAGCTTGATGTAATTATTTCTGATGATGGCATGCAACACTACAAAATGGCACGCAGTATTGAATGTTGTATTGTTGATAGCGAAAGAAAATTTGGTAATGGTTTTTTAATGCCAGCAGGACCACTTCGCGAAACGGTTTCTCGTTTAAACAGTGTTGATTTAGTCATTGAAAATGGTTCTGAACATGAATTTAGCTATCGCTTGCAGCCATCAATTATTAAACGTGTTGCTGATAATACTGAGATAACAACGGCTATAGAAACAGCGCATGCTGTAAGTGCAATCGGTAACCCTCAGCGCTTTGAAGCATCATTAAAAGCACAAGGTATAGCGTTGTTATCAACACATCATTTTCGCGACCATTATGCTTATACCGCCAATGACTTTGCTCAATTTGGTGAGGACTGTATATTAATGACAGAAAAAGATGCAGTTAAGTGTCGTGACTTTGCTAAGCCAAATTGGTATTACTTGCCGGTTGACGCTCAACCAACTGCAGCAGTAATAAACACATTAAATTTATTATTAAAAGAAAAAGGGATCCACCATGGCCTTTGATACAAAATTACTCGAAATTATTGCTTGCCCTGTGTGTAAAGGTAAGTTGCGCTTTGATAAAGAAAACCAAGAGCTGATCAGCACAGCAGCAAAACTAGCTTACCCGGTACGTGATGATATTCCTGTACTACTTGAAAATGAAGCCCGTGAATTGACCCTTGAAGAGGTAGAAAAGTGGAATTCGTAGTTGTTATCCCTGCGCGTTACGCTTCTACTCGTTTACCAGGTAAACCACTTGCTGATATTTGTGGCAAACCAATGATACAGCATGTGTATGAAAAAGCCTGTTTGTCAGGAGCCAGCAAGGTGGTTATTGCTACCGACCATCAAAGAGTGTTTGATGCTGCTAAACGTTTTACTAGTAATGTTTTGATGACACGTGAAGATCACCAATCAGGCACAGAGCGCTTAGCCGAAGTAGTGGATTTACTTAATTTAGCCGATGATACTATCGTGGTAAATGTACAAGGTGATGAACCTTTGCTGTCGCCTGATAACGTATCACAAGTGGCAACATTATTAGCGCAATCAACGGCACCAATGGCAACCTTAAGCGTTGCTATTGAAGAGCGTGATGAAGTGTTTAATCCTAATGCGGTTAAAGTTGTCAGTGATATAAATAAAAATGCTTTGTACTTTTCAAGAGCGAGTATCCCATTTGATAGAAGCGCCATGATGGCTGAGCAGCAACCACTTAATTTAGCGCCTTTTCAACGCCATGTGGGTATTTACGCGTATCGCGCAGGGTTTATAAAGCAATATATTGAATTAAGTGTTTCGCCATTAGAACTTCTTGAGTCGTTAGAGCAGTTACGTGTGCTATACCATGGTTATGCAATTAAAATAGAACAAGCTTTAGTGACCCCTCATGCAGGAGTAGATACACCAGAGGATTTAGCTAAAGTGGTTGCCCATATTCAAAGTAAACTCGCGTGAATAAACCACAAACGCCTGTATTAATAGTGCAGTACACGCATGATGATTTTTACATCATAAATAAACCGGCAGGCCTAAATTTTCATTCTGAAGAGGGCCCCGGTTTTGTGGTAAGTGCTGAACAGCAGTTAAATGAAAAACTATTTGCGGTACACCGTTTAGATAAGGTCACTTCAGGCTTGATTATACTCGCACGGAACAAGGCTGCTGCAGCTGAGTTTACGCAGTTATTTACCCAGCATGCTATTAACAAGTTTTATTTAGCGGTCAGTGATACCAAGCCTAAAAAAAAGCAAGGCTGGGTTAAAGGTGATATGGCTAAGTCTCGCCGTGGCACGTATAAATTATTAAACTCACAGAGTAACCCCGCTATTACGCGTTTTTATTCGTTTAGCTTTAAAAGCGGATTTAGAGCTTACTTATTGAAACCATATTCAGGAAAAACTCACCAGCTTAGGGTGGCATTAAAGAGTATAGGTGCCGCTATATTAGGCGATGCTAGTTATTCTGGGAGTGCCGCTGATCGCACCTATTTGCATGCATTTGCGCTGGACTTTGAGTGGGCTGGGGAACAAATACAACACACTCTGTTGCCAGAGTGTGGAGTGGAATATGCGCAATTAATAAAACATCAAGATTTTGATTCTTGGCAAACGCCTTGGAAATTGGATTGGTAAATGAGTGAACAAGTAACTGATATCCGCTTTGGTGGTATTAAACGACTATATGGTCAACAGCAATTTGAATGGTTACAACAGGCACATTTCTGTGTTGTTGGTATAGGTGGCGTTGGCAGCTGGACTGCAGAGGCATTAGCGCGCACCGGCGTGGGCAAAATTACTCTAATAGATTTAGATGATATATGCGCAACCAATGTTAATCGTCAAATTCATGCGTTAACAGGCACGATAGGGGAAGCAAAAGTGGATGCCATGAAGGCACGCTGCGAGCTTATCAACCCTGAGTGTAAAGTTAATGTTATTGACGATTTTATAACACTAGAAAATATTCAACAGCATATTCAAGGTTTTGATTATGTTATTGACTGCATTGATGCGGTAAAAGAAAAAGCGGCGTTAATCGCGCACTGTAAGCGTAATAAAATGCCTATAATTACCACGGGCGGTGCAGGTGGGCAAACTGATCCAAGTCAAATTACATTTGGAGATGTGGCAAAAACGACTCAAGATCCATTGCTTGCAAAGGTGCGCTATATTTTGCGTAAGCAGTATAATTTCAGCTCTAATCCAAAACGTAAATTTAATATTGACTGTGTGTATTCAACAGAGCAGCTTGTTTATCCCGGTAGTGATGGCAGTGTGTGCCATGCGAAACAAAATGCAGATGGTAGTATGAATATGGATTGTAATAATGGCTTTGGTTCGGTGACGATGATCACCGGTAGTTTTGGTTTTTTTGTTGCCGCTAAAGCAGTAAGAAAATATTTAGATAAGCGTACACGCTTGAACATTTAATTACAGATTACACATCATATTGTTAAAAAAGCGCTTAACGCGCTTTTTGTTTAGCTAAAGTTTGTATTTTTTCCACCATAGCTTTTATCCCATTGCCGCGAGAAGCGCTTAAGTGGCTAATTAAGCCGAGCTTTTCAAATTCTTCATAGGCATTAACGCTTAATACCTCTTCAGGTGTCAAACCGTTATACAGCGCTAAAATTAACGCTAATAATCCTTTTACTATTCGCGTATCAGAATCACCAATTACAACCAATGCATTTTCTGTCAAATCAAACTCAACAAACATCCATACTTTACTTTCACAGCCTTGGACTAGCGCATCATCTGTTTTTAGTATATCGGCTAACGGCGGTAGTGTTTTGCCAAGTAACATAATTTCACGATACTTCTGTTGCCAGCTTGTACTGTGTTCAATTTTTTTACTTACTAGTTGGTATGTGAGTGTCATTATTTATCCAATTTAGTCTAATAAAGCGATGCATTCTTTGAGTGCAGTAATAAAATGGTCTACATCTTTGGTCGTATTATAAAATGCAAAACTTGCTCTTAGTGAGCCATTTAGTTGCAAATGAGTCATTAATGGCTGCGTACAATGATGACCACTTCGTACTGCAATACCATAACCGTCAAGTAAAGTTGCCAGATCATACGGATGTTCATTTTTATAATTAAAGCATAATGTACCAATGTTCGATTTTAGGTCGCTATAGATGCAAATACCATCTATTTCCATCAGTGCGTTTGCTGCATAAATAAACACCTGCTGTTCATACTCTTTTAATTCTTGCTGATTGAGCACCATTAAATACTCAAGTGCCGCACCAAAGCCTAAAACACCGGCTATATTTGGGGTTCCTGCTTCAAATTTAGCGGGAGCGTCACGATAAGTGCTTTGCGTTAGGGTCACTTTTTCAATCATTTCACCACCTGTTTGATAAGGCAATAATGCATTAAGTGCGCTGTAGCGGCCATATAAACCGCCTAATCCTGTTGGCCCCAACATTTTGTGAGCTGAAAACACGTAAAAATCACAATTAAGCGCTGTCAAATTAGGTCTTAAATGTAGAGCGCCTTGTGCGCCATCGACTAAAGTTAGCGTATCTACAGCCTTCGCAGCAGTTATCAGCGGGGTTAAATCGGTAATATTGCCCAGCGCATTAGAGGCGTGAGTGATTGCAAGAAGTGCAGGTTTGGTGTGTTTAATCACGTCACAGCACTGTTTGATATCAAAAGTGGCATTGTCATTAAGTGGCAACGCTTTTAACGTTGCACCAGTGTATGCCGCGAGTTCTTGCCACGGCACAATATTCGCGTGATGCTCGATTGGGCTAATTAAAATGGTGTCGTCTGTTGTTAATGTATTTCTTAGGCCATGTGCAACTAAGTTAATCGCCTCAGTAGCGCCTTTAGTCCAGACAATTTCATTACCGCTTACCTGAAAGTAATCAGCAACGCGTTGACGTACTTGCTCATAAGCCGCTGTAGCTTGCTCACTTAGCGTATGACGACCGCGGTGAACATTTGCATTCTGTGAGGTGTAAAACTGTCTGGTGACGTCAATCACACATTGTGGCTTTTGTGTTGTTGCAGCTGAGTCTAAATAAACCAAAGGATTGCCATTGATTGTCTGATTTAGAGTAGGGAAATCATTACGGATTTTTTTAGGATCAAACGAGGACACAGACATAGGCTCATAAAGTTAATCAATTCGGGCAGGAATTGTAATCTGTTTAAGATAATTCTCAAGTAGCATGTAATAAAAAAGGCCGCAAAAGCGGCCTTTTAAAACTAACTTTAAAGCTTAGCGCTTGTCTGTAGCTTTATAATCACGTGTTGTTTCACCTGTGTAAAGCTGACGCGGACGGCTGATCTTGTGACCAGGCTGAGAAAGCATCTCGTCCCAGTGTGAGATCCAACCTACAGTACGTGCCATTGCAAAAATTACAGTGAACATACTTGTCGGAATACCAATCGCTTTTAAGATAATACCTGAGTAGAAATCTACGTTAGGGTAAAGTTTCTTCTCAACAAAGTACGGGTCTTCAAGTGCAATTTGCTCAAGTTTCATTGCAATATCAAGCAATGGATCTTGAATATTAAGCTCTGCTAAAACTTCATGACATGTTTGACGCATTACTGTTGCGCGTGGGTCGAAGTTTTTGTAAACACGGTGACCAAAGCCCATAAGACGGAAAGGGTCCGCTTTATCTTTTGCTTTTGCTACATATTCGTCGATGCGATCAACTGAACCAATTTCTTCTAACATGTTTAAACATGCTTCGTTAGCGCCGCCGTGAGCAGGGCCCCAAAGTGATGCAATACCCGCAGCAATACATGCATAAGGGTTAGCACCAGAAGAACCAGCTAAACGAACTGTTGACGTTGAAGCATTCTGTTCGTGGTCAGCATGAAGCATAAAGATTTTATCCATTGCTTTAGCTGTTACTGGGTTTACTTTGTATTCTTCAGCAGGTACAGAGAACATCATGTGTAAGAAGTTTTCTGCATAGCTTAAATCATTGCGTGGATATACAAACGGTTGACCGATGTTTGTTTTGTATGCCATTGCCGCAATCGTTGGTAATTTAGCAACTAATTTAATAGCGCTTGTCTTACGTTGAACTGCATCAGTGATATCAAGATCTTCATGGTAAAAAGAAGATAATGCACCAACCACACCACATAGCATTGCCATTGGGTGTGCATCAAAACGGAAACCTTGGAAGAAGTTTGCGATTTTTTCATCTAGCATCGTGCTACGAGTGATTTTTGTAGCAAAATCATCGTATTGCTCTTTAGTTGGTAACTCACCGTTTAATAGTAAGTAACATAACTCAACGTAGTTAGAGCTCTCTGCTAACTGCTCGATCGGGTAACCGCGGTGTAATAAAACACCTTTACCACCATCGATGTAAGTGATGGTAGATTCACAAGAACCAGTCGACATGAAACCTGGGTCATAAGTAAAGTGACCATGTGAGCCGAGTGTACGTACATCAATTACATCTTGGCCAGCAGTACCTTGATAAATTGGAAGTTCGATTGGATCTAGCCCATCAATATGGACTGTGGCTTTCTTATCTGCCATCTATGTATCTCCTATTAAGATAACTATTCTGATTTTTATATTCTAAAATCTATTCTAAGCACATCTTTACATTTTAACGTGAAAGAGGGGTATAAAGTCAATTTTTATAAGTATTATGCACATATGTATAATAAATATTCGGTATAGATTGAATATTATACCATTGGCTAATTCGCAAACGACTCAAAGTAAACAAGAATTGTAAAAGAGTCTCCGGCTATATATACTAACGGAGGTTTTTAACCGATTTGTATTTGGGTAAACTTTTTTTTACATAATATTTTTCATAAAAAGTGAACTTTATTAGTATTAATACGTTTATTTTGATAGTTCCACCAGAAACATTTGGTGGGTTTTAGAAAAACAAGTAGATGAGCCCCACTGCGGGCAAGATGGGCAAGTAACTGTGAAAAAGCAAAGACCTGTAAATCTAGATCTAACAACTATATCTATGCCGGCAACGGCTAAAGCTTCAATTTTTCACCGCGTCACCGGTGTTGCATTATTTTTTGCTTTAACGTTTGTCATTTGGGCTTGGTCAGAGTCTCTTTCTTCAGCTGAAGGTTTTGAATTCGTCAAGGGTCTGTTTAACGGATTCATTGCCAAATTTATAGCTTGGGGCACCCTTTCTGTATTGGGTTATCACCTTATCGGTGGTATCCGTCACATCATTATGGATATGGGGCATTGGGAAGAACTTGAATCAGGCAACACTAGCGCTAAAATTGCAATGGCACTTGGCGTTGTGTTTGCTGTATTGGCAGGGGTGTGGATATGGTCTTAAATCAAGCAACTCTTAAACGTGATGGCGTACAAGATTTTGTATCTCTACGCACAACGGCATTAATAATCAGTGCATATGCAATTTTTATTATTGGCTATTTTTTAGCAATGCCAGAAGTCACATATGACGCCTGGACAGGCCTATTCTCTAACCTAGCAATGAAAGGGGCGACATTAATCACCCTAGTTTGCATTATGGTTCATACCCGTATCGGCCTTTGGCAGGTTCTAACCGACTATGTAAAGGGCGCTAAATTGCGTGCTTTCTTAGGCTTTGTACTAAACCTAATGGCTGTTGCTTACGTAGCTGTAGGTTTAATCGTTTTATGGGGTGTTTAAGTGAAATATTCTGTTCGTGAATTTGACGCCGTAGTAATTGGTGCCGGTGGTGCAGGTATGCGCGCTGCTCTTGCTATTACTGAATCTGGCAAAACATGTGCACTAATCTCTAAAGTTTTTCCGACACGCTCACACACTGTATCTGCTCAAGGTGGTATTACAGTAGCGTTAGGTAATTCGCATGAAGATAACTGGGAATGGCATATGTATGATACCGTTAAAGGTTCCGATTTTATCGGTGACCAAGACGCTATCGAATACATGTGTAATACAGGCCCAGAAGCTATTACTGAATTAGAAAACATGGGCTTACCATTTTCTCGTTTTGAAAATGGCCGTGTTTACCAACGTCCTTTCGGTGGTCAATCGAAAAACTTTGGTGGTGAACAAGCTGCACGTACCGCAGCAGCTGCTGACCGTACTGGTCACGCATTATTACACCTTCTTTATCAACAAAACGTTAAAAATAAAACAAATGTATTTTCTGAATGGTATGCACTTGATTTAGTTAAAAACGATAATGGCGATGTAGTAGGTTGTACAGCGATTGAAATTGAAACAGGTGAAATCACTTTCTTCAAATCAAAAGCAGTTGTGTTAGCTACCGGTGGTGCAGGTCGTATCTTCGCATCAACAACTAATGCTCACATTAACACTGGTGACGGTGTTGGTATGGCGACTCGTGCTGGTATTTCTATGCAAGACATGGAAATGTGGCAATTCCATCCGACAGGTATTGCAGGTGCTGGTACGCTAGTAACTGAAGGTTGTCGTGGTGAAGGTGGTTATCTTTTAAATAAAGATGGCGAACGCTTCATGGAACGCTATGCACCAAACGCTAAAGATTTAGCATCTCGTGACGTTGTTGCCCGTTCAATGATGACAGAGATTCGTGAAGGTCGTGGTTGTGATGGTCCTTGGGGTCCTCACCTTAAGTTGAAACTTGACCACTTAGGCGAAGAAACGCTTAACTTACGTCTTCCAGGTGTATGCGACCTTGCTAAAACATTTGCTCACGTTGATCCTGCAAAAGAACCAATTCCAGTTATCCCAACATGTCACTACATGATGGGTGGTGTGCCAACTAACGTAAATGGTCAAGTACTTAATATCGATGCCGCTGGTAACGAAAAAGTAGTACAAGGTTTATTTGCTGTTGGTGAGATTGCATGTGTATCTGTTCACGGTGCTAACCGCTTAGGTGGTAACTCATTACTTGATTTAGTTGTATTTGGCCGTGCTGCTGGTAATTTCTTAGGTAAATACCTAAATGACGTTGAAATTTCTAAAGCGGCTTCTGAGTCTGATTTAGAAGCGTCTTTAGCTCGCTTTAATCGTTGGGAAAGCTCAACAGTTGGTCAAGGCGAAGACCCAGTACAAATCAAGAAAGACCTACAACAGTGTATGCAGCTTAACTTCTCGGTATTCCGTGAAGGTGACTCAATGGCAACTGGTCTTACTGAGCTTAAAGAAATTCGTGAACGCTTACAGCATGCACGTCTTGATGATAAATCATCAGACTTCAACACCATGCGTATTGAATGTTTAGAATTAGACAACTTAATGGAAACAGCTTACTCAACTGCAGTAGCTGCAAACTTCCGTACTGAAAGCCGTGGTGCACACTCTCGCTTTGACTTCCCAGATCGTGATGACGAAAACTGGTTATGTCACTCAGTATTTAATCCGGTAACGGATGAAATGAGCAAGCGTAAAGTAAACTACGAGCCTAAGCTACGTGAAGCATTCCCACCTAAAGCACGTACCTACTAGGAGCGAGACGATGGCACAAGTACAATTTTCAGTTTATCGTTACAATCCGGATGTTGACAACGCACCTCGTATGCAAGAATACACTTTGCAAACTGAGGAAGGCCAAGACATGATGGTATTGGATGCACTTTTATTATTAAAAGAGCAAGATCCTACATTATCATTCCGTCGTTCATGCCGTGAAGGCGTGTGTGGTTCAGACGGTGTAAACATGAATGGTAAGAACGGCTTAGCATGTATTACTCCTTTATCTACGCTACAAAAAAATGGCAAAGGTAAAATCGTAGTACGTCCATTACCGGGACTTCCTGTTGTTCGTGACCTTGTTATTGACATGAGTCAGTTCTACACTCAATACGAAAAAGTAAAACCGTATCTAATAAATGACGAGCCTGCTGCAGGCGAACGTCTTCAATCTATTGAAGAGCGTGATAAATTAGATGGGCTTTATGAGTGTATTTTATGTGCATGTTGTTCTACATCGTGTCCTTCTTTCTGGTGGAATCCAGATAAGTTTATAGGTCCAGCAGGCCTTCTTCATGCTTACCGTTTCTTAGCTGATAGCCGAGATACTGCAACAGAAGAGCGTTTAGCTGACTTAGACGATGCATTCAGTGTGTTCCGTTGCCACAGTATCATGAACTGTGTTAGCGTTTGTCCTAAGGGTCTTAACCCGACTAAAGCAATTGGGCAAATAAAATCTATGTTATTAAACCGCTCGGTTTAATTTCTAGTAGACGAAAGATGGCTAATATTTATTAGCCATCTTGTTATATAACTATTAATTTCTGCGCTAAAAAAAAGGGCTTATAAATGCACGAAGGTGTGATGAAGGCATGGCTAGAATCTTCACATTTAAACGGCGGTAACGTTGCTTATGTTGAAGAGCTTTATGAAGCGTATTTAGACGATGCGACTTCGGTGCCAGAAGAATGGCGAGAAGTGTTCGAACAATTACCAAAAGTTGATGGTGTGGATGTTGAAGTAAAACATTCAGAAGTTCGTTCACAATTTGCGGCGCTTGCTAAAAACAAGCATAGAGAAGTAGTGGTAGCAGAGGGCAGTGGCGGCGACCTTAAACAGGTTAAAGTTCTGCAACTTATTAATGCTTTCCGTTTTCGTGGACACCAAAATGCAAACCTAGATCCACTAGGTATTTGGCAACGAGAACGTGTACGAGATTTAGAGCTAGAATACCACGACTTATCAAATGCTGACTTTGACCGCGAATTTAACGTAGGATCGTTTGCCGTAGGCCGCGATACTATGCCTTTAGGTGAGTTATACCAAGCACTAAAAACTACTTATTGTGGTTCTATTGGCGCAGAGTATATGCACATCACATCAACAGAAGAAAAACGTTGGTTACAACAGCGTTTAGAGTCTGTTCAGTCTAGGCCAAAATTCGATAAAAATGAAAAGCTACGTATCCTTAAAGGATTGACAGCGGCTGATGGTCTTGAAAAATATTTAGGGGCTAAGTTCCCGGGTGCTAAGCGTTTCTCACTTGAAGGTGGCGATGCGTTAGTTCCTATGCTTAAAGAGCTTATACACCGCGCGGGTGAAAGTGGCCAAAAAGAAGCCGTAATCGGCATGGCTCACCGCGGACGCTTGAACGTACTTGTGAATGTACTTGGTAAAAATCCATCAGAATTATTTGATGAATTTGCTGGTAAACACAAAGATACTTTAAGCTCTGGTGATGTTAAGTATCACATGGGTTACTCTTCAGATTTCGCGACCAAAGGTGGCAATGTGCATATGGCACTTGCGTTTAACCCATCGCACTTAGAAATCGTTAATCCTGTGGTTATGGGGTCTGTGCGCGCACGCCTTGATCGTCTAAACGACAAAACTGGCAGCAAAGCACTTCCTATTACTATTCACGGCGACTCTGCAATCGCAGGTCAGGGTGTAGTACAAGAAACGTTTAACTTATCACAAACTAATGCATTTAGTTGTGGTGGTAGCATTCGTATTGTTGTTAATAACCAAGTTGGTTTTACAACAAGCAAGCAAGACGATGTTCGCTCTACTGATTACTGTACTGATATTGCAAAAATGGTTCAATCACCAATCTTCCACGTAAACTCTGATGATCCTGAAGCGGTTGCGTTTGTTACGCAGTTAGCGCTTGATTTTAGAAACCAGTTTAAACGTGACGTTGTGATTGACCTTGTTTGTTACCGTCGCCATGGTCATAACGAAGCTGATGAGCCTAATGCTACACAGCCTGTTATGTATCAAAAGATTAAAAAACATCCAGTCCCTCGCTTAATTTATGCAGATCAGTTAATTTCGGAAGGTTCTTTCACAGAAAACGAAGTGAAAGCACTTGCTGATGATTATCGTAATGGCTTAGATGATGGCAACTGTGTAGTTGAAGAAATTCAACCAGAAACGTCACATTCTTCTGATTGGGCTAAATACGTTGGCCATGATTGGAATGTTGACTACGACGCGAGCGTTTCTGTAGAGAAACTTAAAGAGCTCGGTAACATTGTTGCAAGCTACCCTGAAGACCACAAAGCGCAATCTCGTGTTAAGAAAATATACGATGATCGTAAAGCTATGGCAGCCGGTGAAAAAGCACTTGATTGGGGTATGGCAGAGACTTTAGCGTATGCAACTATCGCAGCTGAAGGCACTGATATTCGCCTAACAGGTCAAGACTCTGGTCGTGGTACCTTCTTCCATCGCCATGCCGTTGTTCACGGTCAACAAGACGGTGCAACATACTTACCACTGCAAAACATTAGTGAAGATCAAGGTACGTTTGAAGTATTTGATTCGGTGTTATCTGAAGAAGCGGTATTAGCGTTTGAATATGGCTATGCAACAGCAGAGCCGACCTCACTTGTTTTATGGGAAGCGCAATTTGGTGATTTCGCCAATGGTGCACAAGTTGTTTTTGACCAATTCTTAAGTTCAGGTGAGCAAAAGTGGGGTCGTTTATGTGGCCTGACATGTTTGCTACCACATGGTTATGAAGGCCAAGGTCCTGAGCATAGCTCTGCACGTCTTGAGCGTTTTTTACAGCTGTGTGCTGATCATAATATGCAAGTATGTGTACCATCTACACCTGCACAAGTTTATGCAATGCTGCGTCGTCAATCGGTTAGACCACTTCGTCGCCCATTGATTGTTATGACGCCAAAATCATTGCTTCGTCACCCATTAGCTACATCATCGCTTGAAGAACTATCAGAGGGCGTATTCCACAATGTGATCGATGAAATTGATGATATTGATGCTAAGAAAGTAGAACGTGTTGTATTTTGTAGTGGTAAAGTTTACTACGAATTATTACAAGAGCGTCGTAAACTTGAGCAAGACAACATTGCTATTGTTCGTGTTGAACAGTTATACCCGTTCCCACATGACGAAATGAAGACGATTATTGAACGTTATCAGCATGTTACTGATTTTGTATGGTGTCAGGAAGAGCCGCAAAACCAAGGTGCTTGGTATTGTTCTCAACATCACTTTATTGATGCAATTCCACAAGATGCAAAATTAAAATATGCTGGTCGTAAAGCTTCAGCATCACCTGCATGTGGTTATATGTCAGTACATACTAAAGAACAACAAGCGCTCGTTGCCGACGCGCTTACTATAGAAAAGAAAGGATAAGCAATGAGCACAGAGATTAAAGTTCCTGTTCTTCCTGAGTCGGTTGCAGATGCTTCCGTTGCTACATGGCATGTAAGTGTTGGCGACAAAGTAAGCCGTGACCAAAACTTAGTAGATATTGAGACAGACAAAGTGGTTTTAGAAGTGGTTGCACAAAACGATGGTGTAATCACTGAAATTTCACAAGAAGAGGGTGCTACGGTACTTGGCGACCAAGTGATCGGTTTAATTGGCGATGCAGATGAAGCACCGGCAACTAAAGAGTCAAAAGAAGATGACTCAGCATCAGATAAATCAGAAGACGCGCCTGCGGCGCAATCAGCACCAGCATCAGAAGGTAAAGAAGTGGATATTAAAGTACCTGTACTTCCAGAATCAGTTGCAGATGCAACAATTGCTACTTGGCATGTTCAACCAGGTGACGCGGTAACACGCGACCAAAACTTGGTAGATATTGAAACAGATAAAGTTGTACTTGAAGTTGTTGCCCAAGAAGACGGCGTTATGGGTGAAATAATCCATGACGAAGGCGATACCGTTCTTGGTGAGCAAGTAATTGGTAAGGTAAAAGCAGGCGCTGCACCAGCTAAATCTGAAGCTAAAGCGGATGCACCAGCAGCCAAAGAAGAAAGCTCAAGCGATAGTTCAGATCTGTTAACGCCATCAGTGCGTCGTTTAATTGCTGAGAAAGGCCTTGATGCTTCAAAAATCAAAGGTTCAGGTAAAAATGGCCGTGTGACTAAAGAAGATGTTGATCAATTCTTAAAAGCACCTGCTCCAGCAGCAAAAGCAGAAGCAGCACCAGCAGCACCAATGGGGGATCGTACTCAAAAACGTGTGCCTATGACACGTTTACGTAAAACCATTGCTAATCGTCTTCTTGAAGCGAAAAACTCAACTGCAATGTTAACCACGTTTAACGAAGTTAATATGAAGCCAATAATGGATCTTCGTAAGCAGTACCAAGAAGTATTTGAAAAGCGTCACGGTATCCGTTTAGGTTTCATGTCTTTCTACGTTAAAGCGGTAACTGAAGCGTTAAAGCGTTTCCCAGATGTAAATGCATCAATTGATGGCGATGATATTGTTTATCACAACTATTTCGACATCAGTATTGCTGTTTCTACGCCACGTGGCTTAGTAACGCCAGTACTTAAAGATTGTGACAAATTATCAGTTGCAGAAATCGAAAAAGGTATTCGTGAACTAGCTCTTAAAGGTCGTGATGGCAAGCTAACACTTGACGACATGACTGGCGGTAATTTCACTATTACTAACGGTGGTGTATTCGGCTCATTACTATCAACACCAATCATTAACTTACCGCAGTCTTCAATCTTAGGTATGCACAAAATCCAAGATCGTCCAATGGCTGTTAATGGTAAAGTTGAAATCTTACCTATGATGTATTTAGCGTTATCTTACGATCATCGCCAAATCGATGGTAAAGAATCAGTTGGTTTCTTAGTAACAATTAAAGAGTTACTTGAAGATCCAACACGTTTACTGCTAGATGTTTAATTAAGTAGTATGAAATATAAGCTGTGAGTTAAAATCACAGCTTTTTTTTTGCGCCTAAGGTCATACTGGGGTTTTCATGTAGCGCCATGAGATCTATACTAGGCACGCAATTTGGGATAGTTGTTTATTTGCATAAATATTCAGCTCTTTTAATATAAAAAATTGGATAAAGCATCATGAATTTGCATGAGTATCAGGCAAAACAACTTTTTGCCGAATATGGTTTACCAGTTTCTCAAGGTTTCGCTTGCGATACACCTGAAGAAGCTGCAGCAGCTGCTGAAAAAATTGGCGGCGATATGTGGGTTGTTAAAACTCAGGTTCACGCAGGTGGACGTGGTAAAGCTGGCGGTGTAAAGCTAGTTAAAACTATCGACGAAGTTAAAGCGTTTGCAGCTAACTGGTTAGGTAAAAACCTAGTTACTTACCAAACAGACGAGAAAGGCCAGCCAGTTGCTAAAATTTTAGTAGAAAGCTGTACAGATATCGCAAACGAACTGTACCTAGGTGCTGTTGTTGACCGTGCTTCTCGTAAAGTTGTGTTCATGGCGTCTACTGAAGGCGGCGTTGAAATTGAAACTGTTGCTGAAGAAACACCAGAACTTATCCACAAAGCTGAGATTGATCCTTTAGTAGGTCCTCAAGCTTACCAAGCTCGTGAGCTTGGTTTTAAATTGGGTCTTAACCCAACACAAATGAAACAGTTCGTTAAGATCTTTATGGGTCTTGGCAACATGTTTAACGATTTCGATTTCGCATTACTTGAAATCAACCCTCTAGTAATCACAGATGAAGGTAACCTTCACTGTCTAGATGGTAAAATTGGTATCGATGGTAATGCACTTTACCGTCAACCTAAAATCCGTGAAATGCACGATCCATCTCAAGAAGATGCACGTGAAGCTCACGCAGCAAGCTTCGAGCTTAACTACGTAGCCCTAGATGGTAACGTAGGTTGTATGGTTAACGGTGCAGGCCTAGCAATGGGTACTATGGACATCGTAAACCTACACGGTGGCAAGCCAGCTAACTTCCTAGATGTTGGTGGCGGCGCGACTAAAGAACGTGTTTCTGAAGCATTCAAAATCATCCTTTCAGATGACAACGTTAAAGCTGTTTTAGTTAACATCTTCGGCGGAATCGTTCGTTGTGACATGATTGCTGAAGGCATCATTGGCGCAGTTAAAGAAGTAGGTGTAACAGTTCCAGTAGTTGTACGTTTAGAAGGTACTAATGCTGAATTAGGCCGTGAAGTACTTGCTAAGTCTGATCTTAACATCATCGCTGCTGAATCATTAACAGACGCGGCTGAAAAAGTTGTTGCTGCTGCGGAGGGCAAATAATGTCTGTATTAATCAATAAAGATACAAAAGTTATCTGTCAAGGTTTTACTGGTGGTCAAGGTACTTTCCACTCAGAGCAAGCGCTTGAGTACGGTACACAAATGGTTGGTGGTGTAAGCCCAGGTAAAGGCGGTCAAACGCACCTTGGTCTTCCAGTATTTAACACAGTACGTGATGCTGTAGAAGCAACAGGTGCAACTGCATCTGTGATTTACGTACCAGCACCTTTCTGTAAAGATGCAATCTTAGAAGCTATCGATGCAGGTATCGAGCTGATTGTTTGTATCACTGAAGGTATTCCTACACTTGATATGGTTGACGTTAAAGTTAAACTAGATCAAACAGGTACTCGTATGATTGGTCCTAACTGTCCAGGTGTTATCACTCCTGGTGAGACTAAGATTGGTATCATGCCTGGTCACATCCACAAGCCTGGTAAAGTAGGTATTGTTTCTCGTTCTGGTACTTTAACGTACGAAGCAGTTAAGCAAACTACAGATGCTGGTTTTGGTCAGTCTTCTTGTGTTGGTATTGGTGGTGATCCAATTCCTGGTACTAACTTTATCGACGTTCTAGAATTGTTCGAAAAAGATCCACAAACTGAAGCAATCGTAATGATTGGTGAAATTGGTGGTACTGCAGAAGAAGAAGCTGCAGAGTACATCAAAGCTAACGTAACTAAACCTGTTGTTTCTTACATTGCTGGTGTTACTGCACCAGAAGGTAAGCGTATGGGTCACGCTGGCGCAATCATCGCTGGTGGTAAAGGTACTGCTGATGAGAAATTTGCTGCATTAGAAGCTGCGGGCGTAAAAACTGTACGTTCACTTGCTGATATCGGTAAAGCACTTAAAGAGAAAACAGGCTGGTAATCAGCTTTTATTCTTTAAAAAAGGCTCGCAATTGCGAGCCTTTTTGTTATCTAAAGTTCAGGTACCTAATTAACCACAGTTTAGCTTAATTAATATGGGTAACTTATATGCTGAAAAAAGCGCACAGATAAATCTTGGCGTTGCTTATTAATTGCTAACTCCTCACATAAGCCATGTATGGCTTTTTCAACTTGATTCATAAAACGACCATAGCCAATTTCATGTTTATTATGCTCAGCTGCCACAATGACAAAATGCAGTGTTTCGACTAATTTATCGGCTTCAAAAAATACTTTTATTTGCGGGGTTGAGTCTTCTATATCAAAACTTATTTTTTGTAGCTCTTCATTTCCTTCATTTCTATCGACTTGGCTGTTTCGTATTATTGGCATTGCGCCATTAGCAACCATTGCAGCGTGGGTGAGTTTATTGTCTTCACATAACTGGGTAAATAGTTTTGAAAAGTGGGTGTAGAACGGCTGATAAGTTTGGCTGTTAATCTCACTTTGAAACTGCGTTTTAATATTACGAGTTATCGGTATCGAAAAAGTGACATAGGTCATTTCTGCGTGTGTGCTTGGTATCTCGCATTGTCTTGATTGATAACGAGGATATAAACTTCTTAATTTATAACCGTAACTTTCTTTATTGCCTTTTTCTTTAGCGAATAAATCATAGGTCAAATGCTGATGATCACGTAATTTAAAGCTTGGTTGTTCTACAAATAATTGCTGTTGTAAAAGATCCAAAACTTTTTGTACATTATTATGGAATTGGGCGGAGTGAGCGCGAATATCATCCCCAGTGGCTAAAAACAGTAAGCGAATCTTTTTGCTTTGCTGATCTTCGGTGTAATGAAGTTTATGTGCTTCATGGTAACGAGGATTATAGAAAAACAACATTTGCTTATCGGTTTCAAGTTGATAAGACTCATCATGAAATCGCACGACCGGCAGTTTATCATTGGCGAGTAAATGCACATTGTGAAGTTCATATTCATCACAAGCAGCAAATAGTTGGCGAGCAATACGCTGATAACACGCATTAATATTACTAAAGCTCTTATAAAACTCATCGTTTGGCGTGATTTCAGCTAATAAATAATGGTTTGCTCTAGCATTGCTTGGGATATAAACACGGTGTTGATTTAATGAAGCCATCTTTCGTTCCTGTAAGTTGGGTTTATTTTTATACTATAGAATGCTTTGATGACTTAAATATTGCGCTAAAACAAATTTTGTTCATAAACTATCCCTTATTAAACAAACTTTGTTAATTACCAGCATAAACCCGTATCTATTACTGTATGTTACGCTTGGTTTTTGTAATAATGCATTAGTTTTGTTATCACGCAATATACAGAGGTTTATACTCCTATGGCGGAAATCGAGAATCGCCCAAGTAACTTTATTAGAACCCGAATTGATGAAGATTTAGCAAGTGGAAAACATGCCACAACGCATACCCGTTTTCCACCAGAACCAAATGGCTTTTTACATATTGGCCATGCAAAATCAATTTGCCTAAATTTTGGTATCGCAAAAGACTATAACGGTTTATGTAACCTTCGTTTTGACGATACAAACCCAGAAAAAGAAGATATTAACTACGTTAATTCAATTAAAGAAGACGTACAGTGGTTAGGGTTTAATTGGGATGGTGAGATTAAATATTCGTCAAACTATTTTGATGTGCTTTACGGCTATGCAGTAGAGCTAATTGAAAAAGGTTTAGCGTATGTGTGTTTTTTAACTGCCGATCAAGCGCGTGAATACCGTGGCACATTAAAAGAGCCAGGTAAGAATAGCCCTTATCGCGATACTTCGATTGAAGAAAACCTCGCATTATTTGAAAAGATGCGCAATGGTGAATTCAAAGAGGGCGAATGTGTACTGCGCGCAAAAATTGATATGGCAAGCTCATTTATGGTGCTGCGCGATCCAATTATTTACCGCGTTCGTTTTGCACATCATCACCAAACAGCTGATAAATGGTGCATTTACCCAATGTACGACTTCACGCATTGTATTTCTGATGCGTTAGAAGGTATAACACATTCATTATGTACCTTAGAATTCCAAGATAACCGTCGTCTTTACGACTGGGTTCTTGATAATATCAGCCTTGAATGCCACCCACAGCAAATTGAATTTTCACGGTTAAACCTTGAATACACAATTATGTCAAAGCGTAAGCTTAATGACTTAGTGGTAAATAACAAGGTAGAAGGGTGGGATGACCCGCGTATGCCAACGATTGCGGGTCTTCGTCGTCGAGGTTATACACCGGCTTCAATTCGTGAGTTTTGTTTACGTATTGGTATTACTAAACAAGAAAATATGGTTGAAATGGGTATGCTTGAAGCGTGTATCCGTGATGATTTAAACGAAAATGCACCGCGTGCTATGGCTGTACTTGATCCGGTTAAAATCGTTATTGAGAATTATGAAGCCGACACTGTTGAAACATTGTCTGTTGCTAATCACCCAAATAAAGAAGAAATGGGTCGTCGTGATGTGCCTTTTACCCGTGAAATTTTTATTGAACGTGAAGATTTCCGCGAAGAAGCAAACAATAAGTTCAAACGTTTAGTACTTGATAAAGAAGTACGCTTACGTGGCGCTTATGTAATTAAAGCAGATCGTGTTGAAAAAGATGATAACGGTGAAATTACCACTATTTACTGTACTTACGATCCTGAAACATTGGGTAAAAACCCAAGCGATGGGCGTAAGGTAAAAGGGGTGATTCATTGGGTGTCAGCACCTGAGTCAGTGACGGCGGAAGTACGTTTATATGACCGTTTATTCAGTGTTCCTAATCCTGCAGCAGCAGAAGATTTTGAAAGCACATTAAACCCAGAGTCGTTAGTTGTTATTAATAATGCAAAACTAGAACCTTCACTGGCAAATTCACAGCCTGCGCAAGGTTTCCAGTTTGAGCGTACTGGTTACTTCTCTCGTGATAGTAAATCTGAGAATGTGGTATTTAACCAAACTGTGGGTCTGCGCGACTCATGGGCTAAAATAGATCAGAAGTAATTCTGTTCTGTTCTATTTTAGACACAAAAAAACCTGCTTTTAGCAGGTTTTTTTATGCAATTAATAAAATTAACTGTTGTTTTGTGCAAACGCCTTACATGCGTCTTTATCTTCACACTCACCGTATAGGTAAAGAGAGTGGTTAGTTAGCTTAATACCGTTTTCTTCAGCAATCTCGAGTTGACGACGTTCAATTAAGTCATCTTCAAACTCAACAACCTTGCCACACTTTAAACACACTAAGTGGTCATGGTGAGTACTGCCAGAAAGTTCAAATACAGACTTGCCACCTTCAAAATGATGACGGCTAACAATACCCGCATCATCAAATTGATTTAAAACACGGTAAACAGTCGCAAGACCAATTTCTTCGCCTAGATCTAATAAAACCTTGTAAACATCTTCAGCGCTTATGTGTTGGTTATCTGGAGATTGAAGAATCTCTAAAATTTTAATACGCGGTAAAGTTACCTTTAGCCCGGCTTTTTTAAGTTCCAAGTTATGATCAGTCATTAAATCTGTCTCAATTTTATTTAGTTATACTAGACATCTTGCAAGATGTACTCGTCACAATAACAGTTAGGATAACGTGCCTTTGCAGGAAGTGCAAAGAACAATTGATCTATATCAATATTAACGCGGAAAATGCTAACTGTTTGATAATATTTTAAACAGTTAGCATAAAAAGGGAGGGTTAATCTGCTAACTCACTTAAGCACATTTCATCATATACCTGAGCACACCATTGTTTAACGCGCTGCTCGGTTAGTTCCGGCTGACGGTCTTCATCAATACCTAAGCCTACAAAGTGCTTGTCATCCGCCATACCTTTTGATGCTTCAAAATCATAGCTGTCTGTTGGCCAATGACCAACAACAATAGCACCACGCTCTGTTACGATATCGTTGATCATACCCATAGCGTCTAAGAAGTATTCTGCATAGTCTTCTTGGTCGCCACAGCCAAAAATAGCCACTAGCTTACCTTCAAAGCTTACTTCTTCAAGCTCAGGAAAAAAGTCATCCCAATCACACTGCGCTTCGCCATAGTACCAAGTTGGAATGCCGAATAAGATCAGATCAAATTCAGCTATCTCTTCTTTAGAGCTTTTTGCAATGTCATGCACAGCAACGAGCTTTTTACCCAATTCTTTTTGGATCATTTTTGCTACGTGTTCTGTGTTACCTGTATCACTTCCGAAAAAAATGCCTACACTTGCCATGGATTTAAACCTTTTATCTATCAATAGCCAATCTTTCTTGTAAAATTGTTTCGATCAACGCACTACGGCTAATATTTTGTGCATCTGCCATATCACTCAAAGCCTGATACAGCTGTGACGAAACTTTAAATTCAACACGCTTTAAGCCACGTGCTTTATCTCTTTTTATTTGATTACGTTTATTGACCTTTAACTGCATATCCCGTGGAAGGGGATTGGTTTTCGGCCTACCTGGACGTTTCTCGTATTCAAATAAATCAAGCGTTGTTCTATCTGTTTCTGACTTGGCCATGCTTAACCTACACCCGCACCTTGCCAAAATACCTGAATAAGTCCTTTGGCAATAAAGCCAGAGCAACCTAAAAAAAGTACCAGCCACACAATATAACGACCAAATTTAGGCACATTGCCGCTTTTCAGTACGTCTTTAATTGCCAAGCCGATAAAAATAAAAATACCTGCTAAGCCAAAATACAACCCTAAGGTATCAAATTCGTTAATAAACTGACTGACCATCGACGTATAACCTTTAAATTAAACGGCGCGTACTATAGCACATAAATCTTTAATTATTTAGTGTGATAAATCAAAAACACGCCACAAAAATAACATTAAACTGCAGTTAAAAAATCATTGATTGCTTTGTTTACAGCCTGTGGTTTTTGGGCATGCAACCAATGACCCGCACCATGGATGATTTTTGCACTTACATTTTTAAACAGCGAATTAATTGCTTCACGGTGCTCAGCTAATATGTAGTCAGAGTCATTACCTTTAATAAACAGAGTTTCGCATAAACAAGAATTATTTGCATTAATGTTGTCGGTAATTGTTGAATATTTATTATCAAGCACTGACAAATTGAATCGCCATACAAATTTCCCTGCATCATTTTTATATAAACTCTTCAATAAAAACTGACGTACTCCTAACTCTTCTATATACGGTTGCATTACTAAATCAGCTTGCTTTCTATCACTAATATCGGCATTTTTTACTGCATTTAATGCCTCAATGATTTGGGTATGACGAGCCGGGTAGCTAACTGGGGCGATATCAAGTACCACTAATTTATTGACCAATTCGCTATGGGTTAATGCAACTTGCATTGCCACTTTACCGCCCATGGAATGCCCTACAAGGTGGGCTTTTTGTATTTTCAATTTCGCCATTAATTCCACAATGTCATTGGCCATGGCTAGGTAATCCATTTCATCACTGTGTGGGGAAAGGCCGTGGTTACGTAAATCGACATTGGTTACGCAAAAGTGTTCACTTAATGGTTTTGCAATCACATTAAGGTTTTCTAATGAGCCAAACAGTCCATGGATCAAAACAACATCAGGACCTTGACCAATTTGTTTGTAATTTAATTGCATAAACGTCTCCCATAATTTTGCGCATAGTTTGCCGAGCATTAACTAAAAAAGCAAAAAATACAGATATTATTTAAACGCTGGATGCAAAATACCTAGCTCTCTGATTATTTGGTCATTATTAATTATATGTTTAGGGTAGCGTGGGTTGTAACTCGCATTTCTAACTGGATTGGGTATATACCCAAACCATCACAAGATACAGAATTCAGCGTTTCACCGGGGCTTAATATCAAGGCGTTAGTTTGCAACAATGGCAATCCCTTTTAAAAATTAACAACGATGAGAGTAAGTTCCTGTTAAACGCCCAGAGGGTTGGTTTAAAAGCGATTTATACTGCGTTATTGGTTTTAGCAATAGAATGACTATTGTTTGCAATCAATGCCTTGCCTAAATCGCTTTTAATTCCAACTGAAACTCGCATCTTGAGGTGATTTGGGTATAATCATATCGAAAGAAAAATGTGACCCGTAATGACAGGAAGAACATGAAACAAATCGACATAGACGACGAGTTATATCAGTACATTGCTAGCAATACCCAGAGTATTGGTGAAAGTGCATCGACTATTTTACGTCGTTTATTAAATCTCAGCGGCGAAAAAATTCACACTACAAAATCAGACACTGATCATAAAAATGAAACTGTTAGTGTGTCTAATCCATCTGAAGAGCAACAAGTTGCTGCCGTTGAACAGCCAGCCTCTGTGGCGAAACCGCCGGTAAATAAAAAGAATGCGAACGTATTTAATATTTTAAATAAAGAAGAGCTGGCAATGCAAAAAGGTGTTGTTGGTCGTTTCTTATTTATATTAAGTGCATTTTACCGAACGCACAAAACTGACTTTTCAGCAGTGCTTGATATCAAAGGCCGCGATCGTGTTTATTTTGCGACCAGTAAAGAAGACTTAGTGAATAGCGGTAGTAGTATGAACCCTAAAAACATCACCGATAGTGAATATTGGGTGATGACTAATTCAAATACTACACGTAAAAAAATGATGCTGCATGAAGTTGCACTTAGCTTGGGCTATAGCAATGAGCAAGCTGAAAAAATTCGTGATTATCTTTAAGGAAATACCATGGCAATTCATTCCGGCGCAGGGAAAACTGCACCACAATCGGTTTTAGTGAATGTACCAAAGTTAGTGTCTGCGTATTATTTAAATGAGCCTGATCTAGAGCAAAACCCTGAGCATTGTGTTGCCTTTGGCACCTCAGGGCACCGTGGTTGTGCGTATGATGTGAAATTTAATGAATCCCACATATTATCAATCACCCAAGCTATTTGTGATTACAGAAAACAAAACGATATATTTGGCCCATTATTTTTGGGTAAAGACACCCACGCATTAAGCGAAGCCGCCTTTAACTCAGCGATAGAAGTGCTGGTTGCTAACGAAGTGCAAGTGATCACCCAAGAAAATGGCGACTTCACACCAACGCCGGTAATTAGCCACGCTATTGTTAGTTATAATAAAAATCACCCAAATGAATTAGCCGATGGTATTGTTGTTACTCCGTCTCATAATCCTCCTGAAGATGGCGGGTTCAAATATAACCCACCTAATGGCGGCCCTGCAGATACAGATGTAACAAAATGGATTGAAGATAGAGCCAATCAGCTTTTAATGGAAGACTTAGTTGAAGTAGAACTGTTTCCATTTGCTAAAGCGTCGCGTTCTGGTTTTATCCGCTATGAAGATTTAATGACACCGTACATTAATGATCTTGAAAACATTGTTAACTTAAAAGCGATTAGTGATGCTGGTATTAAAGTAGGTATTGATCCATTAGGTGGTTCAGGCATCAACTTTTGGCCAGTGATTGCGAAAAAATACAATCTAGATTTAACCGTTGTAAATGACAGTGTTGATCCGCGTTTTGCATTTATGCCACTTGATAAAGATGGCAAAATTCGTATGGATTGCTCATCACCTTATTCAATGGCGAATTTAATTGCCCTTAAAGATGATTTTGATCTATCGATAGGCAATGACCCTGATTATGACCGTCATGGCATAGTAACACCTGATGGATTAATGAATCCAAATCACTTTTTAGCAGTAGCCATTGATTACTTACTAACGCATCGTGACTGGGATGCCAGCGTTGAAATTGGTAAAACCCTCGTTTCTAGCTCAATGATTGATAAAGTCACTGAGCGTAATAAGCGTAAAGTAAAAGAAGTACCTGTTGGTTTTAAATGGTTTGTTGAGGGGTTAAATAAAGGCAAGTTGGCTTTTGGTGGTGAAGAAAGCGCTGGGGCAGCCTTCTTACGTTTTGATGGCACCGTATGGTGTACAGACAAAGATGGCTTTATCATGGGGCTACTTGCTGCTGAAATTCTTGCAGTTACAGGTAAAACACCGTCTACGTTATATAAAGAACTAGAGCAAGAATTTGGTGCACCAATTTATAAACGTTTAGATGCGCCAGCGACGCCTGAGCAAAAATCACGTTTAAAAGCGCTCAGTGCTGACGATGTTAAAGCCGATACCTTAGCCGGTGAGCCAATTATGCAAAAGCTTACTCATGCGCCAGGTAATAATGCAGCAATTGGTGGATTAAAAGTAGTAACTGAAAGTGGCTGGTTTGCTGCTCGTCCGTCAGGTACTGAAGATATATATAAAATATATCTAGAATCATTTAAAGGCGAAGAGCATTTAGCCTTATTAGAAAAAGAAGCTAAAAAACTGGTTGATTCAGTAATTAGCTAATCTGCAATTAAAATTAAAAACGGCTGATTTATTCAGCCGTTTTTGTATCTACAATTTATAAAACAAAAAGGGCTTTTATAGTGATGTCAGCCACTTCAGAATATATTAATCAATTAAAACATGATGGTGATTTTTTAACGCTTTCTCGAAACCATGAATGGCATTTGGATGCAGGCCAATTTACTCTTAATAATAATACGCAAGTAACCGTGCATGATACCGGTGTAATTGAATTTGAGCCTGATTGTATAACGTCAAAGAATGTGGTGCTATCCAGTGCAATTCATGGCAATGAGACAGCCCCTATAGAAATTTGCGATGAACTGATTAAACACATTATTAGTGGAAAACTTGAATTACAACAACGGGTTTTATTTATTTTTGGTAACCCTCAGTCAATTAATATTGGTAAACGCTTTGTAGAAGAGAACTTAAATCGCTTATTTAATGGGCACCACACTGTTGATGGCATCGCGATGAACGACGAACGTATTCGTGCTGCAAAACTTGAACAGTACGTTAGCGATTTTTATGCACGCTCAGAGCAGGACACGTATCGCTGTCATTATGATTTACATACCGCTATTCGTGGTTCTAAAAATGAGAAGTTTGCTGTTTACCCATTTTTACATGGCAAGCCTTGGAAAAAGTCGCAACTGCAGTTTTTATTGAGTTGCGGAGTTAATACGGTATTAATGATGAAATCACCCGCTACCACGTTTAGCTACTATTCATCGTTTGTGCATGGGGCTGATTCGTTTACCGTTGAGCTTGGACAAGTAAAACCCTTTGGTGAAAACGACATGTCGCGCTTTGCAAAAACTAAGCAAACATTAACTGCATTAATTAGTCAAAAAGAAGTGGAATACCCTAAATTTAATGCAAGTGACTTTGAGTTGTTTTCTGTTCATCGCACAATTAACCGCACAGAGCAAAACTTTAGCTTCCCGTTTTCTGATGATGCCGAGAACTTTACAGGCTTTGCAAAGGGTGAGCTTTTAGCAACTGATGGTGATAATGCAATTTATGTGGACGTAGAAGGGGAAGCGATTATTTTTCCTAACGCACAAGTTGCTATTGGACAACGTGCACTATTAACGGTTGTGCCTATGCAGGTGGATAGTCGTTTTAGCTAATTCAACACATCAGACCACTTGTTATGAAAGTTTAACCAGCTGATTAATAAGTGGTTAATTATATGTATAGTTAACTTGCCAGTTTTTTGCTCAATATTTACTTTTGTTTGGTCACAGTTTTGTTGAATAACACTTTACGTTAACGTAAAGTGTTGGCAGCTTTAATTAAATACAGTGCAGATGTTGCAAAGTTTATTCAGCAACAATCACCCATAATAATAATTTAAAGGGGCACTGTGATACCGACAACAAGAGAAGGTAGGTTATGAGTAATCCCAATAACGTATCGCTGAATATTAACCATGAGCTTGAGTTTATCGACGGTCACGCGCTTAATATTCCAACCCTTAGTATTTTAACTGAGGACGGCGACATTCATCCTAGTGCTCCTGCACCTGACATTTCTAAACACACCGCTATTAAATTATACGAAACCATGCGTTTTATTCGTTTATTGGATGAACGTATGCAGGGTGCTCAACGCCAAGGCCGTGTTAGCTTTTACATGCAGTGTTTAGGTGAAGAAGCGGCGGTAACAGCCTCTGCGGCAGCCCTTGATCAAGATGATATGATTATGGCGCAATACCGTGAGCAAGCGGCGTTGCACTACCGTGGTTTTACGCTTGACCAATTTATGAATCAGATGTTTTCTAACGAACTAGATCTTGGTAAAGGCCGTCAAATGCCGATCCATTACGGTTCTAAAGCACTTAACTACATGACAATTTCATCGCCATTAGGAACTCAAATCCCACAGGCCACCGGTTATGCATACGGTCAAAAAGTAAAACATATCGATGCTAAAACAGGTGAACTAGCAAGCACTATTGATAACGTCACCATTTGTTATTTTGGTGAAGGTGCCGCTTCAGAAGGTGATTTCCACGCAGGTCTTAACATGGCTGCAGTGCACAAGGCACCGGTTATCTTTTTTGCACGTAACAATGGTTATGCTATTTCTACCCCAGCTGATGAACAATTTAAAGGTGATGGTATTGCATCGCGTGGCGTAGGGTATGGTATTAAAACCATACGTGTTGATGGCAGCGATGCACTCGCTGTTTATGCAGCAACTAAAAAAGCCCGAGAAATTGCAGCAACCCAAGGTGAACCTGTACTTATTGAATCGATAGCTTATCGTTTAGGCGCGCACTCAACGTCAGATGATCCTAGTGGCTACCGTTCAAAAGATGAAGAAGCAAACTATAAAGCGTGCCCAATAGAGCGCTTTAGAAAATGGCTAGTAAAACAAAACTGGTTAGATGACGCAGAAGATATAAAAGCGAAAGAAACAATTCGTGATGATATTTTGGCGGCACTTAAACGCGCTGAAGTAATTGATAAACCAGCCTTAGAAGAGCTGATTTCTGATGTGTACGATACACCAATTCCATCTTTACAACGCCAATATGATGAGCTTAAAACACATATAAAAGCCCATCCTGATGCCTACCCAACAACAGCAGGGAGAATTAAGTAATGGCTAAAATGAACATGCTACATGCAATTAATTCTGCTTTAGATATCACTATGAATGAGCACCCTCAAGCGTGTATTTTTGGTGAAGACGTTGGTTATTTTGGCGGTGTTTTTAGAGCAACATCAGGCTTACAAGAAAAATACGGTAAGCACCGAGTATTCAACACGCCGCTTACAGAGCAAGGCATTTTAGGTTTTGCTAACGGATTGGCCGCATTTGGTGCACCAGCGCTTGCTGAGATTCAATTTGCTGATTACATCTTTCCTGCGTTTGACCAAATAGTGAATGAATCTGCTAAGTTTCGCTACCGTAGCGGTAATGAATTTAACGTGGGTAATCTAACAATACGCACACCTTACGGCGGCGGTATTGCTGGTGGTTTGTATCACTCGCAATCGCCAGAAGCATATTTTGCTCATACGCCAGGGTTAAAAATTGTCGTGCCGCGTAATCCTTATCAAGCTAAAGGCTTACTTCGCGCATGTATTAAAGACGATAATCCAGTGCTATTTTTTGAGCCAAAACGTTTATATCGTGCATCTACGGGTGAAGTGCCAGAAGAAGATTACAGCATTGAACTAGGTAAAGCTGAGGTAGTTCAAGAGGGCACTGACGTTACTTTATTGGCGTGGGGCGCACAAATGGAAATCGTAGAAGCAGCCGCTAAACAAGCCAGTGAGCAAGGTATTAGCTGTGAGGTGATTGACCTTCGCAGTATTCTACCGTGGGATGTTGAAACGATTGCTAAGTCAGTGACAAAAACAGGTCGGCTTATTGTTAGTCATGAAGCGCCTATTACCAATGGTTTTGGCGCTGAAATTGCGGCAACTATCGCTCAAGAGTGTTTCTTACATTTAGAGTCGCCTATTTTACGTGTATGTGGTTTAGATACACCATATCCGCTGGCGCTAGAAAAAGAATATGTTCCAGATGCATTGAAAGTAATGGCCGCAATTAAACAATCAGTGAACTTTTAGAGGTTTCCATGGCTAAAGATTTTATATTACCTGACATTGGTGAAGGCATTGTTGAATGCGAAGTAGTCGAATGGCTGGTACAAGAAGGCGATACAGTAAAAGAAGATCAGCCTATTTGTGATGTGATGACAGACAAAGCCTTAGTACAAATTCCTGCTGTACACGATGGAGTGATCACTAAGCTGCATTGCAAAAAAGGCGATATTGCTAAAGTGCATGCGCCGTTATTTGCGATGGATGTTGCCGGGGAAGCACCCAGTGAAGAGGCTGAAACACCATCTGCACCAACATCTACTCGTGAACATTTAGAAGATTTTATCTTACCCGATATTGGTGAAGGTATCGTTGAGTGTGAAATTGTTGAGTGGTTAGTGGCAGAAGGTGATGAGATTGAAGAAGATCAAGCTGTTTGTGATGTGATGACCGATAAAGCGTTAGTACAAATACCGGCTAAATATACCGGTACCGTACAAAAGCTATATTATCAAAAAGGTGAAATTGCCAAGGTACACAGCCCGTTATTTCAAATGACCATAGCAGGTCAAGCTGCAAAGGAAGATGTTGATGTTAATAATGCGGTTGTTAAAGCACAAAGTAATGCAACTTCCGATACGCCCGATAAACAAACGCAACCACAAACTGCAGTAATTAACCAAAAAGCAGTTGCATCGCCTGCGGTTAGACGCAAAGCGCGTGAGCTTGATGTTGACTTAACCTGTGTGCCAGGCAGTGGTAAAAATGGCCGTATTTATAAACAAGACATTGAAGCATTTATAAAAAATGAAGTGCCATCTGGTATGGATACTTCTGAGCTTAATAAACCACAGGCTACTGAGAGTAAAAAATTCAGCAGCACTGAACATGTAACGAGCGCAGGTGGAGCGCGAACAGAAGCGATTAAAGGTATTAAAGCGGCCATGGCAAAACAAATGGTAGCTTCGGTTTCTACTATTCCACATTTTACCTACAGTGATGAAATTGACTTAACTGATTTAATTGCACTTCGAACTGATCTGAAAGAGCAATATAAAGCTCAGGGCGTTAAGTTAACTATGATGCCGTTTTTTATTAAGGCGTTATCGTTGGCAATGAGTCAATTTCCAGTACTTAACTCAAAAGTAAATGATGATTGTAGCGAAATTACTTACTATGACGATCATAATATTGGGGTTGCGGTAGATTCTAAAGTGGGCTTATTAGTGCCTAATATTAAAGCTTGTCAAACTAAAAGCATTGTAGAGGTTGCTAACAGTTTAACTCAGCTTACTGATTCTGCTCGCGAAGGGCGAGTTGCACCTGATGATTTAAAAGGTGGCACTATTAGCATTTCTAACATTGGTGCAATTGGCGGCACTATTGCAACGCCAATCATAAATAAGCCAGAAGTCGCGATTGTTGCACTTGGTAAATTACAGCACCTTCCACGCTTTGATCAGCAAGGGCAGGTAGTTTCACGTGCAATTATGCAAGTAAGTTGGTCAGGTGATCACCGTGTAATTGATGGCGGCACTATAGCGCGCTTTAATAATTTATGGAAAGAATACCTAGAACAGCCAGCTAAAATGATGATGGCAATGCGCTAATTCTTTTTGATGATTTATTAAAAAACTATTTAAAAAACCAGCATAAAGCTGGTTTTTTTCTTTAATAAATTTATATTATTAATTAAGATACAAATGTAACCAAATAGGTAACACTGTACGCCCTTTAGGGAATATAAAAAATAACATTAAGGAAATTTTATGGAACATTATATGAATGCACTGCGTAGCTACGCAGATTTTTCAGGACGTAATCGCCGCAAAGCATTTTGGATGTTTATGTTAATTAATTTGATTTTTTCGCTTTTAACAAGTGTTATGGATGGTATTACAAACACAATGTTTGTAAGCACAATATATAGCTTGGCTTTATTGATTCCTCAACTAAGTGCGGGTGCTCGCCGTCTTCACGATACTAATCGTTCAGGTTGGTGGCAATTACTGTGGCTAGTGCCAGTAATTGGCTGGATCATTTTGATTATCTTCCTAGCGCAAGACTCGCAAGAAGGTGAAAACGATCACGGAGCTAACCCTAAAGAAGTTGAACTACACACAGCTTAATTAGGTAACTTGTAAACATTTTAAGCTCAGCCATTGCTGAGCTTTTTTATGTAAAAAATTAAGTTACAAAGAAATACAGTCCATAACCAACCATCAATGCCGGTATGGCGGTGTAAATTGTAGCAATAATGGCTGCTCTGGGTGCCATAGCAATGGCAGGGAAAAGCGCATCGCCATCGTTGGAAATGGCGTTCGCTGCTAAAGCACTAAACGGTATCACACCTTGAATGTATAACGTGGTGACAATGATTTGCGGCCCACAACCGGGTAAAAAACCAATTAATACCGCAATTAAAGGTGCTAAATAGGCATAATTTAAAAACCATGTTTTTAAATCAAGACCAAACACGCTCACCAGTAGTTCAAATAATATAAAGGAGGCAACCACCCACGCGGTTACAAAATGAGTATCTTGCAGTACTTTTGTTATTTTTGAAGGCGGGCTGCATACATCGTCTTCTGAGGTCACTTCCTTATAGCTTTCACCTTTTGATGATAGCGCCCACATAAACACCACAAACAATGCCATTAATGCGCCAAAAAAACTGACCGCATTTACTACATGATTGCCAAATTGGCTTAAATCAATATTAAACGCCAGTATAAAAGCAATCAGTAACCCAGGAATAATAGCCATTAACCAAATAGGCTTGCTCAATTTTATTATTTTGGTTGGCAATACAGTCACTGGCTGTGTTTGCTTTTGATTGGTAGGGCATAAATAACCCGTTTTATGTAGTTTATTAACCAGTAAGCCTGTTAGCGTTCCAACGACTAAGCCTATTGCCATTATCGATAACCCTTCAGTAGGGCGGGTAGCTAACAATAAAAATGCGGCATCACCCATTGTAGCCGTTAATACCGCAACAATAGCCCCAAAGCTTGCTTGTCCCTTGGTAAATTGGGTAACAACAATGATTGCACCACCACACCCTGGCAGCATACCTAAAAAAGCAGCAAAGCTGACCTCTAATACAGGAGACTTAGCATTTAGATAACGAAGCTCTAGTTGGGGTAAATGATCAATCGCGTAGTAGTAAATAAATAGGGTCGCAGCAACAAACACACTGACTTGAAAAAAAGCATCACTAAGTGCAGTGATTGTTATAGTGCGTAAGCTGGGCAGGGCTAAACAAACTAAAATTAACAGGGGTAAAATTAGGCGTTTATTTTGATGAAAAACACGTTTTGCAGCTGGCGAAATAACTCCCAAATGTTCTGTTAAAAACATACAGTACGACCTAATTAATAAACTAGATCGCACTGTACTATTTTATTAAATGATAATCAATATCATTTAGGTAATTGCTTGAAAACGTTTATTTACGTTGAAACTCTGAGTTTTCATTCCAAGTAGGCCATTGAGTTTGCTGTGAAATATCAAAACCTACTTTATAAAATAGTTGTAAATCTTGAACCGCACCTGATAAATCCCACTCATCACGATATCTATCACAAGGCTGGTGGTAACAACCGCGCAATACTAAACTCATACGCTTGCGATAATTAGCCGTTTCTTCGTCAAATGCTTCTGAACCACCACCGGCATACATAGCAGGTACACCCATATTGGCAAAGGCAAAGTGATCTGAGCGGTAGTAACCACCTGAAGATGGTTTAGGGTCGCCCGATACTGTTCTACCTTGCTCTTTAGCAGCCGTTGCTAATAGTTCATCCATTTGCGATTTCCCAATACCCACCACACTAATATCTTTTACTTTTCCTAATAGGTTTAAGCTATCCATATTAATATTAGCAACGGTTTTATTTGCTGGAATAACCGGGTTAGCGGCGTAATATTTTGAGCCAAGCAAGCCTTGTTCTTCAGCGGTTACCGCTAAAAAGGTCATTGAGCGGTCAGGGCGTTTACCTAGTTTAGTAAAGGCTTCAGCCACTTCGATCATACCGGCTGTACCTGTCGCATTATCGTGGGCACCATTATAAATTTGATCGCCTTTACGATTTTTATCCGTTCCTAAATGATCCCAATGCGCAGAGTAAATAATATGCTCATCTGGCGTTTTACTACCAGGAAGAGTGGCAATAAAGTTATAAGATACCGATTTTTTGATGGTATTTTTTACATTCACAGTGGCAGCTAAATCGCCCATATCTACATGGTAAGCGCCTTTAGCTGCTTCTGCTTTAGCAGTATCAAAATCAAGACCTGCTTTAGTAAATAGCTCTTTTGCTACATCAACAGTAACCCAACCTTCAACAGCAACACGATCCATGTTGTTATTATCTTTTACAAAACCAAACTGCTCGCCACTCCACGAGTTCTCAACCACTGACCAAGGGTAAGAAGCAGGAGCCGTTTCATGAATGATAATAGCGCCCGCTGCGCCTTGACGGCTTGCTTCTTCGTATTTATAAGTCCAGCGCCCGTAATAGGTCATGGCATCACCGGTAAATAAGTTTGGATCTTTAGTTGCAAAACCAGGATCATTTACCAGCATCACGACGGTTTTACCCTTAACATCTAGGCCTTCGTAATCATTCCAATTATATTCAGGTGCGTTAACACCGTAGCCGACAAATACCAGCTCTGAATTTTCAATCCCTTCTTGCGCACTTATACGGCTACTACCCATTACCATGTCTTTTTTGTATTGGTAGTCTTTACCGCCAATATTAAGCACCATGTCAGAGTCTGCTTCTAATGATACAAGCGGGACTTCTTGGAAAAAACTATCACCGTTACCCGGTTCAAAGCCCAATGCAGTAAATTCTTTTGTTAAGTAGTCAAGCGTAAGCTTTTCACCTTCAGATGAAGGAGCACGACCACCAAACTCATCAGAGGCTAACACTTTTACATGCTTAGCAATTTCATCGGCTTGAATGCTGTTATAGCCTTTCGCGACATCGTCAGAAGTGATACTTGTTGTTGCACAACCCGCTAGAATCGCTGTTGTGATTAAGGTCAAAGAAAAATAACGTTTCATATTGGCTCTTTTTTTGTTCTAAGTGGCCCTAGTATATGAACTTCTGTTAATTAGAACCAGTTTTTGCGGTAAACTGTCACGGATAAAAATGTACAGTAAAGGTAACAATGAAGCGTTTTACTCCCCCAGAACAATTCCAAGTAACGAGCCTAAACACAGGGGCATTTGCTCACTTACGTCAGCTGTTTAAAATTCATCAACAAACAGACTGGCCAGAACCTGCGTATTTTGCCCCGTACTTAAATGCCATAAACGCAAATAATCTCCCCGTTCGTTTTATCGATGATGCAAAGGTTGACTTTGCTGAGCGCTATTATGAACAAGTTATTTTTGAAACTGGGGAAGTACCTACTCGCCAGCAAAATTGGCATGATCTGTTTGGTGGTTTTATTTGGTGTTTATTCCCAAAAACAAAAGCCCTAATCAATCAGCGTCATGTAGATGAAATAGCTGTGCATGGTTTAAAACAACGCAGTAAACATCGTAACGCATTAACCCTGTTTGACGAGTGTGGCGTAGTTTTAGCTATTAGTGACTCTAATTGGAAAGCATGCTTAAGAGACCATCAATGGAAAACAGCATTTATAACGCATAGAGAGCAGTGGGGTAAAACTATAGCGCCATTCATGTTTGGCCACGCTAATTACGAAATGTTGACCAAACCTTATATTGGGCTCACAGGCAAAGCATTATTTGTGAATGTACCCGATGAAATATTTTGTAAAGATTTAGTAACGCAATATCAGTACCTAGATAAGCAACTTTATGAGATGATTAAAAATGATGATTGTTTAGCCGATAATAAACAGCTTTCACCCTTACCCTTATTAGGTGTTCCTGGTTGGTGTGAGGAGAATAACAATTCATCATTTTACGACAACACGGACTATTTTAGACCGAAACGAAGGACACGAAAATGATAGAAGTCACCGCGCTTAAGAAGAAGTTTAAGCTCACTAAAGATCATAAAAAAAATAAAACAGATGAAGTAGACCCACGCGAAGATAAAGACTTTTTTCATTCAGTAAAAAATGTCAGCTTTAGCTGTGCAAAAGGCGAAGTATTAGGGCTGTTAGGGCCTAATGGCGCGGGTAAAACCACCACCTTAAGAATGATTTCAACCGCTTTAAAACCGGATGATGGCAGTATTACTATTGCCGGAAACGATATAATTAAAAAGCCACTGATTGGGCGTAAATCTATCGGGTTTTTGTCTGGTTCTACTGGTTTATATGGCCGTTTAACGGTAAAAGAAAATATCGAATATTTTGCAAAGCTACATGGCATGAGCAAGCAGGCAATCAAGGCACGCTGTGAAGAGTTATTTACCTTACTCGATATGCATAAATTTATTGATAAACGTGCTGAAAACTTATCAACCGGTATGAAGCAAAAAGCCAACATTGCGCGTGCTGTGGTGCATCATCCAGACGTTGTTATTCTTGATGAGCCAACTACCGGGCTTGATATTATGACCACGCAAACAGTGATTAACTTTATTAAAGGCTTAAAAGCACAAGGCACTCCGGTTATTTTCTCAACGCACCATTTAGATGAAGTTGCGCTTTTATGTGACCGTGTAGCGGTTATTAATGAAGGTGTAAGTTGTTTTGATGGCACCCTCGCTCAATTTAAACAAGCGGGTAACAGCGAAGAATTAAACCAAGCGTTTATGAACATATTAACGGAGAAGCAAGATGTTTGAAGTTTTTAAAAAGGAATTAACCGAGCTGCTACGCGATAAAAAAACCTTGTTGTTCGTGGTAGTATTTCCGATTGTGGTTTTTCCGTTGTTATTTGCTGTGGTTGCGTTTATTTCTTCGCAAGCCGCGCTTGATGCAGAGCAAAAAGTGAATACTTATGCGATTATCAATGGCGACTTTGCCCCAGAATTTACTGATAAAGTGTTTTATCATAAAAGCTTTGAGTTATATAAAGGCGATAAAACTTTTAATAGTGTTGAGGAGCTAAAAGCAGGGGTAACTGCTGGCGATATCGACATGGGAATATACTTACCAAGCGATGCAGTAAAAACATTAGATGATAAAAAGCAAAGTGAATGGCAAGTTGTATTTAATGATTCAAAATCAATTAACTTCTTATTTGAGCGTGTAAAAGAACTTGCTAAAGAGTACAGCGATACACTTCAAGAAAGTAAACTATTGAGTTTTGGTATCGATAAAAGCGCACAAGAATCTATTTTAAAGCCAATTAATGTGGTTAAAGTTGATACTGCAGACAAACGTGAAAACTTAGGTGAAAAAGTAGGTGGGTTTTTACCTTATTTACTTATCCCGCTAGTGCTAATGGGGGCAACTTACCCAGCAATTGATTTAGGCGCTGGCGAAAAAGAGCGTGGTACTTTAGAAACGTTATTACTTACCCCCATTACTCGTACAGAGCTAGTATTGGGTAAATTTATTACTCTACTCACAACTTCAATCGCATCAACTACTATCACCGTGATTAGTATGGGGTGTTGGATAGCATTAGCACTGGCATTTGCTGATCTAGAGTTTATTAAAGCCGCGTTTAGTACATTAGGCATTTCAGACTTGCTGATGATTTTTGTATTATTATTACCAATTGCAGCTATTTTTTCTGCATTAGCATTGGCTATATCAATCTATGCACGTTCGTTTAAAGAAGCGCAAAATTACATGACGCCATTAAGTATGGTGGTATTTTTCCCAATTATTATCTCCATTATGCCTAATATGGAACTGACCGCTAAAACAGCCTTTATTCCGGTTACTAACGTCGCCTTAGCGATCAAAGAAATTATTAAAGGAACAGTCGATTACACGCTGGTGGGATTGATATTTTTAGCTACAGCACTGATAGCCGGTGCACTATTGGCATTTTGTGTTAAGTGGTTTAACCGCGAAGACGTGTTGTTTAGATAACCATCTAAATTGCAAAGTATTTAAAAGGTCGCACAGCGACCTTTTTTTTATAAATTATTAATTATGAGACAGTGCTATTTGCTTAATTTAAGCTCTGTGTTTGAAAATTACTAGATAAGCAATCAATAAAAAACCGCTGTATGAAAAACCATACAGCGGTTTTTTAATTAGATTATTATTTATGATTTAAATTGCGCTTTAATAGTTTCAATCGCGCTATCAATATCTATCATAAGTTTTTCACCGGTGCGACGGTTTTTAAGTTCTACCTTATTCTCATCAAGGTTACGCTCACCAATGACAAGCGTGTAAGGTACACCAAGTAATTCCATGTCGTTAAACATAACACCAGGGCGCTCTTTACGGTCATCAAATAACACGTCCAAACCTGCATCTTTTAAACCTTGATAGAGGTTATTAGCAATATCAGGAATACGATGCGATTTATGCATATTCATTGGCACAATTGCTAAATCGAAAGGAGCTATGGTTTTAGGCCATGTAATACCGTATTGATCGTTATTTTGCTCAATAGCTGCAGCAACAATACGTGATACACCAATTCCATAACAGCCCATAGTCATTATTTGGTTTTTACCTGACTCGCTTAGTACACCTGCTTTTAATGCTTCTGAGTACTTAGTACCTAGCTGGAAAATATGACCCACTTCAATACCGCGCTTAATTTGTAACGTGCCTTGACCACACGGGCTAGGATCGCCTTCTACAATATTACGGATATCAGCAACTTCGTAGTTTGTTACGTCGCGATCCCAGTTAATACCGCTAAAGTGCTCATCATCTTTATTGGCACCGGCTACAAAATCAGCCATTACATCCGCTGTTCTATCAACAATAATAGGCATGTTCAAGCCAACTGGGCCTAAAGAGCCTGGTTTTGCGCCAATGGCAGCAACAATATCTGCTTCGGTTGCCATTTCAAGTGGAGAATCAACCAATGGGTGCTTTTCAGCTTTGAGTTCATTAAGTTCGTGATCGCCACGCAGTACTAATGCAACAAGCTCGCGTACGCCGTCTTCATTAGGAGTACCATAAACCACTAATGTTTTAACACCGCGATGGGGTTTTACGCCATAGTGTTTTTTAAGCTCATTAATTGTTTTAGCATCAGGCGTTGGGAATGCTTTTAACTCTTTGCTTGCTTGTGGGCGAGCTTCAGTTGGCGCTAATGCTTCGGCTTTTTCAATATTAGCGGCGTAGTCGCTGGCATCACTAAAAGCAATGGCGTCTTCGCCAGATTCAGCAAGTACATGGAACTCATGCGATACACTACCGCCAATAGAGCCTGTATCTGCAATTACTGGGCGGTAATCTAAGCCTAAACGTTCAAAAATATTACAGTAGGCTTTGTGCATTACTTGATACGTTGCATCTAAACATTCATCGGTTAAATGGAATGAGTAGGCATCTTTCATAGTAAATTCACGGGCACGCATAACACCAAAACGTGGGCGACGTTCGTCACGTACTTTAGTTTGTACTTGGTACAAAGTAATTGGTAGTTGTTTGTAGCTGTTAATTTCTTTACGAACAAAATCGGTGATCACTTCTTCATGGGTAGGGCCCATGGCAAATTCACGATTATGACGGTCGGTAAAGCGCATTAACTCAGGACCAAACTCACTCCAGCGGCCAGACTCTTCCCATAAATCAGCAGGCTGAATAACAGGCATAAGCATTTCAATTGCGCCGGCTTTATCCATTTCTTCGCGTACTATGTTTTCTACTTTTCTTAGCACACGTAAGCCAGAGGGAAGCCAAGTGTATAAACCCGAAGCGACGCGACGGATCATTCCGGCTCTAAGCATTAATTGATGCGAGACAATTTCCGCATCGGATGGCGTTTCTTTAAGTGTAGCGAGTATATATTGACTAGTACGCATGTTTTTTCCGAAATAGAGTGATATGTTCTTTTAATTAAGGGGCTCAGTTTACCAGCGGTTGCATTGACACTAAAGCGCTAAGTGATTTTTTATCGAATTTTATAGCCATAGCAGGGCTTTAAAGTTAGCTTAACTGAGCTCAATATGAGTAACCAGATGATGAGAATCAGTCACTTGCCAAGTAATATTGTATTCATACAAATTCATACCATAGCTTTGCACGCCTTGTTTTTGCTTTTTGTAGGCAGGGCGCGGATCTTGTTTTAGCACATTACTAATAAACGCTTGTAGCTCAGGATAGTGACTTTGTTTATTTATAAATTCTATAGCCTGTTGGCTAAACTCAACACTCATTTGAGTCTCTGGGCGCGTATCGGCAAATCCAGCGCTTGCATCGGGTAATGAGTCTGAATAGGGTAAATAAGGTTTTATATCTACGATGGGTGTGCCATCAAGTAAATCAATACCGGCGAGCAATAACGCCAACTGGCCGTTTTTATACTCAATTCCCTCTAACTTTACTGCACTCATGCCAATAGCATTTGGACGGAAAGTAGCACGAGTAGCAAATACGCCTTTACGCTCATTACCGCCAAGGCGCGGCGGGCGAACCATTGCTGAATAGCCTTTATCAGCAGTTTCATGAAAACGAAATAACAGCCAAATATGGCTAAATTCATCTAATCCGCGAACAAATTCTTCACGATTAAATTCTTTGGCAAAAATCAATTTAGCTTTAGCTTCGGGTACTAATCTAGGCTGCCTAGGAATGGCAAATTTTTGTTTATACGGAGATTGAATGTGGCCAATAGCCGAAATTTGATAATCGCTCATAATGCTCGGTTATAGAAAAAATAGAGCGTTATTCTACCTTTAATTAATGTTGCTGGCATTAGCTTAATTAGGAGAGGAATTATAGACTGATTGGTTTAAATGTGAAATAAAAAAGGTAAGGCTAAAAATAGCCTTACCTAATGTTTTAACAATTAAGCTATTATTAAAACATGTATTGGAATGATACTGACGCAACATCCATTTCTGGATCAATATCATCTTCTAATTCGTAACGCTCATACTCTAAACGCACTTGCATATTGGTTGTAAATGCATATTCAATACCTGCACCGTAAAATACGTCGCCGCCATCTTGAGATGCGCTTACGCTGCCAACCGGTAGCTCTTGAGTAACTTCTGCATCCCATTCAAACCAACCACCTTTTGCATAAACAGAAAAATCTTCAGTGATCGGCGCTGCAAAACGTGCTGCTAACGATACGCCATCAATTTCAGCTTTACTGTCTATATCACTCACTTCATCAAAATTTTGATAAGCAAGCTCAAGACTTAAATTTTCATTAAATTGGGTACCAATGTAACCTTTTAACATTTGCGCGTCGTCATCAAAGTCGGTGTCGTTTTCGCTATCTTCAAACTGAAATGAATATTGGCCATAACCAATACCAGTGTAAATGCGCGGAGAGTCCATGTCGGTAACATCAGCTTGTGCCGCTGAATTAAAACCCAGTGTTGCTAAAGCAAGTGCAGAAAGAGAAAGTGTTTTAATCATTATATAGCTCCTTTAAAAAGTAATATCGATGAATTATTTCATCAAACGTCGATTTACTAATTGCAGTGAGCGTGCCAAGTATTATTTAGCCTAATATTTAGTCTTTATGTGTGTTTGTTAAGCTATTATGGTGTTTTTGGCACGCAAAACAATCAGGTGTTCAGCGTGCAGTTAATCCGTAAAAATTAAAAAATTGTAGCTTTTACAAGTTGTTGTAGTTTCTACATACCTATAAAAGTAACTAAATTAAACTTTATCTAATAAGTTTTCTGTTTCGATGGCTATTTGCTTCATTTTAATTGCGTAGTTCTCAAGCTTTTTGTCTTCGTCGGTAACCGATTTAAATTCTGGTACCGCCACAGGGTAACCCGTTTCATCCATAGCAACAAAGCTAATAACACAGTGATTGGTTTCAACTAAGTTTTGCGTTTTAGGGTCGCCACAGCGAACTTGAATAAAAATTTGCATGCTGGTTTTGCCGGTGTGTGCAATTTTTGCTTCAACCTCAACAATTTGGCCAACTAAGATAGGACGGCTAAACTTAACGCCCGCAACCGATACTGTTACACAGTAATGGCCGCTCCAGCCCGCAGCACAGGCATAACCCGCTTGGTCAATCCACTTCATGACCACACCGCCATGCACCTTACCACCAAAATTTACATCGGTTGGCTCTGCTAAAAAACGAAAAATTACACTCGACGACGCCATAACACACTCTCATTCATTCATATTACTTAACAGCATAGCGCAAAAAAGGGGCCGAAGCCCCTGCAATTTAGGATAAGTTTATAATTTCTATAGAAAGGTTGTTACATATTGGGATAGTTAGGGCCACCAGCACCTTCGGGAGTTACCCAGGTAATATTTTGGCTCGGATCTTTAATATCACAGGTTTTACAATGCACACAGTTTTGCGCGTTGATCACAAAGGATTGCTCGCCTTCTACTTCTTGTACTTCGTAAACGCCGGCAGGGCAGTAGCGCTGTGCTGGCTCGTCAAATTTAACTAAGTTAACGTTAATCGGAATTGATGCATCTTTTAGTTTTAAGTGACACGGCTGTGATTCTTCATGATTGGTATTAGATAAAAACACTGAAGAAAGCTTATCAAAACTGAGTTTGCCATCAGGCTTAGGGTAGTTAATTTTTTCAGCTTGGTTAGCGTCTTTTAAAGTTGCATGGTCAGGTACGTTATCTTTAAAACTAAACGGTAGGGCACCCTTAAATATATTTTGATCAAGCGTGTTATATGCGCCGCCTGCAAATTTACCTAAGGTATGCATAGCAGGGCCAAAATTACGAGACTGATACAGCTCTTTAAACGCCCATGACTTTTTAAACTCATCGCTATACTGGGTTAAATCAGTATTGGCTAAATTGTTTTGTAGCGCATAAAAAATAACTTCAGCGGCTATCATGCCTGACTTCATAGCCGTATGGTTGCCTTTAATTTTTGCAAAGTTAAGCGTGCCTGCATCACAGCCCACTAGCAAGCCACCCGGGAAGTGCATTTTTGGTAATGAATGTAAACCGCCTTTAGCAATAGCACGTGCACCGTAAGCAATGCGTTCTCCACCTTCAAGCGTATTTTTGAAAATAGGGTGATGTTTTAATCGTTGAAATTCATCAAACGGGCTTAAGTGTGGGTTTGAGTAATTTAAATCAACAATTAACCCCACAACCACTTGGTTGTTTTCGCTATGATACATAAAGGCGCCACCGCCAGTGTCGCCACTTAATGGCCAACCGGTTCCGTGTACAACTTTACCCAATTGATGTTTAGATTCATCAACTTGCCAAATTTCTTTAAAACCTAAACCATAATGCTGTGGTGAACTTTCATCGTCTAAAGCAAACTGATTGATCAGTTGCTTACCTAGATGACCGCGACAGCCCTCAGCAAATACTGTGTACTTAGCGCGTAGCTCCATACCTGGCATGTAACCGTCTTTTTCATTGCCATTTTTATCTACACCCATATCGCCAGTAATGATGCCTTTTACAACATCATCTTCAATAATGACTGAATGCGCACTAAAGCCTGGAAATATTTCTACTCCAAGGTTTTCTGCTTGCTCTGCTAACCAGCGACATACATTACCCATAGAAACAATGTAGTTACCCTTGTTATGAAATGTATTTGGTGTAGCAAAGTGAGGAATTGAGGTTGCTTTATGTTCGTTGTTAAACCAGTAAATCTCATCATTTACCACTTTAGTCGAAACAGGAGCGCCGAGTTCCTGCCAATTTGGCAGTAATTCGTCAAGTGCTTTGGTTTCAAAAACGGCACCTGATAATACATGTGCGCCAACTTCTGAGCCTTTTTCAACTACACATATCATGCACTCTTGTTGTTTTTCTTGTGCTTGCTGCGCGAGTTTAATTGCTGTTGAAAGCCCCGCAGGACCTGCCCCTACAACAACAACATCAAATTCCATGGTTTCGCGTTCAATCATAATAACCTCTTTATCTATGACGGACTCACCTTTGCATTATTTAGCAAAAAGTAAGCTAAGCAACCTGTTTCTTTGTTATGCAAATTAATCGTTACAGGTTGTGAATAGTTTAAGGTTATTTTAGGTTGACGTTTACGTCAACAGGAAGTAGTCTGATTTCATAAAATAAATAGGTTGACGTAGACGTTAGCTTATAGGTTTAAATAATTATGGAGTCCCTATGAAAGTTCTCGTACCAATAAAAAGAGTGATCGACTACAACGTAAAAGCTCGCGTTAAACCTGACAACAGCGGTGTTGATTTAACTAACGTTAAAATGGCCATGAACCCATTTTGTGAAATTGCTGTAGAAGAAGCGATTCGTTTAAAAGAAGCGGGTACTGCAACTGAAGTAGTTGTTGTTACTATTGGCGCTAAAGCCTCTCAAGAACAATTACGCACAGCACTGGCTTTGGGCGCAGATAAAGCGATTCATGTTGAAACAGAGCAAAACTTAGAGTCCCTACATATAGCAAAATTGCTTGCCAAAGTAGTTGAACAAGAATCGCCTGAACTGGTTATTTTAGGAAAACAGTCAATCGATTCTGATAATAATCAAACAGGTCAAATGCTAGCGGCGCTGACTAACCGTGGTCAAGGTACGTTTGCTTCTAAAGTGGTTATTGAAAATGGCAAAGTAAATGTTACTCGTGAAGTTGATGGCGGTTTACAAACCGTTGCACTTAATTTACCCGCAATAGTCACCACCGATTTACGTTTGAATGAGCCACGTTATGCGTCGCTACCTAATATTATGAAAGCCAAACGTAAGCCGTTAGAAGTTATTGCGGCTGATTCGCTAGGTGTAGATTTAGCCCCGCGCATTGAATTAGTTAGTGTAGAGGAGCCAGCAAAACGCAGCGGCGGGATTATTGTTGAAGACGTTGCACAGCTTGTAGAAAAACTTAAAACAGAGGCAAAGGTGATTTAAATGAAAACTCTTGTAATTGCAGAGCACGATAACGGTGCCTTAAAACCAGAAACCTCAAAAACGATTAATGCCGCTAAAAAATTAGGCTTTGACGTAGATGTATTATTAGCAGGCATAAACCTTGGCGCCATGAGTGAGTCACTCGCGAGCATTGAGGGTGTTGCGAATGTTTTACTTGCTGATAATGCAGTTTATGAGCATCAACTTGCTGAAAGCATGACAGATCTAGTGTTATCACTTGCAGATAGTTACAGCCATATTGTGGCAAGTGCAACTACTACAGGTAAAAACTTTATGCCGCGTGTTGCCGCATTATTAGATGTAGCGCAAATTTCAGAAATTATTGACGTAATTGACGCAGATACATTTAAGCGCCCAATTTACGCGGGTAATGCTATTGCAACGGTTAAATCGCTCGATAGTAAAAAAGTGATCACAGTACGTGCAAGTAGCTTTGATTTACAAGGCGAGCAAGCTCCAGCTAATGTAACCGCTGTAGATGCAATCTCTGATTCACAGTTAAGCAGTTTTGTTAGTGTTGAACAAACTGAATCAGAGCGTCCAGAGCTAACGGCTGCAGATGTGGTTATTTCGGGTGGTCGTGGTATGCAAAATGGTGAAAATTTTGCATTATTAAATGGCATTGCCGATAAACTCGGTGCCGCTATTGGTGCATCACGTGCAGCGGTTGACGCGGGCTTTGTGCCTAACGATATGCAAGTAGGGCAAACAGGTAAAATTGTCGCGCCTAATTTATATATTGCTGTGGGTATTAGTGGTGCCATTCAGCATCTTGCGGGTATGAAAGATTCAAAAGTTATTGTTGCCATTAATAAAGACCCTGATGCGCCAATATTCCAAGTAGCTGATTACGGTTTAGTTGCTGACTTATTTGATGTTTTACCACAGTTAGAGCAAGCACTATAAAGGAAAGTAATAAGCCGCTCCTAAAGTAGCAAATTCTGATTTAAAGCCGCCGTTTCATTATTGATTCTGCGGCTTTTTTAATTCAAGCATGCCACTTATCTAAATTACTTGCGATTTAGGTTTTTTTATTACAGAGTGACAGCGTTGTCATTTGTAGCAATACAAATTATTAAATAGGAGCCAAAATGACAAGGTATAAAGCACTTGATGCTATGCGTGGGCTAACCATAGCGTTAATGATACTGGTAAACACGCCGGGGTCGTGGTCCCATGTGTATGCCCCTTTACTTCATGCAGATTGGCATGGCTGTACCCCTACGGATGTAATTTTTCCGTTTTTTATGTTTATTATTGGCTCTGCGATGTTTTTTTCGTTCAAAAAAACGAACAGTGCAGCCAGTGCTAGCCAAGTATTAAGACTAGTTAAACGTGGAGCAATTATATTTGCCATTGGTCTAGCTTTAAATATTTATCCCTTTACTACCAATATTGAAAACTTGAGAATATTAGGTGTACTGCAACGTATAGGGATAGCCTATATTTTAGCGTCTATCTGTGTGTTGTTTTTAAATAGGCGAGGGGTGTTAACGCTATCGGTTATTATCTTAGTTGCTTATTGGTTATTACTGTTAAGCGTTGGCGCTGAAAATGCTTATACACTCGAACATAACCTAGTTAGAGCGGTTGATATTGCCGTACTAGGTGAGTCGCATTTATGGCAAGGCAAAGGGCTCGCATTTGATCCAGAAGGTCTCATCAGTACGTTACCCGCTGTGGTGAGTGTCTTATTTGGTTTTGAAGTAACGCGCCTGTTAACGAGCACAAGTTGCCAGTGGGCAAGCATTAAACGGCTGTTAGTTATTGGTGTAGTTGCAGTTGTTATTGGGCAATTAAGCTCAATGGTGATGCCAATTAATAAATCGCTTTGGACTAGTAGCTTTGTTATTTACACATCCGGGATTGCCTGTATTGTGTTGGCATTTTTTGTTTGGCTTTGCGACATTGTTAAACCTGAGCGCCTTGTTAATCCATTAATTGTGTATGGATCAAACCCACTGTTTATATATGTATTGTCGGCTGTGTGGGTACTGAGCTATTCACTGATTAATATTGGAGAGCTAAACTTAGAGGATTGGATGTATCAGCAACTCGCCTTAGTTATGAGCGCTAAATTGGCATCGTTCACCTTTGCTTTATTGCATGTTATTGGCTTTTGGGTAATTTCGAATATACTTTATAAACGAAAAATATTTATAAAAATTTAGTATTTATAACAATTTGCTTCCCTAAGCGGGAGGCAAATTGTACAAGTATTTATGCACATGAATATATCAAACAATAAAAAACCAACCCGCGGGTTGGTTTTTTATTTAACGTTACAAAGCTTAGCTTAGTAAGTTGCGCTGCCTTTAGTACGTGGGAACGCAATTACATCACGTACGTTACCCATACCGGTAACATAAGCAACTAAGCGCTCAAACCCTAAACCAAACCCAGAGTGTGGCACGCTACCGTATTTACGGAGGTCGCGGTACCAGCTGTAGTCTTCTTTGTTTAAGCCCATCTCTTCAAGGCGTGCATCTAATACATCAAGACGCTCTTCACGTTGTGAACCACCAATGATCTCACCAATACCTGGTGCTACTACGTCCATAGCAGCAACAGTTTTGCCGTCTTCATTTTGACGCATGTAGAATGCTTTAATATCACGCGGGTAGTTTTTAATAACAACCGGTGCTTTAAAGTGTTCTTCAGCTAGGTAGCGTTCGTGCTCAGACTGTAAATCTACACCCCATTCAACGTCGTACTCAAATTTCTTGCCACACGCTTTTAAAATCTCTACAGCGTCGGTGTAGTCAACTTGGGCAAAGTCTTTTTCAACAAATTCTTCTAAACGGCTAATGGCTGTTTTTTCAACACGTAATGCGAAAAATTCCATGTCGTCACGGCGTTCTTCCAATACGGCTTTAAACACGTACTTAAGCATGTTTTCAGCAAGTTTTGCGATGTCTTCTAAATCAGCAAACGCAACTTCTGGCTCTACCATCCAAAATTCAGCAAGGTGTCGTGATGTATTAGAGTTTTCTGCACGGAACGTTGGGCCAAAGGTGTAAATTTTTGACATTGCTGAAGCGTACGTTTCACCGTTTAGCTGGCCAGATACCGTTAGAAAGGCTTCTTTACCAAAAAAGTCTTCGCTGTAATCAATCTCGCCTTTGTCTGTCATTGGCAGATTTTGCATATCAAGCGTTGATACACGGAACATCTCACCTGCGCCTTCACAGTCACTTGCAGTAATAATTGGCGTGCTGATCCAGTAAAACCCTTGCTCATGGTAAAAACGGTGGATTGCTTGTGCTAAACAGTTACGTACACGTGTTACTGCGCCAATCATATTAGTGCGAGGGCGAAGGTGAGCGTGTTCGCGTAAATACTCAATGCTGTGGCGTTTAGCCGACATTGGGTAGGTGTCTGGGTTTTCAACCCAACCTAACACAGTTACTGAGTTAGCTTGAATTTCGAAAGATTGACCTTGTCCTGCTGATTGTACTAATACACCGGTAACCGACACAGAACAGCCTGCTGTTAAGCTTGTAACTTCATCATAATTATTCAGTGAATTAGGAACTACCGCTTGAATAGGATCAAAACACGAACCGTCATGAACGGCTAAAAATGATATTCCTGCTTTTGAATCGCGGCGTGTACGGATCCAGCCTTTAATGGTTACTTGGCTGTCTACCGCAACATTGCCTTTTAATAGCTCTGAAATCGCTAAATGGCTCATCTTCACTCCAATGATATAAGTTGCCTAACTATATAAATTAACTGTGCGTTACTCATGCTTTTTAGCATTTGAGGTCACTGCACTTGAACCTTGTATAATACCTAGTAAAGTAAAATAAAAAAACTGTTGTGGGCAACTCTTTAAAAGTTTTTAGTGGTACGTTGTTTTTTTAACCAATTTTTGCAGTTAAATAACCACTATTACCATTTGTTGCTCTGAAATTTCATCAATTTGTGGCATTATTAGTAAATAAACCGAATTGACGTATTAATAAAAAATGGATGCTATGAAACAAGTTTTTATTTTACGAGGGCTACCAGGCAGTGGTAAGTCATATTATGCGCAAAATCTCGCCGAGGAACTTTCCGGAGCAGATGAAAGCCAATATTTTATTTGCTCAACAGATGATTACTTTGTTAACGAGCAGGGTGAGTATCATTTTGATAAGTTTAAATTATCGCAATATCATAATTTAAACTTGGCCCGTTTTATTAATGCCTTAGCACAAGGCATTGAACTGGTAATAGTGGATAACACCAATATTAAAAAGTGGGAATTTATTGCCTATTCACAAGCAGCCATTGCTTTAGGCTATCAGGTAAAAGAAGTGATTGTTGGCGAAGTGAAAGATAAATCAATGCAACACTTATACGCAAAACGCAATAGCCATAACATACCGTTAAAAACGATTAGTAAAATGGCTTATATGTTTGAGTGGTAATTATTAAATTTTAGCTAATACGTCTATATCAGAGTGTGTAATGGCATCTAAATGAGCGGTGATTTTTTCACTGCTCCAATCCCACCATGCAATTGCTAAAAGTTTATTAATAGTCTCATCATCAAAACGCTTTTTTATCAATTTTGCAGGGTTACCCCCTACAATACCATAGGCAGGCACATCAGACGTTACCACGGATTTACTTGCTATAATGGCACCATCGCCGACTTTTACTCCTGGCATAATGGTGGCGTTGTAACCAATCCACACATCATTACCTATTTCAGTATCACCTTTAAAAGGAAAGTCACCTTGTTGAGGCGCAGATTTTCCCCAGCCATTACCAAATATAAAAAATGGATAGGTAGAAAAGCCGGAGGTTTGATGATTAGCCCCATTCATTATAAAAGTAACGTCTTTAGCTATCGCACAAAACTTACCTATGATAAGACGGTCCCCGATAAAATCGAAATGGTAAAGTACATTTTTTTCAAAGTTTTCAGGGCCGTCAGGGTCGTCGTAATAGGTGTAATCACCAACATCTATATTCGCAGAGGTGATAAAGTTTTTTAAATAACCTACTTGAGGAAACCCTTCCATAGGTGATGGATTGTTTGGATTTGGTCCGTTCATAGTTTCCTCTAGAGTAAAATATATAAAGCGCTAGCTTTTAAATGCCGCCAGTGGATGAGAGGTACTAAGCGATACATGTACGTTATCACCAGGATTTACCACTACTTCATGACTCACGCGACTTGAAACCACAGTACCACAGGCTAGTTTTATGGCGCATAATCTGCTGCCGCCTTCAAAGCGTACCCAAATTACTTCGCCATTATTTCCTACACTGCTTTGTACTAATAATACATCATCTGGACGAAGTAACACCTCTACCTCACCGTTTTCACAGTCAACACCATGAGCGGGAACATTACCAATATCGGTAAGTGCTTGGCCGTTATTCAGCGTTCCTTTTATAAAACTAGCTTCACCTAGAAAGCGTGCCACAAAGCGATTATTGGGTGCACTAAAGCATTGCTCTGGGCTATCAATTTGCTGTATTTTTCCGCCTTTTAGTACACCCACGCGATCGCCCACCGAAAGTGCTTCTTCTTGATCGTGCGTTACCCAAATAGCGGGTACGCCGGCTTCTTTAAGCGCATTACGTATATCCCAACGTAGCATGTCTTTTAAAGCCGCGTCTAAGTTTGATAGTGGCTCATCAAGTAATACAAAGTCTGGCTGGTGGGCTAGGGTGCGCGCTAATGCAACACGCTGTTTTTGTCCGCCAGAAAGTGTCGCTGGTTTTTTATGTCTAAACGCATCTAAACCGAGTAGCTTTATCCAATGATCAGCAGGGCTTGTGTCTTTTAGTTTAAAACACACATTTTGCTCAACCGTTAAATGGGGAAACAACGCAAAGTCTTGAAACACCATACCCACACTGCGTTTTTCAGGGGCTACAGTATGCTTTGGTGTAGCAGTCCATTTAGCAACTTTAATTTCGCCGTCGCTAATTGGTAAAAGCCCAGCTAGGGCTTGTAAAATAGTACTTTTACCACAACCTGTTGGACCAACAAGCATTAAAATTTCGCTTTCACCTAAAGTGAAATTTAAGTCACTAACAACACGATTACTGCCATAATCTATAGACAACTGACTTACAGATAGCATTTATATAAATCCTTAATGTTCAAACTGGTTGCGTTTCTCGCCAGACATCATAATAGCTAAAGCCGCCGCCGAAATCACCACCAACAATAACCCAGGTATTGCTGCGCGGCCAAAATAACCGGCTTCGTAAACACGCCATAAATACGTAGATAAGGTTTCAAAACCAGTTGGACCCAATAATAGTGTGGCTTCTAATTCGCGCATTGACTCTAAAAATACTAAAGCAGCACCTGCAATAATACCCCGCATAGTCAGTGGTAAAGTAATACGTGTGAAAGCTTCACGTGGGCTTGCGCCTAACACACGGGCTGATTTTACTAAGCTTGGATCAAGGTGCTCGGTGCTGGTACGCACAGAGCCAACCGCAAGTGGTAAAAAACGTAGCATATAAGCAATGATCAATAAGCCCAGTGTTTGATATAAAAATGGCAGTTGTAAGCCGCCATACACAAGCGCTGTGCCCATAACAATCCCAGGAATACCAAAACCAAAGTAAGTAACGCGTTCCATCACTTTGCCTGCTTTTCCGGTTAAAGCAGCATGCGCCACAGGAATAGCCACAATAACTGTAACAATAGCTGCAATGGCTGAAGCGTAAGTAGAGTGCCATGCAATACTAAAATCAAACGAACTGAAACCATCACGCACTAGCCAAAGTGTAAATACTGCGAGTGGTAAGCCAATAGCAAGTAATAAAATTGGTGCAAAGGTGGCAAACATCGCGCCTAATTGCCATTTTTTTGGGAATAAAATAAGGGGCCGGCCTTGGCGTTCAGACGCAGTTTTAATTTGCGATTCAATTATTAGTAAAAAGCCAACAATTACCATTAGCTGCATAGACAACATAGCAGCACGGCTCAGTTCAAAGGCGTTATATTCTACGTAAATAACACGAGTGAAGGTATCTAGACGCATCATTGCCGGTGTACCAAAGTCAGATAACGTATACAAGGCAACGAGTAACGAGCCCGCAGCAATACCATTTACAACACGGGGCAAAATAACTTTAAACACGCTTTGTGTCATCGACATCCCCAATGTACGCGCTGCATTGACCATACTGGCATCAAGACTAAGTAGGGATGAGCGGGTTGTCATCATTACAAATGGGAATGTATACAGGGTCATTACAATGGCGGCGCCAGTTAAGCCATACATAGAAGGGGTTTCAAAACCAAGTATGTTATGTATTTCACCACCAGGGCCAAATGCAGCATAAAGCGTAAATGCACCAATATAACTTGGTATAGCTAAAGGGGCGGCAAATACTACTAACCAAAACTTTTTAAATGGCAGCTGCACATAAGCGCTAATAAACGCCAGTGGCACACCAATTAAAATTGAGCCTAATACAGTTAAGCCCATTAACGACAGAGTATTTCCTAAAATGGTTAAATTATGGCTATCAAAAAAAGAGCTTGCGTCACTGGCAAGCGTTATTAAAACAAAAATAGGAGTAAGGGTAACAAGCGCTGCAAGCAGCGCCATAGGATAAGATGGTGGTATTCGCATTATAAAACGCCGCTGCTGCGCATTAAGTCAATAGTTGGACGTAAGTCAGCCAACTGGGTTAAGTCTATTTTAGGTGGCGAAATACTGGTTAATTTAGGCAAGCCATCAGGTTGCTTTATGTCATTTACTAGCGGAATTTCATACGCTTCGCTCGCTAAATAACTCTGTACTTCAACGCTGAGTAAATAGCGCATAAAGTTAGTTGCTAGTGGGTCGTCAGATAGCGATAAAATACCGGAGGCATTCACTAAACAACCAGCATCTTGCTCTGTAAATGCAAGATCGAGTTTAGCGTCGGGCTTACCAGACTTCAAACGTAACGTGTAGTAGTGATTAGCAAAACCAATATCTACTTCACCACGTTCAACGCCCATTACTACACCGAGTTCGCCAGCGTAAGTTTTTGAGCGTTTTTGCACTTTTTTAAGCCATTTAGCAGTTTTATCATCGCCTTCTAAAATTCGCATAGCGGTAACAAACGATTGAAAAGAAGCATAAGCTGGTGCCCAACCAATACTTAAATCACTGTCGGCTATTTCCATAATGCTTGTTGGAATTTGCTCTTTGGTTAAACGCTCAGTATTAAAAGGCAAAGTACGTATACGACCAGTTACAGGAGCCCACTCATCGTATCTAAACTGTGGCTGTAGCTGTGCAGATAAATCACTAGGCATAGGTTTAGCAAGGCCAGCATCGGTTACTAAACCAATAGCGCCCGAGTCTACAGCCCAAAATAAGTCAGCACGTTTAACACCTGCTTTAGCTTCGGCAACAATCGTATTAGCCAAAGCTGCAGTTGGGCCGCGTCGAATAGCAAGGTCTAAATCCGGGTTCTTTTTTTGAATGGCTTGTAAAACGTTTTCGTATAAGCCACCTTCACCACGTCCTAAATAAAGGGTGAGTGCGCCTTTCAGTTTAGGTAATGTATCTACCGACACGGGGTTGGCAATATCAGCGGCAAACGCGCGTGAAAGAGATAGCGGCAAAGCGCCAGCTATCCCTAACGCAGCTAAGCCTTGAATAAAGGTTCTGCGTTCCACTTAAAATACATCCTTACGTGACTTTTCTGCTTTTTCAATTAGCGTTTGTGCACGAGTTAACTTAGTTTGCATATCAACAACCACTTCGCGTACTTGATTTACTGTTTTATTACCTGAAATAGCCTGCGGTAGGGTTACGTTAAAGTCTTTTTCAAGTACTTCTACTAAGTTAGCGTCTTGCTCAATGAGTGTGCCTTCTACACCTTCAAATAAATGCAGGTAAGTATCGTGAACTATGCTTGTTGCTTCATCGCTTAAACGTTCTGCGTATTTAGCGACCACTCGGTCTAATTTGTGTTTAATTTCATCAATGGTCGCGCTTTGCGTCATTTCTTTTGTTGCTGTGGCTTTAACGCTTTTTAATAACCCTTTTTGTTGAAACTGAGCCGCTAGCTTAACTGCGCCTAGGCCTTGCCATAAAGCATTGTTCATTGCTTGTTGCTGCAAACGTACTTCTGAGGCTGGCTTTTTGTTATCAATAGCCATTTTTATGCCATACAAACCTTGCCAAATAGAGGCATACACAGGGACATAATTTGTTTCTATTGCGCTGTGAAATTTAACCGATTCCCAGTACTCAATTAAGTCATCAGTATTAACCGCTTTAGCGCCTTTTTTCTCGTAATCGCTTACTAGGGTATCAACCTTTGAAACCATCCACTCAACGTCTTCGTTGTAGGTTTTTAAATTAGCTTGAAGGTGATTAACATGCTCACCAATTGGGCCGTTAGCAAGTGCCGGTTGTGCAAAAATCGCAGAAGCGAGTAAAAAAGTTGCACTTAATGTCTTGGCAGGCTTAAGTAATATTTTCATAGCAAGTGAGTCCATAAATGTTATTGTAAATGATAGTCATTATCATATCCCTAAACATCCCTTAGATCAACACACTAAATCAAGCCAAAGGGTTAAATTTACTAAACTTTACAGAGGAATAATAACTAAATAGAAATATCAATTTAATTTTAACTTTAGTGGCTAAAATAATTAACCATCTATACGTAATGTTTACCCTTTATGGCGTTATATATAGCATCGCAAAGCTTTTTAATACTGGTATCGTTACTTATATACGGTGGCATTAAGTAAATTAACTTACCAAACGGGCGTATCCACACTCCTTGGCTAACAAAATAAGCCTGTATTTTAGCTACATCTACTATTCCTGCCTCATCTGTCAGTTCTACGACGCCAATTGCACCTAAAGTGCGCACATTAGCTACATCAGTAAGTGAGCCACACTGATGTAATTGTTGAAGTGCTTGGTTTACTTCACAAATTCGTTTTTGCCAATCTTGTTCAAGCAATAAGTCTATACTGGCACATGCCACAGCGCAGGCGAGTGGATTGCCCATAAATGTAGGTCCGTGCATCAAAACACCGGCTTCACCTTCGCTAATGCCTATCGCTATTTTATCGGTCGTTAACGTGGCTGATAAGGTCATGGTGCCGCCGGTGAGTGCCTTGCCAATACAAAGTATATCTGGCTGAATATTGGCATGCTCCACAGCAAACATTTTACCGGTACGGCCAAAGCCTGTGGCAATTTCATCACAAATGAGCAATACATCGTATTGAGTACATAACTTGCGCACACAGGCTAAATATTCAGGATGATAAAAGTTCATTCCTCCCGCGTTTTGCACTATGGGCTCAATAATAAAGGCGGCAACTTGCTGGTGGTGTTTTAAAAAATAGTGTTCTAATTCATCCGCCTCGGCTTGATTAAACTCGTCATTAAATTGGCTAACAGGTGCAGGTACAAATACATGATTAGGTAAAAAGCCGGAATACAAGCTATGCATAGAATTAACCGGATCGCACACACTCATGGCTGCAAAAGTATCGCCATGATAGCCCTTAAATGGAGTCATTAACTTTTGTTTAGTATTAATGCCTTGGCTTAACCAATACTGCAGTGCCATTTTAATCGCTACTTCAACACTAACCGAGCCGCTGTCGGCTAAAAATACTTTGTTTAAATGTTCGGGCGTTATTGCTACTAGCTTTTTACAAAGCTCCACTGCGCTGTAATGCGTAATGCCGCCAAACATTACATGGCTCATTTTATTGATTTGCTCTGTCATCGCATTATTTAAAACGGGATGATTGTAGCCATGTATTGCGCTCCACCAAGAGGCCATACCGTCGATGAGTTTCTCGCCTGTTTCTAGGTGGATAAGGTTGTGATTGGCATGTGTAACAGGGTAAACCGGAATTGGTTGAGTCATTGATGTATAAGGGTGCCAAATGTGATTTCGGTCAAAATCAAGGTCTATTGTGTTTTTTATGCTCATATGTAAACTTTAATTAAGTTAGCTTCGTTGACAATGGTACGGCAATACGTATTCTAAGCCAATAACACCAAGAGCAAAAAATAAAAGAGAGTATTATGGAGCTTGCAACAGTTCGCCACGATTGGACCCATAGCGAGGTTAAAGCCTTATTTGAAATGCCGTTTAACGATCTGCTTTTTAAAGCCGCGACCGTACACCGTGCTAATTTTAATCCTAATCAGGTGCAAATTTCTACTTTACTATCAATAAAAACAGGTGCTTGCCCTGAAGATTGTAAATATTGCCCGCAGTCGGGTCATTATAAAACCGACCTAGAACGAGAGCGCCTGCTAGAAGTAGAAAAAGTAGTAGAGCAAGCACGCCTTGCAAAACAAAAGGGTGCAACCCGTTTTTGTATGGGCGCTGCGTGGTCAGATCCTAAAGATCGTGATATGCCGTACATTTCAAAAATGGTTAAAGAAGTAAAAGAGCTTGGCCTCGAAACCTGTATGACCCTAGGTAAGCTTACCAATGAAAAAGCGCATGCGCTGAGTGATGCAGGGCTTGACTACTATAACCATAATTTAGATACCTCACCTGAATACTACGAACAAATTATATCTACCCGTACCTTTGCAGACAGACTAAACACTATTGATCATGTGCGTGATGCCGGTATGAAAGTTTGTTCTGGTGGTATTGTCGGTATGGGTGAGCAACCCAGCGATCGTTATGGGTTATTAATGCAATTGGCTAATTTGCCTCAGCAACCAGAAAGCGTCCCAATTAACATGCTAGTAAAAGTAAAAGGGACACCGCTTGAAAACGTAGACGACTTAGATCAGTTTGAGTTTATTCGTACTATTGCCACCGCGCGTATTATGATGCCGCACAGCTATGTACGATTATCGGCAGGGCGCAGCGCAATGAATGAGCAAATGCAATCGATGTGTTTTTTTGCCGGTGCTAATTCCATTTTTTATGGTGATAAACTCCTTACTACCGAAAACCCAGAAGCTGATGCTGATATGCAATTAATTAAAAAACTGGGTATGAACCCTGAAACGGCAGAAGACTATTCAGATGAAGCCGTTGCTGCGTCTTTATCTTCTAAAGTGGCCGATAAAGCCAGTTCAGAATTGTTTTATCCTGCTTAACATTGTGTATTGCTATGTCATTTGATTTTATAAATAGCCATTTACAAGCGCGCCAGCAAAGCGCGCTTAACCGCAAGCGTTATGTTATTGAGCAAGCCAGTGCGCGTGAAATTATAGTTGATAATAAACGTTATCTTAACTTTGCCAGTAACGACTACCTAGGCTTTGCGGATGAGCCCACTTTGCTTGAAGGTATGCATAGCTTAGGAAGTCATAGTTCTGCTTTAGTTACTGGCTATCAAGGTGCGCAGCAACAGCTCGAAAAATACTTATGTGCTCAGTTGGGCTATAACAATGCCATGCTGTTTAATTCGGGATTTAGTGCTAATAGCAGTGTTATAAAAGCGCTATTTCAAGATAAAGCCATTGCTCAGCAAAGTGCGATTTTTCAGGATAAACTTAATCATGCGAGCTTAATCGACGGCGCATTGCATGCAAACGCAGCACTTGTGCGCTTTAACCATAACAACATGAATCATTTACGTTCACGGCTCGAAAAGTCCAATGCTAAGTATAAATTGATCGTGAGTGAGGGTGTATTCTCGATGGATGGTGACCAAGCACCTTTAATCGAGTTACTGAGTTTAGCTAAAGCACATAACGCCTGGTTAATGATAGACGATGCGCATGGCTTTGGCATACAGGGTAAATCGGGTTTGGGAAGCTGTGAGCCACTTATAGCGGCAGATAATTTGCCAGATATTTTAGTGATCACCTTTGGTAAAGCGGTGGCAAGTAGCGGGGCATGTGTATTAGGTTCGAGTGAATTTATTGATTACATGCTGCAGTTTAACCGCGATTACACTTTTTCGACCGCAATGTCGCCATTTATTGCTTCGCATACATTATCAAGAATCAAAACCATACGTGATGCTAACCACAAACGAGGCAAATTAAACGCTAATATTGCTTTATTTAAACGTTTAGCCAATGAGCACAAAATTGCCTTAATGGATTCAACAACTGCCATTCAACCCCTAGTTTTAGGGTGTGCCGAACAGACCTTAAAAGCCTGTGAGCAGCTCAAACAGCAGGGGATTTGGCTAACCGCTATTCGCCCGCCCACGGTGCAGCATAATACCTCAAGGCTTCGCGTTACCTTAACCGCCGCCCATACCGAGCAAGATATTACAACATTGGTAAATTGTTTAAAAAAGGCCATTGCATGATAAACGCACAAGCTGCAAATACGAACTCGCGTATAAAGTCACCGTTAGCTTGTTTAGCTGTTAATAGTTTAAAGCAGGTAACGCAACGAAAGTTTTCAACGGCGGCAAACCAATATGTAACTCATGCGCATGTACAAAAACAAGCCGCAATCGATTTAATTAAACTCATTAAGCTTGATGCGAGCACAAAGCACAAACATTGTGTTGATTTAGGCGCTGGGCCGTTAGTGAATACCGAAGAGTTACAAGGAATATATAAACAGGTAATTGCCATGGATTTAAGCCTTACCATGCTTAAAAATAGTGCAGTAACCGCACCGCGTATTTGCGCCGACATGGATAATTTACCCTTTCAACAAAATAGTATTGATGTGGTATTTAGTAATTTTGCAATGCAATGGTCGGCTAATTTTGAAATGCTAATGTATTCATTACATTCAGCTTTAAAGCCCGGTGGGCATGCGTACATAAGTACGGTGGTAGAAGGCTCACTACATGAAATAAAAACGGCGTTTGCCGCGCTCGATTCGCATAGCCACATTAATAACTTTTTAAGTAGCGATAATATAAACCAATCGGTCAAAAAGGCAGGGTTTATTGTTAATAACGCGACAGAGGTTATTTATACTGATGAGTTTACCAGCCCGCTTAAAGCGATTAGTTCAATTAAAGCCATTGGAGCAACGTCGCAAAATAAAGCAAGCCAACGCCCTGGTTTATTAACTAAATCGGCGCTACAAAAAGTATGTGCGGCGTATCCGCTTATAAACAACCAAGCCCATGTATCTTACCATGTGGTATTGTTATCATTAGAAAAAGCAAAAATTTAAAGGTAAGGCAATGCAGCAATTTTTTATTACCGGTACCGATACCGACGCGGGTAAAACCCACGTAACTAGTTTGCTATTAAAATTACTCGCCCAACATAAGCAGCGTGCAATAGGTTTTAAACCGATTGCATCAGGGTGTGAACTTGCGTTTGATCAGCTCGTAAATGCCGATGCCTTAATGCTAATGGAAAGCGCGACTGTGAGTGCTAAATACGACATAATTAATCCGTTTGCTTTTGAGCCCGCCATAGCTCCGCACATTGCAGCAGAGCAAGTGGGAGTAACCCTAAGCGTTGAAAAGCTACTTACCGCTTATAAAAATGTGAAGCAACAAGGTGCAGACTACCTGCTAACAGAAGGTGCGGGCGGCTGGGCATTGCCAATTAACGACAACGAATATTTATATGACTGGGTAAAAGCAGAGCAATTACCCGTAATGTTGGTAGTAGGGATGAAACTAGGCTGTATAAATCATGCATTACTCACTGCAGCACATATGCAAAGTATGGGTGTTAATTGCATTGGCTGGATTGCCAACCAAGTTGATGCCACTATGGATGAATACCAAGCAAACCTAGATTCGCTTAAAACACGTTTACCATTCCCGTTGCTTGCTATAAGCCCCTATACCGAGCAAACCCCTAAATTACAAATTTATAAAACCCTTCTTACTGCACTTGCTATAAATGCCTAAACTATACTGCTTTGTAATTTTATAAATATACAAAGCAGTTTATATATTAAATACACCGGTTTAATAAATATGTTTAGCGCCTTGAAATACACACCTTATATGCATATATAACGCTAATTACTCAGTGCTATTGTTACTAAGGAAATAACAAATACAATGACCCACCCATTTATTAAGAACTACGCTTATAATACGCAGTTGAAGGCCGAATCAGCTCTACCAAAAAGAGCTCTACCTAAAACCCGTGTAGGTATTTTAGGTGGGGGAACTGCAGGGGCAACAATTGCGATTCGCCTTGCGGCATTGGGCATAAAAACGACTATATTTGAGAAAAAAACGTCACTTATTGACGGCCCTCCTATGTGCCATCTGCACGCCGGTGGTAATTTATACCGTGAAATTCCAGATCAAGACTGTATAGATTTACTAAAACAGTGTATCGATATTTTACGACTATATCCTTACAGCATAGATGTACGCCCAACTGTATTTGCTGTGCCAACGCGTGATGATGATTCACCGGATGATTTACTGCCAAGGTTAGACAAGCTTACTAACGCATATAAAGACTTAATTGAACAAGATCATAATAATAAAGTTCTTGGCGAGCCTGATAATTACTATCAGCTTTATAGCCATGAGCAAATGATAACCTTGAGTAAAAAAGAGCAGGTTACTGAGCCTAAAACGCTAGATGAGTGGATGATCCCCGTTGCTAAGCATTTAAACTTAAACAAAGTAAAATACCCACTTATTGTTGTTCAAGAATACGGTTGGAATATATTTAGATTATCAGCAAGTGCGCAACTTGCGCTTGCCCAGTACGAACACGCTAACGTGCTTACCAGCACAGAGGTAAAGCAAGTCAGCAAAGTTGAGCAAAGTAGTGCTAAAAATCAAATGCCAAAATGGAAAATTGAATATCAAAACAACCAAAGCAACAAGACCCAAACAGCAGAAGTAGATTACCTTATAAACGCCTGTGGCTTTCAAACCGGTATTGTTGATGACATGGTAGGCGTAAAGCCCAAGCGTATGGTCGAATTTAAAGCCTCATACATTGCACACTGGCAAGGCGCTGGCGGGAAAATACCCGAAATTATTATTTATGGTAACCGAGGCACACCCGAGGGCATGGCACAATTAACGCCGTACCCTAATGGCTTTTATCAAATTCATGGTATGACTAACTCAATTACCTTGTTTAACGATGGCCTAGCAGATACAGCCGAGCAAACGGCACAGCCACAACTGCCTGCTAAGTACTTAAATTATATAAATAATGGTTGGGATCAGCAGGTGCTAAAAGCACGTGGTCAAAAAGCGATTGATTATGTAGCTGAGTTTGTACCAGAATTTAAAAACGCTAATACGCAAAACAATGCCTTGTTTGGCGGCCAACAGATCCCAGGCGAAGACGACACCTTGCGCGTTGCCGACGTAAGTTTATATTCGCATATTAGCTACGCACGAGCCGAAAATGTAAAAGCGTCATCAACTTTGATCGCTGCTGACGAAATAGTAGCTGAATTTGTAAAGCTTGGTTTAATTTGCACAGAACACGACAGTAATAACCACCGTAAGCATCACCAATGGGCCTACCTTAAGAACAGTCGCAATGAAGATATAAGTAAAATTGCACAAGTACTTGCAAAAGAGCGAGGCTTCCCCACAGATATGGCAAATGTTAATCACGGTATATATAAAAGCGTATAGTATAAAAACAAAATAACTTATTGAATTATATTGTTTTTAGAAGTGTATTTTTACTGTTGAACAGAAAAAAACCTAGAAAGTTTAACTTAATTAAATATATATAAAACTTTAAAAATATCCCTTGCGTTATGACATAGTTTGTCACAGAATAGCGTTGATGTTATGACATAGTGTGTCATAACGCAGTGATTGCTATGGCCGATCAACAAAAAGAAGTCGCTCAGCAATAAATGTTATTTTTGGAGACCATGTATGAAACGTGTATTTTTGTTTTTATTAACTAACCTCGCGGTTATGTTGGTATTAGGTGTTGTGCTTTCAATCATAATGAGTGCGCTGGGCTTAAGCCATCGTAGCCTGGGTGGTATTTTATTAATAGCTGCTGTATTTGGTTTTGGTGGGTCGTTTATTTCTTTATATATGTCGAAATGGATGGCGAAAAAATCAACCGGTGCACAGGTTATTACTAAACCAAGTAACGAAACCGAGCAGTGGTTAATGAATACCGTTGCTACGCAAGCTAAAAAAGCCGGTATTAATATGCCGGAAGTGGCTATTTACGACAGCCCAGAAATGAACGCGTTTGCAACCGGCCCGAGTAAAAATAACTCGCTGGTGGCGGTAAGTACGGGTTTATTACACAACATGACCCAAGATCAAGCCGAAGCGGTGCTTGCGCACGAAGTATCGCACGTGGCTAATGGCGACATGGTAACGCTAACGCTTATTCAAGGCGTGGTTAATACCTTTGTTATTTTTGCCGCAAAAGTGCTGGCGGGCATAGTAGATAATTTTATAAATAGCGATGAAGAAGAGGGCGGCAGCAGTTGGACTTACTTCTTATTCGATATGTTATTCCAAGTATTATTTGGTGTACTAGCAAGTGTGGTGGTTGCCCATTACAGCCGCAAGCGTGAATTTGCAGCCGATAACGGCGCAGCTCAGTTGGTAGGCGCAGACAAAATGCGTTCAGCCCTTGAGCGATTAAAGCAAAACCACCCATCGCAATTAGAAGGCTCAATGATGGCCTTTGGTATTGCCAGTGGTAAAGGCATGGCTGAGTTGTTTTCATCTCACCCACCGCTTGATGCACGTATAGACGCACTACGACGTTAAAAAATTCAAGTTTTCACAGTACTTGTAAACAAAAAGCCTGCATTTGCAGGCTTTTTTATGTTTAATAGTTTTTATTGCGATTGAATAATGTCTGTAATGCCCTCTGGCGAGAGTATTTCAATCCAGTAACCGTCAGGGTCTTTAATAAAGGCAAGGCCTTTCATTGAGCCGCCATCTGGCTGTTTTACAAACTCCACATCGTATTTAGCAAAGCGTTCGCAGGCAGCGTATACATCCGGTACGCTAATACCAATATGGCCAAAGCCTTTTGGTTCTTCATTACCACTGTGATAACCGCTAAAGCTGTCGTCGTTTTCAGTACCCCAGTTATGGGTAAGTTCAATCAGAGCAGGGCGGCGAAACACCCATTGAGTTTTTTCTTTATCATCGCCTTTAGGCATATCTTGCTCGTAGCCTAAAAAGTACAAAGTAAACTCCATACCAGGAAAGTCGTACTTTCCTAATAGTTTCATGCCCAATACGTTTTCATAAAATGCCAGCGACGGTTTTGGATCTTTAATACGCAACATGGTTTGCTGCATCACAAAGCCCTCAGTGGCCTGTGCAATTTGCTCTGGAGATTCGTTATAGCTAGACATGAGATAATCCTTAATAAAATGACTGAAAAAACCTTAATGGATTTAAAAAGGCAGGGTATACGCTCATGATAATAAACAGCAGCAAAAATTAAAACCACCTTGCTAAATTACCTGCCAGTGAGCTGAATGTTTTATAAGCGAAAAATGGCATATTTAGAGATGCTGTTTATTTATACAGTAATGGTGTTTTGTCCAATATTACTGATCTCCACCATTTTGGGGTATCTCTGCATTTATGAAGTATGAGCTGTAGTTAACTAGTTGTTTACAGGTGTTTATTTGAGGGTTAAGATAAATGCAATGTAATATATGGACATTTGTCGGTTTATAAAACGACAGTTGTCGTAGACAAAGTTGTTATGTTTTATCCAAGAATAGAGTCAGATGAATAATCAAAAAAAGCTAAAGAAATATACAGGCTCTCTCCTTTCATCCCTATCAAGGTATATCAAGAAAGGGATGAATTTAAGTGCGACTGTCTATCCTGCAAATGATGAAGGCGCAATAATCGAGATATTGATCGAAGAGAGCAAAAAAAATGAAATAACAATCGTTGATTCTGTCCCTCGAATTAACGATACGCTGGAGAAAGTCGACCAACGCCTGATTGGCGGGAATATTCAGGGTGTTACGTTCCGCGGAACGAACCTTTATATGGACGGTAATCGAATTCTCATTATCAAAGGAGAAGATGCTCATAACGAATGGAGTAATGCTGCAGTATCAGAGGATGTAAAAAGAATCGTGTCTCCGAAAGGAGGCTCAGATGATTGAAAATATCAGGCAGGATGAAACCAAAGGTTCGGTCGATGAGCGACTTATGGTTCTTGAGAATTCTTTATTAAATCGCTGGGATAGATGGTTCGGAAAGAACCCTGGTGTTGTATTAGGCATTGTGGTTTTTACTTTAGCTAGCGGAGGCTGGGTTTTTCATACATACCAACTAGATTATGTTAAGAAGGATTACGAATCTCGCATAAGTTGGCTCAAGGAGCAAAATGCATTGGCACTAAAAAATGGCAGTGATAAGTGTTCGATTGAAAAGAATAAAATCGAAAGACAGTGGGAAAAATGCAGAGAAAACAACATAACAAATCAATCTAGTTCGCAGCCTTCGGCTGCTGGGACGCCGCAAAGCGGCGCCCCTAATTGAGGCGTTATGTTTCTATCGGAGTTTAGTCGTACATGGATGATCAAATGAAGAAATTAAGTCCTGCAGAATTAGCCGTTTTATGGCTTGCAAATAGCACGAACGAAGAAAAAAAAGATTCACCTGTTGTCTTAGCCTCTAACTCGACATTAACTTTAATGATCGTTTTAGCAAATGGTGTTGCAAAATTAGAAGACGAATCTATTGAACAAAAAGCATTAGACGTAATATCAAAGTACAGCCAAAATTTGGTAAAACACCTTAAAACAAGAGGTGGTTACATAAGATATGATCAGCCAGTCAAAAAGCTAATTGAAAACCTTGAAGAAATAGGTTTTCCAATTATCGATGAAAATCACATTATTTCCGAAAAAGATTCGAAGCGTTCAAAAGCATCTATTAGCTATGAGCTCGCAAACGAAGAATATGACCTTGCATTATCTTATCTAGAAGATAATGAATTATTAATTGATCCTCCTTGGTATAAATCTAAAGCCGCAGCAGTTCCTTTAATTGTATTATTAGGCTCAGTTCCTTTAGAAATCAATGTTAAAACAATGGAAGGTGAAGCTGTAACTACACAGATTAGTGCAAAGTTCTGGGATTATGAAAACAAGACAGACGGTGAAAATAGTGAAACTAAAGTTAATATCAAGATTGCTAAGTTTATTGATAAAGCAATCGGAAGCTTAAGTAAAGGCTTTGCAGATACGTGGAGCGAGAGTAATCCTGAGCGTATTGATAATTTAGATAAAGAAGAAAAGAAACATAACAAGTCAATTAAGCAGGACTAAAAACAGCAGGCTATTGCTCGTGCCTCGCTTATTTTAGCCATCAATTTTTAGCCTCTTATTGAGGCGTTAAGCGTCTAAGGAAAATTATGCTTCTAGCAATTCATAATGGGGAACGCAAAAGAGCAGAACAAGCGGCTAGCGGAGCAATTGGAACTTGCCCTTGGACGCAGCATCCTGTCAAAGCTCATGTTGGACTCCTAAGACAGTATTGGGCTTATGTAGGAGGGGCTCCAACCTTTACTAACGGATATGAACCTGAATCTGAGTGGCACTTAACTTGGAAAACACCAGTCCAAGATCAATATTGTGAAGTTATATTTGGCAATAATAATGAACATAGGGCCGATATTCTAGGCTCAAACGATACTGTAATCGAAATACAACGAAGTATTATTGATATTAGAGAATCTCGTGAGCGAGTAGAATTTTATCAACGTGAAACAGGAAAGCGAGTAATTTGGGTTGTAGATATTCAAGAATTTTGGAGGAAAAGGTTTCTCTTAGATGGCAAGCCAGACCGCGAAGGAAAGTACAAGGTCAGTTGGAAGCCAAAAAGAACTTGGCTTTGGGATTTGGCTGCTAATACTAAAACTAATTTATTTTTAGAATTTAACCAATCCAATGACAAGCTATTGCATGTTTGGGTTCATAATAAAGAGATGTTAGCTAAATTTATTGCGAAATCTGAGTTCTTTGAAAGATATATGCTTGGAGTAGCCAAGCCTGAATTTAGTGATATTGAATATGCAGTCACGGTATTACGAGGCAACGCTTAACAAGGCATTGCAGCGGACGAGCCGCTGAATGCGGCGTTAGGTAACTATGGATGGTCAACCTTCTTAATCAAGCATTACGAAGCAGAGATGTTAGAAAACTCGTAGAACCTCATTTGCACGAAGTTGTTTGGGATTCTGGCGTTGATGAAACCAGCGAGTGGGTAATGGCTTCATTTGAAGATCTAACTCATATCCAAAAATTGGAGTCTTGGTTAAATAGCAAAGAGATTTCGGATTCCATCGAAGTCATTTTAACCGATACTGCTTGGTCTGAACTTCAGCAAACAACTTGGGATGCTCTGCTTAAGAAACCAGACGATTACTTTAATCAAAAACATATGCTTGTAGTTGCAGCAGATCGCTCTTGGATAATGGAGTATACCCCACAACAGATAATTAGATTTGGGCGTTGGGTAAAAGTTACCTGCCGAGTTTGAATTGGCAGTTAATTGAAACGTGGACGGTGTCCACTTTATCGGGTGAAGATCACAAAAAACAGTTGGGTATTTTCACTCCGTTCAACATTTTAGCCAACAATTTTTTGCACTCTTAGTGCGGCGTCGTTATATGTAAATCAATAAGTAGGCATTATGCGGCTATAAACACTAGAAGAATTGCAAGCCAATCTTGATAAGGTGATTTCTGAAATTGATACGAATGAATTCGATGATGACCTTGTTAGGCAGTTTATAGAGCATCGTGTTATTCCATTAGCTTTTGGTGTTCACACGTATTCAAAAATGATTGTACGTAAGGTTGTGACAAAGGAAGAAGAGAGCAAGTTTAACAAGAACCTTAGTGTTTATAATCAAATTGAAAGCACACTAGCTCAAAGAGCATATGAGTATTCTACAGAAGAGTTGTTTAATCAGCTTGTCGCATGTAAGAAAATTTTGGATGCTAACATTCAAAATTAAAAAATATAACCAGGTAATCAAAGACCGCCCACAAAAGGGCCTGAGGGCTGGACCTCCACTGCTGTGCAGCTCCGGCCCTTTATCTCGGCGTTAGGCATTTAAACACTCAGCAATCACAGGATAATTATCAATGGGGAATAATGGTTCATCATTTAAGTTGTATGTTAAGCATTTAGGTGCTGCGTACTTGATTTATATAATTTTAGGGATGTTTAATTCACTACTATTTAAGCAAGGTATATACAACTTTGGGGCCTTTGATGAGGTTGAGATTAAGTTCAGACTTGCTCAAACTATAGATATTATTATGTTTATAGCGGTTATTTGGGCTTCATGGGCACAGTACTTAGTTACTAAAACGATAAACAAAAATTTTGCTCTCGTGGCACTACTTTTCAGGTTTGGAGAAGGGCTTCTCGGCTTTGTCGCAACAATCATTACATTGGCAGTGATAGCAGTTTTAAAGAATCCAGAATTTTCAACTGTATTTCAAGATGAGCAGCTGCATACATTAGCTAGCATATTTGTGAAAATAAGTGGCTCGATGTGGGATGTTCTTTTAATTATCATGGGTATTGGTGCCACGATTTTCATGTATTTGTTCTACGTTTCCAATTACGTACCTAAGTGGTTGGTTCTTTGGGGACTATTCACTTATATTTCGATGGTGGTGTATGGTTTTTCAAATATTGTTCTACTTAATCCACCTCAAGTATTGAGTTACTTCATGATGCCGGGAGCTTTTTTTGAAATAACGTTTGGCCTTTGGTTGTTAATCAAAGGAATAAACATCCAACCTGATAAAAATCATGCCTAACAAGGACAAATGTAGAACCAAAGAGGTCTGTAGAACCAAAGGGGCAAATCTTGACTTTAGACATCAAATTCATGCGGCAATCTTATAAGCTGTTTTTAAAATAAAATGCTGGTGGCTCACTATATAATTAATTTCTAAGTTAAATTTAAAGTAAAAGGAAGTTTTTATGAAAGGTATTAGACGTTTTTGGTTTTGGTTTACGCTAGTTGTGTGCCCATTGTTAATTATTTTAGGTGTGGCTACCTTTGCACAGTTATTAGGGCAGTACATGTATTCTCAGCAATTTAGTTTTTCGTCGCTGTTTAGCTTTCAAATTGCATTTATTGGTGGTGGTGTTTGTGCTTTTTCTGTATTTTTAAGCACATTAAAAGAAGCAAAAATACGCTTTTTTGCAAAATGAGGGGTTAATAAGGAAACTACGGTTGTTGGTGGGCTCGCTAGGTTTGCTTGGTTTTGAGCCTCTTTTAAAACGGGTGTAAAATTAACAGCTATTAAATGGACGATTCAAGGATGAACAAAGGATTATTAAAATCGTGGAATGACGATAAAGGCTTTGGCTTTATTAAATCAACCACACAGAGATGAATGTATTTATAAAATGGTTGATTTTAGCTGCATTAATTATTGCCGCTATTGCTTGTTATTCGTATGGTAGCACACTGGTTTATTTTTTTTATTATTGCGGGCTTTGTTTTTGAAATGGCGTTTTGGTTTAAGGTGTTTCCTATAAAAAAGAAATCATCATGATGGAAGTCGATTTTACTCACCAAAGAAAAACTTATGCCACACAGATAAATCCTTCATTATTTTGCTAGAGTAGTTATTAGTTTAAAAAAATAATGGAGTACTTAATCACTCCATTATTTGAAAGAACTTTAATTTAGTGAAATTATTTACTCTGTTTCAGCTTCTAAAGACTTTCTATCGTCTGCAAATAAACCTTTCCATTTGCTTGGAATATAGCTGTCGATTATTTTTGTTTCAGTATTTAGTTCTGCGAGTGAGTCTTTTAATCGAGCCATAGTTTTTGGTATATTTTGGCTAGTATCACCAACTACTGAGCGAACTAAGCTTTGACTAAGTTGATTGACAGAGATCCCACCAGACTGTTGTTCGAATGTGGTGTATACATCAACTTGATAACCTGTTTGATATTGAACAACACATATGAAGAACGTTGTTCTTTCACTCCATCCGCTAACTGATTTATCTGACTTCATAGTGAGAATAGGAGATTCACACTGAGGTATTTTCATAGCTGAACCTCCTGATGCTTGTGATAAAGCTGAGAATCCGCTCATCACGTTACCTAACTGTGTATTTTGAAATGGACTAACTAATTTAAAACGAGATGCTTTAATATATTAATTATGGGTGTCACTTTATGTTTTTGTTTAAAACATCATGTGCTAAATTTAATACAGCTATATTTACAGGGAAGATAACATGACAAAGCGATTACGTTTTTTATTACCATCAGTATTATTTTGTTTTGGAACAAGCGCGCTAGCAGCTGATCCGGTTCTTTATTACGGCGGAGATATTCTCACTATGGAAGGAGAAAAGCCGCATTATGAGGAAGCTTTAGTTGAGTCAGAAGGGCGGATTGTTTACCTTGGCAGCTTAGCGAAGGCCAGAGAAAAGTTTGACAATCTACAAAACAAAGACCTTCAAGGGAAAACACTTTTACCCGGTTTTTTGGATGCCCATAGCCATATGTACAATACGGGTTTAATTGCGCAATTGGCAAATTTATTACCTCCTCCCGATGGCCCCGGTGCAAATTTTAATAGTTTAGTGACAACAACCAAAAAGTGGATGGAGTCTGCTGAAGGGAAATTCATTATCGGAAAATTTGGTTGGGTGTTAGCTAATGGATATGACGATTCGCAGCTTAGCGAAAAACAACATCCAACTAAAGATGTTCTAGATAAAATTTCGTCTAAATACCCAGTGCTTATAATGCATCAATCGGGTCATCTAGCAAGTGTCAATTCTAAAGCTCTAGAAGTGGGTGGCTACACAAAGGATACCAAAGACCCCAAAGGCGGTGTAATTAGACGTTTGGCCGATAATAGTCCTAATGGCGTGCTTGAAGAAGCGGCTTTTTTTAATCTATTACTGCCTATTGTTGCCACTAAATCTGATGCTGAAGTACAACAGAGGTCCATTGAGCTTGCTCAGGTGGAGTATGCTAAAAATGGATATTTAACAGCTCAAGATGGCCGCACCACAGCGGATGCGACTTCGGCATTAGAAAGAGCAGCTCGTGAAAAATCGCTATTCATTGATGTTGTTTCATACCCTGACATTGTTTGGAATAAGTCAGCTGTTAAAGCCAAATTTTATAAATCAGATCGCAGTTATGTTAATCGATACCGAATAGGGGGTGTTAAATTAACTTTAGATGGTTCACCACAAGGAAAAACGGCTTGGTTATCATCACATTATCATACGCCGCCTGAGGGTAAACCGCTGGACTATAAAGGTTATCCTATCATGAGTGATGAGGTGGCCATTAAACATATAAACACTGCGTTTAAAAACAAATGGCAGATTATTGCTCACACCAATGGTGATGCCGCGATTGATCAATATATTAAAGCTATTAAAGTGGCTAAAAAAAGTTATGGGTATGATGATCACCGTAGCGTGATGATTCACGGCCAGACTTTACGTAAAGATCAAATCCCGGATTTAGTAGATTTAGGGATCTTCCCATCGTTGTTTCCTATGCACACTTTTTACTGGGGCGATTGGCATGTAGAGTCTGTTTTGGGGCACCCAAGGGCAGATTATATTTCGCCATCACGAGATGTAGTTGAAGCTGGTTTAACGGTTACTTCTCACCATGATGCCCCTGTGACATTTCCAAATTCAATGCGAGTGCTCGATGCAACGGTTAATCGTATTACACGTTCGGGTAAAGTATTGGGGCCGGATCAACGTTTAACGCCTTATGAAGGGTTAAAAACTTTAACACAATGGGCTGCTATTCAATACTTTGAAGAAACGAGTAAAGGTACGCTAGCTGAGGGAAAGCTCGCGGATTTCGTCATTTTAAGTAACAACCCTTTAAAAGTGGAACCACTGACCATTAAGGATATAAAAATAGTGCAAAGTATTAAAGAAGGTCATGTTGTATATTCAAATTGATATACAACATGAAACAATTTTAACGCTTAACTATACGACGGCTTTAGTCGCCGTCGTATTAAACCTCAGCCTTGAGGTGCAACAGTGAAGTTTGAGATTTAATGAATATTTATAAAACGTCTAATGGTTAATTCTTTGTAAAATTTTGTACCTTTTTTGTTTACTTTTTAATTTCATATGCTAATTTTTAAATGCTCGATTGAGCTAATAATAATCAAATTTAAGGATTGAAAATGAAAAATGTACTAAAAACACTATTTATTTGTGGTGCTGCGCTTACAGCTAACTCTGCTTTTGCAACTGATCTTGTTTGCGATGTATATCCAAATGGCTCGGGTGGAAACTCAATGAATGGAAGAGCAAACTGCTTTACCGTAGATTTTAGTTTTGGTAACCAGACTACAGGAAAGTACTATTTACAGAATATTTCAAAACCGATTAACAAGGTAATTTGGCAAGGCGATGCATCTTGCACAGGTGGAACTTCGTGTAATATGACTGTAAGAGCTTACAGAAGCTATAGTGCATCTGCTTTAATTTTGTATAAAGATGGGACCTATGAAACGACAAATACGTCTCGTATGAGCTATGAAACAGGTCATTAGTAATCATCGCTTATAATAGAAGAACAATATAGATCAGTATTTATTGTGAGAATGCATGTAGCGGCTTATTTTAGTCGCTATTTTTTTGGATAGCGTGTTAAACATATACAGATAAGGAGATACGATGAAACTGGCAATGTTGATGTCGTTTATGTTTTTTTTAATTAGTTGTTCGAGCTTAGCGACCAATAGCAAAGAATTAAGTAAATCTAAGCAAACTGAAGAGTTTATTACTCTTGTCAGTCATGCCAAAACCTATGACCTGTCTCATAATTGGGATGAAAATTCCCCAATAGCGTCCGTTAACCCAAAATACTCAATGGCACTTAATGCAACCCATGCTGATACACGTGGTACATTTGGTGATAACAATCAGCTCTCATTCACCTCAGAAATAATGCAATGGAGTGGTCACCATGGAGGTCCAACTATTGATGCGTTAGGTCATATTGGTCGAGATGGTTTACTGTATGGTGGAGTAGATGCGGCGCAAGCGACCAATGATCGCAGAGGAATAGGACGCAGTGGTGTAGGGAGTGACTTAGGAATTGATCATTATCCTGTAAAATTATTGAGTAACCGAACGGTATTACTTGATGTGGCTCGCTTTATTAACGGTGACGATACCCCATTGGCTGCAGATTTTGACATAACGGCGTCACATTTAAAAAGAACAGCAAAATCGCAAGGTGTAAAAATTAAAAAAGGCGACACTGTGTTTATTAGAACGGGGTGGGGGCAATATTTTGCTAATAGCCCACAGCAATATATTGCAGAACATGCCGCAGGCGTTGGTGTAAGTGGTGCACAGTTTTTAATAAAGGCTGGTGCAAGTGTTGTGGGTAATGACACCCTTACTTTTGAAAAACGCCCACCTATTGCTACAGAACCCTCATTTCAGGTTTTTCCGGTACATATGATGTTATTAGCAGATAACGGTATTTACATAATAGAAAACTTGTTCCTTGAGGAGCTAGCAAAAGAAAAAGTCTATGAGTTTATTGCCATTGTGCCGCCGCTTAAAATACGTGGTGGCACTGGCTCGGCATTACGCGTATTTGCACTTACAAGTAACTTATAGTTGAATAAAGAGTAAGGTTAATAGTGGTTACTGTTTTTATATACAGTGGTATCGTTTTTTGAAATAAGAAACATACACAAAGAGTATTTTTCTTTATCATGATAAAGCACAGGCTGTAAAATTAACAGCTATTAAATGGATGATTCAAGGATGAATAAAGGATTATTAAAATCGTGGAATGACGATAAAGGCTTTGGCTTTATTAAATCAACCACACTCCAACACGATACCTTTATACATATATCATCGCTCAAACATATGAGCCGTAAACCTAAAGTGGGTGACATTATCTATTTTGAGGTTGCGACTGAGCCTAACGGTAAAACTAAAGCTGTGAATTGCCGTATTGAGGGCGTACTTGCACAGCCACATATAAAAGCTTTAACAAGGCCGGTTAGATTAAGCAAAACGTCAGGTAAGAACTCACCTTTAATGAAACTCATAACGTTTGGTATTATTGTTAGTATTGGCTTTAGCGTGTATAAAACCGGTTTTTTAAATACCAAGCAAACACCTGTAGTGACTAACGCTAATTTAGAGTCATTTATGCCCGCTAGTTCAAACTCACTTACTAAAACACAGCAAGCATTTCGCTGTGATGGCCGCCAACATTGTAGCCAAATGACCTCGTATGCAGAGGCATTATTTTTTATTCAACATTGCCCAAATACTAAAATGGACGGTGATAAAGACGGAGAGCCCTGTGAACGGCAGTTTGGGAATAGGTAGTTTTTATATTGAGGTTCTTAATAAACTAAAAATTAGTTTTGGGCCCTTAGGGGGAATACGATTTTTAGTAATACAGTTATAAATAGCTGGTGGATTTAAAGCCATTTATCAAGGAGGTTGTTATGTTTAAAGTAATAATTGGATGTGCTGTTATATTTTCGTTTGTTTGTATGTTACTCGCTGCGGCACCTTTTACGCCTGCAATATCAGGTTCATTTATTATGCTGTTGTTTGCAGGGGCTATAGGTTACAAGGGCTATCTGCAATCAAGCTTAATACTGCTGTTAATTAATACGCTTGCAGTTATTGGCAGCCCAGCTACAGATATAGGCAACACCCAAACATTACTGTTTTTACCAATATTATTTTTAATCTCATTTGGTGGTGTTTTATTAGGCGTAAGAAAATTAATTTCAAAACACGTTTTGTAGACGAATGGCTTGCCAACGTTTGAGGCAAGCTTTTTATTGTTTTCCTTTTTCTATTCACATTCCTCATCGTTTTTTAAAAGCTCTTTTTAACAGAGATAAGCAATTTGAGTCATATAAGAGTAACCATCTAATAGATTTGACAGCGTTGTCATAAGTGGGTAGTGTCATTTTGTACATAAAAACAACAGCTAATTAAAAAACAATAACAACGCAAGCTCTTAGAGCTTAATAGCTTTGACGTCATAACATGGACTTAAAGCATAGCAATTTAATTTTTGGAGAATTTATGAAGTTAACAATTAAGAGGTTAACTGCGTTATTGCTATTATCAACCTTGTCAATGAGTGCGAATGCACAATTGTTGCAAACTAACTTAGCTAACTTTGCTGATAACGCCAAACTAGTCTTTGAAACAAAAGATAATTTTGATCAGGGCGAGGGCAAGCACCAAGCCGGTATTGCTATCACTAATAACTCAACTGTGGCTCTGCCGGCTGGAAAGAGTGATTGGCAAATTTATATTCACTATATCCGACTACTTGATAAAACAATTACAAAAGGGTTGTTGGTTGAGCATGTAATGGGTGATTTACATAGAATAACCCCAACAAAGGAGTTTAGAGGGCTGGCAGTTAATGAGTCGTTAGAGTTACTTGTTAATGGCAAGGTTTGGATAGTTAGCGATAGCGACTTTATGCCCAATGCATTTATTGTAAGCCCGGATGAAAATGGTGAGTTAAAAGCGGCTACGTTCGCAAATACCGCAACAGGTAATGCTAAAGATTATGTAAAACCGTTTGTTAAAGACAAACAATTGCTGCGATACAGTAACCCAACAGACTTGTTCCCCATTGCGAATGCAAAGCGACGTTTTGATAGAAACCGCCAAGATAAAGCGATGAAAGTGCATGCATTATCAGTAGAACAAGCTCAAACTAAAATTATTCCTACGCCAATTGATGTTAAAGAACTTGGTGGCAAAGTTGTTATTGATGAGCAATGGGCAATTAGTTACGCTGGCCGTTTATCTAGTGAAGGTAAATATTTAGCAGATGAATTTCAGGCAAACACGAGTATAAAGCTAGATGCTAAAGCGAATCATATTAGCCAGCCCGGTAAATCGCTTATTGAAATTAAAGTAGACCCGAGTATTGAAAATGGCAAAGCTGAGAGCTACCAATTAGCTATTAGTAACGACAACATAGTGATTATTGGCTCTGATAATGCGGGTGCCTATTATGGCATTGAGAGTTTACTTGCACTTATTCCTGCTAATTCAAAAACACAGAAAAGCGGTAAAGTAAATTTACCGCTGCTACAAGTGAAAGATAGCCCGCGCTTTACTTGGCGAGGTATGCATTATGATATGGCGCGTAATTTTCATTCTAAAAAGGTTACGTTGCAACTGATAGAGCAAATGGGAAGGTATAAACTGAATAAGTTACACCTGCATTTGACCGATGATGAGGGGTGGCGTGTCGAAATTCCTGATTTACCAGAACTCACTGAGATAGGTGGAAAACGCTGCTTTGATTTAAGTGAACAAAATTGTTTGCTCACTCAGTTGGGTACTGGCCCAAGTAGTGAAGGAGTGGGCAATGGTTTTTATAGTAAAGATGATTTTGTTGAAATTCTAAAATACGCTGCAGCTCGCCATATTGAGATTATTCCTGAAGTTGATATGCCTGGCCATGCCCGAGCAGCAATTAAATCAATGGAAGGCAGATACAATAAACTTATGGCAGAGGGTAAGCCGAAGCAAGCAAACGCGTTTTTACTCTCTGAGCAGGGTGATACGTCTGAATATTTAACAGTACAAAATTATACAGATAACTCTGTTAATGTGTGCCTTGATTCAACCTATCGTTTTGTTGATAAGATCGTTTACGAATTTGAACAAATGTATCGTGAAGCTGGGCTTAAAATAACTAAGCTCCATATAGGCGGCGACGAAGTCGGGCGTGGTTCTTGGACTGAGTCAGATGCTTGCAAAGTGCTATTTAACCAAGTAGATAATGGTGTTGCCGGGGTTAACGACCTTAAACCTTACTTTACAGCTCGAGTTGCTGAAATTCTAAATAAAAAAGGGATCAGCATGGGGGCATGGGAAGATGGCATGATGTCTGATGCGATCACGCCATTTAATCGCAAGTTGTATGGTGACAATGAGGTTATGGTAAACGCATGGGATAACATTTGGGAATTTGGAGTGGCCGATAGAGCTTATAGGTTGGCAAATGAAGATTATAAAGTGATTTTATCTTCAGCAACGCATTTATACTTTGATCACCCATATGAAGCACACCCTCAAGAACGCGGTTATTACTGGGCTTCTCGTTATACTAATACTAAAAAAGTATTTGGCTTTAAGCCAGATAACCTTTATGCAAATGCCGACTTTATGCTCAATGGTGCGCCTATTGTGAATCTTGAGGCGAAAGTTGGCCGAGAATTAATGGCGCTTAAAAAGCCAGAGAACATTCTTGGAATGCAAGGGCAAGTGTGGAGCGAAACAATTAGAACACCTAGCCAACTAAATGAAATGGTATACCCAAGGTTGATTGCTCTGGCGCAAAGAGCTTGGCATAAGGCAGCCTGGGAAAGTAACAATGATAGTGAGCAACAAGCAAAATCTTGGGCGCAGTTTGCCAGTGTGTTGGTACACAAAGAGTTTGGTCGACTTACACAAGATGACGTGGAATATTACTTACCAGTACCCGGTGGTCAAATAGTTAATGGTAAGCTCGAAGCTAACGTTGACTTACCTGAAATGGTAATTCAATACAGTGAAGATAATGGAGATAGCTGGCAAGAATACACTAAAAAGGTTTCAGTAGCTGGAGATGTTTTATTGCGCACTATAGCTATTGATGGTCGCTATAGCCGAGAAACGAAAGTAAATTAAAAATAAAAGGGGCGGTTTTAAACTGCCCTTTTATTTTATGAATACGCTAAAGAGGAGGTATCGAAACAAAGAAAAATGCAAGAAAGGAAATGTGTAAAATAGCCTTTCACATTTTTTTCCTCTAAAAGCAAAGCGTCTGTTAGTTCTCCTAGTGAATTAAGCCCTTATGTTTAAACCTAATGAGGTCAAAAACTAAAGCACCTCAAAAATAGCCGCAATGCCTTGCCCACCACCAATACACATTGTGACTAGCCCATATTTGCCATTAATTCGTTTTAGTTCGTACAAGCATTTGGTGGTTAGTATGGCGCCCGTTGCGCCAACAGGGTGCCCTAACGCAATTGCGCCGCCATTCGGGTTTACCTTATGCGCAGGAAAGTTTAACTCGTTAGCAACGCACAGTGCTTGTACTGCAAAGGCCTCGTTAGACTCAATCACATCCATATCGTCGATGGTTAAGCCGGTTTTTTCAAATACCTGTTGTACTGCAGGAATAGGGCCGATACCCATTAAAGTAGGATCAACGCCTGCTCTGGCATAACCCACTAAACGAGCGAGCGGTTTTAAGCCTTGGTCATTTGCTTTTTGCTCTGACATAAGTACCAACATGGCTGCACCATCGTTTATACCTGATGAGCTTGCTGCGGTAACGGTGCCATCTTTTTTAAAGTAGGGCTTTAAAGATGCAAGTTTATCGGCTGTGGTATCGGCGCGAACATGTTCGTCGGTGTCAAAAATGTGCGTCCCTTTTCGCGACTTGATTTCTACAGGCACAATCTGCTCTTTAAAATGACCTGCAGCAATGGCTTTTGCAGCTTTATTATGGCTGTTTGCTGCGTACTCATCTTGCTGCTGACGGCTAATTGAATATTTTTCTGCGATGTTTTCAGCAGTTATTCCCATAGGGTTATTATCCCATGGGTCTTGTAAGGTCGTGGTGAGCTCATCGACCATAGTGCTATTACCCATTTTTTGCCCCCAGCGATTACTTTCGAGGGTATAGGCAGAGCTACTCATGCTTTCTGCTCCTCCAGCAAGGGCTGCATCTACATCACCTAATTGAATTTGTTGTGCCGCTTGTATGATTGCTTCAAGTCCTGAACCACATAAGCGATTAAGCGTTACAGCGTGGCTGCTTATAGGTAACCCAGCATCTAGTCCAATGACCCTTGATAGGTAAGCATCTTTAGGGCCGTTATGAATAACTTTGCCTACCACACATGAACCAACTTGGTCAGGGGTAAGCTTAGACCGAGTTAGGGCTTCTTTTGCGCACAGTGTGCCAAGCTCAGCGGGGCTAAAATCTTTAAGGCTGCCACCAAAGCCACCAATTGCGGTACGAACCGCACTGAGTATTACTACGCTGTTGTTTGTATTTTGTGTCATTGCTGTTCTCTTATTATTTTTATAATCACTTTTGCTGAAATATGTTTAATAGACAAAGGAGATCAATACTTCTATTAACATCAAAGCATAACGTTTAAATAAACTAAAGGCGAGGTTGGGTTGAGCTGTACGTGTTTTATAATAAAGTGAAAGTAAAATAGGCGTGTGATAATTATATTTTTGTGTAAATTTATAAAATAGGGCTCTCGTTATGAGAGCCCACGGGGATTTATAAATCAATCATTTCAATATTAACAACTACATTTTTAAAACCAGCATCTTCAAACTCTTTTTTTAACTTTTCTGCACTTGAGTAATCACTAGCTGAAACACTTCGCTTACTTCTTTGGTTAGTGACAAGTGGGGTTTCATCACCAAAATAAACGCTACCAGCAAATTGGCTTTGTGCATAAAAGTGGCCTGTTAGGGTTGTTTTTTTAGGTCTTAAAACATGACTTAAATAGTATTGCATTGTTGATAAGCTTGTTTGTTGTATCATCCAAGGCCAATCCCATTTTTTATTCTCACCTGGTATATAGCGGTGTTCCCATTGATACTCAATGCTCTTTTCTTTACCTGCCCAACGGCCTATTACAAAATTAGCAGTGTCATTAGGTCTGTTTTCAGGATGGCTTAATAAAGCATTGCCTCCCCAACGCATAAAGCCATTTATTGATAGATCGTAAGTAATATCAGCATCGAATGAATAAGGATACGATATTGATGATTTAAACAAATCGACCTTTGCATTAAGCTTTGTAAATGCTGGTACATTGGTTCTTGCCTGTACAACAACACGTTCAGCTTCTGAGCCGCCGTTACTTGTTCCCCATGCTTGCTCTGCTGCTATAGTAACCGATAACGAAGTGTCTGATCCGCCAGTAACTGAAGGGGATTTCCATGTATTGGATAATGTAACAGACTCAGAAATACTGTAGTCATTTGTTTTAGACCAATTAGTAGCTGCATCGTATTCAATGGTAACGACTGACATCTGAGCTGCTGACGTGTCATTTACTGCAGGGACTGTTAGCGTTTTAATTAGTTCTTTGTCGGCAGCAACAATATCACCTGTTATTTTATATGATTCGTTATCCATCACATATTCAAAGTTAGATACGGTAATAGCTGACTTTTCATCACATCGATAACCATCACAGCTGCCCCCATTATAACCTTGTATTTTCCATCCAGAGCCCGCTTTAGATACCTCCATGTCATCACCCACATAGCTTGAGCGATTTCCACCAACCCACGCAAAACCCATTGTGTGAGCAAGATATGAAAGGGGTTTTATAAAATCCTCTTTTTGGTTTACTAAGTCCCATTCAATTTGGCTTTGACTGCCAGGCGCTACTTTTACGGAGCTTAATTTAGGGATCTCATTAATAGGATCGTTAGGGTAGCACCAAGAATTTACAGCAGACCCTTGTTTTATTTCACCTGCGTAGCCAGAGCCCATAATAACCCAGCCATTAGCTAATCCCGTTATTTGCCACTTACCCATTTTGTTAGTAAGTTCGTTTCTGTAGGTTTGCGCTTCAGCCTTTGTAATTAGTCTATTATCAGCTGAGCAAACTCCAGCACCTAAGCTTTCATTTTTAAGTTGATCTGGATAAATTGCAGTTGTATTAGCACTTACAAAACTTGTGTGTGACAACAGCAATAGAGGTATTATTTTTTTCATTAAGTTACATCCTTTAAAATCATATTTTAATTAGGCCCTAATTAAATAATCTAATTTTGGACCGATTTTGATTCTAAAGAACTCGCTATATTTTTATAGAGTGTTAAATGAAAGTTGGTTTTTCAAAAATATTAGTTGCTTAAATATTACAAAAATTCATTAAGACTATAGTGCTATTGTAGCTACATTTTTACCCCCTTGAGAGAGTACTCTAAAAAATCGATTAGATAGCGTGTGCTTTTTGGGATTAATTTATCAGGCCATATCAAGTTTACATCTCGTTTAATAGGTTTGAATTGCGTTAATACTTCAACCAAACTTTCGTCTTTTATATGCGGTAATAAACAATATTTTGGACCATAATAAACACCTCTTCCTTCAATGGCAGCTAAGGCACACATTTCTATATCGTTGGAAATAAAGTTGGGTTGAGGTTTGAAAATTACTTTTTCATTTTTATTTGCTTTAAAAGACCAATTTTCGAATGGCGAGCACGATATGTGGGGGAGTTTAGCTAAATCGTCAAAATTACTTGGTATGCCATATTGCTCAATTAAACTCGATGAGCAAGCTAAAACAAAGCTCATTTGGTTAATGACTTTACATATATTTTGTGAGCTATCTAATTTTCCGATTCTAATAGCTAAATCAAACTCGGTGGCTTTTAAATCAAGGCGTTCATCTGATAGCATCATATGAATTTTAATATTTGGATAAAGTAGGGTGAATTGATTTATAACGCCTGAGAAGTACACACTCTTTATAAAGTTTTGCGGCGCTATTAATTTAATTTTACTCACTTTATTTTCACTAGAGTTCTTAAAATTGCACAGCGTACTTTGTAAACCCTCTACGTGAGCTAAGCAATGGCTATAAAAGCTCTTTCCTGGCTCTGTTAATCGCAAACTTCCTTTTTCACGATAAAACAACGCTAAAGATAAGTCTTCTTCAAGTTTTTTTATTTTTCTTTGTAAAGTGGGTAAAGGAATATTTAACTTTACTGACGCTTCATTAAATGTTTTGTAATCATTTACTTTTATGAAAAGCGCGATTATATCAAGCAAGGTAAATCTCCTGTATAAATTTGAGGTATAAAATCGTATTTAGTACTTAATTATTGGTTAGATTCATAAAACTAATCATTTATTTAAAGTACCCATTAGTCCCTTTTGTGGCAACAAAAATTTTACCTTTGTATTAGAATATTTAATAAATTATTGTGATTGAGGATGTACTTACTTGATGTATTAGTAATTAGAGATTCTACAAATAGCGCTTTTTTGAAAATAAAAACTCAGTAGAAACAATGTGTAACATTTTACTATAACGTTTTAATAGACAAACAATAAGCTAGTAATTACGCTAGACACACTTTTTTGGTGAATAATCATGATGCATAGGATCTGATTACCTAAGTGGAATTTGCCATGATAAATCAACAGAACCGAAGGTATTAAAGATGAATATATTTATAAAATGGTTGATTTTAGCTGCATTAATTATTGCCGCTATTGCTTGTTATTCGTATGGTAGCACTACTGGCTTATTTATTTTTATTATTGCGGGCTTTGTTTTTGAAATGGCGTTTATGGTATTTCCTATAAAAAAGAAATCGTCATTGTAGAAAGCTATTTAACCGTCTTGAAAAATAAATTGTTTAAGTGGGCTTGCAGCTTTGAGCATAGAATAAATAATTAGTCTGCTATTACTTTGCTTAAATATTAGAAAGGCTGCATTTTTTGCAGCCTTTATAGTTTTATAAACTTAGTGGGTAACTCTATCGCCCCAAATGTCTTCTAGGCGGCTATCACGACCACAGCGCCAGCGATAGGTATTATAACGAATAGGGTTATTTTTATAGTAATCTTGATGATAACTTTCTTTGCCCTTTATCGGGTAAAAGGTTTTCGCATCAAGAATAGGGGTTACCACTGTTTGCTTAGTAAACTCACTAATAACGGCTTGTTTAGATTTTTGAGCTAGCTTTCGCTGTTCCTCATTAGCTACAAAAATTGCGCTACGGTAGCTTGGGCCTTTATCGCAGAACTGGCCTTTGGCGTCAAAAGGATCAATGTTAACCCAGTAATGGTTTAAAATATCTTGATAGCTTAATACGTCAGTGTTGTAGGTAACCAGAACGGCTTCGTAATGGCCGCGATGATTACCATTGTAAGTAGGATTTTTAATTTCACCGCCAGTAAAGCCTGAGAGCACATCGGTTACACCTTCGAGTTTTTCAAAGTCACTTTCCATACACCAAAAACAGCCTCCTGCTAAAATAGCTTGTTCGGTTTTAGCGTGAGCAAATGAGCTAGTCAAAAGTACGGCAGAAGTGACTGCAAATACGAGTGTTTTTTTCATAAAAATTATCCACCTAGTGTGTGAGTGCGTAAATGCTTGTTATAGTAGACCCGCTAACTGTAAATACTCTTTCATTGTGTAGCAGGTAACTTGTTTTAAACTCGCTTTATATAAAATGGACTCTATAAATGGAAACCAGTAATTCGCGTAATGAATTAACCACACTTTTGCAAACCAGTTTTGCTTCTTTAGGCTATAAACTGCCAAGCGCTGATGAACTCGTTTCTCATGACCACAATGCCCAATACCATGGCTATGCATTTACTTTAAACCAAAAACGCATAATTTACAGAAAGGCTAAAGTTACACCCGACAGACCTGGCGCTTTTTTAGCACTATGGAAACGCCCAGGGGATTGTAGAAATAATAAGCCAATTCCGTTAAATGATGAGTTTGATTATTTACTCGTAGAAGTTACCAGCGAAGGTTTAACTTCTACGAACAACCAAGTTACAAATATTGAACGAGGCTTGTTCATGTTCCCCGTAAATGTATTACTAAAAAAAGGCATAGTGAGCTCTTTAAACACTAAGAGTAAAACAGCTTTTAGAGTGTTTCCACCTTGGAGCGAAAGCAGAGCCTTAAAAGGGACTGGCACATTTAGTAATTCTGCTAAAGTTACTCAGCGTTGGCAATGCGATTATTTCTTAAAGCAAGATCAAAATAAATTAATTGATTTATCTAAGTTAAACAAAATTTTAGCTAACGCTGTTTAAATTTGAACTATTAAGTCACTTTACCAGCATTGTTTTATATAGGGTTGTTTACTAAAGTGAGATCATACAGTCATACGAATATTAGGTAAGATATGAACCAGTTAACCGAAAAATCAATTAGTTGCCCTTACTGTGGAGAAACCATAGAAGTATTAATTGATGTGGCTGATATTGATGAGCAATACATAGAAGACTGCCAAGTGTGTTGTAAGCCTATTTCGTTTGTCGTATTTGAAGATAACGACGAACTCAATGTAAATGTATACAGTGAAGATGAGGCGTTTTGAATATTTAGTGAAAGTTGGTGAACCGAACTTTTACACAAATCTAAGCTGAAAATTCAGTAACTTTAATTTTTCTTAATGATATTGGTTGTATATGATACCAAAGTGTTTTAAATGCCATGCTAAAATTTCATTATCGTGGTTTATTCTATCTTTAATGTCGACTCGTTATAGATGTATTCGTTGTGGCTCATTGCATGAATTTACAAATCGTCACCGTTACTTAGGTGTCTTTTTTGTTTTGCCATTGATTCTTTTAGTTAATTTGACGGAGAGTTTTATAACTTCAGATGTGCTTAGAGTGATTTTATTAATTTGCGTAGCTGTTTTTATCATGATCTTAATACCTGGACAACACCAGTTAAGTGTAAAAGATGATTTGGAAATTAAAAAAAAGAAATAAGTTGTCATATCTACAAATATTACATTAACACACGATCTATATGGATATAAAAATGCATAAAATTATAATATGTCTTGCTATTTTAATTACGCTGATCTATTCACCTTTACTTTATTCGAAAGAGAATGATATTCAGTTTAAATGGAAGTTAATTGAAGTTATTGCATCAGATATAGATACAATAAATATTGATGATGGTAATTTTTTTAAAATTGATAACTCAGGTATTCTCCAAATAATGAAAAAACATGGGAATAGATACTACCCTTACACAAGGGAAGGCAAAATATTACATGTAACTTCGGGAGAAGTAGTCAGAAAATGGGAAGTGCTACATGTTGATGAGCATAACCTACGTCTAGACTCCCCACTCGGTATTTATGTTTTAAAACGTTAATAATGAAAATTTTAATGCTTTTTTCTATTATAAGTACCTTACTGATTTTGCTGTTCACGCGCTAATTGGTTAGGAAGCAACTCCTCCACAATTTCTCTCGCTGGTAAGGTGTAACGTACGCCATCAAACATAACCGATGTGAACTCATCAATATTAGTAATGCCGGTGAGAGTCCAACCTTCACCACGTTTTGGGCAGTAAACAGTAGTAGTTGGCTGTATTACTTTAAAATTGTCGCTCATAGTTTATCTTAATTAATGCTTGTGAATACGATATGGTAAGTTAATAATGACGTTCTATAAAGTGCTATTTAAAGCGCGTTTACTTTATTTGGCATAGGCATGTTTAAAACGATAAAATTACCCCGCGTTACCTTGCGTTTAATTACCCACAAACATGGCGCAGCGCTATTAACAATTTTAAATAATCCCCTCGTTTATGAGTTTAACGATTATAAAACGCCGCTAAATAAAGAGCATGTTAAGCAATTAATTCAAGATGATATATCGAGTTATTATCAAGGGGAAGGTGTTCGGCTTGCGATTGAACATAATATGTCTGGCGTCTTAATTGGTACTTGTGGTTTGTATAACATTAATAACCAAACTAAAACTGCTTATTTGGGCTTTGAGCTTGATCCTTTTTTTTGGCAACAAGGCTTAATGCATGAAGTACTTAAAGGTATTGTCAGTGAGATACATCGCTCTTTAAACATTGAACATCTATACGCAGAAATTCATGGTAAAAATGTACGCTGTTATAACTTACTCACTAAGCTTGGCTTTGTATTTAACCAGCAACTTAATAACGGTGTATGGCATAAGCAATTAACTAAAATGGATGGCGCATGAGAATTAAAAAAGCGATTATTTTAAATACGTTGCTTACGGCTAGTGTATTTGGGCTTGCAATAACTGGGGTTAGCTATTATCAAAATGATGTTTCAGAGTTTGTTGATGTAACCCTAGATTCGAAAGTGCTTAAAGAGTCACGAAAAGTATTTATAAGGTTACCCGATAGTTTTGACAAAAATAAAGCGTATCCACTTATTATAAAAACAGATGGTAATTTTAATCTAGCTAATTGGGATAAAGCCTTAAAAGCATTAAATCATGAAAGTATATTAAATGAGTCTATTTTAGTTGCTATACCAAATCAGTTTTTTACTGATACTAGAAATCGTGATCTTGTGCCACCTTATGCAAGGAAGGACGTTAATACAAATCCTCGACCTAAACATGAAAGTTCGCCTGAAATTTTTGGTAAGGCTGATTTGTTTTTAGCTTTTATAGAGCAAGAGTTACTTACTTATTTAGAGGCCAACTACACATTAACTGAAAATCGAATTTTGACCGGATTTTCAGCAGGGGGCAGCTTTACTTTATACACGCTGCATACTAAACCAAAGTTATTCAATGGTTACTTTGCATTTAGCCCAGCCGCTTGGTATGACGATATGACAGTGACTAAGCGGTTTGATACATTTTTAAAAACAAATATAAATTGTATAAAACAACCGACATTTTTATATATCACTGTCGGTGGGGCAGAGCACTCTTTAATGTTAGGTGCATACAATAATTTAGTTACTAGTTTAGCAAAACATCCAAACGACTGGCTTAAGTGGGGAAGTACAATTAATAGTAATGCTGAACATAATCAAAACCCTGCACTGAGTGTCGATAAAGCTCTGTTAAATTATACGGCGTTCTTAAGCTCGCAAATTAACACGCCTTCTGATTAATTAATGACGGTGATCAATTAAATATAGTTTGCATTGATTTTTATTGCTTTACTGCTGATGGAGTACCCACCTAAAAAAGAACACATCATACTTTATTTGGTTTAAAACAAATCTTAGCAATAGGTGAATTTTTTAAAAAATATAATCAGGGAGGGGGAAATTGGTGGCGTGTATTGGGCGTTTTTTTTAACTTATATCTACGCGTTTTATTAAGTGAGTTATGTAGGAACAGGAAAACCAAATTAAACAAAGCAACAATGTAATTATTTAGATGTTCTAAGTTAGACATTTTAATTGCAGCTAACATCGGGTTTTCCATCAATGGTTCAGTAATACACAGACTTAAACTCCAGCTTTTTATAATTGACGTTACAACAATGCAATTTTGTTGCTCAGTTGCCTCAGCATGGCTTCTGCATTTGGTATCTCGTCGTTTAAACCTGTGATCAGGGTCATAAAATAGCAGTCCATCATCACACTTGCTTTTATTTCATCAAATTCTGGTTGTTCACTAAATAGTAGTTTTTTAAATTCATCCATTTGTGCTTTAAAAAAATCCTCACGCCAAATGATGTCGCTAATTAGTAATTTGCTAAATTCACTGTTTTCACAATAAAAGGAATATAGAGGGTGAGCGTAGTGGCGTAATTTCAATCGAGGAGGGCGCTGAGTATCTGATTGCTTTGCTTGCTCGATAATAACTTCAATTTGTTGCTGCATACCTGCCATAAGCAGATCAATTTTATTTTCAAAATGACTAAACACAGTACCAACTGCCACATTAGCTGCAACAGCAATTTCTCTTGTCGATGTGTGGTCATAACCTTGTAGTAAGAAAAGCTCCCATGCTGAAGCTAAAACTTTACCCCGTGTTTTTTCTTTTTTACTCATACTATTCAACGCTTTATATTTTTGTTAGAAGTTGGGCCTAAATCAGCACTTGATTAATTGAGTGCGCTCAATTAATTTTATGAGCATGCTCAGTTAATCTAAAGGTGATACATGGAGTTTATCAAACGTGTTATTGGTTATGTACTTTTTATTCCACTTATTTATTTTTATTCTTTTATTCTCGGCCCAATCCTAAAAGCCGTTTTAGTCCCAGGTGGGGTTGTGTTTTTGTGGCTTATTTTAGGGCCAAAAGAGGGGACGCGTGCGTTAAAAAAAGCATTTAAGAGAAAGTAGTTAAACCTTCTGCAAGAATAATAAAAAAAGCCCTGCTATTTTGCAGGGCTTTAGTCAGTTTAACTTTGCAAATTTAAGCTTGAAAGCTCAACAGGCCATTAAAGAACGTATCTAAAACCAAAAGCAATACCGTCATCTTCCGATTGTTCCATTTGTGCTTGCTGTTGCTTATTATCACTTTCAAAATCACCAAAGTCTTTACGCGCTTCTACATAAAGTTGGGTGTTTTCATCTATTAAGTAATGCACACCAATAACAGCAAATTGACGCTTAAATACATCGTTAGGATCGGCGTTAAAGTTTGGTTGAATTACGTAGTCATCACCTGCATCAAATAAGTTGTAGGCAATAAATGGTCTAAAATCGTTTTCAAAACGATAAGACACAAATGTTTCAATACCAATTGCATCTTTAATTAAACGACCAATGTTATCTGTGTCGTGGTTTTCGTTTTTATTGATATTAGCAGCTACATATAAACCTGGCGCATCAATATTGCCCCAAATAACACCGGCACCGTAAATTAAATCGTCAACTGAACGGGTTGTTCCGTCGCCATAAGTTAATTCAAACTCGCCGCGGTTAATACCGGCAGTCAGTTTTAGCTTATCAGTCACGTTATAAGTTACTGCACCGCCAAATGTATAGTTAAATTCAACTTGTTGCGCCGCAGTATCGCCTGACTCAAAATTAGCCTGGCATTGTGATTCTGTAATATCACTTACATCACAGGTATAAAATGCGCTATTTTTTAACTGAGTTTGTACACTAAAATCAAAATCACCGTAACTATTACGGTATTGCAATGTTTTATCGCCACGTCCCGTACCATTTACAGCACCGTCGTCTTTGTTGTAGGTATATACACCTGCGGCATTGCCATCCCAAACATAGCTGTAGTTAGTTGCATATACTACGTCAAACCACGCACCCCATTGTTTACCAATAGTAATTTGGCCGTATTTGTCGTGTTTAAGTCCTGCATAACCTAAACGATTATACAAAAATTCATCTTGAATTGATTCAAAACGGTTGTTGTATACAATATCGCTACTGCCAACAGGGTTTACACCCCATTCAACTAAAGCCATTGCTTCCCAGCCGTTCTTTAGTTGACGTTTAAAATCAAAATTAATTCGTGAGGCACCATTAACCACTTCATTTTGACCTTGAGTATTAATTACTCGCGCATCTATATAGCCGCCAATAGCGACTGTATTTTTTTCATCCTTAAATACTTCAATTGCTGAAACACTCGGTGTTGTTAAAACACCTGCAATCGCGAGCGATACTAATTTTATTTTCATTGTGTGTGCCTTGCCTAAAAAAGACGTTTTATAATTACTAAATTCGAAGTCGTGCAGACTAGCAAAGCAATAAAAGGCTCAAAAGTGAAAAATTATCAACGATAATTAATACAAAATACGCAGCTTGTTCACTTTAAGTTAATGCTGTATTTATTTTGTAGCCGTATAAACCGCTATTTAATTTTGGAATAAGACATTAGGATTAAATGCAGGAGGGGGAGAGTTGAATTTTTTTCATAGTTGCTACTATCGGCATAGGTAGAGCTAAAACTCTAATACTATAAAAAACGTTAATATAGCCGTATTAAATGTTAATAAAAGTAAAATGCGACCAATTAGCGATTTAGTACGTTTAAATTATTTATTTTTCTGTAACGGTGATTGTTTTTTTATTAAACATATTTTTACCGCGTTAACAGCATAATAGTGAATTTCACTTCGCTTTTTTGCACATTTACTCGTTCATCTCTTTGGCTGTTTTAATCCTTCAATAGCTAATAAACAACTACTGTTTACTTTAGGTTGTGCTTTAAACTTTCATAGAAAAAAACGCTGATTTGGTTTAAACTGCGCGCAATTTAAATACTTCAGTCTCCCTTGGAGGGTAGCGCTATTATTAGTACAGCTAACATCACCATGCAATTTGGTGCTAAACCGTTATTTGAAAATATCTCAGCTAAATTTGGTGAATCAAACCGCTATGGTTTAATTGGTGCCAATGGTTGTGGTAAATCAACGTTTATGAAAATTCTAAGCGGTGAGCTTGAGCCATCATCGGGTAATGTAAGCACAGATCCTAATGAACGTGTTGCTAAACTAAATCAAGATCAATTCGCTTACGAAGAGTACTCAGTGATCGATACTGTAATTATGGGTCACAAAGAGCTTTGGGATATTAAACAAGAGCGTGACCGTATCTATAGCCTACCTGAAATGAGTGAAGAGGACGGCATGAAAGTAGCCGATCTTGAAACTGAGTTCGCTGAAATGGATGGCTATTCTGCTGAGTCAAAAGCGGGTGAGCTATTATTAGGTGTTGGTATAGCGACAGAGCAACATTACGGTCCTATGTCTGAAATCGCACCAGGTTTTAAACTTCGAGTGTTATTAGCCCAAGTGTTGTTTTCAGACCCTGATATCATGTTGCTTGATGAGCCTACCAATAACTTAGACATTTACACAATCAAGTGGTTGGAAGATGTTCTAAATCAACGTGACTGTACTATGATCATCATTTCGCATGACCGTCACTTTTTAAACTCGGTATGTACACACATGGCCGATATTGACTACGGTGAATTACGTATTTACCCGGGTAACTACGATGAATATATGTTTGCAGCAACCCAAGCTCGCGAGCGTTTATTAAGTGAAAACGCCAAAAAGAAAAGCCAAATAGCAGAACTACAACAGTTTGTATCGCGCTTTTCTGCTAATGCTTCAAAAGCAAAGCAAGCAACTTCACGTGCAAAACGTATTGATAAAATTCAATTAGACGAAGTGAAAGCCTCGTCACGTCAGTCGCCATTTATCCGTTTTGAACAAGAAAAACAGTTATTCCGTAACGCGCTTGAAATGACCAGCTTATCGCAAGGCTTCGAAGAAACTTTATTCTCAGGTTTAGAAGGCTTAGTTGAGGTAGGTGAACGTATTGCCATTATTGGTGAAAATGGTGTGGGTAAAACAACATTATTAAACACCTTAGCAGGACGCTTAGCACCTAAAAGCGGTGAGTTCAAATGGTCTGAAAATGCTAACATTGGCTATTATGCACAAGATCATGCCGATGAGTTTGAAAAAGACATGAACTTATTTGAGTGGATGGAGCAGTGGCAGCAAGAGGGTGATGACGAGCAAGTTGTTCGTAGTTTCTTAGGTCGTATGTTGTTTTCACAAAACGATATTAAAAAATCTGTAAAAGTTATCTCAGGTGGTGAGCAAGGTCGTATGCTGTTTGGTAAAATCATGATGCATAAACCAAATATCTTATTAATGGATGAACCGACGAACCACATGGATATGGAATCAATTGAAGCGCTTAACTTAGCACTTGAAGCGTATGAAGGTACCTTGATGTTTGTGTCACACGACCGTCAATTTGTATCATCAGTTGCGACCCGTATTTGGGAAATTAAAGACGGTAAAATTATCGACTTTAGAGGAACCTACAGCGAATATTTGGCTAGCAAAGAAGCATAACAGCAAGTATTTCAAGCATTTTAAAAAAGCCATGTTTAACATGGCTTTTTTATTGCCTGCTGGTCGCATTACTGCGGTATTTAAGTATATAATACCCGCCATAAAACCGGACATAAGTCCGCTATTTTTTAAAAACATTACTGAGGAGTATTTATGACTGTTGGCATTATTATGGGTTCTAAATCAGATTGGCCAACCATGGAACACGCTGCGCTGATGCTAGAAAAATTTGGTATTGCTTATGAAACTAAAGTGGTTTCTGCTCACCGTACTCCTCAATTACTTGCTGATTACGCAAGTTCTGCAAGCGAACGAGGCATTAAAGTAATTATTGCAGGCGCAGGTGGGGCAGCTCACTTACCGGGTATGGCTGCAGCGTTTACATCATTGCCTGTTTTAGGCGTTCCAGTTAAGTCAAAAGCGTTAAATGGTGTTGATTCATTATTGTCTATTTGCCAGATGCCTAAGGGCGTTGCTGTAGGCACATTGGCTATTGGTGAACCTGGTGCAGCTAATGCCGGTTTATTGGCTGCACAAATATTAGGCTGTCAAAACCCTGAAATTTTTGCCAAAATTGAAGCGTTTCGTAAAGAGCAAACCGACACTATTCTAGCTAACCCAAATCCTGCAGAGTAATAATGACTATATTAATTTTAGGTGCTGGGCAGCTTGCGCGAATGATGAGCCTTGCTGGCGCACCGCTTAATTTAAATGTGGTTGCTTATGATGTTGGCAGCCAACAAATTGTGCACCCGCTAACCAACCAAGTTTATGCAACCACACTTGAGCAAGCTATCGATGATGCAGATGCGATTACCGCTGAGTTTGAACATATCCCCGATGATGTATTAACGCTTTGCTGTAATAGCAATAAGTTTTATCCAGGTAAACAAGCAATAAAAACCGGTGGTGACCGTTCGCTTGAAAAAGCCTTGTTAGATAAAACCGAAGTAGCTTGTGCGCCATACCAACTTATTACTGAAAAAGCGCATCTTGAACAAGCAGTTAAAACATTAGGCAAACCGTTAGTAATAAAAACCTGCCAAGCAGGGTATGACGGCAAAGGCCAATGGCGTTTAAAATCAGATGATGAAATAAACACTATTTGGTCTGAAATGGCCGACTTTATTGCCTCAGGTACGGAGCATGCGCCTCATTCAATTATTGCTGAAAAAATGATCCCGTTTGATCGTGAAGTCTCTATTATTGGCGTGCGCGACAAAGAGGGTAACGTTGCAATTTATCCACTTACTGAAAACCAACATACAAACGGTGTGTTAACCCTTTCACTAGCCGGTAAAGATAATAGCTTAGTTGAGAGCCAAGCAACCTCAGCATTTACCCGTATTGCTAATGAGCTTAATTATGTAGGTGTATTGGCCATTGAGTTTTTTGATGTTCAAGGTACGTTATTAGTTAACGAAATAGCTCCTCGAGTGCATAACTCAGGACACTGGACACAGCAAGGTGCTCACTGCTCGCAATTTGAAAACCATATGCGTGCTGTTGCAGGGTTACCTTTGGGTAATACGCAAATTAAGCAACCTACTGCTATGATCAACGTCTTAGGGCAAAAAAAAATCCCAAATGAGGTTTTAAAAACAGCGGATGTAACCAGTCACTGGTATGGTAAAGGCGTTAAGCCTGGTCGTAAAATGGGGCATATTAATGTTTCGGGTGAGAGTTTACAGCAATTAGGTAACCGCCTAGCTGAACTTACATCATGCTTGCCAGAGCAGGATTACCCAGGCGTATTAGCTACTAGCAAATCGCTATTATAAGTTAAAAAATTAAGCGGTAAGTTGAATTCAATTTATCGCTTTACCTTCTAAAGGTTTCTTTTTAATGATCCACCCAAAGTTTCGTACTATTGTGTTCGCTTTTTTTATGGCACTTTTCATGTCAGGCTTTATGTCGTTTGTTATTTCAATTTTTAATGTAGGCATGGTCGAAAATATTGTAGCTATATGGCTTAAAGCCTGGTTATTTGCCTTTTGCATTGCCTTTCCTACAGTTATATTTGTTGCTCCCGTTGTCCATAAACTGACTAATAAACTTATTCGGCCTTAAAGTAGTGATTATCACTAAATTGCATAAGCCAACATTTATACTCTCACTCGCACTGTGTATGACTCCTTTTATTGGAGCAGGAAGTGCATTGGTTTTAGGCGCTATATTTGCTATTACCTTAGGCAACCCGTTTGCTGAGTTATCTCAAAAGGCAAGTAAAGTAATGCTCAAGCTTGCTGTTGTAGGCTTAGGCTTTGCTGTTGATTTTAATGAAGTAATTGAAGTAGGGCGCAGCTCATTAGTATTAACAATTGTTAGTATTACTGCCATAATCGGGCTTGGAGAAATTTTAACCCAAGTTTTTAAGCTTAATCGTAATACGGGCGTGTTAATTTCATTTGGTACCGCTATTTGTGGTGGCAGTGCCATAGCCGCTATGGCACCGGTTATAAAAGCTAGAGATCACGAAGTCGCTGTTGCCTTAGGGATTGTATTTTTACTCAATGGCATGGGATTATTGTTGTTTCCCGCAATTGGGCACTATTTTGAGTTAACCCAACAGCAATTTGGTTTGTGGGCCGCATTAGCCATTCATGATACTAGCAGCGTAGTGGGGGCATCGGCTACTTATGGTGCTGTGGCACTGAGTATTGCCACTACGGTAAAATTGACCCGTGCGATGTGGATCATTCCTTATACAGCGGTTGCGGGAGTGTTTATGCGCTCTGATGAAAAGGCAAGTATTCCTTTATTTATTGTGGGCTTTTTATTAGCCGCATTAATTAATACTTATATGCCGTCGTTTTCATCGACATGGGAGCTTATTAATAGTGCAGCCAAGCAATTATTAGTGGTTACACTGTTTTTAATTGGCAGTGGTTTGTCACTATCGGTTCTTAAGCAAGCAGGTATAAAGCCATTTTTGATGGCAATTACTTTGTGGGTTATAGTCAGCAGCACTATTTTATTATTAATTATAGATGGATTCATATAATGAAACGTAATCTGAGTATTACAGCAATCAGCAGTGTGTTATTTGCTGTTTTTTCTAGCAGCCCTGTATTGGCTGAATCGCTACGCGTAGCAACCTTCAATGTTAGTATGGATGCCACTAATTACATCGCAAAAAATGAACAAGTAAAAAGTGATGCATTGGTAAACGCACTGCGTTCAAACCACCAGCAAATTAAAAATATTGCTGAAATAATCCAGCGCGTCCGCCCAGATGTGGTACTACTCAATGAGTTTGACTACATTCCAAAAGAGCAAGGTATCGAGTATTTTAAAAGCCATTATTTAAATGTAAGGCAAAATAATCAAGCAGCAATTGATTACCCATACGTTTACATTGCCCCCGTTAATACCGGCTTAGCAACTGAGTTTGACTTGGACAATAACGGCAAAAAAACCGGTGTAATGGGTGATGCACAGGGCTTTGGTTTTTTTGAAGGCCATTACGCAATGGCGTTTTTATCTCGCTACCCGATTGATTTTGACAACATCAGAACCCTGCAAACCTTTAAGCACAAAGATTTACCTAATGTACAAATGCCGGTTGACCCAAAAACTAATACCAATTGGTATAACGATGAAGAGTGGAATACTTTACGTTTAAGCTCTAAATCTTTTTGGGATATACCCGTAAAAGTAAACGATAAAGTAGTCCATATGCTAGCGTCGCACCCAACACCACCTGTGTTTGATGGCGAAGAAGACAGAAACGGTATTCGTAACCATGATGAAATTAGGCTTATTGCCGATTACGTTAATAACGAAAGTTACCTTTATGATGATAATGGTAAAAAGGGTGGGCTTGCAGCAAAATCGCGATTTGTGATTTTAGGGGATCTAAATGCCGCACCTGAAGGTGATAAAAAGCGTACTAATACTACTGATCAAATACTTAAAAGCCCATTGATTAACGCCGGTTTTATTCCAACCAGTGAGGGCGCAAAAGAGCAATACCCGCAAGCTTATGCTAAAAACTATACCGCAAATTGGCAAGCACGCGTTGATTACGTACTCCCTTCAAACTATGGGTTAACCATTAAAGGTGGTGGTGTTTTTTGGCCGAAAAAACAAAGCGAATTATATCGTTTAATTAAAGATAGAAATGCATCAAGCGACCACCGATTAGTCTGGCTTGATTTAACGGTTGAATAAACGGGTTACTCACCCCGATATCAGCGTTGTTTATCTTAAATAATTGCAATTATAAAGGTGCTTCTGCTTAAATATGGTTAATTATAATAACCGTCAAGAAGCACTATGATTTTTAAATTCTCATCTTCTAAAACACTTGTTGCAATCGCTGTTGCATCAAGTGTTATGTTAGCGGGTTGTACAGCAACCGCTACAACTTCTACTGACTCATCTATTCAAACAAATACCACCGTTGCTAGTGTTGTTAACACGCCCGCAGATTTGGGCGATTCAAAAATTACCCTTGAACAAGCGATGGCTCACCCTGATTGGATTGGACGCCAACCGCAAAGCGCTTTTTGGAGTGCAGATTCAAGTACCATCATTTACGCGCGTAAGCAGCAAGGTAGTGAGCTAAGAGATTTATTCGCTCAAGCTGTAAACTCACAAACAGCAGAGCAAGTGGCATTAGAAAAATTACACAGTGTTGGTTCAAGTAAAGCTGTTTTTTCAAACGATAAATCACTTCAAGCTTATGTGTTTGAGGGTAATGTATTTATCAAAAACGTAAAATCAGGCGCAATTAAACAAATTACGCAAAGTTCTGCGACAGAGTCAAAACCACAATTTTTAAACGACGGTAACTTAGCGTATCGCCAGGGTAATATCTTTTTTAAAGTAGATTTAACCACAGGTTTAACTCGTGAAATTGCCAACTTAAAACTGGCTGATAAACCACAAGGCGTAAAAGAACCATCAACTTATATCGCCAAAGAGCAACATAAGCTGATTGATTACATTGCACTACAGCACAAAAATAAACAAGACAAGCATGCACGTAAAGAGCAAGTAAAAGCTAATAACAGCTCAATTGCTAATACCTATTATTATTTAGGCGATGGCAACACGGTTGATGAAGCCGAGCTTTCTCCAAACGGTGATGCATTAATTGTTGTAGTACAAGAAAAAAGTTCATGGCGTGGTGAAGGCGATATTATGCCTAATTACATTACTGATGATGCGACGATTGAGCCTAAAAAAGTTCGCCGTCGCGTAGCTGATTCTAAAGAGCAAACCTCAGAGCTTGTTTATATTAACCTTGCAGATCAAAGCCAAACCACATTAGGGTTTAACACCTTACCTGGTTTTGATGAAGATGTACTTGCTGAGGTTAAAAAAGAAAACTTCGCCCGTGAAGGTAAAACCTATCAATCTAAAAAACAACCTCGTGGTATAAACGTTATTTCAGATTGGGGTTGGAATCAATCACCGATCAGCTGGAACGATGATGGTAGCCAAGTAGCAATTATGCTTGAAGCATGGGATAACAAAGATCGTTGGTTAGCCACTGTAGATTTTGAAAATAACAAACTTGTGTCTCAACATCGATTACATGACGACGCATGGATTGCTTATGCGTTTAACGACTTTGGTTGGTTAAATGATTCCAATACTTTGTATTACTTATCAGAAGAGTCGGGCTATAGTCAACTTTATAAAAAGCCACTTGATGGTAAAGCCACTGCGCTTACCATGGGTAAATTTGAAGTATCTAATTTAACCCTTACTGATGACAATAGTGCTATTTACTATAAAGCGAATATTGAGCATCCAGGCCTTTATGAAATCTACCGCGTTAACCCACAAACAGGTGATAGCGAGCAAGTAACAGACTTAAACGGCATGACGGATTACACTTTAAGCCCTGATCAGTCTAAGTTATTATTAAAGCACTCTAAAATTACCATGCCGACTGAACTTTATGTGGCTGAGGCTAAAGCAAACACAACGGCAACTCGTTTAACTAACACGGTATCTGACGCGTTCTTAGCTAAAAAACTAACGGCGCCTAAAATTGTTGCTGTGCCTTCAAGCCATACAGATCAGCCAATATACGCCAAAGTTTATTACCCAGCGGATTACCAAGAAGGTGAAACAGGTAAAAACCGTAAAGCGGTTATTTTTAACCATGGTGCCGGCTACCTGCAAAATTCACACATGGGTTGGTCTGGTTACTTTCGCGAATTTATGTTCCATTCATTACTTGCCGATGAAGGTTATGTAGTGATGGATATGGATTACCGTGCTTCTAAAGGTTATGGCCGTGATTGGCGTACTGCTATTTACCGTCAAATGGGAACACCTGAAACACAAGATTTAGCAGATGGCGTAAAATGGATGGCTGAAAATGCCAACGTTGATACTCAAGCGGTTGGTACTTACGGTGGTTCATACGGCGGATTTATGACCTTTATGGCGTTATTTACCGCGCCAGATTTGTTTCAATCAGGTGCTGCGCTTCGCCCTGTGACTGATTGGGCACATTACAATACAGGCTATACAGCTAACATTTTGAATCACCCAGATGTTGACCCAATTGCATATGAACGTAGTTCACCTATTTACTATGCAGAAGGGCTTAAAAAGCATTTATTAATTAATGCGCCAATGGTTGATGATAATGTGTTCTTTCAAGATTCAGTGCGTTTAGTACAGCGTTTAATCGAGCTTGAGAAAGAAAACTTTGAAACAGCAATCTTCCCAGTAGAGCCGCATGGTTTTGTGCAGCCTTCGAGCTGGTTAGATGAATACCGTCGTATTTATAAGCTGTTTAAAGAAACACTATAAATAGCGGAAAATTAATAAAAAACGCCACAATGTGGCGTTTTTTTATTCTTTATTTTTGCTGATGAATTTAATAATTAAAGGAACGCCCAACAATGCGCCGCCAATCGCGCCAATTAAATGTGCATCAACAGCCACCGTTGAGTTGATCAATGCGCCTATATCAGCACTAGGGCCATTTATTTGTTCAGCGATTAGCTTTACCCACACACCAATAAACAACACATAACCCGATTTAAGTCCAACAGTGGCATCTTTTATGGCTCCCCAAATGATCACGCCATGCAAAACTGCACTAAGCCCTGTGTAAATTGTAATTGCGGGACAAAACCAAAAAACACCTAAGCCACACCACATTGCCAATGTGGCAATATTAAAACTATATCTGCTTAGGGATGTGTACTCACCATGCAATAACCAAATAAGCGCTATACCAGCGCAATTTAGCCCTAAGTGCGCCCAGTTGGCATGTACAAATTGGCTGGTAAATAAACGCCACACTTGGCCTTGTTCAATCAGTTGGCGATTAAATTCAAGTTCGTCGTTCATACCCAGCCATGCTAAGAGCGAACTTAATACAATTAAACATAAGGGAGGGAAAACATAGCGCGGCTGAAGAGGTAAATTAAGCATTTAGCGATCATTTTTATATTTATTTTTGCATATTGTGCCTGTTTAACTTTAAGATGCCAATTATCTTCCATGCAATTTAAGTTTATTAAGTGATTATGAATTTTAAGCTCAACTGTTTATTCGCACTGACCCTAAGTGCCTTGTCTTTTCCTTTGTTTGCACAAAACGCTAGCACAATTGAAACACGTGAACCTGAAGCGGCCACAGGTGTTGTACATAAGAAATTAGTGGCTGGCGATAAGTACATGGTAGCCGCCGCTAATCCGTATGCTTCACAAGCAGGTAAAGCCATATTAGCGCAAGGCGGCAGTGCGGTTGATGCCGCTATTGCCACCCAATTAGTACTTACATTAGTTGAGCCGCAATCATCAGGTATTGGCGGTGGTACCTTTATGATGTATTACAACAAAGCTAATAATAAACTCACCAGCTTTGATGGCCGTGAAACCGCGCCGAGTAATGCCGATGAAAACCTGTTTTTAAATAAACACGGCAACGCAGTAAAATGGATTGAAGCGGTTGTAGGTGGACGCTCTGTAGGCGTACCCGGTATTTTACATGCATTTGCCAGCGCCCATAAACAGTACGGTTCCTTACCTTGGGCTAGCTTATTTAAACCTGCGATTAAACTTGCTGAACAAGGGTTTGAAGTATCGCCTCGGTTACATGGTTTACTGGTTAGACAATTAAACCCAGGCGTAATGAGTATGCCGGTGATTAATGAGTATTTTTTTCCTAATGGCAAAGTAATTGAAGTCGGCAGTATTAAAAAAAATCAGCCATTAGCTAATTTATATAAAGACATTGCTTCAAAAGGGATAGATGCGTTTTACAAAGGCGATAATGCCAAAGCTATGGTAAAAGCAGTACAGCAGTCAAAAATTGCGCCTGGTAAATTATCTGAGCAAGATCTTGCTAATTACAGCAGTAAAGAGCGTGCACCCGTTTGTATAAAATACCGAGTTTATAATGTTTGCTCTATGGCGCCGCCTAGTAGTGGCGGTATCTCAGTACTACAAATTTTAGGCTTGCTTGAACACAAAAACATGGCAAATATTAAAGCCAACAGCGCCGAGGCAATTCATTACTTTAGCCAAGCCTCACGTATTGCCTTTGCCGATCGTAATAAATACATTGGCGACCCTGACTTTACCCAAGTACCTACCCAAGAATTATTAAATAAAGACTATATTGCCACCCGCGCAAAACTAATCACTGAAAAAGATCAAAAAGCACAGCCAGGCAATCCAGTGGATTACTTAAGCTATGCAAACGATGATTCTTTTGAGCTGCCGTCTACCTCACACGTATCGATTGTTGATAGCAACGGCAACGCCGTATCAATGACCAGCTCTATTGAAATGGCGTTTGGCTCAACAGTGATGGTAAATGGTTATATTTTAAATAATCAGTTGACTGATTTTTCACTTTCGCCACGTAAAAATGGCAAATTAGTGGCCAATAGGGTCGAAGCGCATAAACGCCCGCGTAGCTCAATGTCACCGGTGATGGTATTTAACCAAGATGGCAGCTTACGTTTAGTGGTGGGCTCTCCTGGTGGGAGTCGTATTATTGATTATGTAGCGCAAGTGGTTATTGGCGTTTTAGATTGGGATTTAAACGCCCAACAAGCCATTAATCTACCGCGTACTACTAATCGTAATGATTATACTAGCCTTGAAAAAGGCACTGAGCTTGAAGCGCTTGTACCTAAGCTTAAAAAGCGCGGCCATGACGTACGTGTCATTGACTTAAACTCAGGGCTGCATGCGGTAGAAGTTAAAAACAACCGCTTGTATGGCGCCGCCGATCCGCGCAGAGAAGGGATGGCGTTATCTGATTTAAGTAATAATAAAGCCTCATTTAAATTTTAAACCATGTATAATAAACAGCAGGTTTGCTGCCTGCTGTTTTAAATGTAACAGATTAATAGTTAATAACTATTTGGTTGAAAATAGCATGTTAACTAACGTAAAAAAATTAGCAAACCTAAACATAATTGGCACTGTTGTAACCATTAAACAAAGCACGCACATTATTTAATGCGCGTTTAACGTTTTAAACCCACATCAGGCAGCTAACATATTCACCAAATATGAGTGGCTTTATACTAAAGTAGCGCTTGTATTTGTACATTTTCAATGGTCTGACAAGCTTAAATGTCATTGCAATTTAGCCTTTAACAATGATAATGGCAGATCATTATTTAAGATTCAGTAAAGCTTGGAAATATGACTACAAATACCGATCCAAATTATCTTTATATTCCTTATTCTGGCCCAGGCCTAATTGAAACCCCATTATTGAATAAAGGAAGTGCATTTAGCCAAAAAGAGCGTGAAAACTTTAATCTTGCTGGTTTACTTCCACCTCGTTACGAAACAATAGAAGAGCAAGTTGAGCGTTGTTACCAACAGTACTCAAGTTTTAATGACAACTTAAATAAGCACATTTATTTACGTGCTATTCAAGACAATAACGAAACGCTTTACTACCGTTTGGTACGCGATCATATTGAAGAAATGATGCCTATTATTTACACCCCAACGGTGGGTGATGCCTGTGAGAAGTTTTCTGATATTTATCGCAGTGCACGTGGTTTGTTTATTTCTTATGAAGATCGCTTTCAAATTGACGATATTTTACGTAATGCCACTAAAGGTAAAGTTAAAGTTATCGTGGTTACCGATGGCGAACGTATTTTAGGCTTGGGCGACCAAGGTATTGGCGGTATGGGTATCCCAATCGGTAAGCTTTCTTTGTACACCGCCTGTGGTGGTATTAGCCCAGCGTACACATTACCGGTTATGCTTGATGTAGGTACCAATAACGAAAAACTATTAAACGACCCAATGTACATGGGTGCTCGACATAAGCGTATTGCGCAAGATGAGTACGATGAGTTTTTAGATTTATTCATTAAAGCGGTTAAGCGTCGTTGGCCAAGCGTGTTACTGCAATTTGAAGACTTTGCACAACCAAATGCTATGCCATTATTAAAGCGTTACCGTAATGAAATTTGTAGCTTTAATGATGACATTCAAGGTACTGCATCGGTTACTGTGGGGTCTTTATTAGCAGCTTGTCGTGTTAAAGGCGCTAAACTATCGACTCAAAAAGTTGTGTTTGTAGGCGCAGGATCTGCAGGCTGTGGTATTGCTGAACAAATTGTTAGCACTATGGTGGCCGAAGGTATCAGCGAAGCACAAGCTCGCAGCCAAGTATTTATGGTTGACCGTTTTGGTTTATTAACTGATGGCATGGAAGGCTTACGCGACTTCCAACAAATGTTAGCGCAACCAACGAGCTGCCTAGCCGATTGGACTTACAGCGGCGAATACGCGTCATTATTAGATGTAATGCACTGTGCAGAACCAGATATTTTAATTGGTGTATCAGGTCAACCGGGCTTATTCACTGAGCAAGTTATTCGCGCTATGCACGCAAACTGTGAAGCACCTATTATTTTCCCGTTAAGTAATCCATCTAAACAAGTAGAAGCTTACCCAGAAGATGTTATTAAATGGACTGATGGTAAAGCGATTGTAGCTACAGGTAGCCCATTTGAGCCTGTTGTTTATAACGGCGTTACTTACCCAATTCCTCAATGTAATAACAGCTACATTTTCCCAGGTATTGGCTTAGGTGTAATTGCTGCTAAAGCAACGCGTATTACCGATGCGATGCTAATAATGTCGAGTGAAATGTTGGCAGAGTCATCACCATTAGCTAATACGGGCAAAGGTAGCTTATTACCTGCGCTAACAGAAATTGAAACACTAAGTAAACGTATTGCATTTGCAGTCGCTAAAAAAGCAATTGAAGAGGGCGTTGCTCTTGAAATTTCAGATGATGCTCTGTGGGCAGCCATCGACAGAAACTACTGGTTACCGAAGTATCGTAACTACAAGCGTTGCAGCATTTAATGCTTCATTACTAAAAAACAGGCTTTTGCCTGTTTTTTTATGCTTGTTCATCTGCAATTAACCACATAAGGTGTTAACTAAGGCAATCAATTTAAAAGGATAGACCTATGAAAACACTTTCGATTTTAACGGCTGCTTTGCTAAGCACGTCAGCCTATGCAACTAATGCCCCTGAAGAGCCTCATATCTATGTAAAAGGTGAAGCATCGGTAACGACTATGCCAGATCATGTTTTATTAACAGTGGGTATTACGGAAATAGATAAAAACTTAATTGCCGCAAAAAAACAAACTGATACTACGATGGCCAGTGCAATTAGTTTAGTAAAAAAACTAGGCGTAGCTGATGCAGATATTAATGCTGGTCAAATCTCAATCTATCGTGATAATCAATATAATCGCGAAACAGGTAAGCAAGAGTTTACCGGGTTTAAAGTATCCAGAACGCTTACAATTAAACTCTCTGCGATTAATAAATACCCTGAGCTTTTACAAAGTTTAGTTAATAACGGTATTAATGAAATTAGACAGACGCAGTTTTTAGCGAGCAACTATGATGAGCTGCACAAAAAAGCACAAAAATTAGCTATTAAACAAGCTAAAGCAGCGGCAAAAGAGTTAACTGATGATTTTGATGTTGAATTGAAAGGCTTATATAGTGCGTCTTTAAGTCCGCTTGATATGCCATCAGTACCTTACATGCGCAGTGAAAAAGTAATGATGGCTGATGGTGCACCGAGTAACTATGTACCCGATGCATATCATGCTGGTGAAATTACAATAAGCGCATCAAGTTACGCAATTTATTATATTGATTAAGCGCTTATAGGTGGGTGGCGCTCAAATCGTGCCACCAACTGCTTTCCTTGTGACTCACTAATACGCACAATGGCATACAGCATATTACTAATCTCTTGACGATCGTATTCGTTAACTATGTGCTGATTAATATCATCAACAATGGCATTTAAATAATTAAACACACTGTTTCGTGCATCCACATTCTTATTAGCAATAAATAAAATATTTTTAAATGCTTCAATAACGTTAGTCATTACATAGGCATCGGCTTTTGCATAATTGCGTAAAGGGGTGAAGTTATCATGAAGTAGTTCATCAAAACTGGTTTCATGAAAGTACAACAATGGTTGCTCATCTTTTTCATAGCATGAATAATTTATTGCATTAATCTTTAGTCGTTCTATTAATAATATACTCAACATATCAATAGATTTAACGGCAGTACCCGGATCGTTTATTCCTGGGCTCATAGCTTTTACGGCAATTTCTGATATTTGTGTTAACCCATAGCGGTAATGGTCGCTAATGTATTCTTCTATATAAAAAATAAAGCAATCTAAAATTTTCTCAATCAACTCTTCGTTCTCAGATATGTCCTTATTACACTTTAAAAACGGGTAACCTTTAACTGTAAAATAACCTTGCTTAACCGTAATAAACAGCTCAATATTTTCATCTGCTAGTAGGGCACATAATTTATTAGAATGAACCCCTTTGTAGTAACCCTCGGTTGTACTGTTTATTGAATGCCAGCTTGAAAACTCGGGAAAGTTATCAACGGGGTTTTCGTCTTGCATGTTGATAATGTCTTGAATTTCTTTTTTTGTTTGCCTAAACAAGCCATTTAATACGTTATCTACTTGTATTGCTTTTGAAATAGAATGAATAAAAAATACAAATAACCCTAAAGATATTAACCCAAAAACAAGCGCAAACAACACGCCAAGAGCAGGAATAGCGGTATTACCATTATCGAGTTTGTTGATATTTATCAGCATTATTATTGAATAAATAATACTACCCAAATAAAAACCTAAAACCATTTGGTGTGATTTACGGGTAATGAGCCCAGGAACAACTCGAGGTGATAAGCTAGCACTGGCTGAATTTAATACCACCATCACCATAGAAAAGCTAAATACGGTTAACGAAATAATGCTGCCAGCGAGGGTGCTTAAAATGGTACGTGCGTTTTCTGCGCTATCAACTAATATAAATGAAATTAGTGATTTAAGTTTCTCAATAGGGGCTAAGTACTCGACTGACATCGTCAGCACAGCAAAAAATAAAAAAGCAACAGATAATAAAGAGGGATAAAACCCAATACTGTTAATTATTTCGCGGTAGCTATTGGTTATTTTTGTTCTTAAATACATATTATCCTTACTTATTACGATACCAATCTATAAATCACTCTAGCATATTTGATACTAAAGTAAGTGATTTTACAGCTTAAGTTATGTGTTATTATTGCTTAAAAATTTAATGGAAAAATACTGTGATTATATCGAGTTATGCGGCTTTACTGGCACTATATTATATTTACCTGAGTATTAATGTTGTAAAAATACGCAAGGCTGAAGGCATTTCACTTGGTAATGGGAGTCATCCTGAGCTTGAACGTGCAACTCGAGCTCATGGGAATTTTATTGAGTATGTACCAATTAGCCTAATTTTACTGTTCTTATTAGAGTATCAAGGCTTAGCAAGTCATTATATGCATGCACTTGGCGGTTTGCTATTTATAAGCCGTGCACTTCATGGCTCAGCTATTAGAACTAACAATTTGAAAGCACGTGTATTAAGTATGATGATGACATTTGCTATTCTTTTTGTAAGTTCCTTAATTTTATTGTTAAGTCGATAAATAAAGATGCGATTCGCTATTGTTTTTATAAGCTTATGTTTTGCCACTTCGTTGGTGTCATTTGTAAGGGCAATAGAAAATGACAATAGCAATCAAAGTATTGATGGTTTAAATTATGTTTATCCTAAAACGATGCGGGTTGGTGAAGATGAAATTCTTTATCCGTTGGTTTTATTGAGAACGGCCTTACAATACAGCGGCGCAAAATATACATTAAAAGCATCGAGTATTTCTATGCCTCAAAGCCGCTCATTAAAACAAATTATACATAATGATGAAGTCAACGTTGCATGGACCATGACTTCACAGCAGCGAGAAAAAGAGCTATTGCCCGTAAGAGTGCCTATTTTTAAAGGTTTATACGGGTGGCGTTTACTTGTCACGACACAGAATAAACAAAAACAATTATCAAGCTTAAAAAAAATTGATGACTTTAAAGGTATCCACTTTATTCAAGGTCACGACTGGCCAGATACTCAAGTTTTATTAGATAGTGGATTAACGGTATCAACATCAATTGAATACAGCTCATTATTTAATATGTTAATAAAAGGCAGAGGAGATGTATTTCCTCGATCGTTGCTTGAGGTTGAAACGGAGCTAAATACCTTTAAAGGTGATGCAAAACTTACAACTCTTCCTCAGTTAATACTGCAATACCCAAGTGCAATTTACTTCTTTTTTAGTAAAGATACGCCCGAGTTGGCCTATGCAGTTGAAAATGGCTTAGCGGTCATGCGTAAAAATGGCGAGTTTGACCGCTTATTTAATGCGTATCATCGCAGTGCCATTGAGCACGCAGATATTAAAAACAAGATTATTATTAGATTAGAAAACAAAAACTTACCCTTATTAACACCACTTGATAATACTTCACTTTGGTTTTCAGAAAAAGACATGTAAAACCCCATGGAACAAAAAATATTTATTATTGGCTTACCGCGAACCGGTACCACCAGTGTATGTAATGCATTTTTACATTTTGGTATACCAACTGCTCATACTGCATACACTACCGCCTGTTTTGATAATGCGGTCGCAATTGCAGACACCCCCATATTTAACGATTTTAAAGTATTAGATAAATACTATCCTGGCGCAAAATTTATATATTTAGAGCGAGAGCTTACTGCATGGATACCATCAATAAGACAGCTTTTACAGCGAATGCACACTAATTTAACCCGTGCAGATGGTGGCTTTAACATTCATTTAAAGCGCTGTTATTTAAATACATTTAAAGACTTTTCACTAGAGAATATAAATAACGACCAGTATTTAACTGATTGTTATAACGTACACATTAATAATGCTAAGGCTTATTTTAGTAATCGAGAACAAGATTTTTTAGCGATAGATATAGCTAAACCTAACAGTTTTAGTCAGCTTTGTGATTTTTTAAGTATTACCTCTGAGTTAAATGGCTTTGAAAAAATGAATATGGGGGGTAAGGTCACCGCGTGGAATGATATAAAACATCCATTAAAAATTGAATCGACAGCGAAAGGGCGGATAGATAAATTTTTACCTTATGAGAGACAAATTTAAACCGCGAGCAAAGATTTTTATTTTTAAATACGCTAAAATCCACGCATTATTTTATAAGTTGTATCCATATGTTTGAATTAAAATACCACACGCCATTTGAATGGACCGAAGTTGTTTTAGCCGACTTTGAAACTTTTTTACAAGACCACGCTGCTGCTGAAAAAAAAGCATCGGGCATGGCTATGTCTATGCTTTCACATTACCCTGATAAGCGTAAATTAGTTAAAGCAATGACTGACTTAGCCTTAGAAGAGTTAATTCATTTCAAGCAAGTGCTGAAATTACTCATTGAGCGTGATACTAATTTAGGTGATGATAAAAAAGACCCTTACATTAAACAAATTCGCGCACACTTTAGGCATGGACGCGATGGATTTTTAATGGATAGGCTCCTCGTTGGCGGTGTAATTGAGGCGAGGGGACACGAACGTTTTTCTTTAGTTGCCGAAGCCTTACCAGAAGGAAAAGAAAAAGATTTTTATGTTGCGATAGCCAAGTCTGAAGAAAAACATAAAAACCTATTTGTTGAACTTGCTTACGAATACTTTGATAAACAAGAAGTTGATGATCGTTTAGAAGAGTTATTAATAATAGAAGCAGAAATTTGTAAAAATATACCATTTACTGCTGCTCTACATTAATACCTAACCACGGCATGTTGACATCAAGTTAGCATGCCAATATAAGTACTTCCCTCTATTGTTATGAAAAATATTGTTTAATAACGCATAACTAGATCAACTTAACTGCACTTAGTTAACACTGCCTAACAATAAACAGCTATTATCATTTTAATGTATAGCTTGCTTTAAGGACGTGAACCGATGCAACCAATTAATCATATTGCCGTGCTTACCTCTGGAGGTGATGCTCCAGGGATGAACACCGCTTTATTTGCCATCGTAAAAACCGCTCAACAACAAGGCATAAAAGTGTCAGGAGTTCGAAAAGGATATGAGGGTTTAATTGATAATGATTTAGTGACACTTGATTGCAAAAACCTGCAACAAAGTATGCACTTGGGCGGTACCGTTTTAAAAACCGCACGTAGTGAAAGGTTTAGAACTAAGACAGGCAGACAGCAAGCTTTAGCTACAATTGAACATAATAATATTGATGCATTAATTGTCATAGGTGGCGATGGCTCTTTTAGAGGCTGTTTATGGTTATCACACATAACCAATATCCCTTATATTGGCATTCCCGGCACCATAGATAACGATATTGCAGGCACAGACTACACCTTAGGATTTGATACGGCAGTAAACACATCAATGCAATGTATTGATAATATTAGAGATACAGCAGAATCTCATAATAGGGTGTTTGTTATTGAAGTTATGGGGCGTGATTCCGGATATATTGGCACTTATGCCGGTTTAACCTCTGGTGCCGATTCAGTATTGATCCCTGAAAATGACAAAGATATCGATGATTTATTGCTAAAGATTAGCGATTATCATAGCGAACACGCATTTATCGTTGTGGTGTCTGAGGGCGATGAAAATGGTGTTGAATACGTATGTGAAAAAATAACTGCCGTAAATCCAAGCATTGATTTACGTGTAACTAAGCTAGGGCACTTACAGCGCGGCGGAAACCCATCGGCTGCGGATCGTATGTTGGCCATTAGACTGGGTGTACAATGTGTTAAGGCTTTATGTGCTGGAGAAAGCGCTAAAATGGTGGGTATTTTAAATAACACAGTTTCAAATACTCCTATGCAAGATGTTGTAAAACAACATGTTATAAATGAAGAGCTGCAAGGGCTGTTATCTGTATTTTGCCGCTAACGACTAATTAAATAGGAATAATGAACAATGCGAGATAATAAAAATTATAAAATGATAATTATTAAAGGTATTACAATAAGTTTTTTATTAGCCGGTTCAACAGTCGTACTAGCCAAAGATGATTGTGCAGATTTAACGGGATGTGCGAAAAAAGCCTGTGAAGTTAACCTCGAGTTATTAGCTTCAAAACGCCAAGGTAATTCACACAAAGTTGCAGGTCTTAGTAAAGCACTTAATAACATAAACGCATATTGTACCAATGATGGATTAAAAGCAGAGTTACAACAAAAAATAGATGATACAAATTCAGAAATTGAAGAATATAAAATCGATCTTAAAAAAGCTAAGCGCCAAGGTAAGCATGACAAAGTTGAAAAGTATCAGCAAAAGCTAAACGACGAAACTAAACAGCTTAAGCAATTAATTGATGAGCTAAATAGTTTGGTTGATTAAAATGTCGTTACAGAGTTTTTATATTTTATAAAGTAGAGCATTTTATTGAATATAAATATTATGCGATAAAAGGGCTAAAATACGTGTTTATAAGTGACGTAATTGCCGATAGTGTAAGCCGCCGCAGGAATTTAGAAAAAAAAACGCTAGACTTTAGAATAAGTAAATTATGTTAAATAGGGGGTATTTTGCTCTGTTTAAGATGATAGTTGAGAGTTGAATGATGTTTAAGGGGATATTTAAATGGATTATAAAATAAAAAGGATTTAAATGATGTTTAAACCCCTTTTAAAATATAAAAGTTGGTTTTAGTTAAGGCGTAATTACTCGTAACAATCTTTACTAGACTTCACCTACTTTCAATAAATATGCAGTTGCCTTTTTTAAATTGCATTAAGCGAATTTCATTTCTATTACTGATAAATAGCTATATAAAGATCCATTTGCCAAAAAACCGGTTGCTGTTATTTTATTATCTACAGCAGGTACATTTAAAAACTCAGCGACACCACAAGGCCTTAGAACCCCATCTAAAAACTTAGTCTCACCATTACAAACCCATTCCCCAACTCTATCACTGCCCGTTGAGGATCTATTTCCAGCTAGTATCAAGCTGGCTAAATCTGGCAGCTGCTGGCTAAAGCTGCCAATCTCAAGATAAAAACCATCAACTTCATCTACACCAATCCATGCGCACTTTTTCAGAACCTCGTCATTTAAATAACTAGATGAAGAATCTCCAGCGTTACCGGTGCCTGAATTTATACCCCTAGAGCCATGAACAACAACATATAGATCGGTTAGAAGTTCTCCAGTATCAGCGTCAACTAAGTTAGCCCCAATATGCCTGTAAGGAGCGCTATTTAAACCAAGAGGCAAAGGTGTAATGTTTTGTATTCTTGGCCAGCTTTCGCTTGTGGATGATGATGGCTGAACAACAACCCTGCGGCCTGATAAGCTTTTTCTAGTATCATAACCCATAAAGCGTGCGATATTGGCTGCACTGTACTGTCTATAAAGCCTATCACCACTTATTTCTGCAAGATGAACTCCATCACGCGAACTAAATAAATAATTAGACAATCCACCGAGCTTTTCATAATCCTGAACGTAAACTCCATCGCTTATTGATTGTGGGGCAAACTCAGTAACTATGGGCGTTAAAAAGCTGTCATTCCATTGAGATATTTCATAAAGCTCCGCTTCAGGTGTTTTATTAAAGTTAGAATATAAAGGAGTCCAACCGGCACTATTAGCTTGATTTAGAATAGACTCTACATCTGCTTTTAAAGAATTTTTAACCTCTTGGGTTTCTGTAGAGAACGCTTGCGTCAGACTGTTTGTTGGGGATTGCCCAAAAAACAAAACATTCTCTAGGGATGAGTTGTTATTTACTGCTTGAGGCATTAACGTGGCTGCTTGGTAGGGGGCGCTAGAACCGCTTCTAGTTTCTGCTATTAGATTAATATATGGCAATCCATGCTCTTGAAGAATATTCTGCATATCCGTAAGCGCTTCGACTGAATTGAAAGCTCTATCTGATGTAGATGAACCTAGAAAAACAATGTTATCAAATGATAATGTTGAATCAGCCCCAGCCTCAATAACACCATACCCCCTCATCGCTTTAAATGGCTGCCCACTAGTGGTGAAGTTATCTGCTGAAAAAATTACACCCGCGCCGACAGTGCCCGCATTGCCTATATCTATTTCTACAACATTGCCATTTACAGGTTTAACACCTGAGAATAAAACATTACGCACACCCTGAGATATTGCGGTTTCTTCAATCTTTAGGTACATTGAGTCAAGCCCTTCAGGTACGTTTTTCATTGTAATTTTTACTTTATTAGTCATTATTTATCTCCAGGTGCTATCTGCATCAAACCAAGCAGCGTTATTGTTGGGTTGGGGCTCTGGCTGTGCCTCAAGGCGCGCCATTAGTTCATTAAAATCGCTTTCCATTTGCTTTAATGTTTTTATGGTTGTTTGCGTTTCATCAATATTTCTAAACGTGACCTCGCCTAGCTTTGTTTGCCAATCTTGCATAGCTTGGGTGTTGTCGTTGACTAAAATATTTGCTTTTTTTAGTGCATCAACCGTGGCTTTAAAATCTACGGTGGTGGGCACCACAATGGCTGGCTGGCTTATTTGGTCGCTGTGTTTCCAAACTTTTACCAGCTCAATAACATGGTTGCCGCTTACGTCTAAAAAAGTACGGTTTATTTCGGCCAGCGGGTAGTTAGCTATTTGAATAAAATCACCTTGGCTTACGCTTTCAGGGCTTTCATTGCTATTAACAGTAACGAGCTTTGAGCCGTTATTTATGCTTACTTGATTGGCTGTATAGGTTGCCATGGTTAATCCTCTTTAGTATTTGCGGCTATTCACTAGCCGCAATTGATAAATATTGGCCAACTCTAGTAGTTGATACAAAACCGCTAACAGCCCCACGAACGCGGTATTTAACATATCCAGCACTGCGGGTTTCTGTAGTTGTGAATGTGGTACTTGAACTGGTTGTTGCTATATATGGGCTGTTAGATGCACCTGGTTCCCCCTCAAAAAATCCGTTACTACACCCATAGTTACCCGTAATGCTTTTCTGCTGAATAACAACCCATGAAGAACCCGTCCATCTCTCTAAGTACACTGTGCCACTAACGGGTGACATAACAGGACTACTAGGACAATAAACGGAGGCAGGGGCTCCGTCACGGGGGCCATACACCGAACGCCTATGCGAATAACTAACAGCAAAATGAATTAACCCACCATTACTGGTGAATTCAATCTCTTGTGACGGTGTACTAATGAGTTGTGAAGTAGAGGCGCTGGTTTCTAGTGAACCGGCTATAAAGGTACCGCGAGTAAATGAATTACCTTGTACGTCTTTCCATTCTTTCGCGTTTTCTTTTGTTAATGCATTCAGGTTGGGTAGGCCATTTACTAAAATTTTAGGCCCATACCAATACCATAAATTATCGGGGCCAAACCCGTTCACAAACTCCACTTTTAAAAAGTTGGTGCCTATCATGTCAATGCGCGGCGATTCGATACGGGTACCCGCACGTAATACGTTACCGTCCAAGGTATCCTCAATTAAGGCGCTGCCATGGATGTGTAGCGCATAGGATTGCCACGTTGAACCCGTATAGCGTTTAGTAGTTTGTACTTTAGGATCGCTTGCCTTAAATATTGTTACAACATCACCCGTTACCGGCACACCATTAGGTACAACATTATTGGCGGTGGTGTTAGACCAACCACCCGTTGCGGTACCAATATCATAACGCCCTGCGCCTCGGGTGCCAGGGTCTGTGGTTGTAAGGGTGCCCAGTAAGCTAAATACTGAGGGCTCGCCGCCGTCCATTACTTCTAAACGTGGGCGCGCAAATTTAGCCGTGTGGCTTTGGTTCGTTACGTAATAACGATAAGCACGGTGAGTTTGCACATTACGATTAGCAATACTTTTAAAATCCGTACCGACCAATACCCGTTTACCCGTTGCTGGGTCATATACCCCTGACAAACCCGAGATAGTGCCACTGGTTTTTTTAGAGGAATGCAATACGCCAACAACTAAATACCACTTATTTAATTGTGGTAAATCACCCGACCAAAAATAAGGGTTGGTACTCGTAGCACCGGCTAAAGTTAAGCAATCGTCACAACCTAAATACAAGCTATTAGCAATGCCAATTTCTTGTTTCATCCATACTGAAAAGCGATAGGTTTTTTCATGGTTAATTGGAATATTATTCATATTCCAACCACCATCACCGCTATTATCGCCCGCTTGTGCATACCATATTGATTCGACGGTACCTAATGGGCCTGTATCAGCAATAATGGTATTTTCATCATTCGACCCATTTTGAATAAACGGCCCTTGTGAGCCACGGCGACCAATTACCCAGTAGTCAGAATGGTTAGCAAGGTTGATGCTGCCGGAGTCTTGACCATCTTGACCATCATCACCTTTTAGCATTTCACCCATAGTGATGTTGGTACATTTATCTCCCTTGGCAACAAAGGAGCAATCAAAGCGGTAAGACCCCGATGGTGTGACGGTTGAGACATAAAAAGTTAAACCGTTTTTACGGTACTCCACTTTGTTACCCACACGAACAACCGACATAACGTCTGCGTCGCTCATAGTGGTTTTCATACCTCTACTTACACCGCTTTCATAAACGAGTACATCGTTAGTTTCGTTTCGGTATATTGCAAAATCTATTGACGTAAATGTAGGGCTTGCTCCAGAATCCTTAGATAACCCCATCATGAGGCGGTTTGCCGTGTTTATCATGTTGCAAGAGACAAAACAATCTCCTGAATACAACTCTAAACCATAACCACCGGAATCCCACCCAAGCCCGCCGGTGCAAACTATCTCAGTAGGAGTTACAGCCACATTGGCTGTGGGTTTTAAAGTAAAAGCGCCAGAGCCATCCTGTGCTTTAATGTCCTCTACGCTATTAACGGTATAACCATCACCTAGCTCCATTCGGCCTTTAAATACCTGAACAGGGTTAGCAGGGTCGGTATTATCAATGTATGACGTGGGTACAAAGGTATTGCCCACCATCACGCCTTGGCGAATTACATCGCCCACCAAGTCTAAGTTACCCACTTGGCCATCGTTATAACCCACCACGCCGACGGCGCGACCATTGCTGTCTAACTGCCAGCCGCCACGGGCAACTAACTGGCCATCTACCGTTTTAAATACTTGGCGTAGCTGCTTAATGCTGGCGCTATTGGCGCCGTCACTTATTTGCATGTTGGCAATAAATTCAGCCAATGGCCCATTAACCCACGACCCACCATCAGCCACACACTGCACGGCATCGTTACTGCTAGTGATGTTACCTTGGGCATCTAAACAGTAACCTACTGCAGTACGGGTGTACTCTTTCGCTGTGGCAATGGCTTGTTCTTTTGCGTTAGCGGTATCAGTGTTAATTTTAGAGGTTAGGTTTTGCTGTAACGTTGCGTAAGCTTGGTTTTGGCTTGCAAAGGTTTCGGCCACTTCGTCAAAGCTTGATACCGTATCGGCAACAAAGGATTCAAACTCTTGATCGCGAATAGTGTTTGCTTGGTCAATAGTGGCAATGGCCGTAGTTACATCGCTAAAGCGGGCGGTTACATTGTCAAACGTTGCTTGGTAGCGTTCGTCGCGCGCTACAGTTGCTTGCTGTTCGTTTACAAAAGCTGTGTTTAATGCCTGTATTTGTGATTGGTTTTGGCCTAGCAGGGCACTTAGCTCTAGTGACTCTTGGGCAACGGCTTCAATGTCGGTGGCATTGGCTTTTAAGTTACGTTGTGCAACGGCTAACTTTACGCCTTGCTGTGCAAGTTCATTACCTTGAATGAGCTGGTTAGCGGCGGCAATCACATCATTTAAGTTTGCGTTTTTAAGCTCTAGCTCAAGCCCACGCACTTGCACTATGTTATCGCTGATAGTACCGCTAATGGCGTCTAAGTTTTGCTCAACGTTTGAAAACTTAGCATCTACGCTGCCCTCGGCGGCATTAAACGCGGTAATTTGCGTTTTAATATATGCCTCAGCCCCATTTATAAACTGCTGCGCTGCGTTTGCTTTTTCAAGGGTGTCATTATCGGTTAGCTGTTGAAGTGTCGCGCTTACTTGATACGTACTGTTAAATGTGTCGAGTATTTGGTTTACATTTGACTCTGTTTGATAACCAAATTCATCAACCCATTTAGTTGTTGCATACTGCGCCATTACCCCCGTGGCGGCGTCTATGTCGTTTTCTAGCATGGTGGCGCGGGCAGTTATATCATTGAGCGCTAAATCGTTTACACCACGTTTGCCTATTTCAATAAAATCAACATCAACATGGCCTAAGTCAAATTTTAAGCCCGCAACTTCACCGGTGTACGCATCTTCGGTGCTTAGGTCGATGTTTCGTGTTTCCCAGTTTTCTGTTTCTGGCTCTAGCACGTTTACTAATAGCTGTGATTCGCCTAGGTAAATATTACCTAACCACGGTGTATTAGCGTGCTTTCTAAAGCGAATGCGTAGCATGGGGTTTTCATCAGCAATAAAGCTGATGGCAGGCGTGTAAGCCGTGGTATTAAGTGTTACATAGCCAAGTGCGCTGTAGGTTACATCGCCAGCAAAGCCCTCAGTTGAGGTGTTGAAGTGCCAGCTATACGCGGGGGTTAATGCTTCAATGGCACCGGCTATTTCGGTGCGCATTTCTGTAAATGTGGCGCGCTGGTTTATTTTTCCTGCTTGTACTTCAAGCTCCCCCTCGGCTTGTGCTAAACGGGTATCGCTTTGTGTTATGCGGTTAGCTTGCAGGGCTATACTGGTGTTTACGCCGTCAATTAATAAGTTAGCTTCGTTAAATGCTTCATCGGTGTATGAAAACGCACGGTTAACGATTAAACCGTTTTCAGGGTCAAAGTATGCCACGGCATCAATTAAGCGCTCGCTGCCTAACTGGCGGCGTTCATATTCTTGGCGCCAGTTGGTGTAATTTGCTGATAAATCGAGTACGCCTTTTTCAATGTCTTGTCGATGGCGCTTTTCAAGGTTTAAATCACTAACGGTTTGTTCAAGTACATCGGGCAGATTGTTTTCAGTGCCAGGCCGCAAGCGATCAACTTGCTGATTCATATCCTCAATTAAAGTTTGTGCATCGGGGCTTAGCTGGGTTAATTCAACATTATTAATGTACTTGGTTAAATCAACGGTGGTCGTAGTGGCTGTTACATTAACCCAGTCACTTGCGCCCAGGTGATTAACACTGCGTACTCTAAATTTATATTCAGTTTCACTTTTTAAACCAATACGGTTATAAATCTGTGCCAACACACGTTCGCCGCTTTGCGGTTGTTCAGCTGTCCCCAAAAACTCCCATTCAAACGCGGTGCCAATGCCTGCTGCGGCAATATTAGCGGTTAATGTAATTTGGTTATAATCAACTGTTACATACACAGTCGGCAAGGTAGGGGTCAGCACACTAAATTGCACAGCAACAAGCTGTGAGCGCTGGCCAAATATGTTTTTAGCGCTAATGCGCGCGGTGTATTCTCCCAGCTGCAAATTAGGGATTGTTACTTGGGTGTATGTTACCGATGTTTTAAATACCGACTCGTTAGCAGCAGTATTAATAAACTCAACATCGTATTCATTCACTGCAAGCGGAGTAGGGTGATTCCACTTTATAATACCGTTAGCATCACCATCCACTGTTACCCGTACATCAAAAACAGGCTGTGGTTTGCCCACTAAATAGTCACTGTTTGGTGTTAAATCCTGCGCACCAGGTATTATGTTATCAGCCCATAAATCGGGGCCGTCTTCAACACACATTAAGGTCACGCCACCATCTAATCTAAAGCGGCGCTCTGTTACACGGTAAACCTTATTATTAATCGATTCGCCAGGTAAGTTTAAGTACACAGTACGGCCAACAGCTGCAGCCAAGCCTTTGTGTTTGAGGGGTAACTCTATTTCGCCTAAACGTGTTTGTTCTAAATGTATTGTCGCCAGGCGTTGTGCTGTAGTACTACTGCGCACAAAGGGGAGTGATATAGACTTTTCTAATATTTGATTATCAATAGCCTGATACCCCGCAGACACAACAGGCGGCGCGTCAGTACGGTCGTAGTTTTGTTCGGGGTCTGTAAACGTAGCACGCACAACATTAGCGCGCTCTCGTAAATCAGCATGCCATTTAATTTTAATATTACCGTGAACATCATCAGCATTTATGGTGTAGGTCGGTTCGCCATACCAGGCGCCAACACGTACATACCACTGGCCCATTTGCCTAAATATTTTACCCGCAAAACACGCTTCTAGCTGACCTAACACTTCAAGTGGCTTTGAGCTAAATGTAAAGCTACCATTGGTTGTGTAGCGCGGCTCGGTGGTAACAACGCCCTCAACGTCGGTAAATTCGGCATCTTCATCACACACGTTAATGGCAGCAATCCACCACTGTAACGGTAAACGTTCAAAAGGAACCTCATGGGCTCCATAAAAACGCACATAGTGCAGGGCGCACAGTACGGCGTTTTGGCTCCAAAGCCAGGTACCTTCATCGTCAGGGTTTTGGGCTGTATCTCGTGGGTCCCATACACGGGTACCCCGTATTAAAAAGCCCATATCGTTTATGCCATCTTCAAACACTTCACGATTATTTTCCATTTCAATAAAAACATAGCTTTGGCCAAAGCCAACATGTTTACTCGTCCATCCCGCCATTTTAGCCACCGCTTTTGCGTTAGCTGTGGTTTGGCGGCCATCGCTTAAAGAGTAATCCCAACTTTCTCGTGGGTAATCAGTGAGCTTTTTATCAGCAATGTAAATTTCTTCAAGGGCATCAATAGGGGCGCCATTAATCAATACAATTAACTGCATCCATTTTTTACCGCCTTTTTCAACTTCCGCTTGGTGGGCAATAACACCGCCAACGCGGTCACGACCAAATGTAATACGGCGGGGTTGGTCTATGCCTTTTTGTAAGCCTTGGCCAAGCGTGGCTAAATCTTTTTCAGGCACATCAGGCGATAGTGAGTCCCAAAGCGCACCCAGCCCTGTTACTTCAAATATGCTGTCTACAACATTTACAACCGTATCAACTACCTTAGACATTTCGCGGCTCCAATGGGTAAACCGCTTTTACTGTGTCCATTGGTAACGTCACTAAGCCATTTTCGCCAACACATACCACCGCATTAACGGTTACAATCCCGCCTACATATTCGTCTTTAAACTCAACTAAAGCCAAGTCACCACGTCGAGCATAGTTAATAGGTATAGCGGGGTTTAAACGGTCTTTAAACACGCTTTCAACATCGTTTAAACCACGTTTAAACAGTTGTTTAAATGCACCACTTTTAGTGCGGTATTTACCCCTAAAATCATCAGCCACATCGTTACCGGTTGCAAATAGCACCCAATCGGCTACCAATAAGCAGCAATCGTTTTTACCCCATTTAAAGGGTTCACAGTTGCGGCGGTTTATAAAAGCAGCAAGTTTAGCGCTGGCGTTCATAGCGGTTGCCTCCTATGTATTTACCAGGTTGTGTATCAGGAAGGTTTTGTTTGTTGGTCGTGGCTTGCTCACTAAAAAACACATCGCCCGGGTAAAGGGCTTTTTGGGTCGCATCATTCCAACGCTGGTGTAGCCGTGCGTCTTTCCAGCGCTCACTTTCACCTGCAACACTAAGCTGCACTTGCGATACATCGCCGCGCTCTACATCACATGCCACAATGTAGCCGCTTTCAAGTAACTGGCTTTGGCTAACACGGTAATGTTCATCAACAGTAACAAGGTAAATCTCGCAGCCCTGGCTTATCGGGTCGTTCTCGGCCACTTCGGCTAAAATTGCTTGGTCTTGAGTGTGTAGGGTTAAACGTATGCGGGCGCTGTCGTTGTTATCATTAGCGGGTATTTCACTCACAGTGCCAAGCATACCCACGCCGTGCCAAGTTAAGTTAGCAAAGCGTCGCTCGCCTACACCTGTGTGCAGCAATACATCGCCACTTTTAAGCGCGAGTCGCACAAAAAAACGAGCACGGCCACTGGTCGCCAAATCCGCAAGTAACCCTGAGTTTAAGCTCTCCATTAAAACGCCTCACGCCCTTTAATTTTCCAGCTGGTAACTATGCCGTTTTTATACTGCGCACTAGCAAGCCCTTGCTTATTATCAGCAAGTCGAAACAACCCAGCTGGTTGCTTAAATGTAATAAGGGTATTTTCTGCAGGTATTTTTCGTACAGGAGACTCAAAAATAGCCGTCGCTTGGCCAACTGAGTCACTTACCAGGTCAGCCGTTAATATTTTAAGTTCAGTGTTTTGGCCAACGCCAACTTGCATACGTTCGCCGGCAACCAGTAAGGTTTGGTTAGCGGGTAGCGCATATAAATTTAAAATATTACCGTCTTGGTTTGCACCACGCACATAGCCCGTAAAGTCTTTATCTAGCTGCTCACGGCGGTAATCGATTAACGTAAACGTGCCCACTTGCCCGCGTAGGCTGGCAATAAAGCCATCAAGGGCGAGGGCATCGCGCTCTGGCACATTGGCAAGTTCAATTTCAAATTCCCAGTAAGCACCTTCAAGGTCATAAACCTCAGTGGCGTTATTGGCTTTGTTTAAATGAGTTTGGCTATTGGGCACTAACGTAAAGTTAGAAATCTTAGGCCGTTTGGGTAAGGGGAGTGGTTGCATCGTTACCAAGTTTCATAATAAAACACTGGTAACGAGTATAAAATTTAAGGGGTAAGCTTTCGGCTGGAAAGGGGTTTACATAGTTATAGTAGTTTACGAGCTTTTAATTCAAGTAGCACTTCATCAGAAAGTGCATCAATCCAATAAACGTCTTTAAGCTGCCTACATATTAAACCAGCAATCACTGCAAAAACAAGCTCAGCCTCAATTTCTTCGCCCTTATTGGGTTGCTTGTATAGATGAAATGATATTTCAACAAACATTAACCATGTAAATATTGTTAACTTATTAAAAATAGAGATTTCTAATATAGACTTATATCTGTTGCCTTCTATGTTGCTCAATAGTAAAGCTATCGTTTTTATTTTTTCTATATAGACATTTGTACCTTCAAAAATTAACCTTTTAAAACTTAAGGAAAGCTCATCATTTTCCAGCGGTTTTGATCTCATCTCAAAAAAGTAGGCTTGTAAAAAAGTCTCAAATGGCATATCTGATTCTTTTATACTTCTGAAATCAAAATTATCATCTGTAATGATACTCCATTTTCTTTCATCATGTTTTAATTTACACTTTTTATCATTTAACTTTTTAATTTGATCAATAACTTGGAATAGCGTTTCTTTGAATACACTATAACTTTGTGTATCAGATTGCTCTTTTAAAACAATCCTTGTCTCTATGAGTTCTAATTTTTGAACTTCTAAAGCTTCTTTTGAATCCTTCCAAGTTCTATACAGCAGGAGTATAGATACGAATAATAGGATAGGGGAAAAAACATTACTGAAATATGTAGCAGTTGCGACCCATCTTTCAATAGGGGTATTTAAATTAAAATTAAATATACTGAAGAACTCAAAAACAAAAATACTACAACCAAATATTGCTATAAAGATAAAATATATTACGGGGTTTTTAATTAACTGTTTCAAAATTTTGTTTGTTGTTTTTTTAAGATTATTACTCACAAACATTCCCTTGCTTTTTAAAACTCCTTTTTACACCAATCTCAAGCACTTAACAACTAAGCAGCACCACGTACTGCACGAATAATTGCACCATTACTTTGTATATTAGCCACTACAACACCCACCACCTGGCGGGCTATGTCTTGGCCAACCGCTTGCGATGTTTGCTCATTAGCACCACCTTGCACGGTAATTTGGTTGGTTATATGTATATTTACACCACCAGAGCCGCCACCATCATTAGCCGCACCACCTGCGTTGTAACGCCGTGCCATTTGGCTAATTTCAGTATTTTGTTTAGGGCTTAATACACGCTCGCCACGTTGTAATACATAGGTAGATTCATTCGGCACATAATCTAAGCCACCGTGGGCAATACCCGCTGGCTGTTGGGCTTTTATTTGGCGAACTTGTTGTAAACCCATCATAACCGCTGCCGCAGCTGCAACACCACCCAGTACTGGGCCAACAATAGGAATAGGAGCCAAAGACGTATAAGCCGCTGTTGCACCTTGGTAGGTATTTATAACAGCTTGCGCAATTGCAAACGCTTTATAGGCTTTAAATGCTGTTTTACTTTGTCCAGCCATTGCTTTAAAAGTAGTGGCACCCAAGCCAACAATGGCGTTAGATTTTTCAGCTTCTGTTTTTTTCTCAAAGTTAGCAAACGCTAAAATGTTGCTTTGTAAAGCACCTGTGTGGCGTGTTTTAATTTGCATCAACCGTTCTTGGTGTGCGGCTTCACTCGCTTCACGTTGGCTATGGTAGCCATTTGCAGCATTAAGTTCAGATTGGCGCTCTAACTCACGAATTTGGTTATCTGCGTTATATTTAAGCTCGCCACTTTCATCATTGGCCGCTAAACCTAATTGTGAGCGTCGCTTGGCATCAACCCGTGCTTGTTGGCGTGCTTGTTCTACACTTAGTTCGTTATTATAAGCGGCAAGTGCTTCACGTCCAGCAAAGCCTTTAACGGTAGCAATACGGTTTTCTAAATCACGCTGTAAATCGTTTTTACGTTTTTCTTCAGCTTGATTTTGTATACGTGTTTTTTCGGTTTCACGTTTTAGTGTAATTGCTTTTAGGTCTTCACCGTATTTAACATCAAGTTGTTTTAAAATGGCGTCGTATTTAACTTTGTTAGCCGTATCGTTCTCACGAGCAACAATGACCATTTGCTTACGTTTTTCGTAGCTGTCTTTTAAGCGGGCTTCTTCGCCCATTAGGCTTACTTCTAAACGCTTAATGTTATCGGGCAGGGCGCTTGAGCTAACAGGGGCAGGCTTAGGCTTTTCTGTTTCTTTAATGGCAAGCACTTGTTGTAGCGCCACAATTTCATTTTTTAAATCAGTAACGCGCTGTTGTGCAGCTTCAACGTCAGAAAACTTGCCTTTTAAAAACGGGTTATTAAAACGTTCCCTTGCTTCATCGGCCATTTGAATCGCATTTTTAATGCGGCCCTGTGCCATTAACAACAAACCTTGTGCCTGGCTACTTGTTAAATTGGCATACGGGTTTAGGTCTTTACTGGCTTCTTTTAGTTTATTAACTGAGTCGGTAGCGTCATCGCCCTGGCTTGCAAAATAAGCAAGGCCAAGCCCAGCCGTTACCAGTAATCCGACGGGTCCACCTAACAAGCCCATTACTGTGCTAAGGCCACGTGCGGCTAACGTTGCACGCCCAGCGGCAGCAGTATAAATGTTGGTAGCGGTAGTGGCCGCAGCTTGTGTTGCTGTATAGCGCGTATTAGCAGCAGCCAAGCGGGAAACAGCTGCAGTACGTAAGTTGGTGGTATTAGCCACAGCCAATGTATGCTGTGCATATGCTTTCATTTGTGCAGCGCGTTGTAGCTCTAAAGCTGCATTAGCTTGGTTTTGTTTTGCAAGGGCTGCATCCGCAATTAATGCGCGGTTCTTGGCAGCAACGCTAGTAACATAACCCGAAGCACTGGCACTTAATCCTGCAACTAAATGGCCTGTAAGTACCGTAGCTAATGCACCGGTTGCCACCACTAAATTATTCACAGCCTCTTCGTTTTCACGTAAATACGCCATGGTATCGGTAATTGAGTCAACCACGCTGGTAACAGCAAAGTTTACTGGTTCTTCGTATTTGCGTATTAAGCGTTGGTACTCGTTACCCATTTCAGCAAAGCTGGCGTTTATTTTACCCTCAGTGGCCTCGGCCGCACCGGCATAATCGTTAAGCGCTTTGATCAGATAGTTTTTAAACATCTGGCTGGTTACTTGGCCATCGTTCACCATTTGCCTAAAACCGCCGGCGGCTTTACCCGCTGCTTTATCGAGTTTTTGTAAAAGCCCTGGCATAGGCTCGGTTACTTGGTTTAGCTCTTCTGCACGTAAAACGCCGGCAGTCATCCCTTGGGTCATACCAAACAAACTCTGCCCAAGCTGCACATTGCTTGCACCTGTTTTAGCAGCGGCGTTAGCCATGCCCTCTAAAATCGCTTTACCTTGGGTTTGAGTAACAACGCCAACCTCTTGCAGGGTTAAAATTTTACTGTAAGAGTCGGCAAGGGTGGTGTAACCGGTATTTAAGCGATCAGATGTAGCAAATAAATACTCTTGTACTTTGGCATAGTTTTCAGCTGAGCCCGTTAATCCCTTTAACCTGGTATCTAGCAATTGTGCAGCACCTGTGTCACGCACAAACATAGTCGCGGTACCAATACCCACTAAAGTCGTGAGGGTTGCGCCTATTTGTGCATAGGCGCTATTCATTAACCCGAGTTGACGGGTCATAGCGCCTTGCTGTTGCATAATGCGGGCTTGGCTTGCGCCTAATTGCTGGTTAGCCGCAACCTGGCGCTGTACTGCTTGGGGTATGCGGTTTAGTTCGTTTACGTTTTGGCGCGCACCGGTGGTAACTGCTTTACCGTCATAGGATAAGCGTAACGCCAAATTCAAGTTGTTGCTCATCGGGTCGCCTTATTAGTCCAATTATGGTGCGCTCTAGGGTTTGCAGTTTTGCAAAATCGTCGGTGTTAAGGGTTATATTTGCATAGCGCCAGGCTATATCAGCCCTGGCATAGTCAAGGGCAATTTCTACCCCGTCGTTATCCCGTTGCCACTGGCTACTGGCAGTGGTTAATGCAATTACAGCCGTATGGTTCTGGGGCAATACAAACAATGTTTCCTCATCGTGTGGCACAACCTGTTTAGGTGCGCCAAAATGGGCTTCGTCGTCATCAAGAGTTTTACTGTCTGCTGCTAGGTCGCCCAAAAACCACCTAGCAACATCGGCTAGTTTTTTTCAGTGATACGGTACTGAGCGTTAATACACTCAACACTTAAGCGGGCAGTTAGTCCACTATAAACAAGCAGCTCTTCAAGGGTACTTTTATCAAATGGCACCTCTTTACCGTCATCAATAAAGTCATCCCAACCCACTAACAGCTCGCGTACTATTTCGCCATCAGTCGTGCCTTGTGTTTCAGTCAGTGTTTTAAGCTCGTTTTCAGGTACCAGTTTAATTTTTGCCGTAAACTTAAAAGGTAGCCCACCAAATTCAAAATTAAGCGTGGCGCTTATAACCGCATTTTTTAACGCGTTTAATAGTTTTAATTTCATTTTTGCTGTCCTAATTTGTTATTTATGAATAACTAACTTACTCAAACACTATCGTTAGTTCGTCATAGCCTGCACCACTGGGCACTAGCTTGCCGTCAAACTCATAACCAGTTAATTCTGAGTCCAGGCTGGTGTACTTAGGCCACGGCATTTGGTAACGGCCAATAATCGTTACTTTTTTACCTGTGGCTGTGCCATGGGTAAACTCAAACATTTGCACTTTAGCAACGTCATCAAACGGGTTAAAGGTGGCCAGTTCTTCAGCTGTTAGCGTAAAATTAGCGCTGCTTTCATGACCGGTTATCATTATTTCTTCGTGGTTAATGGCGCGGTCAAACACCACGTTATTACCTAAATCAATGGTAATTTTGTGCAGCGTACGTTTAATATCATTAAGCTTAAAATCACTGCTATTACTTACGCCAAGTACTTCAGGGCGTACCCAACGATCCCAATCAACCGCAGGGGCGGCAGTACTTGCAACCGGCGCACTAAACAAGCCTTTAAACTGCCAGTTAAGCATGGGCTTACCTTTTTCAAGCGCAAAGCTCACGTTGCCTTTCATTTCGCTAATGTTGTGGGTATTTTTACCAAAGCGTACTAAACATGTAACTGCAACAGCGGCCCCTTTTGTAAAGGTAACGCTTGTTGCATCCGCAACTTGCACCATGCCGCAAGCAAGTAGCAGCGGGGCAAAGGCAGGTTCGTTACCAGCTGTGCCGCTCATGGCAAGTGGGGTTTTAAAGTTAAGGCTTATATGCTCACCATAAAAGGTTTCCATACTGGCACCGCTGTAGCTGGTTTCTAGCTCGTCTTTTTCACTTTCGCTTTCAAGCGATAATTCAACGTCACTGGCATAAATGGCATGCAGGCCCGTTAAGGTTGTGCCCAGGGCATCGGCTAAAATGAGTTTGTCTTTAAATCGCCAGCTACTCATGATTTATTCTCCACTTTAATTAGCTCACCGCTTTTTAAGTTAAAAGCGCCGGCTATTTCATCTCTGTTACCTTTTGCTTTAGCTAAAGCCTGGTTAATGTTTTGGGCAATCGTCATCGCGCGGGACATTTTAGGCTTTATGTTCACGTCAGCCTGTTGTTCAGCGGGTTTACTCGATTGCGGCTCGGTCTGTTTGCTCATGGCATCACCTTCACAGTTACGGTATGTAGGCCAGTTACACTAAACTGGCACTGGTAAATTAAGTTATTAGTTTGCTTGCTAAGCTCAATTGTGCGGCCCTTATCAAGCTTTATAGGGTTCCAACCTGCGAACTGGCAACCTGCTACAGCAGCTTTAACATCACTGCGTAATTGCTTTATTTGCATATCGCTGTGGGCATTACCTGCAGAGCAGGGGATCACAATCATCACTGCAAACACATCTTTAATTTGGTATTCGTCAAGGCCGTGTACTTCATTAGTGTTGGTGTTGTCATCGGCCAGCGGCAATACAAACAACTGGGCACTGTGTACAGCATGCTCGCGCACATGGTTAAAGTCGCTAGCAAACCCTACTGTTGCATTAATCACTGTGTTACTTAGCAGGGTTTCTATGTTGTTTAAATCAAAGTTAAATGCCATTTAAATGCTCTTTAAATTAACCAATCAGTAATAATGTCGTTAATCTCAGTTTCTTGCACAGCAGCTATACCAATAATTGGCCGTGCGGGTAACTTAACGTTTTTATTGCGGCCCGTTTCACCACCAAAGTGATGTATTGCTGAGTACTTTTCACCTAAGCCATGCTCAAGCGTATTACCGTTTACGTTGTGCGTAACAGAGCCTGCAAGGTTGCGCTCATCGGTTAGTGTTAAACCGCCACGGTCTTTTGCTGCTTGCGATTGCTCCCATTTACGGCCTTCGGGTGTTACTTCACGTAAAAATCGGGTTGTAACGTCCATGTCTAAAAATGCACCAATATCATCCAATACATCAGCGGGTTCACCACTTGTATTTGCAATTTGGGTTAAGCGCGGCAGGGCATTACCCGTTATGTGTATAAATACACCCGCCAATTTAATAACCTGGCCAATTAAATTGAGAGCCTGCAGGTTTAGTTCGCATCCCAGTTCTTACGCCTGCAGGCGCATCTTCCTTAATTTGGATCACACCTTTACTAACCTTATCGAGCATTGCCATGGCGTTACTTTTTAGGGTTTTAAGGTTTTCGTCAGCAATGTTAGGGGCTAACTCACAATGCATTAAATCGTTAGCTATGCCTGGCAATACCGAGTTGTTTATATCGTCTTGGTTTAATGCAAACCGTGCTACATAGCCTGCTATAACCGCATTTACATTTTTTTGTGCTTGTACATACCAGGCATTAATTTGCTCTTGCAACTCGTTGTACGTTTCGCTTAAAAGCGCTGCTTCAACATCGTCGCGCGTTGGGCGGCTTCCAACCGCAGCAAACTTAGCAGTCGCAAATTGCAACAGCGTATTAATGCCAACTTTATCTATAACTGCTTGTTCTGTCGTAAACATGGGCACCTCAGTTAGTAAAAAAAGGCCCCGAGCAAGTCGGTACTGGGGCCTTTACACAGGGAACAACAATAATTAATTATGCTGGCGTCAGCACGTTGGTCAGCAAAATACCGCAGTCTTTTGCAATAATTTGCTCTTGCACCGATTCGCCTACCATAATTTCAACCCCACCATTTATGCCCGCAGCTACGTCACGGTTGCCCGATGTACGCGAGCCATAACGTGCAGTGAGTGCAAAGGTCATGCGGTTGTTGTTAAACGACGCTAGCGGGTCGTGATACGTAAACGACAGGGTATCTTGCCAAACCTTTTGTAAGTTAACGGCTTGGCCTTTTTTAGCCGTGTTTAGGCGCGCTTGGCCAACGGTTATATGCTCAAGCTCTAGCACTTCTTTAATGTAGCTCCACGGCACTAAGCCCTGGTCGCCACTAGTGCCATTAAACGCTTTAAGTAACTTAGGGTGTGTACGCAATTTAGTTGCCACGCTTTGCGATACTGTCATTGCATTAGGGCGCATAAGTGGCGCATCTAGCATTTCTAAAAAAAACGGTAAAATATCAAGTGCAGGGTCATCTAAACGCTTGTGGCCTGCTGCAGCTAACGATTGAGTATTGCCAAAGTTAGCCGCTTTGTTATACATAGTTGCCACACGTATTTCACGGTTAAGCAAAACTAAGTCAGTTAAGCTTTCAGCGGCATGGGTTCGCGGGTTGTAGTTTGCTGGCGCATTGGTTACATCATCATTCGGCACCACATCAGACAAACCATGATCAACCACTGAACCGGTTTTCTCTTCAACACTAAACTCAACTTGATTCGGCGATGACTTACGGCCAATTTTATCGTCTACAACGGTAAACTTTTCGCCTTTTTTATATTCGGTCCACTTATAGTTACGTAAACCAACGGGCGAATAAGGGGCAAGCGTGTCTGCAACTAACGCTCTATTACGATAAGCAATGGCTATGGCCGTTTGCTCAACATCGGGGGTAAATGGCATACCATTACTCATGGCAAATCCTCACTATTAATAATTAAGTTAACCCAAGCGCCTTAAGCGCTTGGAATTGTTGCTACTACATGCGGGTTTAAAAACACGTCGCCAATCACTCCAGCTTCGCCGTCTTCCATTACCCAACCTGCAACGTATACTTCGGTTTGGCCCACAAAGTTAGCAGGGTCAAACTCAACGGCTTTACCTTCGCTATCAGCAACAATTGGGGTGCCTGCAATTAACGCTTCACCAAACTCAACTGGGGCACTTTGTGTCATTACTACATCAACACGTAAATGCTCGTCAGTGCCTTGCTCTGTTACACCGGCATACATTGCGCTGGCATCAACCGCTAACCCAACATGAAAGTCAGCCGCAGCCGATACAACCACTAAGCGGTTAGCCGGTATAACGTCTTCAGCACTAAAGTTTCTTATAAATCCTGGTTGTGCCATGGTTTTATGCCTTTTTAATGTGGTCTAACGCGGCAGTTATACTAATTTCAATGCCTTTGCTAGATTGTGATTGTTGAAATTCCAGTGCTTTTGCTGCCAATGCTTCTGCACTGTCGTCAGTCACTTCGCCGTCTTTATCGTCCTTGTTAAACTCGTGAGTTAAACCCGTTTGTTCAGGCAAACCTTTTAAAAAGCCTTCAAACCACGCTGCAGGTTTAAGTTCCTGGCTTTTACCGTCTGCGGCAGCAAACTCAAAGGTGGTGTCGCCATCGTCAAGCTTGGCCATAAACTCAGCCACACCCTCTGTGTTTGTTAAGCGCGGGGCTTTGCCGCCATTAATTTCGGTGTTAATAAAGGTGTTAGCTGCTGCAACACGCTGCGCGAATTCAAGCTGTGCGTTTTTAGCGTTAGCTGCATCAATCTGGTCTTGCAGCGCCTTTCTTTCTTTTTCATCCATTGCATGGTCCTCATGGGTGGGTGGTGTGGCGTCATCATCGCCTTTACTAAATTCGGCTCCCTCGCCACTATTCACCTTGGCACGTTCGTGCTCAGCAATAATGGTTTCTTCTTTTAACCATTCGCTTTCGTAGTCGGGCACAACTTTATCAGCCGCTTCACTGCCAAAACGGTCAGTTATAAAGTTGCGTAAATTGCCCATTAGGCGGGTAAGGGTGTTTGACGTGCGCAGCGATATGTTGTCAATATCACCTGCAGCAAATTCTAGGGTTAGGGTATCGGCGTCATCACTTTGGTTAAACTGCCAGGCTAAACCGTCAACGGCAGGGGGCTTGCCACCTAAGTAACCAATGTGGGCAAGTTGGTAGCCATTAGCCACCTTTTCAAGCTTAACCGAGCGGTTAGGGTAGCGCTTGCTTTGTACCGCTTGGGCAAATTCAGCACACACATCTTCTGCTTTAGCAAACAAAGAGCCACCTTCTGCTTTTAGCTCACTGGCCCAACCCCATGCAGGGTCGTCCATTTTTGGGTGGCCAATAACCAGTGGTGCGGTTTTAGGTTTAAAGTTAGCGACTACGCTGTTTAAATCAGCATCGCTAAATGTGTGCTCAACGCCTTTAGAGTCGGTTTGTGTACCAGCTCTAAATACTTCAAACCAATTAAAAGAGGTGTTTGGGGTTGTTTTGTTTGCCATGTTCCAAGTGCCAATAAACTAACTAAGTGGCACCCAGTGTATGCGGGGAGTGGCTATTGAACCGCTGGAAAAGACTTTACAGCGTTAACAATGGGGTAACGTATATAGGCTAAGCGGGTATTTATAAAGTATCAACTATTATTAATAGTTAAATAATTTAACCTTTTTAGTTGAATTTCTGAGGTTGTGTGTTATATTAAATACAGCTTCAAGTGGGTCATGAAGCTTTGAGGAGGAATAATGGCACTTTCTGAATTTGGTAAAACAATTCGTAAAGCTCGAATAGACGTAGGATATACATTAAAAACTATGTCTGAAGAGCTAGAAACTTCGACTGCCTATCTAAGTGGATTAGAAACTGGTAGTAAAAAAATATCAAAAAATTGGGTTAATAAGATTTCTAATTTCTTTAAATCAAAAGACTATCCAATAAATAATTTAGGGCAGTTAGCTGATGTAGCCAACGAAAACGTTTCGTTAAGTGGCTTATCTCAACAACAGCAAATGCTTGTAGCTGGATTCGCGCACTCACCATTCACTCCAGATGAGTTGAAAAAGTTTGCAGAATTCTTAGAGGATATTAACAAATGTAGTAAGGAATAATTATGCCTGAAAGTTACCGACTGAGAGGGAACAGGGTTTCACCGTTACCTCTCAGTCAAATTAAAGTTGTAGCTGAGAATTTTGCTAAAGCATTCGACTTTAATCGCAGAAACAAACGAAGTTTAGATAGAAATTTTGAACTTCTATATCAACTCAGAGTTACATTGGAGGTTGTGGACGACAAAGATTGGATATTTTTAACTAAAGGTCATTGTGACCCGAGTAAAGCTACCATTTGTGTTCCGCAGTCCATTTACGATAACGCTTGTGTTGGTGAACAAGAAGCATTAGCTGTAATGCTACATGAGTTGGGTCATTTGTTTTTAGGCCACAGGCCGTTAATGCATTATTCTGATAAACCAGCTACAGAAATTGAAGACGCTGAATGGCAAGCAGATACTTTTGCAGAGATTATACTTTCTATAATGGGGTATCAAACAAATCAGTTATCGTTTGATTTTTATGGATAGTAAAGCCCTAACCAGTGGGTAGGGCTAAACTGGGTCTTTTACAAAAAATGTAAAAGGTAATTTTAACCTGAGAATAAATCAGATTATAATCGTGTTTGGCGACGTAGATTATAGACACTTTGGACAACTTGTGCAAGGTACATTATCTGATTGCATTCTCCTTACTTGGAGATGAACTATGAAAAGTGGTTATTGTCCTAAGTGCAAAGAACCTTGTGAGGTAAGCTTTGTTAGTCATGTGACTAAGAATGGCAAAGTAATATACCCGAAAAAAGGTAAACGCTGCTTAGTTATCCCTCATTGCACAAGTTGCAAGTAAATATTAAAGCTAACCTTTGAATTTTAGAGGTTAGCTTTTCCATATCTCAATTAGCATTAAATTGAAATTGCTTTATAGTTAAGTATCACTACTAAACAACCAAGGAATGGTTATGCTAAAACAAGCACATTTAAAAACCTTAAATAAAACACTCATCACTATAGCTGCATACTTTCTTTTATCTGGTATTGGAATAGGTGTGTATTTATATATCAACAACCCAGATAAATACCTATCATCAAACCCCGATGAGGCCATGCCGCAACTCTACGTAGCACTTACCAACAAATTGGAGTCAAACCCAAGTAGAGAGTTTATAGCCGACCTTAACCAGGCATATGTTGATCAAGTTATTACCGAATCCGAGTACATTCGTTTAACGCTTAGGTACAACCTCAATATGGCAACAGATCTAAATTTAGAGTTCAAACCCACCAAACAACAATTTCATAAAGTATGGCTTAACCACCAAAACATAAAACCATAACTTTAAATACAAGTTAAACCATGTTTAAACCCTGTTTAAATTTGATTGAGTGCGTTTAAACGACTTAAACTTAAGCTATCACAGCCATAACATAGCTAATGTGCTTAAAATCGTTTTCAGGGGTTTTTTTAAAAAAAATCAACTTTACACACGTTATGATTAGAATTAATGTACATGCTTAATCAAGGATTGATTTTGTTCTTGATCTTTTTAAAGGGAATCTCATGGAATTAAAAACAAGTGCTGGTGCATTAAATATAACAATAGGTAATCATTTACCCACAGAGTATAAAAAGTTATTTGAGAGTGCTTTTGCGCTTAAAAAACAAGTTAACATTAGGGGAACCACTTGGGGCCTGCTCTGTGCTCAGTCAAAGGTAAAAGATATTAAAGCCGATGTACCAGCTATAAGTGGTGATATTTTTAAATTTACACAAATTAGAGAAGATGCAGATTGGCTTAATCTAAATACTAATGACTTTGCAACTGATGCAGACCTTGCTGAAATTAACTTACCTGAAAACTTGAAGCCTAATTCGACAAGGTTTACTTATTTCTTTTTTCCTGAATCTCATACTCTCATTTACGAAGCATATTACAAAGGTAATGAATTAACACCTAATACAGCGGTTGATTTTTTTAAAAAGTTACTAAATTCAGCTGAACTACAAGAAGACTTTGGAGAAGTAAATGTAGTTCACTTTCCTGAAAAAGAAGCACTGCAACAAGCTTTACAGCTGAAGCATAAACGAACTATTCATATGATCATAAATAATCCTAATGCGTTTGGTGAAATTGAAAAGAGATACTTGAAGAAAGCAGAGGAACGTCAAATAGCTAAAGTTGAAACTAAAATTACAGCTAAAACGGGCGAATCAATACAAGTAGATCAAGAGCTTAGAAATGAAGCGAAAATAGCCGCTAATAATGGTAGCTTAGTTGTTAAAGGCTATGATGGAAAAGGCACACCAAGAGTAATTTCTACTAAGGATATGCCGTTTATCAAACATGATTATTTTGATATCAAGAATTCACTTCCATATGACGCATTTAAACGCTTAGCAATTTCAATTGAGGAAATTATTAAAAAGTTATTATGACAAATAACATTATAGCAAGATATTGGAGAGCATATGGCGGCTTTACTGCATTATTAACAAGCCCTTATTTTTATGCATCTATAATCATAACGGGAATCCTTTTTCCTGCTTGGAGTAAATTTGGGTGGTGGGATGATGTGCTCTCCATTATGCCTAACTTACTTGGGTTCTCTTTGGGTGGCTTTGCATTGTGGATGTCTATAGGCTCGGAAAAATTTAGAGATTTTTTAGCAGAACAAGACAAACCATGTGGGGAGTGTATTGAATGCAAAAATGCTTTTGGTCAATGTTTTAATAATAAACCATCTGCTTTTACAATGATCAATGCAATTTTTTTACACTTTATCTTGCTACAAGTCTTAGCAATATTGTTAGCTATGATTTGTAAAACCTACGTAGATTATTTTGACCTAATTACCATGCATAATAAATCAAAGCTGGCACTAGCTATTTTTTATTGTGCGTCTTACTTTGTCTTTATCTATGCTTTAGTAAGTACTATTACCCTGAGTATAGGTTTATTTAGAGTAACAACCCTTTATGAGCACTTTGTAAATAACAAAATAGCCGAAGATCAAGAGAAATGCTTGTGCCCTCTAATACAAAAAAATAAACAGAAAGCCCCTTAACTAGGGTTTTTTTGTTACCAAAATCTTTATAGTTTTATTTTGTTCAGGCATATCGGGAACCTTAATAAATTTTGGACATTATTTCTGGTGCCTCTATGATGAAATTAATGATACAGTTTTTCGCCAATAGATTTTTTCAAATTTTAAACTGTTCAGATCGGTCAGCTTTTCAGTAATATTAAGAAGTTCTTGTTCTATTATCGCTTTTGTATTGTCTTGCTCGTTCAGTAACATACGGTGGTGTTTTATTGCTAAAGCAATAATATATTCTTCGTTATTCCAGTCCATCTTATTCCTCCATCAAACAAGTAAGTACAACTTTATAAAACCAGCTTAGTTTAAATTCGATAAGTTAAATACATTTGCTATGCGGCAATCATGCTTACAGCCGTTTAAAAATAGTAAGCTATAAGCCAAAAACAAAAGGGTTTATTTCAACCCAAAACACACCAACTATAAACATCACTAGTACAACAAAAAGTAAAACAAAAAAATAGCAGACTATTCCTAGCTGAGTTTTACTTTCGAACTCATCCTCTAAGTTTTCAAATTTAAAATTAGAAACTTCCTTAGTCCAGTATTCAGCTCTTTGCTCAAACAAATCATTAATCAACTTCATCTCTTCAGCATAAACCTTATTAAACAAAGTAATTTCTTCAGTAGTAAGCTGAGCGGTAATAATATTAATTTCTTCATCAATATTTACTTGAGCTTGTGGCATATTATTAAGAGAGTAACTAAGGTCAATTGCCTCGAAATGCTTTAAAGCTAATTCACGTATGTCTTCACGTTCTAACTTCATATATTAAAACTCCCCCTAGAAAATTAATCCAAGGTAAAAATTCTGTCAGTACATGAATGGCTTATTTAATCTAACAACTTTTGATATCGCAACATACTTAAATTCATTAACTCTTCTCTATAGGAAGCTTTAAAACATTTAAATTTTTCATCATCAAGATAATTATTGATTATTAACAGTTCTTTATCTATTTCCATCTGAATAAACTCAATCCGATGAAACTCAATTTCACTTAACAACATTTTATGGTGTTTATAAGCAAGCCTACGTATGTTTTTAAGATCCAACCAATCACGCTCGTAATCCATATTTACTCCAATCCAATAGTGCAAGTGTAGTGCGTTACATAAAAAATGCTAAATTAAACTTATTGGTTAATTCTTATTAAAACCCCATGAATGCAATTAAAATAACAACTAAAGTAATCACTACCGAGTAAATTATGGTCTTGGCAATTTTTACATCATGTAACATATTAAATAGATCCAGCTCTGCTACTTCAACAGCAGTGAAATCCTTATCAAGTAAATCATTGTTAATAGCTAATTCGTCAGATGAGTCAGTAACCTGCATTTGTTCATGATAGTGTGTTTCTAAATTTTTTATCGATTCTTTATCTAAGCCTTCACTTAATTTAACCAGATCCCTTTTAAACTCCAAATTAGTGTTAGAAAGATTATTATTAATATGGGCATTTCTTAGTCTTAATTTATGCTGCAATGCTAGTTCCTGCACTAATTTTTTATCTACTTCTGGCATGGAAATCCTTTAATACCCGTAATACTTATTACTAAACCTCACCACAATCGGCGTTCCGTCTTGCTCACAGGTAATACTAATTTTTAATTTTTCTTTATGATCATAGTAAGTAGCTAAATGGGTCATTCTGTCTCGCTCTTCTAAACTTTGCGAATTGACCGCAACAGCTTTTAACACTGCTATAGGGTCAAACGACTCAGTTTGGCTACATGGTGCTGTCTCCAGCAAGTAAATCTCAGAATAGCTAATAACACCGTCAGTGCTGTCATAGCGTGTTTTATATTGTGAGGTGGTCGTGGTGATTGAACCGTTGGCATTTGGCGCAACCTTTAAAATATCACTTACGGCTTCTAATCTAAACGTAATAAACCGATAAGGACTAATGAAATTTTCTGGTGGTGGGGTAAGCTGTGTAGTCTGTGAATCTTCTTTCTTACTACACCCAATAATAATCGCACATATAGCAGCAGTTATATAAATTCGTTTCATAAATAACTCCTTATAAAATAAGCGTTAAAATCCGATCAATCCACTTTACGTGCTCGCTACTTACCAAATATAAACACCCACATCAAAAACATAACAACAAAAGCCACAATGTACCCAACAAACTTGGAATCATTTGACTCTTGCAGTGCTTTATTCAACTCTAGCTCAGCAGTTTTAGCTTCAATCTCAGCTGCTTCTAATCGTTTTTTAGATGTTTCTAATTCTTGCATTGAGCTCAAAGCGTCCATTTCTTGACAATAAAGCAAATCAAACTTTTTAAGCTCTTCTTCGCTTAGGTCTTTAGTCAACTCATTAAGTTCATCTTTTAAATCAAGCGATAATTGCGGAAGAATATTATTTGAAATGGCTTCACTTATCCTTAGATCATGCTGTTTAGCCAGCTCACGTATATATTTTCGCTCTAACAATTCCATGTGTATTCCTTTTATTCATTAATCGGTTGTGTCAACGCAACGGCGACGCCCATAAAAGCAATTGCCCCTATAAAAAATAATGAATTCCCAGTTAACATATTTAAAGCAATGCAACAGCCGCAGCCAATCATGCTCACTTTTGCGTGTTTTTTTAAGCGTGCAACACGCCGCTCAACCTCAATAGCATGAAAGTGACCGGGTATATCGTAGTTACAGCGTATGCAAATTGCGTATTTACTGGCAGGTTTCCAACAGCAGGGGCATTCAATAATATTGGGGTTGTCAGGGTCAAACTCATCACTGGCAGCGTAATGCACGTTTTGGTTAACGTGGTTATTATTGCCGTTAATAGTTTGGCTCACATGTAGCTGTTCGCTGCGCGGCAATACATCAGCATCATTCGCAGCAGAAGTGCCGTATTTATCACCCAGCGCTCGGGCTAAATCATCCTGTAATTGTTGTTTTTTTTCTTCCATATTAAACGCCTAATTATTTATCCCACCAATCGTAAGTGCCTCACTACTGATTGTGCGGTAAGTTCTACACCGTCATCGGTATATTCATCATAAAGCACAGCAATAACACGCGCTTTTTGCTTGGGTGTTAACTGGCGGCCTGTTTGCGCTAATGCGCCTTCTAGTATTTCAATGCAATCTTCAAGGGCGGCTTCATTAAGTTGCTTGCTACGCACCCCATTAAATAAAAATTCAAGATCGCACCCAACTTGCGATGCAGCAATTAAATAATCCGCATCGGGGGCACGCGTTCCAGACTCATAATTAGCCTGAGACCTCCTACTAACGCCGCATAGGTTAGCAAATTGCTCTTGAGTAAAACCTAATCTTTCACGTTCAATTTTTATCGTGTCACAAATTTTATGCACAAAGTTGCTCAATTATCATTGACAGTGCACGTACGTGCACTTATAGTTCAGTTGTCTTAAACATAAACCTACTACGAGTATCAGCAAATAGCAGGTTCATACATCAATAAGGTAATTTACAATGAATCACGAAGAAATCAAAGCCGCAATTTATGAAAAGGGTTACACCCTTGCTATGATCGCCGAATGCATCAACAAACACCCATCGCATATTAGTTCTATTATTCATCGCCGTAATACGTCCTCTGTTATTGCAAAAGCCATTGCTAAAGTAATCGATAAACCCGTCGAGCAAGTATTTCCTGACGTACCAGCCTATCGCTGTAAACAAAAAAAAGCAGCCACGCTAAATCAACGTAAAGCAGAGCTAGCCGCTTTGTTTTCATCTACATCATGTGAATAAGTCCTGCCTCCAAGCAAGGTAATTTTAGAGAACTTTTTACCATGGAAAATTTAACAATGGCACAGCAAAAACAACTCACTAAAAGCATTCTCGATGCAGACGTAGCACCAGACTGCGATATATATCACCTGTTTATTCACAGTGTATGTTCAGCAATGAAGCGTTCAGGCTTTAGCCGCCCAGTAATAGCTGACCGCATGAACGATGCACTACGTGCGCAAAATAACGATGTAGATCAAGCCAAACTGAATAAATGGCTTGCCCCCAGCCAACCGCACTTTATGCCCATGCATTACTTGCCAGCGCTGTGCTACGCCGTACGCTCAACCGAGCCTGCCAATATATTGCTTAAACCTATTTTGTTTAAAGCGGTTGATCAGCGCTCACAGCTATTGCAACAACACGCAGAGCTGCAAATGGAGATTGAAGAGCGCACCGCCATGCAACGCTATATATCAGAGTCGTTACTCAACAACGTTGAGCAAGACTGAAAGCACCATTACACCACCCGATATAAAACCCATATAAGGCTAAAAACAATGACACTCAAAGACCAAAAACCGTCTGCATTTTGTAAAGCCAGCCGCATAAACGCCGTTGGAGGCCGTTATGAGCACTGATCTAACACAGCTTGTAGGTGAAGAAAACGCCAACGAAATAGAACATCAGCTACAAAAACTTAAAACACCACTGAACATAGTGATGCCAAACAGCATTGCAGAATGCATGGATCGCGTGGTGTTTTTAGCCAACCGCCAATTTACAGATGCCGCTGAAGCAGGCTTTATTTTGCTTAATGTAAAAGAACAGGTTTCACATGGTGAATTCTTATCTTTGTTAGAAGAAAGGGGCATACACAAGCGCACCGCACAGAGATCAATAGCTATTTCTAAAATGCTTTCAGCTTTGCCAAAAGGCAAAAGCGACAAATTGTCGCTTTTGAATATGAGCCAACACCAACTTAGCGAGCTGACCAAAGTACCGCTTGAGTCTATTGCCCAGTTGGATGATGACGACCTTGATGTACTGGCCGAAACCAGCGGCAAAGAAATTCGCGCTCAAGTACAAAAGCTAACTGAGCGAACGCAAGAGCTTGAAGAAAGCACAGCCACGCTGATCAACGCCCTCGAAACCGAGCGCTTAACCAAAGCCCCAAAGCAAATGTACGAGCTGCCTATGTTAGTTGCACAGGTGCGCCAAAAATCGTTTGCACATAATGCCGTTGTTAACGAATCGCTCGAAGAGTTTATAGCCATGGTTGAGCAGCTATGTAACACCCGCGTTCTTGACCTAAACCATCGCATAGGTGCGGCACAAACCACCTGGCATTTATGGTTAGGCATACAACAGCGTATTACCCACATGCTCAACCGTTTAAGCGGCGAGTTTGGCCCCGAGCATTTAGCCGGCGCTGAGTGCATACCGCAATTTGCAGAAGACGAATGGCAAGACGCCCAAGCAAACCGTGAATACATGCTCGCCATGTTTAACGACCGTATTAAAACCCGCGAGTAGGAGAGAGCAATGCATCCTGCAGTACAAAAATACAATAAGTTGCCAAGCACAGGCTTGGAACTAAGTTGGCAAAATGCCAGCGAAACAGCCCGTAAAAAAGCCCAGAGTAGGGCGGTAATAGTTCGCCATTTTAACGCAAGAGTGCGGCATACCTAAAGCTTTTGAAGCGCTTGTAACCGCGTACCGCGCAAATACAGCAATGGCCACACTTGCAACCGCTATTGATGCACTGGGCAAGTTACCAGGGCGCGCAACCATTTATAACTGGTGCAATGCCTACAAAGACAACGGCATTAACAGCTTATTGCCAAACCATAAAGGCAAAGCGCAAACACAATATAGCTGGCTTGCCCGCTGCTTAGAGCTTTACCACAGCCCTAATAGCCCAAGCTTTGCACAAGTGAGCGACCAACTAAATAAAGAGGGTTACAAGGCCGAGCATCACCAAGTGCGCCGCTTTATTAATGCACTGCCGCACGAACTGGGGCCACAAAGCCCGTATCGTATGGGTGCAAAACTGTACCGTGAAAAACATAAAGACCATCTTTTACGTTCAACGGATAACTTAAAGCCAGGCGTTATGTATAACGGCGATGGCCACACGCTCGACGTATACCTAGCGCACCCTAAAACAGGTAAGCCTTACCGTGCTGAGTTAACCGCGTTTCAAGACGTAGCAAGCCGCACCATTGTGGGCTGGGAACTTGGCTATGCTGAAAGCACACTCGATACGCTAGCAGCAATAAGCCGCGCTATTAAAGTGCATAACAACGTGCCTGCCATGTTTTACCTAGATAACGGCTCAGGCTACAAAAATAAACTCATGAACGACGATACAACTGGCTTTTACGCCCAGTTTGAAATAGACGTTATTTTTGCCATACCAGGTAATGCACGGGTGAAATGGATAGAGCGGTTTTTCCTGCATATGGAAGACCGCGTGGGTAAACGCTTTAGCACCTATTGCGGGCGCGACCACGACGACCGCCATAAGCAACTGGTACTTAAAGAGGCTAAACAAGGCAAACGAAAACTGCCTACGGTAGACGAGTGGATAGCTGAGTTTAAAGCTTTTTTAAACGACTACCATAACAGTGAGCACCCTGAAGTTAAGGGCAAAACCCGCCAGCAAGTATGGGACGAAAACATAGAGCGCGTACCACCGGTAGAGGGCGACTTTGTGATGCTACCACGCGAAACCGTCAACATTCGTCGTGGCCGTTTTCGCTTGCACCAACGTGATTACAGCGCCGACTTTTTACACCAGTTTAATGGCCAAGAGCTTATTGCCGCCTACGACCTGCACGACGACAGCTACACCAAACTTTATAAGCTAAACGGTGAGTTTTTAATGTTCGCTAACTTAAAAACTAAATCGCACGCCGTGCCTACGTCACGTATTGAGCAAGCCGAAAGCAAACGCCGTACAGGCCGCTTAAAACGCATCGACACCAAGCGCCGTGAAATCGAGGCCCAAGAAACCCAAGACCGCATTATCGATGTTGAGTCTGTGACTAAGTTTGCAGCACCTATTAAGGGTATTGAGGCACAACAAGCACCCGTAAATATTTTTGATTTTGATGTAACGCCAGCACAGCCGCAGCACGAAATCGACCTAAACGAATTACTTGATCAACCCAATTTACGCAAGGAAACAACCTATGAGCTATAGCCAACCACACCCATACACGCCTGAGCAAACGCTGCGTGTTGAGCTAATAAACCAAGAGTTAAGCACCACAGGCATGACCGCCGAGGAGCTAAACTGTGGCTTTGCCCTGCAATCAGTTAAAGAAGTACTAGCAAATAAATGCACCATTAATCCTGAAAAAATCATTGTTGCTATGTGGCATAAGCTATTTGGTGAAGCCGCGATTACCGACATTGAAAAACGTAACGGCTTTAATAAGTCGTACAACAAAGCTGATCGCGAACTCGCAGCGCGTATTTGCTTGCGTTTGCAATCACCCGAAATACGCGACCAAAACATTACTAGCGCCAGTATTGCTGTGAGCATGGGTAAAAGCCCTGCATCAATAAGTCAACTCATTAACGGTAAATACAACGCCAAGCCTACTAAGCACTTGCATGATATTTGGGCGCTTATTTGCCCTGCGGAGGTAGAGCAAGTTAAAACAATTAACGAGCAGCCAGAACGCAAACAAATCAGTATTGTGTACGGTGATGTGCGCTTTATTCCTACCAGTACATCTAAGCTTATTGCTATGGCCTGCGACCAAGCTCGCCAACGTAAACGCTTTAGTGTATTTGCAGGCCAAGCAGGGCTGGGTAAAACCAAAGGTATTACGGAATATTGCCGCCAAAACAAAGAGGCCATTTTAATTGCTGGCAGTGAGCAAACAAGCAGCACCCAAGTGCTAGAGCAACTAACTTTAGCCCTGGGCTTATCGCGCTGCCCAAGCGCGTATAAAAACATGCAAAAAATTATTCAAGCGCTGCGCGATACCGACCGTTTAATAATTTTAGACGAAGCCGACAAGTGCAAACCAAACTCGCTCGACCCACTGCGCACCATAAGCGACCAAGCCATTGTAGGCGTAACCTTGGTTGGCAACATTCAACTAGTAGACAAACTGCAAACCCAAGAGCGCTACGAACTCATTGCAAGCCGCGTATGCTTTTGGCCTAAACCTATCGGCCAAATAACCGTTGAAGACATTCGCACCCTGTTTTTAGAGCTAACCGAGGGCACCGTAAAACTCGCTCAAGACGATGCTAAGTGGTGGCAATGGCTACACAAACGCGTTGAGGGTAACGCTCGTGAGCTAGTTGAAAACTTGCTACCGCACTTGCTTAACCACACCAACAAAAACCCAGACACCGCCGTAGACAAGCTGTTAGTTAATGGCATTTTTTCATCAGTACTTAATAAACCAGCGGTTTAAACGCCGTTTAAACATAATTTAAATAAGGATTTACTCATGGCATTTTCAATAAAATTAAACACATCACGTTACACCGCGCATTTAGCGTTTAGCTCGTTGGTTACAAACGCAACAATGTTAAGCCTACTTGCTAAAAAAGACCCTCAAGGTGAGCTCATAGATAAATGCGATGGCAACATTAAAGCGGCCTTTGCAACCCTTGCTGCCGACAAGTTATTTAGTATTCACCATGTGCATGAAATTAACTCTCATGCCCACACAGCAAGACGTTTTAATAATATCTATCGTGATTTTCCGCTGGTTTATACCAGCGACATGAAAGACTGGGGCATTAAAATTATTGGCATAGGCCAAGCGCCACACTTTGAAATTGAAGCCCTGGAGGAAAGCGCGTGAGCTCTATTACTTCTGCAAAAAAGGTGACTGAAAGTCATCGAAAGGCCACTCGTCTGTGTACTTGCGTTGTATGCGTTGGAACACCCGAGACAACTGCTCGATTTGTTCAGGAGCACTTAGCTCCACCTCCAATATATTTGAGTCAATTAAAGGAGTTAGAAGCGAAATTGACTCATTGTATATCTGCAATAGAGCCAAGCGACCAAGAAGACGGGCCTCATGACTACTCTCTTGAAATGTCTTTTGAGCAGGAAGGCTTAACTGCTCAACAAGCCGAGTATAATTTTTGGCTCGCCAAGCTTGAAAAGCTTGAAGCACGTGAAACTCTGCGCGTGGAAGGGTGGTTAAAATGGCACAAAGCTGAAATACGTCATCGTCAGAAAATGCGTTTATTAAGCTATCTCGTTGGGTTATGGCGTGATTTAGCTGTTTTTTGTGGTTTAGGTAAGTCTGCAAAACGAAACCTTAAGTGAGTGAGAACGTTATGAGTTTAATACAACAAATCAAAATTGCACAAAAGGCGGCGGGTATCGACCAAGATACCCACCAACTTAATGTGTCGTACATTTGCGATGGTCGTGCTAATACCTGCACAGGTTTAACCAAGCTTGAGCAACAGCAACTGCTTGCACGTTACCGTGCTATGAACCCAAATGCAGGTAAAACACAGTTACCCGCACAACTAAAAATGATTTACAGCCTGTGGGGCCAATTGAGCCGCGCAGGCGCTGTAAATATCGATTCAAAACAGGCCTGCGATGCGTTTTGTGAAAAGCACTTACAAGGTAAAAAGCTAAGCCAAAGCGCCCAGCAATGGCCGCATATTATTGAAGTACTTAAGCAATGGCTTGCACGCTATAAAGCAAAGCAGGGGGCGTAAATGGCTAATTACCAAGAGTACCAAAACTTTACTATTAACCCGCGTAAGGCCGCTTATACAGAGGAAAAACGCTACCGTAATGTAAAAGAAAAAGACAAGCAAAAATGCCGTGTTCGCCGTGATGTAGAAGCCTATCAAGAGCAACGCCGAATAGACCGCGAACATGGCTTAGATTATTTATTTGAGGAGCAATCATGAGCGAATCAAGCATAGATTTACGGGCATTACCCCACGGCCTACGTCGCATTGTTAAACACTTAGGGGTTGAACAAACCATTGCCGTACTTACCGAGCAACAAGGGCAAATGTTTTATATTCCTGAAAAGCCTACCGAGGATCACGAAGTAGTTAAGGTGTTTGGTAAAGCCCTGGTACAAGAGCTAATAAATGCCAATGTAGGCTCAAGCTACCAAATACCCATGTTGCACAAAGTGCTTATGCAAATTCGTAATCAACAAATTTGTGAGGCGCTAGACACCAAAGCCTGCAACATTCAGCAGCTGGTTAAGCGTTTTAAAATAACCCGCCAGCAAGTAAGCAGTATTTACAGTGCATACCAAGACGAACGGGCGCACGAAACACAATTAAATTTAAGTTTGTAGGGGAATAACATGGATACCAATACTGAAAATAAAGCGTGTAACTGTTTTAAAGATACATTAAACCGCGTCAAAGACCATTTAACAGAGCAAGGCAAAGTACCTGCAGACGCCATTAATATAGGTTTTAGGTGGCAAGGGCAATCAATGATTCTAACTGAAGGGGAGTACTCGCCAGTAAACCCTAAGGTTGAAGTTGAATTTCAAGCAGCCAAAAAAGGTGGTGGCCATGCACGCAATAAAACTAAAATCGACATTTCGATAATGGCCACACATTGCTGCTATTGCGGCCGTAAATATCAAAGAAACAATGCTTAGCAATGCAAAGCAATAACTTTGTACTGCTCACTGCGTTGCAACTTAGCGGCGGCGCTAAACCTAAGCAGTGGCAGTACGAATACGGTTTAAACCTGCTTAACCGGTATATCAACCAACGCAAGTTATTTGGCCTAAACACAACAGGCATGATGGACGAATACCGCGAAGCATTTAGAGAAATTAAGGGTAAATGATGAGTGGAGCAAGAGAAATAGCAGGCAAAGCAGTTGATAATATCGAAGAGCTGCTAAGTGATATGTTTGCTGGTGATTACGCAGACAATGAAGTGTCATTAGGGGTATTATTAAGTGGTAAAGAAGAAATACAAGTGCAGCTTAAAGTAACACGCTCACCTAGTGATTTTATCGATACTGATTACAGTGATTGGGACGCTAGTTTCAAAAAAATATAATTGTATTTAAACCATGTTTAAACCTTATTTAAATTAAATTGGCTTGCCCCCTTGTATTAGCAAGCCTTTTTAATTTAACCTAATAAGCTAGCTCTAAAACCCCCATCCGCAAACAACTTTACAGTGTTACCCAATCCCCTAAATTGATTTACTACCAGCATGACAAATACAGTGCATGCGCCATTTATTGAGTTATTAGCTCAACAAATTATTAAGGCCAGTTCTAAAGCCGAGCAGATTGCAATTTCTCGCCGTTGCCCGTTAAAAGACCTGCCCGCATTGCGTACCCGCGTTAAAGCGCTGCTAAACCCAGCGAATAAAAAGCCGGTGCGTAATACCCGCTTACCTGCCTGTTACGTCCTAGTAAAACAACGTTTAACCAACAAAATAAGGACTCAACAGCATGGCTCTTAAACAAAGAGTGGCCGTTCCTACTGCCCCTAGTTTTATATTTCAAGAGTTGGTACCTAAAGCCACGTTTGAACTATTTAACGATACCCCATTATTTTTAATTCATTTATTTGATGACCGCGCATTGCGCATGCTGCAAAAACTACGCGACACGTTTGGCCCATGCACCGTAAACAACTGGTATTTTGGCGGCGCAAATCAATACCGTGGCTACCGCCCACTTGATTGCACCATAGGTGCTAAACGCAGCCAACATAAGCTAGGCAAAGCATTCGACTGCAGCTTTAAAAACTACACTGCTCAACAAGTACGTGACTACGTATTAGCCCACCCGCAAGAATTTCCATATATCACCGCCATTGAAGGTCAAGTGAGCTGGTTTCATTTTGATGTGCGCACGCCTACCTGGACGGGCATTAAAGTATTTAACCCGTAAGGAACACCCATGAATCAAGAGCAAGAAAACTTACTTTTTCAGGCCATTGGTGAAATACAGGGCAGCCAAGCCGCTATTTTAAATGACCTAAAAGATATAAAAGCCGATATTCATCAAAGCATTGAAAAAAGCGAAGCGCGTCAAAAAGAAATAACCGATGGCTTAAAGCTTGATATAGAAAAAAGCGAAAAACGCCAAATTGCAGCCATTAATAAGCAAGATGACCGCTTAAGCAAGGTTGAAGAAAAACTAACAAACCAACGCGTTAAAGTAGCTGCCATGGGTGGCACTGCGGGTTTGGCTGTGTCGCTTATTGCCTATGCTGTAAAAAATGGGATGGCGGGCTAATGGCACACCCAGCTGAAAAGAAAAACGCCGTACGCCACAGCTATGTAAGCGAGCTGCTTGCGTTAAGTGTTGCCGCTATTAAGCACAGTGTGGCCGATGGCACCGCACGACGCTGGAAAATGGAAGCTAAAGACAATGGTGACGATTGGGACCTAGCCCGTGCAGCAAGCCGCCGTAGCGAAGGCACAGCAGGGGAGTTTACCACCGACTTTATTGAAGAGTTTACCATTCAAGTAAACGAAACCTTTGAGCTTTTAAAATCAGCCGAAGGCGCAGCACTGCCACTTGACCAACGCACCAAAATATTGAGCTCACTTACCGATATGATGAGCAAGGTAATGAAAGTGTCGGGCGGGAATAAAAAGCTTGAAAAGCGCACCATTGCCACCGAAGTACTTAAAATTTTGGCTAAGTTTGTGTCAACCAAATACCCTGACTTTGCGCCAGAATTTGTTGAAATACTTACCGCGTTTGGTCCTAAGCTCGATACGGAGTTAGACGACTAATGGCCGATATGAATTCACGCGAGTTTTTAGCTGAAATAGAACAAATAACCGGTTCACTACGCCGCGATATTGAAGCAAAAGAACGCAACATAGACCCAAGCCCCGCTGCAATAAAATCACGCCGAAAACGTGTACTTGGCGGCGATTTTGAGTTTTTTGTGTATACGTATTTTCCGCATCATATGTGGCTTGACGACGATCAAACAGCCTCTGAATTCCAAAGCTATTTTATGAACTGGTTTCCCGAAGCACTCAAGCTTAAAAATGGCTGGAAAAACTGGTTTGTAGCCCCGCGTGGTGAGGGCAAAAGTACTCTTGGGGTAAAAATTGCCCCTGTGTATGTAGCGGTGCTGGCGCTATTGCAAGATCCTGAGATTTGCCAAGACCTGGGCCTTGCCAAAATAACCCAATTTATTGATTTTGTAATTTTGTTTGGCGCTGAAACAAAAATGCCAACCAAAACACTCGAGGTAGTTAAAACTGAGTTGCTTAACAATAATAATCTTGCGTTAGACTTTCCCGAAGTGTGCCAAAAATCCCCTGTATGGAAGTTAGGCGAGTTTGTAACAGCGCAAGGCGTACGCTTTGAAAGCCGTGGTGCTGAGCAGTCAGTACGCGGTACGTTCCATGGTGCCAGCCGCCCTAAGCTACTGCTATCCGATGACATTATTACCGATGCCGAGGCTAAATCGCCCACAGAGCGTGATAACCGTTGGCGCTTTTTAGAAGCCGCCGTGCAATACCTTGGCCCACCCGATGGCACCGTTAAATTTTTAGGTGTAAATACCGTTTTAAATAACGATGACCCAATAAGCCGCGCCGAAGAAGCACCAGGGCATATTGTTCACCGCTTTAAAGCCATTAAACAAATGCCTGAACGCATGGATTTATGGGAAGAGTGCCGCGATTTAATGGTGCACGACGACAAACGCTTTGAAAAACGCGCTGCCGCAAAGGGTGAGGCTGTTTCAACTGAGCAAAAACCCTCGTTTAAATTTTGGTTAAAGCGTAAAAAGCAAATGCTTAAGGGTGCCCAAACCAGTTGGCCAAGTGTGCGTACACTCTACGATTTAATGTGTATGTGGGCGGCTAATAAACGTGAGTTTAACCGCGAAATGCAAGGCATTGCCAAAAGTGACGAAGAAGCCATATTTTACCAGTTTGATTTTTGGGTAGACCGCTTAAACGAATGGATACCTTATGGCGCATGTGACCCAAGTATGGGCAAAACAGAAAAAGCCGATCCCAGCGCTATATTAGTGGGTTTTTATTCCCAAGATTTACAAAAGCTACACGTTGAATACGAAAGCCGCAAAGTACGTGGTACTAGCCGTTTACTTAACGACTTAATTCGCGCTCAAAAAGAATATAACTGCCGCGTATGGGGCTTTGAAAATAACAATGCTTTTGATTTTATGCGTAGCCAATTTATTACTACAGGCTTAGAGCAAGGTATAGCACTGCCTTTACGTGGTGTTACTGCAACCATATCTGCAGAGGAACGTATAGGCTCACTTGAAACTTATGTAACCAATACGCCGGCACAAATTGCCTTTCATTCACGGTGTCGCTTACTGCTCGACGAGCTTGAAAACTGGCCAGAAAAGCAAACAACCCATCACTACGATTTAAGTTGTGCCCTGGCTATTTTATGGATGATAGCCAGCACAGGGGCAGGCGGCGTTCCTCGTGTAAATAGCCGTAAAGTGACAAAACAAATAAGGGGCTATCATGTTTAAAAGCAAGCCACGTATTACATCAAAAGCATACGCTGCGCTTAACCGTATGTTTGACCAAAACCGCTTAGACCCTAGCCTAACAGCGCTTATTACTGAGCTACCAAACCCAGATCCAATACTGCGCCGTGCGGGTAAAAACACCGCTATTTATGAAGAAATAGCCCGTGATGCTCACGTTATTGGAGAGTTGCGCTCACTGCGCAGTGGCTTATTTAGCTTTAATACTGAGCTTGTGCCAGGGGGTGACGACGCAGCCAGTTTAAAAAGTTATGAGTTAGCTAAAGCCTTTTTTGCCCGTAAACCATGCCCACATACCGAATGGGCCGATATGGACTGGCACAATTACAGCGCCATTTTAAACGGTTTTAGTGTTACCCACCTTGGCAAGTACATTAAAAACAATGGCCATTGGCAACCCGAATACGTAGAAACATGGCGTAACAGCCGCTTTGCGTTTAATAGTGATCACGAGCTATTAGTAAAAACCAGTGAAAACCCACAGGGCGAAATAGTCGATTCTCGTCGTTGGTCGTGTGTTCGCCATATGCCAAGTGCCGAAAACCCGTATGGTATTGCATTATTAAGTAGTTGTTTTTGGCCATGGACGTTTAAGCATGGCGGCTTTAAGTTTTTTGTACAGCTGTGCGAGCGCTTTGGTATTCCATTTCCTGTGGGTAAATACCCAATAGGCAGTAAAGATTCAGACATAAATAACTTACTTGATGGGCTAGCTAGGCTTGTTCAAGACGGCATAGCCGCCATACCCGATGACACCAGCATTGAAATCATCGAAAGCAAGCTATCTGGCGAGCCAGTGCCCGAGCGCTTGGTTAACTTTTGTAATGCTGAAATAAGCAAAGCTTTAACCAGTCAAACCTTAGCAACAGAGCAAAAAAATGGCGGCGCACGTGCTGCCAGCGAAACTCATGCAAAACGTGCAGGCGACAACCAACGCTCAGACAGGGCGCTTGTAGCGTCATACCGCAATCAGCTTTTAAATTCGCTTCATACAGTAAATTTTGATGGTGGCGAACCGCCAAAATTCATCTTTAAAGACAAACGCGAAATTAACACCGACACCGTAACCCGCGTGCGTGAAACAGCCCGTATTGTCCCAGTTGGTGAAGACTGGGCTTATCAAGAGCTCGGTGTACCAAAGCCAAAAGACGGTGAAGCAATACTTGGTGTGCCCGACGAAGGCCATGGCATTGCAACACCTGCTAAAACTGAGTTTGCCAAAAAGCCAACTGAAAGCGTAGAGCTTACCAACGAGTTAGATGTGTTTGATCACGCAACAGACGACACCATTAAACAGCTTTTTAATTTTGCTCAGGCATCAAAAGACCTGGACGAACTTAAACAAAAAATCACCTCACAATTCCCCGACATTTCAGACTCTACGCTGGTGCAAGTAGCCCAATCAGCAATGGAGTATGAGTTTATGGCAGGCATGAATGAGGCTAATTCTAAAACTGTGGAGATAGACAATGAATAATGTTCCTGACGGGTATTTAAAAGACGGCAAAGGCAATTTAGTCGCCGTTGCAAACATTAAACAAACCGATTTAATCAAAGACGAGTTTGTTAAAAAAGCCATTGATAAAGCGATTAAAATGCAAGAAGCACTGGCAGAGTTTAAACAAAGTTTAATGGCTGAGGCCGACGACTTTATAGAGCTATTAGCCCAAGAACATGGCGTTAACTTAGGCGGTAAAAAAGGCAATGTGATGTTACGTACCTTTGACAGCCAATTAAAAGTAACGCTACAAACGCAAGAACGCATTGAACTTGGCCCAGAACTTACTCTTGCTAAACAATTAATTGATCAATGCCTAGATGAATGGACCGAAGGCGGCAATCAAAACATTAAAGCTATTGTTAGTAAAACGTTCAATACCGATAAGCAAGGCTCACTTAACCCGCAACGTATTTTAGCACTGCGTAAACTCGAAATTACTGACGATTCAGGCAAATGGGCTAAAGCCATGAACATTATTGCGGAATCCGTTGGCGTGGTTGACTCAACCCGCTTCATCCGCTTTTACAAGCAAGATGATAACGGCATTGAGCAAGCAATTTCACTCGATATAGCAAAACTGTAGCGGGGCGCTTATGGCCATTACAAAAGAGCAGTGGACAGAGATAGAAAAGCACTTAGCTGGGCTTTTTAGCTCCGTTATTTTCAAATATGGTGAGTTTGAAATAACCGTGACACGCGGGCGCGTATCTGAGTCTAAAACAAGCTTAGTGGTTTACGTAGACGGTGTAATTAAAGGCGGCTGGTACTCTAAAGACAACGAGCGCCCTGCATGTATTCCTGATGTTTGGCGTAAACGAACCCGTGCAAAATATACGGCTAAATCAATTAAAAGTTTTGAAAAAATATGGGGTAAGCGCCGTGCAAAAAAAGAAATGCCAGAGCTTTATGAAGTAACTCAATACCACACATGCGATTTTACAACCGCTAAAAGCCTCGTCCGTCAGTATAAAAAGCTTGAAGGTTTAGAGCTTATTAAAATTGGCGGCAAATCTTACTATGACTATATAAAGGTATAACTATGGACCCAATTACAATAGCACTTTGCCTTGCAAAGCTTACTGGTTTGGATAAAAAAATAGGCAGTTGGATAGGGGGCGACAATGGATCAAAGGTCGCGTCTAAAGTTGTTGATATGGCACAAACACTCACTAATGGCGGTTCACCACAAGAGGCTATGAACCGTATTCAGCAATCGAGTGCATTACAACAAGAGCTCAGGCAAACCATATTAAACCGTGAAAAAGAGCTTGATGATTTAGCGTTTAAAAACACTCAAAGCGCCCGAAATATGCAGATACAGGCACTTAATCAAGATGATAAGTTTTCTAAACGCTTCATTTATTACTATGCGTGGTTTTGGTCTGTTGCAACGGTTATATACATAGGCTGTATAACGTTTTTAACCATTCCAGATACCGCAACACGCTTTGCAGACACCATTTTGGGCTTTATTTTAGGCACCGTTGTAGCGTCAATATTGAATTTCTTCTTTGGTAATAGCCGTGATAATTCACGTAGAAATGAAATTCAGGACATTCAACAGTCGCTAAAAGAGCAATAATATGGCTTTACCAGCTCCACAATATGGCGACCTTGTTAAGTTCAAGGAAGCCATTTCTCACTTTAAAGACAAAATTAAGCTAACCAGTGAATCATATAAAGATTTACAAGGCTTAATTCACGCCAAGGCATTTACCGTTGCAGGTGCAACACAAATCGAAATTATAAACGAGCTATATAAAGCAGTAGATAAAGCAATTAGTGACGGCGAAACTATATCGGACTTTAGAAAACGCTTTGACAAAATAGTGGGTGATCAAGGTTGGTCATACAATGGCAAGCGGGGCTGGCGTACTAAAGTTATCTATCAAAACAATAAAAACACTGCGCGTGCCGCTGGTCGTTGGCAACAACAAGAACGTATAAAACAGCGCAGACCTTATTTATTATACTTAACTGCTGGTGATAGCCGCGTAAGACCTGAACACGGTAAGTGGAATTATATTTTATTGCCTGTGGATCATCCTTTTTGGGATACACATTATCCACCGAATGGTTATAACTGCAGGTGTAAAGTGGTGTCACTTAATGCGCGCGATATAGCACGCATGGGTTTGTCTGTTACTAAGCCTGAAAAAGTAGATAAGTTTATGGAGTCATTTAATGTTGTTGATCCATCTACAGGTGAAGAGCTAAGTAAGTTACCAGGCATTGATTTAGGTTGGGATTATAATCCAGGGAAAGCATGGTTAGGTGCAGACATTGCAGCGGGTAAGTCAGTCATAAATCTATCAAAGGATTTACAACAACTGGCGGTACCACAATTTAACGAAGCGGTTTTAAAATCTAAGCAGTACTATATAAAGCAGGTAAACTTGCAAGCAGCAAAGTTGGCACTTAAAAAATCAGGAGCCGATGGCCAGCAATTTACGCTAGGGCACTTGCCTGTAAATTTACTAAACGAGTTATCACGTAAAAACGCACCTATATATAGTAGCACTGTTACAGTGAGCAACGCTCAAATTGAAAAGCTCTTAACGGGCCAATTAGCAATTGAACAAATACACGAACTAATGAACGCTGTTCAAAATCCAAATACGTTTGCTTATATAGGCAACCAAGTAAAAATATCGTACCAAGGTTTTATGATCACAATAGAGCTAGGACCGCAGTTCAATACAATAATAGCTGCCGAAAAACTTTAAATATCGGCAGCTCAAAATATTTAAACAGCGTTTAAAAGGCGTTTAAAGTGTATTTAAAGGAAAGTTAAACGATCAGAAATGATCTAATTCTAAACGTATAATGAGCAGGAATGATTGGGTAATGAGTCAGTTTGAACAAGTTTCGTCTAAAACCAAGCGTAATTCAAATTTAACTAATTTTCCGCTCAGGATTAGCTAACCCCAGTAATAATGGGCTTTTCCAAAAGACGAGGGCGAAAATCCTCATATCATCATTATTCTAGAAATGAACAACCCCTTACAGATAGTTAGTTTGATAAAGTACATTCTTACATTATTTAACATAATATAAATTATAGGTAGTGCTATTTAAGTGCATGTGTGGCGCTCTATTTTAATAACTTCAAGCTCACTAAGTCCAATACTAGACGGTATCGGACATTAAGTGCATTTAAACGACTATTACGGTAATTCATAGTTATCACCTTGAGGTTCCTTAATGCTTAGCTTAATATTAAATCACAAGCCGTAAAAAATGTTGAAGTATTCATATGGAATTTGTACGCCCACTCGAACCAATTTTAATTATTGATGATGTTAAACAAATCCGTGCTGACTTAAGCCAAGTGTTAGCTGGCTTAGGTTTTGATGACATTATTGAGTGTGATAATTTTAATTGTGCTAAACCCTTACTTAGCGAAAAATCACCCAACGTTATATTTTTAGATGTTGATTTACCTGATTCTGAAAGCATCGAAATTTTAGAGTCGATTAATAACGAGCACCCATATGCTCATGTGGTTATGTGCTCAGGCCATAATAGTTTTGAGACCGTACAAAATACTTGGGAACTTGGCGCAAAAGAATTTATAGCTAAACCTTTCAACGCGCAAAAAGTTGATGCCGTAATGAAACGTTTAGAACTGATAGATTAAAGGACATTATGCAGCACCTAGTTACCACTATTATTGATGACCTATCTACCGTTATATTTGGCAAGCAACAACAAATAAAATTAGCATTAACCTGTTTGTTTAGTGAAGGTCATTTACTAATTGAAGACTTACCAGGTATGGGTAAAACCACTTTATCGCATGCATTAGCTGCTGTTTTGGGTTTATCGTATCAGCGTATTCAATTTACTAGCGATTTATTACCCGCTGATATTATTGGTACCAATATTTTTAATAATAAAGAACACAGCTTTTCATTTCATAAAGGCCCAATTTTTAGCCAAGTAGTACTTGCTGATGAAATAAATCGTGCGGGCCCTAAAACCCAAAGTGCGTTATTAGAAGCCATGGAAGAACAACAAGTGACCGTAGATGGAGAAAAGTACCCGCTCCCTACTCCGTTTTTTGTTATTGCTACTCAAAACCCTTTATATCAAGCAGGAACTTATCCGCTGCCAGAATCGCAATTAGATCGTTTTTTAATGCGTATAAGCTTAGGCTTTCCACCTAAAAACGCTGAAAAAAGATTACTATTAAACAATCAAAAGCGCGATTACTCCCGATTACCACAGCGAATTAACCAGCAACAACTTAAACAAATACAAGAATCTATAGCTAATATTACGCTAAGCGCTGCGGTTATTGACTATATAATTGAATTAGTGACTTACACTCGTGAGGCTCAATCGTTAGCTGCTTCGCTTTCACCAAGAGCCAGTATGGCGCTGGCAAAATCTGCAAGGGCATGGGCCTATATTGAAGGTCGAGACTTTGTTCTACCTGAAGATGTACAAGCGGTATTTTCTAGTGTGTGCCAGCACCGATTAGGTTTGCATAGTGAGTCTGGCAACAACCAAATTGCAGACATTTTAAAAAATGTTTTAGTGCCCGTTTAAACCAATGGGTATTTTTAAAATAAAACGCCCTACTTTTATCCATGCTATAAAAAGTACAATTTTAACGACTTTATTAAAAAATAAGCACAAAAAAAATAGCATCACGTTAACGCATAATACTATTTATGTTTTGCCTTCCACACTGGGTGTATATTTTACGATAGTTGCGCTATTAAACTTTGTAATGGGAATTAATTATCAAAATAATTTAATACTGTTTATGGCGTATTTAATGTTTGTGATTATTATTTTTGCCTTGTTGTTAGGTTACAGCAACGCAAAAGGATTAACTGTCAGCTTTAAGAATACTATTGAGAGTTATGCGCCACAGCCACCTCAGTTAGTGTGGCAAATAAAATCAAACGACACATGTCAGTCAATCACCTTAAGTTATCCCAATAATTTAGAACAAGACTGCTATATAGAGAGTGTTAAAGCCGATACCATACAATGCCAGTTACCATTGCCTTATTTAAAGCGCGGACGCTATTTACTAAAGCCAATAAAAATTGCCAGTAATTATCCATTTGGTTTGGTGAGTGTATGGAGCTATATTCAACCAGATCATACCGTTTATGTTTACCCTTCAATTATTAAAACCCCAAATTACAAACAGTTAAGCCAAATAACTGCTAATGATGATGGTAATGAAAAGCACCAAGGCGATGATGAGTTTGAAAGTTTAATTACCCATTTACCAGAAATGGGGTTGCAGCGAGTTTCGTGGAAACACTACGCAAAAACTCAGCAATTATTAGTAAAACAATTTAGTGATTTTAAATCTGCCGATACACAATTTGACTTTAATTTAATGACAGGCGATACCGAGCAACGCTTAGGGCAATTGTGTTACCTAGTATGCCAAGCGTTTGAAAGCGACATTAATTACTCGATGAAATTGCCCAATAAATCCATAGAAAATGGATCAGGTAAGCTTCATCTGCAACGCTGCTTACAAGCCTTAAGTAATGTAGGCGCTGATTATGAATGAGATAAAAAATCAACGCGTTATAAATTTTTCTCTGTCATTTATTTACTTAGGTTTAGTGAGCTTTTTTATAGAACACTTGCCCCTACCCTTTATTATTATGCTTAGCGTGTTATGTGGTTGGAATATTTATTTAACTCTTAAACACAAACAAAAGCCCAATGCGTGGTTAGCAAACGGACTCGCTGTAGTAGCATTAATTATTATGCTAAGCAGTATTGGCTTTAAAGATACTGTGGTGCTGTTTGTTGCCATGCTTTTGCTGTCATGCGTTTTTAAATTACTACAGGCAAAAACAAAGCAGCATTATCAATTGATCATTACCCTCACATTCTTCTCACTTTCAGCAGTGTATTTGTTTAGCCAAACTATTTTTACCACTTTAATTATTAGTACACTGTATATTTTAAATTTTGCTGTACTTGGGTTACTTGAATCTAGTCATAGTTTAAAACTGTCATCAAAACAAAGTGCTAAAATAATATTTCTGGCTTTTCCTTTGGCAGTTGTACTCTTAATATTTTTACCAAAACTCCCTGCATTTTGGCAATTACCTGGGCCAAAAATGGCGCAAACAGGCCTATCTGAACAAGTAGACCCATTTGATATAGCTAAATTATCAAACTCCGATGAATTGGTTTTTAGAGCGAAGTTTGATAATAATTCAACCACGCCCCCTTATTACTGGCGCGCTATTGTACATGATGAATTTGACGGTAAAGCTTGGAAAACATCTTCGTTTTTAAAACAAGCAATGATGTTACCAAGCCAAAATAGCAGCAATGGAAACACCACTCAATACTCAATAATTGCTGAGCCAGCAATGGCTGATTGGTTATATGGGCTTGGCTATGCCAGTAGTAACAATGAAAATGTAGTTTCCAACTCAGTCGGCTTGCTGCGTAAAAAACAATATAAATCCAAAGTGTTACAATATTCTGTTAGTACTAAACCATTATCGACTAAGAAGCTTAATAGCGTAGAGCAGCGTTTTTATAAAACGCTTACTGTGAGTAATAACCAAAAAAGTTATCAACTGGCGCAACAGTTAAAAAACAGAAGTGCTAACGCTGATGAGCTTTTTAATAAACTGCTAGATTATTTTTCGCAAAATAGTTTCAGTTACACTCTTACGCCAACACCTATGCGCGGTGATGATACGCTTGATCAATTTATGTTTAATAATAAACGTGGCTTTTGTGGTCATTATGCCAGTGCAGCTGCCTTTATTTTTAGAAGTGCTGGCGTTCCAGCGCGGGTAGTAAGCGGATATTTAGGCGGAGAGCATAATCAAAACAATGACTATATTACCGTTCGTCAATACGATGCGCATGCTTGGGTTGAGGTATATACTAATGCAGGCTGGAGAATATTTGATGCAACAGCGGTTGTTGCGCCCGAACGATTAAATGGTTCTTTATCACAGAGTGCTGCATTAAATGATGAATTTAAAAATAATATTAATTTTGGTTTAGTTAGTTTAAGTAATTATGCTGCCATAAACTGGCTTCGCCTTGAATTAGAAAACCTCGATTATCAATGGTCTAGTTGGGTGCTGGGATTTGATAAAAATAAACAACAAGATTTATTAGCGTCCCTATTTGGTAACACTTATGTTTGGTTAGTACCTCTTGGAGTTATTATTGTTTTAATTTTAAGTTTTAGTGCTTATTTTATTTATATAAACCGCCCCAAGGCAACAACCAAGCAACCTCCGCTGGTAAAAGAGTATTATCAAATACTCAGTTGGGCTAATAAGCACACTATAAACTACCCTGAAAATGCTACGCCTATTCAAACATTACAACACATTAGTCAACAAGCCTCCTATGCAGAGCAACAAATAACCGCCTTTTGTCACTTATTTGAGCAAGTGCGCTATGCGAGACAACCATTTACCAAAGAACGTAAAAATCAGGCTAAAGATCTGATAAAATTAATTAAATCTATAAAACAGAGAAATCTATGAACGCAGTTATTATAGGCGTTATTTTAATGCTTGGACTCACTTTGGTCCGCGTAAATGTGATTGTTGCAATGACAATAAGTGCGCTTGTTGCCGGATTAACCGCAGGCATGGGCTTAAAAGAAAGTATTGATGCTTTTAATTCTGGCTTATCATCAGGCGCCGAGATTGCTTTAAGCTATGCGATGCTAGGTGCATTTGCCGTCGCTATCTCTAAGTCAGGTTTAACGCGTATTTTGGCCGCTAAGTTACTCGCTAAAGTAAATGCTCAAACAGGCTCTAGTGAAACCATATTAAGCTACTTTATTCTGTTTATTATTTTGATTTGTGCTATCTCTTCTCAAAACTTGGTGCCGGTGCATATCGCTTTTATTCCCATTTTGATCCCGCCGCTGCTTGTGGTGTTTAATAAACTGCGATTAGATAGACGTGCCATTGCTTGTATTTTAACCTTTGGTTTAGCCACCTCGTACATGGTGCTGCCGTATGGTTTTGGGGGTATTTATTTATACTCAATATTACATAAAAACCTAGTTGATAATGGCCTTGAGATTGTTAATACCAGTGTCCCTTTAGCTATGATCATTCCAGCTATTGGTATGTTTGTCGGCTTGCTGATTGCCCTATTTATTACTTATCGAAAACGCCGCGAATACACAAGCACAGCATTAACAGTTCAAAGCCAACAAGCTGATGTTGAAAACCCAAAAAAGGTAATGCTGGTTGGTTTATTTGCCGTGCTTGCTTCTCTGATCGCTCAAAATGCCAGTGGCTCAATGATATTAGGTGGCCTAGTCGGGGTGGTTATATTTAGTGTATTTGGTGTGGTTAAGTGGGAAGAAAACGGCGACGTGTTTAGCAAGGGTGTTGCCATGATGGCAATGATTGGTTTTATTATGATTTCTGCGCAAGGTTTTGCTGCTGTAATGAAAGAAACCGGACACGTTGCTAGCCTAGTCCATAGCAGCGCCGCCATTTTTGACGGTAATAAACCCATAGCAGCTGCAGTAATTTTATTAGTCGGCTTATTTATAACCATGGGCATTGGTAGCTCATTTTCGACTGTGCCTATAATTGCCACCTTATTTGTGCCTTTATGTTTAGAGCTAAACTTTTCTGTAATGGCAACCGCTGCACTTGTTGGTACGGCTGGCGCATTAGGTGATGCAGGCTCCCCTGCCTCTGACTCTACGCTAGGGCCAACATCAGGACTTAATGCTGACGGACAACACGACCACATTTGGGATTCGGTTGTGCCAACCTTTATTCACTTTAATATTCCGTTATTGGTGTTTGGCTGGATAGCCGCTATGGTTTTATAGTTATTTAAAGGCGTGCATTGCACGCCTTTTTATTAGTCTCATTTATTACTTTAATACGCCCTCCTTATTGAAAAACTAATACGTTTTATTATATTCAATTGCTAAGTTGGCCATTAGATGAATATAGTATGATGTGTTCTTTACGGTTAATAATATAAGCACCAATCATGGTGCTTATATTATTTTTACTGTTAGGTGTTATAACTCAAAACCATGCAGCATTTTGTCACACACGACAGGTGTTGGCCTGTGGTTATCATCAACAGCAACAAAGGTAAAGCTGCCGGTTATAGCCGAGTGCTTGTTATCTTTGTGCATAGTTTCTAGGAATATTTCAACATCCACTTTCAAACTGGTATTCCCCACATGCGATACCTTTGATATCAACTCAGCAAATGAACCAGCAGGAATAGCTTCTTTAAAATCGACTCTATCTGATGAAATAGTTACTAATGGTTTACGGCAAAAACGGGTGGCAGCTATAAAAGCAACTTCATCCATCCATGCTAATGCGTCACCACCAAATAGCGTATTATGATGGTTAGTACGCCCAGGAAATACAGCTTTAGTTACCGAAGTGGTCGAATCTTTTATACGTTGCGCAATAATGGCTTCGCGCTCTACTTGAGTCATAATCTCTACTTTTTGTTAGCTAATGTGTCTTGCATTAATAATGCAGGGTCAAGGCGTTCACCTTGCCAATTAAATCGCCAATCTAAATGCGGCCCAGTTACACGGCCCGTAGCACCTATTTCAGCTACCTTTGTACCTTGTTCAATCTTCTGCCCTACTTTTACATCAAGCTTACTTAAATGAATATAAGTAGAAGTAACCCCATGACCATGATCTAAAATCAAAGTACCACCAGAGTAGTATAAATCTGGTTCAGCAAATACTACCGTTCCGCTGATCGGCGCATACACAGGTGAACCTGTTTTGTTTGCTATATCTAAACCAAAGTGTGGCCTACGAGGTTCGCCATTAAAGTAACGTTGGCTACCATAAACACCTGAAATGCGTCCTTTTGCAGGCCTAAGTACTGGCTGTAAAAAGTATTCTAAATCAGAGTTAACAGCCCGTGCTTTTCGTACTGCGATCGCTTCACGGCTAATACGTTCACTTACCGCTTTTGGCGGCGATACGTATTTTTTAGCAACACCGGTAATTTTATCTATATCGTAATCGCGAAGAGTAATAACTAAATCTTGGCTGTGGCCTTTACCGGTTTTATCTACCCAGCTTAATGTATGTACAGTTTTTGCATCACGGCCAAAACCAAATACAAATAACCCATTATCAGCAAGTTTTAACGACTTACCATTGAGGCTTACCGACTTAGCGTTATCTAATTGCCCTGTTACTAGGCCGCCTTGAGTTAAATGCCCTTTTAGCTCAAGCGCTATAGCACTAAAGCTAGTTGATACAATTAACGCCGAAACTAATAAGGATTTAAGCATAACTAATCGACCCCTTTCCAACACCTTCATAGGCGGTAATTTTAACGTCTTTTTCTGGGTGCTCTAATTTCACTTGGCTGGCAATGTAGTCAGCAATACATTCTACCGTGGTATCAATTGGTAAAATGTCGCAACGTGATTCACTAATAGCCATTTCAAAGTAACCTTGCGCCGCAGTATACGCAAAACAAACATCATCACTTTTAGCTGAGATATGTTTTAATTCAGAGGCGTTTATTTGATCTTCACTAGTTGCTAAGTAAATATCACGCCATTTATCAGCCCACTGTTTTTGCAAACGAGGCATAGAAATACCGCCAAGGCTTATACCAATTTGTGAGCGATGACCATGAATAATACGCTGGCAATTACCATCATGCTTTTTAAGGCCATGACTATAGTGGTAATAAAAACTCTGATTGTGCTCAGGCTTTAACACCAATTCGATTTTTTCAATATTATCAGGAAGCTGTGGCAGTATGGTGGCAACCAAATACTCTGTCACTGATTCAACGGTAATTTCATCAGTATCTATTAAACAATATGCTTGATGTGGCGCGCTCATTGCTAAGTGCTTATTATCAGCAAATGTACAATCTAATGTTTTGTGATCAGCAAATTCGTTAATGCTGCCGTTTATGTTGTTAGGAACAGCTAAACGGTGATCTATACACTCATCAATAATGCCTTTAATTTGCTTTTTAACTAAGCCAAAGTCTAAAACCATAGACTCTTCGTTTAGTTTGCCATGTAAAGTCAAATCAACAATCCAACTTTCGCCAACTGCACCGCGTTTATTGCATAAGTAAGAAAAATCAATCACAGTGAGTGAGTTAACAAAAAGGGTCATAAATTTCCTTTAAACTGATTAAAAGTCAGCCCCAATTATAATGATTTCTGTTAGTAATTGCGCGGTTTAATCATACTAAAATCAGTTGCATTAACTGATTGCTTATAATTAAACCATTTTTTAACTGCTCCGAGTTGTTTAGCGTACAAGTGTACGCTAAAGTACGGGGCAATTTCTAAGCAAAGATAAAGTGTTATGGAACCTAAAAATAGCTATACAAAAGAAGATTTGATCCTTTGTGGTCAAGGTGAAATGTTTGGTGAAGGAAATTGTCGTTTGCCAAGTGACAACATGTTAATGATGGATCGTATCATTTCAATTACCGATGACGGTGGTGAACATGGTAAAGGTCAAATAGTTGCAGAGCTAGATATCGACCCTAGCCTTTGGTTTTTCGACTGTCATTTTAAAGGCGACCCAGTAATGCCTGGTTGTTTAGGCTTAGATGCTATGTGGCAACTTGTGGGCTTTTTCTTAGGTTGGTCTGGTGGTCCTGGTCTTGGTCGTGCACTCGGTGTAGGTGAAGTTAAATTTACCGGTCAAATATTACCAACAGCTAAAAAAGTAACCTACCGTCTAGACATGAAACGCGTTATTAAGCGTAAATTGTTTATGGGTATGGCTGATGGCACCGTAGAAGTAGATGGCCGCGTGATCTACGAAGCAAAAGATTTGAAGGTAGGCTTGTTCCAAGATACCAGCGCGTTTTAAGTTTAAAACACGCAACAAAAAGGCCTCCATTTGGAGGCCTTTTTGCTTTAATTCGTTATGAGTTTATGTTTTATACATATTGCGATTTTCTATTGCCTCGCGCCAACCACCAAGCCACTCAGACTTAGGATCAACTTGTTGATAAGGGCAGTGCTCTTTTGAGCGACCAGCTAAACCTGCTTTAAAACCTTGAGAATGAGCTCTTTCTAAACGATCTCTTTTCTGTCTCTTCATCGGTAAAATCCTCACCTTTATATTTATATTTTTGTAGCATAAAGTTCATCTACATTTAATAAATAGCCAACAAAAATGTTTAATTCAAACACAAAATACAATTAATTTGTTTGACTTTAACTAAGCTGCTGATGCAATGATAAATTAATTAAAAAATAAATTTATTGCTCACACCTAGTCAACTTTAACCTATATAACTTTATTAAAATGTTCCGACATATCGGCTCAAAAACACATAAGTGTCATATTTGTGACTGGCAATATAAGCTAAAGTTCCTCATTAATTTGTAATCGAAAAATGAACAGATTTCGTTGTTTTAAAAAGATTGCAAATAAACACTTGATTATTTAAAACCGATCGGTCTAATATAAGTTATGAATAAAATATCATCAGTTACAAATAGGCGTGGCCGCCCACCCAAAATAGCCAGAGACAACGCAGATACTAAAGCGTTGCTCCTTCGTGTGGGATTAGAAACCCTCACTGAGTTTGGTTTTAGTGCCACAGGGCTCGACACCATATTAAAAAAAGCCAAAGTCCCTAAGGGCTCGTTTTATCATTACTTTAAAAATAAAGAAGCATTTGGCTTAGCTTTGGTTGATGCGTATGACACGTTTTTTATAGCTAAACTTAAGTTTTATTTAGAGCAACCTGAAGTACCGCCCCTAGAACGAATTGTTAACTTTACCCAAAGTGCGATAGCTGGGATGCAAAAGTATGATTACAAACGCGGTTGTTTGGTAGGAAATTTAAATCAAGAGCTCAACCATTTAAGTGACGACTTTAACGCTCGTTTGATGCAAAGCTACAATGCCTGGCAGGCACAGTTAACACAGTGCTTAGACTTGGCTCAACAGCAACACACTATTAAAGCTGATATTGATACCACACAAATGAGTGAATTTTTTTGGATTGGTTGGGAAGGCGCAGTAATGCGAGCTAAACTAACACAATCAAGCAAGCCACTGACTTTATACACAGAAATGTTTTTACGCGCATTAATTAGGGTCTGTTGATCTTTCAAGGTTAAATTTGCAGCAGTCTGTTTGGTATTTAGGCAAGGCAGAGCCTATGTGGTGTGGTTATTCCCCATAAATAGGCGATAACGCAGCATTAATACCAAAGGGTTCTGCCTAGGGGCGATTTACTCTTTGTTGCTCGGTTTTTACTTAGCCCACTAGGTTACAAATCTCGCGCCGCAATTAAATCGCACCTAATTTAAACAAATTTTAATCTACAAAGGTCATCAGACCCTGTTGATGCATTTTTTATTATCAATTTAAAGACGATCGGTCTAAAAGGAAATCTAATGAGCAATCCTATTAAAGCTATTGTTATAGATAAGCAAGACGACAACTACAGTGCCAATTTAAGCAGCATAAACAGTGATGATTTACCAAACGAAAATGTATTAATTGACGTACTGTACAGTACCCTAAATTACAAAGATGGCTTAGCCATTACTGGCAAAGGTCCTGTAGTTCGCAGCTTTCCTATGGTACCTGGCATTGATTTAGTGGGTACAGTTACTAACAGCGACAGTGAAGAATTTAAAGCTGGCGATAAGGTTATTTTAAATGGCTTTGGTGTTGGCGAAAAACACTGGGGTGGCCTAGCCCAAAAAGCGGCTCTTAGCAGCGATTGGTTAATTCCTCTACCCGCCAACTTATCAGCTAAACAAGCTATGCAAATTGGTACTGCCGGTTACACAGCAATGTTGAGCGTGATTGCCCTTGAAAAACAAGGGTTCACCCCTGACTCAGGTGAAGTGTTAGTCACCGGTGCCAATGGTGGCGTAGGCAGTTTTGCTATTTATTTACTAAGCCAGCTAGGTTATCAAGTAACCGCAGCAACAGGTCGCATGGAACAAGCTGACTATTTAAAATCATTAGGTGCAACTAATGTAATTGATAGGAACGAGTTTTCAAACTCAGGTAAACCACTACAAAAAGAACGCTTTGCTGCTGCAATTGATTCGGTAGGTAGTCACACACTTGCTAATATTTGTGCCTCACTTAAATACGGTGGTGTAGTAACAGCTTGTGGGCTTGCACAAGGTATGGATTTGCCAGCGTCTGTGGCGCCATTTATATTACGTGGTATTTCTTTGATGGGTATTGATAGCGTAATGCGTCCTAAAGCGGATCGTGTTGAAGCATGGGATCGTTTAGCATCCCTAGTTAGTAGCGATTACTTAGATAAAATTTCGACCGAAATCACACTTGATCAGGTTATTGAAAATGCCGAACAGCTCATGCAGGGCCAAATTCGTGGTCGTGTTGTGGTTAATTGTCAAAGTTAAGCTTTTTTGCTATTAAACTCTCGTTATTAAATTTATAATACTGGCCGTATTTTTAATAACGAGAGAACACCTATGAGCAACCAAGAACTTTTCAGTAATAACCCACTGCAAGGCGTTAAATTAGAGCAAGTGGTTGAAGAACTGGTTGAGCAATATGGGTGGGAACTCCTGCATGCCTACTTACAACTCAACTGCTTTAAAAATAATCCTGACATTAAGTCAGCAGTTAAATTTTTACGTAAAACTGAGTGGGCACAACAAAAAGTAGATAATTTCTATTTGTACCGCCTAAAAAACTTACCACGCCCAGATGACGTACAATACGAACTGCCTCCACGCGACCGTATTATCCCTGAAGGCGATAAACTAGGTGAACCATGCGAGTTAAGCTTTTCTGATGCTAAGCGTATTCAAGAGAAAAAAGCAGCCAAGCAACGTGCCCGTACTCGTAAACAACGTTCAAATTCAAGTAACCCTTGGGGTAACTAAGCTAATTTCATAAAAGAGCTAACTTTATTGTTAGCTTTTTTTTTTATTGAGGAAATTAATAGCCTCGGTGTTTCCAAAAATCATCTTCTGTTTTGGTCTGTTCATTAGTTAGATTAAATGTTTTATCCGCAATGACTTTTCCTGCTAATGATAAGGTCATACGCCAGTTACCTATTTTATCTTCTATAGGCTCCCACACGGTGTCGCCTAAATAAAACGACCAATCGTTATCTTTAACGTATACATTCCCCTCAAAAGGCAGCATTACTTCGCCATTGGTATCTATAATACCTGGGTGATAAATACAATAATGTAGTTTTTCGCCTTTGGCTTTTTTGATATTTACTATTAGGCCAAATTCCACATCAATACACGCGGTTACCTTTGTGGTGAATTGCGTGATTTGTGGTAACGATTTACTGGCTTTGTCCCAGTGGGTATATATACCGTAACTTTCTAATGTAATTTGTGGTTTAGATTTTGCCATTTAACTTTCTATTTTTTCTTTCTATTGTTAAGCCACCAGCCTCAGCGAGTGATTTATTAATTAAGTAATTGTTTTGGATTTTTAGGATAATAATTGCTGGATTGCTGCTCGCATAAACTAAACTCGCGAGTATTTTTATACGGCAACTTCATAAAACCAGCGACCCCAACATCAGTAATATTAACCGCGTACTGCATGAGTTTATTTAGCAAACGTTTAAATTCAACTTCTTTACTAGCATCGAGTAATCGATAGTAATGGTGAATCTTCATCCTATCTGGTAGTGCTTCAAAAATAATACAACCCGTATGATGTATCTGGTTTAGCTCAAATACACATTTAATCACCTTTTTAGGCAGTTGCAGTTGCTCATCGGGATCTTTACCATCTTCAAAATATGAGTGCGGACGGGTTACATCGCTGGCTTTTACATTAACCACTTCATAGTCAAGCTCAGGTAACTGGTTAAATTTAAACGCACCGGTGCCATCGCGTTCTAGTTGAATCGTTTTACGGGCATCAAATAAACAACACTTAAATAAGCCTTTTTGACTAATCGCTTGTGCCAGCATTACAGTATTATTTACCGCATCAGTAAACGCGGTGGCTAAAGCTTCATCGTGCATAATAAGTGATGACTCAACATACAAAGAATCATCTTTCCAATGAAAACTCAGCCCCCCTACTACAGGGTATTTCGCTAAGCGACTAATTGACGCTAAAAACGCTTTTTCGGTATCCCCAGTATCAAACAAAAATTCTTTGTAATACCTATCTAACTGAGCATCGTTTACATCGAGTAATTGCTGTTTATGGTCGGCTTGGCGTAAAAACTGTTTGCGGGAACTATATACAACGGTTTCGGGCTCAGGATCTTGGCTAAACCAAAAAGGAATGCGTGCTTTAGTGTCTTCCTTTGGTAGCTCTGGTAAAAATGCTTTTGCCATAGTTTCTATGTTACGCATAAAATAGTCGCCGGCTTTATCCCTTACACTACGCTCTTTTGAAAGCATGCCGTCAATTACATTCGCCAGCTCTTTAGGAAGCATTAAACTACTGGCCGGAATAGCCTGAGCGCCAAATCGACAAGACTGAGCCGATGCAAGTGCATACAAAGTTGATGCAACCCCTTGCTCATCAAAACGAGGGGATGACTTTTCACCAGACATTTGTGCATCACCAATAAAATACACATCACCCATTCGCGCGTTAGTGGTGCTTAAATCACCCGACATTAAATCCATAAAATTACTGGCAATAGGGTTGCCTTGTTCATCTACTTGGGCATATACCGAACTACCCCAATCAACCAATGAAAGCTGCTTGGCTTTTTCATCCCACACCAAGTTAGAGGGTTTAATATCGCCATGCACAATAGGTTGTGGGCTCAATCCGTTTTTATGATGGCGTAAATCAAGCAATACATTTCTCAATTTTACCGCTAAGTTCATTATTTTTGCAGCAGATAGTCGCCCTTGCTTTAGCGATACTTTTTCAAGGTCTTCACCTATTGCACGAGCCATCATCAAAATGCCCTGTTTTTTAATTCGCTCAAAACCATAAAATTTTGGTATTAGCGGATTATCAATTTGAGACAGCATATACGCTTCGTCTTCAAGGCGATCTCGGACACTTTGTGCCAGCGTTATTCTTGAAAATTTAAACACCCACGGCAGGCCATGTTCATCATCACCCGCAAAAACAAAGCCAAACGCACCAGAGCCAATCATTTCAACATTTTTATAACCAAGTAGTGTTAGCTGTTTAATACAAATGTTAAGCCATTGGCGATGCTTTTTAGCATCACGGTGCGATAACAAATAAACAGACTGTTCTTCGTTAATATAAAAGTTGCGAATTTCTTTTGCTTTCAATGCATGTACTCAAAATAATAAGGTGTAAAAACGCCCTTCGATTATTAGTTTTATATAAAGAGATTACAATAGCTTATAGCTTTGTTTTTATCTGCAGTTATAAATATGATTGATAAAAACATAAATAATAAAAAATATTGCATCCAATATCCTGTTCTGGCCGTTGCTTAATGACATCTAATTAAAGAATAATGATTTAAAGGACTTTAAGCGTGAAGAAACTAGCATTTATAACATTCGGAATTTTACCGTTTAGTTATGCACAAGCAAGCATAGAGAAATTAACCGTTTACGGACACAGAGATAGCCTAATTGGCGAGTCTATTAGTGCCTCAAGCGGTATTATTGGGCAAGGCGAGATTCAACAACGTCCTATGTTAAGAAGTGCAGAATTGTTGGAACTGATCCCAGGTATGGCAGTAACTCAACATAGTGGCTCAGGAAAAGCGAATCAATACTTTATAAGGGGCTTTAATTTAGATCACGGAACAGATTTCGCCACTAATATTGATGGTATGCCAATAAATTTACCTAGCCATGGGCACGGTCAAGGCTATACCGATTTAAATTTTATTATTCCAGAATCTATATTAAGCATTAATTATCAGAAAGGATCTTATAGCGCTACCCAAGGAGACTTTTCATCAGCTGGGAGCGCAAATTTTAATCTTATAGATACACTAACTCATCAACAAGTAAGTCTTAGTATTGGAGAAGATAACTACAAGCGAGCCACAGTACTCGCTTCAACTGATGTTACAAAAGGTAAACTAATGGCCGCAGCTGAGTGGCAAGGATACTCCGGTCCATGGGATGATATTAATGAAGCTGTTAATAAAAAAAACGCACTCCTTCGATATGTTGGCAAAGCATTTAATGGCGATTTTACCCTCAGTGCTATGGCCTATGACAACAGCTGGAATTCAGCTGACCAAATCCCTAAGCGCGCAGTTTCTCAAGGGTTAATTTCTCAGCTTGGCTCTTTAGATACGTCATTAGGTGGCAATTCTAGCCGCTATAGTTTATCGACCGTTTGGCAAGGTGAAAACCTAAAGGTAAATACATACGCAATAAGTTATGACTTAGATTTATACTCAAATTTTAGCTATTTTTTAAATGATCCTGTTAATGGCGATCAATTTAACCAAAAAGACAGTCGTAAAGTATATGGTGGCGAATTTAATTATCAGTTTGATGCCAAAATGCTAGCTATTAACATGCAACATACGGCAGGGTTAGCACTTCATCATACCAACATTGATAACGTTGGCTTATATAACACAAAAAAAAGAAAGCGATTATCTACAGTAAGACAAGACGATTTAAATCAAACTAGTTACTCAGCCCATTGGGGATCAAAGCTTTTTTTAAGTACCAATCTAGAAGCAAGCTTAGGTATTCGATACGACTACTATAACGTTGATGTTAATAGCAATATTTCAGCTAATTCGGGTAGTCAAAACGATGATTTAGTGAGTTTAAAAGCTAGTTTAAACTACCAATTTACCGATTTAGTAGCCGCCTATGCTAATTGGGGTCAGTCATTTCATTCAAATGATGCTCGTGGAGCAACAATTAATGTAGACCCTGTTACATTAGATAAATCAGAGCAAGTAGATTTACTGGTAAAAAGTGAAGGCGCTGAAATTGGTTTAAGGTTTGCTGAACCAAAAACATTTAACTTATCGGCTGCATTATGGTGGTTAAACCTCGACTCAGAACTTCTATTTGTTGGCGATGCAGGTAATACAGAGCCTAGTGATGCCTCTGAGCGCTATGGTATAGAAATGAGCGCCTATTATTGGGTTAATAATAGTTTTAGTCTTGATGCTGAAGCATCATTTACCCACTCTCGTTTAAGCATAAATAATGTCAAAAACTATATAGAAGGTGCAGTACCCGTTGTCGCAAGCGCTGGCTTAAATTGGCATTTAACAGAACAATGGCAGTCATCGTTACGTATTCGCCATATAGGTAAACGCACATTAACAAGCGACGGAGAAAAACGCTCGGAGCCATTAACCGTAGTTAATAGCTCTATAAGTTATCAGCAAACTCATTGGCAAGTAGAGTTTGAGTTACTGAATTTATTTAACAGCAGAGACCATGATATTGATTATTATTATTCATCGCGCTTACCTAATGAGCCCATTGATGGCGTTGAAGATAATCACTTTCACCCTATAGAGCCAAGAACTGCCCGATTAAGTTTTAGCTTATTATTTTAAATTCCGCCTCAGACAATAAAAACGAATGAAAATGATTTATAGAGCGAAAATAACAGAAAAAAGTAACTATATCGTTGTTATTTGCTGTTTCACCGTATCCTACTTAACTACAGTAGGCTAAATAAGGTAAAACACCCCTTTAAATTATTCTTAGGTTAAAAAATGAAACGTATTATAAAAGCCTCTTCAATCGCGCTTGCACTGGGTATGTGTATTAATGCACAAGCAGCAGACTTTAATTTTTCTACAAAAGTAGACAGCGACGCAAATACGCTGGTTGTATTTTATAGCCAAGATGGCAGCAACAGCCAATTTAAAACACTTGATAAACAATTCGATGGCCAATTACAACGTGTTATCGATATAGAAAACTTTACTGGCGATTACGCAAAAGTCGCGCAACTTGTCGCGCCAAGTAAAAGTAACTACAGCCGTATTTTAGTTGTAGGTACAGGTAAAGCTGACGAATTAAATAAAGCAAAAGCGGCTAAGTTAGGTGGCAATATTCATGCTCGCCTAGTTAAAGCTAAAGCAGGCACAGCCAGCGTTATTTTTGATGATGTAACGGGTGCAAACGATAACGCTGCACTTGCTGCTAATTTTGCCCATGGTGCAAACCTACGCGATCACCGTTTTGAAAACTACAAAAAAGAACCAAGCACTGAAACAGTTAGCTATACGTTTGATGTTGATAACACCAAGCAAACTCGCAAGCTTTACAGCCAATTAGAGAGTATTCAAGCAGGTGTATTTTTAGCACGCGATTTAACATCAGAAGTGGCTACAGAAATGACACCGATTGATTTTGCCAATGCAGCAAAAGAATTAGCGTCGTTAGGTGTTACTATCAAAGTGTTAGAGCCTAAAGAGCTAAAAGAGCTTGGCATGGGCGCATTAGAAGCTGTAGGTAGAGGAAGCCAGCAAGGTGCACGTTTAGTGGTAGCTCATTATAAAGGCTCTGACGATGCCCCTATTGCCCTTGTTGGTAAAGGCATTACGTTCGACTCAGGTGGTTATAGCATCAAAACCGGTGCGTCTATTGCACGTATGAAATCAGACATGGCCGGTGCTGCTGCAGTGCTTGGTACTGTAAAAGCAATGGCGTTAGCTAAAGCAGATAAAAACGTGGTAGCCGTTATGGGCATGGCAGCTAATATGGTATCGCAATTTGCTGTTGCTCCAGGTGATGTTGTTCGCACTGCTGAAGGCTTAAGTGTAGAAATTTTAAATACCGATGCTGAAGGTCGTTTAGTACTAAGTGATGCAATGTGGTATGCACGTGAGCACTACAAACCAGAGATCATGATTGATGTTGCAACCTTAACGGGTTCTAAAATTCGTGCTGTTGGTAATGAATACGCAGCGGTATTCTCTGATGATGACACGCTAGTATCGCAACTTACCCTTGCAGGTAAACAAGTAAACGAAAACCTATGGCGCTTACCATTAGGTTATAAAGATATGTTGAAGTCTGACATTGCTGATATAACAAATGTAGGTTCAGGTGGCCCTGGTGCAACCACAGCCGCTACTTTCTTAGAGCATTTTGCTGGCGATACCCGTTGGGTGCATATCGATATTGCAGGTAATGCCTTAGTGAAAAAAGGTAAAGATGAGCTTTCACCAGGGGGAACGGGGTTTGGTGTTCGCTTATTAAGCGAATGGTTATTAGCTAACTAATTGTTTATTAATACTAATAAAAGCGCCAAAGTAGGTTTACTACTTTGGCGCTTTTTGTACGAAAACAGTTTTATAGAGCTCAATACATCACTATTAATAAATCCTTAAAAGTGTGTTTATTATTTGATTTTGTTTGATTTATAATCAAAGATAGAAGGAACAATTAGTAACGAGGTCAAAGGAATGAAAATAACCTACCTGCTCTACAGCATTTTTTATTTAAGCATTTGTTTTCTTTTCTATTTTGAACAGCTCTCCACCATTGCTGCAGCAATTATAGTGCTGTTATCTGCAATTTTTTATATAAAACCAGCAAAATCTGAATCAGCAAATAACAATTCGTCACTAGGTGCCGTGCAGTCGTTCAATAACAAAATTGCACAAAACATTACCAAAGCCACCTCAAAAAATGCCATAGGCGCAGCTGAAGTGTCATTTTATGTTGATAGCTTATCTAAAGAAATAGACGCTTGTTATAACGAGAGTGAAACTGTCGGGCGTGCCACACACGAGCTTTCACAAAATAGTACTGAACTCAGTGACAGCATGACCACTATTAATCAAGCAATGGTACAAACAGCGCAAGCCTCAAGCTCTGCCGATAGCCGCTTACAAACGGCCACCAGCCAAATTGATTCGTTATCAGGCTCTATAGATAAAGTCGCCCAGCAATTAGATTTATTATTAAAAAGTGCCAGTGATATACAAAGCATTACCCAAGTTATTCAAAACATTGCAGAGCAAACCAATCTACTTGCTTTAAATGCAGCCATAGAGGCCGCTCGTGCAGGTGAGCAAGGTCGTGGTTTTGCGGTTGTTGCCGACGAAGTGCGTAACCTTGCAAATAAAACCAATGAAGCAACCAAACAAATTGCTGACATGCTCACAGACATTAACGCCAACAGTATAAAAACCAATGAAGATATGAAGCAGGTTTCACAGCAAAGTATTTCTGTAAAATCAGAGCTTGAAAACGTGACTCAATCCTTTTTAACAATTAACCAAGATATTGGTGCCTCATCTACCGCGCTTGATAGTATGCATCAGTCTGTTTCTGCATTTCAGCATGCAACCACACAAATAAATAGCTCAGTCACTAGCATCAGTAGTTTATTGGGCGAAGTTACTAAAAAAGGCAGTACAATTTCTCAGCAAGCGTCTTCTTTATCGCTGGGATCAGAATCAATATTTAGAGAGCTTGAAAACATAGAGTATGACGCATTCTTTAAACCAATCCTGATATCGGCTAGACACGCCAGTAAAGCAATTGGCGAATGTTTTGAGGGTTGGATCCAAAGCGGAAAAATAACCCAGCAACAACTTTTTTCGCAAAACTATAAACCCATCGAGAATACTAATCCAACCAAGTACACAACCGATTACGATAAACTTACAGATCAATCACTGCCGGCTATTCAAGAACCAATTCTGGAAAATAAAGACATAATTTTTGCAGGAGCCGTTGATACTAAGGGCTACTTTCCTACTCATAACAAACGCTATAGCCAAGCCCTAACCGGTAACTTTGAAAAAGATTTAGTAAACAACCGTACTAAACGTATTTTTAATGACCCGACAGGAATTCGCTGTGGTAGCCACACCGAAAGCTTTTTATTACAAACCTATAAACGTGATACCGGTGAAATACTGCATGACCTCTCGGTGCCAATTTATGTAAACGGTAAACATTGGGGCGGGTTTAGAATTGGGTTTAAAAGTACAAATCATTAATTAATATAAAAAGGGAGACACATGGTCTCCCTTTCTATATGTGATGTGTTTATTTTTTAGAAAACATCATACGTTTAAAGGTATTATCAGCCAAAACATAATGGTGAAACAAAGCCGCCGCCGCATGTAAGCCTATTACGTAATAACCAACTTCGCCCGCTGTCTCGTGTATTTCTTTAATGGTTTTACCCAGCTCTTTGTTTTCACTTGCCAATGGAGGCAACTCTAAACCAAAAAATGGCACAGGTTTACCTGCCATACTTAATATTAACCAACCCGCAATTGGCATAGCAAACATAAACACATACAGCGCAATATGAACAAATGTAGCTAATTTATTTTGCCATTTTGCAGGCTCAGGGTGTATAGCTGGTACCGAGCCGCCCACTACACGCGCAACTACCCTCACGCTTACTAAAGCTAAAACCGATAAACCCAACATAAAATGCCACATTTTAAAGGCATCACGGGTTTCGGTACCCTTTTCAAATAATTCGCGAAGTTCAATACTACCGTACACAGTCACAATTAAAATAAACATCAACCAGTGCAAGGCTATAGAGAGTGTATTGTAATGAGTATCTGTATTTTTAAAATTCATAATACCTCCTAATAAACGCATTAAAGTTAAAAGCCACTTATGCGTATGAGTATACATTTACAGGCTAACCTTTAATCACTCACTATTTAATGATCTAAAACATAAAATGAGTTACTAATTCAGTTCAATGGTTTAATGATTCTGGAATTTAAGTATTAGCTACAATAACTGAGCAAGCTTAAAATAAACTTAAATAGTAGGCATAAAAAAACGGCAACCTTAAGTTACCGTTTTAAACAATTAACGTGTTTTAAAAATAATAAACAGCAGCAAATGAAAGAGTATCGAGAACGACGAGTGATTTAGACTAGCCAAAGCTTGAAGAATTGGCTCTTATGATGCCTAAAGTCAAGATTTGCCCCTTTTGCTCACCATGCTTGGAACTGCTCGCGCATTTCATCGGTGACGATGCAAGATGAAGCAAGGCAGCCAAAATTGACTAACAGAAGTAGTAAAAAAGTTAACCGCATTTATCAATTCCTTGTGCGTACAACGCCTCAATCAGCCGACGCGTTAGCGGTCTGCTGGATTGATTTGTTAGCATTTTCCTCGGTTAGTAAACATATACCCAACCAAATAAACCAAACAATTTGTGATACGCCAAATATTTCAGTAAATAGTTTGTCAGGATAAATCGTTGCAATGCCCGCTATGCCTACAAAATATCCGAGATAGTTAAGTGACTGGGGTAATCTGCCCTCTTGTATAGCTGCTACGCTAATCAATAGAACCCAAAGTCCGCCAACTAATTCATTTCCACCACCTATACTTTCTGTTATCACTGAAACGATTATCCACATATCAAGGGCTTTTTCTGGATTTGCATCCATCAGATCGATTGCATGATCAAGCCCGATATTCGAAATCATTCCACTTGCGATCACCAGACCGACCCAAATGCCCCCGAATAAAGATCCAATAGTAATTAAGGGATTAACTTTATGTTTAAGCCTCTCATACATACCAATAACGAGTATGGCCAGAAAAATGCCAAACACCACGTACATTAGAAAATAGATCATTGAAAATAGAAGTTGATTTTCTGCCATGTAGGTCATTTTTTCGACTGGACTACCATCAACTGGATATGACCAAAAAGCCCCAAAATACACAAAGGCTGCTATGTAAATAAGCCCTTGGAAAATTGCTGCGATACCAGCCAGTTTTTGTAGACTCTTCATTTTGCGAAACCCCGTTTGTTGTATTGCTAACGCCTCAAGAATCGGCGGCGCTTGCGCCGTCTGCATTACTTGATTTGTTAGCTTTAAATTCAGCCATCGATTCGCGCTCAAATTTAAGCGCCTCTGAGCGATCACCAAGATACCTAGGAAGGCTTTCAAGTGCCATAAAGCCCCCCATGCGTTGTTCATGATGACCAACGATCAAGCCGCCGTGGCAATTGTGGGCACGACAGCCACGAATCAACGTGGCGTTATTCGTGACCAAGATGTTGCTTGGCTTTACAAGAATTTCAACACCATTTCTTAAGAATCGGCCCCGATTAATCACAACCTTATTTGGTGGTTGAAAATCAATTTCAATAAGTATCTTTCGATGTGCCTCCCGAACAGCCAGCCTCGTTCCTACAAGCTGTATATCCCATGGTTCTGTGGAGTAATAAAGTTGATTATTCTTAATGTGAAGAACGGGAGCATTGAACTCATCAAAAATGACAAGATTTAGAAGGAAGTGTCCATCAGCCATAACCAGTCCAACCAAAGGCGTACCATCTACACTTATAGGTACCATTGCTGTTCCATACCCTTGATCTTCGCAAGTGAAACTATTCCCACCAATCTCAATTTCAGCAGTCTTTCCCGAAAAATGAAGGCTGTATGGTTTAGAAACACCTTCGCGTAGATTAAATGGATTTGAATCAGCCTCTCTAACTACTTCTTTAGGGAGAAGTCCACCAGTTTTCTCTCTATGGTGTTGATCACATAGTAGTGTTATTTCTTCAGCAACATGACGCTTGACGTTAGCCCACTCTTCCATGTGTTCATATTCATAGAGAGGCATTCCGCAAATAACACAGCCGAAACCACACCTCTGCCGCACCTCGCGCTGAATAGGGAGGGGGATATTACGACTATTGCAGTCTTGCTCTTTTGTCATATAGCTTCCATTCTAAAGCTAACAGCTTATTGAACACCACTTTTGGGGGTTATAAAACCCCAAAACGGCGTATATTACATTGCTCAATAATTCCACTAAATAACTTTTATGTAAACAAGTTATTACGCAAGTTATAAATTTATCGTTGTTAAAATACACCAAAACGACTTTTAATAATGTTATTGGACAAAACACCATTAACTGTCTATATACACAGCACTTCTTTTTAAGTTAAATATCGTTTATGAAACCCCTGTTTCTAACCATGATTAAATTATAATGCTGCGATTTAAAACAAAAAAAGCACAGCCCAAAGGGCTGTGCTTTTAAATCAACTAACACTCATACGTTTATAAACATTAGTTTACAAACGAATACCGCCGTCTATCTCTACTACACGACCAGTAAAAAAGTCGTTTTCGATAATATATTGTGCGGTATGGGCTATTTCAGCGGTTTCACCTAAGCGCCCTACTGGTGTTACAGCAAGCATGCGTTGTTTGGCTTCTGGCTTCATTACATCGGTCATGGCGGTGCTAATAACGCCAGGGGCAATTGCGCCAACGCGGATCCCAAAACGACCAAGTTCTTTAGCCCATGTAGTGGTTAGTGCCACAACACCCGCTTTTGATGCGGCGTAATTTGTTTGGCCAATATTGCCTGCACGCGCTACGCTCGACATGTTTACAATTACGCCGCCTTTGCCTGATTCAATCATGTGGCTTGCCGCTTCGCGCCCTGCTAAAAATACGCCTGTTAGGAAGCGGTGAGTAATAGTTGGCTAAAATGTTAAGCGAAGCGGAATAGTGCCAACTATTACGAATCCGACTTTAAGGCCTTGTTAGGGTTCACTATAGCTGCTTCGCTACTATCGTTTTCATAGTAACTTATACCACCAAATACCGTGCCGATTAAGCCAACTAACAAACTAATAACCGCAATAAACTTATTGAATTTCCTTTCTTTTATTTTCGATAAATTATATTCCCTTAGCTCATTAGCTAATGGCTGTAAATCATAGCCATTTCCAGAAGACATATTTTCTATATGCTCTAAATGAATTTTTATATTGTCGGGAATCCCTTCAAAAGGCTCTTTAGATTTTATTTTCTCAATTTGTTTTTCTAAATAAGATAATTTATCCTCTGTGAACTCTTCTTTTGTAGTTATTGTTGCTCTCAACATAGTTTCGAGAGCCTCTTTCTTACATTCCATATTGAGACGGTTTGCTTTGGCAATTATCTCCACATGCTCCCATTTGGGAGGTTCGATTTCGTAAGCTTTATTCAAAGCTCTTATAAAATGCTTTCTTTTAATAGACTTGTCTATTTCATTTAAGAACACCGGTAGAAAATAAAAAACTGTAATGCAAAATGCTAACCCCATTAGCCCGAAATAAATGTAAAATGCAATTTTATCCATACTCTAAAAAGAACCCTAACAATTTTGTCTACGACATTTGTCGTTTTATAACCGACAAATGTCCATATATTACAGTTCATTTATCTTAACCATCAAATAAACACCTGTAAACAATTAGTTAACTTTAAGTTTTTTCCCTTAATGTAGAAATACACCAAAATGGTGGAGATCAGTAATATTGGATAAAACAACAAATACTGTCTATATATACAGTTACTTTTTTACTAAAGATTCATATCATAAAATCACCTTTTTTAACTATGATAGCCGAACAAATGTATCTAAAGCGTTATGCTAAAAGTACCATTAAAGCGTATTTATACTGGATAGCTTCATTTATTCGTTTTACTCTATGAGGCACCCAACAACGATGGGAGACAATGAGGTCGAACTTTTTTTGAATCACTTAGTCAACCAACAAAATGTTGCTCCTAACACTCAAACACAAGCCTTAAATGCGTTGAGCTTTTTATTTAAAGAAGTAATTAAAAAGCCACTTTCATTATCATTAAGTTTTATTAAGAGCAAACGAGCAACTAAACTACCGGTAGTTTTAACGCAACAAGAAATAAATAATTTTTTTAAAGTGTGATCTGCGAAGCATTATTTACCCTGTGGATTACTTTATGGCAGTGGTATGCGATTAATGGAGATACTGCGTTTACCGATACATCAGACCTTTTTCAAGATTATAAACTCTCCGATTTGAAACAAAAAAGCACAGCTCAAAGAGCTGTGCTTTAAATGATTAAATTAGAGCTGACAAGTTATAAACGTATGCCGCCGTCTATCTCTACTACACGGCCAGTGAAAAAGTCGTTTTCGATAATATACTGAGCAGTATGCGCTATTTCAACGGTTTCACCTAAGCGCCCTACTGGTGTTACAGCAAGCATGCGTTGTTTTGCTTCGGGCTTCATTACATCGGTCATGGCGGTGCTAATAACACCTGGGGCAATGGCGCCAACGCGGATACCAAAACGGCCAAGCTCTTTAGCCCATGTAGTGGTTAATGCCACAACACCTGCTTTTGAGGCTGCATAGTTAGTTTGGCCAATATTACCCGCACGCGCTACGCTCGACATGTTTACAATTACGCCGCCTTTGCCTGATTCAATCATGTGGCTAGCCGCCTCGCGTCCTGCTAAAAATACGCCCGTAAGGTTAACGTCAATCACTGATTGAAATTGATCAAGCGACATTTTTTTAACCACTTTGCCGTCTTTGGCTTTTATAAACATGCCATCGCGTAAAATGCCGGCGTTATTAATTAATACCCCAATGTGTCCAAAGTCACTGTTAATGGTATTAAATACGTCTTCAACTTCACTTTCAACGGTTACATTGGCGCTGTAGCCTTTAATAGTGCCTGTTACGCCAGCTAATGCAGATAGCTGATCGGTTGCTTCATTTAACTGGGCTTGCGCCATATCAATTAAGGCAATATTAGCGCCCATTAAGGCAAACTTTTGCGCCATTGCAAAACCTAAGCCTTGTGCGCCACCGGTAATAACTACGGTATTATTTTTTATTTCCACGATACTTTCCTACTTCGAAAACAATTTAAAAATGGCACTAAAATCATCACTGCCTGCACCTTGGTGCTGCATCATAGTGTATAAATTTTTAGCCATTGAGCCCATTGGCGTTAGTGAATTACTTTGTTGCGCTGCTTCCATAGCAAGGCCTAAGTCTTTCGCCATTAAATCGACCATAAAGCCAGGTTTATAGTCGTTACTAGCTGGTGCGGTTTCCATAACACCTGGGCAGGGGTTATAAAGTTCTAACGTCCAGTTACGACCCGAACTTGCGCTCATTATATCGCTGAGTACTTTTGCATCGAGGCCGTTATTAATTCCCATTTGAATGGCTTCACTGGTACCCGCCATTAAAATACTCAACAGCATATTGTTACATATTTTTGCAACTTGCCCTGCACCAATATCACCAGCATGGAAAATGTTTTTGCCCATATCGACTAATACCGTATTGGCTTTATCGAATGCGGTTTGCTCACCACCCACAATAAACGTAAGCGTGCCCGCTGTTGCGCCTGCTACACCACCCGATACCGGTGCATCAACAAACGCAATACCTTGCTCGCTTAGGGCATGGCCTACATCACGAGCCGATTGTGCATCTATGGTTGAACAATCAATCACTAACGTACTTTTACTCAGTACTTTAATTAAACCCGATTGCTCGTCTGTGCCTAAATAAAGTGATTTAACATGTTTGCTTGCCGGTAGCATGCTAATTAGCACATCAGCCTCGTGCGCACAGTCACTGGCGCTTTGCGCCGCACTAGCCCCATGATTCACAAGCTCTTTAACGGCCTCTGCACTTAAGTCAAAAACGCGCACACTGTGGCCTGCTTTAACTAAGTTTGCTGCCATTGGGCCGCCCATGTTTCCTAAACCAATAAATCCTATATTAAGTTTACTCATCGCTTTACCCTTGTAAATTTAGTTGTGAAAAGTACGGCTCTAGCGGATGTTCCTCGCCAAAGCGATTTGCAAAAAAGCTCTCTACTACTTCGCTTGGCACATTAGCTAAGGTTTTAAACTGCCACTGTGGCGTACCGTCTTTATCGATTAGTAAGGCACGTACACCTTCTTGAAACTCGCCCACTTCGCCAGCACGAACCGACATGCCCAATTCCATTTTAAAACAGTCAGCTAAGTTTTTGCCTTTGCTGTGTTTAAGCTGCTCACTCACTAAAGCACAACTTAATGGACAACCATGCGCCAACGATTTTTGTGCACGTTGTAGCCATTTGTCATCTGTGGTTAGATTTAAAATGTAATCGACCTGCTGCTGTAACGTGTCAAAGTCGCCTAACTTTTGAATTAGCGATAAGTTAGCTTTTAAATTGCCTTTAGGCATACGGCTAGAGTTGTTATCTAACTCAATAAGCAAGTTACTTAGCTTGTCGTGGTTTAAACTTGCTGTTTTACCCCATTTAGTATTGAGTAACGCTTCAACAAGCTCTGGGTATTTATCGGCATTTATAAAGTGGTCGGCAAGCGATACAAACTTAGCGTCTTCACAATTTATAGATGCCGAGGTCAGCCCTAAAAACAAACCAACATGGGCGGGCATTTTATGTAAAAAATAACTGCCGCCTACATCAGGGTAAAGCCCAATGGTTTGCTCTGGCATGGCAATGCGTGATGTTTCGGTAACCACACGGTGACTGGCACCGGCCATTAAACCTAAACCGCCGCCCATTACAATACCGTTACCCCAGACTAAAATGGGTTTGTTGTAGCAATGAATTAGGTAATCCAGCTGATACTCTTGAGTAAAAAACTCTTCAACCAATGAGCTCGGTTTACCTTCACTCATTGCTGTGTGCAAGCTCACTACATCGCCACCGGCACAAAATGCTTTTTCACCTGCGCCTTTAAGAACCACTAATGCAATGTTATCGTCTTTGTCCCATTGCTGTAGTTGTGGCTCGAGTAAGCTGATCATCTCAAAATTTAACGCGTTTAATGACTTAGGCGCGTTAAGCGTAGCAAAACCAATGAGTCGGCCATTGTCTGTGGTTGCCGTTTCAAATACCACGGCAGCATCAGCTGAATTTAAACGGGTTAATTCACTCATTAGCCATTCACCCAATTAGCTTTGCGTTTTTCTAAAAAGGCGTTCACGCCCTCTTGCTGATCTTCGGTATCAAATAAACCAACAAACAGCTCTCGCTCCAGTGGCAATGCATTTGCCATTGGCTGATGGCGCCCTTTTTGAATCAATGTTTTACATGCAGCAACCGACGATGGGCTTTGCTCTGCCACTTGGTTTGCTAGTTTTAGTGCTGCAGCAAAGCTTTCACCTTGTGCAACTACTTCTTCCACTAAGCCAATTTGCAGCGCTTTATCGGCTTTTAAGCGCTCACCGCATAAAATCATGCGTTTTGCCCAGCCTTCACCCACTAACCATGCTAAGTTTTGCGTTCCACCAGCACAGGGTAATAAACCCACTTTTGCTTCAGGCAATGCCATTTGTGCTTGCTCTTCTGCAATACGAATATCACAAGCAAGCGCTACTTCAAGCCCGCCACCCATTGCATAACCATTAATGGCTGCAACCGACACGCCTCTAAAATTAGTTAGCGCTTCAAACGCTTCACCAAATACACATGACATATCTGCGGCGACACCTTTATCGCCACCTGCAAATACATTTAGGTCAGCACCGGCGCTAAAAAACTTTTCGCCTTCACCAGTCAGTACTAATGCATAAATATTTTTATTGGTGTTGAGCTGATTAACTGTGTCTTTAAGCGCCACTAAAGTGTCTTTCGTCCAGGTATTCGCTGGCGGATTCGACATAGTTAAAATAGCTACATGGCCTTCAATAGTTAACTCAATGCTAGGATTTGACATACTAATCTCCTTATAAAACTTCGCTGGCTGATTCGGCTAAGATACGACGCGCAATAATCACGCGCATAATTTCGTTAGTACCTTCTAGAATTTGATGAACACGTACATCGCGTACGTGGCGTTCAAGTGGATATTCTTTTATGTAACCGTAGCCCCCATGAATTTGCAGCGCATCGTTACACACAGTAAAACCAACATCGGTTGCAAAGCGTTTAGCCATAGCACAATAAGTGGTTTTTTCACTGTCGTTAGTATCAAGTTTAAACGCCGCGAGTCGAACCATTTGGCGCGCTGCTACAAGCTCGGTATTCATATCGGCAATTTTAAATTGTAACGCTTGAAATGCAGCCAATGGCTTACCAAATTGGGTACGCTCTTTTAAGTATTCACGAGCAGTATTAAGTGCCGCTTGTGCAGTACCAATAGAACAAGTGGCAATATTAATACGGCCACCATCTAAACCTTGCATGGCAAACTTAAAGCCTTCGCCTTCTTGGCCTAACAAGTTTGCTACTGGAATTCGTACATCTTCAAAACTAATTAAACGTGTTGGCTGGGCATTCCAACCCATTTTTTCTTCTGCTTTGCCGTACTCAATACCTTTTGCATCTGCTGGTACAACAAACGCTGAAATGCCACTTGGGCCATCTGCCCCTGTACGTGCCATTACAACTAAAATTTCTGTTTCACCGGCGCCTGAAATAAACATTTTTGAGCCGTTAATAACATACTCATCGCCATCACGAACTGCTTTAGTTTTTAATGACGCAGCATCAGAGCCAGAGCCTGGCTCAGTTAAACAGTACGATGCCAGTAATTCGCCCATTACCAATTGTTCAACATATTTATCTTTTACTGCATCGGTACCAAAGCTTGCGATCATCCAGGTTGCCATATTATGAATGGTCAGCATAGCTGTAGTTGCTGTACAACCCAGTGCAAGTTGCTCAAAAATAATGCTTGAATCTAAACGAGATAAACCTAAGCCACCGGCTTCTTCTGGTGTGTATAAGCCACAAAAACCAAGCTCACCAGCGGCTTTTATTGTGTCTTTTGGGAAAATATGTTCGCGATCCCACTTAGCTGCATGTGGTGCTAGTTCAGATTCTGCGAATTGACGCGCAGTTTGCGCAAAAGCTTGTTGATCTTCAGATAAGTTAAAGTCCATGGTAGACCTCTTGTTGTGTTTTGTTTGTTGTCGGTGCATCCCATCAAGGGAGTTATTAGTGAGGAGCGACAACACTGTGTGTTGTGCCCCTCTTTTTTATTAATTATGCGGTTAAAATGTTACTTAAGATTAATACTCATATTTGGACCTGAAGCGATATCATCTTCAAACCAGCGAGATGTAATGGTTTTGGTTTCTGTGTAAAAACGAATACCTTGTTTACCATACGTGTGAGTATCGCCGTAGAATGAGCCTTTCCAACCCGTGAACGAGAAAAATGGTAAAGGCACAGGAATTGGCACATTAATACCCACTTGGCCTACTTCAATTTCGTGTTGGAATTTACGTGCAGCCGCACCACTTGAGGTAAATAGTGAGGTACCATTGCCGTAAGGGCTTTCGTTAATAAGCGCAATGGCTTCTTCAAGGGTATCAACAAACATACACGCCAATACTGGGCCAAAAATCTCTTCTTTGTACAAGTTCATCTCTTTGGTTACATCAGTAAATAACGTAGGACCTACCCAGTTACCTTGCTCGTAACCTTTAACGCTAAAATCAGAGCCATCAATTAAACAGGTAGCGCCTTGTGCTTTACCATCAGCAATCAGTGATAAAATACGTGCTTTTGCAGCAGGTGATGTTTGTGGGCCATAAGCCGCGTCTGCATCATCCCAAACACCTGGGCGTACACCTTCAAAGCCTGCTTTAATTTCATCAACCCAGTCTTTTGCTTGACCAACAAATACCGCCACTGAAATACCCATACAGCGCTGACCTGCTGCACCTACAGAGGCACCCACAAGGTTATTAACAACATGCGATTTACTCGCATCAGGCATAATTACCATGTGGTTTTTAGCGCCAACACACGCTTGAACACGTTTTAAGTTTTGTGTGCCTTTAGAGTAAATATAGGCACCTACACCACATGAACCCACAAATGAAATAGCACGAACGGCTTTGTCTTCTAATAAGCGGTCAACTTGTGGTTTTGTACCGTGTACTACTTGTAATACGCCTTTAGGTGCACCCGCTTCAATAAATAGCTCAGCTAAGCGCATAGGAGTAAGTGGATCTTGCTCAGACGGTTTTAAAATAAAGGTGTTACCACACACAATTGCCAGTGGGAACATCCACAATGGGATCATTGCCGGAAAGTTAAATGGCGTAATACCTGCACACACACCCAGTGGTTGCATGTAAGAATACGTATCAATTTTGCGTGCTACGTTTTCCATGGTTTCACCCATCATTAACGACGGCGCATTAGCAGCTTGTTCAACTACCTCAATACCACGCCACACATCACCTTTTGCATCTTCAAACGTTTTGCCTAGCTCATGACAAATAATAGTGGCTAGTTCATCATGGTTTTCTTTTAATAGCGCCGCGTATTTCATCATAATGCGCGCACGCTCAGTAATAGGCACATCTTTCCATGTTTTAAATGTTTCGCTTGCTGATGCAATCGCCGCATCCATCTCTGTGTCTGTAGCGCATGGCACTTGCGCGAGCACTTCTTGATTAGCTGGGTTTACAACATCAATTAATTCATTTGACGTTGACTGAACGAACTCGCCGTTAATTAGTAAGGGTACTTGGTGCATAATAAATCCTATTGAGTCAATTTAATTGCCGCAGCGCTGTGATTGTTATAGTTGCTGCGGCTTTGTTATCAGTTAAAGTGCTTCGACTGCCATAGCAACGGCTTCACCGCCACCTATACACAAAGACGCAACGCCTTTTTTGAGGCCTCGGTTTTTAAGCGCATGAATAAGTGTTACTAAAATACGTGCGCCACTAGCACCAATTGGGTGGCCTAGTGCACACGCACCACCATTCACGTTAACTTTGCTTTCATCGAGCTTTAATTCGTTAATAGCCAGCATAGTGACCATGGCAAACGCTTCATTAATTTCCCATAAATCAACATCGGCGGTTGTCCACCCTGCTTTTTCAAGTACGCTGTTCATTGCGCCCACTGGGGCTACAGTAAATTCACTTGGTTTTTGAGAATGAGTGCTGTGAGCAACAATTCTGCAAAGTGGTGTTAAACCCTCAGCTTTTGCTTTTGATTCGCTCATTAGTATTAGCGCAGCACCACCATCTGAAATAGACGATGAATTAGCGGCAGTAATAGTGCCGTCTTTTTTAAATGCAGCTCTTAAACTTGGTATTTTTTCAGGGCGTGCGTTGCCAGGTTGCTCATCAATTGAAACGGTGATGTCACCCTTACGCGTTTTAATAGTGTGCGGAGTAATTTCGCTATCAAAGCTACCATTGTCTATGGCTGCGTTTGCTTTACTTAATGAACCCAGTGCAAACGTATCCATTTGCTCACGACCAATACCGTATTCATCGGCTGTATCTTGAGCAAAGCAACCCATTGCTTTATTGTCGTAGGCGTCTTCTAAGCCATCACTCATCATGTGATCTTTAATTTCGCCATGTCCCATACGCATACCGCCACGGGCTTTAGGAATAAAGTAAGGTGCATTGGTCATGCTTTCCATACCACCAGCGATTGCTGATTCAATAGAACCGGCCTTAATTAAATCATTCGCTAACATCGCTGCTTTTAAACCCGAGCCACATACTTTATTAATAGTGGTAGCGCCGGTGCTTAGTGCAAGCCCCGCTTTAAGCATTGCTTGACGCGCAGGTGCTTGGCCTAAACCGGCTGGTAATACGCAGCCCATAATTACTTCATCAATTGCATCATTGCTTAAACCCGTTTGAGCAAGTGCGCCTGCAATGGCCGTAGCACCTAATTCGGTAGACTGCGCATCACTTAGTGCGCCCATAAATCCACCCATTGGGGTGCGTTTTGCTGCTACAATTACAACGCTTTCGAAAGACATAAAAGGCTCCATTTTCAATTAACGCAAACATGTTTTATTATGTTTAGCTTAATGTTTAAACTAATCTGATAAATACGAGCATACATAAAATTTACGTTTACGCCAACGTAAATCTAAAATCAACTTTCTAATTAGTGTAAAAACTGTAAAGTTAGCTTGCTAAAAATTTATTACATACTGTCTAACTGGCTTATAACGTTTATAAACACTCAACTTCTGCTGTATTTCCGCTTTTATTTTATACGTCTAAAGTATAACAACCAGATCGCACTTTACCTTTACGTAAACTTCACTTATATTGGAGTTATTCGAATGAGGTAAACATTACAATGAAATCAGATAATCAAACAAACTTTGCAAATTCAGCCAACGAGCCGGCTAAAAACGAACAAACTTTTAGCATTAGTGAATTGGCTAAAGAATTTGATATTACTACCCGCTCTATCCGTTTTTACGAAGACCAAGGGTTAATATCGCCAGAGCGCAATGGTCAAACACGTATTTACTCAAAGCGCGACAAGGTACGCCTTAAGCTAATACTGCGCGGTAAACGTTTAGGTTTCACCTTAGCTGAAACAGGTCGTTTGTTTGAACTGTATGATGCTGATAAATCAAGTGCAAAACAGTTAGTTACTATGCTTGACCTTATCAGTGAGAAAAAAGCCGATCTTTCACAACAGATGGATGACATTAAAGTGGTTCTTATGGAACTGGTCACCGCTGAACGTCGCTGTCGCGACACGCTTAGCAAAATAGATGAATAAAATATAACAACGTCATCAACACACAGGAATTAATCATGAGCACTATTTCACTATATAAAGAAATGAACTTTGGCCTTGGCGAAACTGCAGATATGATCCGCAGTCACGTAAACAGCTTTGCCAGTCAAGAAATTGCCCCACTAGCTGAAAAAACTGACCTTGATAATGCGTTCCCCAATGAACTTTGGCCGCAAATGGGTGAAATGGGCGTGCTTGGCATGACCGTGGATGAAGAGTTTGGTGGTGCTGGCTTAGGCTATTTAGAGCACGTTATTGCCATGGAAGAAATTAGCCGTGCAAGTGCCTCTATTGGTTTAAGTTACGGTGCGCATTCTAACCTGTGTGTTAATCAAATAAACCGTAATGGTTCACAAACACAAAAAGAAAAATACTTACCTAAACTAATTAGCGGCGAGCACATTGGTGCACTGGCGATGAGTGAGCCTAACGCGGGCTCTGATGTTGTTTCTATGAAACTCAAAGCAGAGAAAAAAGGCGATAAATACATTTTAAACGGTAATAAAATGTGGATCACTAATGGCCCTGACGCTGATACGTTGGTAATTTATGCAAAAACAGATTTAAACGCCGGCGCTAAAGGGATTACAGCCTTTATTGTAGAAAAAACATTTCCTGGTTTTTCAACCGCACAAAAGCTCGACAAACTCGGCATGCGTGGCTCAAATACCTGTGAATTGGTATTTGAAAACTGTGAAGTACCTGAAGAAAATATTTTAGGTAACTTAAACGAAGGCGTTAAGGTACTTATGAGTGGCCTTGATTATGAGCGTGTTGTTTTAGCGGCTGGCCCACTTGGCATAATGCAAGCGTGTATGGATATTGTGGTGCCTTACATCCATGAGCGTAAGCAATTTGACAGCCCTATTGGTCAATTCCAGTTAATACAAGGCAAAATTGCTGATATGTATACACAAATGAACGCAGCTCGCTCATATGTATACACAGTAGCAAAAGCATGTGATCGCGGCGAAACCACCCGTAAAGACGCTGCTGGCGCAATTTTATACGCTGCTGAGCTTGCAACTAAAATGGCATTAGATGCAATTCAGATTTTAGGCGGCAATGGTTACATAAACGAATACGCAACAGGTCGCTTACTGCGTGATGCGAAATTATATGAAATTGGTGCGGGCACCTCTGAAATACGCCGTATGTTAATTGGTCGCGAATTATTCACTGAAAGCCGCTAAGGATTAGTTATGACGATTTTAAAATCGAGCGTTAATCCGCATGATCCAAATTTTGTGCAAAATCACAACAACATGTCGGCGCTAGTGGATGATTTACGCAGTAAAGCAGCAACAATACGTTTAGGCGGCGGCGCTGCCCTAAAAGAGCGCCATGAAGGCCGCGGTAAATTGTTTGTCCGTGACCGTATTACCACTTTGCTAGATGAAGGCTCGCCATTTTTAGAAATATCGCAATTTGCTGCCTTTGGCGTTTATGAACAAGATATTCCTTGTGCCGGTGTGGTTGCAGGTATTGGTCGCGTTAAAGGCTTTGAATGTATGGTGATTGCTAATGATGCGACAGTAAAAGGCGGCACCTATTTCCCGCTGACTGTTAAAAAGCATTTACGCGCTCAAGACATCGCCGAACGTTGTCATTTACCGTGTATTTATTTAGTTGACTCAGGTGGCGCAAACTTACCTGAGCAAGACGACGTATTCCCTGACAAACTGCATTTTGGTCGTATTTTTTATAATCAAGCGCGTATGTCGGGTAAAGGCATTCCACAAATTGCTGTGGTTATGGGGTTATGTACTGCAGGTGGTGCGTATGTTCCTGCTATGGCCGATGAAAGTATTATTGTAAAAGAGCAAGGCACTATCTTTTTAGCTGGTCCGCCGCTGGTAAAAGCTGCCACCGGTGAAGTAGTTACTGCAGAAGAGCTTGGTGGCGCCGATGTACACTGTAAAACATCAGGTGTGGCCGATCATTACGCTGAAAACGATGCTCATGCGTTATCGATTGCTCGCCAGTGTATTGAACGAATTAACTATTCGCGCCCTACCTCACCATTACTAGAAGAAGTAAAAGCCCCTCGTTTTGATATTAACGAACTTTACGGCATTGTCGGTACTGATCTTAAAAAGCCATTTGATGTCCGTGAGGTCATTGCCCGTACTGTTGATGACTCATCGTTTGATGAATTTAAACGCTACTTTGGTGAAACACTGGTAACAGGTTTTGCCAGCATTTATGGTCATCCCGTAGGCATAGTGGCCAACAACGGTATTTTATTTAGTGAGTCAGCACAAAAAGGCGCGCACTTTATTCAACTATGTGCTCAGCGCAACATTCCACTGGTATTTTTACAAAATATTACTGGCTTTATGGTTGGTAAAAAATACGAGTCTGAAGGCATTGCTAAGCACGGCGCTAAAATGGTGATGGCGGTATCGTGTGCCGATGTACCCAAATTTACCATTTTAATCGGTGGCTCATACGGTGCAGGTAACTATGGTATGTGTGGCCGCGCGTTTGAACCGACCATGATGTGGATGTGGCCGAATGCCCGTATTTCGGTTATGGGTGGTGAACAAGCCGCTGGTGTAATGGCGCAAGTAAAACAAGATGGTTTAGCCCGCAAAGGCGAAAGCATGAACGAGCAACAAATTAGCGATTTTAAAAAGCCAATCATTGATCAATACGAACAGCAAGGTCACCCATATTATGCCAGTGCCCGTTTATGGGATGATGGCATTATTGACCCTGCTGATACACGCAATGTTCTTGGGCTTGCACTTAGCGCAGCTAAAAATGCTCCTGAGCGTGAATCAAAATTTGGCGTATTTAGAATGTAATGGGAGCTTAAAATGTCAGTAACACTACAAATAACAAAATCTAATGTGGCTGTACTTGTTTTAAGTCGCCCAGAAAAACGCAATGCCTTTAATAGCGACGTTATCCATGAGCTTATTCAATGTATTGAACATGCTAATACGCTCGATATTCGTGCCCTTGTATTAAAAACTGAGGGTAAACACTTTTCAGCCGGTGCCGATTTAGCCTGGATGAAATCGATGGCAGATAACAACTATAACGATAATTTGGCCGATTCAATGCAGCTGGCTAAGTTAATGCAAGTTTTAGCACAAAGCCCACACCCTACAATTTGTGCGGTACAAGGCGCAGCATTTGGTGGCGCATTGGGCTTAATTGCTTGCTGTGATATCGCGCTCAGTAAAGACGACGCTCAATTTTGCTTAAGTGAAGTGAAACTCGGCCTTATTCCTGCTGTGATCAGCCCTTATGTAATTAAAGCCATTGGTGAGCGCGCTGCTCGTCGTTACTTTTTAACGGCTGAAGTATTTGATGCGCATACGGCCAAACAGCTGGGGCTAGTTCACCAAATTACAGGGAATTTAGACTGTGCACTGGATAACCTATTACAAACGCTGATAGATAATGGCCCGGTAGCGGTTAAAGCAGCTAAAGCGCTTATTAATGATGTGGCAAACAAAGAAGTCGATAACGAAATAATTGCGCTCACTGCAGAACGTATAGCCAAAATTCGTGTATCAGACGAAGGTCAAGAAGGTCTAACTGCCTTTTTTGAAAAACGCCCTCCCCAATGGCAACTCTAGGACGCATTATGAACACAGTACACTTACAAAAAATTCTGATTGCTAATCGCGGAGAAATTGCTTGTCGTATTATGCGAACAGCAAAGCAAATGGGCTTGACCACAGTTGCGGTTTATTCAGATGCAGATAAAAACGCTCAACATGTGAAAATGGCGGATGAAGCCTACCATATTGGTGCAGCGCCGAGTAAAGACTCATACCTAGTTGCAGATAAAATACTTAACGTTGCCAAAATGAGTGGCGCCGATTGCATTCATCCTGGTTATGGATTTTTATCTGAAAACAGCGAATTTGCTAATGTTTGTGAAGCCAATAACATTGCCTTTATTGGGCCACCAGCAAGTAGCATAGAAGCTATGGGCTCTAAAACCCGTGCAAAAGAAATTATGGCAGCCGCTAATGTTCCTTTGGTGCCAGGTTATTATGGCGATAAACAAGACCCTAGCTTTTTACAAGCTGAGGCTGAAAAAATTGGCTACCCTGTGCTTATCAAAGCGGCCTTTGGTGGCGGTGGTAAAGGCATGCGTATTGTTTCAAAAGCCAGTGAGTTTATAAGCGCATTAGAAGGCGCTAAACGTGAAGCTATTGCCGGTTTTGGTAATGATCTGGTTTTGCTTGAGCGTTATGTTGACCAACCACGCCATGTTGAAGTACAAGTATTTGCTGATAACTATGGCAACTGTGTGTATTTAGGTGATCGTGATTGTTCATTGCAGCGTCGGCATCAAAAAGTGATTGAAGAAGCGCCTGCCCCCGGTTTATCAGACTCATTGCGAAAAGAAATGGGCGAAGCCGCAGTACGATGTGCCCTAGCAATTGACTACCGAGGCGCTGGCACTGTGGAATTTTTACTCTGTGGTGATGAGTTCTTTTTCATGGAAATGAATACTCGCTTGCAAGTAGAGCACCCAGTGAGTGAAATGGTCACCGGCGTTGATTTAGTTAATTGGCAAATTAATGTAGCCAGTGGTTTAGCGTTACCTTTAGCGCAAGCAGATATTCAGCTACAAGGCCACAGCTTTGAAGCACGTATTTACGCTGAAGATCCAAGTAATGACTTTATTCCGTGCTCTGGCACTATTGAGGCACTATTTACGCCCGCTAACAGTGAATATGTACGTATTGATACTGGTATTGCCCAAGGTGATGAAATAAGCCCGTATTACGATCCAATGATTGCCAAACTGATTGTTCATGATGATAACCGCGACCAAGCACTTTCCCGTTTACAACAAGCATTAACACAATTTCATTTAGCCGGATTTAGCACTAATATCAGCTTTTTATATAATTTAGCGATTCATCCACGCTTTAAACAAGGTGCTCCAAGCACCCACTTTATTGCAGAGCAAGGTGAAGCGTTAGTTACTATTGACCCGTCTTTATTACAAACTAGCCGCTTAATTGCAGGTTTTGCGTATTTAGCATCACTTGGTAGTAATACAAGTAGTGCAAATCCATGGCAACAATTACATGGGTTTAGTTTAAATGCGCCGCAACAAGTTAACATTCCATTTAGCGATACCCCCTTAAACGCAATAAAAACCGCGCAGGGCTATAGCATGACCATTAATGACAACACCTTTGAAGTGCAAGGTGAGTTAACTAATGGCTACTGCAACGTATCGATTAATGGCGCTAAACACACTGCGCATGTTAGCCACGTTGATAATGCCATTACTGTAATGAACCAAGCACTGCAAACTAAGTTTGAATGTGTTGATAAACATTTCATCAGCTCACATGAAAATGAGGCATTACCTCTTGCTGCGCCACTTAATGGTACTGTAGTTAAACACTTGTTAGAGGTGGGAAGTACCATTACTAAAGGCGATGCAGTGGTTATAATTGAAGCAATGAAAATGGAATACACGCTTAATGCCCCACATGATGGCGTATTAAAAAGTTACTGTTTTGCTGAGGGTGAACTGGTAAGCCATGGCGCTTTACTGGCCATAGTTGAAGACACAACAGCAGAGGAACCCGCTTAATATGAGTTCATTATTACCTAAAGCAGTGCGCATTGTTGAAGTGGGCGCCAGAGATGGACTTCAAAATGAAGCCGCTGTAGAAACTGCTGATAAAATAACGCTTATTAACGCACTCGCCGCTGCAGGCATAAAAGACATAGAAGCTGGTGCGTTTGTCTCACCTAAATGGGTGCCACAAATGGCAGACTCTAGTGAAGTAATAAGCGCACTTAATTTACCTGAGGTTAATCTCAGTGCCCTTACCCCTAATTTAAAAGGGGCAGAGGCAGCAGATGCTGTAGGTATTAAAGAATTTGCAATATTTACCGCAGCGAGCGAAGCATTTTGCCAAAAAAATATTAATTGCTCTATTGAGCAAAGTTTGGCGCGTTTTAGTGAAGTTATGGCTTTTGCAAAGGCGAATAACATTCGCGTACGCGGTTATGTAAGTTGTGTGTTAGGTTGCCCGTATGAGGGAGATGTTGACCCTCATACTGTACTGGCTGTTGCTGCTAAACTCTTAAAAATGGGCTGTTATGAAATTAGCCTAGGTGACACCATAGGTATTGGCACACCCGCTAAAGTAATAGAGCTACTTACATTGCTACTTAAACATATTGATAAATCTAAACTTGCTGTACATTTTCATGACACATACGGGCAAGCGCTCACAAATATTTACGCTGCGCTAAACCTTGGTATAGCAACGGTTGACAGTGCTGTTGCCGGCCTTGGTGGCTGCCCATATGCCAAAGGCGCGTCAGGAAATGTTGCCACAGAAGATGTTGTATACTTACTGCAAGGGCTTGGCATTGAGCATGGAATTGATTTACAAAGGCTTGCTGAGGCAGGTTGGCAAATTACGAGTGCACTGAACAAACAACCTGCTAGCAAGGTTTCTGCAGCATTACACGCACAATAATTATATAGCACAGAATGAGGAGTGACTCATGGCCGGTTTTGATAAAGTAGTTTCTAGTTATGAAGCTGCAATGGAAGGTTTAAAAGACGGCGATACAATAATAGCCGGTGGTTTTGGCTTATGTGGTATCCCTGAGGGTCTAATTGCCCAAATTAAAAAAATGCAAACTAAAGAATTAACCGTTGTTTCCAATAACTGTGGTGTTGATGACTTTGGTTTAGGGCTGTTACTGCACGACAAGCAAATTAAAAAGGTAGTCGCCTCATACGTTGGCGAAAATGCCTTGTTTGAACAGCAACTACTAAGTGGCGAGATTGATGTAGAACTTACGCCACAAGGTACTCTTGCTGAAAAAATGCGTGCTGGTGGTGCAGGAATACCTGCTTTTTACACAGCCACAGGTTACGGCACACCGGTTGCTGAGGGTAAAGAAGTAAAAGAGTTTAATGGTCGCCCTTATATTTTAGAAGAGTCAATTACCGGTGAATTCGCTATTGTAAAAGCATGGAAAGCGGATCGCTACGGCAACTTAGTATTTCGTCATACAGCCATGAACTTCAATCCAATGGCGGCTACTGCGGGTAAAATTACCGTTGCAGAAGTAGAGGAAATTGTTGAGCCAGGGGAACTTGAGCCAAGCCAAATACATACGCCAGGAATTTTTGTTAACCGCGTTATAAAAGGTAACTTTGAAAAACGCATTGAACGTGTTACCACACGAGATTAAGCAGGAGCACTAACAATGGCATTATCACGTGAACAAGTCGCAATGCGCGTAGCTCAAGAGTTACAAGATGGGTTTTATGTTAATTTGGGCATTGGTATTCCGACACTCGTCGCAAACTATGTACCCGATGGCATAGAAGTTATGCTACAGTCCGAAAATGGTCTTTTAGGCATGGGCGAATACCCTACTAAAGCCACTGTTGATGCGGATATGATCAACGCGGGTAAAGAAACCGTGACGGCAGCTACCGGTGCAGCTATATTTAATAGTGCAGATAGTTTTGCCATGATACGGGGTGGTCATGTAGACTTAACCGTTCTGGGCGCGTTTGAGGTAGATCAAAACGGTTCTATAGCCTCATGGATGATCCCTAAAAAATTAATTAAAGGCATGGGCGGAGCGATGGATTTAGTCGCAGGTGCAAAAAACATTATTGTTACCATGACCCATGCCAGTAAACACGGCGACTCTAAGTTATTAGAAAGCTGTACGTTACCGCTAACGGGCGTTAACTGTGTTAAAAAAATAGTTACTGATTTAGCCGTTCTAGAAGTAAAAGACGGCGCATTTCATTTACTAGAACGCGCACCAGGCGTATCAGTTGATGAAATTATTAGCAAAACGGCAGGTAAATTGCTTGTTAATGGTGATATTCCTGAGATGGTGTTTTAAACCACTCATAATTTCACTCTGTACCGACCTCATTCCCAGTGCCAATGGCGCTGAGTTACCCAAAATCCCTCGTAAGAGGGATTTTTTTTGTCTATATTTTAGTTTTTGCACTATAGTGACAATTTAACGCACCACTTAGGTGAATTCGACCTAATAAAATAAATAAATTGCTGATATAGTTAGTTTTTATTTTTGGTTTAATTATTGCCTATTACTAGGCGATTGAAATAACTTTATACTGGATACCATGCAAACACCTATTCGCGGCCTTCGCTCTTTTTGTTTTGCCGCAAAAAGCTTAAGTTTTAAACATGCTGCTAAAGAGCTTTACTTAACGCCCTCGGCTGTAAGCCACCAAATTAAACAGCTAGAAGAGCAGCTAGGCATTGATTTATTTCAAAGACAAACTCGCTCTATTAGTTTAACGCCTGCAGGTAAAAACTTTTTTGAAGCAATTTATCCAATTATAAATATGCTAGAGAGCACCATTAATGAATTTAGTCAGTTACAACAAAATGTAAACTTAACCATTACCCTGCCCGAATTTTTTGCCAGTGAATTGTTAATGCCTAAGCTCAGTGAATGGACCAGCGAGCACCCTAATATTAATTTACACATGGATACCCTCAAAACGCGCAAAGAACTAACTCGCCAAAGTGATTTATCTATAATTTTATCTTCAAGTAAACCGCTTGATGGACTGGCTACTGAGTTATTTAATTTAGAATATATTCCAGCATGTAATAAAAAACTACTTGAACAATGGCAAAACGATCATTGCCAAGCGCTTAATCAAGTGCCGCTTATTGTGCATAAAGCACGGCCTTGGGCTTGGCATCAGTGGGCAGAAAAAGTTGGAATTGATGACTTTTCACCAACACAAATTATTCAAATAGATAGTATGTTTGGTGTAGCAAGAGCGGCGCAACAAGGAATGGGCATTGCACTTATTCCTCTGCCAATTAGCCAAAGCTGGCTGGATGAGCAATGGCTTTATAAACTGTTTGAACAACCCCTTACCACCAAAGATAAATACTACTTGGTACAACACGGCTCTAGTACAGCAAACCACCCGCTCGATTTGTTTGCCAAGTGGGTAATTAACACCTTCAGACAAACAAAGTGACTATTAATTAAACGCCCTTTTATGGGCGTTTAATTATTTACGACCTTTTTAAAATATTTTTTTCGTGTCTCACGTAAACCTCAAAAAATAAAATATAACCAGCATTATCAACCACTTGAGCAGCTACTTGTTGACTGAATTTATAGATTAGTTTTTTTCACTTATTAGTTTTGTTTTTATCGCTTGTCGAAATTGAGTAAAAGCTCTAAAGTTAACTCAACAAATCAGCAACGACCAAAAATAATAAAACGCGTTACTGAAACCAAATTTAATTAGTTTGTAACAACAAGCTAGTAAAAAAGAATCTTTATTGTGTGTGAAGATGTTGTCAGTGTAAAAAACAGCTCAAGTTCGGTGGTGACTTAGCTTGGGTTGTTTTTATTTTACGCTTACACCCGCCAATAAATATAAGAATCTTTATTGTGTGTGAAGATGTTGTCAGTGTAAAAAGCAACTCAAGTTCGGTGGTGACTGAGCTTGAGTTGTTTTTATTTACATTCACATCAGCAACAATAATTCAGCATTAGTTATTACTAATACAACCCCCCGAATCTTTATTGTGTGTGAAGATGTTGTCAATTGAAATGCAGCGACCTCTTTTAAGTATCGCTGCTTTTTTTTGCTTAAAATTTGCCTATTTGCTAATTAGCTTAAACATCATCTGATCTGTTTATTTCCTCACGAGCAACAAATTCTAATACAGTGGCATTAATACAATATCTATCTTGACCATTTGGCCCTTCACCCGGGAATAAATGCCCTAAATGAATCCCGGTACTTTTAGATTTAAGCTCAATACGTTGCATTCCCCAACTGTTATCTTCATGCTGCGTTACGCTGTCTTTTACAGGGTGTGTAAACGACAACCAGCCAGTACCCGAATTAAATCTGTCGCGGGTATCAAACAAGGGTTCACCACTGAGTTTATCGATAAAAATGCCATCGGGGGTGTTTTTAAAAATAGCGTATTCTTTGCAATATGGGCTGTCGGTTTTAGCGTTAAACGCTACTTTATAAGCTTCACTGTCACCGAGTTTAAATGCACCTAGCGCTTTATAAAAAAGCTCGGCATCCATATAACCTTGGCGAGAATACACTTCTACTCCATCTTCTAAAAATAGTATGGTGGGTGTAGCCCAAGTTGCACTTTTGATAGTTAAGCCGCTAAGCTGATCAGCATGGCGAAATGTCATTGGTATTGTGCCTTTGTAGTCATTGGCTACCGCCGCTTTAAACTTTTCACAGTAAGGGCAGTAATCGCGAGAGTCTAAAATAACAATTTGTTTGCCAGTCGACAATGCAGTGTTATCAACCTGCTGCTTTTCATCTTGACTAAAAACAACGCCGGTTGAATGGTCTGGGCAATAACCGTTTGGATTTTTTTCAAGGTAATTTTGATGATACTCTTCAGCAGAATAAAATTGCTCTAGTGGCTTAATTTGTGTAGCTATTGTTCCATAACCTGCTTTGGTGAGTAACTGCTGGTACTGCTGTGTTACAGCAATCGCGGTGTTTGCTTGCTCGTCACTAGTAGTTAAAATAATAGAGCGATATTGTGTGCCTACATCATTACCTTGGCGGTTTTTTTGAGTCGGATCGTGGCTTTCGTAATAATTTTGCAGCAGCTCTTTTGCCGAAATAATATTGCTATTAAATGTAACCTGCACCACTTCAGCGTAGTTATCTTCATCAAAGCGACGCGATAGCTTAGTTATATTCCTGTAGGTTGGTTTAAACCCATGCCCATCGGCATAGCCCGACTCTGCATCGAGTACTCCATTAAGTGCTTCATAGCGTTTTTCTGCCCCCCAAAAACAACCCGAGCCAAGCACTAGCTTTTCTACATGCATAGTGGCATCTAAATCACTGGATTTAGTTACCTCATCTGACGAGATAGCGCTCATCGTACTTAGTAATCCCAACATAGCAAATGTAGCTAATATTAACCCCTTAAACATACGATTACCTCTTAGTTTTAGTTACTCTAGGGTCTGTTGACCTTCCAAGGTTAAATTTGCAGCAGTCTGTTTGGTGTTTAGGCAAGGCAGAGCCTATGTAGTGTGGTTATTCCCCATAAATAGGCGATAACGCAGCATCAATGCCAAACAGGCGCTGCCCGAAGGGTTCTGCCTAGGAGCGATTTAGTCTTTGTTGCTCGGTTTTTACTTAGCCCACTAGGTTCCAAAACTCGCACCGCGATTAAACCGCTCCTAGTTTGAACAATTTAGTCTTTGTTGCTCGGTTTTTACTTAGCCCACTAGGTTCCAAAACTCGCGCCGCGATTAAACCGCTCCTAGTTTGAACAATTTTAATCCGCAAAGGTCAACAGACCCTAAAGCAGACCTGTAAACTCAACAATTAATTTCACACACAACAAAACTTTACGAATGAGGGAGTTTATTCGATCCGAGCTTGTCTATTAATATCGTAATAGTTCAACGACTGTGATAGCTTAAATGTAATTAATATTAATGAGTTATCGATATGAGCATGATTCCTAGTATAAAAATTTTAACGAACTCTAGCCTGCTTTTTGATGTTTCTCACTACAGCGAACCACACATACTTGCAACGCAAAAAAAGCTTTGGGCACTCGCCCAACACTGTAAAAACAGCAATGAATTTATCGATTTGGTACCAGCTATGAACTCGTTAACTTTGTATTTAAAGTCCTCAGAAATGCTTAATAAATGGTACAACACCTTAGCTAAGTTATGGGATGAAGTGGATGATTACCCGTTTGATAGCCAGCACCACCAAATTAATACCTACTACCAAGGTGAAGATTTAGATTACGTAGCTAACTATCATCAACTCACAATTGATGAAGTGATTAACTTACATAGTAAAGAGTTATATCACGTTCTATTTTTAGGCTTTGTTCCCGGTTTTCCTTATTTACATGGGCTCAACTCACGGTTATTTACCCCAAGGCGCGATAACCCGCGAGTGAGTGTACCTAAAGGCGCAATTGCTATTGGAGCAGATCAAACTGGTATTTACCCTGAAGATTCGCCAGGTGGTTGGCATATTATAGCTCACACTGATGTCTGCTTATTTGATTCTAAAGCGGCTAATCCTTGCTTATTTAAACCTGGCGATACCATAGAGTTTGTGCCTGTAAAAGGAGTAAGCAATGATTAAAGTAATCAAGAGCGGTATTCAACTAACAATCCAAGATTTAGGCCGTGTGGGTTTTCGACATTTAGGGGTAAGCCGCTCAGGCAGCCTTGATACCTATGCACACATTATTGCGAACCGTTTATTAAATAACACCGACAACGCTGCCGTGCTGGAATTAACCGTGGGTTTATGCGAACTGCAATTTCAGTGTGATACCGTTATTGCCCTTCATGGAGCCGACCTCAAAGCAACCCTTGATGGACACCCACTTTATCCAGGCTGGAGTTACCCAATAAAAGCAATGCAAACACTTAAATTTGCAACTGGCCGTGGTGGCTCCCGTGCTTATATTGCAGTAAAAGGCGGTATTGAATGCCCAGAGGTTATGGGTTCTAAATCTACCGATTTAGGGGCAGCCATTGGAGGCTTTAATGGCCGTGCACTGCAAAGTGGCGATGTGGTAGCCATAAGTCCTTATACTAAACCTTGGTTATGTAATAAGGGCGCCCTTACCCCGCCAAAACGTAATATTATCCGTTTACATGTTGGTCCTCATTATGAGCTACTAACACCCGAGTGCATTAATGCTTTTTGTGATACCGCATTTACTATTAATCCAAATAGTAATCGTATGGGCGTACGCCTAGACCATAAAAATGCTGATATTATGCAACATACACTTTCATTGCCCTCTGTAGCCGTAGCACCTGGGAGCATACAGCTTCCACCTGATGGCAATCCTATAGTGTTATTAAATGACGGGCAAACAACGGGGGGTTATCCTTTAATAGCGCATGTGATAGAAGCCGACTTACATCAGTTTGCACAATTTAGAACTGCCGATCCAATCACCTTTGAATTTGTATCACTTGAGCAAGCAAATGCTGCAAAAAATAAGCTCGATGCTCACCTAGCACAACTTAAGCTGAGTTTAAGCCGCTACTGGGATTAATTAATAGTGCACTCACGCTCACTCACTGAGTAACTCAACCGCTATTTATTTATTTTTCGCTTTGCACTTTCTTGGTGCAAGGCGAACTAATTGTTGCAATTTAATTTAACTTTAATGTAATTTTAAATTAAAAATTGCACATTGCATTTTAATCTCCTTGCCAATATCACCACATTGGTGCAACGCCAATTTATTTGGTGCATAAATTATTCTTATTATTTTAAAAAAGCCGTGTGACTTAGGTATTTATTTCTGATAAAACAAGGTTAGTCTTTAGCAAACTCGCTATCGTAGGCACTTAATAGGAATGAGGAAAAATTATGTGTTCAATATTCGGCGTACTCGATATTAAATCGGATCCCAGCCAGTTACGCGCTCAGGCAATCGAAATGTCCAAACTGCTTCGCCACCGCGGGCCTGATTGGTCAGGGGTGTATTCATCAGACAAAGCAATTTTAGTGCACGAACGCTTAGCAATAGTTGGCGTATCAAGCGGTGCGCAACCATTATACAACCCAGAAAAAACGCATATTTTAGCGGTAAATGGCGAAATTTATAACCACAAAGAGCTTGCCGCTAATTTAGAAGTCGAGTTTGATTTTCAAACCCAGTCAGATTGTGAAGTTATTTTAGCCCTGTATAAACAAAAAGGGCCTGCATTTTTAGATGACTTAAATGGTATTTTTGCCTTTTGTTTATATGATGAAGAGCAAGACGCTTACCTAATTGGTCGCGACCACATTGGTATTATTCCACTGTATACAGGCCACGACGAGCATGGCAACTTTTATGTAGCATCAGAGCTAAAAGCGCTTTCACCTATTTGTAAACATATTGAGGAGTTCCCACCGGGGCATTACCTTTACAGCAAAGACGGTAAATTAACACCTTACTACCAACGTGATTGGCAAAGCTACGACGCAGTTAAGAACAACGATGCCAAGGCAGAAGATGTAAAAGATGCTCTAGAAGCCGCGGTAAAACGCCAACTAATGTGTGACGTACCCTACGGTGTATTACTATCTGGTGGATTAGATTCGTCGGTTATTTCTGCTATTTCTCAACATTTTGCCGCAAAACGTATTGAAGACAACGATGAAAGTGATGCTTGGTGGCCTAAACTGCATTCGTTTTCAGTGGGTTTAGAAGGCTCACCCGATTTAGCTGCAGCGCAAAAAGTGGCTGATATGATAGGCACTATTCACCACCCTATTATTTTTACTATTCAACAAGGTATTGATGCTCTTAAAGAAGTGATTTATCACATTGAAACCTATGATGTAACTACTATTCGTGCCTCAACCCCTATGTACTTAATGGCACGCCAAATCAAAGCTATGGGCATTAAAATGGTGCTTTCAGGTGAAGGAGCCGATGAATTATTTGGTGGTTATTTATATTTTCATAAAGCACCCAATGCACAAGAGTTTCATGAAGAGCTAAACCGTAAAGTATCAAAACTGCATATGTTTGATTGCTTACGTGCTAATAAATCAATGGCTGCCTGGGGTGTTGAAGCACGCGTGCCATTTTTAGATAAAGAATTTGTTGATGTGGCAATGCGCATCAACCCAGAAGCTAAAATGTGTAAAGACGGAAAAATTGAAAAACATATTTTGCGTGCTGGCTTCGATGGCTACCTACCAGACGAAGTGTTATGGCGTCAAAAAGAACAATTCTCTGATGGTGTTGGCTACAGCTGGATAGACACCTTAAAAGAATTTGTAAATGAGCAAGTAACAGATCAAGAACTAGCGAATGCTAAATTTAAATACCCAATTAACACGCCAGATTCAAAAGAAGCGTATTTTTACCGCCGTATTTTTGAATCGCACTTCCCGGGCGATGCCTCTGCTAACTGTGTACCACATGGTAAATCAGTAGCGTGTTCAACCCCCGAAGCACTGGCTTGGGATGCATCATTTCAAAACAATGCAGATCCATCTGGACGCGCCGCAGGCGTTCACAATGAAGCATATAAAAAATAGTTACCCCCCTATCTACGCTGCAGCTTAAAAACTGCAGCTTTTCTTCGCTGTCTTAATGAATAATTTCTTGAAATTTTATTCCACTAAAAGAATTAAATGAGAAATCAAAACCATTCAATTTAATCATTTATGTTTAATCACTGTTATTTGTCACTTCTTTACAAGCGCAGCGTTTATTTGCCATTTTTGTAAATTAAATCGCAAAGGTGAAATAAACCTTTGACCAATTTAGTTTAAACAGTAAGATTTAGTCGCTTTTTATAAAAACTATTTCAATCTCGCTTTTTCATTAACCTCATGAACAATATCTATCTAGCTCATTATCCCAAATCATAAAAACATAGTTAAAATGTCATTAAAAAATCATTTAATAAATGAATAGTGATTTTAAAACGCTGACTTAGTTTTTTACGTATTCAATAGCGTTTTTTTAGTTATTTACTTGTCTGATTAGGCCGAATATTCATTCACTTAGCTTTGCATTCAATGCTATATACGACTATAAAATAATTAGCTGACACATTAGTTATCATTTGTTCAGCTGCCAGATATGTACAATAAAAAGACAAAAGTAGCTTAAAGTTTTGCCAAAGTGTTAAATCTTTTGCATTTAATATTTAACTCCCCTATTAGTAAAGGTATGATGGGCAATTAAATTAGTTAGTCTTCTAACTATTCGTGTTATTAGCTTTAGTTATAAATCTAATAAGACGAATACAGTGAACTATAAAAAACTGGCATTAAGCCAACCTGTTTCATTAACCAATGAGGTATTGCATGAGCGAGAATCATGACAAGTACAGTATTGATAATACGGACTACACCGTAGGTCAAGACAACGTACAAAAGTGGGGATTTGATATACATAACCCTGTATTCGGGATCAGTGCAGGGTTAATAGCACTTTTTTTAATCGCCGTACTAGTATCAGATGCCGAAGTAGCTAAAACAACACTAAATGGTATCAAAACCGATATTATTAATAATTTTGACGGCTTATTTATGTGGGCTGCCAACTTCTTTGTTATTTTTTGTTTAGTTTTAATTTTTTCACCATATGGCAAATCCGCTTAGGCGGTGACGATGCTAAACCATCGCATTCTCGTATTTCTTGGCTGGCAATGTTATTTGCTGCAGGTATGGGTATTGGCTTAATGTTCTGGGGGGTTGCTGAACCAGTTGCATACTACACTGGTTGGTATGAAACGCCGCTCAATGTAACAGCTAACACACCAGAAGCCGCGAAAATGGCAATGGGTGCTACTATGTTCCATTGGGGTCTTCACCCTTGGGCAATTTATGCTGTAGTTGCGCTTTCGTTAGCATTTTTTACTTACAATAAAGGCTTACCTCTTTCTATTCGTTCGATTTTTTACCCAATTTTAGGTGATAAAGCGTGGGGGTGGCCTGGTCACATAATTGATATTTTAGCTGTATTAGCAACCTTATTTGGTTTAGCAACGTCACTTGGGCTAGGTGCACAACAAGCTTCTGCCGGTATTAATCATGTGTTTGGTTTTGAAGGTGGCGTAGGTTCACAAATTCTGGTTATTACAGGTGTTACATTACTAGCAGTCGTCTCTGTTATTAGAGGCATTGATGGCGGCGTTAAATTACTTAGTAACGTAAATATGCTCATTGCTTTAGTATTACTAGTATTTGTATGTTTAGTTGGTTTTGCGGTCTCTATGGGTAATATCCCTAACACGGTAATGGGGTATGTAGAGAACATTATTCCATTGAGTAACCCACATGGACGTGAAGATGAAACATGGATGCATGGTTGGACAGTATTCTACTGGGCTTGGTGGATTTCATGGTCACCGTTTGTAGGTATGTTTATTGCGCGTGTTTCGCGTGGTCGTACAATCCGTGAATTTTTAACCGCGGTATTACTTATTCCAACAGCGGTTACTATCCTGTGGATGTCTATCTATGGTGGCATCGCAATTGACCAAGTAGTTAATGGTATTGGTGCTCTTGGGACTGACGGTCTAACAAGTGTCCCTATGGCGATGTTCCAAATGCTTGATGAAATGCCAATGGCGAGTGTGCTTTCTTTCATTGCTATTGTATTAGTACTGGTATTCTTTATTACTTCTTCTGATTCAGGATCACTTGTAATTGATTCAATCACAGCAGGTGGCAAAATTGATGCTCCGGTACCACAGCGTATTTTTTGGGCTACTGTTGAGGGCGCAATTGCTGCTGCATTACTTTGGATTGGTGGTACTCAAGCGATTGAAGCACTACAAGCAGGGGCTATTTCAACCGGTCTACCGTTTACCATTGTTTTGCTATTAATGTGTGTAAGCTTAATTTTAGGTTTACGAACTGAGCCTCGCCCAGTTAAATAATACCCTACATTAAAAAACGCCGCTAATTGCGGCGTTTTTTTTACTCTATTTTTCCTATAATATTTTATAACGTTTCGCTAAAGCCAAATTTCACTCAGTGGCGTATCTAACCGATAATGATAACTCAGCTGAGCTTGCAGTAATTCTGCGGTGGCTAAAGCGTCAGTCAGTGCATTATGGTTTTGATACAATGGCAAGGAATAACGCTCCCTTGTATCACTTAACCGTAATGAACCTAGTTTTTTATTAAATAGCCTACCTAGTAGCCCTTGACGCGCTCTAAGCGCTCGCCTTTCAATTTCCATAGTGTCGACTAAAGCAAATTCAATACCTTCTTTTATACGTGTGAGCAGCGCATTATAAAAAAAGTGGCGCTCAATGGCAGCATAATGCACCACCACCACTTTCCCTTTAAGTGCATCAAGAAGTGGGGCTAAAATTCGATTGAGGTCGGGAGCTTCGTCCACTTCTGAGTGGGTAATACCATGGATAACAATCGACTCTTCACTCAAATCTCGTCGTGGTTGTACTACCCAGTGACGGCTCTCTTTACAGTAAATACGATTAACATTGAAAGGCACTAACCCAACACTAACAATATCATCGGTATTAGCGTCCAGACCTGTTGTTTCAAAATCTAGCGCCACAAAAGGTACGTCTTTAAGCGGAGCAGTCTGATTGGTAAATGCCTGCTTATAAAACTCCTTAAGCAACGAGTTTTGCGCACTATGTAAAAGCTGTTCGTAACGACGTGGCCAATCTAACGGTGATTTAGCCATAACTTATTTCACACCTGAATGAGCAGAATAACTAAACTTTAAAAAGCTTTGCGCTTTTTCTAAAATCGCAAAAGCTTCTTTTAAATTACTTTGCTCAAATGGTGAGAGTAAATGCGGATCTAAATCATTATCGGGCGCTTCCCCCTGCTCTATCTGCCATGCCTGATGGCGAATACGTACAGTGGCAATATATTCAAATGCATCACGCAAATCTTGTGCTTTGCCTTTGGGTAATAAGTTAGCCTCGATAATATCCTCTAAGCGCTCAAACGAATTTTGTTTACGTGAACCGACCGCTAATGCATGAACGCGAACCACATCAGATAGCGGCGCTGTACCACGACGTTTTAAGTTCATTGAGCGCTTATGTTGGCCATTGTGCTCAAGTACAAAGCCGTTAAAAAATCCCAATGGTGGCGTTCGATTGCGAGCATTAGCAGCAAGGTTAGCTAAAAAGCGTTTATTTACTTTGCTTTCTTTTGCCACCAGCGTTTTAAGCTCATCGGCCCACTTTAACTTACCCCACACACCATCTAAGTCAAAAAATATCGAGCTATTGAGCAGTGCTTGCGGTTTGGGCTCGGCCATCCAGCTAGCAAATTTTTCTTGCCATTGTTCGCGGGTCATACGCCATTTTTTAAACGAGGCCATAATTTCACCATCACAATAGGTATAGCCACACTTAGCCAAGCCATCACACACAAAGTCTGATAAGTTTTGAAAATACTCATCGTGCAATGCCTCATCGAAGCTATTATCTAAAATCAGTGCATTATCTTGATCGGTTACAATTAACTGCTCATCCCGTGCCATTGAGCCCAGCGCAATAAAACAATAAGGAATGGGCGGCTCGCCAAATTTTTCTTCTGCTAGGGCTAATAGGCGCTGTTTAAAGGTACGTCCTATTACTGCCATAGCGGTCCCTATCATATGCGAATTAGCATCTTCGTTTACCATACGCACAAACACATTAGGTAATTGGCGGGCGTAATGAACTAAGTCATCAACCGATTGCTGAGCTAAAATACCGCGTACTAACAATAAGCTACTTTGTGATTCATAGCGTAAAATATCAGATAGAGATATCACCCCTATTGGTCGCTTTTTATGTACCACAGGCAAGTGATGTAAGTTATCTCTTAGCATGGCTAAAACGGCTTCAAACACATAGGCGTTGCTATCAAGTAGTACTAAGCTTGATGTCATTACTTCTTTGGCGGGTGTATCATATGTTAACCCTTGGGCGACCACTTTAGTGCGAATGTCTCTGTCGGTTATAATTCCAACGACTTGACCGTCGTCTTCTTCTGGATCGTCGCTTATTTGTTTTTCTATATCAGTAACAAGTACTGAAGAGACCGATTCTTGTGTCATCAAAAACGCGACGTCTTGTATGGGGGTTTGTGTAGTAACAGTGACTACATCGCGATGTAATAATGATTTAACTTTTGCGGTGGTTAAATCATTGCTGTCGGCTTGCTCTACTATTGCTTGGTGCAAGCGTACGTTGCCATCCACTTCGAAAAAGTCAGCAAAGGTTTCGTATTTATCACAGTATTCGTTGAAGGTATTAACATTAATACAATACGTTAAGGTATCTTCAAGTGCACGAGCTGGAAACCGCACTTTGCGGTTCATCAATAAACCCATTTGGCCAAAAATACCGCCTGTAGCTAAGCGGTTATAGAGTTCACCATTACGACGTGAAATCTCAACTGAGCCACTACGAATAATATACAAGTCACTAATATCTTGCCCTAAATGCAGGATATCAGTTTCGGCACGAAAGTAAGCAACCTCTATTTGCATTGCTAATTCGTTCAATGCCTCAGTAGGAAGCGTATCAAATGGGGGATGTTCAACTAAAAATTGGGCTATTTCAACTTGCTCGGCCTGCATAGGGAATCCTTGTGGCGTGAATCTAGTTGAATTGTGAGCCTAATTGGCTATTTTTTCAAAGAAAAATAGCCAATTTACGTAAATAGTTAGCGATTAATTATCTACTTGCTCTAACTCATGCGCTAATTGTTTTGACTCATCGCCGCGAGGGCTGGTAAAACGTGCAAGTCCTAAATAAATCACCGGTGTTAAATAAAGCGTAAACAATACCGCTAATGCTAGTCCACCAAACACCACCCAGCCAATCGCATTGCGCGCCTCAGCGCCCGCACCTGTTGACATAATAAGCGGTAATGCACCCAATAAAGTAGAAATTAAGGTCATGGTAATGGGTCGTAGGCGTACCAGTGCAGCTTGTTCAACCGCTTTTCGAACACTAAGCCCGTTATCTCTTAATTGATCAGCAAACTCGACCAATAAAATTGCGTTTTTAGCGATTAAACCAATAAGCATTACCAGACCAATTTGCGAATAAATATTGAGTGATGTGCCGGTTAAATACAGTGCTAAAATAGCGGATGTAATACCAAATGGCACAGTAATCATCACCACAATGGCGCTGTTAACGTTTTCAAATTGTGCTGCCAATACTAAAAATACAATTAAAAATGCCAATACATAGGTCATTAATACTTCGTTTGAGGTCTCTTCAAATGTCAGAGCTTCCCCTTTAAACGCTAGGGTAATACCTGCTGGTAATGATTGCTCAGACACTTGTTTTATTTGCTCTACCAGTGTGGCAATAGTTAAACCTTCGGGTAATTCCATGCTTAATTCTATGGCACGTCGCTGAGCATGGCGCTCAAGCTCTGCAGCTACGCCTTCCTCTGTAATATTAGCGACACTACTGAGCGGTACTAATTGATTATCGCGGGCGCTTACATATAAATTTGCTAAATCACTGGGGTCATTAATGGTTTGATTTTGAGCCTGTAACATAATTGGTATTGACTGATCGCCAATATTTAAATCGGCTATATCGTCGCCATTAATGGCAGCTCTTAAAGTAATGGCTATATCACTTAACGATACACCGAGTTCTTCTGCGCGTCGTCTGTCTATATTGACGCGAAGTTGTGGTTGCGATGGCTGATACGATACGCGAACCGGTGCAACCTCAGGTACTGCTTTTTCAAGATCTGCTGAAAACTGCTGTGCAGTTTTAAATATTTCAAGGTAATCTTGCCCCAGCAAAGCAATTTCGATTCCGCCACCTTGGCCACGTAAGTTTAAACTATTAGCCCCCCCTGCGTATGCGGGTGCTCCAGGAATATTCATTAAAGGCTGTCGAATTTTATTGATGATTTCTTGTTGACTAAAGTTGCGTTCATCCCAGTGTTTTAAAGGCACAGTAATAAACACAATATTAGGGTCCCATTGACCAACTACTGTGTAAATAGATTCAATTTCACCGCTTTCGACGAAAGGCAGCAAAGTGTCTTCCATTTTAATGGCTTGCCTATCCATAAAGTTTAAGCCTACGCCATCTGGACCACGAGCAAATATTCTAATTTTACCGCGATCTTCTGTTGGTAGTAACTCGTTATCTAAGCTCATATACAACGCACCTGAACCACCAGCCACTAATAAACAAGCAATAAAGGTAAGCCACGCATGATCGAGTACTTTATGAATTGTTTTGGTATATAAATTAGCAAGTACGTTACCAAGCTTAGCAAATGGATGAAAACCGCCTTGCTTAAGCTTTAGCTTAGAGGTAAGTGCCGGCACTAACGATAACGCAACAAAGCTTGATATGATCACAGCACCGGCAAGAACACCGCCAAACTCTCTGAATAAACGCCCTGCTGTAGAGGGTAAAAAAGCGATGGGAACAAACACAGCTGCTAACACTGCCGTGGTGGCTATAACGGCAAAAAATACTTCACGGGTGCCAACAACCGCTGCGGCACGCCTGCCTAGCCCTAATCCACGTTGGCGTTGAATGTTTTCACTCACTACAATCGCATCATCAACGATTAAACCTGTAGCAAGTACCAATGCGAGTAAGGTTAAAATATTAATGGAAAAACCCAGTGCCCATATCAGTGCTAACGAGCCAATCAAAGCAACCGGAATGGCAAATGCGGGCACTAAGGTTGCGCGCCAAGAACCAATAAACACCCATAAAGTGATGATAACTAGCAGCACTGTCAGCACTAATGAGTTAATAACTTCATCCACTGAACTTCTAATAAACTGCGCATCATCTGATGTTAAGGTAAATTCCATCTGAGGAAAGCGTTCACGCATTCCCTCTATAAGCTTTAGAACTTCATCTGATATTTCTATGGTGTTAGATTGCGCTTGGCGGATAATTTCCATACCAATAACGGGTTTACCATTGAGCCTAACCATAGAGCGTGGATCTGCCGGGCCAAAATATACCGCGGCGATATCGCTAATACGGGTATCACCACGAATGATAATATCACCGACTTGATCTGGTGTGACCGAGGTAGCATCAGCACGCACAATGATTTGCTGATCGTTTGATTTTAAACTTCCTGCAGGCACATCAAAGGGAGCTTGCCTGAGAACGTCAGCAACATCAGGAATAGTTAAATTAAAGCTACTGAGCTTAAGCGGATCTATACGTACTCTAAGCACTCGTTCTCTATCACCGTTTAAGCGCACATCAGCAACACCGGGAATAGTTAAAAACTGTGGTGCTAAGTCAACATCAACTCGCTCGGTTAATGCCTCTAACGATAAACTCTCACTTGATACGGTGAGTGATACGACCGCCTCAGCATCATTATCGGCTTTTATAATAGATACACGCTCAACCTCTTCTGGGAGCTCTCTTTGCACTCGCGAAACTGACTCGCGTGTTTCATTAGCGGCATCATCCAGATTAACACCAGGTCTAAATTCAACCACAATACGTGAGCTGCCTTCTTCACTTTGTGCACGAATAGATTTAACTCCACTCACACGGGCAACAGCACCTTCAAGTTTGCTGGTGACTTCAGTGTCGACGGTTTCTGGGGAACCACCTGGAAACGAAGCTGATACCGTAATACGCGGCCTATCTACATCAGGAAGCTCTCGCACTTCTACGCCAGCTATAGCGGCGATACCGGCAATAATTATTAATAAGTTAAGCACCACAATAAGTACAGGGCGGCGAATTGCCATAGACGGCAAGTCTTGCATCATAGGTTGCTGTTTCATGGCTACTCCTGCGTACTAGCGATAGGTGCAGAAAAGCTTAATTCTTGATTGGCTCGCAAGCGCTGAACGCCTTCAACAACTAACGTATCGTTTGGCTGTAATGCCCCTGATACGAGTAAGCGTCCAGCCAAGCGTTGCTCTATTTTCACATCAACCCGGGTAGCTTTGTTATCAACACTTGTCCACACATAAGGACCCGTTGCGCCCCACAGTAGTGCTGCTTCAGGAATAGCGGCAAAGCGTTGACCTAATACTTTTATATGTACTCGAAAACTCATACCCGGTAAGAATTGTTGATCTTTGTTATTTAACTTTGCTTTGACTCTTAAGGTACGAGTTTGTGGGTCTATACGTGAGTCTAAATAGGCTATTTCTGCTTCAACAGGCGCTTGCGATTGCCATGGGAACACGCGTACGCTAGCATTATTTCTGAGCATCGCAATCGCTGATTCAGGCGCGTTAAAATTAATGTATAACTGGCGGGTGTCATCGATGCTGGCAATCATTGTTTGTGTTGTTATTCTGTCACCCACTTCAACGTCAGTCAGCCCCATAGTGCCATTAAAAGGGGCTCGAACTTGACGATCTTCTAATTCAGTTTCGGCTTGTATGAGAGTAACTTTTGCAAGCTCCACGATGGTTTTTGCATCGTCTACATCACTTTGCGGAACAGCTCCTTTAGCTTGGCTTTGTTTTAAACGTTTTAAAGTTCGCTGACTATCTGCTAATTTTATTTTAGCCTCTTCAAGGGCCGCTTTTTGCCTACGTGAATCTAGCTCAAGTAAAATATCACCTTCTTTAACCTTATCGCCAGGTTTAAAATGAACCGCTGCTACTTTGTCACCTACGGCAGGATATAAAATAACAGAATGGATAGCTTCAGCATTACCAACAGCCTGAACCTGCTGTTGGGCTTGTTCCATAGCGATATTTTCAACGACCACGCTAGCACCAGTTACTGGCAAACTAACCGATAAAAATAAGGCCGTTATGCCCATTAAAATATTTTGCGACTTCAAAGGATCACCCTAATTAATTATTATTTCCATTATGTTACGCAGTTTAACACCTCTATGATCAATAAATAGCTTAGTACGACTAATTAGCAAAACAACACGCTGAAATTAAACACCCACGTATTTAATACATATTCTTACACCAGCCTACAAAATCACCACATATTTTGTGCGTATTAAACACTATGATTTGGTCATTAGAGTGAATATACAAACGAGTATTTATGAATAAAAGTATAATTTTGGTTTTACTACTTAGTGGCTGTGCATCACAAGGGGTTGATCGTACGAGTCAAAATCAATTAATTAAACGCTATTATGCATCTGTTGAGTCAGAGCAAAAAGTAACACTTTCCTCAGAAGTTGGAACAGGCATAGCTGCGGGAGTTGGTTTTGGCTTTGTTGACAGCTTAGATGGCAACAGAGAAGAAATGATTGGTGGCGCTATTGTCGGCGGTTTAGTTGGAGGGTTATTTACTGCATTATTTGAGGGAGGTAATACGGCTTATCAGTATAACTTATACGCTGCTGATGAAGGTGAATTTACGGTTATTCAAAAGAAAAAACTCGATAAAAACACAGAATGTGTTCTTGTAAATTCAGCTAATAAAATTACACTTACGCCGATAGATAAAAGTTATTGTATTCGTTGATTAAGCTCAAAGTGAGTATCAAACCTTTAAGCTGCTAAGCAATGTAGCTCGCTATTTATAAATTACTTTTAAATAAAAAACCTCAGTATTTACTGAGGTTTTTTAATGAATAAATAAACGCGTGGTATTATTTATTTCGTTGTGCGTCTTTTTGCGCTTTTTTTGCTTCTTTACGTTGCTGTAAAGCAGCTTGTGCTTCGTTACCAATGTGGCCTTCACCGCGTGCTTGTGCCAATTCTATTTGCTTTTGACGCTCAGCAAAACGAGCGCGCTGCTCGTCGGTTACATCATCAATACAATGATGACACGACACCCCTTCCATGTATTCAGGCTTTTGTTTTTCTTCTTCTGTGATAGGCATCCGACATGCGTGACACTGATCATATGAGCCTTTTTGTAAGTCATGATTTACCGCGACACGGTTATCAAATACAAAGCACTCCCCTTCCCACATGGTTTCTTCTTTTGGTACTTCTTCTAGGTATTTTAATATGCCGCCTTCAAGGTGGTATACCTCATCAAAGCCCTGCTCTTTCATATAAGCTGTTGATTTTTCACAGCGAATACCACCTGTACAAAACATAGCTACTTTTTTATGCTTTTCTGGGTCGAGATTTTCTTTGGCCCACTGCGGAAATTCGCGGAACGTCTTCGTGTTTGGATCGACCGCGTTTTGAAACGTACCAATTTCAATTTCATAATCATTTCGGGTATCAACAAGGATAACCTCTGGATCAGAAATAAGGGCGTTCCATTCATTTGGCTTAACATAACTGCCCACTACTTTTAATGGGTCAACGCCCTCAACACCCATAGTCACGATTTCTTTTTTAAGTTTTACTTTAGTGCGGTAAAACGGGCATTCGTCATCATATGATTCTTTAGTAACAATATTGTCTAAATTAGGCTGGGTGTCTAACCACGCCAGTAAGTTATCTATGCCTTCACGTTTTGCTGAAACAGTACCGTTAATTCCTTCTGCGGCAATTAACAAAGTACCACGCACGTCGTTTTGCTCCATTACATTAAGTAAAGGTTGGCGAAGTGCTTCAAAATCAGGTAAAGAAACAAATTTATACAGTGCGCACACAACAAAGTGATCGCTGGTTACATTATCTTTATGGATAGCAGTCATGGTTTTCCTATTTTGCCTTTAAACCCCGCAAGGGGCGTTTACCGAATCGTAAATCCGGCGCATATGGGGCGCGTATTTTACGCTTTTTTTATTTAAATGCAAAAAAATGGATGATAATGCGCTTTTTACTGTTAGCGCAGTGGCTCAGTGGGCTATAATGCGCGGATAAATTTACAAGACTTGCTCATATTGGAGAAATATACATTGCACTTTACTGATCTTGGGATTGATACTCGCCTAGAAACACAATTAGCGCACCAAGGGATCACCCAGCCTACCGATATTCAAGCTCATGCTGTGCCAACGGCACTCGCTGGACATGACATTTTCGCTCAGTCAAAAACTGGGTCAGGCAAAACTTTAGCGTTTTTATTACCTGCAGTGCAGCGAGTAATGAAACAAAAAGCACTCAGTAAACGTGATCCTCGTGTACTTATTGTTGCTCCAACTCGTGAGCTTGCAACCCAAGTGTTCACCCAACTACGATTACTTATTGCCGGTACCAATATCAAGGCAGTTAAAATTCTCGGTGGTGAAAACTTTAACGACCAAATTAAAGCACTGCGCAACGACCCACATTTTGTGGTTGCTACACCAGGGCGCTTAGCCGATCACTTAAAGCAACGCTCTTTACAGTTAAGTGGCTTAGAGCTACTTATATTTGATGAAGCTGACCGTATTTTGGATTTAGGTTTCACCGACCAGCTTAAGTTAATTAATGAACTGGCAGATCACCGATTACGCCAGACCCTATTGTTTTCAGCGACATTAGATCATGCTCAAGTAGATGCCCTTTCGCGTAATTTATTAAAAAAACCAAAACAAATTATGCTCAGTGCAGCCAATGAGCAACACAGTGATATTAAACAAACATTGTATTTAGCCGATCATCTTGATCATAAAGAAGCGCTACTTGAGCATTTTCTTAATCAAGATAATGTAGGGCAATGTATTATATTTACCGCAACACGTGCTGATACCAGTCGCTTAAGCGAGGCATTAAATAGTAAAGGCTTTAAGTCTGTCGCACTAGCCGGGGATTTAACTCAAAGTAAGCGCCTTGATATCATGGATGCGTTTAGCCGTGAGAACTTTAAAATATTAATTACTACTGATGTTGCATCTCGCGGTTTAGATTTACTCAGTGTGACCCATGTTATAAATTTTGATTTACCAAAACACGCTGAAGAATACGTTCACCGTATTGGTCGCACAGGCCGAGCTGGTTTTAAAGGCAACGCGCTATCATTTGTTGGTCCTAAAGATTGGGCAAGTTACTTAGCAATAAAGTCATTTTTAAATGACGAATTGTCGTTTGCGGTGGTTGATGGTTTAAAAGCGAAATTTAAAGGCATCAAAGAGAAAAAGGTTACGCCAGTTAAACCAATTAAAAAGGTAGTGGCTGATAAAAAACCACATCAAAGACGCAAAGCGAAACCTAAAAAACCAGCAGCCCCAATTAAAGCACCACTCAACATTGATGGTGATACCCCGATGCGTCGTAAAAAAAAGCCTGAGCAGGAATAATTATGAGTAACCTTGGAACTACCCAAACCCTATTTGTAAAAGAAGTCAGTAATGAAGGTGCCTATTTAGATGGCCATGACTTAGGTGAAGTTTTTTTACCTAAACACGAGATTAAACATGAACTTGAAGCTGGCGATAGCATCAGCGTTTTTACCTTTTTAGATAACGCAAACCTGCCAACAGCAACAACTAAAAAACCACACGCACAAGTCGGTGAATATGCCCTACTGCGCGTTAAAGAAATAAACAGCATTGGGGCTTTTTTAGATTGGGGTTTAGAAAAAGACGTACTTGCACCGTTTAATGAACAAAAACCGCGTATGCAAGAAGGCTACTCTTATTTAGTCCGTTTATATCTTGATAATGCTAGTCAACGAATTTGTGCTTCAACCAACTTTAATCGCTTTTTATCAAAAGACGAGCCGCAATATAGCCACTTGCAAGAAGTTGATTTAATTGTGGCAGGTAAAACCGATATTGGCTACAAAGTACTTATTGAAGAATCTCATTTTGGTGTTGTATTTTACAACATGGTATTTAAAAACCTATTTGTTGGTCAAAAGCTTAAAGGGTTTATTCAAAAAGTACGTGAAGACGGAAAAATTGACGTCATACTTGAAAAGCCAGGTATGGGTAAAGTCAGTGAACTTGGCGAAAAAATTATGGAAAAACTAAAAGATGAAGGTGGCATATTAGCCATAGGCGATAAGTCTGAACCTGAATTAATTAAAAAAGTATTTTCGACCAGTAAAGCAAACTACAAAAAAGCCATTGGTGGGTTATTTAAACAAGGCTTAATTGATATTGAAGCTAAGTCTATTCGTTTAAAATAATTCAATAAAAAAGCCACCTAGGTATAAACTTAGGTGGCTTTTTCGTATCTAAAATTTATAACTTAATGTTTTTGTAAGGTAAGGTACAACGTGAATATTGATTTGAATATTCAATTAATTCTTTCTTAGACGTCATATTTAACGGCGCTAATCTAAAAACTTTTTTTGTACACTCATTCTGCATTTCATCGTGTACATCAACACACTCTTTGCTACTTATATTAAGTCCAGCTAAAACACTTTCATTTGTATAGCACAAATGCTGAGCATAATTTTGAGCGATTTTTTTAAACTTAAACAAATCAACGGGGTAATCAGATACCAAATCAGTAACATTCGAAACATCATCATACATTTTAGTTGAAAAAACATATTTATTAACAGCAAAGCCACTAATGATAATTACCACTACAAACATTATTAAACGCAAAGTTAGTTCCTCACTGCATAGCCGTAATTAAATGTAGCACAAACAAAAAGAGTTGTAATAAACTCCTTATAATTATGCAAACTTTAAGTTTAAGCTATTGATTTATTTACATCACTCAATACTTGCACCGGGTTTTGTGCCTGAGTAATAGGACGCCCTATTACTAGGTAGTCACTGCCAGCTTCAATGGCTTCTTTAGGTGTCATAATACGTTTTTGATCGCCCGCATCACTACCAGCAGGACGAATACCTGGGGTTACTAGTTTAAACTCGTCTCCCAATGCTGCTTTTAAACTTTGTGCTTCTTGTGCTGAACACACTACACCATCAAGGCCTGCTTGTTTGGTTAGTTTTGCTAAGTGCATCACTTGCTCTTGTGGTGATTTACTAATGCCTAAACGTTTAAGCTCTGCTTCATCCATGCTGGTTAAAACGGTCACTGCAATCAATAATGGGGCTTTATCGCCAAACTGCTCAAGTGCCTGCTTAGCTTTATGCATCATTTCAAAACCACCACTTGCATGAACATTAACCATCCACACGCCCATTTTAGCTGCAGCAGTTACTGCTTTAGCAACAGTATTTGGAATATCGTGGAACTTTAAATCTAAGAATACATCAAAACCTAAATCAACCAGCTCTTTAACAAATGCAGGGCCAAAATAAGTGAACATTTCTTTACCCACTTTTAATCGACAGGTATCCGGTGATAACTGTTTAACAAAAGCTAAAGCAGTTTGCTGATCATCATAATCAAGAGCGATAAGAATTTTTTTTGATTGTTCGAAAGACATAACTATCCTACTAGTGAGCGAAAAGTATAAAGATTAAAATCCGTCTAAGCCTCTGCTAGGCACAATGGTTTCCCAATGTTTACACGAAGGGCAATTCCAATAAATGGTGTAACTTGTAAAGCCACAATGCTGACATTGAAAGTCAGGCTTAGTTGCAATATATGAGGTAACAAGTTTATCTATTTGATTAAGCACATCTTTTGTATTTTTATTTTCGGCGCTCATTAACTGCAATAAAAAACTAAAACCACGAATTGTGGGCTGACGTTTTAAACTATCAGTTAAAAACTCAAAGGCTTGTTCAGTGTGGCCTTGCTCAAGCAACGCTTGGCAATGCTGTATTTTTATCATTACTCCACCTTTTTCTAATAACTCAGCAACGAGTTCATGAAACTGATGGGTTAATTTTAGTTGCTTATAACTATGCGCTAACTTATCAATAAATAATGGCGCAAAAAAGGTAAATTGGCAGATAAGTTCTCGCCAATAATAAATTGCTTTAACGTAATCCTCTTTTGTATAGGCAGACAAACCGAGTTCATATAGAGGTCTGATTGTTTTAAAGTTTAAGCTAATAGCTTTGCGCATAAGTTGAGGGTTATTACTGGCAATAGCATGTTCACAGTAAAAGTTTGCGATGGCTTTGAAGTGTTGCTCTTTTGAAAAAAGCTCAGTATGCGCTTCAAACATATTAATGCCTTTTTCCCATTCACGGGTCTGTGAATATAAGGAGATAATTGGCTCAAGAGCATCTTCATGGTTATTTTTTACCAGCCATATTAAATGTTCTTCTGCGCTATCGAGTAAACCTGCCATGATATAGTCTTCGGCTAATTCTAACCGACTATTGGCAGCTTGTTTCTCGTTAAGGCTTGGGTGTTTTAATAGCAATTCATGAATTTTTATTGCGCGGTCGAGCTCACCACGGCGGCGAAACATAGTGGCTAAGGTAGAATAGTGTTCTACAGAGTCAGCAGCTACTTCGAGCAAATTAATTAAATGCTCAAGCCCCTGATCTTCTTCTCTGTCTAGTAAAAACTTTAAGCCTTTACTGTATTCAGAAGTTATTTGACGATTAAATTGATGAGCCTGATTTTTCGCACTGTTTTTCCCCATGATCCAGCCATAACCGGCGGCAACAGGAAGCAGTAAAAACAACAGCTCAATCATAATTAGGTATCTTTGTTGGCAATACGCTTTTTATTATCTTTTTCAGGCGTTAATTGCTTTTTTAAACGGTAATTTTGCCACTTTAATTGCGTAAACAATTTAAAGCTCACAAAGCAACCCACTACAACACCTAACAAAAAGCAGATACTTATTATAACGGCTAAAGGTAATGTATTACTGGCTATTATGTAGTTAATTTGTGTTAATTGTGGATTTTGCGAACCCAATACAAATGCACCAATTAAAAATAGTGCTGCCAGAATAATTTTTAATACCTTGAACAAGTAACTACTCCAATAAGTTTACTAAGCAATGCTCTCGTTTACACGGTCACGTAGTTCTTTGCCTGGCTTAAAATGAGGTACATGTTTACCATCTAACTCTACAGTTTCACCTGTTTTAGGATTTCGACCTGTACGAGGCGCACGGTAATGCAAAGAGAAACTTCCAAAACCTCGGATCTCAATACGATCTGAAGAAGATAATGAGCCGGCCATTTGTTCAAGAATTTCTTTAACAGCGTTCTCAACATCTTTAACTGGAATATGTGAATGTTGTTCAGCAAGTGTTTCTATCAGTTCTGACTTAGTCATAGCGTTTCCTTAAAAAGAAATAGTGGAAGGGCATAAACTGCCCTTCCAATTAAAAGACTATAATTAATTAGTCTTTTTGTGCATTTGCGAAAGCAGCTGCCATTGCGTTTTCGAACACTGGCTCTTCTTTCTTAAGCTTCTCTAGTACTTCTTTCTCTTCTGCTTCGAAAAGAGCTTTAACAGATAAGCTTAAAGTGCGGTTCTTACGATCAACACCAACGTATTTAACTTCGATTTCGTCGCCTACAGAAACAACAGTAGTTGCATCTTCAACGCGCTCTTGAGCGATATCAGCTACACGGATGTAACCTTCAACGCCTTCGATAAGTTCAACAGTTGCGCCTTTCGCATCAACTTCAGTCACTTTACCTTTAACAATAGCACCTTTTTTGTTTGCATCAAGGTAGTTATTGAATGGGTCAGCTTCGATTTGCTTAACACCTAGAGAGATACGTTCACGCTCTGGGTCAACTTGCAATACGATAGCAGTGATTTCGTCGCCTTTCTTGAATTCACGTACAGCTTCTTCGCCAGGTGTATTCCAAGAAATGTCTGAAAGGTGTACAAGACCATCAATACCACCGTCAAGACCGATAAAGATACCGAAGTCAGTGATTGATTTGATCTTACCAGTAACTTGGTCGCCTTTGTTTTGTAGACGAGCAAATTCCTGCCAAGGATTAGCAATACATTGCTTAAGACCAAGAGAAATACGACGACGTTCTTCGTCGATTTCAAGAACCATAACTTCAACAGTGTCACCAAGTGAAACAACTTTTGAAGGGTGGATGTTCTTGTTAGTCCAATCCATTTCAGAAACGTGTACTAGACCTTCAACGCCTTCTTCGATTTCTACGAAGCAACCGTAATCAGTAAGGTTAGTTACACGACCAGAAAGTTTAGAACCTTCTGGGTAACGACCAGCGATAGCTGCCCATGGATCTTCGCCAAGCTGTTTAAGACCTAGAGATACACGAGTTTTATCTTTGTCGAATTTAAGAACTTTAACTGCGATTTCGTCGCCAACATTAACGATTTCTGAAGGGTGCTTAACACGCTTCCACGCCATGTCAGTAATGTGTAGTAGACCATCAACACCACCAAGGTCAACGAATGCACCGTAGTCAGTAAGGTTCTTAACGATACCTTTAACTTCTTGACCTTCAACAAGGTTAGCAAGAAGCTCTTCACGTTCTTGTGAGTTTTCTGATTCGATAACTGCACGACGTGAAACAACAACGTTGTTACGTTTTTGATCAAGCTTGATTACTTTAAATTCAAGCTCTTTGCCTTCAAGGTGAGTTGTGTCACGTACTGGACGAACATCAACAAGTGAACCAGGTAGGAAAGCACGGATTGAATCAACTTCAACAGTGAAACCGCCTTTAACTTTACCGTTGATAACACCAGTAACAGTCTCTTGCTCTTCACATGCTTTCTCAAGACGGATCCACGCTTCGTGACGCTTCGCTTTCTCACGAGAAAGGATAGTTTCACCGAAACCGTCTTCGATTGCATCTAGTGCAACATCTACTTCGTCGCCAACAGCAACTTCTAGTTCACCAGCAGCATTTTTGAACTGCTCTGCAGGGATAGCACTTTCTGATTTAAGACCAGCATCTACAAGTACAATGTTGTTCTCGATTGAGATTACTGTACCTTTAACGATAGAGCCTTGCTCTGCTTCAAAACCCTTTAAGCTTTCTTCAAATAACTGCGCAAAATTTTCTGACATACGAATATACGTCTCATATATTAATACCAATAAGCAACCATGCTGCATGGGGTTGTTAAAATAGCACTGGCGTCCTGCTGGTGCATAAAATGTGTTTAGCTTCGTTTAGGAAGCTTACCTTCAGAGATGCTTGAATCTAATAAAGTTATAACTTTATCAAAGACTTGCTGTGCGTTGAGTTCGCTAGTATCAAGCTCAATCGCATCCTCTGCAGGTACAAGCGGCGCAACGGCGCGATTCATATCGCGATCATCACGTGCTTGAATGTCTTGTAATAGACCACTTAGTGTAACATCAAGCCCGCGCTCATTCAACTCAACAAAACGTCTGCGAGCACGTTCTTCTGCGCTTGCGGTTAGAAATATCTTTAATGGCGCATCAGGAAACACAACAGTGCCCATATCGCGACCATCAGCAATTAAGCCATTTTCAGTTCTAAACGCACGCTGGCGACGAAGTAACGCTTCACGAACTCGTGGCAATGCCGCCACTTTAGACGCTGCAGCTCCCACTTCTTCATTTCGAATAGTGGTTGTTACGTCTTCGCCTTCTAAAATAATCTTTCCTGCATTAGTGTCACTGTCTATCAAAAACTGCACATCAAGATTTGCAGCTAATGGAACAAGTGCTTCTTCGTTATCTAACGCAATTTGGTGATGAAGTGCTGCAAGTGAAAGTACGCGATAAATTGCACCGCTATCTAACACATCCCAGCCTAATTTTTCAGCCAATAAGCGACAAACAGTTCCTTTACCAGAACCACTTGGGCCATCTACGGTGATTACGGGCATTAATAACGCCGGCATTTAAAACCTCCTTCAATGCACACCAAAATAAACCGCCACATTATACGTCAATTATTAAAGATTATCCGCTTTTAGTATGTAACTTTTTATAAATACTTATAAATAGCCTATTTACTGACAGATGCTAACACGTTGAAAAATGTTGGGAATGTCTTGTAAGTACAGGCTGGATCGTTAATAGTTATGGGCTTACCCCCTACTGCCACCATTGCAAAGCACATGGCAATACGGTGGTCATCATAGGTATCTACAGCCACATTATTAAACTGTTTTGGCGGTGTGATCTCAATAAAGTCATGCCCTTCAACTACTTCAGCCCCTACTTTTTTAAGCTCAGTGGCCATAGCGTGTAAACGGTCAGTTTCTTTTACTCGCCAGTTATAAATATTGCGAATTGCCGTTGGCCCTTTTGCAAACAAGGCAACTGTAGCCAGGGTCATTGCAGCATCAGGTATTGCATTAGCATCAATATCAATACCGTTAAGCTCACCTTTACGAACAACTAAACGTTCGTCATACCAATCAATTTTGGCACCTACTTGCTCCATAACGTTAGCAAAACCAATATCACCTTGAACTGATTTAGCACCGACGCCTTTAATTTCTATTTCGCCGCCGGCAATTGCTGCAGCAGCAATAAAGTAAGAAGCAGATGAAGCATCCCCTTCGACCATAATTCGCTCAACGGCTTGATACTGTTGTGCACCTTTTACAAAGAAAGTACTGTAATTGTCATGCTCAACGGTAACACCAAAACGCGCCATTACATCAAGAGTAATATCAATGTAAGGCTTAGACACTAACGTGCCTTTAATTTTAATTTGAGTATCACCTTTAAATAACGGTGCAGCCATAAGCAACGCAGTTAAAAATTGGCTTGAAATACTACCGTCAATTTCGACTTCACCACCGGAAATTTTCCCGCCGACAATTTTAAGTGGCGGATAATCTTTATTTTTTAAATAACTAACATTACCACCTAAGGCTTGCAGTGCATCAACTAAGTGGCCAATTGGTCGCTCTTCCATACGTGGCTCACCAATTAACTTATACTCCCCAGCAATCGCTGCAAGCACGGCCGTTAAGGGACGGTATGCTGTACCTGCATTACCTAAAAACAGTGCTTCAGTTGGCGTTTTAAATACGCCACCTACACCTTCTACGGTCGCGATGGTTCGCTCATCATTAAGTGTCACATTCACACCGAGCTGCGCTAAGGCGCCCAACATATGGCGAATATCATCACTGTCTAATAAGTTTTCTACAACCGTGGTGCCGTTTGATAGTGCAGCCAATAATAGAATGCGATTTGACAAGCTTTTCGAACCCGGCAGAGTAACACTGCCATTAACCTGTGAAATAGGCGCTAAAGAAAGTTGCTCCATTAGCTGTTCTCCTTTGCGAAAGCCGCCATAAAATCAACTAATGCTTTAACCCCTTCCAGTGGCATTGCGTTATAAATACTCGCGCGCATACCGCCAACAATACGGTGCCCTTCAAGCGCTAATAAGCCCGCTTCTTTTGACTCTTTAACAAACTTATCATTTAGGCTTTCATCAACTAACCAAAAAGGCACATTCATACGTGAACGACAATGTTTTGCTACCTTGTTGGTGTAAAAATCAGACTCATCGATAAAGTCATAAAGCAGCTGAGCTTTGGCAGTATTATGTGTTTCCATGGCTTTTACACCGCCATTTTGCTCAAGCCATTCAAATACTTCAGCTGCTAAATACCATGCAAATGTAGGTGGAGTGTTAAACATACTGCCTTGTTTTGCTTCAAGGGCGTAATCCAAAATACCTGGCTTAGCTAGCCCTTCACGCTCAAGTAGCGTTTTACGAACAATTACGATAGCAATACCCGATGGGCCGATATTCTTTTGAGCACCTGCGTAGATTAAATCAAATTGATTAACGTCAATTTCGCGCGATAGAATAGTCGACGACATATCGGCGACAATCGGTGCTGTTGGGTGACTGGGTACATCAAAAATCTCTAGACCATCTACAGTTTCATTTGGGCAGTAATGAATATATGCAGCATCGGCTGGTAAAACCCAATCGGCTACCTGCTTAATAGAAAATAAACCGTTATCATCATTACGTACATCAATTGTGTGAGTTTGAGTAAACTTATCGGCTTCGCTAGTTGCACTTTTTGACCACACGCCGTTTTCACAATACACCGCTTTTTTTCCATCAACGTGGAGGTTTAAAGGTACGGCACTAAATTGACCTCGACCACCGCCGTGCATAAACAGCACTTCAAACTCATCACTAATATTCATTAAGCGACGTAGACTAGCTTCACACTTAGCCGTTAATGCTAAAAATTCTTTACTGCGATGGCTCATTTCCATTACTGAAACGCCAAGCCCTTGCCAGTCTAAAAACTCTTTTTGTGCTTTTTGCATTACAGCCGGTGGTAACATTGCAGGACCCGCACAAAAATTATAAATACTCATTACCTTTTCCTCATTCCAGTAATTTAACTTGAATTAAACTAATTTAATTTTTTTCAACCACATAAAAAAAGCGGCCAAGGCCGCTTTTTTCAATCTCAATTATTCTGAAGGAGGATTATCATCCGCTACTTCATCTATAACCGTATCTACTGTTTCAACGTCTTCGATATCAATCAAGTCACTTTCAGTCACTTCAATCTCTTCTATACGTTGTAAACCAACTACTTGCTCTTCGTCAATAGTTCTGATCAAAATAACACCTTGGGTGTTACGTCCAACCGTAGAAACTTCATTAACGCGAGTACGTACTAAGGTACCACGATTCGAAATAATCATTATTTCGTCGTTGTCATCAACTTGTACAGCACCAACAACGGCACCATTACGCTCACTCACCTTAATTGATACAACACCTTGTGTTGCACGACTCTTAGATGGGTAGTCTTCAAGTTGAGTACGCTTACCGTAACCATTTTCTGTCACTGTTAATATTGCACCGTCATTCTTTGGTACAATCAGTGATACAACACGTTGATCGTCTGGCATCTTAATACCACGAACACCCGTTGCAGTACGACCCATAGGACGTACACCTTTGAAGCGAATCTCAGGCTTACCTTCTTCATCAAGAACAGGGTTACCATTTTCATCAACTACCGTGGTTTCTTCAGCTTCTTTAAAGCGTACAACTTTACCCGCATCAGTGAACAACATAATTTCGTTGCTACCATCGGTAATATCAACACCAATTAAGCTATCACCTTCGTTTAAGTTAACGGCAATAATACCGCTTGCACGTTGACGGCTGTAGGCCGTTAATGGTGTTTTCTTAACCGTACCAAATGCTGTAGCCATAAAGATGTATTTATCATCTTCATAATCACGTACAGGTAAGATAGCTGTAATACGTTCATCTGCTTCAAGTGGTAATAAGTTAACAATTGGCTTACCGCGCGCTGCGCGACTTGCAAGTGGTAACTGGTACACTTTAAGCCAGTATAATCGACCCGCAGTAGAGAAACATAAAATAGTATCGTGGGTATTGGCAACAAGTAGACGTTCAATGAAATCTTCATCTTTCATCTTAGTTGCTGACTTGCCTTTACCACCACGACGCTGCGCTTCGTAATCACTTAACGCTTGATACTTAACGTATCCTTCGTGTGACAAGGTCACAACCACGTTCTCTTCGTTAATTAAGTCTTCAAGGCTAATATCGTGTGCTGCGGCATTAATTTCAGTGCGGCGCTCATCACCATATTGCTCTTTAATTTCAACTAACTCATCACGAATAACTTCCATTAAACGTTCCGGACTTGCCAAAATGAATAATAGTTCAGCAATTAGGTCTAGTAACGATTGGTATTCAGTAAGAATTTTTTCGTGCTCTAGGCCCGTTAGTTTGTGTAGACGTAGGTCTAAAATTGCTTGAGCTTGTTGCTCAGAAATATAGTACTGACCATCACGAATACCCAGCTCGCTTGCTAACCAATCTGGGCGGGCAACATTGTCTTCACCGGCTTTATCAAGCATGGCTTTAACATTACCTAATTCCCAAGGACGCGCTGTTAGTGCAACTTTTGCTTCAGCAGGTGTTGGTGACTTACGAATAAGTTCGATAATTGGGTCAATGTTTGCCAGTGCAATCGCTAAACCTTCTAGCGTATGCGCACGGTCACGGGCTTTGCGTAAATCAAATACCGTACGGCGAGTAACAACTTCACGGCGGTGAATAATAAACTCTTCAAGCATTTCTTTTAAGTTGAAACACTTAGGCTGGTTATTAATTAACGCAACCATATTCATACCAAACACAGTTTGTAACTGAGTTTGTGAATAAAGGTTGTTCAAAATAACTTCACCTACGTCACCACGTTTGATCTCAATAACGATACGCATACCGTCTTTATCTGATTCATCACGTAATGCGCTGATCCCTTCAATTTTTTTATCTTTAACTAGCTCAGCGATTTTTTCAATCAAACGGGCTTTGTTAACTTGGTAAGGGATTTCATGAACAATAATCGTTTCGCGGCCAGTTTTCTCATCGGTTTCGATGTCAGCACGCGCACGCATGTACACTTTACCACGACCGGTTTGATAGGCTTGTTCAATGCCTTTTTTACCGTTAATAATCGCCGCAGTTGGGAAATCAGGCCCTGGGATGTAATCCATTAACTCAGTAATAGTTAATTCAGGGTTTTGAATAAGCGCTAAACAGCCATTCACTACTTCTGTTAAGTTGTGTGGCGGGATATTTGTCGCCATACCAACAGCAATACCTGACGAACCATTAACTAACAGGTTAGGTATTTTAGTCGGTAACACATCAGGAATTTGTTCTGTGCCGTCGTAGTTAGGCACAAAATCAACCGTTTCTTTTTCAAGATCGGCTAATAATTCGTGCGACATTTTTGCCATACGTACTTCTGTATAACGCATTGCCGCTGCTGAATCACCATCAACCGAACCAAAGTTACCCTGACCATCAACTAGCATATAACGTAGTGAGAATGGCTGAGCCATACGTACGATGGTGTCATAAACTGCACTGTCGCCGTGTGGGTGGTATTTACCGATTACATCACCGACCACACGGGCCGATTTTTTGTAAGGCTTGTTCCAGTCATTACTAAGCTCGTTCATTGCAAACAAGACGCGGCGGTGAACAGGTTTTAAACCGTCACGTACGTCTGGTAATGCACGTCCTACAATTACACTCATGGCGTAATCTAAGTAGGAGTTTTTTAACTCGTCTTCAATATTGACTGGCAGAATTTCATTGGCGAGATCAGTCATTTGATATCACATTCCTTCAGTATCAGCTCTTAACAACCCATTATTAGGTATTAAGAGTGTTTGTTATTATTTCTAAGCAACCATGCTATCACAATTAATTTTAATTTACAGGCGCAAAACTTTGCGATTTATCAATTTAGCCCTATATAATGGCCTCAGATTGACGAGGAAGTATTTTATGACCGAACATCAAAATGTAGATAACGCAGAAATAGCAAAGTTTGAAGCCATCGCAGAGCGTTGGTGGGATTTAGAAGGCGAATTTAAGCCGCTTCACGAAATTAATCCATTACGATTAGATTTCATCGCAGACAAAACTAAAGGATTATTTGACAAAGAAACCCTCGATGTAGGATGTGGTGGCGGTATTTTAAGTCACAGCATGGCGCGAATGGGGGCAAAGGTAACAGGTATCGATATGGGGCAAGAGCCTTTAACTGTCGCTAAGTTACACAGTTTAGAAACAAGTGTACCCGTTGAATATATAAAAGTACCTGCTGAACAATTTGCTGATGAGCACCCTGAGCGCTTTGATGTGATTACTTGTATGGAAATGTTAGAACATGTCCCCGACCCTGCTTCTATTATCCATGCAGTCGCTAAATTAGCAAAACCTGAGGCCGATGTATTCTTCTCCACCCTTAATAAAACCCCTAAAGCTTACTTATACGCTATTGTCGGCGCAGAAAAACTGTTAAAAATGGTGCCAGAAGGTACCCACGACCATAAAAAGTTCATTAAACCTGCGCAATTAATCGCATGGGCAGAACAAGCAGGGTTAAAGGTACGTGCCAGTGCAGGATTAAGTTACAACCCACTCTCAAAGCAATATACGATTAATGATGATGTTAGCGTAAATTATATGCTGCACTTTGAGAAGTTAGCGTAATGACAAGCTCACAAACATCTACTAGCCCAATTGAATATCAAGCATTGCTATTTGACTTAGATGGCACTTTACTTGATACCGCTGATGATTTAGGCGCTGCACTTAATAGTGTGCTGCATAATCACCAACAACCACAAGTGGGCAGTGATATATATCGACCCGCAGCTTCAAATGGCGCAGCAGCATTACTTGCTGCTGGTTTTAAAGAAGGTTGGGCGCAACAACCGCAAGAGCAACTTTTAGCAGAGCTAGTTGCATACTACGCTGCCAATATTGCCACCCATACCCAATGCTTTGTCGGTGTAGAGCAATTACTTATTGCCCTTGATAATAAAGGGATCCCGTGGGGCATTATGACAAATAAGCCTAGCTTTTTAACCGATCCTTTAGTCAAGGCGATTCCTGCATTAAAAAATGCGCAAATTGTGATAAGTGGTGATACCTTAGCTGAGTCTAAGCCCTCACCCCTTCCTTTATTACATTGTGCTGAGCAAATGAGTGTTGATCCTTCGCGCTGCCTATATATAGGTGATGCGCAGCGAGATATACAAGCAGGTAAAGCAGCGAATATGCACACCGCTACCGCACTGTGGGGATATGTACCGAGTGTGGACGAGGCATTGGCTTGGAATGCAGATTTTAATTGGCATAGCCCTATAGATGCTTTCAACCACATATAGTGCCATACCAATTAATAAACACTACATATTGTGATTGTGTTAGTTTTTACGCAAAGCTTGATGATAAAAAAAGCAGACAAAATTTATTTTTAAAAAGCGTAAATTTAATCTTTCCTTAGTTGATTTTTACAAATTTCAACTTAACCGAATGATCAAAGGTTAATGCCTACTAACACAATTACGTTATCCCAACGTTATCCACAATCAGAGCGGTTTCTGTCCCTTGCAAAAGATCACAGACCACACTATCTTGTGATCTCTAATTTGAACAACACCAGATATTGTGGCTAAATGTTATTCAATTAAATTTACCTATGCGGTAGAAATAACAATAAAAGAATAGGCACTGGGCGTTTTAAGTGCACTCATTGGTCAAAAATATTTAATTCCCAAGGAATACAGGCAAAACTATGAACCAACAGTTATCTGTAAGCAAACGTGACGGCCGTAAAGAGCCACTTGATCTAGACAAGATCCATCGCGTTATTGAATGGGCCGCCGAAGGTTTAAACAACGTTTCGGTTTCACAAGTTGAACTTAAATCACATATTCAATTTTATGACGGTATTCGTACTAAAGATATTCATGAGACGATTATCAAAGCCGCTGCGGATCAGATCTCAAAAGAATCACCTGATTATCAGTATCTTGCTGCTCGTTTAGCTGTATTCCATTTACGTAAAAAAGCGTATGGCCAATTTGAGCCACCGCGTCTTTTTGACCACGTTACTAACATGGTTGAACAAAAACGCTACGACGCCCATTTGCTTGTTGATTACACAGAGCAAGAACTTGATGAACTAGATACTTACTTAGATCATTCACGCGATCTTAACTTTAGCTACGCAGCAGTAAAGCAGCTTGAAGGTAAATACTTAGTACAAAACCGTGTAACCGGTGAAATTTACGAAAGCGCGCAGTTTTTATATATATTAGTAGCAGCAAGCTTATTCTCAGATTATCCACGTGAAACGCGTATTGATTACATCAAACGTTTTTACGATGCGGTTTCACTATTTAAAATTTCTTTACCTACACCAATTATGTCGGGTGTGCGTACGCCAACGCGTCAGTTTAGCTCATGTGTACTGATTGAGTGTGGCGACAGCTTAGATTCAATTAATGCGACTTCATCAGCCATTGTTAAATACGTTTCTCAACGTGCTGGTATTGGTATAAATGCCGGACGTATTCGTGCATTAGGTAGCCCTATTCGTAACGGCGAAGCGTACCACACAGGTTGTATTCCGTTTTATAAGCACTTTCAAACAGCGGTTAAAAGCTGTTCGCAAGGCGGTGTACGTGGCGGTGCAGCTACTTTATTCTACCCGCTTTGGCACTTAGAAGTAGAAAATCTGCTGGTACTTAAAAATAACCGTGGTGTTGATGATAACCGCGTACGTCATCTAGATTATGGTGTGCAGTTCAATAAACTAATGTATTCGCGTTTAATTAAAGACGATTACATTACCTTATTTAGTCCATCAGACGTGCCGGGGCTTTACGATGCATTCTTTGAAGATCAAGATGAATTTGATGCACTTTATGTAAAATATGAGCAAGACGAGTCAATTCGTAAAAAACGTATTAAAGCCATTGAACTGTTTTCTATGTTTGCTCAAGAACGTGCCAGCACCGGTCGTATTTACTTACAGAACGTTGACCACTGTAATACACACAGTCCGTTTATCTCAAAAGTGGCGCCTATACGTCAATCTAACTTATGTTTAGAAATTGCGTTACCGACTAAGCCTCTTAGCAACGTGAATGACGAAGAAGGTGAAATTGCACTTTGTACATTATCTGCGTTTAACTTAGGTGCCATTGAGTCTTTAGATGAACTAGAAGAGTTAGCTGAGCTTGCAGTACGTGCACTTGATAACCTACTTGATTTCCAAGACTACCCTGTACCTGCAGCTAAAAATGCCACTATGGGGCGTCGTACGCTAGGCATAGGTGTTATTAACTACGCTTATTACTTAGCTAAAAACGGTAAGCGTTATTCAGATGGCAGCGCAAATGCACTCACGCACAAAACGTTTGAAGCAATTCAGTACTACCTAATGAAGGCATCTAACGAACTTGCTAAAGAGCGTGGAGCATGTCCTAAATTTAACGAAACTACTTACTCGCAAGGTATTATGCCAACCGATACGTACAAACGTGATTTAGACAAAATTTGTGATGAACCACTGCATCTTGATTGGGATACATTACGTGCCAGCATTAAAGAGCATGGTATGCGTAACTCCACGCTGAGCGCATTAATGCCATCAGAAACGTCATCGCAAATCTCAAATGCAACTAATGGCATCGAGCCACCGCGTGGTCACATTAGTGTTAAAGCAAGTAAAGACGGTATTTTAAAGCAAGTTGTTCCTGACTACGAACGCCTTAAAGATAACTACGAATTACTGTGGGATATTCCATCAAACGATGGTTACTTACAATTAGTAGGCATAATGCAGAAATTTATCGACCAAACAATTTCAGCAAATACTAATTATGATCCAAATAGATACGAAGGCGGTAGAGTACCTATGAAAGTCTTACTAAAAGACTTACTCGGTGCATACAAACTAGGTGTTAAAACACTTTACTACCATAATACCCGCGATGGCGCATCAGATGCTCAAGAAGACACTCCAGAAGTGGAAGATGATGATTGTGCAGGCGGCGCGTGTAAAATTTAATAGTTAAACTTAAAGCGGGCGCCTTGCCCGCTTTGTCCTGATAGTCTTAGTGATAGTTTTTTGAGTGATAAACATGTCTTATACTACTTTTAGCAGAAATCATAATAACCAAATGCAAGAGCCAATGTTTTTTGGTCAAACCGTTAACGTGTCACGTTACGATCAACAAAAATACCCTATTTTTGAAAAACTAATTGAAAAACAATTGTCTTTCTTTTGGCGACCTGAAGAAGTTGATGTAAGTAAAGACCGTTTAGACTTTCAAGCGCTTCCCGAACACGAAAAGCATATATTTTTAAGCAACTTAAAATACCAAACGTTGCTTGATAGTGTTCAAGGCCGCTCACCTAACGTAGCATTACTTCCTATCGTATCAATTCCTGAACTAGAAACGTGGATTGAGACATGGGCGTTTAGTGAAACTATTCATAGTCGTTCGTACACCCATATTATTCGTAACGTAACTCAAGCGCCTGAACTCATTTTTGATGACATTGTTAGCAATGACAAAATTAGTGAGCGTGCCGATGCGGTAACTACTTATTATGATGACCTAATCAATTCTGTATCGCTTTACAACCTATACGGTGAAGGCAAACACGAAATTAATGGCCAAACCGTGGTAGTTAATTTATTTGAGCTGAAAAAGAAATTGTACCTGGCAATGATGTCAGTGAACATTTTAGAAGCCATTCGCTTTTATGTGAGTTTTGCCTGTTCATTTGCGTTTGCCGAGCGTGAATTGATGGAAGGTAATGCTAAAATTATAAAGCTTATTGCCCGCGATGAAGCACTTCATCTTTCAGGTACTCAGCATATTTTAAATATCATGCAAGATGGCAAAGATGACCCTGAAATGGCGATTGTTGCCGCACAATGCCGTGAAGAAGCAATTAAGATGTTTGTTGAAGCCGCAGAGCAAGAAAAAGAATGGGCCGAGTACCTATTTAAAGATGGCTCGATGATTGGTTTAAATAAACACATTCTATGTCAATATGTTGAGTACATTACCAATGCGCGTATGACCGCGATTGGTCTACCTGCACAGTTTGAAAACAACAGTAACCCTATTCCGTGGATCAACTCATGGTTAGTGTCGGATAACGTGCAAGTTGCTCCCCAAGAAGCAGAGATTAGCTCATACTTAGTTGGTCAAATTGATTCACAAGTAGATGCCGATGAGTTTGGTGACTTTGATTTATAATGACTGATAGAACGACTGCAAGTATCACGCTTGCAGATAACAGCCAGCGCATTGATTTTGCCGCTGGCTGCCCTTCTCTTTTACATTGCCTAGAATCGAATAAGATTGATGCTGCTTACCAATGCCGTGAGGGTTATTGCGGTGCATGTCGAGCAACACTTGTCTCTGGTGAAGTTAATTACAATGAAGAGCCGTTAGCGTTTGTTCGCGATGGTGAAATACTTCTATGTTGCTGCAAACCAAATGGTGATATCAGTATTAATTTAAAGTAACTAACTCACATTAAGCGTATTTAACAGCACGAGAATAATATAAAACAGCTAGGTTTGTACCAAACCTGTTTGCCGTGTTTTTAAACTCAAACACGCCTACTAGTACAGTGTTATTTACTCTGAATATTCTGCAGGCACAAATCGGTAATGACCCGTAATTGTATACGCAAAAAGCATATCACTCATTTCTGGCCCACGACCAATATTATGCACAATAAGCGGGTTGCCGCTGCCCTGCGCTATTTCATTAACGACCATACCAATATGCGGTAAATTACCTGGCAGCATCCAAGTAACTATGTCACCGGCTTTATAATCCTCTGCATTAAGCGATTTAGTTAACACTTTTGCATGGCGCTCAAAGTAAACTTGTAAGTTAGGTACACGTCGATGATCAATATTTTTATCTGGCTTGGTTAATCCCCAAATACGCTTAGAAGGATATGCACGAAAATTGTTCTGCATGTCTTCATGTACTAATTTTTGCAAATCAATACCAAGCTGTCGGTACGACCTAATTAAAACATCGGTACACACACCAATATTAGCGGGCACATCACCACCTGGGTACTCAAGTTTATGATAGGCACCATCGTAAGTTACTGGTTGTGTTGTTCTATGGATTAATGCATTAACAATATCATCATCAAAAGAGCTCGCCTGCACATGAAAAGCAAATAGAGCTAGTGGATAGAGAAAAAAACGTGACATATAAATTCCTTTTATAATGCTTATTAACTAAAGCTGTTGAGTAATATAATCAGGAATATTAAATTTATTTCCATTACTGGTATAGTGCGCATCAAGTTCATAGGCCATTATTTCAAGTGGAGCATCATTGTAACCAAACGTTTGGATTTCATTGATGTAGCGCATTATAAAAGCGTGCGCACCGAGTTCACGCCATTGAACTACATGAACAAGCTCATGAAAATGCACTCTTAAATTATCCACAGCGTTAGGTAATATATAATATGTATTTTTATAGGTTATTCCAGCTACATCCATATCAATAAAATTGCTTAAACCAAGTTCACGTAAACCTGTAAAGTCAGATTTAGGAATTTTATCAACAACGACATAAAATGCAGTTTTCAAAAATTCATTTGGGTAAAAGCCCTCAAACTCGCTAGCAAATTTTTCACAGCATATTCTTTGATTTGCATACTCGCTATTCGTTTTATCAATCCATTGTTCTATTTGCGCTAGCATTTTTTCTCCAAAAAATTACTCGGTAAGTTATTTATAAATATTTTATGAAGTTGAACTTTATCTTCTTCATAAAAAAGCGCCAAGTGTAAACTACTGGCGCTGATTATTAATAATCACTATAAAGTTTCCTAACCTTCTTCTTCAACCAGTGACTCTAATAGCTCATGGATCTCTGACTTTAATTCTTTGTCTTCAATTTTATTCGCACTGACTTTAGCATCTTGTAGGTTTTTAATCGCCGCTTCTTTGTCACCTAGTTCGAGCTGTAAAGTAGCCATAGAAAATGCAACCGACGACATATGATCTTTGTTATTGATTTCAATCGACTTCTGTAATGCTTTTTCATAAGTCTCAATAGCCTCTTCTAGCTCTTCGGTAAAATCTGCTAAAGTTTCCCACTGTACAGGGTGATCTTTAGCGGTATTTTCGTTTTCAATACAAATTGCTTTGAGCTCTGCATATAAAGATTCGAATTGTTTAGTATCATTCTTATTGGCAGCTGCCATCAGCTTTTCTGCTAAATCGTGAACCGCTTTGTATACTTTAGTATTCATAATTACTCGCTACCTTAATTAATGCGCCTTTTTAATTTTTTACAGCGCTTTATCCGAAACATATGTCTTAATAGTACATTATTATTAAGCGCCGCGTTGTTACAAAAGTATTATAAGCAACAATAAACGCTGTTTAGTTTATTGACGTGGATATTAGGGTGCTACACTTAATGCTTACTATAAAAAGCAACAGTTAATATCTACCCTATGCAAAATTGCAATCAATGCGGTAAGTGCTGCACAAAATACGGTGCGGCAGATTTAGATACTAATCAGGATGAAATTCAAATGTGGGCGTTATTCAACCCTGAAATATTTCAATACGTTAAAAACGATAAATTATGGTTTGACCCAACAACGGGTGAGCAATTAACGCAATGCCCATTTTTAGAGCTTGCCAATAAAGGATCCCCTAAAGAAAAAGATAAATATACTTGCAGTATTTATCATGACCGACCCCAAGATTGCAGGCATTATCCAAGCTTAATTTCAGAAATGATAAACGATGAATGTGAAATGCTTGAACCAGTCGATAAGCAAAATCATTTTAGAGCACAAAAAAAGTTAGACATACTGATGATAGACAGCCGCTCCTAAATTTAACTGTAATAATGCCGTGCTAAATTAAATTTATCGCTCTCTTGTGTTATTCAACGCAAATTTTAAAGTTATAGTATAACATTGTTGATAGCATAATTTTGTAGTGTTATATTATATCACAACATAACAACCACGAATTGAAGTAACTATGACTAAGCTAACACTCATATCCTCAGCACTACTGTCTGTTTTGTGTTCTCACTCTGCACTTGCAGCGACGATTAACGGCACGGTAACAGATACAAAAAAGCAACCCATTGCCAATGCCACGATTCATGTTCATGGTAAGTCAAAAAGCGTGCAAAGTAATGCACAAGGTCAGTTTAGTATCGACATAGATGCTAAAAGTCAATTACATATCAGTAAAGATAACTACCTAGATTCTCGTATATCGCTTGAAAATACAGGCAACACTATTAATGTTACTTTAAAGCCAACTTCGGTTGAAACTGTTGTTGTATATGCCTCAGCCCTGCATAAAAATAGCTTAGAAATGATTTCACCAGTAAGTGTGCTATCAGGCGATGAGCTAAAAAATAAAGCTAAGCCGACGCTAGGTGAGACACTTAAAGGCATACCTGGCGTTAATGCTAGTTATTTTGGCCCTGTTTCATCAAGTCCGATTATCCGCGGCCTAGGTGGTCCTCGAGTTAAAATTACTCAAAATGGTTTGGATAGCAGCGATGCGTCTCGCATTGGACCTGATCACGCTACATCAAGTGACAGCCTAGCGGCAGAGCAAATTGAAGTGTTACGTGGCCCAAGCACCCTACTTTATGGCTCTGGTGCTATTGGCGGTGTAGTGAATGTGGTTGATAACCGTATTCCAACCAATAACATTGACTCTTTATCTGGGGCAGCACAATACACGCACGATACAGTTTCAAATGCGAATACATTCGCAGCAAAACTAGAAACTGGCAGCGATAACTTTAATTTCCATTTTGATGGTACTAAACGCAGCGGTGATGATTACCAAACACCTCGTTTTAATTTACCGGATGAACATGAAGAAGGTGAAGTACATGTTGAAGGCGATGAAGAAACAGCTACTTCAGTTGAAAATACCTTTATAGACAGTGAAACAGTTAATTTTGGTACTAGCTATGTGGGTGAGCATTTAACCGTTGGATTTTCATACGGTAACATCGAAACAGACTATGGTATTCCAGGCCATTCACATGCTCATCATGAACACGTTCATGCACATGAAGAAGCAGGCGAGCATGAAGAACACGAAGGTGAAGAACATGCAGAAACACCCGTTTATGCTCATTTAGAACAAGACCGTTGGCAGGGGCTGGTAAGTTATGCTTTTCATGATAACTGGATTGAGTCTATTAACCTACGTGTTGGTTACACAGACTATACCCATAGTGAAATTGAAGACGGCGCTATTGGCACCACTTTTAGTAATGAAACCACTGAAGCACGTTTCAACGTAGAGCACCAATTAGGCCAATGGCATGGCATGATTGGCTATCACTATAGTGAGTCTGATTATGACGCGATTGGCGAAGAAGCCTTTACACCTGCAAGTATCACTACCACTCATGCGCTATATTTACTTGAAGAACGCACATTTGGTGACGTCACCGTAGAACTTGGCGCCCGTTTAGAAGATTATGAGATAAAAAGTGATGTAGATACGCATCAGCACAGCCATGATGACGAACCTGTATCAGCAGATGAAACTGTTAACTACACCCAAAGCTTTACTAATCTAAGTGCCTCAGCAGGTGCGATTTGGGAGTATATGCCAAGTCACAACCTAGCCGTTAGTTTGTCACATTCAGAACGTGCACCACTTTCAGCGGAGCTACTCTCTAATGGTGTGCATATTGCTACCGGGACTTATGAACTTGGTTTGGGTTACCATATTGAAGGTAACGAAGCGCATTTTGAGCCTGAAGAAATTAAACAAGAAACATCAACTAATCTAGATATTAGTTTACGTCGCTTTAGTGGAGACTTTGGTTACACTGTCAACTTTTTCTATAACGACATTAAAAACTTTTATTATCAGCAAAACACAGGATTAGTGTTTGATGAAATGGATGGTTTTGAACCTGCAGCCAATGGTCACAGTGACGCAATTGATGTTTATCAGTTCACAAGTAAAGATGCTGAGCTGTATGGTTTTGAATTTGATGTACATTATCAAATAAACCCCAGCGCCATGGTAAAAGTATTTGGTGATTCTACTCGCGCCAAACTAAAAGATAATGAAGGAAATTTACCACGCATTCCTGCTAATAAATTGGGTTCAGAACTGCAATACACCCTAGGTAGCGCACAATTTACCTTAACAGGAACACATTATTTTGAGCAAAATGATATTAGTGCATACGAAACAGCAACAGATGGCTATACATTGATTGATTTACAAGCCAATTATCAGCTTGATTTAGGTGCCGTTGACACACAGCTTTACCTAAGTGTTGATAACATTACTGATGAACTTGGTTTTGTACACAGCTCGTTTATTAAAGACACCGCGCCACTTCCTGGTCGTAACTTCCAATTTGGAGTAAGAGGCTACTTTTAAACAAAGATCAGTTTAATGAGACAATAAAAAACCGCATTCATATTAATGAATGCGGTTTTTTCATAACTAAAATGTTATGTACGTTCTAATTAAAGAATTGCGTGTAACTCAACGTCGAATACAAGTGTTGAGTAAGGTGCGATTGCTGCACCGGCACCACGTTCACCATAAGCAAGCTCATGAGGAACGTATAAGCGCCACTTAGTACCTACTGGCATCATTTGTAATGCTTCAGTCCAACCTTTGATCACGCCGCCCACTGGGAATTCAGCAGGTTGACCGCGCTCGTATGAGCTGTCAAAAACAGTACCGTTTACTAAAGTACCGTGGTAATCAACACGTACTGTAGACTCAGCAGTTGGCTTCTCGCCTTCACCTGTTGCAAGTACTTCGTACTGAAGACCTGACTCAGTTACTGTAATTTCAGGACGTTTTGCGTTTTCTTCTAAAAATGCAATGCCTTCAGCAGCGAGTACTTTAGCTTCTTCTTCACGACGAGCTTGGATCTCTTCGTTAATTTTTTCAAATGCAGCTTGGATCTCAGGGATCTCAACTTGAAAAGCACTGCCTGCATACGCATCTTTCATGCCTTCAAATACTGAATTTAAGTTTAAACCTTCAAAAGGATTAGCCTTAAGTTGCTCACCCATTTGTAAGCCAATACCGTAACTTGCTTTTTCAGCATCTGTAGTAAAATTATCTGACATAATGTGTTATTCACGTTTTGTTAGTTAAAAGACCCGTATATGCTATCACAAAATAAAAGGTCTTTGGTGCTAGTTTTTATTGAGTTTTTCTTTAATTAAACCAATAGCAAAGGTACACACAGGCAAACTGAGCAAAATTCCAACAAGTAAGCTCATCGACAATAATCCAGCCACACCGACCAGTAAAAGAGGCACAGCTACTAAACCGATAATGCCAATATAAAACGCGCCCCATACAGGCCAATAATTATCGTATTTTGTAATTAAATGCCCCGATAAAATATTAAACCCGATGCCATATAATAAGGTCATTATTAGTGCGTCGTCTGGATATGCATCAATAGCCATTTTTTGTAATAACGATATGGCGCTTTGGTAACAATAACCAAACACAGTCCATAGAAGAATGTGCTTAAGTAAACGTTTAGAAAAGGATAATTCCGGGGACTGTGACATTATAAAGCTCCAGATAGCAAAAAACCGCCAATAAGGCGGTTTTTTAAATAATGGTGGAGAGATAGGGATTTGAACCCTAGAGGGGCTATAAACCCCTGCCGGTTTTCAAGACCGGTGCATTCGACCACTCTGCCATCTCTCCGTACGGCGCGCATAATAAGATCATACGCTTAGCTTGTAAAGCCCTATTTTAATAAAACCGGCTAAATAGTTAAATATAAACCGATTTAGTTATCAATTAGCCATTATTAGTAATATTGCTTAGGCCTACGAGCAATCCAAGAGCACACTAAACAGACCAATAAGCTGGCTGTTAAAAATGCAATACTTTGAAATATTAAATCGAAGCGATTAAGGTCATCGCTCGGGATCACAACCAATACAAATGAAGGCAGTACAGTGAACAGTAAAACATAACAACATATTTTAAAAGCTCTGCCAAAATCAAACCGTTTCGATTGTTGCATCCACCAAGTTAGCAATACCAACACCCCTATTGCTGAAGCAGCAATAAAATGCTCAGCTTGAGTGCTCATTGCAACATAAAATGTCGCAAGCGCGCCAACTACACCCCAGATTGACCAAGCAAACCAGTTTTCTTTTTCACGTAAAAATAAATTTCCCATCATTTTCGTCTTCTTTATCGTTATTATTGGTAAGACTTTCCATACATTACCAAAAAACAACCGATTAAAAAACAAACTGAAGAAGATTTATTACGTTTAGTGCTTCCGTGCGCTTCTCGCAGCTACAATATTAACCGCAGTAGTGTAACACGATTAACTTAATGAATTATGACTATATTGAATATAAAAAGTTCATACTATTTCTACAAAAAACTAAAATAATTTTCTGGTTTGTGCCTTGGTGACTTTTTGCATTCAATTGCCGGCGTCCCTAAATATAAATAACCGACTATTTCATCATCATCATTTAAGTTAAGCGCCTGTTTAACACTGGGGCTTTGTGCAAAGTAACCCGTACGCCAAATACCGCCTAACCCCTGAGCGAATGCGGCTTGTTGCATTGCCAATACGCCACAACCTGCGCTTTGTACTTGTTCAATTCTAGGAACTTTTGGGTGTGGTTGATATTTTGCAATCGCAATAATAATCATAGGTGCTCTAAGCGGTAACTCCTTAGCGCGATTAATTACTTTTTCAGCCTGCTGCTCTGCTATAGCGCTTTGATAATAAATTTCACCTAACTTATGACGCGCATCACCTTGAACAATAATATATTGCCACGGTGCAATACAGCCATGATCGGGCACTCTCAACCCAGCCTGCTGAATAATGTTTAACTGCTCTTCATTAGGCCCTGGCGCTGTCAATTTTGCATCAGATTGGCGAGTGAGTAAAAGCTCAATAGCATCCATAGTGTGCTCTCAAAATTCAAAACGTAAGAGTAACATTTATAAGTAAAAAATAAACACTGCAGGGTTAAAACTACCAAGCAGATAAAATTAATGAAGCGAGTGTTTATATCCTAGTAACTATTGATGTAGACACCGCGTTTAAACCAATAATCTAGGCTTACAAAACGCCCACCTCCCGTAAAGAATAAGCTAAGTAACATGGCAAAATAAATAGCAGAAAATTCGATGCCGTTATTTAGTATTGATGGCTTACCTTTTTCGTATAGGTAATCTTCAAAGCCATATTCTTCAACTAAGCTGCGAATTTTACCTATTCGGACTTGTACTTCTTTTGAATTTTCAAGGCTTTCTTTGGCACCAGGGACTGATAGCCAATCAAGTACTTGGGCGGCACTTGTTTGTGGTTTTGTTGGCGCTATAGCAAACCAGCCGTTATGCCAGTGTACTGTTGTTGCTGCTACCACCATTGTAAACATAAGTGGAATACTCACTAAGCGCGTAAATAAACCAATAAGTAAAAACCAACCTCCTAAAAACTCACTCCAACCGGCTAAAAAAGCCAGCAAATCAGGAAACGGTAATCCTAACCCCCAGTCACTATTGCCAAACCACTGAACGACATCATCAGAGGCTAAAAACTGGTTAAAAAAACCATTAGTATCGCCACTTATTGCGAGTTTGTTATAGCCTGCAATAATCATTACAGGCGCTAAAATCAAGCGAAAAAGCAAAGCAGGCAAACCATCCAATAAAGATAATTTACCTATAATATTGTCATAAAGCGTAATTAATTTAATCATGCGCACTCTTGTATGTTCATTGTTTATTAAGTTATAGACTATAAACAAACATGACCGCGCACAGAGCTAAATTATTTCGCCCTTAAAGATTAAATTTGCCTTGCTACTTGTAACGCTTCAAATATTGCGCGTTTAGCATCAATAGCAGCAGCGAGTTTAGCGCCACCAATAACATGTACTTTGGTGTCCTCTGCTTGTGCCTTAAATAACTCGTCGTTAGACACTTGACCAATACAGGCAATAACCGTATCAACTGGCAGTACTTGAGCTTCACCAGCAACACTAATGGTTAGGCCGTTTTTATCAAAACTATGGTATTGGCAGTCTGCAATTTGTTTAACACCATGTTGTTTGGCAACTTGACGATGGATCCAACCAGTAGTTTTACCTAAGTCACCACCAAAGCGCCCTGCACTGCGTTTTAGCATATAGAGTTGACGTTCATCTTTATGCGGCTGAGGTTCACATTCTATGCCCCATTGGGTTTTAAAGTCGCTGATGCTTTGTGATTTGTGTTCACTTAAAAATGCCACCATATCAAAACCAATACCGCCTGCGCCTAATATAGCAATAGAATTACCCAGCTCTACTTCACCGCGTATAACTTCATCGTAAGCAAATACACGCTTATCATCGCTGCATTTAATCGTAGCTTCACGTGGTCTTACACCAGTTGCAAATACCACATCATCAAACTCAGCTAGCATACTGTCACTAAATGCTTTACCTAATTCAATGGTTACATTTAGACGCTTAAGTTCATTACTAAAATAAGCTAATGTATGATTGAAGTCTTCTTTACCAGGTATTTGCATAGCTAAATTGAATTGCCCACCCATATGTTGCTTTTGGTCAATCAGGGTTACATTGTGCCCTTTTTGCGCTAAGTAACAGCTAGACGATAAACCTGCAGGCCCTGCGCCAACCACTAATACATTTTTAGCTTTCTCTGCTTTTTCTAACGGGTAATCAAGCTCAAAACCTGCTTGTGGATTTACTAAACAGGTAGCGCGCTTACCTTTAAATACATGATCTAAACAACCCTGATTACAACCAATACAAATATTAATATGCTCAGATTGCTTAGCCGCGTATTTATTAAAAAATTCAGGATCAGCTAATAATGGACGCGCCATAGAAATTAAATCAGCTTCGCCAGCATTTAAAATATCATTAGCAATCTCTGGGGTATTAATGCGGTTTACCGCAATAACAGGCACGCTAATAACATCTTTTAAACGCTTTGACGCTTCTTTAAATGCACCCGGTGGCACCATACTCGCAATTGTAGGTACGCGCGCTTCATGCCAACCAATTCCGGTATTAAAAATATCAACACCCGCTTTTTCAAGTGCAACCGCTTGTTGAGTTACTTCATCAGGGGTTGAACCATTAGGGATTAAATCTATAACGGAGAGTCTAAAAATAATTAAAAATTTATCCGATACTTTTGCTCTTACTGCTTTTACAATTTCAACGGCTAAACGCATTCTGTTTTCAAGGCTGCCGCCAAATTCGTCGTTTCGTTTATTAGTATGCGGTGCCATAAACTCATTAATCAAATAACCTTCTGAGCCCATTACTTCCACGCCATCGTAACCAGCCTTTTCAGCCAAATAAGCCGAGTGAGCAAAATCTTTAATCGTTTTCTTAATTGAACTTAAAGACATTTCCTTTGGTTTATATGGATTAATCGGAGCTTTTATAGCACTTGGTGCCTGATTAAAAGGGTGATACGCATAACGCCCAGCATGTAATAATTGCAAACATATTTTACCACCATGTTGATGAACAGCTTGCGTATATGCACGATGCTTAAATACATCGTAATAACTATTAAATGATGAAGAAATAGGCGTTAACTTACCGCGTAAGTTAGGGCTGTAGCCTCCGGTAATAAGCATCGCAGTGCCACCTTTGGCACGTGCTTCATAAAAGGCACGAAGGCGTTTGCGATTGTGCCAACCTTCTTCAAGGCCGGTATGCATTGATCCCATTACTAAACGGTTGCGTAGTTGTGTGTGTTTTAGTTCTAGTTTTTGTTCTAACATCCTGTGCCCCAATAACTGGTCTAACCTGTGTGTTTGTTCAATTTTGCGTTAATGACGCAGAATAAGCAATATACGAGCAGCTTAAACTTAAACTTTTTAATTTAAAACACCCTAAATAATCTTGTTTTATGTATAACTGTTAATTGTAAAATACGGCTAAAAGTGACATAAACATTCGTATAATCATAAGTGTAATTGAATTTATAAATGTTTCGTTACGATTTAGCAGTTAAATTAATTTATATTCTAAGCTACTATGGCAATAACGTTTTAGCTGTACGAATTTAAGGAGCTATTTTGATAGCGAAGGTATTTAAAGGTATATGGACAGGGATTAACTTCTCGCGTCGTTTAGTACTAAATTTATTATTTTTATTTTTGGTTATCATTTTCATTGTCTCAGTATCAAGTGACGGCGATAAAATCATTGTCGAAGAGGGTTCTGTCCTCAGGCTCAACCTAAACGGTCCTATTGTGGAAGAAAAAACCTACGTAGACCCTATAGAAGCGGCCATTAATGATGCAACAGCAAGCGCTGATACGCCTACTGAAATACTGCTTGATGATGTCATTGAAGTAATCAATGAGGCGTCACAAGACTCTCGTATCAGCGCAATTTTGCTTGATTTACAAGAAATGCCAAAAGCGCACTTAAATAAGCTTAAGCAAATTACAAAAGCACTTGATACATTTAAAGCAACTGGAAAAAAAGTAATTGCCTCAGGCTATTACTATACCCAAGCGCAATATTACATTGCCGCGCATGCAGACGAAATTGCGATGCACCCTTATGGTAGTGTGCTTATTGAAGGCTACGGTATGTACCCGCTTTACTTCAAAGATGCATTAGAAAAATTAGAAGTCACTCAGCATATATTTCGTGTAGGTACCTTCAAATCTGCCGTTGAACCATTTATCAGAAACGATATGTCAGAAGCAGCTAAAGAAGCAAACCGCGTATGGTTAGGTGCTTTATGGAACGAATATAAGCAAGATGTAAGTGCGGTGCGTCCATTTGACGAATCAAATTTTGATGAAACAATGGATACTTATTTAGCTAAAATGCAGGCTGCCAATGGTGATGCGGGTAAATACGCGCTGGATAATAAATGGGTTGATTCTCTCAAAACTAATCAACAAATTCGTCAACAATTAATTGATCTAGTTGGCGCTGAGGAAGATGGTAAAACATTTAAACAAGTGTCTTTTGGTGAATACTTAAGCTTAGTTAAGCCGCCAATTGAGTTTGATAACCCAATGACAGAAAAAGTCGCTGTGGTTGTAGCTAAAGGTACCATCGTAGACGGTGAGCGTCGTGCCGGTGAGATTGGCGGTGATTCAACAGCTGCACTATTACGCAAGGCACGCCTTGACGATAAAGTAAAAGCAGTCGTGTTACGTATTGATTCTGGCGGTGGCAGCATGTTTGCCTCTGAAGTTATTCGTGCTGAAGTATTGGCGCTTAAGGCCGCAGGTAAACCAGTCATTGCTTCAATGAGCTCAGTAGCTGCATCAGGTGGTTATTGGATTGCATCAGCGGCAAATGAGATTTGGGCAGCACCTAGTACGATTACCGGCTCAATCGGTGTATTTGGTACCTTTATGACCTTTGAAGATACCTTAGCTAAAATCGGTGTTTACTCTGATGGTGTAGCGACTACAGAAATGGCCGGTTTTTCAATAACTCGTCCACTAAATGAAAAAATGGCACAAGTGATTCAAATGAGTGTTGAAGAAGCTTATGAACGTTTTTTAAATGTCGTTGCCGATGCACGTAATATGACCCCTGAGCAAGTTGATAAAATTGCCCAAGGCCGCGTTTGGATTGCATCGCAAGCTCAAGAGCTTGGTTTAGTTGACAAGCTGGGTAACAAGCAAGGCGCTATCAAAGCGGCTGCAGAGCTTGCTAAACTTAACTTCTATGAAGTTAAAACAATTAAACAATCACTTAGCCCTCAAGAACAAATGCTCCAAGATATTTTTGGTAGCGCCGCGGTTAAATCAGTGCTTGGACTTGAAACACAAAAATCAGCAGTACTAGCTAGTCAAGCTAACCTGCAAAGCGTGATTAAGCAATTAAGCAGCGAAGTAGAAAACCTGAAAGATTATAACGATCCACAAGGTGTTTACGCGCGCTGTTTAGAATGTACAGTTGCACAATAATGCCCTAACAGGCTGTATTGATTAGCACTTAGCGTTATACTAAGCCCAGTTTTTTTACTGGGCTTTTTTTATGAAACGTAAACGCATTTACATCGCTTATACTGGCGGTACTATAGGAATGAAAAAATCAATCCGCGGCTATATTCCTGCCGAAGGTTTTTTAACCGAAACTGTGGTTAATAACGCAGAATTTAATCGTGAAGAAATGCCATTATTCGATATTCATGAATACTGCCCACTGATTGACTCTTCAGATATGTCTCCTGCTCACTGGCAACTTATTGCTGATGACATAAAAAGTAAGTACCAAGATTACGACGGCTTTGTAGTGCTGCATGGTACAGATACCATGGCCTATACGGCATCGGCTTTATCGTTTATGTTTGAAAACTTAACAAAGCCTATTATCGTTACCGGCTCACAAATTCCGCTCTCTCAATTGCGCTCTGATGGTCAAGTTAACCTACTTAATGCCATGTATTTAGCAGCTAACTACCCGATAGCAGAAGTCAGTTTGTTTTTTAATAATCAATTATTTAGAGGCAACCGAGCAACCAAAGCACATGCCGATGGATTTGATGCATTCGCCTCCCCTAACCTAGAGCCATTAGCGCTGTCTGGCATTAATATTCAACTGATCAAAGGTCAGTTAAGTCCGTATGTAGAAAATGAATTACAAGTTGCGCAGATCACTCCTCAAGCCGTTGGTGTATTGTATTTATACCCTGGGATCAGCAAAGAAGTGGTTAAAAGCTTAGTTAATGGCAACATTAAAGCATTGGTACTGCTGAGCTTTGGTGTGGGTAATGCACCGCAAGACCCTGAGTTTTTGGATATACTAGATGAAGCGAGTAAGCGCGGCGTTATTATCACAAACCTCACTCAATGCCTAAAAGGGCAAGTGAATATGGGCGGGTATGCCACAGGAAATGCGCTACTCAATATAGGCGTGATCAGTGGTTTTGATATGACCTTAGAAGCCTGTTTAACTAAACTGCATTATCTTTTTAGTCAAAACTTAGAGGTCGAAACGATTCGCCATTTAATGCAAGATAATTTGCGGGGTGAGTTAACTCGTTAGGTGTTCAGCTAAACGAATAACAAAAAAGGACGCTATTTAGCGTCCTTTTTATTTACTTAGATTTTATTAACGAACTTTTGCGTCAATATCAACTAAGTCAGTTAAATGACACGTTTCACCACTGTGGGTCTTAATGCCATGCTCACCAAAGTAATCACGCTGGGCTTGTACTAAATGCCCATTACTTGGTGTTGTTAACGTTGCTAAGTAGGTTTGTGTTGCACTTAGCACAGGGAATGCCAGACCCGTCATGACCGCTTGGCCCGTTACTTTACGCATTGCGAGTGACTCTTTTTCAAGAGTATCAATAAACTCAACACCTTGCGCTACACTGTCTAAGTAATCTGCACGAATAATACACCCTGCACGCCAGGTTTGTAGTGTTTTGGCTAAATCAACTTTCCACTGATGGGTACGTGAAGCACCTTTAATTAATGCAAGTCCTTGACGATACGCTAGTAAACTTGCAAGAGTAAATGCATCTTTCAACTCATCTAAATCAATATCAACTTGCGTGGTATTTTGCGCGCTATACGTCATCTCTTGTGCAGCAGTGGTATTGCATGCATTAGTTAAATGGCGTGCTTGAACAGCGGCTACTAATGACGGTACCGCAATACCCAATTCAAGTGCATTTTGAGCTGTCCATAAACCAGTACCTTTTGCGCCAACTTTGTTATCAATTAAGTCAACAAGGGGCACATTTTGCGAATTTTCAAGTGACAAAATATGGCTAGAAATTGACAATAAATAGCTATTTAACTGGCCTTGTGACCATTCATTAAATATCTCAGCAATTTCTTTTGCCGAGCGCTTAGTTCCATGACGAAGTAACTGATACACTTCAGCAATAAGTTGCATCAGTGCGTATTCAATTCCATTGTGAACCATTTTTACAAAATGACCGCTGGCTGATTGACCAACGCGAGCAAAACACGACTCGCCTTTGTAGCTTGCAGCAACTTTTGTAAACCATGGCTCGACACGCTCCCAGCCACCTTCAGAACCACTTGCCATCATAGCTGGCCCATGACGCGCACCCTCAGCACCACCTGAAATACCCATGGTGGCAAACTCAAACTTGTCTTGGTATTTTAGCTTGCGATTAATTCCGTCTTTGTAATTACTGTTACCGCAGTCAACAATAATATCACTACATTGAACACCCGCTTCAATCAGCTCATTGCAAACCGCATCAACCAACTCACCCGCAGGTACAAGTAATAAAATAGAACGCGGTGTTTCTAAACGCCTAACCATATCCCCTAGATCAGAGACAATGTGAAGTTTGTCAGCCATGCCTTGTGACTTAGCACAGCTTAATAACTCTTCACCCGCATTTGGGTTTTTGTCATAAGCGACCAGCGTTATCCCTTTTTCAATCAAGTTCAGGGCAAGATTTTTCCCCATAACGCCTAACCCTACTAATGCAACTTGCATTTAGTGCCCTCCTCGGTAACAACTATTTGGTTAGTAAATTAAAATAATACCGCGTGCATTATACTCAGGCCTAAGCCATGAGCAAAGCTACATGCATTTATTACAGTTAAAATAAACACTGCAATTATATCAAACAACCGCCCTCACAGGGGAAGAAATAGCGCTGCTATTTAAATTTTTAGATCATTGACGCCCTGTGACACCGGTGTCATAATGATGACATATTGATCTTGTATATAATAGTCGCAATGTTATAAAAAATTGCATAAAACTAAAAATTACTATTTAACCTGAAATCTTCTTTGAAGATTTATTAAGTAGTCACTAAAACAAAATAACCGTCAACTTGCTTAAAATAAGCGCACAGGAGAATTTAATGTTAAGACGTACAAAAATAGTCGCGACACTTGGACCTGCAACAGACAGAGATAATAACTTAGAAAAAATTATTCGCGCAGGCGCTAATGTCGTTCGATTAAACTTCTCACACGGTGTTGCACAAGATCATAAAGACCGTGCACAAGCTGTTAGAGATATAGCCGCTAAACTGGGTAAGCACGTTGCAATTCTTGCTGACCTACAAGGTCCTAAAATCCGTGTTTCAACCTTTAAAGAAGGTAAAGTAACTTTAGCGGTCGGTGCAAAATTCATCCTTGATGCAAAAATGGAAAAAGGTGAAGGCGATATTAACGCCGTTGGTATCGATTATAAAGAGCTACCACAAGATGTAGCTCCTGGTGATTTACTCCTTTTAAACGATGGCTTAATTCAGCTTACTGTAGAACATGTTGAAGGTCATTTAGTGCACACTGTGGTTACTGTGGGTGGGGTGCTCTCGAACAATAAAGGGATTAATCGTTTAGGTGGTGGTTTAACTGCGCCCGCGTTTACCGATAAAGACAAAGAAGACTTAATAACTGCGGCTGAAATTAATGTTGACTATATTGCCGTTTCATTCCCGCGTAGTGGCGATGATATGCGTTATGTACGCTCTCTTGCAGAAGCTGCAGGCTCTAATGCTCAGCTTTTGGCTAAAATTGAACGTGCTGAAGCAGTAGAAACGCAAGAAGCAGTAGATGATATTATTTTAGCGTCTGACGCTGTGATGGTTGCTCGTGGTGATTTAGGTGTTGAGATTGGTGACGCAGCTTTAATGGGCAAACAAAAACTCATTATTCGTCGCGCACGCTCGCTTAATCGTACTGTTGTAACAGCCACGCAAATGATGGAATCGATGATCGATAACCCAATGCCAACTCGTGCAGAGGTTATGGATGTTGCCAACGCAGTGCTTGATGGCACCGATGCGGTCATGCTTTCAGCGGAAACAGCCGCTGGTGATTACCCAGAAGAAACGGTTGCCACAATGGCACGTGTTTGTTTAGGTGCTGAGTCGCAAAAAGAAACCCATGTTTCTAAGCATCGTTTAGATAGCCGCTTCTCTTCTAATGCGGAGTCAATTGCACTCTCTGCAATGTATGCAGCTAATCACTTAGACTCTGTGAAAGCGATTATCACCCTAACAGAATCAGGTAGTACAGCAAAACTTATGTCGCGTATTAGCTCTGGTTTACCCATTTACTCACTTTCACGTCATCCGAGCACATTAGGGCAAACAGCACTATATCGTGGTGTTTACCCGGTGTTTTTTGACTCTACCAAATGTGAAAAAGATAATATGGTTAAAGATGCATTAAACACGTTAGTGGCTGCAGGTTCACTGCAAACAGGCGACACCGTGATTATCACTCATGGTGATGCAATGGAAACAATTGGTGCAACCAATACAATGAAGATAGTGACAGTGTCGTAAAAGTCACAATAAAAAACGCGAGCTAATTGCTCGCGTTTTTTATGCTATTTATTAAAGTTAGCTAGCTAATGCTGCTTTTACTTTATCACGGTAACTTCTACTTACTTTAAGTTCTTGTCCGTTATCTAACACTAATAAATATTCACCACTAACCTGAGTTACCAGCTTGCTAATTTGTTTGGTGTTAACAATCGCGCTGCGATGCACTCGTACAAATAGATTTGGGTCTAATTCTTGTTCAAGCTCTTTCATGGTTTTACGTAATATATGCGTTTGCCCGTCTTGGCAATGCAAACACATATAATCACCTGCGGCATCTACCCACTGTATCGTGGCAACGGGCACTCTAACAATTTCGCCCTGCTCTTTTACTGCTAGTGACTCAGGGTAGCGCCGATCAGTTAAGGTATCACCTGTGGCTAATTTCTTTAAAATTTCTTCGCAGTTATTACCCGTTATCCCAGCTACAAAACTGGCTAATTTTTTCTTATGGGCGTTATCCTGCTGAGTTTTTAAATAGGTATGCACTTTTTCTACCGCCTGTTTTAATCTGTTATCATCAACGGGTTTTAAAATGTAATCTAAAGCATGAATTTCAAATGCTTTAACAGCAAAGTGGTCAAACGCAGTCACAAATACAATGGCAGGCAAGTCTTTACTACTTTCACTCAATGCACGCGCTACCTCAAAGCCATTCATGCCTGGCATTTGAATATCTAAAAATACGAGGTCAATTTTTTCGTTTTTGCAACTTTCGATCGCATCAAATCCTGAGCTACATAGTTTGATCACTTCAATATCAGAAAACTCTTCAAGCCTAACGGCTAAGCCTTTACGTGCTAATGGTTCATCATCAACAATCAGCGTTTTTATTCTTGTCATTTCTTCACAGCCTTCTCAAACGGAACTCGCAGATTAACTTTCAATCCACTTGGCGTATTATGTGATAATACAAACGAGTAATTATTTTCGTAGAGCGTTTTTAATCTGTCTTGGGTGTTTGCTACACCCACGCCTTGTGCATTAACTAACTGGCCATTTACAATTTCAGTGCCAGGGCCATTATCGCCCACTTCAAGCAATAATTCATTAGCGAATACTTGTGCTTTTATATCAATAACGCCACCTTCTGCCATGTGAGCAATGGCGTACTTGATAGCATTTTCAATGATCGGTTGTAATATTAAGCTAGGTACCAATGCTTGTTGAGCTTGCTCACTCACATCAACATTAACCTGTAACCGTTCATCAAAGCGCACACGTTCAATCTCTAAATACAGCATTAATGCATGTAACTCTTGCTCTAGTGGCACTTTTTTAATTGGATCAGTATTGAGTGTATAACGCAAAAAGTCACTCAGCTTAGATACCATTAAATTAGCATCTTTGTTTTCTTTTACCAAAATTAAAGTGGAGATAGCATTGAGGGTGTTAAATAAAAAGTGAGGGTTTAACTGATATCTGAGCATTTTTAACTGCGCTTCGTGCGCCATTGTAGTTGCTTTTAACGCTTTTTGGCGTTCACTTTGCAATAACTGGTAATACTTAACCCCAAAGTACAAACCACTCCAACACAAAATAATATAAACGGAGTCTAGCCCTTGTTGTAAATAATAGAACCATTCTTCAGGGCGATAGCCGTGTCGATAAATTTCCCACAAGTTAAACTTTTGTACCACCGCCCAGAGCGTACCAGTTACATACGAGGCACCAAATACAACAATGATTAAGACCCAAGGCGAGGCATTCCAAATTTTGCGATATATATAACGCAAAGGCACAGTCATTAAACAGCCCGCATAGGCATTAAGTAAAATAACGAATACGTAAATATCACGCATTTCGAATACTTTAGATCCAATGTAATTAACTAACGCATACCCTATCCAGCCAGCGATTTGCAAAAGCCAGAAAAAGCGTTGTCTGTTATCAATTAAAGACTGCCAATTCAAAATTAATTATTACCTTATAAATTTGTTATTATTATATCGATTTATCAACGTGTATAGCACTACCAACTGTCTTACTTTTTAATAGCCCTATCGCAAACGATAACGTTGTCTGATGCTTTTGCGGTTAAGCGATTCATTGAGCTATATGCATAAAAAAAGCGAAAGGTATGTACCTTTCGCTTCTCAATGTTTACTTTTTATTTATTAAGCAAGTTTGTCTGAAGCAACTTTATAAGTTGGATCTTCAATTACGTTTACTTCCACTAAGTCACGCGCTTTATGAAGTAGTTCAGTACAGTCCTTACTTAAGTGACGTAAATGCAATTTTTTGCCGGCTTTATTGTACTTATCAGCTAGGCTATCAATTGCTTCTATCGCACTGTGATCCGCAACACGGCTGTATTTAAACTCAACAATAACGTCTTTAGGGTCGTTCTTTACATCAAATAAATCAGCAAAGTTTTTAACTGAGCCAAAGAATAAGGGCCCGTGTAACTCGTACACTTTTGAACCTTCTTTATCAATATAGTTCGTTGTGTATATATGTTTAGCATGCTGCCAAGCAAACACTAATGCAGACACAATAACACCTACACACACTGCAATGGCTAAGTCAGTGATAACCGTCACACCCGATACTAAAACAATTACAAATGCGTCAGATAAAGGCACGCGTTTCATCATTTTAAAACTTGCCCATTCAAATGTTCCCAGTACTACCATAAACATAACACCAACTAATGCCGCTAGTGGGATCATTTCAATTAAACTTGAGGCAAAGATAATAAACGCAAGTAACATCAGCGCAGCACTAATACCAGATAAACGCGAACGACCACCTGAATTAATGTTAATCATAGATTGGCCAATCATGGCACAGCCACCCATTGCACCAAAGAAACCACATGTAACGTTTGCCGCACCTTGGCCAATACATTCTTTGTTAGAATGGCCACGTGTTTCTGTAATTTCGTCAATCAAGCTTAGCGTTAACAGCGATTCAATTAAGCCAATTGCTGCAAGAATAAGCGCATATGGGAAGATAATTTGTAGTGTTTCTAAATTAAAAGGCACCATAGGAATATGAAACTGCGGTAAACCACCGGCAATCGTTGCAGCTTCATTACCTGTCATACCTTTTAAGAAATCAAGTACTGTACGCGCTTCTAAGTCAAGGCCAATAACTAAGCCAGTTACCGTCACAATGGCAACCAGTGACGAAGGGACTGCAGTCGTTAATTTTGGCAAAAAGTGAATAATAGCCATAGTTAGCGCCACTAAACCGAGCATAATGTACATTGCACTGCCCGTCATCCATTCTTGACCGCCAGCACCATCAGGTACTTTAAACTGCCCGAGCTGTGCTAAAAATATAACTATCGCTAAGCCATTTACAAAACCGAGCATCACCGGATGTGGAACCATACGTATAAACTTACCGAGCTTAAATACCCCAGCCAAGATTTGTAATAGCCCCATCAGCAACACAGTGGCAAATAGATATTCCACTCCGTGATCCAGTACTAAACTTACCATTACAACCGCAAGCGCACCGGTTGCACCCGAAATCATACCTGGACGACCACCAAAAATAGCCGTAATTAAGCCAACAATAAATGCGGCATATAAACCAACAAGGGGTTCTACATTTGCAACAAAGGCAAATGCAACAGCTTCTGGGATCAAGGCAAGTGCCACGGTCAATCCAGAGAGAATATCGTTTTTAGCAGAGCTTGGCGCCCTGCTGAGTAAGTTAAACATTGAGTTCCTCAGTTTTATTTAGCTGACAAAAAAAGCGCTGAATTCTATCAAATTAGCGCTCATTTCACAATTATAGTTAATGCAGCCGATTTGTTTATCATCGGCTTATTTTTATTTTACAGTGGTAAGGCTGTACTACGTTTTACACAGGTCATGGTCACGTTAGAATGAACCTCTTGGACGTACTCTAAGCTAAGTAGGTTATCGCGTACAAAGTGCTCATAACCTTCTATGCCTTGAGAAATAATACGCAACATAAAGTCCATAGTACCCGCCATAGTGTAACACTCAGTCACTTCATCATAGCTAAGTATCAGTTTTTCAAACTCGGCTAGATTCTTTTTACCATGGTTTGATAAACGTACATGGGCGTAAACCAACATATCAAAGCCCAGCTTTTTTTCATCAAGCAATGCGACTTTACTTTTGATGTAGCCATCTTGTTCTAATTTAGCAATACGACGCCAACAAGGAGACTGAGATAGGCCTACTTTATCTGCAATTTCAGCGGTTGATAAACTTGCATCTTGTTGTAAAAGTGCCAATATTTGGCGATCTACGTGATTTAGAGACATTTTATTTCTTATTTATCTAATAAATTGGTTAAATTATACAGCCTTTTTAAAAAGCAGTCTGCATATTTTTAACAATTAAACACATCAACCAAATTGACCACTTACAAACGGATTGGTTGCCTTCTCATTGGCGACATCGGTATCTTCACCATGGCCACTTAAAATTGCGGTACTCAGTGGCAACGTCATTATATGGGCCTGTATTGAGCTAATAAGCTGCTTACTGTCTCCTTTTGGAAAATCAGTACGACCGACTGAGCCTTTAAATATAACATCACCCACAATAACGGTGCTTTGCGTATCTTGATAAAATACAACGTGTCCTGGGGTGTGCCCTGGGCAATGCAGTACTTTAAATGCAAGCTGACCAACTTGTACGGTATCACCATGTGCTAGCCATTCATCTGGGTAAAAAGCATTGATAGCTTTAAATCCAAACATTGTGGCTTGCATTGGTAAGTTATCAAACCAAAAGCGCTCAACCTTATGTGGGCCAATAATCTTTATATTGTATTGCTCACGTAAACTATGAGCACCACCCACATGGTCTAAGTGTCCATGGGTTAACCAGATGGCTGACAAGCTCAAGTTATGCTGTGTTAGTGTTGCATTAATTTTGTCAACATCACCACCGGGATCTACCACCACAGCTTGCTGGGTTTGTTTGCATACTATAATTCGGCAATTTTGCATAAACTGCGTAACGGGAATTGTGATTATTTTCATCTTATATTTCTTTATTTTTTTGCGCTTGAATAACTATATCTTGTTCATATGACATTAAAATTGGGTATTTTAAATAAGCTTGATCGTAAAACGGGCTATGTTCATAGAGCCAATTTAAGCGCGCTTCAGGATCTGTAGCAAATGCTTTATCTTGCTTTAGTTTTTTATTAAATGCTTTTGCTAATTTCGGATCATCGCGGAGCATTTTCTCAGCAAATGGGAGCAATGCGTAATTTTCCATATACTCTGTTCGCTGAAAAATTGTATTAAATTCACCCCATGCAAAAAAAGAGTCAGGAGCTTCTGGATGCAATAAATGCACGGCTAACTCGCCTGCTTTTTGTTGGGTACTGACCTCAAACCAACCATCTAAATCGACATTCGTGGCCGGTTCATAGTTAAAACGTGCCGACACTCTAAATCGCCCTTCAAATGGTGCTTTATCAAAGCTATATTGCGCCACTTTTGCCATTTTTAACGGCTGAGTATTGGCGCCATTGAGTTTATTAATTGATACCCCATGTAAGGCAAGCTTTTCGATAATATCGGTATACACTGGCGGAATAAAAAACGATTTAGGAACTTCAACTGTGTGCTGTACTTCTTTTTGCCAAAAAATAGGCAGCTTGTCATAATCTTGCTTTTTACCTAAATAACTTACTTCTTGCTGATTTGATAAAGCATTCATATTCTTAGAATAAGCAATGCCTTTAAATTTGATATGATCAGCTTGCTCAGCGTAACCACGTTTAACAATTAATTGCTTAGGCACAAATTGCTGTTCTTTTTTTACCGCATTGGCGAGTTTATCTTTATGAGTTGCTAATGCCTCAATAGCACCATCTATAAACACATAAGTCCCTAGCACGCGTTGCTTATAGGGTTTTAAAGAATGGTTTTCGACTAAAATAGTTGGCAATGATCTTAAATCACCCCAGCCATTAGAAAAACGAGGCGTCGCCACCCAACCTGCTAAACCTGATTTAAACTCTTGTTTATCCATAACAAACACTAAAGGGCCAGGGATATGTCCTTGCTCAGTTAAAGTGTGGTCAATTACAGGTTTAAAGTAACGGTTGAGCGCATCCGAAATAGCAGGCGACTCGCTAGCAAATACTGGGTTATAGCCGTAGGTGACATCATATTGGTAATCGGCCCCATCAGTCACATGCACGTCTATATATAAATTAGGATTATAATCGTTAATGACTGCAAGTACGCTTTTAACCTCGGGGGTATCTAATTTAGTGAAATCACGATTTAAATTAAGGTTATTGGCGTTTGTTCTAAAACCCATTTTTACCGGACCACGCTGATTAATTCGATTAAATGCGCTACTGCGTTCATGCCCATCAACATTAAGAATGGGGATAAATAGAATGTTTACCTTTTTTAATATATCGCGACGTTTACCCGTGGCAATATCTCTTAACAACATAAACATTGCATCTTTACCATCAATCTCACCAGCGTGAATTCCGGCTTGAATTAGCACAGTTGGTTTAGTGCTGTTAGCCATTTGCCCAGCATCAAAAAAGCCTTGTTCGCTGGCAATCAACATTTTTATTGCACGTTTACTATTACTATAGCCAATCGTTTTTGATTTAAATTGAGTGGGATTCGCCGCTACCAACCTATCAACAAATGCCATGGTATCAGCATAATTAGGAGACGAGACTCCTGCAGAAATTTCAAAGTCTGTGGTTAAAGGTCCCTGTTGTTGCAATAGCGATGTGCTCGCACCTTCCCATGGTAATAATGGCGGTAAATGACTGTTATTCGCCATACTTGCAGATAAAACCAATAAACTTATAAACATATACTTCTCTAGCAAACGCATTAATTAAAAAAATTATAGCAATTAAAGCTTTTTAGATGCCAAAACTGCGGTAGTTCAACAAAAAAATGCAGCCAATTGCAGTTTCCTTTGATTATTTGCTCAAGCCCTAGTCAAGTGCTGATAAAAACATAATTAATATCAACCTTAAGAGCAACAATGAACATGCCTAAAATTCTGGTTTAGCTAATTTAAGTTAAATGGATACACGGCACTAAAAGGTATGACATAGCTAAAACAGTAAATAACAGGCACAAAAAAAGGAGCCATAGGCTCCTTTTCAATACTTATACAAAAACTTAAGCTGCCGCTAGGCCTTCTTTTGCTTTTGCTACAAGCGCTGCGAATGCAACTTGGTCGTAAACAGCGATATCTGCAAGGATCTTACGATCGATTTCTACAGATGTCTTTTTAAGACCATTGATAAAACGGCTGTAAGACAGACCATTTTGACGTGAAGCAGCATTGATACGTGCAATCCATAATTGACGGAAAGTACGTTTCTTAGCACGGCGGTCACGGTAAGCGTATTGACCCGCTTTAGTAACAGCCTGGAAAGCTACGCGGTAAACACGTGAACGTGCTCCGTAGTAACCTTTCGCTTGTTTTAAAACTTTTTTGTGACGTGCACGTGCGACAACGCCGCGTTTAACTCTTGCCATTTCTAAAAACCCCTATTAAGCGAATGGTAACATACGTGAAACTAGACCATGGTCATTTTTATGAACCATCATCTTAGGACGTAGGTGTAACTTACGCTTAGAAGTTTTCTTAGTCAGAATGTGACGAAGATGCGCTTGTTTACGCTTGAAACCGCCAGAAGCAGTCTTTTTGAAACGCTTAGCTGCGCCTCTGTGACTTTTTAGCTTGTAAGCCATTGCAATAACTCCAATTGTATTGCTTTAAAATTAGTAAGAAGGCGTGAGATATATTGCTATAGCTCCACTTTAAAGGCCTAACTTACTGCTATGTTCCGGTGAAAACCCGATATAAATACCGCAATTTTACTTTAAAACCGGTTAACTCAGGTGGACATTTTCATATCACTTGCAAACCTGAGCTAAATTCGGTGCGTATTATCGCCTAATTATTACTTTTTAGCAACCGGCGCCATCATCATAACCATTTGACGGCCTTCAACACGATTTGGGAAAGATTCAACAACTGCTAATTCTTCTAAATCGGTTTTAATACGGTTTAATAATTCGATACCAATTTCTTGGTGAGCCATTTCACGACCACGGAAGCGGATAGTTATCTTAGCTTTATCGCCAGCTTCTAAGAACTTGCGTAAGTTGCGTAGCTTAACCTGATAATCACCTTCATCCGTACCTGGACGGAATTTGATTTCTTTAATCTGGATCTGCTTTTGCTTCTTCTTCTGCTCTTTTAGTTCTTTGCTTTTTTCAAAGATGAACTTACCGTAATCCATAACCTTACAAACAGGCGGCTCAGCATTTGGACTGATCTCTACAAGATCAACACCCGCTGCATCAGCCATAGCTTGCGCGTCTTTTAATGACTGAATTCCAGCTTGTTCGCCGTCGATGTCGATTAAACGAACTTCTTGCGCTGTAATTTCTTCGTTAATACGATTTTTTTGAGCTGTTTGTTGCCCTTTCTTGCCGCCTCTAATAGTACGTTCCTCCAAGAATATCAATAATATAAGCGTGTAGCTGGCTATTTTTGCTTGCCCTACACGCTCGATTTTTACTGTCGATTTTTGATTTCTTCACTGATTTTAGCTACAAAATCATCGACATTAAATTTGCCTAGGTCTTCACCTGTGCGAGTTCGTACTGCTACTTCTTGTTGCTCAACTTCTTTGTCGCCAACAACCAATAAGTAAGGAATACGCTTAAGTGTATGCTCACGGATTTTAAAGCCAATCTTCTCATTTCTCAAGTCAGCAGCGGCTCTAATTCCAAGTTTATTTAATTTTTGTACAATTTCCTGAACATACGGTGCTTGTTTATCGGTGATATTCATAATCACCACTTGCTTAGGCGCAAGCCACGTTGGGAATAAACCAGCATACTCTTCTGTTAAAATACCAATGAAGCGCTCAATAGACCCTAATATAGCGCGGTGTATCATAACAGGTGTACGTCGTTCGTTATTTTCAGCCACATATGTTGCGCCTAAACGACCAGGTAATGCAAAGTCTAGTTGCACTGTACCACACTGCCACGCTCTGTCTAAGCAATCGTACAAAGTAAATTCAATTTTAGGGCCATAAAACGCCCCTTCACCTGGTAGGTAATCAAATTCAATGTCATTTGCTTTAAGTGCATCAGCAAGTGCAAGTTCAGCTTTGTCCCACATTTCATCTTCGCCGATACGTTGTTCTGGACGAGTTGAAAGTTTAACTACAATTTTTTCAAAGCCGAATGTTTCATACGTATCGTAAACCATTTTAATACAGGCCGATACTTCATCCATGATTTGCTCTTCAGTACAGAATACATGTGCATCATCTTGGGTAAAGCCACGCACACGCATTAAACCGTGAAGTGCGCCTGATGGCTCGTTACGGTGACAACAACCAAACTCAGCCATACGCAGTGGTAAATCACGGTATGATTTTAAACCTTGGTTAAATATTTGTACGTGACCTGGACAGTTCATTGGCTTGATTGCGTATTCACGCTTTTCAGACTCCGTGGTAAACATGGCTTCTGAATATTTTTCCCAGTGACCTGATTTTTCCCATAACGAACGATCCATCATCATTGGACCTTTTACTTCTTCGTATTGGTACTCACGTAATTTTTCACGCACAAATTCTTCTAATTCACGGTAAATGCTCCAACCATCGTTGTGCCAAAATACCATGCCTGGCGCTTCTTCTTGCCAGTGCCATAAATCAAGTGCTTTACCAATACGACGGTGATCACGTTTTTCAGCTTCTTCTAAACGCTTTAAGTACGCTTTAAGTTGTTTTTTATCGCCCCACGCTGTGCCGTAAATACGCTGCAGCATTTTATTTTCAGAATCACCACGCCAGTATGCACCTGCTACCTTCATAATTTTGAAGTTTTGACAGAATTTCATGTTAGGAACATGTGGTCCACGACACATATCTACGTATTCTTCGTGGTGGTATAAACCTGGGCGATCATCTTGAGCAATATTTTCGTCAAGAATTTCTATTTTGTATGTTTCGCCACGCGCCGCAAACGTATCGCGTGCTTCTTGCCAGCTAACGGTTTTTTTCACTACATCGTAGTTTGTTTTTGCAAGCTGTAACATACGCTTTTCAATAGCATCAAGATCATCTTGAGATAACGAATGTTCCATATCAATATCATAGTAAAAACCGTTATCGATAGTAGGACCAATCGCCATTTTAGCGTCTGGGAAAAGTTGCTTAACTGCATGACCAATTAGGTGGGCACAAGAATGGCGAATAATTTCTAAACCATCGTCATCTTTTGCTGTAATAATTTCAAGACGAGAGTCGGCTGAAATTAAATCACATGCATCCACGCGTTCGCCATTAACACGGCCGGCGATGGTTGCTTTAGCAAGACCAGGGCCAATATCGTTTGCAACATCAAGCGTGCTTACAGGGTTTTCAAAACTACGCTGACTACCGTCAGGGAGAGTAATAACTGGCATTATAAATCCTTACATACAGTGGTGACACCTACAATGTATCACGTGTATTTTTTAATTAATTAAATGAGAATGACTCGACAACGCTTTTACGAATAAGCATTGACTATTTTTCGCCATCAAAGGCTAATGTAGATGCTGAGTCTGCTCAACTACAAAAAAGATATTGTCGCGTGCTGCAGCGTTAATTACAAGTTTTAAGCTACTAAAAACCACGCATTTTTAACATAAATGTGCAATTAATAACTTTTCTTCAGTCACGCCGCATCAAATTAACGTAAAGCACTATATTAAAGCAGCACACAAAGTGCTTAAACTCGCATTTTAATGCGTGTTGCGTATAATAACCGGTAATTAAGTTATAGTAGAGATTAACAATGAGAACATGTGGTGTAGAAATTACCGGTAGCGATGTACTACTTTGTATTTTAAGTAAAGATAACGACGTTTTTGATATTCGTGACGTGCGCCAAACACGCTTTACCTTAGGTAACGGTAACGACACTGAAATAATGCGTAAATTTCAATTTGATTTTGCAAAGCTGATGCAAGATTACCAAATTGATTCTGTTGCCATTCGCGAACGCCAGCCTAAAGGTAAATTTGCAGGTAGCGCTAAAGGGTTCAAAATGGAAACGGCTATTCAATTAATCGACAACCTCGATGTTCGCGTGTTTTCAACTACTGAAATAAAAGAGCAAGTAAAACGCAACCCAATCCCTATCGCGTTCGAAGACACTGGTCTTAAAAAATATCAAGAAAATGCATTCGTTAATGCTTACGTTTATATCATGAAAAAAACCTACCGCAGCGACGAAATGTAATACCAATTGCATCCTTGTAAAAACGCGTAATAGCTCAATATTACGCGTTTTTTTATGTCTAAATTTTCAAATAAAAGTGTAAGACATTAGTCTAACCCTCTTCCCTTTGTCGACAATTCATGTTTATTTAATCAACAAGCCTTGGATAGATAAAAACATGGAGAATGTCATGAAAGCGACACAAACAGTGCATAAAGAAGTAGAACAAATAAACACTATACCGCTATCAAATAGTTATTTTAAGGGGATTCAAAGCACACCGCTAATAGAGCAAACTATTGGAGAATACCTTGATTCAATTGTCGACAATAACCCAGAGGCATTGGCAGTTGTTGTTGCTCACCAAAATATTCGCTTAAACTATAAGGAGTTTCAGCAGCAGATTGATCAGCTTGCTATGGGGTTGTTGGCATTAGGGGTTAAATCAGGTGACAGGGTCGGTATTTGGTCACCCAACAATATACAATGGTGCTTAACTCAATTTGCCACGGCCAAAATCGGCGCAATCATGGTGTGTATTAACCCAGCTTACCGCCCCAGTGAACTGCAATATGCGCTTAATAGTGTTGAATGTTCCACGCTTATTACTGCTACCTCATTTAAGGGCAGTCACTACGTTAATATGCTACAAAGTTTAGCCCCAGAGCTAAATAGTTGCCAAAAAGGGGAATTAAAAGCCGCTCAGCTTCCTTCATTAAAAAATGTAATTTGTATAGGTGATGAGCCAGTAAATGGTATGTTTTCGTTTAATGAAGTACTCGCCATGCCCTCAGATGCCCACCAGTTAGAACTTCAAGCGGTGGCTAAAACCCTAAACTGTAATCAAGACATTAATATTCAGTTTACCTCTGGCACCACAGGAAACCCTAAAGGGGCTACGCTAACGCATAAAAACATTCTTAATAATGCACTGCTTGTTGCCCAAGCAATGCATTTTACTGAACATGATAAGCTGTGTATCCCTGTACCGCTTTATCATTGCTTTGGCATGGTTTTAGGCAGCTTATTGTGCGTAAGTAAAGGCGCTGCAGCTATTTATCCAAGTGATTCTTTCGATCCAAAAACCACATTAGAGGTGGTACAACAAGAAAAATGTACCGGGCTTCATGGCGTGCCTACCATGTTTATAAGCGAATTAGAGCTTAATAACTTTAGTGATTATGATTTAACTACATTACGAACCGGCGTTATGGCAGGCTCAACCTGCCCCGAACAAGTTATGCGTAAAGTACAAACACTAATGAATATGAACCAAGTCGTTATAGCCTATGGACAAACAGAGTGTAGCCCAATCAACAATATCACTGAAACCGACTCATCAATTGAGCGTCAAGTCACCACAGTAGGACGAGCGCTTGCGCACACTGAAGTAAAGATTATTGATGAAGTGGGTGAAGTTCAAAAAATAGGCCAACCAGGTGAAGTCTGTAGCCGTGGAGCTGGTATTATGCGTTGCTATTGGAACGATGAAGAAAAAACCAAAGCTACTATCGATAATCAAGGTTGGTTACATTCTGGCGATTTAGGGGTAATGGACAGTGAAGGCTTTGTTAGTATTGTTGGCAGAATTAAAGACATGATTATTCGCGGCGGAGAAAATATATATCCCCGTGAGATTGAGGAAGTTTTATACACCTACCCAGGGATACAAGATGCGGCAATTTTTGGTATTACCGATGAAAAGTTTGGCGAAGAAGTCTGTGCCTGGATCCAGCCTAAAGAAGGTGAAGTGCTTGATGAGCAAGCAATTCGATTATTTTTAAAAGACAAACTCGCCTACTTTAAACAGCCTAAATATATTCGCTTTGTTGAACATTACCCGATGACGGTAACCGGCAAATTGCAAAAATTTAAAATGCGTGAACAAATGCAAGAAGAGCTCGCCGAGTCTGCATTTTCGTAAGCTGATTAAATGCAAAGCACTATCAGCTTAGTGCTTTGCATTGTCTTACTCAATTTCAGGTTGTTTAGGAACAACAAAGTCAGTAATACTTATATTTCGTCCTGCATTTTTAGCTTTATAAACCCCTACATCAGCTGTTGCCAACAATGATTTAATTGAAGGTCTATATGTAGTGTATTTATCAATTGCAATACCAGCAGAGACAGTAATACGGTTAAAGGGTGAATACTGATGTGCAATCGGGTCGGCTGCAAAGCGTTTAGGTAAGTCACTCAACCAATCTAACTCATTTGCCTGTAATGTTTTTACCAATATAAATTCTTCACCACCAAAACGCACCACAATATCAGCGTCACAATGTTTTAGTCGGTTTGCGACTGCTATTAATACGTTATCTCCCTCTAAGTGGCCGTAGTTATCGTTATAATTTTTAAAATAGTCGACATCAATCATCGCTAACCCTAAATATTGTGATGGCGCTAACTTGTTAATTAATGCTTTACAGCGTCTATCAAAACTATGCCGATTATGCATACCTGTTAATTGATCGGTATTGGCTTTTTCAGTTTCAAATAATTCCGCTTTATATTGCTTTCTTAATAGGGTATCTAGTTGATATTGCACTATGGCCAATACAATAACTATGCTGAAATAAAAATAAAGTGTCCACGCAATCGAAGTAGAAGAAAAAAGCTCAATAAATATCAGGGCAATGCCAATTATTGACCATAAAACCAGTTTATGTCCTAAGTGCAGCATCGGTATGGCTATAAATGCAGCAGCTACAAGCATAGGTCCACCCTCTTTTAATTCACTATAGCGTTGCACATATTCCCAAAAGAAATAACTAAATAAAAAACAAAATAAAACCGCATAACTGAAAAAGCGCGAATGCAAGTACTCTGAACTTAATGTTCTATTTACAATAATGAGGACTATCGATAACAACACCATAGTTACGCGTAAAATTGTTATCGTCGAATTGGCAGGCTCTTGTTGATTAAGCCAAGACATAAAAATAAAAGACAATAAAAACAGTGTTACTAGATAGAGTGATGCATCAGCAAGACGCATTGAGCTTTTATTGAGTTGATTTTGGAAGTTGTGCTCTGTTGCACTTGAAAAATAAAAAATTGCGGGAATAAGACGCACCGGCACTCTCCTTAATAAGCTCACTTATCCTTATCCACACTATAGTTTATTGTTATTAATTAGCGAGTTAAATTTACCTTATTAAATAATATTATACATTACTTTTGCTATATCCTGAACAATGCCTACTCAAGATATAGATAAAAATTATTGGGTTCACTAATAAATAGCCGAGGCGTCGCTATACAACGCCCTGTTCAATCATTGCATCTGCTACACGTCTAAATCCAGCAATATTTGCACCAAGTAACAAGTTACCGGGTTGATTAAATTCTTTTGCGGTATCGTTAGCTGTAGTGAAAATATCTTTCATTATTTGCTTTAACTTTTCATCTACTTGCTCAAATGTCCAGCTTTGCATACTGGCATTTTGTGCCATTTCTAATTGGCTGGTTGCTACCCCACCGGCATTCGCTGCTTTGCCAGGGCCATAAGCTATTTTTGCTTCAATAAAGCAATCAATCGCTTCTTTGGTTGAAGGCATATTTGCTCCTTCACTGACTAAAGTACAGCCATTTTCAAGTAGTGCTTTTGCATCCGCTTGGGTTAATTCATTTTGTGTAGCACAAGGAAAAGCCGCATCCGCACTGTAACGCCATACCGCATGACCATCTTGAGGGTACTCATCGCGAGCCGTATACTTGGCATGAGGATGAGTATCTAGGTAGTCACTTAAGCATCCTCGTGAGTGCTCTTTTAATTGCTTAATAAGTTTTAAGTCAATGCCACTCTCATCGTACAAAGTGCCTTTTGAGTCACTACAGGCAATAGGCGTAGCCCCTAGTTGATATAATTTTTCCATGGCATAAATTGCCACATTGCCTGAGCCTGAAATTAAACAGCGTTTTCCTGATAAGCTGTCATCACGATCTTCAAGCATATAGTTAGCAAAATACACTGCGCCATAACCCGTTGCTTCTTTGCGAGCTAACGATCCGCCCCAAAGTAAACTTTTACCGGTTAGTACGCCTTCATAGCGCCCTGTTAAGCGTTTGTATTGGCCAAACATATAACCAATTTCTCTCGCCCCTACGCCAATATCCCCTGCAGGTACATCGGTTGTAGGGCCGATATGGCGATATAACTCGGTCATAAACGATTGGCAAAAACGCATTATCTCGCCATCAGAGCGTCCTTTAGGATCAAAATTAGCGCCTCCTTTGCCGCCGCCTATAGGCAAACCGGTCAATGCATTTTTAAAAATTTGTTCAAAGCCTAAAAATTTTATGATGCTGGCATTTACACTTGGATGAAAACGTAAGCCGCCTTTGTAAGGGCCCAACGCCGAATTAAATTCGATACGGTAGCCTTTATTGACTTGAATATTGCCCTCGTCATCAACCCAAGGCACGCGAAACATTAACTGACGCTCTGGCTCTACCATTCTTTGAATAATTGCTTGTTGTTGGTAATGACTGGTTTGCGCAAATACAGGCTCTAGCGAGTCTAGCACTTCTTCTACTGCTTGATAAAACTCACATTGCGCAGGGCTTGTCTGCTTTAATTGCGCAATTGTTCTGTGTATATAATTCATATTTATTCTTCCATGTGGGTATTTTTTAATTCGAAACAGGAAAAATGATCAACGTTATTGTTAGTAGAGAAATTGATTATGTGATCATTATTTTTACACTTTAACATCATAAATAAACGGGATGCACGTGTTTGATGTTGAATTAAATTGTTGTTTCTTTTGTATAAAAACCCATTAGTAAAGAATTTTTATGCTAAAAACGCCAGTTTAAATGAATAACACGTTAAAAGTATTAAAAAAATAGTAAAACAAAATACGACTCTACGTTTTTACGAGAGCGACAACATAAAATGCTTTATAAGACTGAAGTTGTAGAAGGATAAGACTAATAATAGCGTAGATTTTAGTGAGTTCGTTTAAGAGGTTTAAATGGAGGTTGCTAATCAACCTCTATAAAATGCATTAAGCTTTTTCGCCATCTGGGCGAAAAGTACGCTGCACACCAGTTAAAAATAAACGTAAAACTTGATCGTTACACACACGATAATGTTTGTTTTCAACTTTACGTGAAAATGCACTGAGCTCATGCTTACTTAAATCAAAATCAACTAAGGCTAGTGTGGCTATCACGTCTTCTGCTTTCATATTTAAAGCAATACGTAATTTCATAAAAATAATATTATTGTTTAATTTAGTCTCTGGGATTGGCTGCTCACCGTCACGTTTACCGCGCTTAGTGTTTATAAAGCCATTTAAAAATACCGCAAATTCGGTGTCACTTATTGGGGTGTAACCTTGCTCGCCCTCTTTAGTTAACCATGCAATCACCTGCTCAGTGCTAACGCTCTGCTCTGCAGCGGCGAACACGTCAACCATTGCTGAATCGGTTAAATCAAAGGTGTAGCGAATACGGCGTAAAATATCGTTATTTGTCAAAGTAAATCCCAAGGTAAATAAGTGCTCAGCAAACAAAAGCTGTTTAATAGCGGCGCAGTTTATCAGAGTTACACTAAGCGCCCTATTAAATACTGTGTTTAATTACCCAATACTTTTGCCGGATCAACACGTGTTGCTTGCCATGCTGGATACAGCGTCGCCAATATTGCAAGCACAAAGGTGGCAATAACAGTTAACACTATATCTTGCCAAACTAATTTACTCGGTAAGAATTCGATAAAATACACACCTTCTAGCGGATTTTCACCCAGCAATAAACTCAGCCAAGTAAAAAGCTCACTAATATTGATTGCTAGAATGACTCCAATAATAGAGCCTAAAACTACGCCAACAAATGCTTGAGTTAAGCCTTGCATTACAAAAGTAGCCAATATAGTACTGTCTTTGGCACCCATGGTTTTTAAAATGGCAATATTGCCTTCTTTTTCGCGCACTTCCATCACTAATGACGAAACAATGTTAAAACTGGCGACTGCAATAATTAAAAACACCACAATATAAACGATCGTGCGAACCATTTGAATGTCTTGATACAAGCTGCCTTGGGTTCTAAACCAACTCGATATATACACATAATCAGTAAGAGTTTGCCCTACTCTCAACGCTATTTGGTGCGCTGCAAACACATCATCAACCCGTAAACGTAGGCCGGTTACTTGGCTTTGATCGTAACCTAAGGTTTGTTGTGCTTTGCTAAGGTGAATAAACGCGGCACTGCTATCAATAGGACCGCCCATTTCTATAATGCCTGCGAGTGTTAATGTAACCCGTTTTGGCGCAAGTAATGATTGTCCTTTTTCACTAATTTGTGGGATCAATAAAGTGACATTGTCGCCTATTGATATATTAAGTTGAGTGACAATTTGCTTGCCTAAAATAACATCCTCAAGTGCTAGCTGACTGACTAATTTACCTTGTGTAAATTGGTTAACCGCTGATACGTCGCTCTCTAGCGAAGGCTCAACACCACGTATTTCAACTGCTTTTAATTGGCTTTTAAATTGCGCCATACCATTTACTGCTATAAATGGGGCTGCTCCTGTTACTTGTGGTTGCTGTTTTAATTTTTCGACTTTGCTGGGCCAATCAGCAATCGGCCTGCTTGGTGCTACATATTCAACTTGTGGCACTACACTTAATAAACGATGTACTAATTGTTGTTCAAAACCATTGATCACCGATAACGCCACAATTAAAACGGCAACACCAAGTAAAATACCAATAGTAGATGCCTTAGCAATAAAACTAACAAACGCGTTTTTTTCATCTTTATGGCCTGAATAGGCTCTGAAACGTTTACTTATAAAGGCACTAAGCAACATGGTTTGACTCTTTTATTGATAATTTACCATCATCTAAATACGCTATTTTACCTAGCTTGTCGGCAAGTTCTAAATCATGAGTCACCACCACAAAACTGGTGTTTAAACTTTTATTTAGCTGGTTAATTAAATCGTAAATTTTAATCGCGTTTTGCTTATCTAAATTACCCGTTGGCTCATCTGCAAGAACCAGTGCAGGCTCAGTCACTAAAGCACGCGCTATGGCAACACGTTGGCGTTCGCCACCAGAAAGTGCCGACGGTTTATGGCTACTTCTGTGCGCAAGGCCGACTTTATCGAGCATGTCGAGCGCTTTTACATTTGCTTCTTTGGCACTCAAGCCTTTTATTAACAGTGGCATAGCAACATTTTCAACCGCACTAAATTCCATTAATAAATGATGAAATTGGTAAATAAACCCTAAGTTTTGATTTCTAAACGCGGCTTGTTGGCTGCGAGAAAGTTTAGCCACATCTTGGTTTTTGATTTTTGCACTGCCAGAACTGGCGGTATCTAAGGTACCCAAAATATGCAATAAGGTACTTTTACCTGAACCTGAGCTACCTACAATAGCTAGCATTTCACCTTGGGTTAGGGCTAAATCAACCCCTTTTAATACCTCAACTTGGTTTTGCCCGTCTTGGTACACTTTACTTATTTGTTCACAACTAATTACTAAATCATTCATAACGTAATACCTCGGCTGGGTTTACTTTAGCGGCCTGGCGCGCGGGATATAAAGTCGCTAAAAAGCTCATTGCTAAGCTTAAAAGCGCAATCACACTTAAGCTAAGCGCATCAAATTTGACCGGCAGTGAAATCCCCGATAATAAATTTAAGCCAACCAACGCCAGCAGTTCATTAATATATAAGCTAAATAAAATACCTAAAGAGGCACCTACTGCCGTACCAATCACACCGTTATATAAACCTTGAATCATAAATACAGTTTGTACTTGGCTTGGCGTTAGCCCTAGTGTTTGCAGTATCGCAACTTCGCTTTGTTTTTCACTTACCATCATGGTGAGCGCCGACACAATATTGAACACCGCCACCAGCACGATTAAGCCCAATAACATAGACATAATGCGTTTCTCCATCGCCACAGCGGCAAATAAAGTGCCTTGGCTACTGCGCCAATCGGTGTATTTAAAATTCTTTAGAATAAGTTGGCTGTCTTGAATAAATTCATCAAGTGCAAATGGCTCATGCAGTGACACACTTAAATTAGGGGGTGTAGAGCTACTTTGCTTTAATACTCGTTGCAATGACACACCACTGGTAAATGCCAATCCCATGTCAATTTCTGAACCAGTTTCGTAAATAGCAGCAATTTTGAATAAACGCTGGCTAGGAACACGACCAAGGGGTGTATAAGTTGACGCATTGGGCATAATAACGCGCAGTTTATCGCCCAAGCTAACGCCGAGTTTACGGCTTAGATAACGGCTAATAGCAATGTGATAATTATTATTTAATACACTTTGCCAATTCCCCTGCACTACTTTGTCAGTGATTTTATAAAGCGAGCCATCATTATCATAGAGCCCTTGCAGCAGCACACCATGCAGGTCTTTATTTGTTTGTAGTATAGCTTCACCATGGCGGTATAAACTAACATGATCAACATACGGTGATTGCTCAAGATCGGCTTTAAGAGTATTCATTTGCGCTTTAGAGTGTTGTTTTGCCTGCACTTCAACGTGTGGAATGAGTCCGAGCATATTCGTTTTCAGGCTGCTTTCAAAACCGTTCATGACACTACTTACTGTAAAGAGCGCCATTAAACCAATCGCTATACCTGCAATAGAAAAAAAAGAAATAAACGAAATAAACGCATTGCCTTTGGAAGAGCGACTATATCTAAGTCCGATAAACAGGCTAACAGGTTGAAACATATTAATTAAAACATTAATGCTAAAAGTGTGGCTTTATAGTAGCACGAACTCAGCGCAATTGAATATCACCATAAATGTAAGAAATAATTTATAAATCTTATACTTGGCTATATTATAAGCAAATCACTAAGCCAAGCTAAACTTTTAATCCTGTTACTAGATAATCAAGTAATACCCGTACATTAGTAGCAACAAATTGCCGCGGAGGATAGAGCCCCCACACACCCTCTTGCTGAGGTTGATAAGCTGTTAATATTGGTACTAACTGCCCTGTTTTTATCTCATTCTCTATGTAGTAATCCGGCAACTGAACAATACCCAACCCTTTTTTAGCGCCGTCAACCAGTGCCCAACCGCTATTGCAATGCAACCTCCCTGCTACTTTAATATGTTTGTCACGACCGTTTTCATTTACTCGCCAATAACTACTGTTACCAATTAAGCATTGATGCTGGTTAAGTTCACCTAACGTATGGGGTTCGCCAAAACGCGCTAAATAGCTTGGTGCAGCACACATAATAAATCGCCGAGAGCTCAAGCGTCGCGCTTTTAAACTCGAATCTTTTAAATGGCCTAATCGAATGGCTAAATCAAAGCCGCCCTCCAGCAAGTTTTCTTGCTCGTTAGAGAGCGTTGCGATTACTTCTATCTCGGGGTGATCATGCATAAACGAATGCACTATCGGCATAATAAAACTTTCACCATACATAACCGGTGCGGTTAATTTAATTTTACCTTTAGGGGATGTTTGCACAGACGCGAGCCCCTGAGTGGCTTCATCCATAGCGTGTTGTAAATGTTTTACTTGGTGTAAAAACTGCTCACCTTCTTTGGTTAATACAACCTTTCGGGTCGTACGCGTTAAAAGTTGGGTATTTAACCGTTGCTCAAGCTTAGTAACATGGCGGCTAATATGGGCAACCGATAGACCCAACGTCTGTGCAGCTTGAGTGAAACTTCCCTCTTCGCCAACAGCAATAAACTCATCAATCCCTTCCCAACGCATTATTATTACCATACTGTAAAAGTGTTTTATTAATTTAGAGATTATCATTGTTATAGAAATAAATACAATAGGCACATCACCCAAACAGTTTGGGTCTACAATTGATATTCAAACCACTACAAAGGATATACACATGTCTGAATTTATAAAATCAAAAGCAGCGATTGCCTGGGGCCCTAATCAGCCTTTAAGCGTTGAAGAAGTTGACGTGATGATGCCTAAAAAAGGCGAAGTGATGGTAAAAATCACTGCCACAGGTGTATGCCATACAGATGCTTTTACTTTATCAGGTGAAGATCCTGAAGGCATTTTCCCCGCTATTTTAGGCCATGAAGGTGCCGGGGTGGTTTACGCTGTGGGCGAAGGCGTTACAAGTGTAGAAGTTGGCGATCACGTTATTCCTCTATACACCGCAGAATGTGGTGAATGCAAAATGTGTACTTCAGGTAAAACCAACTTGTGCTCTGCTGTACGCGAAACACAAGGCAAAGGCTTAATGCCAGATGGCACAACGCGATTTTTCAAAGACGGCCAACCAATTTATCACTATATGGGGACGTCGACCTTTTCTGAATACACAGTACTTCCTGAAATCTCGCTAGCTAAAGTAAATAAAGAAGCCTCTTTAGAGGAAATTTGCTTATTGGGCTGCGGTGTCACTACCGGTATGGGCGCTGTAACAAATACGGCAAAAGTAACAGCGGGCGATACGGTAGCAATTTTTGGTCTAGGTGGCATTGGTTTGTCGGCCATTATTGGCGCCAAAATGGCTGGTGCAAGCCGTATTATTGGTATTGATATTAACACCTCTAAGTTTGATCTTGCGACTAAACTCGGTGCTACCGACTTAATTAATCCAAAAGACTTCGACAAGCCAATTCAAGAAGTGATTGTAGAGATGACCGACGGCGGTGTTGATTACTCATTTGAATGTATTGGTAACGTTGATGTAATGCGCTCTGCCCTTGAGTGTTGTCATAAAGGCTGGGGAGAATCTGTAATTATTGGTGTAGCTGGTGCTGGCCAAGAAATTTCAACTCGCCCGTTCCAACTTGTTACTGGCCGTGTATGGCGTGGTAGCGCATTTGGAGGCGTTAAAGGTCGTTCGCAACTTCCTGAAATTGTAGAGCGTTACATGGCGGGTGAATTCGCCCTTAATGATTTTATTACCCACACCATGAGCCTTGAAGAAATTAACGATGCATTTGATTTAATGCACGAAGGTAAGAGTATTCGTACTGTTATTCATTACTAATTTCTTTTAATCACCATTACCAGCCGTTGCTATTAAGTAACGGCTTTTAAGGATTGTTATGTTAGAAAATATCTCAACAGCAAAAGTGGCTGGTGGCTGGCATAAGCAGTATAGCCATACTTCCTCAAGCACCCATTGCAGCATGCGTTTTGCGGTATTTTTACCACCAGGCGCCAGTGAAAAAAATAAAGTACCAGTACTTTATTGGTTATCAGGATTAACCTGTACCGATGAAAACTTTATGCAAAAAGCAGGCGCGTTTAAAAAAGCGGCAGAGCTAGGCATCGCTATTGTCGCACCTGATACCAGTCCGCGTGGTGAAAACGTTCCTAATGAAGATAGCTACGATTTTGCCCAAGGTGCAGGGTTTTACGTCAATGCAACGCAGGCACCTTACAATACTCATTTTAATATGTACGATTATGTGGTGAAGGAACTACCTGCATTAATAGAGCAACATTTTCCAGTAACAACTAAAAAAGCAATTTCTGGGCATTCTATGGGTGGCCACGGCGCATTAATAATTGCCCTTAAAAATCCTAAAGCTTATACCAGCGCTACAGCATTTAGCCCAATTGTAAACCCGATAGATTGTCCTTGGGGTGTTAAAGCCTTTACTGGCTACTTGGGTACTGATAAATCAGTCTGGGCAGAATATGATAGCTGCGAATTAATGCAACAAGCCAAACAAGCTGATTATTTACCTATGTTGGTTAGCCAAGGTGATGCAGATAACTTTTTAGATGAGCAACTTAAGCCACAAAAGTTAGTAACTGTAGCTACACAGAAAGGCTATCCGTTAACACTCGAAATGCAAGCTGGCTACGACCATAGTTACTATTTCATTAGTAGTTTTATAGACCAACACTTATTATTTCATCATCAGTTTTTAACTGCTTAGATTCATTACTGTGTAGAGTAGATTTATCTACTTCTACACATTCTTTAAGATTTTTTGTGACCTGCCTGCATTTTCTAATGGTGCCGTCATCTCCTTTTACTAAACTAAATACTGCAGAGTCTATTTTTAAACCTAGCTCTGCAAAAGAAAATCCGTCCTTATCAACGGGAACTGGCTCAAATGGATTTTCATAAGGAGTAGACCGAGCTGGATTTTTCATCCGCTGATTTTCTTGTGCATTTGAGGCTGCTTGTCCATCCAACATAACGCCAAAAAATGTACAGCCATTAAGCATCAGCAATAGTGATAAAAAAAATATTTTTTTCATGTTTAACCCTTTAGTAGCTTCAACTTTAACTATTTAGTTAATAGAGTAACTCCATTAAAAAAGTAAAACTGTAAAAATCTGTTAGTAAGTGAAAATTGTTTACAACATAATTTATACTAAAGTATTTTATTATCACTCTCGCAAAATGATATAATATAACATATAATTAAACTCGTTTTTTCATCCATACCAAAGCATATTATGTCATTACCTTTATCTCAAAATCGTTTACACCATATAGACTTACTACGAGGTCTTATTATTATATTTATGGTGATTGATCACGGCATGTATTATTGTCTAAATTATTCAGTGACCGATCCCATGACCATACCAGGAACAGATGCGCTTACTTTTTTCACTCGTTTTATATCGCACTTTTGTGCGCCATTATTTGTATTTTTAGCGGGCCTTTCAGCTGCGATAACCGAGCATAAATACACTTCCACGCAAGCTTTTTCAAAAAGTTTAATTATACGTGGACTAGTGCTTATATTATTTGAATTTACTATTGTGTCATGGTCTTGGAGCTTTAATCCACTGTTTCCAATGTTATACGCTCAGGTTATTTGGGCGATAGGTTGGGGGTTTATTATTCTAGGGCTTTTACGCTTAATCGGTCTGTATGCAATTTTTGCCATGGGCTTAATTTTAGTATTTGGCCACAACTTATTTGATGCCGTCAACTTTGAGCCAAATACAATCGCAAATACGATATGGTCTGTTTTACATCAGAAAAATGTACTCGAACTTCCTTTTAACTTTAAAATTAGAACCACCTACCCCGTAGCTCCTATTGTTGGGTTAATGGCGTTAGCCTATTGTGCAGGTGTTTATTACAAAGCCAAGCAATACAGTAACCGAGTTATGGATTATGGCTTAATTTTGGGTGTAAGCTGCCTAGTTTTATATACGCTTTTGCGTGGCTTTAATCTTTATGGTGACGCGTCAATATTTACGATTAGTGACTCTTATTTACTCACTATAATGTCATTTTTAAACCCGACCAAATACCCACTTTCCCTGCAGTTTATGTTGTTAACCGTTGGTATAGGCCTAATTATGCTTAAACTATTGAGTAAGCTAAAAAGTGATTTTTCGCCAAAGTTTTTACAAGTATTGGGTAAAACCAGTATGTTCTCGTACTTAGCCCACTTGTATTTACTGCATGCAATAAGTTGGTTACTTATCCCTGTTTTAGGCTTTAGTTTTTCTGATATGACTTATGGCGAAACACTGGTGGGTTTACCAATTGGATACGGTATGAGCTATGTTGCAACACTGCTATTTATTGCAGTCGTAATTGGCTTAACAGCCGTTCTTGCCAATTATTATTTAGTATGGAAGCAAAAAAATAAACACAGTTTAATTGCTAAGTATATTTGAACAAACATTAAAAAAGGCGCTATAAAAGCGCCTTGCTAACAAGTATGTGTGCTTAGAACATATCTTGATAGGAATTTGTTGTACTAAATGTAATTGCTTTTTCAAAGCCTGGCAGTGTAATGCTGTGCTCATCTAAAACAATCTCATTTTCATCAATCAAGCCATCACCAAAACGGTAAATTAGCGAGTATTGACCTAAATCGGCTTGCGTTTGGTAAGTATGCTGTGCATCTTTTACTTGGCTATGTTTTTCAACATAGCTGTTCATCAGTGCATCACCATGGCGTTTAGCAAGCATTTGCATGGTTACTTTTGCGCTCAGCACAGTCGCTGTTGCATTATTTCCACCAAAGCCTTTTGAGTTAATAAACGCAATATCCATATCACCACAATCGTAGTGGCTATTACGAATATCTAAATGTTCACTGTAAACATCGTCGGCTACTTTATCAATGGTGGTAATACCCGGCATAATATTATGACTAAATACACCTAACGCAATCGCAAGCTGATCGCCACTAGCAGGCGCAATAGTATGGCCTACATAGGCTTTAGGCGCAGTCACTTTCCAGTTATCAATAGCAAATGTTTGCGCTACTTTATGATAAATTAAAGATTCAGTAACACGATTTTGTGGCGTACTTGAGCCGTGCGCTAAAATAAAGCTACGTTGTTGCAGTGCCTCTTTACCTAACAAGCTAGTAGCAAGTGCTGCTGATTTCGCCATGGTGATGTAATTGCCAGGCCCAGGTGAGGTAATTGACTTTTTAACTCCATCGGCATTCACAAATACATCCGGCACACTGCCCATAATATCTGCACCGAGTTCCAGAGCCAGTGCATCATCCATTAATATAGCAACCTGAGCCCCCTCACCTAAGGTAAAACCACAGTTCTCACCAAATGGACGACTACTTTTACGGTAATCAGGCTCGTCATCATTGGTTAAATTATCTAAACGGCGCAAACCTTCAATATTGGCCAGCGCACTCATATTACCAAAACCTTCAACCACTTCTGGAGTAATCGCACATTCAACACTTGCAACCACTGCAACACGGGTACGGCCAGCTTGAATATCGTTAACGGCAGCGCGCAAGTTATATAAAAATGTGGCACATGCGCCTGAGGTTGAAAAAGTCGTCCCAACATTTCCAGTAACATAGGCGTTAATAAAATCGGTCGACATCGTATTTAAACCCAGCGCTAACTGTTTAGTACTAACACGATCGCCCTGCTGACGCGCTTTAACTAAACCACCTAAGCCTTTATCATCCATTTGACCAATAACCGATGCTGAATAGGTACCAATTTTATCTGGCTCTACGCTATTCATAATATGTTGCCAATCAAGTCCTGTTGATTTTATTGCATCGGTGGCAGCAAATATGGTCGCTTGTAAACCGCGCGGCTGGTAGCGGCTGTTATACATAATGGCAGGATCAAACCCGGTTGGAAATTGCCCAGCTGACTTAATCGGGTTATCACGGGTTGAGTCATGTTTTACATCTAGCTCAGCAGCAATCGTGACTTTTACTTTTTTATTATCAAGGTCATCTATTTGCCAGTTACTTGGTAAAGGCGATGGTAAGTCACGACGACGTGTTTCAAACACAATTGAACTATCATCTGAAGCAGTTAAAGTCATTTTTTGCTGCCAAGGTGTGGCATCAACGTCAAAATGTTCTTTTTCAATTTTTCGAATTAATGTACCAGCAATAATTTGCTCACCAAAGCGTGCTTCAATGTCGCTTTGCTCAACATGATTACCTTGGCTGTCTTCAAGTTGGCCGTTTACTGTAGTCACTAAGTTCATTAATGTGGCAAGGCCTAAAAACGTTTCTTGGCGAGCTTGCGCCGCTAAGCTATCTAACACGATACGACGATAACCTTGATGAAAAGAAGTACGGCCAGCGGCATTAATGCCTCCCATGCCTACAATAACGGGTAATGCAGTCATAATTTACCTTTAAAATGCGTGTTATAAGAATATGACATTAGTTTAATTGGATTATAGAGACGTCTTTGTGCTTTAATAGCCAAATAAGCGGCATAAAAGGCCAAAAACAACTGGTCGGAGCATTCACAATGAGCAACAACCCATTAACTCCCCCCATAAATATTGGTATCGCAGTGTTTGAGCATTTGTTGGTAACCAGTCTCACATTACCGATTGAGATGCTGCGTGCGGGTGAGGCTTTTGCTAAAGGCCATAGTGATAAAAATAACTTTAAACCTCTGGCTATTCATTTAGTGGCTAAAAATAGTGATGCCATTAAGACGCGAACTGGACTATCGATTATTCCTGATTGTACTAGCGAAAACTCACCTTATTGCGATTTAGTTATTGTGCCTGGTATTTGGCGTAACCCTCGCCCGGTGATACGCGCTAATCAACAATTAGTCACTTGGCTGATCGAGAGCTTTACCGTAGGAAGTCATATAATTGGAGTAGGCACAGGTAATTGTTTTGTTGCAGAGGCTAGTTTACTTGACGGACATCCCGCTACTACCCATTGGCATTATGCTAAACAGTTTAAGCATGACTACCCTAATGTAAGTTTAAAACCTGATTTTTTTATCACCCAGTCAGAACGTATGTATACCGTAGCCAGTTTAAATGCACTTGCTGATGTTATCGTACATATTATTAGTCAATATTATGGTAAAGAAGCGGCACAACATGTGGAGCGCAACTTTTCCCATGAAATTCGTAAACCCTATGAAGATCAACGTTACTTAGAGGGAGCAGTAGATAGACACCCAGATGAGCTGATTGCACAAATACAGTTTTGGTTAAAAACCAATCTAGCCAGTGAGCTCAACTTACAGGAGGTTGCGGCTCAATTTAGTCTAAGTTATCGCACCTTTACCCGTCGCTTCAGAAGTGCCACTAACCAAAGTCCAATCGAATATTGGCAACAATTACGAGTAGAAGGCGCCAAAGATTTATTGGCATCTTCTAATTTATCGATTCAGGAAGTTGCTTTAGAGGTTGGCTATAATGACCAAGGGCATTTAACCCGAGTATTTAAAAAAGTATTACGCCAAACACCCAGCGAATACCGTAAAGTCGTGCGACGAAAATTATTTGGTTAAGTTTTAACTAAACCGTGTTCACTTTTGATGGTTAGCAAAGATTGATATAGCCTTGATTAGATTTTTTTATATATATAAATTATAGTATTACGCATGAAGCGTGGTGAAATTAATACAGGGAGATAGCTGATGGATAAACTTACCAATCTGCTTGTCGATCAACAAAGCAACGCATCCATTGAGGCTAAACTAGCTGACTTACTCGCGTTAGTTCGCAAACATTTAGATATGGATGTTGCTTTTATATCTGAATTTATTAACGATGAGCGGGTTTTTAAAGTGGTCGATAATCCCTCTGAAAACCAAATTGTTAAAGTGGGTAATGCCGATCCGATTAATGAAACGTATTGTCAAAAAATCACCGATGACAAGCTTAGCCCTATTATTACTAATACCAACGCAAACCCAATAACCAAGGCTATGCCCGTAACCAAAATGTTAGGTATAGGCGCTTATATCGGTGTACCTATCAACCTGTCAAACGGTAAATTATACGGTACTTTTTGTTGTTATAAATCACACCATGATGAGAGCTTGAACGATCGCGATTTATCGTTTTTAAATATTATTTCGGAAATAGCGACTGGCTTAATTGAAAAAAACTTATCAAAAAGTATATCGCGGAATCACGCCAAGTCAGCTATTGAGCAAATTATTAGCGATAATGATATTAGTATCTACTTTCAACCTATTTTTAGTTTAAAAAATAATAAAGTTGCAGGTTTTGAATCACTTGCTCGATTTTTTACTACACCTTATAAAACTCCTGATGTATGGTTTAAAGAAGCAAAAAAGGTTGGCTTAAATGAAGCATTAGAAATGCTAGCCATTAAAAATGCAGTCACCAACATAGCCAAATTTAATAATTCAACTTACATTGCTATTAATTGCTCACCATCGCATATCCTAAGCGGTGCACTTAAAAATACATTACAAAACATTGACTGCACTAGGCTAGTATTAGAAATTACTGAGCATTCGCCAATTTCCGACTACGAAAAAATGCGAACTGCACTTAGGCCTCTCAGAAACAAAGGCCTTCGCTTGGCCATTGACGATGTAGGCGCAGGCTTTTCGTCATTTCAGCACATTTTAGAGCTTGAAGCCGATATTATTAAATTAGATATCAGCCTCACACAAAATATAAACACTGATGATCGTAAGTTTTTGCTAGCAAAAGCACTGTGTGGGTTTGCAAAAGCAATCGACTGCACCATCGTTGCCGAAGGAATTGAAACTGAAGAAGAACTCAACTCGTTAAGAAAGCTCAATGTAGATAGTGTGCAAGGTTATTTTATTGGCCGCCCCACAGCAATTAACGATGCACTTAGTTTGCTAAACGCAACTCTACCAGCATGAAAAACGCCACTATTTAGTGGCGTTCGCTATCTATACTGTCTTTTCGATAATAACGTTTGTGATAACTTTTTACTTTAGCATGCACACCTTTGCTGAGGCTTTTAAACTTAGCTTCGAGCACATCAACACCATATAAAATACCAACCACCAATACAGAAAGCTTAATTGCAGCACCTAAGTTTTCGGTTGCGATCATCACCCCAATAGACGCAAGCACCCAAATAGTGGCCGCGGAGGTAACCCCTACTACTGCACCATCTTTTGCTAGCATAACGCCTGCGCCTAAAAAACCAATACCCGTGATTATTTGCCCCACTACACGAGAATGATCAATCACATCCCCTTGTAAATTAAACGCCGTAGATAAAAACAAATATGTGCCTAACGTTATTAATGCTGATGTGCGAATACCCACAGGTTTACCGCGCAATTGACGCTCTATACCAATAATAGCGCCACAAAAAGCGGCGGTGCCAATAGCTGCCCATGAGTATGGCGCTACATCGATAAAATCTAAAAATGTCACTTAATATCCTAATCTATTTTACTTTACCAATAGCAACTGCCGTCCGGAGCCTTTGGCTACCAAATGCCGACATTTTACTAAAGTCGCTACGTGCAATTGGTACGTGCTGACAATCTATTGCTAGCTGGTTATCTTTTCCAGGCTCGCAAAATGGGTCATGTACGTAAACACAATGTGCATCTAAATGGGTTACACACACCCAGTGCGGTGATTTTTTACCATCAAACCGATACGTACTAATTAACAGCAACACACTAAACCCCTGACTCAACCAGTTTTCTATGTCAGTTAATTCAACATCTTTTTGTGTAACTGAAATATTTGCCGCTGCCATACCCTCAACAAACTGTTGATGAACCGTGGCCAATACTGATTTTTTGTTATCACTGCGAACCCCATCTAAAAATAATGGTTCAGATGTATTAACAATTACCTCACTTGTAAAACCGCGTTTATTTGCAGCCAGTGCCAAGCCAAATGGGTGACAACCGCCATGTCCAGAGGTCATAAAAATCGTGGTGCCTTCACGCCACAAAGCTAATTCATGTGACTGACTCAGCTCTGTGTTTGAGTCAAGAGCAGCCATTGCCATTAATAACGCAGCAGGACCACAGGTAAACTCGGTGGTTTGCTGATACCATGGCGTTAAACGCTCAACCTGCAACTCACTGGTTTGGCGAATATTTTTTTGCATGCGTAAGGCATCACTGTGATCGTCATAATAATCACTGTATTGACCAAATACGCGATACCCCACACTTTTATAAAGCCCAATGGCGCTGTCGTTATTTACTGCAACTTCTAGGCGCAAATAAATACGTCCACGCTCACTGGTCGCTTTTTCAAGTTCATTGAGTAATTTTTTGGCTATGCCCTTGCCCTGCATTGTTGGTAATACGGCTAACGAATACAAACGCGCTAAACGCGTGCCTTTATGGCACCACACTAAGCCATAGCCACATAGTTGCGCATTTTGCTCAGCAACTAATAAAATCCCATGTTTAGCCCCAAGCCAGCGCTTTAAACTACGCGCACTTAGCTTATCGTTACTAAAGCAAGTATTTTCAAGCGCCACCAACGCCTTTAAGTCAGAGGTTATTGCAGGGCGAATAACTAGCTTAGTCGCCTCTGCCACTATTACTTTTTCAACCAGAGCAATAGGCATTAGCCGCGGCCTCGTGCTTCTAACCGCTGTTTAAACTCATCCATTATGATCATGTATAGCTCGTCACCTAAGTAACCATCTTCTACTTTGTGATCAATGCTCGGGTTGTCGTTTACTTCCAATACATACGCACGGCCTTGGTGCTCTTTAACATCTACACCGTATAAACCTTTACCCACTGTTTTGCAGGCCTTTAAAGCAGCGTCTAACACAGCTTTTGGTAACTCAAAGGTTGGTAGAGTTTCAAAGCCACCGGAAAAAAACCGTTTTGCGTCATGGTTGTATATTTGCCAATGGTTACGCGCCATTAAATAACGACATGCATAAATAGCACGACCATTAAGTACCCCTACGCGCCAATCGTATTCGGTGTACATGTATTCTTGTGCCAATACCAGCGCACTCAGTGCAAATAATTCACTAAGCTTAGCTTCTAATTCATCACGATTAGCAACTTTATAAACGCCTTTTGAAAACGACCCTTCTGGCATTTTTAATACCAGCGGATAAGTAAACGACGCTTCTAGTTGCTCAATTGTGTCTTTTGATTGATCTGCCACCACCACGGTTTTTAAGCTCGGTACTTTTTGATAATTAAATGCATCATGTAAGTACACTTTATTACAGCACCGTAAAATAGATTCCGCATCGTCAATCACCACTAAACCAAGGCTTTGCGCTTTACTTGCAAGGCGGTAGGTTGGGTGATCAATCGCTGTTGTTTGACGAATAAACAACGCATCAAATTGGGCAATATTATCTATTTCCTCAAAGCTAAGTGCTTTTGCGTTAATACCATGTTTCGCTGCTGCTTTTATAAAACGTGTAATTGCATCTTTATCACTTGGCGGTACTTTTTCGTTATGATCAACCAATATCGCCATATCCCAACGAAAACGGCGCTCTACTTTACCAATACGCCATTGCGTTTGGGTAAACTCATTGAGCTTTTCAATAAACGCAGCATATTGTTGCTCACTTAATGAGGTTAAAGAGCCTTGTTGCAATAAACCTTGCTGATCGACAAATAAAATAGGCGCTGGGTATTGTTTAAATACCGATTTAGCCGCTTTACCTTGTAATTCGTTTAGAGCATTACCAAAATAAACTGCGCCATCAATATGCCCAGTATTTAAAATAGGTGCTTGTCCACTTCTAAGCGCGTTTATTGTTTTAACGCTTGGTAATACTTGGTGTTTGCGGGCTTCTGCAAGCAATGAACAATAATAACCCTTACTCAAGTATTGGCTTGAGTCGCATAAATTAATAATGCGGGTTTTAGGTTCGTTACGTTTGGGGTAATCTCGTAAATAGGTGTCAAATGTAATTACATTTTCAAATGAAAGAGCAAGTGCTTGCTCATTGTTATCAACCACAATTAAGGTTTTAAACACGACTTTTCCTAGTTAAGTCAAAATATAAATAATACCTTGGCTAGTTAGCTCAGGTAGTTAAACAGCAAATAGAAACACCTATCGCACTAAGTGCAGCAAATGCAAATCACTTAATACGATAGGTGCTTTAACGAATATCTACTATAAACGTTAGCGCTTAAATTGCTTAAGCGACATGTGATTTATAAGCCCTTTTTTAAATACACACAAACGAGATATTTTTAGCGTGAAGATAAAAATATTTGATGAACTTTTTTATTGTTAATTTGTGTTTTAAAATAGCCAAAATTTACCACTAAAAGTGATCATTATGTCTCTTCCCGCTTGCCCTAAATGCCAATGTGAATACATTTACGAAGACCAACAGCTGCTTATATGCCCAGAATGTGCTTATGAATGGAACCCAAATAATACAAGCGATGAAGACGCTATTTTGGTAAAAGATGCAAACGGCACTTTACTAGCCGATGGTGACAAAGTAACCGTTGCGAAAGATTTAAAAATTAAAGGCAGTTCTCAGGTTATAAAAATTGGTACTAAAGCTTTGGTAAGACGTGTGCTTGATAAAAAAGATCACCAGCTAGATTGTAAAGTAGATGGCATTGGCGAAATGATGGTAACGGCTAAGTTTGTGAAAAAAGCCTGAAATTACAAAAACTCACTTGTAAAAATTAACACAAAGCAATAACGCTTAACTGCTAATTTTTTAGCTCTTTAGATAGCGCAGCTAATGTTTGATCGTAAGCATTCTGATTAAAGTTACTTGAGTGTGGGTTCATAAAACCATGTAAGTAATCAACATGCTTTACGTTAACATTAGCCTTTGTTGCAAGCTCCACCTGTAATGATTTAACATCAAAGTGCGGCTCATAATGCGGAAAAATGAGTTCAATCTCAAATTGTGGTTGTATATCTGTATGGTGCCTAATTTGCGAGCTGTAAAAACAAATGCCCTTAGCTATCGTTTTAATCGCCGGGTGTGCAGACATTGACCAAATTGCCGATGCGCCAACACTAAAACCAATCAATATAGTGTTGCCAGCGAGTGGTTTAATCGCTTTTTGTAAAATAGCTACATACTCATCAAGGCCAATATGCTGACTAAAATACTCATAGGCCTGCTGTTCACAGTTAAACGCCATATCAACCCCGCCATAGGGATCGACAATAGACTGAGCGTTTAGTTTTTCAGCAAATGCTTTTAAAGCCGCTGTATTACCAAAAATATCACTGACCAATACCAAGTTCATAAACGGCTCATCTTTAATTTTATTCTATAAGTTTTAGGCAATAATTTAACAAAGAGGCCTACGAGATGCTGCGCCTCAGAGTAAGAGACAAATAAATACCACATTCAAAGCACTTCAACCACATCGTAACTATGTTTTACATCACCGAGTGTTAAACTAACTTCATCATCGACTTGTTTACCTAATAACTGTTGGCCTAATGGTGCGCCAGAGGTAAGTACTTGAATGGTTGTGCCTTTAATATCAACGGTTAATCCACCAGCTGCTGGGCCTAAATAAAACCATTTTTGTGTGCTGGCATCGTCTTCTAAACATACCAATGAGCTTATAACGACAGTGCCTGTAACGGGTTCGTTGTATATGGCTTCAAATAGTTGTATTTCTTTATAGCACTCATTAACTCGCTCTGCATGGCCTTGTGCTAAATAGGCAGCTTCAAGCCCGAGGGTATCGTATTGGGTCTCTGCAATACTTTCTTCATGGGTAGCGGTATCGTGAGCTGTTTGAGCTGCAATTTTAGCAGTGTTTAGTTGCTCATCTAAGGCAAAACGAAGGTGCTCAGTAACATGGGCTTTATTCATTTGGAGAATTCACTCAATTCGATAAAAATAATTTGCTATTTTATACCAATCTGCTTGGATATGGGACCTATTTTAACGATAAGAAAATTGCTCTATAACTAGGCAAAATTTTTGACATCTAGTTGTTCTAAATGAAAAAATTTTAACAACGTTATAGGGGGATTTAATTCGTTAAATTGTTCAAATATTTATGTAGGTTGGTATTAGCATTGTTGCTACATCGAACACAATCCCTTTGCTGTGTAACAACAATGCTAATATTTAAGGCTATGGCATATCCATTAATGCCTGCGTTTGCTGATCCACTTGCTTATCGTAGTTTTTAGCACTTAACCCAAGTAGCTCAGGTAATGTAGCAGCAATACAAATAGACGACAGCGTGCCTACGACTATTCCTGCAAACAAAGCAATGGCAAACCCCTGCAGCGGCTCGCCAGCTAACAGCCAAACACTTGCCACTGTTGCGAGCGTAGTTCCTGAGGTAATAAGCGTACGAGTTAAGGTGCTTTTAATAGCACTGTTGATAATACGACTTGGTTTGAGTGTGATGTTTGTTGGTATGCGCAACAGCTCGCGTACTCTATCGCCCACTATTATTGAGTCATTTAGGGAGTAGCCAATAATTGCCAATAAACTGGCTAAAACGGTTAGGTTAAACTCTATTTGTAACCACGAAAATAAGCCAACCACCAGCACTAAATCATGTAATAAAGCCACCACAGAGCCTAATGCTAAACGCCACTCAAACCGAACAGCTAAATAAATCATTACCGCTACCATCGCAGTAAATAAGGCTAAGCAGCCTTGCTCAAATAATTCATCACCCACTTGAGAGCCAATATAAGCCGATGATAAAACCTCAGCGTTTATATCTGGGTTTTGGCTAATCGCGGTTTTCCAAGCATCATTATTAGCTTCCTCACTTGGCGCTTGCGTTAATTGAAAATGATTATTGCCCTGTGCTGTAAGTTCAAATTCACCTTGATGGTTTTTAGCAATAAATTGCTCAAGCTGTTTTAGTTCAACACCTTGGCTGGTGGTAAATTCTGTTAAATAACCACCCGTAAAATCAAGGCCAAAATTAAGCCCTTTTTGTGCAATGGTGAATACCGATAACAACACAAATATGGCACTTATAAGCAAGCCTGTATAACGCATACGCGTCCCTGTGTCACATTTTAAAAAAGTGTTAAGCATGCGCGTTTACTCCTGCTTTTTTACCCAGCTTTAAATATAGGCTTTGGCTTAAATACTTAGATACATACACTCCAGTAAACACCGATGTGATAAGACCAAGCGCCAGCGTTATCGCAAAGCCTTTTACTGGGCCATAGCCTATGCCATATAAAATAATCGCGGTGATCATGGTGGTAATATTGGCATCAAATATAGTATTAGCAGCCTGTTTATAACCCTCTTGGATTGCTTGATACGGGGGGCGACCTTTGCGACGCTCTTCTTTTATTCGTTCAAATATAATCACGTTAGTATCAACCGCCATTCCTATAGTTAATACTAAGCCTGCTATTCCTGGAAGAGTTAAAACCACCCCAGGTAATAACGACATTAGCCCCACTAAAGAGGTTAAGTTTAAAATTAACGCAACATTTGCAATAAGCCCTAAACGGCGGTACCACAGTGCCATAAACGCAAGCGTTAAACCCATACCTAACATTAACGCCGCTAATCCATTATTAATATTGTCTTGGCCAAGGCTTGGACCAATAGTTTGCTCATGCACTATAGTTACGGGCGCAGTGAGTGATCCTGCGCGTAGTAATAGCGCTAAATCGGCAGCCGCTTGTTGGCTTTGCATATTGGTTATACTAAAACGCGAGCTTAAATGCTGGGCAATATTAGCCACATTAATAACTTCGCTTTTTTTAACCACTTCACCTTTAGCATTTTGTGAATACTCTGAATAGAGCGTTGCCATAGGTTTACCTATATTCGCCTTTGAAAAAGCCGACATAGCATCGCCACCTTGGCCATCTAAGCTCAGTTGTACCAAAGGTTTACCCCAGTCATCACGGCCTATATTAGCGTTATTAATATGCTCACCGGTAAATATAGGTACAGGGTCGAGCTTAATAGTCCCTCCCGATTGCAAATTAAACGTTTGCCCGCCGCTCTCTTTAAGTTGATAAAACCCCAATGACGCGGTTGCACCAATTATGCGTTTTGCTTCAGCTGGATCTTGCACGCCAGGTAGCTCAATACGAATGCGCTGCTTACCTTGGCGCTGTGTAACGGCCTCAGTTATACCGAGCTCTTCAATACGTGAGCGAAGTGTGGTGAGTGTTTGGCTCATCACTTCTTTATCAAATGCGCTGCGCCCTTGCTCAGAATAGCTAATTTTAACGACCTGTAAGTTGCCATTAGTTGATGTGGTTGTAGTGAGGTTTTCAAAACGGCTTTTAAGCTCTTTTATGACAACTGTTAGCTTATCGCCAGCATTCTCAAGCGCACTTATTTCAAAGCCCTGATTAGTCTGCTTCGCTTTAACGCCATAGGCTTTTTGCTTAACAATAATGGCTTTTGTTTGTTGATATGCACTGAGCAATTGCTCATCAATGGCTTTATTTAAATCAACATCAAGTACAAACAATACCCCGCCGTTTAAATCAAGACCCAGCTTTATAGGCGATAAGCCAAACTCTTGTAACCAAATAGGGCTGGTTGCATGTTCAACAATTTTAACCTGTGTATTTGGAAAGTTTGATTTTAAAGCCGCCTGAGCTTGGGCACTTTGTGTAGGTGTATTTAAAAGTACATTAATATTTGCTTGGTCTTTTAAACTTTCACTCACTTCAAAACCTTGGCTATTTAAAAAGCTAACTAGGTTTTCAGTACTTGGCATTACTTGCGTTTTAACATCAGAAGCTGCACTAATATGCAACCATGACTTATTCGGATATAAATTAGGTAAGGCGCTTATTGCTAGTAAAACCAATACAATCAACATGGCTACATAGCTTAATTTAAATTTAGCCTTAAATTGCTTTTTATCTTTTTTTAGACTTAACATAGTTATTCCTTATTACTCGGCATAGCCCAGTAACGTACCTATTAGGCACAATTAATCTGCAGGTCAAAACGCGAAGCGTTAAAACCAATTAAATTAAATAAGAAACATTAAGCGTGGTAGGTGGTTACAGCGGTGTATAACAGGTTAGCGTCTTTCCAGCCGCTCAAGCGCGACTTTTTACTTTTAAATACCCAGGTATACCAAGGCTGACTTATGTTGACTGCTTGCGGTCGCAAAAAAATATGCCTACACCCATTTAGGGCAAAAAACTCATGCACTACATCGTATTCAGGATCGCCCTGCGCACTGTGTAAAAATAAAAATGAGTTATTGGCTGTTAGCCTAGGTTGATGCGCATCAAAATCAGAATGCTTTGAGTTTTTATGCTGTAAATCGCCAAGCGATTTTGTAGGTACGGAAATGTTAGTTAAATGGTCAACATTAATAACATCGCTATAACTGCTTTGGTTACTGTTTAATTCGTGCTTTACGCCCATAGCATGGCTTTGCACACTAAAGAGTGCAGCAAAAAACAAGCAAGTAGCTAAAAAAACGCGAAATTTAAACATTGGTCATTTAAAACTAAAATAAAGGATAGCTAGTATATAAGGGCAGCTAATTAAAATACAATAGCAGTTCTTAAGCTAATTAATTTATATAAAAACAAATACTGAGATCCTCGATGCGCTCCAGACAAAGTTCAGTAAAACGCCCCGACGCCATGAATTTAAAACAAAGCATTCAAACTCTTTGGCCTTACATCACTAAATTTAAAGGCCGTGTGCTGATTGCCATATTAGCGCTCATCGGTGCTAAAGGGGCGACATTACTCATGCCATGGGCTTTAAAGGAAATAATTGATTCGGTTGATAAATCAATTAACCCACTACTACTCGTCCCTACTTTATTACTCGTTATGTACGGCGCATTGCGCTTTGCTAGCGTATTTTTGGGTGAAGTACGCGATGCAGTATTTTCGCGAGTCACCGAGCATGCCATGCGAGATATTGGCCTTAAAGTGTTTAAACATTTGCACTCGCTAGATTTAGCCTTTCATTTAGACAGACAAACTGGCGGTATAAGTCGAGACATAGAGCGCGGCACCAGTGGCTTAAGCTTTTTAATGCGTTTTTTAATGTTTAATATTGTGCCCACGTTGTTTGAAATAATGACCGTAGCGATTATTTTTGGCACCTTGTTTTCTATTTGGTTCGCGTTAATCACCCTATTGGCTGTGGCTATTTATATTTTTTTTACCGTGACGGTTACCCAATGGCGAAACCGCTTTATTCGTGAGTCAAACGCTGCTGATAATCAAAGTAACACCCGTGCCATCGACAGTCTATTAAATTACGAAACCGTAAAATACTTTAATAATGAACAGCATGAAGCCCAAACTTACGACACATTTTTAGCAACCTGGGAACAAGCACGATTAAAAAACAGACTCTCGTTACTGGCGCTTAATTCAGGGCAAGCACAGATCATTGCATGTGCTATAACCGCATTAATGTGGCTTGGAGCCAATGAAGTGGTTACCGGCGAGTTAACGATTGGTGAGCTGGTAATGATCAATGCGTATATGATCCAATTATTTTTACCCCTTAACTTCTTGGGATTTGTGTATAGAGAAATACGCCGTGCCCTTACCGACCTTGAAAACATGCTTGGGTTATTAAATACCTCACCCAAAGTAGCAGATAGCGAAACTGCGCAACAATTAGCACTCAAAAATGGGGCAATTAGCTTTGAAAATGTCAGCTTTAGCTACGATAGTAAACGCCCTATTCTTAAGAACGTCAGTTTTCATGTAAATCCTGGTGCTAAGGTAGCGGTTGTAGGTGCTAGTGGCGCAGGTAAAAGCTCGTTAGCCCGCTTGTTATATCGTTTTTATGAACTTTCATCGGGCGCGATTAAAATTGATAATCAAGCCATAAACACAGTCACCTTGGCAAGTTTGCGTAAAGCTATTGCCATAGTGCCGCAAGATACTGTGTTATTTAATACCAGCATACGCGAAAATATTCACTACGGCAGACCCAGCGCCAGTGAAGATGAAGTAAACAAAGCCATAAACATGGCGCATCTAACAGACTTTATTAATAGCCTAGATAAAGGCGATAAAACCTTAGTCGGTGAACGCGGACTAAAAGTCTCTGGCGGCGAAAAACAACGTATTGCTATTGCTCGCGCTATTTTAAAGCAATCGCCGATTTTAATTTTTGACGAAGCCACTTCCGCGCTCGACTCACAATCTGAGCAGGCCATATTAAACGCTATGCGAGAAGTAGCCTCTAACCACACCAGTATTGTTATTGCGCACCGCTTATCAACAATTACCGATGCCGATACTATTATCGTGCTTAAGGCGGGAGAAGTGGTAGAGCAAGGTAAACATGATGAATTACTCATGCAAAATGGTGAATATGCTCATATGTGGACCTTGCAACAAAAACAGTCAAAGGCGCAATAAACTAAGCCACTCGGGTACAATTTAAGTATCTGAGTGCTATTTTGCTAGTATTTCATTCATCTTATCGACCGGTACGGTTATTCACCTCAAAAGGTTTGTTTGCAGTGAAGTTATCAATACAATCAAGTAGCTATTTTTATAACAAAAATATAACGAATTAAATAACGTGAATTCATAGGGAAAAATAATGAAAAAGAGTTTAATTGCAGCGGCGCTCGCTGCCACATTTATTACTGGCTGTTCTGAGCCACAAACAACAAAAACTGAGCAAGTAGCAGCAGTTGCAGAAAAACCACAAGTAACAGAGCAAGCCGAATTAGGCACGTTTGGAGTTGATTTAACTGCGCGTAACGAAGCTGTAAAACCAGGCGACGATTTCTTCATGTACGCCAGTGGTTCATGGTACGACAACTATGAAATGCCAGCAGATAAAACCCGCTACGGTGCATTCTCTGCGCTAGCTGAGCGCAGTGAAGATCGCGTTAAAGAAATTATTGAAGACATTGCAGCACGTGAAAACTTAAACGCCGAAGAGCAACTGGTCGCTGACTTTTATAATTCGTACATGGATACCGAGACGCTTAATAAACTTGGTATAACGCCAATTAAGCCGTTGCTTAACGACATCAATTCGGTTGCCTCAACTGATGATTTGGCAAAAGTATTTGGCCAATCTTGGCTTACGGGTGTGAGTGCACCACTTGGCGGCGGTATGTGGTTTAACCGTTTAGATCCCAATAAATACGAAATGTCATTAGGCGCAGGTGGCTTAGGCTTACCCGATCGTTCTTACTACCTTGAAGATGCAGAACGTTTTGTAAAAACCCGTAAAGCGTATGTTGCACATATTGCCGATATGCTTAAATTTGCAGGGGTTGATAATACCACAGAGCGTGCACAAGCGATTTTAGCGCTTGAAACCAAAATTGCAGAAGGTCATTGGCCACGTGAAAAACGCCGTAATCGTGATTTAACCCTAAACCAAGTAAAACGCGATGAGTTAAGTGCGCAATACCCAGGATTTAACTGGGATTTATACTTTGCACAAACAGGTTATAAAGTACCACAATTAAACGTATCGCAGCCTGAACCTGTTAAAGCCATGATTGACTTAATCAATAACGAAGATTTAAGCGTATGGAAAGACTACCTTACATATCATGCGATTAATGGTAACTCACGACTATTATCTGAAGAAATATTTAACACTAGCTTTGCCTTTTATGGAAAAGAGTTAAATGGTCAACAAGAACCACGTCCACGCTGGAAACGCGCTATCAGCCAAATGTCTGGCACTAGCTCATTGGGCTTTGCAATTGGTAAAATTTACGTAGATCGTTATTTCCCTGAGTCATCTAAGCAACAAATGTCTGAGCTTGTTGAAAACTTACGCACAGCACTTGGTGAGCGTATTGATAACTTAGATTGGATGGGCGCAGAAACAAAAGTAAATGCGCGTGCAAAATTAGCGGCGTTTGTGCCAAAAATTGGTTACCCAGATGAATGGCAATCGTATGAAGGCTTAAGCATTAGCAAAAATGATTTAATGACTAATGTAAAAAATATGCGTGAGTTTTTCCAGGCTGAAAGTGTAGAAAAAGAGCTGAAAAAGACCGACCGTAATCGTTGGGGCATGACACCACAACGTGTTAATGCTTACTACAATAGTTCGTTTAACGAAATTGTATTTCCTGCCGCTATATTACAACCGCCGTTTTTCGATCCAAATGCAGATCCAGCAGTAAACTACGGTGGCATTGGCGCTGTAATTGGCCATGAGATGGGCCATGGCTTTGATGATCAAGGCTCAAAATCTGACGCTAACGGCATTCAACGTAACTGGTGGACTGACGAAGATCGTGCTGCTTTTGATGCTAAAGCTGACAAACTGGCGGCTCAGTACAGCAAATATGAGCCAATTCCAGGTAACTTTGTAAATGGCCGCAACAGTTTAGGTGAAAATATTGGTGATGTGGGTGGTTTAGCCATGGCTTATCATGCTTACAAACTAAGCTTAAATGGTAAAGAAGCACCGGTAATTGACGGTGTAACCGGCGATCAACGTTTCTTCTTAGCATGGGCACAAGTATGGAAAGAAAAACGTACTGAGCAAAGCATGTTAAACCAATTACGTGGTGGTACACACGCACCGGGTCGCTTTAGAGCACAAGCACCTCGTAACCATGACGCTTGGTATAAAGCATTTGATGTAAAACCAGGCGATGAGTTATACCTACCAGAAGAAGAACGCGTTCGTATTTGGTAATACCCTAACAACCGTTCATCGTTTGTAACGAATAAACAGCCCGCTTATGCGGGTTGTTTTATTTTTGGCTACTAACAATACTTACTAGCCCTGCCCCGCATTTACCTTTAGAATATGGGCTTGCAATTTTTTTCAATTATTTATACATATTAAGGCGAAACGCAGATGGGAAGAGCTTACCAAAACAAAAAAGATTCAATGGCTAAAACTGCGGGTGCTAAAACTAAAGTTTATTCTAAATACGGTAAAGAAATTTATATTTGTGCTAAAAATGGCGGTGTTGATCCAGACGGCAACCTAGCACTACGTCGTTTAATTGAACGCGCTAAAAAAGACCAAGTACCGGCTCACGTAATTGAACGCGCCATTGATAAAGCTAAAGGCGGCGGCGGTGAAGACTATGCAGCCACGCGTTATGAAGGTTACGGCCCAGGTAATTGCATGATTATTGTTGACTGTTTAACCGACAACAACAAACGTACTTTTGCTGATGTACGTGTATGTTTTACCAAAGCAAACGCTAAAATTGGCGCACAAAACTCAGTTTCACACTTATTTGATCACCTTGCTATTTTTGTGTTTGACGGTGACGACGATGAAACCGTACTTGAAGCACTGATGATGGCAGATGTTGATGTTACCGACGTTGAAGTAGAAGACGGCAAAGTGACCGTATTTGCACCGCACACTGAATACAACAATACCCGCACAGCACTTGAAGAAATGGGTGTGACAGAATTTGACGAAGACTTAATTGCCTTTGTACCTCAAGTTGAAGCCCCTATTGAAGGCGAAGACGTTGAAGTTATGGAGCGCTTTTTAGCCATGCTTGAAGATTGTGATGACGTACAAAACGTGTACCATAACGCTCAATTTTAATCGTTAAGCGAACAACCTGAACTTCGAATAATAAATCTGTTTCAAGCAGAGTTCAGATCAAATAATGTTTAAAGGTCAACTTAGTTGGCCTTTTTGTTTTATGTAAAATGGATTAATTAATTTTGAATACCCTTTCACAACTTCGCAACGGCCAATTGCTTGGTGCAACACATCTACAATTGGTTGAAACGCTAAACGACTTTCCTGAAGAAATTTTTACACTTGCTGATACCCTCGAAGTCTTGGATTTATCAAATAACAATTTATCTGATTTACCTGATGAATTTGCTTGCTTAACAAAATTAAAACGACTGTTTTTGTCGTTTAATCAGTTTAACCATATACCTAAAATACTCGCTAAGTGCCCCGCTCTTATCATGGTTGCCTTTAAAGGTAACCAAATAACTGAGTTTGCAGATAACAGCCTGCCTAAAGCGATTGAATGGCTTATTCTTACAGATAATAAAATAGCCAAACTGCCTGCAACATTTGGCCAATACACTGCGCTTAAAAAGCTGGCTTTGGCAGGTAACCAACTCAGTGCTCTACCAACAAGCATGGCAAACTGCCATAACTTAGAACTAATTAGACTCTCTGCAAATCAATTAACTCATGTTGATGATTGGCTATTTGAACTTCCTAAGCTTACTTGGCTTGCATTTGCAGGTAATTGCTTTAATAAATCACAGTGCCTTACCCAATCAAATTTAACCAATAAACCACTGAGTGACTACTCGCTCAGTAAAGTAATAGGCCAAGGCGCATCAGGAATTATTCATCTTGCTTATTCAACAAATAAAGAGCCGGTTGCTGTTAAGTTATTTAAAGGGAGTATTACAAGCGATGGTTATCCGCTGGATGAAGTTAATTGCTGCTTGCAAGCGCTTGAGCATCCAAACTTAATTAAAGTACTGGCTTACATTGAACAACAGCAGCAGCTTGGTTTAGTGATGGAGTTAATTGATTCAAGCTTTACGAATCTAGGCTTACCTCCCAGCCTTGATACCTGTACTCGTGATACATTTGAAAGCGATTGCCATTACTCTGCCGATACAATTTATAGCATTGCAAAGCAAATGGTTAGTACTGTGGCACACTTGCACCAACACAATATAAGCCATGGTGACATTTATGCGCACAATACTACGGTAAACGCGCAAGCAAGGGTTCTGTTTGGTGATTTTGGCGCAGCTACTGATCTTACTATGCTGAGTGATTATCAACGTCAACAAATGCAATTAATAGAAGTGCGCGCTTTAGGGTGTTTAATTGAGGACTTACTTACCACCTGCCACGAGCAAAGTGCTGAAGTAATGCACTTACAACATATTTCGCAGCAATGCATGAGCGAAAATGTTGCACAGCGGCCAACGCTTAGAGTATTAGCTGACTTTTTATGATTGCTGCGGCCATGGATCTTATGGCCGCAATCTAAAACTACAGACTATTTTTGTTTTTTAAACGGGTAAATTTGTTGCTTTAGCATACCTACAGGCATGTAGTCCCCGACAACACCATATTCTTTAGGCCACTCTGCTTGGCCTTTTACCGCAGTACCAAATAAATAATCTAAAAACGAGAAATGGGCTGCATAATTTCGATCAATGGCAGCTTTATCGGATGCGTGATGCCAATGGTGAAACTGCGGAGTAACCATAAAATATTTCAACCACCCAAATTTTACATTCACGTTAGCATGATTAAATACGGCTTGAAAACCAACAATAACTACATATAAGCTGATTATTTGCTGTGAAAACCCCAGCACAAATATAGGGGTTAACACTAAACTACGGGTGATCAGTATTTCTAAAATATGCTGACGAGAGCCTGCGAGCCAATCCATTTCTTTGGCACTGTGATGCACACCATGAAATCGCCACATAAATGGCACTTCGTGATACGCACGATGCGTCCAATACTGCATTAAATCAGCCACCAAAATAATTAAAAATAGCTGTAGTATAAACGGCATTTGCGCTATGTAAGCTTGCAGTGTGCTCGAAACCGCCCAACCAAAACCATAATGAACAAAATGATTAGTAACCAGTAATACAAAGCCCACTATTAAGTGATTAACAAAGAAGTGGTTTAAATCCCCGCGCCATTCACTACGAAGTATTTTTTGCTCTTTTCGATGCGGAAGTAGTTTTTCAATTAAAATAAAAATTAAGGTAGAGCCTAGTAAGTCTAATATAAACCAATCTAGGCCAATATAAGGAGTGTTATCTGCAAAGTCATTCACTTCAACATTCGGGCCACCAAAGCTAATGGCCAGTACAATAAAAAACCACGCAGTGGCACCCAAACGCTTATTCGTATTTCGTACAAAATTAAGTAACCCTAAGCTACCGGAAATAATAAGAGCAACAAACATGAGCTGACGTAAAAAGTCGACGCTATAGCTTTTACGTAATTCTGGAGTCGTTAAATATTCCGGAAAGTGGAATGCAAGCACTCCTAAGCAACTTAATATTGCCAAAAAGCAAGCAATATAACCGCTGATATTACCCTCACCAATTTGCAGGTGACTAGTACGAAATATTTTTTTAGTGACGTGTTTTAGCATTATTTTCCTTAATATGGCATGCAGTTCCCTATTCTAATGCGCACATTCTAGCAAATTTTGGGCTAACTAAAACACAAAAAAAGCCACGCAGTGCGTGGCTTGGCTGGATAAAGTAAAATTTAACTACACGGAAAAATTATAAATAAGCACCCAGCGCTTTAACTTGATCTAACATGCGGTTTGAGAAACCCCATTCGTTGTCGTACCACGCCATTACTTTAACTAATTTACCATCAGCACGCGTTTGCGTTGCATCAAAAATTGATGATGCTGGGTTATGGTTAAAGTCGATAGAAACAAGCGGCAGCTCATTGTACTCTAAAATACCTTTCATAGAGCCAAACGCAGCATCTTTAACTACTTGGTTAATTTCTTCAATACTTGTGTCACGCTTAGCAATAAATGTTAAATCAACTAACGACACATTAATTGTTGGTACACGTACCGCCATGCCATCTAATTTACCGGCAAGTTCAGGCAGTACTAAACCAACTGCTTTCGCTGCGCCCGTTTTAGTTGGGATCATAGATTGAGTCGCACTACGCGCGCGGTATAAATCTGGGTGGTATACGTCAGATAAGTTTTGATCGTTGGTGTAAGCATGAATGGTGGTCATGCTACCTTGTTCAATTCCTACTGTATCGTTAATTGCTTTAGCAACAGGCGCTAAACAATTGGTTGTACATGAAGCATTAGAAATAATGTTGCTATCGGCATTAATTACATCGCTATTTACACCGTGTACTACTGTAGCATCCATATCAGTACCAGGAGCCGATACCACTACTTTTTTCGCGCCCGCTTTAATATGCTTATTAGCTGCTTCGCGAGAAGTAAATAGCCCCGTACATTCAAGTACGATATCAACATTTAGTTCTTTCCACGGTAAATTAGCAGGGTCACGTTCTTGCGTTAGCGTGATCACATCATCGCCAATTAGCATAGTGTTATCTTTAAGTGTTACTTGCTGTGAAAAACGACCATGTACTGAGTCAAACTGAGTCAGATGAGCATTTACATTGGCTGGGGCTAAATCGTTAATAGCCACAATTTTAATTTCATTATTTTGCGCTGATTCATACAGTGCACGCAATACATTACGACCGATACGGCCGTAGCCATTAATTGCTACATTAATCATTTTTGACTCCTATTAACTTCACATGCTTGGCGAGCAAGCGTTTCAATAGCTTGCCAGTCTTTATTTTCAATAAGTTGTTTGTCTAACATCCACGTACCACCTACACAAATAACATTGTTAAGTGCTAAGTAATTAGGCGCAGTAGCTAAACTAATGCCACCGGTTGGACAAAAAGTAATATCAGGTAATGGGCCGCCAATCGACTTAATCATCGCAGTTCCGCCTGCGGCTTCTGCAGGAAAAAACTTTAAAAATTTAAAGCCGTGCGCTGCTAAGTTCATCACTTCGCTTGGGGTTGCTGCACCGGGTAAAAAAGGAATACTTGACTCTTTTGCCAATGCTAATAGTTCATCGCTTACGCCTGGGCTCACCATAAAGTCAGCGCCCGCTTCTACTGACGCGTTAAAGCTTGCTTTATCAACCACAGTGCCAGTACCTACATAGGCCTCTGGTACTTCAGCTTTCATTAACTTTACAGCTTGTGCAGCAATTGGTGTACGTAGTGTAATTTCAAGTGCTTTTAAGCCACCGTTGTACAACGCTCTTGCAAGTGGTGCGGCATCTTCTAGTTTTTCGATTACCACCACTGGCACAACGGGTGCCAATGCTAAGATTTTTTCAATACTCATTACTTGTTCCTCATTACCCAATATGGCTAATTATTATTCAAGTCCAAAAGCACTTGCACCTAAATCGGCACTGCTTACGATATTTCTAAATCCAGTAAATAATTCACGGCCTGTACCAAATGTTTGGCTAGCTTGGCTAATTTGTAGCTCACGCTGTGCAAGATCTTCGTCGCTTACATGCAGTTTTAAAATACCATTTGGCGCATCTAAAGTAACAATATCGCCTTCATGGATTTTAGCTATAATGCCGCCTTCAACTGCTTCAGGTGCTAAGTGGATTGCCGCAGGAACTTTGCCTGATGCACCCGACATACGTCCGTCAGTAACAATAGCCACTTTGTAGCCCTGATCTTGTAATGTTGCCATTACCGGCGTGAGCTTATGAAGCTCTGGCATGCCTTTAGCCTTAGGGCCTTGCTCTTTAAGAACAGCAATGAAATCTTGGTTAAGCTCACCACGGGTATAAGCGTCTTGTAACTCACCTTGTGAGCTAAATACTTTAGCTGGTGCTGACACCACTTGATGAGATTCTGCAACGGCTGATACTTTAATAACCGCCTTACCTAAGTTACCAGTTAGTAGCTGTAAACCACCTTGCTTGCTAAATGGATTACTTACAGGACGAAGTACTTCTTCATCATGTGAGTTTTCAGGACACGCAACCCATTTAACTTTACTAGGGCCATTGGCATCACTCATAATCAAGTTATCGTCTTTATCGAGTAGCGGCTCACACATGTAAGGTGCAAGACCTTCGCCTAAAATAGTGGTTACATCTGTATGTAGGTAACCAGCACCTGCTAATTCACGCATTAAGAAACCCATACCACCAGCTGCTTGGAAATGGTTCACATCAGCAGAGCCGTTAGGGTAGATACGTGTCAGTAGTGGTACAACAGCGGATAAATCAGACATGTCTTTCCACGTAAGCTGAATACCAGCCGCTTTTGCAATTGCCACAATATGGATTGCATGGTTGGTTGAGCCACCAGTTGATAGCAAACCAACGAGACCATTAATAATGGTTTTTTCGCTGATCACATCCGCTAAACACGGGCCATCTTTGTTTTCTGTAAGCTGCTTGAGCATGGTTTCAACTGCATTACCCGTTAAGCCATCACGCAATTCTGTGTATGGATTGATAAACGAGCTACCTGGTAAGTGTAAGCCCATAATTTCCATTAACATTTGGTTTGAATTTGCAGTGCCATAAAACGTACACGTACCCGCGCTGTGATAAGAAGCACTTTCCGCCTCTAATAACTCATCGCGAGATACTAAACCTTGGGCAAACTTCTGACGCACGCGTGCTTTGTCTTTGTTTGGAATACCTGACTGCATTGGTCCTGCTGGTAAAAAATACACAGGTAAGTGACCAAATGATAAAGCACCAATTAATAAGCCAGGAACAATTTTGTCACACACACCTAAACAAAACACACCATCAAATACGTCATGCGATAAAGAAACAGCAGTAGACATAGCAATAACGTCACGAGAGAAAAGCGATAGTTCCATGCCGTCACGACCTTGGGTAACGCCATCACACATCGCAGGTACACCGCCAGCAACTTGCGCGGTCGCGTCAAATTTAGTGGCAATGCTTTTAATTAAATCTGGGTATTCTTTGTAAGGCACATGCGCAGATAACATGTCGTTGTATGAATTAATAATTGCAAGGTTTGGCACCTCATCTGCTTTTAAACGCGCTTTGTCATCGCTGCTGCACGCAGCCATAACATGGGCAATATTGCCACAGCCTAAACCAGCACGAACTCTTGTTTGTTTTTTTGCGTGCGAAATACGATCTAAATAGGCTTGACGGGTTTGTTTACTGCGCTCAATAACGCGTTCTGTGACTTCTTGAATTCGAGGGTGCAACATAATTTTACTCATCTCTATTCGTTAGAGGATAAAGGCTCAGTAACAATTATAGACTCCACGAAAATAACTGTACTGAGCATCTTTGACTTACCCGTTCAAAGGTACGCTACCAGGGAGCCTCTCACAACAACCCTGACACCGGTGTCAGGGTATTAACGCATGACAATGACACCGGTGTCAACCCTGAGTAATAAAAATAGTCATTTTTTTTAACATGTGCAATAAATAAACGTGAATTTTTAGTGAAATATTAGCGGCAAATAATGAAGGTTAAAAATGCAGATAAAAAAAGCCCGAGTAAGCGTCACTCATACTCGGGCTACTGTGAAAAAGCGGTTTTATTTTACGGCTGCGGTTGACTCTCGCGTGATTAATTTTGCTTCTAAAATCACCTTATAAGGCGACTCTTGTGGCTCAATAATATGGGTAATTAACTGGGTAACAGCCTGTTTAGTCATCTCTTCTACGGGTTGCGCTATAGTAGTTAGTCCGGGCCAAATATGACGCGCTATGGGAGCGTTATCAAAGCCAGCAATAGAAATGTCATCTGGTACACGTAAATTACGCTGTGTAGCTAATTTAAGAACGGCGGCTGCCATGTAATCATTCGATGCAAATACAGCAGTAGGTCGTGGCGATAAATCTAAAATACTACGCGCACTGTCTACCCCTGAGTGATAACTAAAGTTACCCTCTTCAACTAAGCGTTCGTTAAATTCAATACCATGGCTTGCTAATGCGCGCCTGTAGCCTTTAAAACGCTGCTGTGTAGCACTGTGATCTGGGTGACCTTTAATAAACGCGATAGAGGTATGCCCTAGGTTTATTAAGTGCTCGGTAATTTCAAATGCGCCCTGCTCGTCATTACTGGTAACAGAAATAGAGTCATCTTCTAAAATAGCAGAAGCCACTCGAGCATAAGGAATTTTTTTCGACTTTAAAAAATCAACCAGTTCTGAAAAGTCACAAAATGGTGGCGTAAGTACTAAACCATCAAGGCGTGATGACTGTAATAGCTGCTCTATATTATTAATAAGTGCATCACCTCTGAGCTCACAAGGGTGAATCAGCAAGTTATAGTTGTTTTCTTGGCAAGCAGCTAATGCGCCTGTTTGCACCCGAGTAATATAACTTTTACTTGGGTTATCGTATAAACAACCAATAATAAAACTACGGTTTTGTGCAAGCCCTCGAGCAATGGGATTAGGTGTGTAATCAAGCTCCTTAAATACCGCCAATACTTTCTCGCGGGTGGCCGCGCTCACATTTGGTTCGTTATTCAGTACGCGCGATACCGTTTTTTTAGATACACCGGCATAACTAGCAACGCTATTTATAGTGACTTTTTTCATCTATTTATTTCCAAATGTATGCAACGTAATTAAACCTGTTGACTCGTATGCAAACACGCGGCAGCACCAATTAAAGGAATGTTGTCTTGTGTTACTAATGTGACCGGAATTTGACCTGTATATTGCGACATTATGCCCTTTTGTGAAAAGCGCTCAATGAAGCGGCTTTCCAGTAAACGAGCCTGCATTCTTGGTAATATGCCACCGCCAATATAAAGGCCACCAAGAGCACCATAAGCAAGCGCTAAGTCGCCTGCTACACTGCCAATCCAATCACAAAACTGATTAAGCGTTGCCTCACATACTTCACATTCACCGCTGTTGGCTAAGCTACTAATTTGTGCAGCGTCTAAATTCTTTGCGGCGACCCCTTTAACTGCAGCCATTGCTTTGTACAAATGAGCAATGCCTGGTCCAGAAAACACAGTTTCTACCGATACATGTGGGTGGTCTTTCTTAAGTGCTTGAATAAGCTGAGCGTCAAGTTCATTTACTGCCGCTAGAGAAATATGACCACCTTCTGAACTCATTACCGCACACGAATGTGCAGTTCTTACTAAACACGCTGCACCAAAGCCTGTACCTGGGCCCATTACACCAATATTTGCTGTGTCGTCTGCTTGGCCAGGTTTAACGGTTACGTTTTGAGAAGGATCTAAATACGGAGCGGCGTAAGCGAATGCAGCGAAGTCGTTTATTACGCTTAATTGTTCAAGGTCAAAATGCTGTTTGAAATCATTAACGCTAAAGTGCCAACCTAAGTTAGTTAAGTGAACTTGGCCTGCGTTGATTGGGCCTGCCACTGCTAGGCATGCGCGTTTAGGATTTATATGAGACACTGTTGATAAGTAATACTCGGTAGCACTTTCGAGGGAACCATAATTAGCACTTGGAAACGTATGATTATGCTCAATGGTAAATTGATTACTTGATTCATCAAACCCCGTGATCAACGCAAAGCGAGCATTTGTGCCGCCAATATCGGCAACCAGAATTGGATCAAAGTGTGTGCTAGAGTGTAAACCCATAGTGTTATCTCTTTTGTTTAAGTAATGAGTACTTATTATTTTAATGGGGTATCATTGATACTTATTTACTTTGAGCTATCACCTCAAAGCAGCTATCACTGTAAAAAAGGCTACCTTTAATAATAAAGGTAGCTAATACGTTTTGACAACAAAATGATAAAACGTCCTTATTGTGACACCGGTGTCATGAAAAAATCAATAAAAAAATGCCTTTATTGACAAATAAGCTTGAAAAAAATCACTAATAAACGAGAATAGCCCCTTATTGTCCTCTTAAATAAGTAATCGTGATGAAAGGTAAAGCCACCTCATTTGATATAGCCCACTATGCTGGGGTGTCTCAATCTACAGTTTCTCGTGCTTTACGAAATAGTCCCTTGGTAAATGATGAAACCCGAAGGCGGGTTCATGACATTGCCAAAAAGCTTAATTACAAAGTTGATAAAAACGCCAGTAACCTGCGCACTCAACAAAGTAGCACCCTAGCTTTATTGTTGTTTGAAGATCCGACCTCAGATGAATCGCAAATCAATCCGTTTTTTTTAGCCATGCTGGGCAGTATTACTCGTGCCTGCGCTAAAGAGGGTTACGATTTACTCGTGTCATTTCAATCTGCCAGTGCTGATTGGCAGGCAGATTACGAAGACAGTCACCGTGCAGATGGCATCATTTTATTAGGTTATGGCGACTACATAGATTTTCAGCCTAAATTTAACACCTTACTTGAACAAAACACCAAATTTGTTTGCTGGGGAGCAAGTGTTGATAACCGCCCTGATTTAACCATAAGTTGCGATAATTATGGCGGCGGTAAACTCGCCGCTGAGCATTTATTGGCACATAGCCGAAAAGACTGCGCGTTTATAGGCGATGCCTCTGATCATAGCCCCGAATTTTTTGCCCGCTTTAATGGCTTTAAAGACGCGTTACAACAAAACGGCATTACACTTAATGAGCGTAAAATTGCCAATGCTATCTCTACCGAAGAGTCTGGCTATCATGCCACTCGTTCGTTAATTGCTAATAACATCACCTTTAATGCACTTTTTGCTGCCAGCGACCTTATAGCAATAGGCGCAATACGGGCATTAAAAGAAGCCAATATTAACGTGCCAAAAGATGTAGCCGTAATCGGCTTTGATAATATATCTATTGCCAGTTACATTAATCCGCCGCTGACAACCATAGAGCAAAATACCACTATTGCTGGGCAAATGTTGGTTGAAAACCTATTAAAGCTCATTAGGGGTGAACAAGTTCAAAGCACCCTACTACCACCGCGTTTAATCGCACGTGGCTCAAGTTAATTCATTCAATAAAACCGCTTTTAAGAAGCAACAAAATTAAAGACAACAGCGCTCTTTTACCTTAAATTAATTCAGGCTTTATTGCATTTTTACGGTCATTTGTCCTTTTTGCTTTCAATACTAAAGCTGGTGCTTTCGTAACATTAACAGGCTATTCACACCTCGCTATCACATTAGTTTTTTTAATCTGAAAGCAGCTGTTTTTAATGTAATTTTTCACTCGTCAATGCATGCTTTTATCACTACAATCCTGTTTTTATTTTATTGTTAAAACTTCAAGCGATCATCTCATGCTATTAACCATCGTTTACATTATAGGTATTACAGCAGAAGCCATGACCGGTGCTCTTAGCGCTGGGCGCAGAAACATGGATTGGTTTGGTGTTATGTTAGTAGCCAGTGCCACAGCTATTGGTGGTGGTAGCGTGCGAGATATTTTATTAGGTAACTACCCACTTACTTGGGTAAAACACCCAGAATATTTACTGATCACTTGCCTAGCCGGTATTGTTACCACTTGGTTGGCAAAATGGGTGGTTAAATTTAAAGGCATATTTATGCGCCTAGATGCACTAGGGCTTGCTGCGTTTAGTATTATTGGCTGCCAAGTTGGACTTAATATGGGTTTGCACTATGGAATTTGTGTGGTCGCAGCTATAGTAACAGGTGTATTTGGTGGACTGTTGCGTGATTTAATTTGTCGCCAAGCACCATTAGTACTTCATCATGAACTTTACGCAAGCGTAGCGCTTATAGTCGCGTGTTTATACTTAGCGCTACACCACTACAATATTGATGACAATATCAGCGTGGTTGCAAGTTTAGTAGTAGGCTATTTAATTCGAATGGCATCGGTACGCTTTAAGTGGCGCTTACCAACATTTAATTTATTAGAACCCGCTAATTTAAATAATGAGTAATAACAGCAGCTTTTAATACCCACCTGCCCTAGCACTTTTAAATAGCCCGAATACTTTTCGGGCTAACAAACTAACCACAAAAAGAACTCCCAAAGCAAAACACAGTATGCTCAAGGGCATAAACACGCTTTCATGTAGAACACCATTATGATCAACATATTGATACACACTGTTTTCTATCAGCATAAAACCCGTGCCAAGCAATAAAAAGCAAACACTCAATGTGGCTGTTTTGTTTGAAAAAAAGCGCATAATCTATCCATAACTATTTTATTAAATTGTCGGGATAGCAGTTTGAATGTGCGAATATTAATCTACAGTGACTGAGCAACATTAATTTTTTAAAATAAAAGTCACAGCCATTAAACTAAGCTTTTAGACATATAATAAAATCTGTCGTCTTCTTTATCTATGCTGAAACCTGAACGTGTGTAAAGCTTGTGCGCAGGGCTTATTTTAAAAACCCGAAGCCTAAGTTGCATAGCACCTCTGTGCACAGCTAAACGAGCACCCTCATTAATTACTGCAGCACCAATACCCATATTTTGAAACGCAGCATCTACTTGTAGGTCACGTATATAGCAACCCTCATTATCAAAAGCCAAGCGCATTGCACCCACTACATCGCCATTTAACAAAACATCCCAATTTTCAAGGTCTGAAATTTGCTCACATATTTTAAGTTGCTGCCAATCAACACCATAATGCCCATAATATCCACGCATATTGGTATAGGTTAACTGTGCAGAAGCCATTAAATCGGCTGTGGGCTGATAACACATATTCATTATTGCCATTCCTTTGTTTAGCGACCTTTACAAAACTTGTTGTGCTTGCTGGTTTTTAAAATATTTATTTACTAATAATGACTGCAACAAGCTAGTACTACTTGATGCAGCCCAGTATAAACCAATTGCAGAAGGAAAGTTAACCAGAGTAACCACACAAATAATTGCGGGAATTAGGAACAATAAAGTGCTGGTTTGTTCTACGCTACCTGGCATCATCATCATAGATAGATATGTAATAGCTCCCACTAGTAAGGAAAGCGCAATGTCAGGCTTTGCAATACTGGCAATCCAGGCAAACTTACTAGTAAATACAATTTGTTGCAGAGCTTGAAAAGTTCCAAGGCCAAATACCCCTTGGCTTGCCATATTAATCACACTTTTTTTATCGATAAACTTAATGTTGTGCTTTTTATACAGCGCCATAGTTAACTTTGCGATTTCACTGGGCTGGTCTTTATGGTTGCTTTTTATGCTATCTAGCTCAGGTTTTAGTGCGGCAATTGCTTTTTTATTTCTAACCATATTAGCCATAGCGACAAGGTTAATCGGCATTAAAACTAATCGCCCAATAACGGTAAACAAAATAATTGCAGCCGCTTGGCTTACGCCCACATCTTGAGTAAAAAAGGTGATTGATTGCACGATCAAATCAGTAAATAAATTCCAAATTTCCATTTTAGTTTTCCTTTTAATATTATGTATTAAAAATAACCATCACGACATATTATGTCAACAGTTTATTTTAAACTAAAAATGGGTTGCTATGATCTAGAGTCAACTTAAGCGGGGGAAAGAGCAAATTCGAATCTAAAACTTTATTTGGCAGTGTGCTTTTTAATCCACCAGTTTGTAAATACTAAAACTAAAAAAATGCCTAAAAAGAAAAAATGCACTGCAACAAGAAAATAGTATGTCTGCGGACTTTGTTGGACAAAATAGTCAGTATTTCCTTTCCAAGAAATATACCCCTCCGAAAAAGCATAATATAATTTGCTAGCTAAAATTATGCTGAGCAAAGATGTGATGACTTTTACGAAAACGAGCCTAGAAAAAAAGTCACGGTCTTTGAGAACTTGTCGTTCTTGAGGCTTGTTGGCCGCAACCTCAATCTGTTGGCAAATTTTAAAATACCGAAGTGGGTAAGCTTGCTGATCAATTGAGCTGCGCGCCTCCAATAACTCTTGGAGGCTATAGTTTTGGTAATCTGGCTCCATTAAGTATCCTGCGTAGATGCCTATAGATAATGACTCCCACACGGTGTTAGCTTAATTCAATGCTAGAGCCATAATTAGTTTGTCAATTAACTAAACGACAAACGTTAACATGAATAAACATTCACATAAAGAATTCAATGACGCCCATCCTAACTGCCAGCTATAAACTTAATCATAATTAAATTCCTAAATACATTCTTACTTCTGTATATGTAAGAAATCCAATTATCTTATAAGTTTATTTTATTGAGCATACACTTAAGTAATAACAGCAGATATTACTATTAATGCCCCACTAAACATCAACCAAAAAAAAGCAAAAACAAACCACTTTTGAATATGTTTAGGTATACTCTGCCTTTTTTCAAACATTCCGTAACGCTTAGCATGAAAGGACCAAATAAAAACCGTAGCGTATTGTAGAATTCCGCTAGCGGATAAAAAGATGTTAAGGCTATAAAACTTAACACCATCATCAAGAGTTTCTTCGAGTAATGGTAACCACTTAGTTTTTAAGTAAATAACCAAACCAATCCAAATAAAAACACCTATACAACCACCGAAAAAAAAGTATGCTGAAATGACTTGAATGGAAGATGGATCAATTAATTGCATTATTTTATACCATTCGCTTCATATAAAACTTCCCCTTTTGACTCACCATACTTGTTATGTGAATTATTTTCCGTATCTGCGAATTACAGATACTTTACCATTTTCTAACTCTAAAACATCGAGTACCACTTTACTGTAACTAAACTCAGAGCCATCGGAGCGTAAGCCTTTAGCAGAGAAAGTATGTTTAAGTGCAATAGAGTTATAACCGACAATATACTCAAGAATTTTAGCTTCATACTCTGTATGAACACCTAAATAACGTGACATACCTTCACGCATTAGTTTTTTACCATTAGCCTCTCTTGAGTCATCTGGCGCGTTAGGAAAATGTTGATTACCAACATCATCAGTTAAGAATGACAAGTAAATCTCTAAGTCTTCTTTAGATGCTCCTGGTTGTTGTGTATTAGTCATTGCTTGATGGTATTGCTTAACAAAATTCTCATAATCAAATTTATCATCACTCGCAAAAGCAATGGTTGAAATTAGAGAGATTGAAATAGCTAGAATTGAAATATATTTGTTCATTGGTACTCCTTACCGTGAGATTCACATAACGCCTAATTAACAGGCAAAAAGTAGTTGGCTAAAATAAGTGAACGGAGTGAACAAAAAGCCAACTGTTTTTTGTGATCTTCACCCGATAAAGTGGACACCGTCCACGTTTCAATTAACTGCCAATTCAAACTCGGCAGGTGATTTATATCCTAAACTCGAATGCAATCTCTGTCTATTGTAAAAATAATTTAGGTAAACCTTTAATTTTGATAATAGTTTACCGCTGCTCTCAAATTTATTTCCTCGAATTAAATCTGCTTTAAGCGAATAAAAGAACGACTCGACTTCTGCGTTGTCAGTACAGCACCCAGGCCTATTCATACTGGCTTTGATGTTTTTGCTAGCCAAATACTTTTGTACAACGTGAGCACGGTATTCTGCGCCTCGGTCAGTGTGAAATAATACACTCTCTGTTGGCTGTCGTTTCTTTATCGCAAGCCTTAGCGCCTTTAACGTAAGGTCTGTTGTTTTGTTTTTACCAAACGCCCAGCCGATTACTCGACGTGAATATAAGTCGATAACCACAGCAAGGTAATGCCAACGAGCGCCGACTTTTAAATACGTAATATCGCCAGACCATTGCTGATTGATCCCCGTGGCCTTTTCACTATCTTTGCGTTTGTTTTCTATCTCTTTATAAAAGAACTTCACCTTCGCCGGTTTGCTGTAAGTCTTAAGAGCTCTGGCTCTTAAACCGTTTTCTCGCATTAAGCGGGCAACACGTTTTTGGCTTGTGTTTATACCTTCTTTTTTTAGCGCATGAAATACGCGTGGGCTACCATAGGTTTGATGATTTACATTGAAAACGTGCTTTATCTTCAACAACAAATTAGCATCTGACAGCGCTCTAGCTGACACTGTTCTGTCACGCCAAGCATAAAACCCACTACGCGAAACATTAAGCCAAGAACACAAGTATTTTACACCTAAGGCTTGTCCGAATTTTTGGATGAATCCAAATCGTTCTGATGTACTTCCGCCAGATACCGTTGCCACTTTTTTAGCAGGTCATTCTCCTGCTTAAGACGCTCATTTTCTTTCTTAAGCTTTTGAATGTTATCCAGCTTTTTTTTGTTGGGAATTTACTCATTGTTTCATTGTTGCTTTGATAGCGCGGTACGTTTTTAAACTTACCTTCTCGATACTCTTTTCGCCAACGACTCAGTATTAACGGATGAATATCTAGCGCCTCGGCAACGTCCTTTGACATGACATCGTCTCGTAAGCTTAGTTCGACTGCTTTGATTTTAAAATTAACTGGGTAAAACCATGTCTTTCTAGGTTGGGTATATCTAGGCATTTTAGCCTCCTCAAAGTAATGAGGAGGTGTCCACTAAAACGGGTGAGGAGCATTGTCCGTTTAAGCAACTTGTTATAAGCATTTTACTCAATTGCTTTTTCTATCCGAGCTAATATCCTATCCCTTTTTCTTTCCCATGTAGACATTGTCAAAGATGATTGGATGGAAAAGGCTTTTTCAATTTTATCTTTAAATATGTTTAGTTTTAGCGGTTCATTAATTTTAAAACCCTGAGTTAAAGGAATTACTCCTTTTACATCTGAAAAATCCAAAGGTGGAATTAGGACGGGTATATGCTCTTTAGCTAAAACCCAAGTAGCTCCCATTTCACACAAACATACTTGGCTTTCATAGAATTTTTTAGATAATAAAAAAATAACTAAACAATCAGAAGAAAGTTCTTCTTTAATCGCATCTAAAAAATTTTCACCTAAATCAATACCATAACCTTCAAAAGAGGTACAAAAAATTTGATTAGACTCCAAACCAATAGTCTCTAGAATATCGATAACTTCTTCGACAACCTCTGCGTCAGCAGTCGCATGACTAATAAAGACTTTAGATATTTTATTGGAAGTCAGAGAGTTATTTTGTTCAGATGCTGGAGGTGATAACTCCTCAAGCTCTTCAATATATTGCTCAATAGATGTTAGTAACATTTTAAAGTCTTCTCGAAAGCACTTTAAATGACGATGGGTATCATCTCTACTATCAAGAATATACGAAAAGTAAAAGAAATTTAAACTATTGAAATGTTCAAATTCTGTAGACTCCTTTCCAAAAACCTTAATGAGAGTCCTTTCTACTAAATTATTCCAAGCTTTAAAGTTTGGATCATCACTTTTTTCAACCGTGACTGTCTTTGATTTATCTAGTAATTTTTTTAATAGCCTGATTTTCTCTTGAACAGTCAGCATACTGCAAATCCTTTAATGCTTATAACGCCCTAATAATGGGCAAAAATTTGTTGGCTAAAATGTTGAGGAACGAAAACAGCCAACTGTTTTTTGTCCTTATTAATTAGCTTGTTATAAGCAATTTAACTGATGCTTCCAAGCCTTTTTTATTGAATCGATACATGGTTTGAAACGTGACATATGCCTTATACAAACTACAGGTATTTTTTCCCCATTTATTTCTGACATAAATGAAAAGGTTTTATAGTAAACATTATTATTTAAAACTTCGATTTCACTAACAGCAAATCTTTCGTAAAGGATGCTAGATGCTGATAAGTCGTTCATACTGTTGCTATAACATATTATTAATTCTGGACTAGATTCAGCAATTGTAATGTCTTCAAAGAAATCTAGAGATTTTTCTATTAATTTATTCACATGAGAAAAACCGACCTCTTTTGCTTTCTTCTTAATTGCATTAGCATTTTCAGAACATAATAAAATAGCATTTGTGTAAATTGTAGAATTAACTGGGAAACCTAATTCTGCAGGTAGTGATATAAGCCGTTTAGGTAATGTTGTGGAAAGCCATGCTCCATTGAGCCCATTTAAAACATTTGACTCATCAGGATTTTCCTTACCATGTTCAAGAGAGTTAAGGTTTGTCCATTCAAGATCAGCATTTGAACCATTAAAGCCAACAACAATTAGTTTCTTTTCATTTTTATCTTTGTCTAATACAGAATAAGCACAATCGTAAGGTCGAGAATTAAGGTTCTCTATACCAAGTTCTTTTAATTTGTTACTAGCCTTACTATAAATATCCACCAAAGCTTCCTTTGCTTATAACGCCCAATTCAGGTGCGCCGTAGGCGTCACCTGGAATTGCTTGTTATGTGAAAATTACGAAAATATTGATTGCTTCAGCTCATTAATTTTGTATAAAAAACCAACAGTTGATTCTGCCGCACCATGGCTTCGAGTTTGTACCGACTCGATTTTAATAAGTGCAAAGTATCCATTCGTATTAACAAGTGAAACAATTTGCCCTACATGCGGAGTGCGTGTTCTCGATGTATAATCGAGTTTCGAGGCATCGCCTACTTCGGAAAATTCACTTCCTTCAAACAAAGCAACTCCTTCAATATTTGAAGGATCGTTGTAAACATAAATAGAGCTATTACTTGCTCCAGAAAATCTTACATCGAACAAAGCTTCGCCTGCTCCAATGTGATAGGTTTTATTGTTATTATCGAAATTAAACTGCACTCTTCCTTCGAAGGCGCTTGAAATATATTGTGCTTTCTTTAAAGCAGTTTCAGCAGCTATTGGGCTCTCTGTTTCAGCAAAAGGGTTTCTGCCAATAGGAGGTCTGGCCTTAACAGTTACACCATGAATCTCTTTTATCAAGTCGGTATACGACTGTTCAAAATCTGAATCATTTTTGAAGCTTAGATATAGTTTTGTAGATAAAAATGTAGGTGTTGTCTTCTCAGACTCATTACTTCTGATTATAGGAATGACTCTGTTTGAATTAATGTTTTTCATCAAATCAGCAGTTAGAATCATTTTTTCATAACCAACGCCACCAACTCCTTGATTTGCTTTATTTACATAATTTTCAGAGCAAATGGCAATAACACGGTCAGCGCCGGACAAACCACCTTCCATAAACGAAGGTAGATCTGAGCCTAAGTATAAGTCCCACTGATCTAATATCACATCTACGCCATTTGACATTAGCCTTGTAGCAAGATCAAGAACCCACTCTTTATGTGGTTCGTTATCATGCGAGTAAGAAATAAAACACCTTGAAGGTTTACTCATATCTTTCCTTTTCACATAACAGCTTATTCAAAGGATCTAAACCCGCAAGTTGTAGACATAAAATCCTTTGATTTTTTAATGCTTTAAGTTTAACTCTGTATCTAAATGTAAATCAAGGGATTTATATTTGTTGTTTTTTTGTTGTTGTAAAATACAAGAAATAATCCTGCGAGTTGTTGAAAAAAAACTAAATACAACCACTGTTTTTATATACAGTACCAGCTAGAGCAGATCATGGCTTCTATATTTTTTAGAATCAATCCGTGACTTTATGATAACGCGTCGTTATGCCAAGCGTACTATAGACACTTATCAATATTGGATAAAATTTTACATTTTATACCATGGTAAAAAACATCCGGCGCAATTGGCAGAGTCGGAGGTTGAGCAATTCTTATCTTATTTAAGTAATCAGCGTAATGTTGCAATGAAAACTCAGGCAACGGCTTTAAATGCTTTGGTATTTTTATACCGTCATATTATTAGTCGACCGTTATCACTTGAAATGAATTTTAATAAATCACTCGTGCCACCTAAATTACCTGTAGTACTGACCCGTGAAGAAATGCAGCGCTTATTATTGGCAATGGATCCTAAGTATAAACTTATCGCTCAGATACTTTACGGTAGTGGTCTACGTTTAATGGAAGCTGTAAGACTACGGGTTAAAGATGTCGATTATGACTATGTCTCATTAATGATTTGGCAGGGCAAAGGCAATAAAAACCGCAGAGTAACATTAGCACTTGAACTACTGCCGTTGTTGCGCAGCCAAAGTCACTTGGTAAATGACTACTGGCATCGAGACAAACAAGCAACAGACTATGCCGGTGTCTGGCTTGCGAATGCATTAGCTAGAAAATACCCAGCGGCTCCTTATGAACTGAGCTGGCAATATTTGTTTCCTTCTGCCCAGTTAAGCATTGACCCAGAAAGTAAAAAACTGCGTCGCCACCATATTGATGAAACAACGGTTCGTAAAGCAATTAAACAGGCAGCAAAGCTGGCAAAAATTCAAAAAAATGTTACCTGCCATACACTACGGCACTCGTTCGCTACCCACTTACTTGAATCTGGTGCAGATATACGCACCGTGCAAGAACAACTCGGCCATAGCGATGTTCGCACCACGCAAATATATACGCATGTTTTACAACAAGGCGCGAATGGGGTAATTAGCCCACTAAGTAAAATATTATAAAGTATGAATTTAAAGGACTTTTATCTAATCTAATAAACTTTAAAAATGAGCTATAACTTGGGGCAATGCAATAAAAGCACTTTAACCAAAAGGGGCTAACGTATGTTAGCCCTTTTGTGTGTTTTTTATTTATAGTGTGTTGTTTAGTAACAATAAACCATAGCCAGCGAGTTGCTCGTCATTGAGGTCGTGTTGCCAGTTAGGCGTTAACCCATCGCGTTTAATACTACTGATGGTTTGTGGGTTAGCGGTTAAGTTAAGCACAAACATACTTTTACTGCCGTTTAACTCGCGGGTTATTTCAACTAGGCCATTGTTATGCTGTATTAATTCATAACTGCCTTTAATGCCCAGCTCTGGGCGCTGTTTTTTTAGTGCGATTAAGTGCTGATATAAACGCCACAGTGAATTAGATTGTGCTTGTTGCGCTTTTACATTGCGATCAGCAGCATTAATTTGCTGTGCTAAATATTCAGGCCACCACTGGGTGTAGTTATCACCAAACAGTTCAGCCTGCTCAACCCAACTTGTTTGAGCTTGAGTAAAACCAGCTTGGTTGCTGTTATTCCACTGCATTGGTGCGCGTTTATACACATCGTGACCTGTGCCACCTTGTGTTAGGCCAATCTCTTCACCGTAATAAATATACGGCGTGCCAGGAGAGCTAAATAACATGGCAGCAGCAAGTTTTGCTTTATCGTCGTGCTCTGCAAGTTGATAAGCAACACGTTCTTGGTCGTGATTAGTTAAAAACGGTGCAAAAAAATCAAGTGGCGCAGTTGAATCAATACGCTGTTGTAAATTTTGTTTGAGCACATTGGCATCAACTGCATTGATTTTTTGGTTAGATTGCATGGTGCCAAATTGCGCTTCACCACTGGCATCGGGTTTTAATAAGCCCAATATTTTATAGCCAACTTCAAAATCAAAGCCTTGATCGAGGCCTTTACCTTCGCCAAAGTATTTTGCCGCAACGGGAATGTCAGCCCATGCTTCACCTACTAAGTACGCCTCTGGATCAACGCTTTTTACGTATTGGTTAAAGTGCTGCCAATATGCAATAGTTTCGTCGGTATCGGCTTGCGCATCTGCGCCACCTTCCATTGCAAAACGTACTGCGTCTAATCTAAACCCTGCAACGCCTTTATCAAGCCAAAACTTAGCCATTTTTTCCATTTCGGAAACAACATCAGGATGGCGTAAATTCAAGTCAGGTTGGCTGGCACCAAACGCACCATAGTAATACTGCTGGCGAGTTTCATTCCAATGCCATACGGCATCGGGTTGGTCGTTATTACTCCATGCGTGGCCCCAGCCACTTCCGGCTTTTGGCATATCGTCGCGCCAAATAAAGTAATCTGCATAAGGGGCTTCTTGTTTTGCTGAACGCTGAAACCATTCATGGTTACTTGATATATGATTTATAACTAAATCAAGTATGACCTTCATGCCTTTGTCGTCAGCAGCTTTTATAAAGGCTTCAAACTCTGCCATGCTGCCGTAGTCGTTTTCTACTTGGTAAAATTCAGTAAAATCATAGCCATGATAAGAAGGTGCTTCAAACATCGGGGTTAACCACAATGCATTTACGCCAAGCTCTTGTAGATACGGGAGCTTTTGGGTCATACCATTAAAATCGCCATGACCATCAGCATCGCTGTCGTAAAAACTGCGGGGCCAAATTTGGTAAAAAATGGCGTTTTCCCACCACGGATTTGCTTGTTGTTCAGTATTTAGTGGCGATGTTTCGGTGTTATTCGTGACGTTATTTAATGATGGTGCGCTTTGGCAGCCTGTTAGCATGATTGCTAATGCTAATGCGCTCAAGGTAAATTTTTTCATTTCAGCCTCGTTATTATTGTAATAAATAACATAGCCGTATTTTACTACGGCTATGTTAGTTTGCGGTTATTTTAGTGCTTTAGTTACCACTGGGTAATGATCCCATACCTGCTTGTCGCTTAGTGAGCGCACTAGCTTAACGTATTCCGCATGTGTCCACGCCAATGGTGTGGCCGAGTTAGTACCCTCGCCTAACGTGTAACCCGCTTTATTAATGCCTACACCATCCCATACTTGTTCAGGTAGCATCATGCCTTGGTTAGCAAATTGCTCTAGGCCTTTTACATAACTATTTTTAATAGCCTGCTGTTTTGTTGCATCTAAACTATTATTGGCATTTGCGGCGGCAATTTCGTAATGACCTCGTTCACCGGTAAAAAATGGCCAAACTCGCCCACGTTGCCCTGGGCTGTTTTTACCACCTTGCGCATAGTTAGCGCCAGTTACTTCGTCTTCACCGTATCCGTCGTTACCATAGCGGCGGTAGCCTGCAAATGTGCCGCTGCCGTCAGTAAACTCAAAGCTGTATTTAACTTGTAGGTTATCTGTTAGGGTTTCGTCATCATATTCTGGGAGTGTTTTTACTATGCTAGGCGATAGTGCATCGCGTACGCCATAGCGAACGAGTTCTAAAAAGCCACCATCAAGTATTTGCTTTTTATTAAATCCTTCACGGCCATTATTAGCGTTAATTTTAGTATTTGAATTGGCGTCTTTGTCTTGGCCAATGCGAATAAAATATTCACCATCTGAGGCACTCGACTCTAAATTACCAGTCGTTGTAAACATTAATTTTTCAATATCATTGTTATAACGCTTAGCTGTATTTAGGTAACGTGTTGCATTGGCATCATCACCTGCTAGTTTAGCGATATCGGCTGCAGTAATTAAACCAGCAACAACCGCGGCGGTGGTTGATGGAGAATACCCTTCTTGCTCTTCCCAGCGTTCTTGCTGAGTGGCTGGCGGCGTTATTTGTGTATCGTTCCATAGAATGTTTGCACGACCACCCTCAACTAAAAAGTCTGCTGCGGGCTTTAACATACGGCTATACCAATCGCTCAGCTCTGCATCTGTTAAAACATCAGCTTGATGGAGTTTCCAAGCAAGCATGAGTGGCATTGCTGTTTGGTCAAGTTGTACGCCCACCCATTCTAGTTCACCATCAACATGTGTTTTTTGTAAAAACCAGCCTGTATCGCCTTTATTGCCTGGGGTTTTGCTGTTTACTTGAACTTTTTCAAGGTATTCGAAGGCGGTTTTAGCGGTCGCATTATCGCCCATGGCCATAAACGCCATGGCAACTTGATAAAAGTCGCGCACCCACACCGCTTTGTAACCAGTAGAGCCTGTTTTAGCCGATACGGTTTCGCCCCATGGGTTAGATAATGAGGCAATAAGCGCACCTGCATGAGTTTTATCTTCTTGCGCTTTAAGTACCATGGCACTGGTGTAAAGTAATTTGCCGTTATCTGCGGTTTGTTCGCTCATGTTATTTAGCGGTGCAAGGCTTTGCAGGTAGTCTTGCCAACCAAGCGCTTCGCCTTTACCGTTGTAATTATCAAGCACCGCTTGGTAACCTTTGGCTAACGTAGCTTGGCCTTGTTTAAAGCTGGTTTGTTCGCTATTACCAAAGCTTAGGGTTAAATCGAACTGGCTGTTTTCACCAATTTCACCCAGCTCTGCAAGTAAGCTAACATTACCTGATTGTTCACCGGTATTTTTATAAACCTGAGTAAGCTGCTGAGTTGTTTTAAGCTGGCTTAAACCATCGCTCACACCTGTAAAACCAACACTTGTTTGTTTAAATGGCTGAGCACCTTGTAATGAAAGGTAGCTGTTGTCTTGCCATGCCAGCAATCCTTGTTCTGTAGTTTTAGCAAAATCATCAAGGCCGTTATTATCAACATACGGGTTAACGCTTACGTATGCCTTAACGCCTTCAAGCTCGGTATTAAAAATACTGCGTACAAATAAGCTTTGCCCATCAGGATCGGTAAATATGTGTTTTTCGAGGCTAAAGCGGCCTTGTTTATCTTTGCTTACTACTTTGTAAGCTAATGATAACGGGCGGCCTTCATCGTCTTTGTATAAGTAGTCAATGGTAACGTCTAAATCGTCAGCTTCTGTGACTGTAAAATCTTTTCCTGCTACAACAAATTGCATGTCTTTAATTTGCGCTTGGTGAATAAGCCCAAACATTGTTTCGGTGATCATACCTTTTGCAATAGAGAACCATACTTTTGACACTGTGCCAGTTGCCGCAGTGTCGCTGTAAGCACCATTTTGGTATTGCTCAAAGGACGTACCAATACCAGTTTTGCCTGAATAAGCCCAAAATGGCTCTGCACCAGGGGCACCTGGTGCCGATACCTGCATTACAGCGCTGTTTGATGGCTCTTGCTGCGCGCCACAAGCTGTTAAACCAAGCATTAATAAACTGGTGGTAATTGTATTTAATTTTTTCATTTTAAAGCCTTAATTAATTTCAGTTTACTCGTTACTTTACTGAGTGTGCTTAACACGCAATACCGCAACCGCTGCAAGTACAAACGACACAGCGCCCAGTACTAATGCGTAAATAGGTTGGTTTTCAAAAAAGTGGCGTAATATTAATCCCAGTACGCTGGCGGCTAATAATTGTGGGATCACAATGAAAAAGTTGAAAATGCCCATGTAAACGCCCATTTTATGACTCGGTACTGAAGTACTTAACATTGCATAAGGCAGTGATAAGATAGACGCCCACGCAAAACCTACGCCTATCATTGGCCAAATAAGTAAACTGGGATCTTTGATGAACATAAAGCTCGCTAGGCCCAACGCACCTAAAATAAGGTTAAGTGCATGTGCTACTTTTAATCCCACGCGTTTAACGATGATCGGGATACATAAAGCAGCAATCGCGGCAAAGCCGTTGTATGCAGCGAATAATATACCCACCCAATCTGCACCGTTGTTGTAGGCTAACGAGCTGGTGTCGGTACTACCGTAATGAAAGCTAGTAACCGCTGAGGTGCTATAAATCCACATAGCAAATAACGCAAACCAACTAAAAAATTGTACCCATGCCAATTGCTTCATCGCCTCAGGCATAGTGAATACATCATTCACTACATTATAAAAACCGCCGCTAGTGTGCTGTTTAGCTTTTAATGCCGCTGCAATAAATTGAATAACACCAAAACTAACTAACCCAGCAGCCAGCAAGTAAAGTTCTTTTTCCAGATCCAGCCCTAATACTGTGGCTAAAACAAGCAAACCTAAGCCGCTAAAAATAACGCCGCCTTTGGTAAAATTAACGCTATTAGTAATATTGGTTTGTGTTGTTTGTGATTCTTGTTGATTAAATTGTGCGAGCTGCTCAGGTGAGTACTCTTTTGTGGTGACAATAGTCCAGCCAACTGCAATAAATAAAATAACCCCACCAAAGTAAAACGAATACTTTACAGAATCAGGAATTTGACCAATCGGTGCAGTATTAGCAATATCAAACCAGTTGGTCATCATCCAAGGGAGTGCTGATGCAACCACCGCTCCCACACCTATAAAAAAGCTTTGCATGGCATAGCCTGTGGCGCGCTGCTTGTTTGGCAAGTTGTCGCCTACTAAAGCACGAAAAGGTTCCATGGTAACGTTAATTGAGGCATCCATAATCCACAGCATACCCGCAGCAATCCAAAGCGTGGGAGAATTTGGCATAATAAAAAGCGATAACGTGGTTAATATAGCGCCATATAAAAAGAAAGGACGGCGACGGCCTAATTTGCCCCAAGTTTTATCACTCCAATAACCAATAATTGGTTGCACAATTAAGCCCGTGAGCGGCGCTGCAACCCATAAAATAGGAATATCGTCGACATTAGCGCCAAGTGTTTGAAATATACGGCTTACGTTACCGTTTTGCAGTGCAAAGCCAAATTGAATGCCTAAAAAGCCAAAGCACATATTCCATATTTGCCAAAAGCTTAAGGTTGGTTTGTTGTTATAATTCATGATCAGCCTTATTTGTTAAAACGGCACTACTGAGTGCATCAAGGGTCAGCGTAAAGGTTGTACTTTGTTTCTCATCGCTCACCAAAATACCGTTATGCGACTCTAGTAGGTCGTATAGCGTTGAGTTTGGTTTGAGCATAGTTGCTTGATTCGGCGTGAGCGTAATAGTGACTGTTTGCGCTTGCTGACTAAAGTTGCTAAGCACCCACAATGATTGCTGCCCTAGGGTGCGTACAAAACCCACCACTCTATCACTGCCTGTTACCATCAAGGGTGCCATATCACCGGCAACAACAGCAGGTAAGCCATTAAGTTCCATAATTGCGATATAGTATTGACGTAACTGTGCTTGCTCAGGAGTTAAATTTGCGCCATCAAACTTGCCATTATTCATCCATGCTTGGTGCGCTGGTACGCCAATGTAATCAAAAATACTAGTGCGTGTAGGCGAACCAAAGCCTGCGTTTTCAGATCCATCTTCACCTACGTCTTGACCAAAATAAAGCAAGGTTGGCGAACGACTAATTAAGTTAGAAACCACCATAGCCGGTTTACCCCATGCAGCGTTGCCAGCAAAGTCAGGACTTGCGATACGTTGTTCGTCATGGTTTTCTAAAAAGTGCAGCATGTGCTGTTCAATGTCTGCCACTTCTGCTTGTGCTTTAAATAGCGTATTAGCGGGTTGCTTACCTTGCATAATCCCTTTTAGGGTGTCGTAAAAACCAACTTTGTCATACAAGTAATCCATTTTACCTTGGTGAATATAGGTACGGTACATCAACGGGTTATATACTTCGGCGAGTAGAAACGCATCAGGTTTATGTGTTTTTATTGATGAATTTAAAAAGCTCCAAAATTCAACGGGTACCATTTCAGCCATATCATAGCGAAAGCCATCAACCCCTTTATCAAGCCAATAAAGGGCAATATTCCTAAATTTATACCAACTATTTGGCAGTTCTTTATCTTGCCAAAATTCATAATGTGCACGGTAATCTTGGTTTTCAAGCGATTTAGGTAAAGTTGGAAAGTCTAGGCTGCCATCGGGTTTAACACCGTAGTTAACTTTTACTGTTTCGTACCAGTCGTTTATATCAGGCTTTGGAGCACGTGCACCATTTCCAGTCCATTTTGCTGGGATTTCATTAAATTGACCATCGGCTAAAGGGTGTTTGTTGCCACCTAACACTTGGTAACTGTCGCTTGTTGGTACTTTAAATGATTCACCCGGTACATAGTAAAAATTATTATTTTTAGCATACGCCTTGCTGGTATCATCGTCCTCACCAAAGTCTTTCACGCCGTTAGGCTTTGCTATTGAGTGATAATCTCGTGCTACATGATTAGGAACAATATCAATAATTACTTTCATGTCATGCTCGTGAGTACGCTCAATTAGCGCGCTGAACTCTTCGAGTCTATTGGTAACATTAATTGCCAAATCTGGATTTACATCGTAATAATCTTTTATTGCATAAGGCGAACCTGCACGCCCTTTTACCACATCAGGATCGTCTTGTTTTATACCGTACTCAGTGTAATCACCCACTAAGGCATGATGCAAAACGCCGGTGTACCACACATGCGTGGTACCTAGCTCTTTAATGCCTTTTAATGCCTCGTCGTTAAAATCAGCAAACTTACCAACTCCATTTTGCTCTTTGGTTCCCCATGGCACATTAGCGGTTTGGGTGTTACCAAATAAACGAGTAAATACTTGATATACCACTGGCTTAACTGGGTCTGTTTGCTTAACTAACAAATCTGTTTTTGTCTCTTTGTCATCACTGCAACCGTGCACCAGCAATGCGCTGCATATAAGCAACGGCGTGTAAAATCTTTTTTTCATTGTGTGTGTCATTTTTATTTCAGTGTTGTTATAGGTTTATACTAAAGCTAAGTAAGGCTTGGTTACAGTTGCTGCATACGTATTCACAGCCATATTCAGTGACAATTAACCCGCAATTAAAGCACCACGTCACGCCACTTAGTTTGTTTTTAACTTAGCTAAAAACTCTTTATGAGTAGGTAGTTTATCTACCGTTGAATTTATTAGGGTTTTTAACGTTATGAATAAATCCGTTAGTTGTTCACTGCTTAATGAGTCAACAATACTGTTATAGTCATTTGGTATTAGGCCTTGACCTATAAATACTTGCTGCCAAGCTACTTCTGCAAATAACTCGTCGTTTTCGCGCACGACTTTGCCCGTTTGTTTAAATAAATCCATTTTATGCGCTAACGATTGAGGAATTTCCATTTGCTTACATTGACGCCAAAATGGGGTGTCTTCTCGCTCAGTTAATTTATAGTGCAAAATAATGAAGTCACGAATATGCTCGATTTCACTGATGCTTTGCTTATTAAATTCAGTTACTAACGCATCACTAACCCCATTATGAGGAAACAACTTAATTAAACGTGTGACCGCACTTTGTATTAAGTGAATACTAGTAGACTCTAAGGGCTCTAAAAATCCACTAGAGAGCCCTACTGCGACTACATTTTTATGCCACTGCTTTAAACGTCGACCTGTTTTAAATTTAATTAAACGCGGGCTTGTTGTTGGCTCACCCGGTAAGTTATTTAATAAAAGCGCGGTTGCTGACTCATCCGATAAATAACGGCTGCAATACACTAAGCCATTACCTGTTCGATTTTGTAGCGGAATTTGCCACTGCCAACCTGCGGCATGTGCTATGGAGCGCGTATAGGGCTTTAATTCGTTGCTGCCTGTTGATTGCACTGCAACAGCACTATCGCAAGGTAAATAATGCGACCAATCAACAAACCCCGTATTGAGAGTTTGCTCAATTAAAAGTGCGCGCTGGCCTGTGCAATCTATAAATAAATCGCCTTGGATTTGGCTATTATCGTCAAGTGTTAAGTTGGTGATATTACCTGTGTCTGGGCATTGCTCAACACGTTCTATTTTTGCATCAATGTGTTTAACGCCGCGTGATAATGCAAGATTTTTTAAATATTCAGCATACAAAGTGGCGTCAAAGTGAAACGCATAACTAAGCCCTGGTAATTGAGTATTAGGAATAGTATTTAGTAGCGTAAATTTGTGCTGTTTAGCGGCTTGATAGTTAAGAGAAAAATCCCATAAAGAGTCCTCGCTGCCATTAATGTGCCCTTTTACCCAAAAATTATAAAAGTCACAAAAGGGAAAATCTTTACCAAACAAGCCAAATGCATGCATGTAGCTATGCCCTGGTGTTTTCCAATTTTCGAACTCTATACCCAGTTTGATAGACGCATTAGTAGCATTTATAAAATCTTGCTCATTAATACCGAGCGCATTATTAAGCCCAATAACAGGAGGAATAGTGGCCTCTCCCACACCTATAGTGCCAATGCTACTTGATTCAATAAGGGTAATATTAATTACTTTACCTAACACTTTATTAAGTAGTGCTGCGGTTATCCAACCAGCTGTTCCACCGCCTGCGATGACGACATGTTTTATTGGCTTCATATTATTACTCACTTTTTTAAATCAGAATTTAAAAAGTTTGATAAAACTTAGGTAAAGTAGCTATAAAAAAACCCTTGTAAAACTAATTACAAGGGCTTCATAATACAAAACTTATTATAGCTTGTAGCTTACACCGAGTAAGTAAGTACGGCCATAGTCTTGGTAATCACGCACTTGCAGCGCATTATCGCCTTGCAATGATGTAAACGCTTCTTCGGTAATGTTTTGAATTTGGAACGTCATTGATAAGTTCTCAAAACCAGCAATACCAGAATCAGCAAAGTCATAGCCTACTTGCGCATCCCAAATAGTCTCGCCAAGTATATCAACTTGTTGTGTTGCAAAACCTGAACCGTAGATATCACCTTTAAAGTCACTACGTTTACGCATGCTGGTACGTGCTTGGAAACCATTGCGTTCGAAGTACACAGTTAGGCTATCAATTTTATCTGACAAACCTGGTAGTTCGTAATCGTTTCCGTTTTGATCTTGCAAGTCTTGCTCAACGCTGGTGTGGCTCGCAATTAAACCAAAACCTTCTAATGACTCATGTAATACACTGAAAGGGAATGATAATGAAAGCTCATAGCCCCATAAATTACCATCGCCACCATTTACTTTACTTGAACGGGTAGCTGTATTTCTATCCGCAGGAGGAACTTCGCCGGTTGCAGGGTCTTCTTTACCTGTTACATCAACATCATAACGCTCATCAAAAATCCATTGGTCAATGTCTTTATAAAATAACGCTGCTGAAAAGTAACCTTCTGCATCAAAGTAGTTTTCGTATGTTAAATCAAAGCCTGTTGCTTCTTTTGGTTCAAGCTCTGCATTACCACCAGATATAGACCAGTAGTTACCATTTTCGTCAGGCTTTTCGCTGTTATAGCTTGTCTCAATCGATGCATGCATTTCATCAAGGCGAGCACGAGAAATTGTTTTAGCCGCGCCAAAACGAATTGTTTGCTCTTGGTCGATTGCAAAAGATAAGTTTAAGCTTGGTAATACATTTGAATAGTCGTGGCTAATATCAGTAGGTGATGCAACCACTAAACCATTAATATTTGATGCTTCGAAGCCTTGTGATGACTGCTCAGTGCGTACATAACGTATACCCACATTACCTGTTACCGGTATGCCACCAATCTCAGCGTTAATGTCTGCTTGAATAAATGCAGCGGTAACTTCTTCTTGTACCGTCCACGAACGCGTTAAGTGTTTTTGATCCGTTAAGCTTTCTTGTAATAGATCGTAATAACCATCATTTACCAGGCCATTGGTGTCATAAGCAATCATGTCACCCATGCCAATAAAGTCTAAACTTGCTGAGCCTAAACGGTATTGCTCTGGCACTGATACCATACCAGGATTATCTAAAGAAAAATCTTTTAAAGTCATGAAGTAGCCTTCAGACTGTTTTACTTTCTCACGGTCACGGTAAGATAAACCAAAGTTAATACGGCTAAAGTATTCGTTTTCAAGTACTTTACTGGCCGCTAACTTAAGCGTTGAAAGCTCATCGCTAATTTCTGGGGCATTAATAAAGCCATCTTGTGCGGTATTTTGATAAGCCGTGTCATTTAAGCCGTACTTATTATTAAGCGCAGCACTGCTTCCCCAAGATAAAGGACCGCCTAATTGAATTAAGTCGTAGTCGCTGTAATCAAGCTCATGAGTGAATTGTGCGCCCGTATTTCCACCATCAAATGCATACCCTATGTTATCGGCAACACCATTTGAATCGCCACGGCCAGTACCTGAGTAACTCTCAATACTCCAAATCGTACGGTCAACTTCTGAGTGGCTGGCATCAAATTCAACTGACCAATCATCGTTAATATCGTATTTAGCGTTAAAACCAAATTGTGATAGTTCTGCTTTTCGCTCTTCATAGTCATTTCGCACAACAACACGCTGACCTTGCGTTACTGCACTGGTAATAAAGCCAGACTGCTCATCTACAGTAACACTATTTGGGTCGATGCTACCTTGACCCCAGGCGAAAGGTACTTCGATACCACGTAAGATTTTTTCGTCGTTGAAATCTACATATAATGCATCAAACGTCATGTTTAAACGGTCATTTGGTGCAGCTTCTACAACTAGCATCGCTGAATCACGTTCAAGTGTTGATGAACGTACGAAAGGTTTAGCGCCGCCTAAAATTGAATAGTTTTGTCCATCATTACCTGTGAACTCTGGATAACCCCAAGAATTCCAGCGTTTTTCTTGGTTTGGAGAACTCATTGTGTTGTAAGCAAATGCTACACCTATAGTGTCATCTGCAAACTGGTCTATGTATGAAACGGTGCCACGAAACCCTTTGTCATCGCCATCTGGGTTTAATTTATCAAAGCTAGTTTGCTCATACTGACCATTAAACATGATCACTTGTTCACCTTTATTTAAAGGCTTTACCGTTTGCATGTCGATAACACCGGCAATGCCTTCAGCTTCAATGCTAGCACTTGGCGTTTTATAAACAGTAACACCGCTCATTATTTCTGATGGGTAAAGGTCAAACTCAACACCACGGTTGTCACCAATAGATACCTGCTCACGGCCATTAAATGTTGTTGCGCTTTCGTTTTCGCTAAAACCACGAACACTTACACGACTAGCACGGCCATCAAGACGTTGCGCTGTTAAACCTGGTAAACGTGCGATTGACTCTGCAATAGATGAATCAGGAAGTTTACCAATGTCTTCAGCAGAAATTGACTCAACCACCTGTGTTGAAAAACGCTTAGTATTTATTGATTCAACAACACTACCGCGAAAACCTTTCACTTCGATGATTTCTACATCATCATTTTTTATTGTTTCTTCTTGTGCCGCAGTGGTGGCAAAGCTTGATAATCCGGCAGCAGTTAATGCTAGCGTTAGTATACTTGGTTTGAACATAGCCATAATGTTTTCCCGTTACCCATAATGTGATACCCGCTTACTTGCTTAAGTGATAGTTAAACATGCGAGCTTATTTTGTTGTCAGGATGAATATTAACGCTCGTATTATTTTATTAACAACTTATTGCATACGTATTCAAAATAGCACCGCACGCACAAATTTAACATTAAATTTACAAACCAACATGTAACCAACTGTTTTAAAATAGGTTATTTTGGTGCAAGAGTATTTTATGAGTTAAGTGATAACCACTATTTATTTTTTTATGAAATAAACCTTTCATAAAACGCTGATAAAGAGAAGCAAGAAAATTTTATTTTTTAATTAATTACTAAACACACTATCTACACAAATTAAATTGGTAAGACCAATAACTAAAAACACCAACTCAGTGCAGACCTTTGTTTTTGTGCACCTAAACAGCGCAAACAATAAATTAACAACTCCATATTAGAATTGGTAAAATATAATAAGAATAATCCACGACTCAAATCGATTGCCTGAACGATTATTTCATCCAGTTTTAATACCTTAAAATCGGTGCATACGTATGCAGGATTTTTACAGTATGACAGGCTTCAAGTATGCTTTTTCAAATAAACGGGGATTATTACCTCTAAAAAAAGAACAACACAAAGACAGTGTGAAAACGGAGAAAAGCATGGCCCAAAAGCAATGGTATAAAGGTGCGGTTATTTATCAGGTTTATCCGCGTAGCTTTCAAGATAGCAACAACGATGGCATTGGTGATTTAAAAGGGATAATAAATCGTATTGATTACATTAAAAGCTTAGGGGTGGATGCTATTTGGATCTCACCTTTCTTTAAATCGCCGATGAAAGATTTTGGTTATGATATTAGCGACTATCGTGATATTGACCCGCTTTTTGGTAATTTAGCAGATTTTGATGAGTTAATTGCGCAAGCGCATCAACGCGATATTAAAATTATTATTGACCAAGTGCTTAGCCATACCTCAGACCAACATCAATGGTTTATTGATAGCCGTGAAGACTTAACCAACGATAAAGCTGATTGGTATGTATGGGCCGATGCTAAAGAAGACGGCACAGCACCTAATAATTGGTTGTCTATTTTTGGTGGCGGTGCATGGCAATGGGAGCCACGTCGTGGACAATATTACTTACATAACTTTTTTACTGAACAGCCTGATCTTAACTTTCATAACCCCGATGTTCGCCAAGCCGTACTAGATAATGTTGAGTTTTGGCTTAAAAAGGGCGTGGATGGCTTTAGGTTAGACGCAATTAACTTTTGTTACCATGACGCTTTGCTTCGTGATAACCCAGCAAAACCAAAAGAAAAGCGTCAAGGCCGTGGCTTTAGCGAAGATAATCCGTATGCATTTCAGTACCATTACTACAATAATACCCAGCCTGAAAACATAGAGTTTATGCGTGATATTCGTACTTTACTCAACAAGTACCCTGGTACCGTATCACTGGGTGAAATTTCATCTGAAGATTCATTAGCCACAATGGCAGAATACACCCAAGGCGGCGATAAACTGCATATGGGTTATAGCTTTGAGCTGTTAACGGATGATTACTCAAGCGAGTATATAAGAAATACCGTTACTACACTTGAGCAACGCATGACTGAAGGCTGGCCTTGCTGGGCATTTAGTAACCATGACGTAGAACGTGTTGCTAGCCGTTGGAGTGAAACGGGAGAGGTAAACCCAGCGCAATGTAAAATGTTGACCGCCCTACTCGCTTCACTACGTGGCAGCGTGTGTATGTATCAAGGTGAAGAACTCGGACTCGGTGAAGCCAGTGTTGCTTTTGAAGATTTACAAGACCCATACGGCATAACTTTTTGGCCAAACTTTAAAGGTCGCGATGGATGTCGTACCCCAATGCCTTGGGAAAACCGTAATAACTCACAACCAAATGCACACAATGCAGGATTTAGCGAGGTAAAACCGTGGTTACCTGTTGATCAACAACACAAGCTCCAAGCAGTTGCTGAACAAGAGAATGATGCAAACTCAATATTAAATGCGTACCGTGAGTTTATGGCCTGGCGTAAAAACCAGCCAGTATTACTTGAAGGTGATATTGAGTTTATACAAACCGCCGAGCCAATTTTGGCTTTTTACCGCACGTTAAACGAAGAAAAGATGTTGTGTGTATTCAATTTAAGCGGGGCAAAAGCAGAGCTTGCTATTGATATTGTTGTTGAAAAAGAGCATAGCGCGCTTTCTCATTACAACGCGCAGCTCAATAATAAAACACTGACCGTTGAGCCATTTGGTAGTTATTACGCCAACTGCAGTTAATATTTAAAATTATTACAAATAAAAAACCCGAGCATTGCTCGGGTTTTTTATAACAAATTTTTAGTGGTTAATTGTTTTACTATTTAAATAATCAGTAAAAGCAAATAGTACACCTGATACCACAAACGTAACGTGTATCAGTACTTTCCAGAGTAATTCATTATTAGAATGAGACGTAGAACTTATAAATACCTTAAGCAGCTCAACGGCAGAAATGGCCACTATTGCACTGATCAGCTTCATTTTTAAACCAGAAAACCCGACCTTACCCATCCATACAGGGCGGTCTTCATGATTTTCGATATTAAGCTTAGAGACAAAGTTTTCGTAACCGCTAAAAATAATAATCAACAGCAGACCTGCTAACAATGCAGTATCAACTAAAGTTAAAATACCAACCAACAGCTCTTGATTACTAGCAGTAAACGTCGCTATCCCCATCATATATAGTTGTTTAAAAAACTTTATAAGTAGTAAAAGCACAGCAAATAATAAGCCTACAAAAAATGGGGCGAGTAACCAGCGTCCTTTAAATATCAACGACTCAAGCGCATGCTCTACTTTATGAACAGGGTGTATTTTTTTATTTGTATTATTTGTGTGTGGCTCTGACATAGGGGCACCTAAAAATTAAAACGCGACATTAGCTTAAATTAAACGCTAACACAATCACTTCAGCCTAAAAGTAGGTACACAATATGCTTATCCTGACGATAAAAATTTTTCGTTTTCCTTTATGTGAATTGTGATTAAAAATCAGTTTACCAACAGAGATGTTCTGGCTTGGTTACACTTGTTTTATGTAGGCATTATTTGAATGCATAACTCGATTGTTACTCCATTTTTAGGAATAAAAAAATGAATAAAGCATTACTCGCGTTAATCGTTGCACCATTTTTCGTTTTATCAGCTGCAAATGCAGTTGCAAGCGATACTACAGACGCTTCAGCCGAAACGATTCAAGAATTCACAGAAATGTGTGTTAGCTGGGCTAAAGAAGACGACGTAAGCGATGAAACAATTTATAACTATGTTTTAAAGTGTGTGAATGATGAACTAACATCTGAAGGCTATAACAAAGTCACTGCTGTTAAGATTTAATGAACAATTGAGCGGTTCAAACCTAAATTGGTTACATTTTAACTCTGTAAAATAAAAAATCAGGTTAAAAATGCCATTGCGATAGGTTTGATAATGCAAAAAAAACCGGAACTGTCACAGGCTGTGCGTTCCGGTTTTTATTATTAAAGCGATGAATAATTAATTATTCATCATCTTTTTTTGGTTTGGCTTTAGCTTTAGCTTTACTTTTAGCTGGCGCTTTTTTAGCTGCAGCTTTCTTTTTAGGCGCAGCTTTTTTCTTAGCCTCTTCTACCCATTTACCACCCTCGTAATGGGCCGTCCAACCAGTTGCTTTACCATCAACTTCAGTCATCACATATTGGACTTTGTTTTTACGACTGTAACGCACAACAGCAAGGTTGCCATCAGGATCTTTGGCTGGTGCATCAGCTAGGTAGTAAAACTTAGGCGAAATACGATCTCTAAAGCGTTGTAACTCTTCTACTTTAGGAGCACGTGTTTCTCGTGATTTAGGGAACGTATTTGCAGCTAAGAAAATACCGGCCGCGCCATCACGTAATACAAAATAGGCTTCAGACTTTTCACATTCTAATTCAGGGATATGAACTGGATCTTCTTTTGGTGGCGCAGCTTCGCCATTTTTTAACAACTTACGTGTATTTTTACATTCATCGTTGTTACAACCAAAATACTTACCAAATCGGCCTGATTTTAATTCCATATCAGCGCCACATTTATCACATTCGATAATAGGGCCGTCGTAGCCTTTAATTTTAAAGGTACCCTCTTCAACAACATGCCCCTGACATGCTGGGTTATTACCACACACATGCAATTTACGGGTTTCGTCGATAAGGTATGAATCCATCGCTGTTTCACAAATTGGACAGCGCTTCATTTGCATTAATGTTTCTGTTTCAACGTCTTCAACATCAGCTGCAACCGCTTCATCACCCGACACTAAATTCATAGTAGTAGTACAGCGCTCTTTAGGTGGCAGGTTATAACCTGTACAGCCTAAGAATACGCCCGTTGAAGCAGTACGAATGCCCATTTTTCTGCCACAGGTTGGACAGTCAATATCGGTTTCTACCATTTGATTAAGACGCATGCCGCCTTCATCTGGTTCGCCTTTAGCAATGTTTAACTGGGTTGAGAAATCAGCATAAAACTTATCGAGAACTTGCGTCCAAACACGCTCGCCTTCAGCGATATCATCTAAACGACCTTCCATTTTAGCGGTAAAATCGAAGTTCATTAAATCAGTAAAGTTTTCAACTAGGCGATCGGTAACGATTTCACCCATTTTTTCAGCGAAAAAGCGACGATTTTCTACTCGAACATAGCCACGATCTTGAATAGTCGAAATGATAGACGCGTAAGTTGAAGGACGGCCAATACCACGTTTTTCAAGTTCTTTAACTAAGCTCGCTTCACTAAAACGTGCTGGCGGCTTGGTAAAATGCTGCTTAGGATCAAGCTCAACTAAGGTGAGAACTTCACCTTGCTTAACAGCAGGAAGTGATTGATCTTCTTCGTTCTTTTTACGCACTGCTGGCTGTACTTTAGTCCAACCATCGAAGCGAAGCACACGGCCTTTTGCCTTTAATGTGAAATCATTGGCGGCAACGGTTAATGTGGTTAAGTCGTATTCAGCAGGCACCATTTGACAAGCCACGAACTGACGCCAAATAAGCTCATAAAGCTTTTTAGCATCTGCATCCACACCTTCAACATGCCCTGAAAGTACCGATACGCTGGAAGGACGAATCGCTTCGTGCGCCTCTTGTGCATTACCCTTTGAGCTGTAATTAATTGGATCAGCAGGTAAATATTTTGCACCAAACTCATTGGTTACATACTCACGACACATCTCAACCGCATCTTTCGATAAGTTAGTAGAATCGGTACGCATATAGGTAATGTAACCACCTTCATATAGGCGCTGCGCAAGCATCATGGTCTTTTTAACGCCATAACCGAGTCGAGTACTGGCGGCTTGTTGCATGGTTGAAGTAATAAATGGCGCACTTGGGCGACTCTTACTTGGTTTTTCTTCAACGCTTACAACTTTGTATTCGGCATTCTCAAGGCTTTTAACTGCTGCTGTAGCTTGTGCTTCATTTACAGGCTTAAATGGCTTGTCTGCTTGTTTAGTGACTTCTAAACGTAAGTCAGACTCGCTATTTTTAACATCTGCATGAATATCCCAGAACTCTTCAGGAATAAACGCTTTAATTTCACGTTCGCGTTCTACTAATAAACGCACTGCAACAGATTGAACTCGTCCTGCCGATAAACCTCGTGCAACTTTAGCCCACAACAAAGGTGAGACCATAAAACCAACCACACGGTCTAGAAAACGACGGGTCTGCTGTGCAAAAACCATATCGGTGTTCAATTCACCCGGTGTTTCAAACGCTTGTTGTATTGCATTTTTAGTGATTTCGTTAAACACGACGCGCTTATACTTTTCAGGTTCGCCACCAATAATTTCTTGAAGGTGCCAAGCAATTGCTTCCCCTTCTCTATCCAAATCCGTTGCGAGATAGATTTGATCAGCATTTTGGGCAAGCTTTTGTAATTCTTGAACAACCTTTTCTTTACCCGGCAATACTTCGTAATGTGGTTCCCACCCTTTTTCGGGATCGATGCCCATACGCGCGACTAAGTTAGAGTAGTCACGTTGCTGTTTATACGCTGCTTTCTCATCAGGTGGCATTTTACGAACCTCAGCAGGTGTTTTGCTTGCTGGTACTTTGTTTTTGCCTGATCCTGATGTAGGTAAATCTCGTACGTGCCCAATGCTGGACTTCACGATAAAATCATTACCTAAGTATTTATTAATTGTTTTAGCCTTAGCAGGTGACTCTACAATTACTAGCGATTTGCCCATAGTTGCCTATTTCTAACCTAGTTTTTTAAATGTGTTTAGCCGACTCATGCGGCGCGAATATTTATAGGTATATCTACAAACACTAGTTCTTACAAGCTTTTAATACAAACTTTTCAGTATTTACTGAATAAACAAACAATTTCTGTTGTTAATTTAAACAAACCAGCGTTTTTTGAATAATTGATGTGGAATATATAGAATAGAAACAAAAATGCCAACCTTATTGGTTGGCATTTTTTATCCTTCACATATTTTAAACCTTAGGTTCGTCTAAAATCGACATCACGGTATATTGGGTTTTCACACCTCCTGGCGTTTCAAACTCAATGTATAAAAACCCAGAATCAACATCATTTGGCTCAGCCTCTTTAGTAATATTAACTGAAACAGAGATTGGCGTTTTTTGTGCTGTATTAACCACGGTGTAATCTGTTAACCCTCTTAATACACCATTGTCGGCAGTGACGCTCACTGTAGTGCCCGCAGGCAGTGGATTGTTATGAATATCGCTGAAGAAAATAGTCACTGAAATCGCACTGTAGGGCGTTGAGTCGCTGATATCAATAAGATTTATGTCGCACATACCTGCCATATCAGAAGCTTCTAAGCGAATACCATCACTTAAACTACAGTCATTTAAAGCCGTTACAGCTCTAATGTAAGGTGTACTACCTGACATAACTAACTCTGAACGAGCGCGCACATTAACTGTTTCACGAGTACACGCATTTGCAGCAAGGGCCTCATCACTACATAACAAGCCATTGTATATACCATCACCACTATCATACAGGCCATTATTTAATGGGCCTGAGCGTTCCACATACCACTCATCTTCACCACCATTAGAATCCACAGGGTTTACTGGCGCTGGTAAATTCCCATCAAACACCCCATTTTCATTAAAATCTATAAAGGCTTCAGGTAAATCTTGTAAAGTTGAGTCAAACTCGTTTTGATTAAATTCACCGTTGGCAGATACATCATTAAATGACTCTTCACCCACAGAATAAGCGAGTAAGCTAACACGTCCACCTAGTGGGTAATCAATTGGCGAGTCATTAGGCGCATCAGTTAGCGCAATTGGATCGCCATTGCTGTCTAGATAATTAATTAAGTTACCATTTGCGTCGAGTTGTGACTCTCTAATACCTAAAGTACAAGGTGCAGATTGTCCAAAATAACGGTCGCATTTATCTGCAACAGAATTATTATAAATGCTGTAATGATATGGGACTGGGTTTTGGCTACGCCACTGCGCTTTACACACACCGTCTGTGGTGCGACAAAGTAATAAAGGTGTAAATTGTTCATCATCAATAGTGCCAACTGCACCACCTTCACTGGCAATATAAATTGCCGTGTTATCTGGTACAAAATTATTAAAATGATCGGCTGCAAATACGGTTAAGTCTGTAGTTACTCCTGCTTCGTTTAATGACTCGGTATTAAAGGTTTGCACTGCAAGCGTGAAACTATCCTGATCTGGCACACCTGTCGTAATAGTAATGTCATTAGAAACAATAGAGATCACACTATTCTGTGAGGTATCACTACTATCAATCTGATGCGAAGCAATCACAGATAAAATACCAGCAGCTTTTCCTGAGCGAACGTTTACAGTCACTAAACCTTCGTTGTTAGTAAATTGAAATGCGCTGTCTAATAGAGCCCCTCCAGGGTTTTGTGAAAGTGCAAAATCAATTTGCTTTTGACCCACTGGATTTCCATTTACATCTAAAAGCTTAAAGGTGAGTTCTGAATTCTCGGTCAAGGTTTGACCACCCGCTCCTTTAATAGCTAACACTTGATTAGTCGCCCCCATAAACGCAATTGAGCCAGTTTGAGCTGCAGCTACATTGATGTTTATAGTTTTTGTTGCAACATTACCACCAGTAACCACAGTCGCGGTAATCGTATCTATACCATTACAGCCATCAGCTTTATAAGTTGCACTTGCCGTACCACCAATACTCGTTACCACATTATCGATAGTGGCTTTAGGGGTCGACTCTTCTGCGCAAGCAGAAGTGAATTGCACTTCAAGGGGTGTAGTAAATACATTATTACTACCATCTACAATCTCAGCTGTAATGATCGTGGTAGAACCTGCAGATAAAACATCACCCGAAGCAATACCCGCGCTTAAATTAACATTTACTTGAACAGCGTTAATTTCAAATAAAGCACTCGCAATTCCGCCCTGTGCGGTTAATTCAACTTGACCAACACCTGAGCTACTGCCAGGCAATAAATTCAAAATAGCCACACCAAACGCATCAGTTTTAGCTGTTAAGCTTTCTGGTAGTAAAATTCCTAGCGTGGTTGTCGCTTGAACCAGTACATTACTGGCTGGCGTATTACTACCAGGTTTTGTGATTTTTGCATAAACAATCGCTTGTTGCCCAAGTAAGTTGCTATTTTGTGAACAATCAGATGGATCAAGTTCTGTAGAATCTCTATCAATATTTAACCAACTATCAGGACAGTTTTGTAAGATTTTAATGTCAATATTTGCAGCCGATTCATTAGATTGCGGCTCATCACCTGCGGTATAAAAACCGAGCTTACTTGTGGAGCCTTCGTAGCTGGCAACAATAGTTCCCGCTCCTTCAACACTGCCTGCACTGAGCTCAATAGTTGCAACACCACTTGTATTTGTTAATGCGCTTGCTGTAGCAGGTATGAAAGAGCCAAGTGTTGTAGTAAAACTAACTTCTTGACGAACAACAGGCTGTCCATCACTGTCAGTTACAGTCGCAACGACCTCAAGCGGATTGTTAGCGGTAACGATTCGATCTTCAAAATTAAGTTCAACTTGGGTATCTAGTACGGCATTGTCGCCTCCAGTATCCCCACCAACGGTTCCTGTCTCTTTCTCAAGTGAGCCACCACCGCCACAAGCAATGAGTAATGAGCTGAGCAATATAATGCTAAGCAAACGGGTTAAAGGCATATGTTTCTCCAATGCGCTATTACTAAGTTAAACTTATTTACTTAATGTTAACCTATAACTTAGTCTAAAATCTCAGATTTTTACTTCTTTTTGCGATAAAAATTTTTAAAAAGTTGACGTTTTTCCTGTAAAAAAAATTACATGCTGTTAGTCTATGCCAAATTTATAAAAAATAGATTGGAAATATGTCTAAAATCCGTTCAATGAGTTTAACTACTCGCATCATGATTGGTATGGTGCTTGGTGTTGCAGTAGGCTTTATATTTCAGGCTATATTAGCTGGTGAAGACGATTACCTAATCCCTCTTGGGTTATTCTCTTTGCCAATTAAAGCCTTTTTTGTTGATGGCCTTTTTCATGTAGGTGGGCAAATATTTATAGCTAGTTTAAAAATGCTAGTTGTTCCCCTCGTCTTTGTATCGCTTGTGTGTGGTACTTGTAGTTTAAGCGATCCTAAAAAATTAGGCCGTTTAGGTGGAAAGTCGATTGGCCTATATTTGGTTACCACAGCGATAGCTATTACAGTGGCAATTACACTGGCGTTACTATTTAACCCAGGTGAAGGGATTGGGCTTCCTTCTCAAGCAAGCTACGACGCAAAAGAAGCGCCAACTTTAGCTCGCGTTATTATTGATATGTTCCCTACCAATCCTTTTGAAGCAATGGCAAAAGGTAATATGCTACAAGTTATTGTATTTGCTTTATTATTTGGTATTGCAATGGCGCTTAGCGGTAAAGCAGGTAAACGTGTAGCAACAGTATTTGAAGACTTAAACACCGTTATCTTAAAACTAGTTACATTATTAATGAATATTGCTCCTTACGGCGTATTTTTCTTAATGGCTAAGTTATTTACTACCATCGAGCTTAACTTAATTGTGAGCTTAGCTAAGTATTTTGGCGTGGTTGTTTTAGCCCTGTTATTGCATGCATTCGTAAATTACACTCTGCTGCTAAAAGTACTTACAGGCCTAAACCCGCTCACTTTCTTAGCTAAAATGAAACACACCTGTTTATTTGCTTTTAGTACCTCAAGTTCAAGCGCAACTATGCCTATCACACTTGAGACTGCAACTAAGAAGCTAGGCGCTAATAACTCAGTGGCCTCATTTACTATTCCATTAGGCGCCACCATTAATATGGATGGCACTGCAATTATGCAAGGTGTCGCTACGGTATTTATTGCTCAAGTATTTAGTGTTGATTTAACTATTTCTGATTACTTAATGGTAATACTAACAGCAACGCTTGCCTCGGTTGGCACAGCGGGTGTTCCTGGCGTTGGTTTAATTATGCTGGCTATGGTACTTAACCAAGTAGGCTTACCTGTTGAAGGAATCGCAATTATAATAGGTGTTGATAGACTACTTGATATGACCCGAACCGCAGTAAATGTAACAGGCGATTGTATGGTAACCTGTGTTGTGGCTAAAAGTGAGGGTGAATTAGATGAAAGTATTTTCAACGACCCTAATGCAGCTAAAGATTTAGAAGACTATCACAAGTCAATTGACTAACAGCTTCTATCTTAAGTTATAAAAAAAGCCTTGCTACTTCATTAAGTAACAAGGCTTTTTTATTATGTATAAGCTATGAAATTATTAAGGGTTTAACGCCTTAAATTTTGACATTAAACTCACTCCTGCCTTATTCACACCATGGCTGAGCCCTATTGCAAGCTTATCACTTAGCCCTTTTTTAATTTTATATTGCACCTTGTATATTTGATGCTGATGTTGCTGCTCTAGTAAGGCATCATCACTGGTTTTAATGGTATCAACTAAGCCTTTTTCAATCGCTTGGGTTGCAAACCAATGTTCACCCGTTGCCACTAAGTCCATATTCAAACTGGGACGCTGTGTGCTCACAAAGGTTTTAAATAACACATGGGTTTGCTCTATCTCTTCGCGAAATTTTTCACGGGCTTTATCGGTATTTTCACCAAAAAGTGTTAGCGTACGTTTAAATTCGCCCGCCGTAATTTGTTCAAAATCAACATCGTTCTTCTTTAATATTTTATTAAAGTTTGGAATTTGTGCAATAACACCAATAGAGCCAACAATTGCGAACGGCGCTGCAATAATATGATCAGCCACACAAGCCATCATGTAGCCACCACTGGCAGCGACTTTGTCTATTGATACGGTTAACTCAATACCAGCTGACTTAAAACGTTGTAGTTGTGATGCAGCTAAACCATAGCCATGCACAACGCCGCCACCACTTTCAAGACGAACTAACACTTTGTCCTTTTCAGGGTCCGCGATTGAAATAATCGCAGTCACTTCTTCGCGTAAACTCTCTACTTCATGTGCATCCATGCTGCCGTTAAAGTCAATAACATAGAGTCGTGATTTAGGCTCTTCTTTTTCAGCTTTTTTTTGCTCTATTTTTTGTTGCTTTTGATAGGCTTTTAGCTCTTTTTTACCTAGCGTATTATTTAAAAAGCTTTCTTTTATATTAGTAAGCTGCTCTGATAAGTCATCTATTTCTATCTCACCTTTTTTTGCTTTTGGCTTAACAGCCGAGCTTACAATTAAGGTCAAAATGACAGCGATAGCAATAACAAAGGTAATGGTTTTAGCAAAAAACAAACCGTACTCGTATAAAAATTCCAACTGTGTTCTCCGTTTATAAATTTCAGTCAATTTAGCATGCTTTAAAATAAAAAAAAGCCACTATACAGTGGCTTTTAGTACTTAATTGAGTGGTTGATTATTAATTCGTCACAACCTCAGTGTTTTGCACCATTAAAAGGCGCCCTCTTGAAGCTAGGTAAGTAGCAACCTGCAATTGCATTTCAGCATTCGCAGCTGCACTACCCGCAACTGTAGACGACTCACCTTCATCCTGTGCAGGTGTTAATATTGACCCATGATGGCCGGTATTAAATTTAACTAAATAGCTAGAGCCCATCTCTGTTGGCGCTTGCGATGTACTTACTGTTTCTAACCCCATAAAGTTGGCTAAAGGGATTGTACCTGCAATTGGATTGTTAGCAGTCATTGGCGGAATAACTTGATCTGGCTTGTTATTATCTGTGCCATCACCAACAACAACATTCATGTACACTGGCGTTTCTAGTGCTTTAACAGTTGCTGCATAGTTGGTTGGGTCGCCACTATCTAATGCTGTTTGTGCTGCAAATACAAACTGCGTCATTACGCCCTTTATATTAGCAAGTTTATCGGTTTCTCCCGCCATAGTTAGCGATGCTGCAAATTCATTAAAGCCACAGCTTAAGAAGTCCTGCATGTCTGGTAACAAAGCACCACAGTTTGATAACGCACCAGCGTTTAAAAATGCATTGAACTCATCAGCTTCAGCAGTACCTGCTTGAGAAAGTACAGAGCCTTGAATAAATGGACCAAACGCTGCTGATTCTAGTAAGAAGCTTGCAATACCGCCACCACCACTTGCTAATGCTACAGCGTTAACCTTAAATAATGGGTCTACTTGGTCGGCCAATGGACTATTAGCTTGTGCAATAAACGCAGGCGCTACAATTGATCCCAGAGAATGGCCAATGTAAGACACATCTTGTGAATTCATTGTGCTATCACCGCTGAAGTTTAGACCTAAACGTAAACCAAGTAAGTCAGCACTTGACTGGCGTAGGCTATCTCTAGCTACTAATAATGAGCTCAAGTTCATGTAACTAAGTACAGAGCCTGTCGTTGCGTTAAAGTCATCATTACCGTCTAAATCAACGTCTACACCACGCTCGCCATGACGAGGATGGTCAATTGCAACTGTGGCAAAGCCTTGCAGTGAAAGCTGTGCTGTTAGTGTTAACATGCTTTCTTTTTGTGTGGTTATACCGTGTTGCATAATCACTACTGGCCAACCACCTGCTGGCATAGCAGTAAATGGCTCTAAACCTAAACCTGTACGGTATGCATTAACAACCGGTAAAATCGGCTTAGTAATTTGCACTGGCACATTAGCCATGCTCTGCACTTTAGGAAGTGAGTTATATTTAGTTAAGTGTTTAGTGCTATCAAGCCCTAAATCACGAAGCTGTCCATCACTCAAAGCAGCACACATTGCATCGTTAGTGCTAATAGGATCGGTTGGGAACGCTTCACCAGCTTGCGCTTTATAGCCTAAAATAGCGACAGCACTATCACACATACCTTGCCAGTAAGTATCGTTTAAATCACTGATCTCTTTACCTTCAGGCGTGCCTAAATACATAGGTAATTGAATGCTGCCTTTTTGATATTGCGCAGCTTGGAACACATCAGGTACAGTCACCCCCTGCAATGCAAAAGCTTGTTGTACGTTAGCCATAGGCTGAGTTGGAATTTGCAACGCAGGCGTTGGAATTGTTGGCTCTGTTAAGCTTGCTGCTAAAACCTTTTTAATCGTGCCAAGCACTGGTCCTGCTGATTGCATTGTCATAGCAGCAGAAAAAATAATATCGTCTTTTGTAATATCACCAGAGCTTACTACTACGTTTTCATAACTATTCACAGCTCCTTGCAGCGCAAGTTGTGATGGCGTTACTAAAGGCGCTTCTTGTTTAACAGTGGCATATGTTGAAGATGGTTCAATTGAGCGACCTTGTGAATCTTTCAGTTCAGTCGTTAGCACATTAATGTATGAACTACCGGCTTTAAAAGGCTTAAGTGGGACAATTGCAACCGCGTCTCCAGAGCCTTGTGTAATAAAATCCACGCCAAAGGTCAATTCGCCTACTAATTTACATGCTGCACCGGCTGGTGCTTGCGAACATTCGGCATCAGTTAAGCTTGCACCCATGATCACTTCAAAAATACGTACAGAGCCTGGTGAAGCTGCAGACGTTTGATCAAGGCTAATGCCCGGTGGAAAGGTTAGAGCAATTTTGAATGGCACTTGAGTAGACCAGCCATCAAGTGCGCCTATTGCTAGTTGCGGATCTGCATATTCAGCTCGAGAGATAGAAACATTCTCGTCATTTAATTCCCCAGGAATATTGAGTGTGCCATCAAGCGTACCACTCATCAATAAATCATTAGGAACCGAAATTACACCATTTGCAGGGTCAAACTTTACCGTAGCTTTTGGAATAACTGTAACTGAATCGTTTTTAACATCTTCTAACGTTTCTCCGCCGCCACAGCCTGCTAATGCAGCTGCAACTGAGAGCGAGAGTAGCATTTTTTTCATAGTGTTCTCCGCACAAATCTTATTTTTATAGTGTGTTTATAGTCAGTGTAATTAAGTTAAAATAATGTAGCTAGTATATTAATGAGACATTAGACCAGTTAAACTTAACGTAAACTTTCTAGTTTCGCCACCTAAATTTGTAATAAATTCGATTACTTGTCGATTTGCTATGTTAAAATCAAAAAAAATTTAAACATTGGTACTTTTATGCATACCTATCAAGCAACTGAAAACGCACTTAAAGACAAAGTAATTTTGATCACAGGCGCAGGTGATGGTATCGGCCGTGTCGCAGCTATTACCTATGCTAAACATGGTGCAACCGTTATTTTATTAGGAAAAACAACTAATAAACTAGAATGTGTGTATGACGAAATCGTCAATGCAGGCTACCCACAGCCAGCGATTGTGCCTATGGACTTAAAAGGTGCAACTAAGCAGAACTATCGAGATTTAGCCGCAACAATCGAAAATCAATTTGGCCGCCTTGATGGACTATTAAATAACGCGGGTATTTTAGGTACTTTAGGGCCGTTAGAGCATTTTTGTTCATCAACATTCGAAAATGTGATGAAAGTAAACGTCACCGCACAAGCGATGATCACTAAAGCGCTATTCCCTGTCATGCGTAAATCAAAAAGTGCCTCAGTGGTATTTACCTCATCGGGTGTCGGTCGTAAAGGAAGAGAGTTTTGGGGACCTTATGCAATTTCTAAATTTGCGGTTGAAGGTATGATGCAAACATGGGCGTGTGAAGTTGAAAAAACGCCAATCCGTGTTAACTGTATTAACCCAGGCGCAACCCGTACATCGATGCGTGCAAGTGCATTCCCAGGTGAGGATCGTGATTTACTTGCGACACCTGAAGATTTAATGCCAACTTATCTGTATTTAATGAGCGACGACTCAAAAGATATCAATGGCCAATCGTTAGACGCACAGGTTAAAAAATAATATTTAGTTTTAAACGTAAAAAAGCCGCTATAAAAAGCGGCTTTATTGTTTTATTAGTAGCGTAATTACTTACGTTTAGTCGGTTTTACACGTTGATTATGCTTTTTAACCGCCTTACGAATTTGATTTATTTTCGCGCGCTTATCTTTACGTTTTTCAGGGATAACCGACAGCTTAGTTTGCGTTTCTTTACCAAGTTTAACTGTTTTACGTAAATAGTTAACTGTGTCTAAATCGTACTCAATCCAACCACCTTGTGGTACACGCTTATCAAGCTCTAATTTACCGTAACGTATACGAATTAGGCGTGACACTTCCACATCTTGTGATTGCCATAAACGACGAACTTCACGATTACGACCTTCGTTAAGAGTTACGTTGTACCAGCGGTTAATGCCTTCACCGCCCATAGGCTTAATACCGGTAAATTTAGCCGGACCATCTTCAAGCTCTACACCGCGAAGTAAGTTTTTCATTGTTTCGTCAGTCACTTCACCAAATACGCGAGCTGAATATTCGCGTTCAACTTCGTAGCTCGGGTGCATTAAGCGATTTGCTAATTCACCATCATTGGTAAAGAGCATCAACCCTGACGTATTCACATCTAATCGCCCTACTGCTATCCAACGATCGCCATCTATACGTGGCAAACGGTCGAATACAGTACGACGACCTTCTGGATCTTTACGAGTACTTAGTTCGCCCTCTGGCTTGTTGTACATAATTACGCGACAAATTCTGTCAGCTTTTTCTTCAATTTTAACAGTGTGGCCGTCAACACGAATTAAATCGGTTTCTTCAACCCTGTCGCCTAACTTAGCTACTTTACCGTTTACACTCACACGATTAGCGTCAATGTATTTTTCCATTTCGCGGCGTGAACCTACCCCTGCGCGGGCTAGGACTTTTTGTAACTTTTCACCTTGTATACTCATTTGGATGGTTCTCTCACAGAAGGATCACTTAATAACTGGGTAATTTTACTTTGCTGTTGCTCTGGCAATGCAGGTAAATCATGAAGTCCCGTTATTGAAAAATAATCTAAAAATTGTTTAGTCGTTGCATAAAGTGCCGGTTTCCCAGGTACTTCTTTATGCCCAACTACTTTAACCCACTCTCTTTCAAGCAGAGTTTTAATAATATTTGAGCCTGTTGCTACGCCCCGTACTTGCTCAATTTCACCACGGGTAATAGGTTGTTTATATGCAATTAGCGACAAGGTTTCGAGTAAAGCTCGCGAATACTTAGGAGCGCGTTCTTGCCATAAATTACTCAACCATGGGCTTAAACTGCTACACGCTTGAAAACGATACCCACTGCCTACCTCAACTAAGCGTATACCGCGGGTTTGATAATGAACTTGAATTGCCTCTACAGCATCATTAATGCGCGCCATAGAAATTGCTAAATCGTTTAAAACCGTGTCCTTAAGATGACGTTTTGATACGGGCTTATCTGCCACAAAAATCGCCGCTTCAATGATTTCAATTAATTGTTCATCACTAATTCGCCGACCTACCATAATCACTCTTAAGTTAATAAAAACACACAGCCATCTATTATGACAGAACAATCACAAACTAGGAAAATATATTAACAAAATAACGTTTCATAGGCATAAAAAAGCCAGTGAAAAACACTGGCTTGATATCAAGTACATTCAGTAACGTAATTTAACTGTTTTTAAGTTGCTCAAGTGCATCATCTTCTGCAACAGAATCACCATGCTTTTGAATATAGCTGTTGAACTCTTTTTTGCTTACTTGTTTATCTTTATTACGATCCATGTAACCAAAATGATTTGATATATCATCGTCATCAGCTTCAGTAACTGAAATAAAGCCATTGCTATCATTATCTAAGCTTTTAAAATCATTTTCTATTTTATCAAACTTGGCAATATCAGCTTTAAATGCAGACTCACTCACTTCACTATCTGTAGCAACTTTTCCAGCATTTAGCTGCATATAAGCATCATATTCATTACGGCTTATTTGATTATCCATATTTGTATCTATGTTTGAAAAGTGCTGCCAAATACTATCATCGTCGGCTTCTGTTTTAGAAATAAAGCCATCGCTGTCGTTATCTAAGCTTGCAAAATCACTGTCGATTTTTTCTAAACCTTGATTTGAAGAACAAGCTGCTAAACTCAATGCGGCTAAAACAGTAGAAGCTATCGTTAATTTTTTCATAAGACGTATCCTTGTATTAATAAATTTCAATTTTAGTGATACAAATACGATGCCAAAAAAATAAACCATTAAAATCAGACAATTAAACAAAAACAACTTCTATTGCGATATTCAATAATGCAATTCTTCCAAACTACATAGGTAATTTTTACAAAAAAAAGCTCGGTAAAAACCCGGGCTATTAAGTCAAACTGTGGCTATTCAAGAGATTGAATAGCCATTTTTCATATAAAACCTGCTAAATTAAAGAGATATAGCTAGCACCTTTTAAATGAAATCGTACGAGGAGTACATATAAAACAATGAGTTAACTTTGTTTTTGTGAGTTTTTTACTATACTATTTATTAAAGGAGTATAGATGAAAAATGAACGTATCGCCTTTCTAGACACTGAAACTACTGGCTTAAGCACACAAAATGGCAATCATAGAGTCATTGATATTGCTTGTATTGAGTATGTTTCTGGAAACCCTACAGGGTCAGTTATTCAAACAATCCTTGAAGGAGCTGGTAAAAGTTCTAACAAAGGCGCTTTAAAAATTCATGGTATTACTGATGCAAGCCGGATCGGTAAGCCAAAATTTGAAGATATCGCTGATAACTTACTATCTTTTCTAAAAGATTCTCACTTAGTTATTTACAACAAATCGTTCGATATTGGTTTTATAGAGTCTGAGTTTCGTCATATTGGCAAAAATATATCCTTAGTCACACATTGCAAACGGGTAACTTGTGCTATGGAGTTAGCTAAGCAAGTTCTAGGTGTTAACAAAATTTCTTTGAACAATGCTTGCAGGCGTTATTCAATTGATACATCTTCTAGAAAAATCCATGGCGCATATGTTGATGCTAACTTAACCGCATCTCTATACTTCAAATTAATAGATAGCTCAATCGAACCACTAAAGCATACTCCTCAACAAGTAAAACATAGAGAACCTAAAGCTATCATCATACCACGCGCCTACAAACACCCTGTAACGGGTCATATGGTGCAGCTTAACTTTTGTAAAAATGCTGATTGCGGTAATTTTGGTATACCAGCTAAAAATCCACGCTTAAAGCCTGATAAAACACCCAGCAGAGGCTTAGGTAATGATTATAAACTTACTTATAGTAAAAGGATTGAATCACATTTACTGACATGTCTGTTATGCAATGAAAGCTTCAAAATGATTAACAACAGAGCATATGTTCAAGAATCTATTCGCAATAATTCTATTGGTGTACCCACAGAGCCTTCATGTACAAACAGCTTAAAAGGTTGTGATAATGTAGGTAAAGGGATTTATAGTCACCCTAATATTTACAAAAAGAATGGCTTAACTCGAAAGACAAGGGTGTGGGCTACTCCCAAAATTCCTAAAGGTACTAATAATCGTAAACCGAAAATCAAGATAGAGCTTCAGCCTTTGCTTGGCTCACAACGTTATCAATGTAAATCATGCGGTAAGAACTTTTCAGTAGTTCGAGATCCCCAGCAAAAACATTATCGCAGAGATGTAAATGAACCTTTTTACTTAGCATTCGTAAATAAAGGTATCGTCAACAGACAGGCAGATGTGCTTGGTCTGAATCCTCAAACTGTATACGATAAGATCGACTTCTTTTATAAACAATCTTTATTGTTTAGCCGCCTTCACGAAGCTTCTTTAACTAGTCGCTTCGCAGAGGTTGCGCCAATATTAAGCTGTGACCGTCAATATTACTTATCTAACTGGAATGATACACATACACCAATGCCCACTAGGGTTGTTAATACATCCACGGTAGATAACTTATCTGGTTACGTATTGGCATCAACAGTGAATTTCGACCCAACATCCGATTCAGGCTATATCAAGAGTGAATATAAGCGAAAGAATGAAGGTGATAAACCTCGGTACTACAGACGCTTTGGTCAATATGTACTATCGGATGATGAAGTTGAATCGCCAACAGATAACAACTTCATCAATGTCCCGTTGCAAATGCCACGTAAAGGGCTTTTAGTTCATCAAACTTATAGTACACTAGCTCATTTTGAAAAAGTTAAAAGATTACTTGTTGATTGCCAAAGCTTTATCTATTTTTTGGATAATGACAGTGGCTTTAAGGTTGCTTTCCCATCTGTATTTCAAGACATGATTGCTCAAAATAGGCTCTATGCTTACATTCTAACTACCGATAAAAGTGGTGGCGCTAATTTGTTAGACGCAGGTATGACTGAAGAGTTAAAGGCAAGAGCATTAGCCCTGCAAGCTGATTACCCTGATGAATCAGAGAAGCAGTTATGGCAACGTATGTGGAAGACTCAGTTTGACCGACCTGTAACACAACCTGGTAAACGTTCAGAATGGCTTATCAATCCTAACCCTAACTCTCGCTTTGTTGCCGTGCAGCCCTTAACAGGGATTAATGCCGATTCAATAGAGCAAGCATCAATGATATTGCAGTCCACATCGCTTAATGGCGTAGATAACTGGTTTCAAGTATTACGTAGACTAGTTAATATGCTTGAACGACCTGTTACCAGTGCGACAAACTCAAAACGCTGGAATGTATATGCAGGCTATAACCCTACGTGGATGTGTAAGCTAATTGAAATAATGCGTGTTTATAATAACTTTTGTCGTACAAACGAAAAGTCATTAAAAGATAAAAGAAGTGATGCCGAGCCGACTACTCCAGCCCAGCGAGTAGGTATAGCTCAACATGTGTACCGCGCATCTGATATCCTCAGCTTCAGTGCTAATAAAGAATTTATAGTTAGTTAACCAAAACATATCAGCCAACTAAAGTAAATAAAATAATATTAATGGAGCAGCTTAAATGGAATGTAATTGGGATTTTTTAGGACTTTGTTTAGTTGAGGCTGGTAGCTCTACTAGTACGATTTTTGGTTTTTCTGAATTTCTGACGGGGCTTGCTCTGTTATTGATTGTGTATACGATTACTGACTTTAGGTATAAATTTAGAATATCAGTATCTCCTGTAAATCTAAATAAAACGATTTTTTTTCTTATCACTGCTATTGGCATTGGCACATTAATAACAGAGTTTTGGGTTGCTCAAAAATGGCCAACAGTAACATGGAATATGTCACAAGCTGCTTGGCAAAGCAGTTTTGCAATCATCTTTCTATCAATAGTTATTATTTGGCTTTGGTATGCTTTTATTTCCCCTCCCAAGTTTTCTAATAAAAATTATAAAAAGTTTTCAATGCAACTATATCGAGTAGTATTGAAAGGAAATATTGAAGAAATCAAAATTTTAAGTGATGAACTTTCATTATCAATCCCAAATATTGTCAAGCTTGCAAATAACCAGAAAGCTGTCGCTCAAGAACTAAAAACCGATCATGTTAGCTATTTCGCAAATGATATGGCTCTACTATTGGCAAATAGACGTATGTGTCAATGCATAGCAGACGTATCACCTAATACGGCATTGGTATTGTTTGATGCATTATCAAAAGAAGATATCATTCATGTTGAAAGCTTTTCCACATTAACTTCAAATCTTACGGCTGAATTGATCAAGAACAAAAATTCTCAAATTTACCATGAAGATCATGGATACGAGTCTGGGTTGTTGGGTTACATTAAACCACTAAGTTCATCTATGTTCGGTAATTACAAACTGCTGAATATGCTAGGTAATCGCTCTGTATTTGATGTTAATTATAAAGAACGTGATGATTGGGATTCAGAACAACTCAACAAATATTGTGATATGGTTTTGTTAACTTTTGAGTCTTACTTAAAACAAGGCTATTGGTTTGCTCATTCATTTATCTTATACAGGGCCATAAGTGATATAGAGAGTTTCTCTCTTGGTATTTCTGAGTTCAATAATACTGATTTAGATTGGCGAAATGATGCATATAAAAAGTTTGAAGTTTTAATAAATTTTGCGCACGAACTCACAACTGTTTTGGGTAAGCAGGACGTAACACCTCATCTGATTGCTCTTAAGCCCAAAGAAGAAAATCAAAAAAACTTATACGATAAAATTGCAAAATTTTACGCTGAATTAATACATGCAGCGGCTTATGTTCGTTCTCCGATAGATACATGCTGGACTATTCAACACAATACGGTATGGGGGAAGTTAATAAGCAGGTTTGCTGAAGATACAGAAGCTAGGAGGATAGTTTTACATAAAGTAAGGCGTATCATATATGACGAAATTAAGGAGTTTGAAAGATTCCCAAATTATAAATCAACTCGCTACCTGGGATTTTGCCTTAATGTTCTATGGATAAAAGGCTATAAGACAAGTAGTAGAGATGAAGGTAAAGCTTTGCGTAACGTAGTTGTCAATTGGTTTAAAAGTAATTACTTGAAACTTGTTGAAGATAACCCTGTGTTAGCAGAATCTTGTTTAGCTGGGGGGATCACCTATAACATGGAACAAAAAGCTCTAGTTAAAAGCTATAGAGGGGGAATGGGTAAAGGCCCTGTTTTGGACTATTTCTATCTATAAAAAAGTAAGCCTTTGATTTTAAATACTTCCTCGTATGATTGTTGTTCTTTTTTACTAGGTCAAAGCTTTCTGTAGCCCTTTATTTATAGAGCATCAAAAATAAAAATGGCTACCTAAAAGTATAGGTAGCCACAGTTTGACTTAATAGCCCGGTAAAAACCGAGCTTTTTATATATTAAATACAGTAATTTAGATTGCAGCGTTTTGGTAACGCTTAACAAAGTCAGTAACGTTTTGGCCATTACACTTTAATGTGTTTAAGTTACCAATTTGCTTACGCACTGGTTGTAAGCCTTGCTTTAATGCAGTTATACATAACTGTGTTTCTTGATGTGAATCTTTTGCAAATACTTCAACTTTTGATGCTGCAGGCTGTGCTGCAGTTTGTTGTTTTGCAATATCGCGAATGTCTTGACCGTTACATAGGATACTTTTTGAATAACGAGATAAGTATATACCATGCTTTGCTGCCATTTTACGTGCAGCTGAAAAACCTTCATTGGCGCTTACTACGCACAAGTTTGACTCTAATTTATTGTCTTTGCTGTAATACGCATTGCTTTGTGCAGAAGCGGTAACAGAAACAAAAAGAGAGGCAGCTAAAAGTAATTGAGTTTTCATCAGGTAGTCCTATTTGAACGAGTTAAACAAACGATTTTTGCGCATTATATAGACAACTTTTAACATATCAATTGAATATTTTATTTATTTTATTATTTAATAATGCATTTACAATGTTTAAACATTAAACAGTAATTGATCAACAATTGTGCAGTTATTTTCTCATTTCAGTCATGTTATGTCGCTCTAAATGCTGATACAATTTGACGAATAGAAAAAATAAATTTGAAGGTTAACTTTATGAAAGTGATTTCTTTTAATATCAATGGTCTGCGTGCTCGACTACACCAGTTACAAGCTATTATTGATAAACACCAGCCAGATATTATTGGTCTTCAAGAGATCAAGGTACATGATGAAGCGTTTCCGCTAGACGATGTACAAAAGATGGGTTACCACGTTTATTTTCATGGGCAAAAAGCGCATTACGGCGTGGCAATGTTATGCAAAAAAGAGCCTAAATCGGTATTAAAAGGCTTCACTACTGACACCGATGACTCGCAAAAGCGTATGATTAGCGTCACTGTAGAACAAGAGAATGGCCGCGACTTACATGTAATGAATGGCTATTTCCCACAAGGCGATAACATTAATCACGAAACTAAGTTCCCCTACAAACGTCAATTTTATAAAGATCTAATGACCCATCTGAATGGCCATTTCACCCCTGATCAAGATGTAATTGTTATGGGTGACATTAATATCTCACCAACCGATTTAGATATTGGCATTGGCGAGGTAAATGCAAAACGGTGGTTAAAAACGGGTAAATGTTCATTTCAACCTGTTGAGCGTGAATGGCTTGCTACCTTATTAAATTGGGGTTTTAAAGACACCTTTAGAGAACAAAACCCAGAAATTAACGACCAATATTCTTGGTTTGACTATCGTTCAAAAGGATTTGTTGATAACCGCGGCCTACGAATTGATGTGGTACTAGCAACGCATGATTTAGCAGCTCGCTGTATCGACACAGGCATAGATTATGAATTGCGCGCTATCGATAAACCATCAGATCATGCGCCTATTTGGTCAGAGTTTAGTTAATAATTATGTTAAGCGTGCAGTTGCAAGGGTTACTGTGGATTGTTGTCATCGTTATCGGCTTTTTAAGCGTTAACAAATCAACATACAGTAATTTATTTAATACCCCAGCAAGACAATCAGGTGTGTTTGCCTGTGTACTGGTACTCGCTTTGTTATGGCGTATAAAGGCCGGTATTTTACCCGGTCTCGATCTGCATATTTTAGGCATTACCGCAGTTACCCTAACATTAGGTTGGCGTCTTGCTATATTAAGTTGTGTACTCGCAACAGCGCTTTTAACTGCTTTTGGACAAATAACACCTGAATTAGTCGCGTTAAAACTCATCATTAGTGCGTTTATACCGGTGTTATTCAGCTATTTAGTTTTTATTGTGTGTTATCACTATTTAGCACGGCATTTTTTTATCTATATATTTGTTTGTAGCTTTTTAACAGCGGGTGTCGTTGCCTGTATTAACATTATACTCGGTGGCGCTTTTTATTACGCAATAGGTGAATATAGTTGGCATCAGCTGAGCGAAAATTATATTTACCTAAGTCCTATTTTGGCCTTTCCTGAAGCTATGCTAAACGGTATGGCAATCACTGTACTGATCACCTATCGCCCACATTGGGTAAAAACTTTTTTTGATAAGGACTATTTAGGCTCATGAGTCTTCATTACCATTGCCCTATTTGTAAACAGCCACTAGCACTTAATGATAAAACATTACGATGCGATAACAATCACAGCTTCGATTTTGCCAGAGAAGGCTACGTAAACTTACTCCCTGTGCAAAACAAAAACTCTAAACAGCCTGGCGATTCGTTGGAAATGGTGCAAGCTAGGCGCTCATTTTTGGAGCAAGGTTATTATGGCTTTTTACAAACTGCTTTAGCCAATATGGTAAAGCCACTTAATGCTGAAATAGTAATTGATTTGGGGTGTGGTGAAGGGTTTTATACTCACGCTATTGCTAACAACAGCCAGGCTAGCGTATACGGTGTGGATATATCAAAGTCGGCAGTAAAATATGCGGCAAAACGTTACAAGCAATGCCATTTTAGTGTTGCCTCAATTAGCCAAGCGCCTTTTGATGATCACCTTGCTGACGTTTTGGTTAGTGTATTTGCGCCTTTATTTGACAGTGAACTTGCACGTCTGGTCAAAGATAATGGTTGCTTAATTGTGGCAAGCCCAGGCCCAACTCATTTGAAAGAACTAAAAGATTATATTTATAGCAACGTAAACGAGCACACACAAATAGCAGCACCTGCGGGCTTTGAAAATACATCGCAACAATTAATAACAGAGCAGGTGTCGCTTACATTTAACGATGTTAAGAACTTAATTATGATGACGCCATTTGCGTGGAAGTTCAGGCCAGAACATTGGCAAGCACTTGAGCAAAAACAACAGCATAGCGTCACATTGTCATTTTACATTACGCAATTTACTAAAACTGCTCTTTAGTAAACGTTTTATCCATTTTATCGAACATATCTTTTAGTAATTCGGCAAGCTCCAAATAGCGGGGCTTGTTTTTTCCCATTTGCGCGTCGTAACCGTTAGCAACCATTTTTGCAAATAACTCGTTATACCATTGCTGCATAGCAGGCTCTAATTCGGTTTGCGCACGTTTACCTAACCATAAAAGCCCTTGTAATGGCAAAGAAATAAAAAACAGACTACTGGCAATCGCTTGGGGCAGAAAACCCGAGCCTAAATAATTAATCTGAAAAAACAGGGTCAGCATGGCTAATATTGGCATAACTGTAATCGCAAGCTCTGTGGCTCTGATCACTTTAAATTCTGCAAATAATGGCGCAACCTCTTTTCGCATTGGCCATGTTTTAGCATAAGAACGCCCTAATTGAACTTGCGACATCACACTTTTTTGCATTAATAAATCCTCATAGTCACGGTTTGTAACACTTCAACAAACGTAATACTTATAAAAGTGTAACACAATTATAGCTGCTTTCACTTTATCGGTAAAAATGCTCAATTTCATTAGTAAAACTCACAAAAAGCATAAATTATCGAAAGAATTTCACAAAGCCCTTTTAATAAAGTCTACTACACTTTAGTCTACACTTATTTAAGCCACAAAGGCTTATACATCAACCAAGTGTACTGATTAATACTTAAATGGAAAATGAATCTATGCCAACACTCCCAAATAATCCAAACCACGTTTTGGTACTCAATTGTGGAAGCTCAAGTCTAAAGTTTGCGATTATTGATGCAAACACAGGAAACGACATCATATCAGGTTTAGCTGAGCGCCTAGGTGATGACGCTCCCTCAATTAAATATAAGTTTAAGGGAGAAAAAACCACTATTAAGCTTGCTGCTAACCAGGCACATGCCCATGCGATTAATACGCTGGTTGATTTGATAAAAGATCACAACCTCGACGAGCAATTAGTGGCAGTGGGTCATCGTGTTGTGCATGGCGGCGAGCACTTTACCCAATCAGTTTTAATTGACGAAAACGTCATTGCAGGTATTACCCAAGCAGCCACACTGGCCCCCTTACATGGTCACGCTAATTTACTAGGTATTTCATCAGCACAAGCATCATTTAAAGATTTACCACAAATAGCTGTGTTTGATACCGCATTTCATCAAACTATGGATGAGGTTGCTTATCTATATGCCCTTCCTTATCAGCTTTATAAAGACTTTGGGGTTAGACGCTATGGATTTCATGGCACTAGCCATTTTTATGTAGCAGGTCAAACCGCTAAAATGTTGTCTTTACCTGTTGAAGAAAGTAACTTTATTAGCGCCCACTTAGGCAATGGCTGCTCTGTGTGTGCGATTAAAAACGGTAAAAGTGTCGACACTAGCATGGGCTTAACCCCGCTTGAAGGACTTGTTATGGGTACCCGTTGTGGCGACATTGATCCAGGGCTATTTAACTTTTTAACGACCCAACTTGATTACACCGCACAGCAAATTGATGACCTGCTAAATCAAAAAAGTGGCTTATTAGGAATAAGCGAGCTATCAAACGATTGCCGTACTATTGAAGAGGCTGCCATTGCTGGCAACTCGCAAGCCATGCTGGCGCTTAATATGTTTTGCTACCGCTTAGCAAAACAAATAGCCGCCTACATGGTACCGCTGCAAAAATTAGATGCGCTTATTTTTACTGGTGGGATTGGCGAGAATTCGGATATTATTCGCGAAAAAGTACTTACACAGTTAGCCTTTTTAGGTATCAATTTAGACCCTCAAGCAAACCTTGATGCACGGTTTGGCCAAGCTGGATTAATTAGCGCTGCAAATTCAACAAGCAAAGCGGTGGTTATGCCTACCAACGAAGAATGGGTTATTGCACTCGACGCCGCAAACATCACCAAGGAGTTATAATATGGCTCGTCGTATTATGTTGGTTCCTATCTCTACAGGGGTAGGTTTAACCTCAGTATCAGTTGGTTTAGTAAGAGCGCTAGAACAAAAGACGGTTAAGGTTAACTTTTTCAAACCTATCGCCCAGCCGCGTGCAGGTGAAACTGGCCCTGAAAAATCGACCCAAATTGTCACTCAAGGCTCACCAATTAAGCCGCCAACACCGTTTGCACTCGATTACGCAGAGCAAATGATTGGTGATGGTAAAGGTGACGACTTATTAGAGGAAATTGTTGAGCGTTTTCAAAGTAAGATCAACGATGACGAAGTGGCCATAATAGAAGGAATGGTGCCTACTCGACGCCAACCTTATGCGGGACGCATAAACCGTGAAATTGCACAAACCTTAGGGGCCGATATCGTATTTGTGCTTACCCCTGGGAATTACAGTATTACCCAGATTGAAGATCGCCTTGAAATTGCTGCTGGAAATTACGGTGGCATAGATCACCCTCGTGTGCTGGGTTGTATTTTCAATAAAGTAAATGCCCCTCTAGATGAAGAAGGTCGCGCTCGCGCTGATTTAGTCGATACTTACAAGCCAGAAGCACTGGATAACGAGCTTAACCGTCTGGCCTCTTTACCTATTTTTAGAAAAAATCCTTTTATGTTACTTGGTGCCATTCCGTGGGATTTTGAGCTGGTCGCGCCGCGCGTTAAAGATTTAAGTGCCTATTTAAAAGCCACTATTATTAACGAAGGTGACATGGTGCATCGTCGACTAAGACGCATTACTTTTTGCGCCCGCACGGTATCAAATATTCTAAATTACTTTACCCCAGGTGCGTTATTGGTCACCCCAGGCGATCGTTCAGATATATTGGTTGCAGCCTGCTTGTCTGCCATGAATGGTACTAAACTAGGCGCTATTTTGCTCACCGGTGGCTTTGAGCCTGAGCCGCGCATTATGGCGCTGTGCGAACAAGCCATGCAAACAGGGCTGCCTATTTTAGCAACCGAAGGCGACACTTGGCGCACCTCGTTATTACTGCATAACTTTAACCTAGAAGTGCCAAGCGATGATGAACAGCGCATTGAAAAGGTAAAAGATCATAACGCAGAGTATATAGATTCTGATTGGTTAGATACCTTAGCTAAAAGTGTGGGAAAAACCCGAAAACTATCCCCTCCTGCCTTTAGGTATTTATTAACTGAAAAAGCTCGTAAAGCCGAAAAAACAATTGTACTGCCTGAGGGTAACGAACCTAGAACCATTAAAGCAGCCGCTATTTGTGGCCAGCGCGGCATTGCTAAAACAATTTTATTAGGTGATCGTGATGAAATATTACGTATAGCCGAGCAACAAGGCATTGAGCTTAACGAGCATGTAACTGTAATAGAGCCAAACAGTATTATAAATGACTACGTAGCACCTATGGTGGAAATCCGTAAAAATAAAGGCCTTACCGAAGTTGTCGCCCAAGAGCAGCTTCAAGATCACGTCGTACTTGGTACTATGATGTTAGAGCAAGGTAAAGTCGATGGCCTGGTATCGGGTGCGGTAAACACCACTGCCAATACCATTCGCCCACCGCTACAGTTAATCAAAACCGCGCCAGGTTCATCATTAGTGTCATCTGTGTTCTTTATGCTATTACCGGATCAGGTTCTAGTTTATGGTGATTGCGCTATTAATCCCGATCCTAATGCCGAACAACTGGCCGACATTGCAATTCAATCTGCCGACTCAGCAGCAGCATTTGGTATTGAACCTCGCGTAGCCATGATAAGTTACAGTACTGGTGATTCAGGCAGTGGGGCTGATGTAGAAAAAGTGCGAGCGGCAACTAAACTGGCCCAGCAAAAGCGCCCAGATCTAATTATAGATGGACCACTACAGTATGATGCGGCAATTATGGAAAGTGTAGCGATTAAAAAGGCACCTAACAGCCCTGTTGCAGGTAAAGCAACGGTGTTTATATTCCCTGATTTAAATACTGGCAACACCACCTATAAAGCGGTACAACGAAGCGCTGATTTGATCAGTATCGGTCCGATGCTGCAAGGGATGCGTAAACCAGTTAACGACTTAAGCCGTGGCGCATTAGTTGACGACATAGTGTATACCATTGCTTTAACTGCCATTCAAGCAGCGCAAGCTGAGGCACTTAATTAACCCCTTTAACTAACATGTCCTTTTTATAGCCTAGCCATTTTTTAATTACTTATTAATAGGTTAGGCTATTTATACCTTACAACCCCCAAGCTTATCCACAGAAATTGTGGACAATTATTTTTTAATTAATAAAAACTTTAACAACGGCTCAGTTTGGGCCTTTAACTTAGATTCAATACTCTATACTATAAAGCTATTATCTTGCTGCTATGGATGGGTTTTATGTCAAAACAAACACTACAATTACACAGCACTGTTTTATCAATTCATAGTTTAGCGCTTGATGCCGACATCCCTCCTGCCCTGTTAAAGCAACCATTATTTTTTATTTCAAAAACGCACGATGAACTCTCGGTCGTTTGCCCTGATGACTTTATAATTGATAGCCAAGGTACAGAATCGAATTGGCAAGCATTAGAAGTAATTGGCCCATTAGGATTTTCGTTAACCGGTATTATGGCAAATATTTCAGGAGTATTAGCAAGAGCTGGCGTATCAATTTTTTCAATTTCAACCTATGACACCGACTATATCTTAGTAAAAAAGCAAACAGTCAACAAAGCGATGGCTGCTCTTAGAGCCGATGGCTACAATGTGGTAACTTAATTAATAATGAAATCTGAAGACGTTAGCTATTTAACTAAAAATAAAATTGGCCGAAGCGCGATACAAATAACTAGCCCATTCAGTGGCAAAGTTATGCAGATGGACGCGCATCCTGAAGCTTTTTTCCGCTTTGGAACTTTGGGGCCAGGGATTATTGTCAGCTTAACCAGCCATAAAGTGTTAGCGCCATTTAATGGCACTTTATTGCAAGTTAAAAGCGGCGGGTGCGAATTTATTCTAAAAGCTAAAAATGGCTTAAAAGTATTAATAAACTTAGCCGTACCTGATTCTCAAACTCTCACGCATACTCATATTGCTCAGCTTAATGGCAGCAAAATAACCAAAGGACAGCGCCTCGCTTACTTTGATTTGCGTGAACTCGATGCGCCTATTTTAGCTAGCCTTATCATACTCAATGGCCACGACTTAGGCACTTTTCATTATTCTCACCCGCAGGTCAATGCTGGTGTAGATACCTTATTAACTATTATCAAAAAGAAGTAGGTTTATGATCACTCTCTATGGCATTAGCAACTGCGACACAATCAAAAAAGCAAAAAAATACCTAAGCGATAATGACATCGCGTTCACTTTCCATGACTATCGTAAAGATGGCGTTAATCATAATATGGTTAGCGATTTTGCAGAGCATATTGACTGGGAACAACTTGTTAATAAACGTGGCACAACATACAGAGCGCTGTCGGATGAGCAAAAGCAAAGCTTAACTAAGCAAACTGCTATCGATATATTGGTTGAACAACCTGCAATGATTAAACGCCCTGTTCTTATTAATGATGGGCAATATCACTTAGGCTTTAAAACAGTACAATACGATGAGATCTTTAAATAATGACCCATCCAGTAATTACCCTAGCCCAAGCCTTAATTCAGCGAGAGTCGGTTACCCCTGAAGATGCAGGCTGCCAACACATGATGAATGAGCGTCTAAGTGCAATTGGCTTTGACATCGAATCGCTCTTTTTTACTGACACGCTCAATACTTGGGCACGAAAAGGTACGCAATCACCACACTTTTGTTTTGCCGGTCATACCGATGTGGTGCCCACAGGGCCTGAAAAAAATTGGCAGCACCCGCCTTTTGCTGGTCTAATTGAAGACGGTTTATTACATGGGCGTGGCGCAGCCGACATGAAAGGCTCACTGGCAGCTATGGTTGTAGCCACAGAGCGCTTTGTATCTAAGCACCCAGATCATAAAGGCTCTATCTCGTTTTTAATTACCTCAGATGAAGAAGGCCCTTTTATCAACGGCACTACCCGCGTAATAGATACTTTAGAAGAGCGCGGTGAAAAAATTGATATGTGTCTTGTTGGTGAGCCATCATCGCGCGATGTACTCGGTGATGTGGTTAAAAATGGTCGTCGTGGTTCTCTAACTGGTTTTTTAACTATAGCCGGTGTACAAGGGCATGTGGCTTACCCACACTTAGCGCAAAACCCAATTCATTTATCCACGCCAGCTTTAACCGAATTAAGCCAAACTGTGTGGGATATGGGTAACGACTTCTTTCCTGCCACCAGCTTTCAAATCTCGAACATTAATGGCGGCACAGGTGCCGGTAATGTGATCCCCGGTGAGCTTGAAGTACAATTTAACTTTAGGTTTAGCACCGAAGTTACTCATCAACAGCTGCAACAAAAAGTGAACGAGATTTTACAAAAACACAATTTGAATTACGAACTAAATTGGATTGTAAATGGCCTACCGTTTTTAACCGATCACGGTCCGTTAGTTGATGCTACCGTCGCTGCGATTAAATCAGTAACTGGCTTAACCACTAATTTAGAAACAACAGGTGGGACATCAGATGGCCGCTTTATTGCTCAAACCGGCGCTAAAGTAATCGAGCTGGGGCCACGTAACGCCACAATTCATAAAGTTGATGAGTGTGTTAGCACAGATGACCTGATCGCGCTGGCCGATATTTATGAACAAATATTAGAACGACTGTTAACTTAATGACTGCAAATAAAGAACTCATACAATGCATCACCGGACAAAGTGATGCACACCTAGTCGCCATACAAAACCATTATTTGCATGCCAATATTGTCAACGACTTTGTTGCACTGCAATCAGCGGCCGCATCCGCAGGCTTTGATTTATGTATTGCATCAAGCTTTCGGGATTTTAATCGTCAATCGGCTATTTGGAATGCTAAATTTTCAAATAAGCGCGTGGTGTTAAATAAAGCGCAACAAGCCGTTGAACTAAATTCACTGAGTGATATTGAAAAATGTACCGCCATAATGCTGTACTCTGCACTGCCAGGGGCAAGTCGCCATCATTTAGGCACTGACTTAGATATTTTTGATAAACGCGCAGTGAGTGACGATTATGTGTTGCAACTAACCCCCGATGAATATCAGCATGGCGGACCTTTTGCCGAACTGAGTCAATGGCTAGACACTCACCTAGCAGAATTTGGATTTTATCGGCCTTATCAGCATGATTTAGGCGGTGTTGCCCCAGAACTTTGGCATATTAGCCACATTGCGCAATCAGAGCAGCTTATGAGGCACCTGTCAGTTGAGGTATTACATAACTGCATTAAAGAAAGTGATTTATTAGGTAAAGACACTATTTTAACCCACTTACCTGCTTTATATGAACGCTTTGTGCTTAATGTGAGCCCACCTGCTAAGCGGTGTTAGTTTTTTTATTTAACGTAAAAACCAATACAGCCAGTAAAATGATACTGCTGGGGAGCATAAATTGCACAGTTAAGGTTTCTGATAAAAACACCGCTCCTGCAATAGCTGCCAAAACGGGCACGCATAACTGCACTATAGCTGCATGCGTGCTTTTTAATAAAGGCATAGCCACATACCAAATACTATAACCTACGCCTGATGCGATGGCACCTGAGGCTATTGCAAGTAACACCCCTTCCATACGTACATTTTTAAGCTGGCTCATACCCACCACAATTAAAATAGGTAGCACTAATAAGCTGCGAATAAAGTTATAAGTGGTGGCCCTAAGTGGTGACACACACGCTTTGCCTCTAATACTGTATATTCCCCATGCCACGCCACTTATGCTCATTAATACTGCCGCCATTACCGGTGGCGCTGTTTGCGAAGGCAGCATTAAATAAACAAAAGCCACAAACGCCACAATAAATGCAAGCCATTGCACAGCGGTTAAGCGCTCTTGCTTATAGATGCCCCAGCCGATCATGGTAAATTGCACCGCGGAGAATAAAATAAGCGCGCCCATACCGGTATCTAGCTCTATATAAGCTATAGAAAAACACAGCGCATATATCAGTAAGCTCACACTGCTTCGCCAGCTTCCGATATCGTTAATAACGGAGCTACTTAATTGTGCTTTTTTATTTAATTGCTTTGTATAGAGCAGCATAATAATAGCCAAACACACTGCCCCGCTGAGAAGCCGTATAACAGTGAAATTCCACGCATCAATATAACCTTGAGCTAATGCTAAGCGACACAATAACGAATTGGCAGCAAAGGCAACTAACGCGATAATAGTAAACAGAGTGGCTTTCAAATAAATTCCTAACGTGTTGATAAATATATACCGTACTTATATACAGATTAAATTAGCGTCCATTGTTGTAAACGTTAATATGGTTATTTTTTAATGATAAAGCTTTAATGTTTATACACTACGCTTTTTTACAATCTTTCACACCTACATTTATAAGCCATGTGTTAACCTTATAAAATAGATAAAAGGAGTGCGTGTGCGTCACATTTTAATTTTCAGTTTTTGCTTTATTGTAAGTGGTTGCAGCACTATTGGCTTTAACGACTTGTTTAATGATTATGCCACAAACACCACCCCTGTTAGGCAAGCTATTAGCAATAATAATATTGAAAATGCACGCACCCTTATAAAAACCAACAGTAAAGCCCACAGTAATTATTTACTGAACCAATTAGAGCAAGGGCGTATTGCTGATTTAGCTAATAATCCAGATAGTGCGCAAACATATTTTGAAACTGTCTACCAACAGATGCAAGCAAAGCGCCAAGCAGCCAAAATACAAGTAAGTGCAGGGCTTGAACAAAGTAATGCGCTGTTAACTAACGATTCAGCAATAGGTTATATCCCACCAGCCTACGAAATGAGTATGTTGCATAGCTACAAAGCACTTAATTATGTTTATAAACGCGATATTGAGAGCGCGTTAGTTGAAATACGCCGTGCCAATAAAGTACAAGTTGATGCACTACTCGATAATCAAAGCGAGTTTGATAATGCCGTTGCTCAAGCACAGCAACACTACCCAGACATGGATAATTTAACTCGCTCGGTAAAAAATGGCTTTCAAAATGCGTACACGTTTTACTTATCAGGGTTGTTATATGAAACGGCAAAGCAAGGCGATGATGCCTACATAGACTATAAAAAAGCACTCGAAATACAACCTAATAATCAGTATTTACAGCAAGATTTACTACGCCTTGCTAAGCAGCAAGGCTTTGCGGATGACTACAAACAATTTAAGCGACAGTTTGGTGAAGTAAACACCATAGATAAAAATCAAGGCGAAGTGGTTATATTATTTGAACAAGGCCTAATACCAAAACAGCACGAGTTTAAATTGCGATTGCCTATTTATACTTCGCAGGGGGATGCCCGCTTTTATAGCTTAGCAATGCCCGTTTATATAAATAACGCCTACAGCAGCGCCGTGAATAATATAAAAGTTAATAACCAAGTATTAGCATTAAGTCCGTTAGTGCATTTAGAGGCACTGGCCGCTAAAACGTTAGAGCAGCAAGTAGCTGGGCGTGTTTCAAGGCAAATATTACGTCTTGTCGCTAAAGAAAAAATGCGTGCAGAGCTTGCGCGCAGTGCCGGTGATGTGGGGAACATTTTGGCAAATTTGTATAATCTTGCATCTGAGCAAGCAGATACGCGTAGTTGGCTTACCCTGCCTAATCAGATCAGCCTTGCCCGCAGCGCAGTAAAAGCAGGCGAGCATACTCTAAACGTTGGCTCGCAACCGCCAATAAATTTTACCGTTAGTAAGCAAGGGTTAACGTTAATCTACCTAACCTCTGTTAATAACTATTTTAACTCCCATGTAGTGCAACTTTAGGAGCCATCATGAAATACATACTTCCCGTTATTGCGCTGTTTATGCTTAGCGCATGTAGCAGCCGACCTGTAACCTCAGGTATTGGGGTTGAGCAAACTGCCAACGCTTACAAAGAGCAGCTCAATGTAAATAATCCACAATTAGCTAAAAAGCTTTTAATAAGTGATGTTAAAACGCGTCAAACAAATAACCTTACCGACGTGGTAGTTACTTTAGCGAGTACCTATAAAAAATCGCAATACTTACAGTATCAATTTAACTGGTTTGATAAAGATGGCTTTGTTATTAAAGGCAACCACTCACCGTGGCAAGCCCTAACATTATTTGGCTTTGCTAAAACTCAGCTTGCAGGGCTAGCACCTAGCTCTAATGCCGTTACCTTCTCATTAGCTGTAAGAGAAGTTTCAACCGACGCACAAGAATTTAAAGATTAAAGGAAATCATGATGATCAATAAACAATTTAAATCACTGTCTAGTTATGCAATTTTAGGCTTAGCGGCACTGACACTTGCAGGCTGTGCCAACAAAGCTGTTGTCAGCTATGGTGATGCCCAAGCCGTAGAAACCACAGATATAAACTTTGGCTCTACTGACTTACAAAAAGTTGCCTCGCAAATGACCGACTCTCTGCTTAGTTCGCCTGTGGTTGGGACTATGACCGCCAATACACGCCCTGTGGTATTTGTAGAGCGTATTAAAAATAAAACCAGTGAACACATAGATACAGAATCAATCACCGACTCTATCTCTACTCAATTACTGCGTAGCGGCAAATTTAGATTTGTTGATATGACCCGTGTAGAGGCGGTTCGTGAGCAAATTACATTTCAAAACGAAGACGCCTTAGTCAACCCAAGTACTGCGGTGGCTTTTGGTAAGCAAATTGGTGCGCAATATATGCTGTACGGTAACCTATCAAGCATTGTTAAATCTAATGCCGATAAAGCCGATGTGTACTACAAATTTACAATGCGTTTAATGGATATGCAAAGCGGCCTTGTTGAATGGGCTGACGAAACTGAAATTCGTAAGACGCGTGAAAAATCAACGTTTGGTTGGTAATAACAGGAGCGAATTATCAAAACGCTTAGCTTAATTTTATGCGCTTTATTAGTAGTAAGTGCCCCAACGTTTGCCAAGTACGAACGAAATAAAGCTGTTCCTGTACAGCAAGTACTATTTGGTAAAGTAAAGTCGGTGCGCACTATTACTGAGCAACAACTAGTACAAGACAAAAGTAACGGCTGGAAAACCTTTGGCGGTGCCTTACTAGGCGGTGTTATTGGTAACCAGTTTGGCGGCGGCAGTGGTCGTACTGTAGCGACTATTTTAGGATCGGTGATTGGTGGTAACGTTGCTCATAATCAGCAGCAAACACAGCGCTATGAAAACACACAGCTCGTTGAATTACTGATACAAGTAGAAAGTGGTGAGCAATTTATGGTGGTACAAGACAACGATCCCGCTATGCGTTTTCACCAAGGGGATCATGTTCGCCTGATCTACTTAACCAATAACACGGTGCGAGTAGATAGCGCGTATTAATATTCTTTTGACGGCATAGCTGAAAAAAAACCTAACTTAGGTAACTAAGTTAGGTTTTTTTAAAAGGTAATTACGCTTATTTTAAGCTGGTTCTTTTGCCCAAAGCTGCTCATTTTCATGCATTTCATATAAGCCATGAGCACGGTTTATAAGTAAGTTTGCAAAGTCGGCTTGGGTTTTATCTCGTGCACCCGCTGTAATAATTTGGTCGGCTTTTAACTGCCACTGCAATGAAAAATAACGCATGGCATCACGTGCATCTTTTGCTGCAGACGCTTCAGCGTGATCAGTTGGTAAACGACCGGTGATCACCCAGTAGCTTTTACCGTTTTGCGCTTTAAATTTCCAAAGCGCGCATAAAGGCGCTAAAAAACGGCTTTCTTTTTCAAGCAAGGTTTTAGGCATAATGCCTTTTTCAGCTAAATGTTTTTGCGCATTTTGAAAACATTCGCGCTGCCATTGAATTTCTTGTTGCTGAAGTTCAGCTTGCTGCTCTGGTGTTAATGGTTTTTGTTCTTGTTGCTGCATTTTAATAACCTTTTTACTTCTTTGTTTACACTTTAAGGGCATAACAAATAAGGCGCAAGCATAAATAGCGTGCTTAACACCTTATTCGCAGCTGTTTGCTGGGTTTTTAAGCAAAGTACACTTACTTTATGTTGTGATCAAACGAACCCACAGCACCTGGGAATACCACTGGCGACTCAATACCCTGTTTATTCACGCTAGCAACTCCAAAATAGTAATTATCAATAACCACATTTTTTAGGGTAAATTCACTGGCCTTATCAACCCATTGACTGTATTGCCATTGTGGTTCACTAGTATAGCGCCAGTATATACGATAGCCTGCTACATTTTTATCCTCTGTTGGCTGCCAAGAAAGTGTGGTACTGGCGCGTACGGCACCACTAATTTTCACCTCTTTTGGTGGCGCAGGGGCCCACGCCATTGACGCAAGGCTTACCGCATTTAATGAGGTAAGTTTTGCGGCGTAATCAAAATCCACCCCATCAATAGTATCACCGTACACTACCCCATTTTCGGTGCGCAGGTCTTGATGTTGGCGATCATAATGCTCGTTGGTTTCCATAATACGCACAGCCGCAAAACCCGCATCATTAAACGGACGATGATGCCCGCCTCGTGCAAAACGGTCGAGCCTATATACCAGCATGGTATCTAAGTTCTCAATGTATTTATCAGCAATGGTGTCTATGTAACGCGCTAAATTACGGCTCGCTGAGTCAACTTCGCCGCCAGTAAAACGACGAGTACGGGCTTGTTCTTTAGTTTCAACTACACGCGTACCTTCAGAAAAAATACGTGCAGTAGTGTTATCTGTGACGCCATTAATGCCGGTGATGTTACCAATCATGTCGTTATTTAAAACACCATGAACCTGCCAATTATTTTTTTGTGCGTAAGCAGTTAAAATTTTACCGCCAAATAAACCTTGCTCTTCACCTGAGAGTGCTGCATATACCACTGAGCCATTAAATGTATATTGCGATAACACCCGTGCCGCTTCAATCACACCGGCAACCCCTGATGCATTATCGTTTGCCCCAGGTGAATCGCTAGTAAAATCCATAACATCACTAACGCGTGAGTCTATATCTCCCGACATTATCACCATACGATTAGGATCGGTGTTACCGCGCTGAATCGCAATTATGTTAACCACTTCCACAGGGTCAGGAATGCGCTTTTCACCCGAGATGGTTTGTTTTACTTCTAGTATCTCTAAACAGCCACCACACTGTGCCGAAATTGCTTCAAATTCTTTTTTTATCCAGCGTCTTGCCGCGCCAATACCACGGGTATCCGATTTAGTTTCAGATAAAGTATGGCGGGTACCAAAATCCACTAACGTTTGAATATCATCTCCAATACGCTGCGCTGAAATTTGATCTGCAATATTGTGCAATGATGCTTGTTGTGTGGTTTGTGCAGCCACACTATAAAATGACGCGCTACAAACAGATGCAACCGCACTATACTTAATAATCCGAGTAACTAACTTTAAAGGTGAAATTGACATAGCAGTTTAATCCTTATTGTTGATGTTTTTAAAATGACAGCTCTGCAGGTATACAGCAATGCATTTGAGATAGACGTTAAAAACCTCAGGTTAAATTACATTTAATTAACACGCTTAGTTTAGCTATCGCTTGCTCAGTTTCTAGTTTAATAAAAATAATCACTTATGCTGTTTTGTACGTATATTAAAGAGAGAAACACGATAATCAGCTATCATTTTATATACCCAGTTTAAAAATAATAAGGTGCTGTAAAAATATGAAGAAACACGAAGAATTACCTGAGGATCATGTTGACCCGCTTATGCAGTATTTACATCACGCGATTCGCTTTGCTATTAAAATATTAGCGGTGCTCATGGTGCTAGTTATTTTTTGGAGTATTGCTGATGTAGTATATGTTTTATATATGCGATTGAGCTCTCCCCCTTACTTTTTATTAAACATTGAAGACATTCTGCAAACCTTTGGTGCTTTTATGGTGGTGCTTATTGCGGTAGAAATATTTACCAATATTCGTTTATATTTAGGCTCAAGTTCACTGCCGGTTGAGCTGGTCATTGCCACCGCACTAATGGCTGTGGCGCGTAAAATTATTGTTTTAGATTTAAAATTAGTGACCTCAGAGCAAATTATTGGCCTTGCATTAGTGACTTTAGCCTTAGGTATATCTTACTGGCTGGTAAAAAATAAAACCGGTCATACAAAACTGTAAATCGTTAACTTAACTTAAGATAACAGCTAAATACCTCATTCCCACTGCGCCTTTGTGCTTTACAATGGTATAGTGGGATACCTCTATAAATACTTAATAAGCTTCTAATATGTATCGATTATTTGAACGGATGACTAAACCGTTCCCGGAGTGTTCTCCATCTCAGCCTCCTAATACCTTATTTGCCTTTTGCCGCCATTACACCAAAGGCATGGAACTGTCGTTAGTGCTTATGTCGCTCAGTGCCGCATTATTAGCTATTTTAGAAGTGTCTTTATTTAGTTACATGGGACAACTGGTTGACTGGCTCGGCGAGTACACCCCTAACGAGCTATTTTCACAGCAACAATCCGAATTAATAAAGATGGGGTTAATGCTCTTGGTCGTGATGCCCATGGTAGTCTTTTTCAGGTCGGCTATTTTACACCAAGCACTGTTGGGCAACTATCCGATGTCGATACGTTGGTTAGCGCACCGTTATTTATTACGCCAAAGTGTTAGCTTTTATCAAAATGAATTTGCCGGAAGAATAGCTACTAAAGTGCTGCAAACCTCATTGGCAGTGCGTGAGTCAGTCACTAAATTACTTGACGTATTGATGTACATTGCCGTTTATTTTGGCTCAATGGTGTTTTTAGTAGCCGCCTCAGATTGGCGCTTAATGCTGCCGTTATTAGTGTGGTTAGCATTATATATTTGCGTGCAAATTTACTTTGTACCACGGTTAAAAAGCATTGCTAGCTCACAAGCTGATGCACGCTCAGAAATGACTGGCCGTATTGTTGACAGCTACACCAATATTTCAACCATTAAGCTGTTTTCTTACACCCAACGCGAAGAGCAATATGCTAAACAAAGCATGGATGTATTTTTACAGCCTGTATATAAACAAATGCGTTTGGTAACCAGCCTTAACGTGGTTATTCAAAGCTTGAACTATTTACTGGTATTTTCGGTGGCAGCGGTGTCTTTGTATTTATGGTCGTTAAGTGCCATTAGTGCGGGGGCTATTGCAGTAGCATTGAGTTTGTCGTTAAGGCTTAATGGTATGGCCCAATGGATCATGTGGGAAATTAGCAGCTTATTTGAAAACATTGGTACCGTAGCCGATGGCATGCGCACCCTTTCAAACCCGATTGCGGTTGATGACAAGCCAAAAGCCGATAGTTTAAAAGTAACTCAAGGGGCAATCGACTTTAACAATGTACACTTTAATTATGGTAAAGCCGCTAATGAAAATAACCGAGGTCCAGTAATTAACGGTTTAAACTTAAATATTAAACCGGGCGAAAAAATTGGCTTAGTGGGTCGCTCTGGCGCGGGTAAATCCACATTAGTTAACTTGTTGCTACGTTTTTACGATACAGACAAAGGCTGTATTAGTATTGATGGCCAAAATATAACTGATGTAAGCCAAGAAAGCCTTCGCCGTTATATTGCTATGGTTACCCAAGATACATCCCTACTACATCGCTCAGTAAAAGATAACATTTTATACGGCAGACCCGATGCCACAGAAGCGGAAATGCTCGATGCGACCAAACAAGCCAAAGCGCTCGATTTTATAAACGATTTAGAAGACAGCAAAGGCAATAAAGGTTTTGAGGCTCAAGTGGGCGAACGAGGAGTAACCCTCTCGGGCGGGCAACGCCAGCGGATTGCTATTGCTCGGGTGTTACTTAAAAACGCGCCTATTCTTATACTTGATGAAGCCACCAGCGCTTTAGACTCAGAGGTAGAAGCAGCTATTCAAGCAAGCTTAGATGATTTAATGACAGGAAAAACGGTTATTGCTATTGCACACCGATTATCAACCATTGCACAAATGGACAGGCTTATTGTGCTTGATGAAGGTGGTGTTGTAGAGCAAGGCAGTCACGATGAGTTAATTGCCCAAGGCGGTATTTACGCTGCACTGTGGGCACATCAAACTGGCGGCTTTATTGGTATTGAATAAAAAAACCATCTCAGAGTAGGTCATCATTTGGCCTGCTCTTGTTTACTAAAATTTAATTTTATTATTGATTTTAAATGCTATTTATAGCCTTTTAGTCGAATTTTATAGCCCACCTATTGCCTCACTGTTTTTATAATGTCACATTCGCGACTGACTTTTTTATCATTCATCAGGCAATTCACCATGTCTTTATTAAGCAAACATAAATACACCCTTTATGGAGTGCTCGCTATTTTACTTTGGAGCAGTTTAACTGCCTTTATTCGTGATTTATCAGAATTATTTAGCCCAATTGGCGGTGCCGCTTTGATTTATAGCGTCAGTGCGATTTTTTTAATGTTAGTCATGGGTGTACCAAAGCTAAGCAATTATCCAAAACGCTATTTAGTCTTTGGTGGCAGCTTATTTGTTATTTACGAAATATGTTTAGCTTTATCCCTCGGCTTTGCAAATAGTCGCCAGCAAGCGTTGGAAATGGCGATTATTAACTACCTTTGGCCAGCGTTAACCATTTTATTATCGATTATTGTTAACCGCATTAAAGTAAGCGTATTAGTCTACCCGAGCATACTGATTGCGTTTTTAGGGGTTGCATGGTGCATTGCAGGTGATAGTGGTTTATCTGTGGAAGTATTAACCGCTAATATAAGTGACAACCCATTGCCCTACTCTATGGCGTTTGCAGCGGCGTTTATTTGGGCTGTGTATTGCAGTGTAACGGTAAAACTTAGCGAGGGTAAAAATGCCATTAGTGTATTTTTTGCAGCCACGGCAATCTCTTTATGGATAAGTTACGGATTGAGTAATGAACCCAGCTTTGAGTTTAGCCTAGATTCTAGCTTTACCTTAGTATTAGCAGGCGTGGTTATTGGTGGAGGTTACGCACTGTGGAACCAAGCAATAATTGGCGGTAACCTAGTGTTGTTAGGCACCTTGTCTTACTTTATCCCTGTGTTATCAACACTATTTGCTGCTATTTACTTATCAGTATCGCTCACCAGTGCATTCTGGCAAGGCGTTGTGTTAGTGACATTAGGCTCATTAATGTGTTTTATTATGACCCGAAAAACAAAGCCAGCCCAATAAAATATGTAAGCGAAAAGCTAGAGGCTGTCTGCTTTTCGCTTTAATCATTTACTTAACTAGCTAATCGCAGCCCTAACAGCACTAACATCACAATGTTTGCAATCACACTGATTAAAAAGAAGTAACTACGCGGGCTGGGGTTTTTCTCGGTGGCAATTGCGTAATACAGTGCCATATGAATTAAACGTGCAATCACATATACCCAAATACATATTGCAAATACCGAGCTGTGATAATTCATCACAAAAGCAAATAAAACCGTTCCTATAAACAACGCGCTGTTTTCTAGGGTGTTATGAAAAGTACGATGCGCCCTAAATATAAAACTCTCATGAGATAGCTCTTTATCTATTTTTCCTGGCACTGCACCGGGTTGTTTAGCCTTACTAAACGTCGCCACGGCCCACTGAACTAACATCATAATTAAGTATAAATAAAATGCTACAAACGCAGAATGTGCAATATCGGTCATTGTTTTTTCCTTTGTGTTGTAATTAGAGTAATAGTTACAGCAACTATTAAGCCAAATTTAAACCACTGATATGTATATAAATTATTTTATAAAATATACATTTTTTGTAATAGATTCCTGCTTTATATAAAAATTACGGTGTTTATGTAATGTATATCAAACCGCAAGCCAACATTAATACTAATTACGTATTTTATAAATTTAACTTGAGCATTTATTCTAATTATTGTTTTATAGTGTTACTAGAAACGGAACGGCGGAATTTGTATGAAAAATAAAATAACCAAATCTTTAGCTACAGCGGCATTATTGAACTTTATATCAGTACCTGCTTTTTCAGCTCAAGATCATATTGAAAATACAGAAAACTTGGTACAGCAAGCTCAATACAAAAACGTAGCAACTATTAAGCGTAATTTCGCAAAGCAAGTAGCGCTTAATTATCCAGTGTTGGATGCTGATTTAAAACAATCATTAAATAAATATAACTTAGTTTTAAATGCTGATCAGTTATCAACTGTAGAACGGCATACAAAGCGTAATATAAGTCAGGCAAATAGCGCCTTACAACAACTTAAAGGCTTACCAAACAATACAGGAAGCTTGTTACAAGTTCGTTTGGCAAGTGAGTCCATGCTTACTGATTGGCAACAAGGTGAAAAACCTTTATTCGCATTTGCACCCGCTGGTGACGATAGCCAATGGAGCGAGATTGAAGCGTTCGATCAGTTTGGTGACATTCATTATCTGAGCGTTGACCAAATGCCAACCCAACCTGTTTTTATTGTGGAGTTAGATCAACAAAAAGTACAGGATGCGGGTATTGCAGTAATGAAAGGAATTTTGTCTGCTAACAAGTTCAGCAAAAACATGGTTAGCCCACAAAATCAATTAAGTAATGAGCAGCCATTACAAACTAGTGTGCTAAAAAAAATACATTTAGAGGATGATAAAGAGCCTTGGATTTCAGGAAAGGCAGAAGTTTATGCCATCGTAACGGGGATTAATCCTAGCAGAGATGAACCAATATTAGATATTGTTGATTTACCTTATTTAGATCATGACCAAACCACTTACAGCCCTAATCAGGTTTTAATTCATTGGCAACGTTATCGTTGGCAAGCGGTCGATTTGCTTTTAATGGAGCAAGATGACAACACTAATTATAAAACCTTAGCAATGAAATTATTAGAAATATCAGAGCAAGTAATGGCAAGTATCCCTGATTTACAAGCACAGGGCTATACTATTATTCCTAAACTTACTAATGAATTGCTTAAAGCAATGCCTGATGAATGGTTTACCAATAATGATGATTATGTTGATGTTTTTTACACGCTATTTGAAAACAAAGACTATCAAGAATATAAAGGGGCCAGCAGTAATGCCACTATTACCTTGTCACCTTTAGAGATAAATCCTCGTCAGTAAATAGCGACTCGCCACTGTTTGGCTTGCTAACTAAACAGTGGTGAGTTAATCATTACTCCCGCAGTTTAAGCGTGATACATACAACGCCGTGATCGGTACTTAAATCGTCACGCTCAAACTCGGGGTTAATTAAATGACGATCGTAAGTATGATAATCGCTTACTTCAAAAAAACTGTCGTCATAGCCAGAATCAAACTCACAAGACAGCAAAATATAATCAAGCACAGAGCTGCTTGCGCCAAAGTAATGTGTTGCTTTTCGTAGTGGTTTTAAGCCTTGATTATCTTTATCGATAACACCTTGTATTGACTCATTAGCTACTTCATCAGGCTCGCAATCATCGTTTAACTTTGTAAATAACTGCCACGCATCGTTAAGACAATATTTTGCAAGGTAGGTTTTACTATCAAACGCAGGGGCAAAACGCAGTGTATTGGTTAGTAAATGGCTTAAAACGCCATCAGCTAGGTCGTTATTAAAATCTCCCATTAGTATCATAGGCTGTTGCGTGGCCTCACGACGGCTTATCATTTCTATCATCAGCAATGTTGCTTCACTACCGCGCTGAATAGTTGAGCCCCAGCCACCCGCTACATTTGCTTTTAAAATTTCAATAATGTTTTTTTCAGCGGTTAGTTCTTTATTAGTTTCATCAATCTCAATTGATGGCCGTTTAGATTTAAAATGCACCACATAGCAATCGGTATTGCCGATATGCGGCAAACTTATTGTGGCTCTAAGTACTCTACGGCTAAAGGCAAAATCTTCAGTTAAACCTAAAGTACTGGCAAGCTCATAGTCGTGTTTTACGCTCGCTACTTCAACGATGGGGTATTTTGCTGCTATTGCCACAACGGGGCGTTTATAAATAAAATCATCTATTACCTGTGGCTCATCCACCACAGCAAAGTGCGCATAACCTTGCTGCTTTACTAATTCTTTAAGCGACTCAATGCTAAACACTTCCTGAAAGCCAATTACATCGGGCTGATGCTCGGTTAAATAATCAATAATCCAGCGCTGTTTTTTTGCCCATTGCTCCGCGGTATATATCCGCTCAAACTCATAATAAGCATTAGGTGGCTCAAGATAATTAAACAGGTTAAATGTGGCTATTTTTAATGTTGAATTGGTTATCATCATCTCAGGGGATTGTTCTGAGTTATCAGTTAAAGGTGATGTATTACAGTCACTAATAATGGTCGCCTTTGAAAGTTTATATTGTGTGCTATTGTCAACATCATATAAGATTTTTGCTGAGTGCCAAAGCTTGATAACAACTAAAATCAATTAAATCGTTTAAAGTTTAAGCAAACGAAACCTATCCCCTTTAAATTTATATACAAGTTGGTATGCTACGCGACCTTTTTTAACATATGGTTATCAAAAAAGGCAAAGCCAAGGGGCGGCTAATGCTGCAAGGCACTTAGTATAAGTGGCAGCAATATTACAGGCATCACGTTAAACAAACGTTAGGTGTAACTTTAAATAGCAATATAAAAAGCACTATTAGGGTCAAACTATGCGATTAGGACCAGGACTACTCGTCACCGCTGCCTTCATTGGACCAGGGACTATTACCACCGCGAGCGTAGCGGGTGCAAACTTTGGTTTTGCACTAATATGGACATTACTATTTTCAGTAATTGCCACCATATTATTACAATCTATGGCGGCGCGCCTAGGCGTAGCCACTGGGCAAGACTTAGCACAAGCACTAAGAGCCCATATCGAAACTCCCCTATTTAAATCTCTCGCTATATTTTTAGTGATCAGCGCCATTGGTGTTGGCAGTGCCGCCTACGAGGCTGGTAATTTAAGCGGTGCCAGCATGGGATTAATTGAAATATTCCCTCAGGTAAATGCCCAACTTTGGACGCCACTGATTGCATTTTTAAGTGCCATACTACTTTATAGCGGTAAACACAAAGTTGTTGAAAATGCGCTTATTTTACTAGTGATTTTAATGAGCCTAGTGTTTATCTCTACGCTTGTTATGGCGGCTCCCTCGCTCAGTGACGTATTAGCTGGTTTTATTCCTAGCATGCCTGAGGGCTCAATTACCACCGTATTGGCATTAGTGGGTACGACCATAGTGCCATACAACTTATTTTTACACTCAGGGGTACTGGCTGCTCGCCATGACAGCGAGAGTGACAAACAAAAAGTAATTAAAGAAACCAATATAGATACGGGCGTGTCCATCACCCTAGGTGGGGTGATCACCTTAGCTATTTTATCAACCGCATCAGTGGCATTTTATGGCACCGATGCAGGGCAAATTAGCGCTGCCAATATGGCGGTGCAGCTTGAGCCATTACTTGGCGATGCCGCCCATTACTTTTTTGCTATTGGTTTATTTGCCGCAGGTTTAACCAGCGCAATAACTGCTCCTCTTGCGGGCGCTTACGCCGTATGTGGCATGTTAGGTTGGTCAAATAAAATGGATAACGTTCGCTTTAAAAGCGTTGCCATTGTTATTTTATTATTTGGTGCGGCGGTGGCTTCTCTGGGTTTAGACCCTGTCGCGGTGATAATTTTTGCCCAAGCTGCCAATGGCTTATTGCTGCCTATAGTCACCACTTACCTTGTGTGGTTAGTTAATCAAAAAGCAGTAATGGGTAAATACACTAACTCAGTATTGGTAAACCTACTTACTTTACCAGTGTTAGTACTTATTTTTGGCCTAAGTAGTTACAAGCTCTTTAGTTTGATTTTTTAATACTACTCTGTGATTTATGAACACACAAAAGCCGCTGTATTAATAGCGGCTTTTTACATTGCATTGCATTGCATTGCAAACTAATACTCACTTAAAAACCGTGATGCTCTGTCTTTTGCTTATTTGCCTTAATGAGTTTTGCAAATACATAACCCCCTACTGCACCTGCACATAATTGCGCATAAAACCCCCAGCCTCTTGCACCCGCAATAATAGTAATATTCATAATAGATTCAATAGCAATTAACGCTGTTGTAAACGCTACAATACCCGCAGTTACAAATAATTGTATCCCCTGATTTTGAAGCTTTTTTGCGATAAACCAGGTCACAAAAAATGCGATAGCAAGTGCAATCGCAATAATAGCGCCGTAAGTAGGTAGCAAGCCAAGCCAATCTTCAAGAGTTAAATTAACACGATCATTAAAGCCCACCACTACACCTACATTAACTAATTGATTGACAACGTATTGGCTATGAAACAAGCTAGCAAGAGTGAATGTAAGTAACCAAGAAACTAAAAATGAAGGGAGTGTACGTGTTAAAAACTGCATGGTTATCTCAACTTAAAATGAAACTTTTTCCTTACACTAGCAAAGGCTTGCAGGGTAAACAATCTCTACGTTGTATTACGCTACTCTCGCTTTTAACGTTTTCTTGTAACGTCAGTGCCGAATTACCAATTCGGCAATATACTGCTAGTACCTTAGCAACAGATCTCAATTCACCATGGAGCATGGTTAAGCTCCCAAACAATACGTGGTTAGTTACAGAGCGTGATGGCCATGTTGTCATCATTAAAAACAACCAACAAAGCCGAGTTAAAATAAACTTCGAGGGCTTATACGTTGCAGGGCAAGGCGGTTTACTCGATATAGTACTTTCGCCAAATTACAGTGAATCAAAAGAAATAATATTCACTTATGCCCAAGGTGAGCTTGATGCAAACAGACTCGTTATTGCCAAAGCTAAGTTTGATGGCGAGCAGTTTTCAGCACCAAAAGTTATTTATAAAGTTGCCACCGATAAGGGCACACCGCAGCATTACTCTGGCCGGGCGCTTGTACTGCCCGATAATAGCTTACTGTTTTCAAGTGGTGATGGCTTTGACTACCGCGAGCAAGCACAAGTTATAACCAGCCAATTAGGTAAAGTGCTACGAATTAATTTAAATGGCACTATTCCAAGCGATAACCCGTTTATTAAACATGAAACCCCTACCGCGCATGCCATTTATTCACTCGGGCACCGTAACTTGCAAGGCTTGGTTTATGATTACGATACCAAGCAAATCATTAGCCACGAACACGGCCCCGCAGGCGGTGATGAGCTCAACTATTTAAAGGCTGGCACCAATTACGGCTGGCCAGTAATTACTAACGGCGACGATTATTCACAAGCACGCATTTCGCCCTTTAGAGACTACCCAGGCATGGCTAAACCAACCGTAGATTGGACTCCCTCAATTGCGCCATCAGGCATGGCATATTATGGCTCTAAGCATGCAGCCTTCCCTTCACTGCAACGCCACGTGCTTATTACTACATTGGTCGATAAAAAGCTCTACAGCGTTAATTTAGCAAATGGTGAATACACCCAGTCGCATATTTTCCCAGAGGCTACAAGTAGACTCAGAGATGTGTTTGTCACTGCTGAAGGTAATGTGGCGATATTAACGGATGGAAAAGAGGCAAGGTTAATGCTGGTAACGCCAAAGTAATATTCACTTAAATGAATGGTGATTGTCTCGTAGGATTTATTTTAATGTTTAACTTTTAAAATAAATCCTACGAGACTAAAAGTAGCAGCAAGCTAAATTCATACTTAAAGCCAGACCCTTTAGGGAAGCTTTACTAAAAGATTTTTATGGTGTGTTTAAATTAACTTTCCTCTCGCAGGCTTTTTGAAAATCATCTGGAGAAATTACGATTTGCCGCGTTGTATTTTTAACCTTCTTTTTTATCTCTTCTTTATTAAAAACTAAGTAACAGCCACTGCCGTCACTTATCTCAATTGAAGATAAACTTTTATCCATTATTTTTGATTCAATTGATGACTGTTCATATTGCCAAACGTTTACTTCACCTGCTTTTAATGGCATGCCCATTACCTGAGTACCGTACTCAGTTTTAAACACCACTTTAACCATTAATTCTTCAGCCGTAGAGTTTTTAACACTAGCCCAGTAAATACTTGAACATGAGCTCAATACAAAAGTTATTAGTAATCCAAAAATTAATACCTTTAATCTTTCCATAGAACCTCTGAACTCCAAATTAATCTTTTTATATCAACTTCAAGCGCTTCACTGCGTGTAATGCGTTGCTTCAAATTAGCGGTATTTTTTGTGTTATTGTAATACTTCATGAGATCAATCTTTCCTTGATTTGGATAACCTGGAGAAGATACTTTAACATTTTGAAGGAGAACATTTGTACTACCTTTATGACCCCAAGATAAATTAATACCTCCTACATACATAAGTATACAATGGCCAAACTCATGCGCTGAAACCCAGCGTATCGAGGATAAATACTTTAAACTATTGAGTGAGCTCAGCCCATTGATTATGCCAATCCCATTTTGTGGTTGGGTAACCATGGATCAGTAATAAACTCAGCGCTCCCTCTTCCCCTTGCACATGATATCTAATCTCATGACCTTGAAGTTCAAACGTCGATTGGCTCTTATGCCACGAAGCTAATAGTAAGTAATTATTGTAGTGTTACTAATGACATTCATGACGATTTCGGCGCATTTATAGGATTATAAACAAATGAATAAAGTATCTATCATAATAAACTTTTAATGTGGTGTTACTTAAGTGCTCCATGAAAATGTACATGAATTTATTATTTGCGGGTAGCCATTTCCATGACTAATATCATTTAAGATAGGACGACAATAACGAAATTAAGGAGTCAAAGTGAAAATATTGTCCGTTGACGATAACCCTCAAAATAGAAACATCATGGAAATTGCGCTTTCTAAGCAACACGATATTGCTTCATCTGATGGAACCGAGCCAATATTAGCACTAATGGAACAGCACCAGCCACAAGTCGTCTTAATGGATATTTTACTTAGTAATGGCCTTACTGGTTATGATTTAGTTGAACAAATAAAACAATCCGGTGAATACGATGATTGCGAAATTATATTTATATCCGCTTTAACATCAAGTGAAGACAAACTCACAGCATATGGGTATGGCGGCGATGATTATATTGCCAAGCCAGTAGACTTTAAGGAACTTAACGAAAAGTTAAAGCGTGTTGAACTGCGTATTACAGAGCGAAATAATCTAAAAGAAATGTACGATGTTGCCTCTACAACTGCTTTTACGTCAATGCAACAAGCAAGTGAACTCGGAGAGTTAGTTTCATTCTTTACTGACAACCTTGACGTAACCGATTTAGATACATTATTTGCTAACGTACAGCAGTACTTTACCAATGCAGGCGCTAGCTGCTGTGTAGAGTTTAGGGTAGCAAACCAATATCACCAATTTCCAAAACAAACTATTTCTGAACTGGAAAAAGAAATTCTTGAACTGGGAAGAAGAGCAAAACGAATAGTGCCATTTAGCTCTAACTTATTATTTAACGCGCCTGCTTGCTCAATACTTGTAAAAGGAATAAATGCAAAAGACGAAGGCTTACTCGGACGACTTCGAGATAATTTTGCTATTTTACTTACTATTATAGAAAGCCGAATGGAATTTATTGAACAGCAATTAGAAAAAGCGACGATACGTCAACAAGCTTTAAACATCCTCAAGAGCCAACTTGCTGATGATTTTAGTACCATAAAAAAGCTATGCTCAGAGCAAGATAAGCAAGTAAAAATACTCGTTAATGATTTATCTCAAGCTATACAATCAAAAATGATCACTCTAGGTTTGGATGAAGAGCAAGAGTCGGAGCTAGTAGGATTAGTTGATGAAACGAAAGAAATTGTAGAAGAAACCTTAGTCCTGTCTTTTACACTAGAAGAAAAATTACAAGCCATAACAAAACGCTTAAAAGCAGTTGAATAAATTAAGTACAATTTATAGACTGAGCTCGATAGAACCGTAGAACTTTGCTGGGTGGCGCCTTCGGCTTAACCAACCTACCTTTTAACGTAGGTCGGATAAGTGGCGAAGCCACGCCATCCGACAAAAATGATGAATTTACTTGAGACAACCCTACTTATCACGCCGTGCTTAATATGCAAAATAGCGGCTTAAATTAAGCCGCAATAAGATTTAAGTTCTGATATATGAAGTTAATATTTGCTCATTTTGGTCTTCAACCAAATAATCTTTAGATAAATCATTACACTCCGTAGTTTGCATCAACTAATTGACTAACAACAATATTTGAAATATTTTCTTTAGACTTTAACCAAAGCTCAACTTCTTCTCTATCTTGATTAGTCGCCGAACCATAACGATGAACAGAACAAATAAAACCACTAAATGACTTACAGTCACCTCCACCAGCAATACAAAGTTTTCTTTTATTAATGAATTCTAAAAGCTCATCTAGTAATAAATCAAATTCCGCTTCAGTAGCATTTAAATTACAAGTAAATTCAAAACCTAGAATAGCAAATTCATCTAAATACAATTTCTTGCGTAATCGTCTACTTTTAGTACTCATAAATATCCTTTGGCATATGACGCCAACTTATTAACCTGCCAATGATGTACGTAGAATAAATTATAAAGAAACAAAATCCAAAGATAATTTTAATATTTAACAAATAGTTAGAACTTAACTAATTACGCTCAATTGTTACCTGAGTACTTTTTAATGAAAATATTTATTCACAAAAAGGGTAAGAGACGCTGCGCTTTTAGAAGAAAACAGCGGCTTGAATTAAGCCGCTTTTTTGCAACTACCATGGCACCCTGCTCGCTATTCATACAGTTTAAAACTTAGTTTGAAACCATTAGAAGTACATAATTGATAGTGGGTGTCTGCATTAGTTTTATGAGGAGGTGTCTACTAAAACGGGGGGTAGAGCAGCAGTCCCGCTTTAACTGCTAGTTATTAGCCTATTTCCCCGCGATTTTTAGTCCTTGTACAGCTGCTGCCATATGTTTAGCTTGTTGCTCACTAACCATTAAAGTAGTTCTATAAAAAGTACAGTTTTCAACAGTGCAATTCTTTAAAACAATAATACCAGTGAGAAATGTATTTTCTGGTAATGGGATTAAATCACCTGTTTCATTGAAATTAGTATTAACAAAGTTCCCTCCCATTAATGCAATTGCAGCAGGACCGACAAACGAGCAACCTTTGAAGTGTTTGTTTTCATGAACTTGCACCCCTGGAACTCTAAGCTCTTCAATTGGAATAATTTGGTCTTTAAAACTGTCTTGTAATGGGTTTATGTGGTTTTTAGGTTGGCTAACTGAACGAGTATATTCTGCATGTGCAGATTTACTCTCAGCTGATTTAATTAAGTAAAAAATGAGAGTGACAATCGTTGCGCATATAAGCCCAACAACAACCCAACCTAGCTTTCCGAAATCTTTAAAAAATGGAGCGTCAGCTGCAAGTAAAGCAGTAGTTGTTCCACTACCACCAATTAATAGAATAGTTACCAATTTCCAGATCCAATCAGCTGTAGACATTCCATTAGAAAAAATCGAAATTGAATTTAAAAATTTATTCATAATACTCCATATGATGTTGAATCGATTAGGCTTATAACGTCCCAATAAAGGACTAAAAATTGTTTGCTAAAATGTTGAGGAACGAAGCAGCAAACTGTTTTTAGTCCCTCTTAATTGGCTTGTTATAAGCACTTACGCTTTAAATTTATCAAGCTTATCTAAGTTGTTAAATGTTAAGAAAAACGAAACAACACCTAGCTCAATTAAAAAGATATAACTTACAGTAGCTCCAGATAAGCCTGCATAAAAGAATCCTGTTAATGCACAACCAAATATACATGACACAAGCATTGTAAATTTAAAATTCACTTTATGTTTTTGTAACTCTATTTCTTTAGATAGATTGGGATAAGCCCAGCGAAGAGCACCTCCGCCAAATGATCCCAACACAACGCATTTAAATAGTTCTGGAAATAAATCCATTTCATGCTCCTTTTAAGCAAAATAATAAGAAGCTCCCTATTATTCACATACTTAAAAAGAAAACACTAAAAAGGTGAACATTTGGCAAAAAACTCAGAATACCCTGTGCTTATAACAACTTTGTATCCGACATTTGTCGTTTTATAAACCGAAAAATGTCTAAATTTTACAATTAATCTAATGTAACCAGCGAATAAGCACATGTAAACAATTAGTTACCTCTCACCTAAATTTACTGGATGCAGAAAAACACCAAAATGGTAGAGATCAGTAATATTGGACAAAAAGTGTTGTGCAAAGAACAATAGAGGCAGGTTTATTATTTTTACTGACAAGTAGCGTAACTTAGACTTTTACTTTCGCCTTTCTCCTTTTCCCTTTTACCCACAAAAAAAGCCGCTGTTCGTTAAAACAGCGGCTTTCTTTCTAAAGCTTATAGCTAAAAACTGACAGCTAGTATTTTACGCTTTACCAATCACTTCAAGTCCACCCATGTATGGACGAAGCACTTCTGGTACGACTACTGAGCCGTCGGCTTGTTGGTAGTTTTCTAGTATGGCTACAAGCGTACGACCAACCGCTAAACCCGAGCCGTTCAGTGTGTGTAAAAGCTCTGGTTTTTTAGCGCCTTCACGACGAAAACGCGCTTGCATACGGCGTGCTTGGAAATCAACCATGTTTGAACATGATGAGATTTCGCGGTACGTGTCTTGCGCTGGTAACCATACTTCTAAATCGTATGTTTTAGCAGCGCCAAAGCCCATGTCGCCCATACATAAAATTACTTTACGGTATGGTAATTCCAGCGCTTGAAGTATTTGCTCAGCATGGCCTGTTAGCTCTTCGAGTGCTTGCATTGAATCTTCTGGTTTTACAAGTTGTACTAGTTCTACTTTATCAAACTGGTGCTGACGGATTAAACCACGTGTATCGCGACCGTAGCTGCCTGCTTCACTTCTAAAACATGGTGTGTGCGCTGTTAGGCGAATAGGTAAATCGCTTTCTTCGTAAATTTCATCACGGGCGCTGTTGGTAAGCGGTACTTCTGCTGTAGGAATAAGGCTAAAACCAGCTTGTTGCTCGCCATCATCGTTCACTAGGCCTAATGTGTGGAATAAATCGCCCGCAAACTTAGGTAATTGGCTGGTGCCGTAAAGGCTTGCGCTATTAACTAAGTACGGTACATACATTTCTGTGTAGCCGTTTGTGTCTGTGTGGGTGTCTAGCATGTATTGGGTAAGTGCACGGTGCATACGTGCTACTTGGCCGCGCATTACTGTAAAACGCGCGCCACTAATTTTAACGCCCATTTCAAAGTCTAAGCCGTTTAGGTCTTGCCCTACGTCAACGTGGTCTTTAACTTCAAAATCGTACTTTTTAGGGGTGCCCCACGTTAAAATTTCTACGTTGTCGTCTTCGTCAGCGCCTTCTGGTACCGACTCGTCCGGTAAATTTGGAATTGCTAAGGCAATTTGTTTAATTGCTTCTAACACTTCGTCTTGCTCAGCTTTAGCTGCGTCTAATTCGCTGCCTAAGTTAGCCACTGCGTCTAGCAATGGCTGTGCGTCTTCGCCTTTTGCTTTTGCTTGACCAATGGCTTTAGCACTGGCATTACGTTGACTTTGAAGTTCTTGCGTTTTTACTTGTAATGTTTTGCGTTTTTCTTCAAGTTCAGTCACTACCGCTACATCTAGTTCATAACCACGTGCGGCTAAACGTGCTGCAGTTTGTTCGACATCTTGACGTAAATATTTAGAATCTAACATGTTAGTTTTTTAACCTTTTTGCATTACTAGCTGAAGGCCCAGCCAAGCCATAAAAATACACACCATCACGTTTAAGATGATATTGAGGGCCATTTTAATAAAGTGACCTTGTTGTAATAACAACAACGAATCCATTGAGAATGTTGAAAAGGTGGTTAACGCACCTAAAAAGCCAATTCCGATGAGGGTTTTAGCGGGACTCACGGCAATAACCTGCTTATCGATTAAACCGTACAAAATGCCCATCAACAATGAACCCAGAATATTAACCGTCAACGTGCCAAAAGGGAATCCCCTACCGAGGAGTTTTAGCATGGTTTCGCTAATAAAAAACCGTAAACAGGCTCCTGACGCTCCGCCAAGGGCTATCATCATGTAAAGTTTAATCATGCTCATAACGTTTTATTGGGCTTTGTGCGTCGCGCTCTTTTAAATAATCGAGCTTTTGTTTAATTTTTTGCTCAAGTCCACGATCACTTGGCTGGTAGTATTGTTTGCCATCCATTTCTGGCGGTAGGTATTTTTCGCCAGCAGCAAATGCGCCTTCTTCGTTATGCGCGTAACGATACTCTGCGCCATACCCTAAGTCTTTCATTAAATTGGTGGGGGCATTACGTAAATGCTCTGGTACCGGGTAGCTTGGCTCGTTTTTAGCGTCCTGTTTGGCTTGGTTAAACGCCATATAAACCGCATTACTTTTAGGTGCACTGGCTAAATATAAGGTGGCCTGTGCAATGGCGCGCTCACCTTCGCTTGGGCCAACACGCTGAAAAATATCCCATGCGTTTAAAGCCACTTCCATGGCTCGTGGATCGGCGTTACCAATGTCTTCTGTAGCAATTGCTAATAAGCGCCTTGCAACATAAAGCGGGTCGCCGCCACCGGCTAAAATACGGCAGTACCAATAAAGCGCACCATCGGGCGAACTGCCTCGCACCGATTTATGAAACGCCGAAATTAAATCGTAAAATTCATCGCCGCCTTTATCATACTTGGCTAAGTGGGTGGGCAGTACTTGGCTCAGTACGTGTTCGTCTACGTTGTACTTGCCTTTTTGCTCGGTGGTTAAATCTACCGCTTGCTCAAGTAAATTAAGTACTTTACGGGCATCGCCACCGCTTGCTTGGCACAGCGCTTGTTTAGCGTTGTCAGCAATCACAATGTGTTTTTGGCTTAATTGCTCGTCTTGTTTGAGCGCGCGCTCTATTACTGTGTATAAATCGCTTTCTTGCAAGGATTTTAATACATACACCCTTGCGCGAGACAAAATCGCGTTATTAAGCGCAAACGACGGATTTTCGGTAGTCGCGCCTACAAATATAAAAGTGCCATCTTCAATGTGGGGTAAAAACGCATCTTGCTGAGACTTATTAAAGCGGTGTACTTCGTCAACAAACATTAGAGTACGCTGGCCGCGGCTTTGTAAGTTATCGCGCGCTTGGGTTACGCTATCGCGAATATCTTTTACGCCAGCGGTTACTGCCGACATTTGAATTAGTTCAGCGTCGGCATGGTTGGCAATAATTTGCGCCAGCGTAGTTTTACCTACCCCCGGCGGCCCCCATAAAATTAAACTATGGCAGCGCCCTGCAACAATGGCTTGATGCAGCGGTTTGTCGTTACTTAGTAAATGCTGCTGCCCTATGTAATCGTTAAGCGATAAAGGGCGCATACGCGCAGCGAGTGGACGTACATCGGGCCCAAAGTTAAAACCTAAATTACTCACCGTTACTCTGATCGTCTATTTCTACACCCGCTGGCGGGGTAAATTCAAAAGTTGTTTTATCAAGCTCAGTATTAACCTGTGCATTGCTAAATATAAACGCAGATAGCTGGCCTGAGTTATCTTTAACTACCAGTTTTGCAAGCCCTTTTTCGTTATCAGCAAAAGTAATATCAAGCTGCTCTACTTGGCTTTCTACGCCTTTATTTGGGGTAATGCTAAAGCCTAAGTCGGTGGCAAGCACACTGTACTTTTCCCATTGCGCAGGGTCTTTAGAGGTGAGCAATATAAACGGTGTAGAGTCAATTAAACCGCTGGTTTTCATGATGGTTACTTGCTCAGCAAAGCTATCAAAGTAATAGGTTTTATCGCCGTTTGACACAAATAAAGTGTCGTCTGGGTTAGTTTGCTGCCAGCGAATCATCAATGGCTGTTGCAGCGCAATATTGCCTTGGCCTTGCATTACCAGTTGGCCTTCACCGTCGGTTACGTTTTGTTTAAATTGTGCTTTAAAGCTTTTTAAGGTCGATAACTTATCTTGTAATGCTTGGCTGTCGTCAGCAAAGCTGGGCATAACCACTAAACTGCCTAATACTAATAATAAACTACTTAATTTTTTCATTAATTTGCTCCATTAGGTACTAATACATCGCGTGCGCCGTTGTGTCCTGGTGCACTCACGATACCTGATGTTTCCATTTGTTCTACTAAACGTGCAGCACGGTTATAGCCTACACGTAATTTACGTTGCACTGATGATACCGAGACTTTGCCGGTTTCTATTACAAAGGCAACCGCTTCGTCGTATAACGGATCTGACTCTTCATCGCCATTTTCACTGGCTTCCCCTGGTAATAAAATATCTTCAGTGGCATCGCCATTTAAAATCTCGTCTATGTAATTTGGTTTAGCACGGGCTTTCCAATCGTTTACTACAGCATGTACTTCATGGTCGTCTACAAACGCGCCATGCACACGCTCTGGCACACTGGTGCCTGGCGGTAAATAAAGCATGTCACCCATGCCTAATAAGTTTTCTGCGCCTTGTTGATCAAGTATGGTGCGCGAGTCTATTTTACTTGATACCTGAAACGCCATACGTGTAGGTATATTCGCTTTTATTAAACCGGTTATTACATCAACCGACGGACGCTGCGTTGCCAAAATTAAGTGAATACCCGCAGCACGCGCTTTTTGCGCAATACGAGCAATTAGCTCTTCAACTTTTTTACCTACAATCATCATCATGTCGGCAAATTCGTCAATAACCACCACTATGCTAGGTAATTTATCTAGCTCATCTGGGCCGTCTTTCATGCCATCGGTGTCTTTAAATAATGGATCCATTATTGGGTAGCCCGCTTCTTTGGCTTCCATTACTTTTTGGTTATAACCTTTTAAGTTACGTACACCTAAAGCCGACATCAGCTTATAGCGGCGTTCCATTTCACCTACACACCAACGCAGCGCGTTAGCGGCTTCTTTCATGTCGGTTACAACTTCACACAATAAATGCGGAATACCTTCGTAAACAGAAAGCTCAAGCATTTTCGGGTCAATCATGATCATACGAACATCTTCTGGGCCCGATTTATACAGTAAGCTTAATATCATTACATTAACGCCCACTGACTTACCTGAACCGGTTGTACCGGCAACTAATAAATGTGGCATTTTACCTAGGTCAGCACACACAGGTTGCCCTGCAATATCTTTACCAAGCACCATGGTTAATGGCGATGGGTTTTGCTCAAACTTAGGTGCGTTTATCACTTCTGATAAACGTACAATTTCACGGTATTTATTAGGCAGCTCAATACCGATATAGGTTTTACCCGGAATAACTTCAACCACTCGCACACTAATTGCCGATAGCGAGCGCGCTAAATCTTTTGACAGCCCAGTAATTTTAGACACCTTAATACCCGGTGCTAAATCAAGCTCAAAACGGGTAACAACAGGCCCAGGGTAAACTCCAACCACGGTTGCTTGCACGTTAAAATCGAGTAGTTTTGTTTCTACAAGGCGCGATACACTATCAAGCTCTTCTTGCGAAATTGGATTTTTTGCTTTGTCGGGTCTGTCTAGTAAATCCAATGATGGCAATGGCCCCGGAGGTGGCTCTTGCTCTAATAATTGCTCAAACTTCTCTTTGGCAGTTGGCGGCGGTTGAAACCCTGATTTTGGCTTGTTAATGGGTCTTGCTGGTGAAACCACGGTTGTAGCTGGTTTTTCAGGTTCAACCACTGGGCTTTGATCCAGCGCATTAAGCGCCGCTTCTGTGTCCATAGGTTCATCGTCTATGGCGCTAAAACTAATTTCTTGATCGAGTATTTGGTCGAGTTCGTCAAACGGCATAAACTCGTCGTCTTGCGGCGCGTTTACTTTAGTTGCGGGTTTATCGATTGCTTTGGGTTTGTCTGCTGTTTTATTAGCAAGTTCAGGTTCTTGTTGTCGTGTGTCGTCTTCAAAATAGGCATCGGGTTGCTCGTCTTGTACTTTACCTGCAATGTGCTCGCGCTGCATCCAACCTCGAGCATAGGTGACCAAAAAGCGGTATAACCTAACTATTAAGTCACCTAAATAATCAACAAATTGTACCCACGACACACCTGTTAATAGGGTTAACCCTGCAAAAAAGAAACACAGCAGTAAAATAGAGGTACCGGTAAAATTAAACGCTGGCATCATCGCCGATGCAATCACATCGCCCACCACCCCACCGGATGAAAAATTATAAATATCATCAAAATTAATACTGCTAATAGCGGTTGCTGAGGTAATAAACAGCGCAAAGCCAATAATGCGTAATCCAAGTGTGGTGTAATCGAGTTGCAAAATACGGTGTGGCTGCTTAAACACTAAATAGCCAAGCAGCTGAATGGCCGCTGGCACAAAATAGGCAAGCCAACCAAAGGTAAGAAGTAAAATGTCGGCCACCCACGCGCCCGCCGTACCTGTGATATTTTGTACATTGGTAAACTCACCCGTTTGCGACCAAGCAGGATCGGCAGGATGAAAACTAATTAAAGCACATAAAATAAATACCGCTGCAAAGGTGCTGACGATGAGCCCCGTTTCTAATAGTCTTTGTACACCGTTTAGGCGCATAATTACCTATCCCTCATTATTATTTTTTACACTCACTTGGCAATAGAATACCTTAGCAGGAAATGTATTTTGATGCACTTTATCTTAACCATGATGGCCTGATTATGAACAAGTTTTTATTATTTAGTCGTACACTCATTAAAAAAGCAAAGTTGGCTGCAACAATAAAAGTATATTAAAGGCTGTTACTTTATCATTAAGCAACAAAAGGACGAATAACAACGCCTTCTTCACCTTTTACTTCTTCCATCACCACGTAGGTACGACTTTCACTCACATTGGGCAGCTTTAATAATATATCACCGAGTACGCCTCGGTATTCTGACATATCGTTAACCCGGGTTTTTAATAAAAAGTCGAAATTACCCGAAACCAAATGACATTCTATAATTTCTTCGTGTTTTCTAACAGCAGCACTGAACTCTTCAAACACGTCGGGCGATGTTTTGGTAATGGTTACTTCCACATACACAGAAAGCCCTTGACCAAGCTTGGCAGGATCAACCACTGCTTTATAGCCTAAAATATACCCTTCTCGCTCTAGCTTTTTCACTCGCTCTAGACAGGGCGTGGCGCTTAGGCCAACTCGTCGGGCCAGTTCAACATTTGACAGGCGGCCATCAAGTTGTAATTCGACTAAAATTTTGCGATCAATACGGTCTAATAAGTTATGCATGGCTTTTTAGTTTTTTATTCTAATAAAATTAATTTTACAGATACTAACACTATAAAGGACTTAAAAAAAGGTGAGACACACTACCCTAGCATGAATATAATAGTGGAAAATTTTTATCCCGTTCTAACAAGGCAAAATTATGATTATTGGTGTACCTAAAGAAATTAAAAACCACGAGTACCGTGTAGGTATGGTTCCTGCGAGTGTTCGCGAACTTGTAAATCACGGCCACCAAGTGATTGTTGAAACGAATGCTGGTATGGGCATTGGTTTTACAAATGATGATTATGTTCAAGCAGGCGCTGAAATTTTAGAAACAGCTGCTGACGTTTTTGCAAAAGCAGAAATGATCATCAAGGTAAAAGAGCCACAAGCTGTTGAGCGTGCAATGTTACGTGAAGACCAAATTCTTTTCACTTACCTTCACCTTGCACCGGATCTTCCACAAACTGAAGACCTTGTTAAAAGTAAAGCAATCTGTATTGCTTATGAAACAGTAACTGATGCACGCGGCGGTTTACCACTATTGGCACCAATGAGTGAAGTAGCGGGCCGTATGTCTATTCAAGCAGGTGCACAAGCGCTAGAAAAAGCAAACCACGGTCGTGGTATGTTACTAGGTGGTGTACCAGGTGTTGAGCCAGCTAAAGTTGTTGTTATTGGTGGCGGCATGGTTGGTCGTAGCGCTGCACAAATGGCGGTTGGCTTAGGTGCTGAGGTTGTTGTACTTGACCGTAACATCGACGTACTACGTGCACTAGACGCACAGTTTGGTAACAAAGTTAAAGCTATTTACTCAACAGCTGATGCGCTTGAAAAGCACGTATTAGAAGCTGACCTAGTAATTGGTGGCGTGCTTATCCCAGGTGCTGCTGCACCTAAACTAGTGACTGCTGAACACATTAAAGCAATGAAGCCAGGTGCTGCTATTGTTGATGTTGCGATTGACCAAGGTGGTTGTATTGCAACCTCTAAAGCAACTACGCACGCTGATCCTACTTTCATCGTTGATGAAGTTGTTCACTACTGTGTTGCTAACATGCCTGGTGCTGTTCCACGTACATCTACATTTGCACTTAATAATGCAACATTACCGTTCATCATTAACCTTGCAAACAAAGGTTACAAAAAAGCACTACTAGATGACGCTCACTTCTTAAAAGGCTTAAACGTAATTAAAGGCCAAGTAACATACAAAGAAGTAGCTGAAGCGTTCAACATGGAATATGTTGACCCACGCACTGCAGTAGAAAACGCGTAACTATTATTGTTACCGCTTATACCTAAGCCATAATTTAGGTATAAGCATTAAAAAAGCAGCTAATTAGCTGCTTTTTTTGTATCTAAATTTTAGGGTCTGTGGTCAACAGACCCAAGTGTTATATAAATCGTTTAATAATAAAATCGACTTTTACGCGCTTAGCTTGACCAAGTAGCTTTTTCACTGGCTGCGGGTAATCGCTCATGGTTTCTAAATCATCTGGACCGGTTAAACGACGACAATGCTTTAAAATTTCTTGGCGTTCATTATCAATGTCGCGCATGATAGATTGTTCAGGATCTTCTATCAGAATGCCATTTTCGATATCCAGCCCCCACGCGCGCGGATTTAGGTTATGCCCACTAAGTAAATGCACTTTACGGTCACAGCAAATCCCTTTTAGATGAAACGAGTTACTCTCGTGTTTCCAAAGGTATACGTTTAAGTTGCCATTATCTATGTGGCGTTTTTGCGATTTTACAAACTTATGTAAAATAGTTTCGTATAAATACGGTAACGCACCAATTTTACTAAATGGCTCGCTAGGTGGCAGGTAAAAATCGTTTGCAGTTTTATCGCCCACCACAATAGTGACTTGTTTACCTTGCTTTAATAGCCTGCGTAAAGAGCGCATTAATGGCGCCGGAAAATTAAAATACGGCGTGTATAACACCAGCTCTTGCTCGGTGGTATCAAATAACGCTTTAATTAAGCGATTAAGCTCATTATTACGACGGCCTAAACCTAAAAATAAACGAATGCCCATTGCATGAGTATTCAAGTTCTGCGCACTTTTATAGCTTGCCGATTTAAGCTCACGCATAAGTTGCTTTTGTTCAAGCTTAAAGTCAGCCATGCGTTTAAGCGGTCGTTGATCAATTCTTGGTACCGCTTCAGAGCTCAATAAAGTTGATTCGATAAAATCGACCACTGAGTCACATAATTCGCTTTGCGAGACTAAAAAGTAGCGATCGAGTCGGTATCGGTCGCTATATTGCAAATACACATTATTTAAACTGGCACCGCTGTAGAGCAATGTGTCGTCTATAACAAAGCCTTTTAAATGCAATACCCCAAACAGTTCTTTGGCTTTTACGGGAACACCATACACTTGAACGTTTGAATTAAACTTCTCTAAGCTGTCGCAATATAAGCTTGCATTGCCCTCTGACTTTTCTGCACCAATTAAACCACGCTGTGCGCGATGAAAATCAACCAGTACTTTAATTTCAAGCGAAGGGTTAGCTAACGATGCACTGTGTAGTGCGGCTAATATTTCACGACCCGCTTCATCATCTTGTAAGTAAAGTGTGGTGATATAAATTCGTTTTTTTGCGTTGGCAATTAAATCTAACAATTGCGTACGGTATTCTTGCGCATTGGTTAAGACGTTAACGTCTTTTGAAGTCAACCCAAATGCGGGTTTCTCTTGCCAAAATAACATAGTTGCCTATTCACTTAGGTCACATAATTAAGCAGTGACAAATCAAAATTAGTTAAAAGATAACAAAAAAAATCAGGCTGGTCATGAATTAACGTCGTTTTATTGGCTAACAGTCTATTTATTAGGCGGGGGCTGCCTTTAAAGCATTTACTAGTACACATTAATGAACAGCTTTGTAATTTGCGAAAAAAAATAATCTCATCTTTTATTTACTTCCTACTTGTTTTTCTTAGAATCGGGCGCATTAAAACCGTATTAAACGTTTAGGAAAAGATCATGACTGAAGCAAAACATTGTAAGTTACTTATTTTAGGTTCGGGCCCTGCAGGCTACACAGCCGCAGTTTACGCTGCACGTGCTAATTTAAACCCTGTTTTAATTACCGGTATTCAACAAGGTGGCCAGCTAACAACCACCACTGAAGTTGAAAACTGGCCTGGCGATGCACACGGTTTAACCGGCCCTGCATTAATGGATCGTATGAAAGAGCATGCAGAACGCTTTGAAACTGAAATTGTGTTCGACCACATCAACAAAGTTGACGTATCTAAGCGCCCTTTCACACTAACCGGTGACCAAGGTACTTACACATGTGATGCTTTAATTATTGCAACCGGTGCCTCTGCGAAATATTTAGGCTTAGAGTCTGAGACTAATTTCCAAGGCCGTGGTGTTTCTGCTTGTGCAACCTGTGACGGCTTTTTCTATAAAGGTCAAAAAGTAGCGGTTGTTGGTGGTGGTAACACAGCGGTTGAAGAAGCGTTATACCTATCTAACATTGCTGATGAAGTTCATGTTATTCACCGTCGTGACAGTTTCCGTAGTGAAAAAATTCTTGCTGACCGCCTTGCTGAAAAAGCTGCGAACGGTAATGTTGTAATGCACTACAACCGTACACTTGATGAAGTACTTGGTGACCAAATGGGTGTGACCGGCGTTCGCATTAAAGATGTGGCGTCAGATGCTACTGAAGAACTTGATTTAGCGGGTGTGTTTATTGCCATTGGCCATAAGCCAAACACCGATATGTTTGAAGGTCAGCTAGAAATGAAAGACGGCTACCTAGTGGTTGAATCTGGTCTAAACGGTAATGCAACCCAAACCAGTGTGCCAGGTGTATTTGCTGCTGGTGATGTATCTGACCATATTTACCGTCAAGCGATTACCTCTGCCGGTACTGGCTGTATGGCTGCACTTGATGCAGAACGCTTTTTAGATAATCTGTAATTTAGAATCTAAATTAAAAAAGGGCTGAATTTTCAGCCCTTTTTTATGCCCAAACATAACTGTACTCACACCAAAATTCATTGTACTTATAATTGAAATTAGTTTTATTTATACAATTAATGGCTTAGGTGCGATAGGATCTAAGGGTGAGCAACAAATACCGTCAAATTATATAAGTAAAACTAGCTATAATTATCGTCAGGAATAAAAGCTTTATTCATTTAGGCATTACTAGAAACTGTAAAATCAGTTAAAATGCTTAACTTCATATCAAGTAAATTACCGAGAGTTTTCTATGAGTTTGTATACAAAATATATGGAAGAAATCCAAACCCGTAAAACGGAGCTTGGATTAAGCCCACAACCAATCGATAGCGCTGAACTAGTATCAGAAATAATTAATCAAATTAAAGATACTAATAACGAGCATCGTAAAGATTCACTGCATTTCTTTATTTTTAATACTTTACCTGGAACAACCAGTGCTGCGGGCGTTAAAGCACAGTTTCTAAAAGAAATCATTTTAGGTGAAGAGCACGTTGCAGAGATCACTCCAGAATTTGCATTCGAACTACTTTCACACATGAAAGGCGGCCCATCGATTGAAATGCTAATTGATTTAGCCTTTGCTGATGACGCAAAAATCGCAGCACAAGCTGCAGAAGTACTGAAAACTCAGGTATTCTTATACGATGCAGATATGGAGCGCATAAAAGCGGCCTACGAAGCAGGTAACCCAATTGCTAAAGAATTACTAGAGAGCTTCTCAAAAGCTGAATTCTTTACAAAATTACCTGACATCGAAGAAAAAATCGAAGTAGTAACTTACATTGCTGGTGAAGGCGACATCTCAACTGATTTACTGTCTCCAGGTAACCAAGCACACTCACGTGCTGACCGTGAATTACACGGTAAATGTATGATCACTGAAGAAGCACAACAAGAAATCGTTGCCCTTCAAAAGAAACACCCTAACGCTAAAGTAATGCTTATTGCTGAAAAAGGCACCATGGGCGTTGGTTCATCTCGTATGTCTGGTGTGAATAACGTAGCACTTTGGGCTGGTAAACAAGCAAGCCCATACGTTCCTTTCATCAACATTGCACCTGTTGTTGCAGGTACAAATGGTATTGCGCCAATCTTCTTAACAACGGTTGATGTAACTGGCGGTATTGGTCTTGACCTTAAAAACTGGGTTAAGAAAGTAGATGCAGACGGCAATACAGTAACTGATGCAAACGGTGACGCAGTGCTTGAAGAAGCTTACTCTGTTGCTACTGGTACTGTATTAACAATCAATACTAAAGAGAAGAAGCTTTATAACGGTGATAAAGAACTTGTTGATATTTCATCAGCGTTCACACCGCAAAAAGTTGAATTCATGAGAGCCGGTGGTTCTTACGCCGTTGTATTTGGTAAGAAACTACAAACGTTTGCTGCTGAAACTCTTGGCATTGAAACGCCGCTTGTTTACGCACCTTCAAAAGAAATTTCACACGAAGGTCAAGGCTTAACAGCGGTTGAAAAAATCTTTAACCGTAATGCGGTAGGTGTACTATCAGATACGCCACTTCACGCAGGCTCAAACGTTCGCGTTAAAGTGAACATCGTTGGTTCGCAAGATACAACCGGTCCAATGACAGCACAAGAACTAGAAGCAATGGCTGCTTCAACGATTTCACCTCTTGTTGATGGTGCCTACCAGTCTGGTTGTCATACAGCATCAGTATGGGATAGCAAAGCACAAGCAAACATTCCTAAACTAATGGCGTTTATGAATAAGTTTGGTTTGATCACTGCACGTGACCCGAAAGGCGTTTACCATGCAATGACTGACGTTATTCACAAAGTATTGAACGACATTACAATTGATGATCGCGCTATCATCATTGGTGGTGACTCGCATACACGTATGTCTAAAGGCGTTGCCTTTGGTGCCGACTCAGGTACTGTTGCTGTTGCACTTGCAACGGGTGAATCAGCGATGCCAATTCCTGATTCAGTTAAAGTGACGTTTAAAGGCAAAATGGCTAAGCACATGGATTTCCGCGACGTTGTACATGCAACGCAAGCGCAAATGCTTAAGCAATTTGGCGGCGAAAACGTGTTCCAAGGCCGTATCATTGAAGTTCACATTGGTACCCTAATGGCTGACCAAGCGTTTACTTTCACTGACTGGACTGCAGAAATGAAAGCGAAAGCGTCAATCTGTATTTCAAATGATGAAACGTTAATTAAGTCAATTGAACTTGCTAAGTCACGTATCCAAATCATGATCAACAAAGGTATGGAAAACGAAGCACAAACGCTACAAGGTCTAATCGATTTAGCCGACAAGCGTATTGCAGGTATTCAATCTGGTGAAGAGCCAGCACTTTCTCCAGACGACAACGCTAAATACCACGCAGAAGTTGTGGTTGATTTGGACCAAATCGTTGAGCCAATGATTGCCGATCCAGACGTAAATAACGATGATGTTTCTAAGCGTTATACTCACGATGTGATCCGCCCTGTTTCTTTTTACAACGACAAGCCTGTTGATTTAGGTTTTGTTGGTTCGTGTATGGTTCACAAAGGCGATATGAAAATTATTGCTCACATGCTACGTAACCTTGAGAAGAAAAACGGTTCTATCTCATTCAAAGCGCCATTAGTTGTTGCGCCACCAACATACAACATTGTTGATGAGCTTAAAGCTGAAGGCGATTGGGATATTCTTGCTAAATACGCAGGTTTTGAATTTGACGATGCAAAACCAAAAACGGCTGCACGTACTAAGTATGAAAATATCTTATACCTAGAACGTCCTGGTTGTAACTTATGTATGGGTAACCAAGAAAAAGCAGAACCTGGTGATACTGTTATCGCAACATCAACACGTCTTTTCCAAGGCCGTGTAGTAGCCGATACATCTGAGAAAAAAGGTGAGTCACTTCTAGGTTCTACGCCAGTTGTAGTTCTATCTTCTGTTCTTGGTCGTTTCCCGACTATCGAAGAGTACAAGTCTGCGGTTGAAGGTATTGACCTTACATCGTTTACACCTGTTGAAGAAGCAATGACAACTAAGTTCAACGCTGGACAAGCAGTACCAGTAAAAGTGGTTAGCTAATTCTATTAGTTAGCACTTTTTAAGCTAATAATTAAAGCGCGTTTTAAACGCGCTTTTTTTTTGGCTAAAATTTACCTCACAGGAATGTAAGCCCTGCTCAACCCTATGGACAACCCAATAATTTGTGGTTTGTGATTTTAAAGCAACAGGTTACACTTTATCTTGACCATGCAGTTATTCAATCGGTGTTATGACTAAACAACTCTATCAACTCGCTACGAGCCATTTTGCTTTTCCTGATCCCAGCCATGCATTAGATGATCCAGATGGTTTACTTGCCATTGGTGGATGCTTATCGGTAACGCGATTAAAAAATGCCTATTTATCTGGTATTTTTCCGTGGTTTAGTGAACAAGAGCCAATTATGTGGTGGTCACCCAGTGAGCGCGGTATTGTTGAGCTTAATGACTTTCATGTTAGTAAAAGCTTACGAAAACATTTAAAAAAGCACCCGGTCACCGTAACCATTAATCATGCCTTTGAAGAAGTGATAGAAGCGTGCCGCGATCAACGTCTTGATACCGATGGCACTTGGATCACCCCGCAAATGCAACAGGCGTACATAAAAGCGCATTACAATGGCTTAGCTCATAGTTTAGAGGTATGGCGTGAGGGAGAGCTTGTAGGCGGCTTATATGGGATTATGCAAACTGGCGTTTTTTGTGGTGAATCAATGTTTCATCATCAAACAAATTGCTCCAAACTGGCGATGTGGGCGCTGGTTAATTGGCTTAAGCGCCATAATGCGCATTTTATTGATTGCCAATTAGAAAATCCTTATTTAATGTCGTTAGGTGCCAGCGTGATTCCACGTGAAGAATTTTTAACTAAACTTAATAAAGCACAGTGTTACACCCCAGCTGCCAGTATGTGGCAGCCACAGGAGCTAATCGCGATATATGAATGAACAACTTCCGGCTCGTATAGGCCTAAGCCAACCGTTTGAATGCAGTTATTTACCTGATCGCCAAGAACAACTGCTGGTGATACTCGACCCAAGTTGTTACAGCAGCAACAAGTTTGAATCATTATTAGGATTAGGCTTTCGTCGCAGCGGTAACCAAATTTATCGCCCGCACTGCCCTATTTGCAGCGCATGTAGTTCTGTGCGCGTTTTAGCTGATGAGTTTATGCCGACAAAATCGCAAAAACGTAAACTTAACAAAGCAAAAAACCGCTTTGAGGTAAAATATTCACAGGTTGAACGCGAACAATACTACCCACTTTACAGTAAATACATTAGTTTACGTCATCAAGACGGTTCTATGTATCCACCTGATAAATCACAATTTCAAAGTTTTTTGTTTTGTAGCTGGTTAACCATCACCTTTATAGAGCTTTGGGATCAAGAAAACTTAGTAGCCGTTGCTGTAACTGATTGTATGGACAACGCTATTTCCGCTATTTATACATTTTTTGACCCTGACTACGAACACTTCAGTTTAGGGACTGTAATGATATTACAGCAGCTTAAATTTGCTAAACAGCAACACAAACAGTTTGTTTATTTAGGCTATCAAATAGATGAATGCGACAAAATGAAGTATAAAACCCAGTTTTTACCTGCCCAAAAACAGCTCAATGACCAGTGGGTGGCTATTTAATTTACAAAAATAGCCCCTGCGCCTTTACTTATTGGCGTATTTTGGGCAAAATCTGCAGCGTTTAACTATTAAAGAGGTGTTACGCTAAACATGGCGAAAGAAGACGTAATCGAAATGCAAGGGACAGTCCTTGATACTTTACCAAATACAATGTTCCGAGTTGAGCTAGAAAATGGTCACGTAGTTGTGGCTCATATTTCAGGTAAAATGCGCAAAAACTATATCCGTATTTTAACCGGCGATAAAGTAACGGTAGAAATGACTCCTTACGATTTATCGAAAGGTCGTATCGTATTCCGTGCTCGCTAAGTAAGTGCGTAAACGAGATTTAGTTTTTGGCTAGTGAAAACTAGCTTTAAGCGTTTATTAAATGTAATTAATGGTAGTAGCCAGTAATTACATTTAATAAACAAAAAACCCAGCCTTTGCTGGGTTTTTTGTTGCCTATTTCTTTGGCAAATAAAAAAGCCTGCATAAAGCAGGCTTTTTAAATTGCTAACTTTTTTAGGTTAGGCTGGCGTTAAGTCACTCTCGTAATCAAAACGCAGTTTTTTATCTTTAACCGATACTTTTACCGTACCGCCAGAAATTAGCTCACCAAACAGTATTTCGTTAGCCAATTGCTTTTTAAGATCTTCTTGGATAACACGCGCCATAGGACGCGCGCCCATTGCTTTGTCATAGCCTTTATCAGCCAACCACTCACGAGCTTTAGAAGTAAGCTCAAGGTTAACTGACTTCTTATCCAGTTGCGCTTGTAACTCAACAACAAATTTATCAACCACTTGCAAAATAACCTCTTTTTCGAGGTGATTAAACCAAATAATGTTATCTAAGCGGTTTCTAAATTCAGGTGAAAATACTTTGTTAATTTCACCCATTGCATCGTGTGTGTGATCTTGCTCACTAAAACCAATCGACTTACGCGTGGTTTCTTGTACGCCGGCATTGGTGGTCATCACTACTACTACGTTTCTAAAGTCAGCTTTTCGGCCGTTATTATCTGTTAGCGTACCGTGATCCATAACTTGTAATAAAATGTTGTAGATATCAGGATGCGCTTTTTCAATTTCATCCAGCAATACCACTGCATGTGGGTTTTTGATCACCGCTTCTGTTAATAAGCCGCCTTGTTCAAAACCTACATAACCCGGAGGAGCACCGATTAAACGGCTCACCGCATGGCGCTCAACGTATTCAGACATATCAAAACGAATAAACTCAACACCCATGCATTTAGCTAATTGCTTGGTAACCTCTGTTTTACCTACCCCTGTTGGGCCTGCAAATAAAAACGAACCAACCGGTTTGTTCTCGTTTGCTAAACCTGAGCGCGATAAGCGAATAGCAGAAGTTAATGCATCAATGGATTGATCTTGTCCAAACACCAACATTTTTAAATTACGGTCTAAGTTTTTCAGCGTTTCTTTATCAGACGACGACACATTTTGAGGCGGAATACGCGCCATTTTAGACACAATCATCTCAATATCAGATACACCAATGGTTTTTTTACGCTTGGACGTAGGCAGTAGCCGTTGGCTTGCGCCTGCTTCATCAATAACGTCAATCGCTTTATCAGGTAAGTGACGCTCATTAATATACTTGGCACTTAGCTCAGCGGCTGCTTTTAACGCTTTTTGCGTATAACGAATACCATGGTGTGCTTCGTAACGATCTTTTAAGCCGTTAAGAATTTTAGTGGTATCTTCAACACTAGGTTCAAGCACATCAATTTTTTGAAAACGACGAACTAGGGCGCGATCTTTTTCAAAAATATTCTTGTACTCACCGTAAGTGGTAGAACCCATACAACGTAATTGCCCACTTGAGAGTAACGGCTTAATTAAGTTTGAGGCATCCATTACCCCACCTGAGGCAGCACCTGCACCAATAATGGTGTGAATTTCATCAATAAATAAAATTGAACCTGGTTTTGCTTGTAACTCTTTTAATAAACTTTTAAAGCGTTTTTCAAAATCGCCTCGGTATTTGGTACCGGCAAGTAACGCGCCCATATCTAAAGAGTACACAACCGCATCTGCAATGACTTCAGGCACTTGTTCGTTAACAATACGATAGGCTAAGCCCTCGGCAATGGCAGTTTTACCTACGCCGGCTTCACCAACCAGTAATGGGTTATTCTTTTTACGACGACACAGCACTTGCACTGTGCGCTCTACTTCACTGTCACGGCCAACAAGCGGGTCAATATTACCCTCTTTAGCGTGTATATTAAGGTTAGTTGTAAAGCTGTCGAGCTTACTCGCTTCTTCGCTTGCTACTTCTTGCACCTCTTCATGAATATCGTCGGTATCATCGCCTAATTCGTCGTCACCTTTGGCAATCCCATGAGAAATAAAGTTAACAATATCAAGTCGAGAAATATCGTTCTTTTTAAGTAAGTACACGGCTTGGCTTTCTTGCTCAGAAAAAATAGCGACCAGCACATTAACGCCTGTCACTTCATTTTTGCCAGAAGATTGCACATGAAATACAGCGCGCTGTAATACTCGCTGAAAACCAAGTGTTGGTTGAGTTTCGCGCTCTTCTTCTAAATCAGGAATAACCGGTGTGGTTTCATCAATAAATTCAAGTAACTCTGTTTTTAATCCAGAAACGTCAACACCACACGCATTAAGCGCTTCTCCAGCTGATGGGTTGTCGAGTAGAGCTAATAAAAGGTGCTCTACGGTCATAAACTCATGACGACGTGTACGCGCTTCACGAAACGCAGTGTTCAAAGTTAGTTCTAAGTCTTTATTTAGCATTGGCAACCCCTTACAGAGATAATAATTTTATACCGCACTTCAAAGATGAAAGTTCACCTTTGTGGTATTTATTCCTGCTCACAACTACATAGCAGTGGATGCTCGTTATCCCTTGAGTAGCGGTTAACTTGCTCAGCCTTAGTATGTGCTACGTCGGCGCTGTAAACACCACATATGCCCTTACCTTGCTGATGTATTTGCAGCATCACATCAGTTGCTCTATCGCTATCCATATTAAAAAACGTCATTAAGATCTCTATTACAAAATCCATCGGCGTGTAATCATCGTTGTTTAACACAACTTTATATTTTCGCGGTGGCTGCAACTTTTGCTTTTCACTATCGCGAACGGTGTCGATAACACCAGAATCTTTCATACCACTCATAATTAAATATAGTCTTGTCTTTGTAACTCAAGCAAACTTGAATAAAAAAATAAATAAAATGTTAAAAAATAACCTAAAACACTTGACTGGTTGCTTAAATAAACTACAGTCAAATGGTGATTGATTAAACCTTAGTCAGTCTAGCAAACAATACAGTTTAGGATAACTAAATTAGTCAACTTATAGAAGGATGTAGAAGTATGGCTTGTGGTAAAGTCAAATGGTTCAACAACGCCAAAGGTTTTGGTTTCATCGTAGAAGACGGTTGCGAGAACGACATTTTTGCTCATTACTCCACTATTGTAATGGACGGATACAAGACGCTTAAAGCTGGTCAAGATGTTACCTTCGAATTACAACAGGGCCCTAAAGGTCTACACGCTACTAATATAGCCCCTAACGGCGATATTATAGAGTGATTGTAAATATGAGACTAAAGCGAGCGACCTGTTTAGATCCTCGCTTAATCCCCTAAATATCCCTAACCACTTACATATAAATTGCTTCATTGTTTGTTAATTCAACCCTGCTCCTTGATTTTATTTTATCTACCCCAATAATTTCAGTATTAGATGTTTAACTGCTGGCGTTTGGCGCGTAATCCTAGCCCTTTTTAGCCAAGCTTGTTACACTCTTTATCCTGTAAAACGTAATTACTTTAGCCTAATGGCTAGTTTTTAATTACATAAATTTCAGTTATAAAAGACACTAGTCCGTCAGGTGTGATTATTCTTACCTTGTTTAGGTTATACGAGTACCAACACCTAACAGACTACTCATTGCATATACTAATGCTTTATTTATAAGGTATTAAGCGATGATTTCTTTGCATTGTTGAATTTGGCCAATGCGGCCTACTATCTAGGAATGATGATGACATCAAAAATTATCTATACAAAAACGGACGAAGCTCCGGCACTAGCAACTTATTCGTTGTTACCTATTATCCAAGCGTACACAAATGCGGCAGGTGTTGAAGTTGAAACACGCGACATCTCATTAGCTGGTCGTGTAATTGCGAGCTTCCCGGATTACCTAACAGAAGAACAACGCATTGGTGATGCACTTGCAGAGCTTGGCGAAATGGCAAAAACACCAGAAGCTAACATCATTAAATTACCGAACATTAGTGCATCAGTTCCGCAACTTCGCGCTGTAATTAAAGAGCTTCAAGAAAAAGGTTATGCACTTCCAGAATACCCTGTAGAACCTAAAAACGATGAAGAAAAAGCCATTCAAGCAGCATACGATAAAATTAAAGGCAGCGCAGTAAACCCTGTTCTTCGTGAAGGTAACTCTGACCGTCGCGCACCAGGTTCAGTGAAAGAGTATGCACGTAATAACCCGCATTCAATGGGCGCGTGGAGCAAAGATTCACAATCATACGTTGCAAGCATGGAAGAAGGTGACTTCTTTGGTTCTGAGCAATCAGTAACTGTTGATGAAGCAACGGATGTTCGTATTGAACACGTAGCGGCTAATGGCGATATCACTGTACTTAAGCAAAGCACGCCATTACTTGCTGGTGAAGTAATTGATGCATCACGTATTAGCGCTGCAAAATTACAAGCATTCCTAGAAGCTGAAATTAATGCAGCGAAAGAAAAAGGCGTGTTATTTTCGCTTCACATGAAAGCAACCATGATGAAAGTATCTGATCCAATCATCTTTGGTCACGCTGTAAAAGTATTCTACAAAGACGTTTTTGCAAAACACGGTGCACTTTTTGAAGAGCTAGGTGTTGATGTAAACAACGGTTTAGGCGATGTGTACTCTAAAATTCAAACATTAGATGACGCTAAGCGCGAAGAAATTGAAGCAGATATTCAAGCTGTTTATGCTAACCGCCCTGCTATCGCAATGGTTGATTCTCATCGTGGCATTACAAACTTACACGTACCAAGTGATGTGATCATCGATGCTTCTATGCCTGCTGCAATTCGCTCAAGCGGTCAAATGTGGAATAAAGACGATAAATTACAAGACACAAGCTTTGTAATTCCAGATCGTTGTTACTCTGGCGTTTACCAAGCAACCATTGATTTTTGTAAAGAGCACGGTGCTTTTGATCCTACGACTATGGGTAGCGTACCAAACGTTGGCCTTATGGCTCAAAAAGCGGAAGAGTACGGCTCACATGACAAAACATTTGAAGCAAAAGCTGACGGTACTATTCGTGTTGTTGACACAAATGGCAATACGTTACTTGAGCACAGTGTTGAGCAAGGCGATATCTGGCGCATGTGTCAGGTTAAAGATGCACCAATTCAAGATTGGGTTAAACTTGCAGTAAACCGCGCTCGCGCAACTGGTAATCCGGCTATTTTCTGGTTAGATGCAGAACGTGCACACGATGCTGAGCTAATCAAAAAAGTGAATAAATACCTGCCAGATCACGACACTGCTGGCCTAGATATTCAAATTTTATCGCCAATGGATGCAACCTTATTCTCACTAGCACGCATCAAAGAAGGTAAAGATACGATTTCTGTAACAGGTAACGTATTACGTGATTACCTAACAGATTTATTCCCAATTTTAGAATTGGGCACTAGTGCTAAAATGCTTTCAATTGTGCCACTAATGAATGGCGGTGGTCTATTTGAAACAGGTGCGGGTGGTTCTGCTCCTAAGCACGTTCAACAGTTTGAAAAAGAAAACCACTTACGTTGGGATTCTTTAGGTGAGTTCTTAGCACTTGCTGCGTCACTTGAACACCTAAGCACGACAACAGGTAACAACAAGGCACAAGTACTTGCTGATACGCTTGATAAAGCAACGGGTACATTCTTAGCTGAAAACAAGTCGCCTTCACGTAAAGTAAAAGAAATTGATAACCGTGGTTCTCATTTCTTCTTATCTTTATTCTGGGCTCAAGAACTTGCTAAGCAAAATGAAGATAGCGAGCTTAAAGCGCAATTTACACAAATTGCTAGCGACCTTGAAACCAACAAAGAGCAAATTGTTAGCGAGCTAAACGATGCACAGGGTCCTGCAATGAACATTGGCGGATACTTCCAGCCAAATGATGATGCAGCCTTCAAAGCAATGCGTCCGAGCACAACATTTAACGAGATTTTATCTAAACTAGTATAAATCAGTTAAATGAATGAAAAGGCGCTCATAGAGCGCCTTTTTTGTGCTTAGGCGAAAGGTGTTCGTAAAAAAGGCCGCTAATGCGGCCTTTTAAATTCAACTTTAAAAGTTTATTTTGTGTACGCGCGTGGCATGTTCGACTCTGTTGTATAGCGCTCACGCAGTTTATCTTGGCGAGATTCAGTACTAACCTCAACCCCATTAATAAACATTTTATTCACGTGGCTGCTCAGCTCAAACGGGTCGTTACTCCACATAACAACATCAGCGGCTTTACCTACTTCTAGGCTACCGGCATTAATACCAAATACATCAGCCACATTCGAAGTCATGGCCTTTAATGCGCCTTGTTGGCTCATACCGTAAGACACTGCGTTACCGGCATCGTAGCGAAGCTGGTAAACATTGTGGCTGGCATCGCCACCCACAGTTAATAGCACTTTAACACCGGCTTTTTCTAGTATGCCGGCATTATTTAAGCTTGCATGCAATGAATCGAAGCTGCCTGGTAAATTATCCATTGCACTAATGATCACAGGAATGCCTGCTTTAGCGATGCGATCTTTAACTACAACGGCATCTTGAGCGCCATTAAGGACAATGTTTACGCCAAACTGCTGTTTCACTTTTATTAGTTCAACAATATCAGCCGAACGCGACACACTAATTAGTAATGGCATATCGCCTTTTAGTACTTTAGCCATTATGGTGTCTTCAGCACTTGGCTTAGCGTCATCTTTTTTAGCTTCTTTGCTTGCTTTAGTTTGATGCTCATCTAACTTATTGATAAGTGTTTGCAAGGTAAATGCACGAGAGCCTTTGCTGCGTTCACCCAAATGAACCACTAATGCTGCTTGCTTTTTATTTACGCTTTCGAAGCTACCACTTAAATCAACAACACTTGCAAGGCCTGCAAATATGCTGTCACCACCGTAAGGGGTGATCAAATCGCGAGTAATACCGCCTTTACGTGCATAAGGTATTAAGCTTGAACGAGGATTAAATGCCAAGCTTGCATCAAAATCGATACCCGCTTTGTCTTCTCCTGCATCGCGAGAACCGGCAACCGCACCTACTTCAACTAAGCCAAGCTGGTTTACACTGGCTATAAAACCTGGGGTCACTATTTGACCTTGAGCATCAATAACTTTGTCAACTTTAAAATCGCTAGGGTTAATGGCAGTGATTTTGCCATCATTCATAACTATGCTAGCTCCTTCTAATACACCTTGATCTGAAGATGTATGCAAAGTTGCATTAATAATTGCCAGTGACTCTGCGCTCACGGTACCCGATGCTAATAGCCCTGCAGCAACCAGAGAAAGCGAAAACGAACGTGATAATTTTTTCATTCTGGGTGCTCCTTATTGTTGACCTAACATAAAATCACTTTGTGCTTGGAATGCGCTATCGTTTCTATCGTAAACTTTTGCACCATCAACAAACACTTGCTCTGCTTTTGCATAAACACTAAACGGGCTTTGATTCCAAATAACAACATCAGCTTGTTTGCCTGCTTCAAGTGAGCCTGTTTTATCTTCAATACCTAAAGATTTAGCGGCATTAGCTGTGATCCACTTAATTGCATGCTGCTCAGAAATATCAAACCCATTTTGGTTTGCACTGAACATAACTTTCGCTGCTTCTTGGTTTAAGCGTTGAATCGTCGTGTCAGAATCTGAGTGCACAACAGCACATGAGTTTTTAACGGCATCAACAATTGCTACGTTCTCTTGCACCATATCGTAGGCTTCCATTTTAAAGCCCCACCAGTCTGGCCAAAGTGCAGCACACGAGCCGTTTTCAGCCAGTAAATCAGCAATTTTGTATGCTTCAATACCGTGATGGAATGTGCCCGCATGATAATTAAACTCTTTTGAAAGGTCGATCATCATCGCCATTTCTTCTGCTTTGTAGCAGTGATTATGAATACGAACGTCACCTTCTAAAACACCGCGCAATGTATCGTATTTAATATCTCGGTGTGGAGCTTCTGGGTTTTTACCCGCAGCGTAATCAGCATCGTACTTATCCCACTCACGCTTATATTCTTGAGCGCCAATCCATGCTGTGCGATAACCTGCCATATTACCCATACGTGTCATCGGTAATACACCTTTTCGACCGTAAACACGTTTAGGATTTTCACCACAGGCCATTTTTAAACCGTATGGCGCATCAGGAAATTTCATTCCTTGCATGGTATGAGCCGGTACATTTTTAAGTGTAACGCCACGTCCACCAAATAGATTAGCTGAACCTGGTAAAATTTGTAATGACGTAATACCGCCTTCACGTGCGCGATTAAAACCTGGATCTTGTGGCCAAATTGAATGCTCAACCCATACTTCTGCCGTATTAGGGCTGGTCATTTCGTTACCATCTTGATGAGACTCAACCGATGGATTTGGATAAGCACCTAAATGTGAATGAACGTCAATAATGCCTGGTGTTACCCATTTACCTTGCGCGTCAATAGTGGTGTCTGCATTAGCAGTTAAATCTTTACCAACTTGCTGCACTTTACCGTCAACAATCAGTACGTCAGCTTCATCTAAACGCTCACCCGTACCTGTTAATACCGTTGCATTAGTGATCAAGGTGCTTGATGTCGCTACTGGCTGATAAGTACTTGGGTATGGGTTTTTATTAATGGTTACTTTTGGATCTTGTGGGCCGCTTTCTTGGCAACCAACAAGTGCTGCTGCTAAACCAACAGCTAACAATGAGGGAGCAAATTTTTGCATGTTTTTAGGTTCTCCTGTTTTTTTACTACTTTAGCGAAAGCAAACACATAAAGCTAAAAAAACAGGTGAAAAGGCGGTTATTTAAGGTGAGTTTCTGTAATTATTTTTTTATATAATTGTTATAAAGCTTATCCAGTGCTCCTTCGGTGGTGAGCGATGGATCTTTACTTATAAAGTGTTTAACCGTTCGGGTTACAAAATCTGAGTTTTGCTTATATAATTTTGAAAAATCTTTAATCAATGTATTACCATCTTTTGCGGCTGTGACTTTATCATGGCGATGTCTGTATTGGCTCAATGCCTTATTAAAATCACCTTGATAGTCTTCCACTAAAATTTTATAAAAATCACTTTTTTGTACCTTTAAAACATTAATGCAATAATTAAGCGCTTCTTTAAAGTCGGTAAATACAGTGCCTTCTACATCAAACTCTTTGGTTTTTTCACGCACTGTGACACGTGCTTCTTCAGTAGCATAACTAAACCCCGTAAAAGCAAGTCGCTCAGCCGCTTCTTTACCGAGTTTCATACCCGCTTGAATACTATGAGCAAATTCATCACTCATGTCAGCGAGCTCGTTTTCTTCCCACATGTTATAAACGCGCAAAGGCTTTGCATACTTATTAGATAACTTCTTTTTAAGTTTGCTAAATCGCTCATCAATGGTCATTAATCGCTCATTGTGAAGTAATGCATGGCATTCATAACAAGCTGCAATGGCAACAAAGTCAGCTTCTTCACCTAGATCAATAATACTTTGTAGCATATGCAATGGCGGGCAATGATCGCGCTCTGTTGCCTCACAGCCGCAATAAAAACATTGGTTAAAATGCTGTTGCTCACATGCATAAGCTTGCTGGTAGTAACTTGCTAACGTTTTATTCACAATTGCGCTCCAAAAATATAAAATGCCACAAATTTAGGGCGCGATAATAACAGCCTGAAAAAATATTTCAGTAGGAAAACGCTAAAGTGTGTCAAAAATAAATTATTTATGAACAACTTTTCATACACCTACAAAATTGCACGATTTATATACACATCTTCTTACAGCTTACCCCATTCAGTTAACAACATTTCGGCTACATTAAGCAATACTTAAGTTGCATATAAACAAAGAGGCAAATACTATGATTTCTTTCAAAGCAACTCTATATTCAACTGTATTATTGGGCGCAGCAACATTAACAGCTCCTGTAATGGCGGCCACTTTTGTTGCCGCTGATTCATCACCCGGTACCCAAGCTTGCATGGCCGTTGCATCTAACAAAAGACTGACACTGCTCAGAACAATGAAAGATCTACGTATAGATAAACATGTAATTAGCAAAAAATTACTCTGTAATGATTTATCAGTGGGTGACTTTGTAACGCTGTATGATTTAAATAAATCAGCACAATTTTTAAATATTGAAGCATCTACTAGTACGTCAATAAGAGATTTAGCAAAAGTAAATAAACCGCTTGTAGTTATTATGGCGGGATCTAAATAACCTGAGTTCTAATTAAAAAATCGTGAGTTTTAAATGCGTTTAATTTACTCGAGTCAAACACGTTAGGCAGGGCTTAGTACCTGCTTAACGTGTATTTATTATTAAATAAGCGCTGCCAACAAACCAAATAAGCCACCAAATACCCCACCCCACACAACGAGCCAGCCTAAGTGCTCGCGGATCATGGTTTGAATTATTTCTTTTACCATTTTAGGGGTGAGTTCATCTAAGCGTTCATCCACTAACTTAAGCACTGTATTATGTAGGTTTTGCGCGTTATTCCCTTGGGTTAACATATCGCTTAATAGCGTTTTAAAATCGTCGGTGTCGCTTATTTGCACCAGCGATGATTGCATTTTTTCAATAAACTTTTCTCGCATTGGCTCAACGGCTTCAGTGCCGCCAAACATTGCAAGCATGCTACCAAATTGTGATTGCTCAATAACCACTAACAAATTATCGAATGCAGGGTTTAAATCTACTTTATAAATTACCGATTCAAAATCAATCGTTGGCTGTGCCTTACTTAGAAGCTTGTCTATTTTATGCTCAGAAAAGAACTCCGTAAGTATTAAATTTCTTATAGCCACTTTAAAGCTTTCAAACTTAAGCGCAATTACACCTGATCCATATAAAAACGGTACTTTTTCAAACAGCATATGAATAGCGAGTAAATTTGTAACCGCACCAGAGAGTGCAAATAAACCCACTGAAAGTACAATGGCTTGATCAAATACAAAACCAATAACAACACAACACGCTGCTAATAAGTTAGTGATAAAACTTTTATTCATTTTTATTCCATTTCAGTGATTTGTATCAGAAATTGATAGTCTTAATTTTACACCGATTAATTTGTTTATTTAATCCCTTTTTGCCATAGTTTATTTATAGGTTTAAAAGGTGACTATTGTTATGTGGAAAACAATCAATCAACAGATCAGCCAAGCTATCCATTACGATTTTAAACACACCCATAAACGTCAGTTGCAAAATACATCCACCGATAAGTTGTTTCACTTAAGCGATGGCAAGCACAATTACTTAGTTAAAATTACGCAAAAACATGAACTAGAACGCTTTGAGGCTCAAGCTCAAGGTTTAAAACAGCTTACTCAAAACAGTGTATTTATGGTGCCAGACTGCATTACAACTGGGGCCAATATAGAATTCGCCTTTATTGTATTAGAGTGGCTTGCACTTGACGAGCTTCCCCATACCCATTGGTCAGCTATGGGGGAGCATCTTGCTATGTTACATCAAAAACACCAGCAAGCGATGTTTGGTTTTGACACCGACAATTATTTAAGCTCAACACCTCAACCTAATCAGTGGCATAAAAAATGGGATGTATTTTTTGCAGAAGAACGTATTGGTTGGCAATTACAGCTATTAGCTGAAAAAGGCATTGTACTTGCAGACCCCGAGCAACTGATAAATTTAGTAAAAGAGCAACTGCATAATCATCATGTTTTACCCTCACTATTACATGGCGATTTTTGGCGCGGTAATATGGGCTTTGTAAACAACATTCCGACCTTATTTGACCCTGCCTGCTATTACGGAGATCGGGAGGTCGATATTGCTATGAGTGAGCTTTATGCCCCCCTCCCTGAAGAGTTTTATAGTACCTACAATCACCAATACCCTTTAGCTCAGGGTTATGAACAACGTAAGCTTGTTTACCAGCTTTACCCTATTTTAAACAACGCCAACATTTATGCGGGGCATTATCTAAATCAGGCTAAAGACCACGTTGATAAACTAATTAAACTAAAATAAATGTAGTAAACAAAATATAAGCACTATAGTTATTATTAGCTCGTTGTGTGTTACCCACGTAAAAAAACTTAGTTTTTATGAGGTGTTATTATGAAAGACTTTTTATCACAACGTATCGCCTGCCCACATTGTGGACACCATATTCATTTAGATCTCGATGCCAGTATGGGCGACCAAGACTACTATGAAGAATGCAGTGCCTGTTGTAACCTTATACACTTGAACATGCATATAGATTATGCACGTAATAAGTTAGAGTTACATGTGGACAGCGATGACGAACAAATATTTTAACTATGTTGGCGCATGTAGTTTTCAACGGTGTTTATAATTGTGTAGGTTTGCTGGTCGACTTCAATATTGAACTCATCACCCACAACGGCTTCACCTAAATTAGTTATATCGAGTGTTTCTGGTATTAAATGCAACCAAAAGCCAAATTCATCAATATTACCCACCGTTAAACTTGCACCATTAACAGATACAAATCCTTTGTATAGCACATATTTTTGCCATTTTTGTGGTAGGCTGAGCTGTATTTTATAGTTGTTTTCTAACTTCACTATTTGCGCAATTTTTGCGGTGCAATGAATATGTCCAGATACAATGTGCCCACCCAACTCAGTACCAAATGACACTGAACGCTCGTAATTAACTAAACTACCCAATTCCAGTTGCCCAAGATTAGTTAGCTGCAGGGTTTCGTCAATAACATCAAAATGCACTTGAGCAACCACATCGTGATTACTTAGCTCTACTTTTACCACAGTCAAACAGCAACCATTTATAGCGATGCTGGCACCTAAGTCTAAATGCTTCACGTATTGCTCATTAACAGAAACTACCAAACGTAATACGCCCTGTGCATGGGTTTTAGAAACTACCGTTGCTTGAGTTTGAATAATACCGGTAAACATAAAAATCGCTTCTATTTCTAACAAAGTGCTAGTTTAACGTATCAAAAGACAAAATCATTCACTTAATAGCACTTATTCATGGTTATTTTCACCACCAAGATGAATTAAATACAAACACCGACCACCAGCATAGCTTGGCAGATCACAATAGATTACAATGCGACTATGTTTTTCTGAATAGCTGTTTTTTATGACTTTTTGTAGTTGGGAAGCCAAACGTTTACTTTCTCTTGCCGTTCCCGTTTTTTTAGCACAAGTAACTTTAGTATTAATGTCTGTGGTTGACACCATTATGGCCGGACAAGTGAGTCCTACCGATTTAGCTGCACTGTCAATTGCAACGGGGATATGGAACCCAATTTTATTGGCAATACAAGGGATTTTATTAGCATTAACGGGCGTTATTGCACAATTCGCTGGTGCTAAAGATCGTAACGGCATCAGCCATTATTTTCAGCAAGCCCTTTATTTAACACTCCTTTTAAGTATTGCTGGTTTTAGTGCAGCGCAGCTTGCCAATACTGTTATTTTACAGCTAGATACCACCCCTGCAATTGCTGGACTTGCTTTTGACTACATTCATTTTGTTAAATGGGGTGTATTTGGCTTTTTAATTTTTACCGTTTACAGAAATATGACTGAAGGCATGGGGATGACCAAGCCTGCATTTTATATTAGCCTACTGGGGCTTGCGGTAAATATTCCACTCAATTATATTTTTATCAATGGCTTATTTGGCCTACCAGCATTTGGCGGAGCCGGTTGTGGTATTGCTACCGCACTCGTATTTACTGTTATGGCCATTGCGCAGGTGACTTATTGCCAACTCAGCAAAAAAGTAGACGCCAAAGGCTTATTAACAGGCTTTGAAAAACCTAACTTTAAAACCATAGGTATTATTACCAAACTCGGTATTCCTATATCACTAGCCACTTTTTTTGAAGTAACCTTGTTTGCCTGTATACCTTTATTTATTGCGCACTTAGGTGCGGTGGCCGTATCTGGCCATCAAATTGCAGCCAGTGTTACGGCACTATTATTTATGATGCCTCTTAGCCTCTCAATTGCAATTAGCATACGAATTGGTAATTTATTTGGGCAAAATCATTTAGATCAATTAAAAGTAGCCGTGTCTACAAGTTATATTTTAGCGGCAATTATCGCTCTATTTATTGCTTTTATTACTTTTATAGGTCGCGATGTGATTAGCGAGCTTTATAGCGATAGCCCTGCGGTACTCGCACTTGCTTCATCAATTATGATTTTAGCCTGTATTTATCAACTTCCTGATGCATTACAAGTGGCTGCAAATGGTATATTAAGAGGGTTAAAGCATACCGCGCCTATTTCTTATATCACTTTTATCTCTTATTGGTTAATCGGCTTTAGTTTAGGCTACGTATTAGCAAGAACAGACTTAATAGTGCCAGCAATGGGCCCTCACGGTTTTTGGATAGGTATCATCGTTGGATTATCAGTTGCAGCTGTACTACTGATGCTGACAGTGCATAGGCGATTTAAACGTGAACCATTTATTCTCTCTTAATCAATCTATAACTACCACACTGCCACTTAAATGGTTACTGGTAGTGTGTTGTATCTTACTTTTTGGCTGCGCAGAGCAGCCCAGTGAGGCAAATAAAACTTATTTGTCTCGCTTAAGTAGTACCTTGCAAGTTCCTAAGCCAAACACAAACCCATTGCAACAACTTACTTTAGTTGAGCCTGTTGAAGCTTTACAACCAGCAATTAAAATTGGCATAACTGAACTTGCTGGTATTAGCCAATGTAAACTGAACGTTTTAATAAGCGAGCATAATAATCAGTTAGGTAAAACAGCCACCGCTGCTAGTAAATTGAAGTACCAAATAGATTTTATTCAAAGCGCGCAAAACTGTTTAAATAGCTTGGATAAACAGAGCAAGATTTACAACAAAATTGCTGCAGCAAAAACTCAAAAACAAGCTCAGCTCACTCAGTTTTTCAACAATATGTTATTTAGTGAACCCGAGCTCAACAGCAGTTGGCAATTAACCGGTCAAGAGCTCAGCACTCAACCGGCTGGGTTTAGCGACACAGTTGAGGGGCTTAAAAAGCTAACTACCATAAAACAGCTAATAGAAAACCAAAATAGTATGGCAATAAACAGTGATGATATTTTGTCAGCGCTTGAGCCGCTTAACAGATACGAGTTTAACCAACAACTTATTCAAGCCGCGCGTGAACAAATTAGCTTAAATCATGCGGCAACCCAGTTTGTAAACACTTTAACGCTTGAAGATATATGCCCAAAGGGTAAAAACAAGCAGCAAGCTAAAATTGTCAGTAATATATTCAATAAATATTACTTGAAACAAATTCAGCCTTATCAAGCGCAGCTTAGTGGTTATTTAGAAACATTGCAGCCGCTGTATGTGCAACTGTGGTTTAATCAAGCAGTAAGCAGTGAAGGAGTAAATGCCCTTCTTGACCCAAACGCTAAAAACTTACTCGCTCAGCTAAAATCGTCAGCAAAAGAGCATGTTATATGGTGGCAAAAATTTTATAAAACGTGTGAAATCAGTCCAATATGAATAAAAAAACGGCAAATAAACTCAAATAGCATAAACATGCTTGATTCACTCCCCATCACGCTATATATTAGCGACCGTTGTTAAGCAATTAACAACTCTTAAATACATGCAGTACGACTGTAGCTCAGTTGGTTAGAGCACTACCTTGACATGGTAGGGGTCGGTGGTTCGAATCCACTCAGTCGTACCAAAATTAGTAAATAATGTATTTAAAGTACGTTGGAGGAAACAGCACTACCTACTCTTGATCACCCGGTCCAGAGGTCAGTGGTTTGAATCCATTCAGTCGTACCAAATATACTTTACCCCCAAAAGTATATTTAATTTAAGAATTTAAAATTGTACGACTGTAGCTCAGTTGGTTAGAGCACTACCTTGACATGGTAGGGGTCGGTGGTTCGAATCCACTCAGTCGTACCAATCTCCATATCTACACTATTAAAAAAGAAAAAGGACTACCTACTCTTGCTCACCCGGTCCAGAGGTCAGTGGTTCGAATCCACTCAGTCGTCCCAATCTCCATATCTGCACTGTAAGAAAGAAAGAGCACTACCTACTCTTGATCACCCGGTCCAGAGGTCGGTGGTTCGAATCCACTCAGTCGTACCAATTCAAAAAATACCTCAAGAAAAAGCACTACCTACTCTTAATCACCCGCTCCACAGGTCGGTGGTTCGAATCCACTCAGTCGTACCAATCTTCATATCTACACTGTTAAAAAAGATAGAGCACTACCCTCTCTACATATCTACACAATAAAAAAAGAATGTAGGTCGGTTAAGTGGCGAAGCCACGCCACCCGACATCGGTGAAACACCCCAACACCAAACATCACCCAACATAAAGCAAAACTGCACCGATATTGGTTAATATCCAACACCGTCGGATGACATCCATTTAATCACCCTGCAAAGTCAGTATTTATTGCTTGATAATTCATACTATGTTAACAAATAGACTATCTTTTAAATTAATACATCAAAAGCACGCTAAGAAAGGATTTAACTATGAAGTTTGTTACGCTCATTTTACTAGCCTTACTTGGCTTTTCAGTTGAAGAGGCTCATGCAAAAACGGTGGTTAAAGTAGGTGGCTATGAGTTCCCTCCTTATATAGAAATTGTTGATGGGCGTGTTTCTGGTCTTACCGTTGAATTAATAAGCGAGCTCAATAAAATACAGTCTTCTTATCATTTTGAATTAGTACTAACCACGCCTATTCGTCGCTTTAAGGATTACCAAAAAGGCCTATTCGATTCGGTTTTTTTTGAGAACCCGAACTGGGGGTGGCAACAAGGGAATAATGTAATTAGTAACTCCCCTGTTATAGCAATAGATACAGAAGTATTTATTGCTTTAAGGCAATTTGCAAAATCTCAAGCCTGGTTTGATAACTTAGAAGATAAAACCTTAGTGGGTATTTTAGGCTACCATTATCCGTTAGCTAATTATGAAAGTAGCCCCTCAGTTCTTGAAAACGAATATAAAATGACTTTATTAAGCAGCCATAAAAGAAGTATTGAATTAGTATTAAAAAAACGCAGCGATTGCGCTATTGTTACTCGCTCTTACCTAAATCAATACTTTAGCAAGTATCCAAAAAGCAAGCGTTTGCTACTTGTGTCTGAGCGAGTTACACAAACCTATAATCATCAATTATTACTCCGCCCAAACCACACGCTAGATATAAGCACCTTGTATAAATGGGTAAAGCAAGCACTCACGCAAGGCAATATTGCAGCTAGGCTAAAGCAACTTGGGCTTCAACAGTCTCCTCTAACTTCACCTTTACTGCTCACTAGCCAAACAAATACTGCTAATTAATGGCAGTAACTAGAAAACTTACTATTTTCATCATTTGTCGCAAACTCAACTAATGTCATTAGTAAATCACTGTGCTTATGCGTAAACCCAGTATTAGAAAGACGCTTTTCTAAATAGGCGGTAAAGTTTTTTCGCTGCTGGTGTTGGCTTTGTAACTTAATTAAAAGCTCTGACTGTTTTTGGTTAATTAATCGTGTCTCGTATATCGGGTCTTCATCTGGCCAATTCTCTACTGGAGAGCCCTTTTGTTGAAACACAAAATCACTCAACGAGCGTTCTATTTTATTATAATCATGCTCCCCTAGCAGTTTTTCTATCTCTTTTAGTAAACTTGAGTATAACACCCGAGGAAAAAGCTTATAAAAATCATGATTTTTGAAAGACTCACCAGAGGGCGTTTGCTGCCAATTTTCAAAGCTTGCTCGTAAAGCATGTACTAATATACGCCCTACATAATGGCTTTTTTGAAACGAAACGCCTTGCGACTCTAATCTCGATAAAACATGGTTTAACCGTTGCTTTAAACTACGTACTTCTAGTTGTAGTTCGCTTTTTTGAGTCTCTAGTAATTGTATTTCGTCAGCACTTGTTGTTATTTTTTGTTCTAACTTATTTATTTTAACTTGTGCACCATGAAACAAATCACGTGTATCTTTGAGCTCGGCCAATACACTGGCATTTTGTAATTTTATAGGCGAATTACCATCGCCTTTATAGGTTATGGTCTGTTTACTGTTTTTTAATGCTTCGTTTAACGCGCGCTCTAATTTACTGTCTATTACTTGACCAGACTTACTGCCTTTGAGCAACGTGGTTAGAGTTAAAGAAATATGCTTTTGATACCAATTTTGGATGTGTTCACATTGCACATCAGATAAATTAGCAAATGGATTATCTTCACTTATTGGCTTATTAGCCATAAAAGTTCCCTCTTGTAAAAACACCTTTAATTATCATACCAACACAATTGGTGATTTATTACAGCACCTAGAAATAGAGTAATATGAAAATTATTTATATAGTTATTCTATTTAATACGATTGAATTTTCATGTTATTAATAAAATAAGTACTAAATCGTATTTAAGTTAAATTACTTGTATTCGCATGTTAATAGTTATCGCTTTTTAAGGCTATATTTAATTGTATGAATACTAAAAGAACCTTACCATTTAAGTTGTTTATTCCAGATAACACACTAAACTTAACTGTACATATAAAAATGCATTATCCTTATGAGAATATTTTTAGTCGCTACCTTATTTATTTCACTTTTTGCTTACGCAGATCCTGCGCCAGTAACTTACACAGTTAATGATAAAAATATCACCCTTCCTGGCGAAAAATACAAAAGCGGTTACGGTTATAATTTAGAGGCTGATACCGTCCTTCGTTTAGTCACTCTCAACTGGCCTCCCTACATAGACGATAACTTATGCAATAAAGGCTGGCTATACCAGCTCACAGTTAGCATGCTGGTAAAGCGTGGTTATGGCGTTCATATTGAATTTTATCCTTGGGCGCGTGCAGTTCGCGAAGCAGAGCTAGGCAAAGCCGATATATTATTTCCTGAGTACTATATTGACGACGATGTCATATCCGAAAATATTCTAACAAAAACACGAAATCAGTTATTGGCGCTATCAGAACCTATTCCAGGCGGCTATTTATCATTTGTTGCGCTAAAGGATCATACTATTGACTACGATGGCAGCATTAACTCTGTAAAAAACCGAGTGATGGGCGTCGTTCGTTCATACAAGAATAGTGCTAAACTCGATGAACTTATTGATCAAGGTGAAATAAAAACCATTGTGGCAAACAGTGAATATCAGCTTATTCACTTGCTATTAAACGGTCGTGTTGAGCTTATTGTTGCTGACTTAGAAGTACTTAAAGCCAGCGTTTACAAGTCACTTTTATCAAATAGAGATAAAAAAAGGATGCTAAATGCGCTCGTTGCATTAATGCCAAGCATTGAATACAAAAATCTATATTATTCTGTAACTAAAAGTGCATCACAATGGCAATCTATTTTGGAAGATATAAATACTGAAATTGCGAATATGCATGCAAACAATGAGTTTGATAGCTTTATAAAAAATAAAAAACAACAGTGTTATAACCTTGGATAATTAACGATTTATTTTAAACTACATGGTAACTATAAAGCTGATGCTCTCAAAGCCATCAGCTATTATATAATGTTTAAAAATCAAATGGCGCTCTTACCCAGCCTTCCATTAAAACACGCGCGCTGCGGCTCATACTGGCTTTGCTAACCTGCCATTGGCCATTTGTAACCACCGCCTCTGCTCCCACTTTTAATGTGCCCGAAGGGTGACCAAAGTTAACTTCATTAATAGCACCACCACCGGCGGCTAAATTAACTAATGTTCCTTCAACTGCCGCAGCAGTACCAATAGCGACAGCGGCAGTGCCCATCATTGCATGATGTAACTTACCCATTGACATAGCACGGACTAACAAATCGATATCACTTGCATTAACCTGCTTACCACTTGAAGATATATAATCATGTGGAGAAGCCACAAATGCCACTTTAGGTGTGTGCTGGCGTGCTTGTGCTTCATTAATATTATTAATTAAGCCCATTTTTACTGCCCCATGGGCACGAATGCTTTCAAGCTTAGTGAGTGCGGCTTCATCAGCGTTTATGTCATCTTGTAGTTCAACACCGGTATAACCAATATCACTGGCATTTACAAAAATAGTCGGAATACCAGCATTGATCATAGTTGCTTTTAACGTGCCCACGTTTGGAACTTCTAAATCATCAACTACGTTGCCTGTTGGAAATAGCGCACCATCACCATCAGCAGGGTCAATAAATTCAAGCTTTACTTCAGCGGCAGGAAAGGTAACACCATCTAACTCAAAATCACCGGTTTCTTGTACTTCACCATTGATCATGGGTACATGCACTAAAATACTTTTTTTAATGTTAGCCTGCCATACACGCACAATGGCAATGCCATTATCAGGTACTCTACCTTTATCGACTAAACCATTACTGATTGCAAATGCGCCAACTGCAGAGGTTAAATTACCGCAGTTGCCACTCCAATCTACAAACGCTTTATCAATCGCGACTTGACCAAATAAATAATCAACATCGTGATCGGGCTGTTCACTTTTACTTAAAATAACGGTTTTACTGGTGCTTGATGTTGCGCCACCCATACCATCGGTTTGTTTACCGTATGCATCTGGGCTACCAATAACGCGCAATAATAAGCTATCGCGCGCCTCACCTGCCACTTGGGCAGGCGCAGGTAAATCGGTTAAATTAAAAAATACGCCTTTACTGGTGCCACCACGCATGTATGTCGCTGGCACTTTAATTTGTGGTTTAAACATAAATGTGCGTCCTTATGATGCTTGCGTAGCTTCTAAAAAGTCTTGCGCAAAGCGTTGTAAAACACCGCCTGCAGCGTAAATAGAGAGCTCTTCTTGCGTATCTAATCGGCACTTCATTGGTACGTTTATTACCTCACCATTTTTACGTGTAATAACCAGTTCCAAAGTTGCTCCTGGTGTTGGCTCACCCTTTACATCGTAGCTTTCGCTACCATCAAGATTAAGTGTTTTACGCGTTGTGCCTGGCTTAAACTCAAGCGGCAAAACGCCCATACCAATTAAGTTAGTACGATGAATACGTTCAAACCCTTCGGCTGCAATAACCTGAACACCAGCAAGCCTTACACCTTTTGCCGCCCAATCGCGCGACGAACCTTGCCCATAATCGGCACCGGCAACTATAATAAGCGGTTGTTTGCGCTGCATGTAGGTTTCGATGGCTTCCCACATACGCGTGTTTTCACCTTCTGGCTCTATGCGTGCGTACGATCCTTGCTTCACTTCGCCGTTTTCATCCAATACCATTTCGTTTAATAATTTAGGATTGGCAAACGTGGCGCGCTGCGCGGTTAAGTGATCGCCTCGGTGCGTTGCGTACGAGTTAAAATCTTCTTCTGGCACGTTCATTTTAGTCAGGTATTCACCTGCCGCGCTGCTTGCCATAATCGCATTAGAAGGTGATAAATGATCGGTTGTAATGTTATCGCCAAGTACCGCTAATGCACGCATACCACTCATACTGCGCTCACCTGCTAATGCTCCTTCCCAATAAGGAGGGCGACGAATATACGTACTTTCAGAGCGCCAATCGTATAATGGGTCGTTATCTTCGCCGTAATCAACGGTTAAGTTAAACATTGGCTCGTATACTTTTCTAAACTGCTCAGGCTTAACACTTTGCTTGATCACTGCATCTATTTCTTCATCAGATGGCCATAAATCTTTTAAGGTTACATCGTTACCTTGCTGATCCTTACCGAGGATATCTTTTTCTATATCAAAACGAATGGTACCAGCAATAGCATAAGCAACCACAAGCGGTGGAGACGCTAAAAACGCTTGCTTTGCATACGGATGAATACGACCATCAAAGTTACGGTTACCCGAAAGCACCGCTGTTGCGTATAAATCGCGTTCAATGACTTCTTGTTGAATTTTAGGGTCTAGTGCACCACTCATACCGTTACAGGTAGTACAGGCAAAACCAACAATACCAAAACCAAGCTGCTCAAGCTCTGGTAATAAGTTTGCATCTTCAAGGTACGATTGTACTGCTTTAGAACCCGGTGCCAATGAGGTTTTAACCCAAGGTTTACGCATTAATCCTTTGGCATTTGCATTTCTCGCTAATAAACCTGCCGCAATTACATTGCGCGGGTTACTGGTATTAGTACAGCTAGTAATAGCGGCAATAATACACGCGCCATCTGGCATTAAGCCCTCTTCGTTTTCAACAACGCCCGAAATACCTTCTTTAGCTAAATCGCTGGTAGATACACGACGATGCGGATTTGAAGGCCCTGCAATGTTGCGCCCTACACTTGATAAATCAAATTTAAGCACACGATCGTAATGCGCTGTTTTTAAGCTGTCGCTCCATAGCCCTGCTGTTTTAGCGTAGTTTTCTACTAGTGCAATTTGCTCTTCATCGCGACCTGTTAAACGTAAGTAATCAATAGTTTTATCGTCAATGTAGAACATAGCGGCGGTTGCGCCAAATTCTGGGGTCATGTTCGAAATGGTCGCTCTGTCACCCAGGGTTAGTGCATCTGCACCTTCACCGTAAAATTCGAGGTAAGTCGATACCACACGTTGCTCGCGTAAAAATTCGGTAATAGCCAATACAATATCGGTTGCAGTAATGCCCGGTTGGCGTTTACCGGTAAGCTCTACGCCAACAATATCTGGTAAACGAATGTACGATGCGCGCCCTAGCATTACACTTTCGGCTTCAAGGCCGCCCACGCCAACAGCAATAACACCTAATGCATCAACATGCGGTGTATGGCTGTCGGTACCTACTAGCGTGTCTGGGAATGCAATACCATCACGATTTTGAATAACCGGCGACATTTTTTCAAGGTTAATCTGATGCATGATGCCATTGCCCGGCGGGATCACATCAATATTTTTAAACGCGGTTTTTGTCCAGTTTATAAAATGGAAACGGTCATCGTTGCGTCTGTCTTCAATAGCGCGGTTTTTCTCAAACGCTTCAGGATCAAAGCCTGCGTGCTCAACAGCTAATGAATGGTCAACAATCAGTTGAGTAGGTACAACTGGGTTTACTTTTGCAGGATCGCCGCCTTTTGCAGCAATAGCGTCACGCAGGCCAGCTAAATCAACTAGAGCGGTTTGCCCTAAAATATCGTGACATACAACGCGTGCCGGATACCATGGAAAATCTAAATCTTGCTTGCGCTCAATTATTTGGCTAAGCGCATCGGTTAGCATATCGGGTTCACAGCGGCGCACTAAGTTTTCGGCAAATACACGCGAGCTATAAGGGAGAGTAGCGTATGCGCCTGGTTTAATGGCATCTACCGCGGCTTGGGTATCGTAGTAATCTACATTTGAGCCTGGTAATGGCTTACGGTATTGGGTGTTATTAATAATGGTCATAATAAATTCGCTAATTTGGTGACGGAGGAGAGTGCGGTAAAAGCGTTATAAACAATAAAAGGTGAGCCGAGTGCTCACCTTAAACGCTAACTAATTAGCCTCTTGATTCAATTGGCGTGTAGCTACGCGCATCTGGCCCTGTGTAATCGGCACTTGGGCGAATAATACGATTATTTGCACGCTGCTCTTTTACGTGAGCTGTCCAACCGGTTACACGGCTCATTACGAAGATAGGCGTGAACAACTTAGTAGGAATACCCATAAAGTGGTACGCTGATGCATGGAAGAAATCGGCATTACAGAATAACTTCTTCTCACGCCACATTACTTCTTCACAGCGAACAGACACTGGGTAAAGCACATCGTCACCCACTTCTGCGGCTAATTTTTCAGACCATTTTTTAATAATAACATTACGTGGATCTGACTCGCGGTAAATAGCGTGGCCAAAGCCCATAATTTTATCTTTACGCTCAAGCATGCCCATAAGCGCATCTTCAGCTTGGTCAGCACTAGTAAAGCTTTCAATCATATCCATTGCGGCTTCGTTTGCACCACCATGCAGTGGGCCACGTAAGGTACCAATTGCGCCAGTAACACATGAGTGAATGTCAGATAACGTAGATGCACACACACGACCAGTAAAAGTAGAGGCATTAAATTCATGCTCTGCGTACAAAATTAGTGATACATTCATCACTTGTGCAAATAATTCACTTGGCGCTTTATCGTGTAATAGCGTTAAAAAGTGTGCGCCTACTGAATCATCATCCGTTTGTGTTTCAATACGAACACCGTCATGAGTAAAACGATACCAGTAACAAATAATACTTGGGAAAATTGCCACCATGCGGTCAATCGCATCGTTTGCTTCGCTAAAGTCATTTTCCATTTCAAGGTTACCTAGCATAGAGCAACCAGTACGCATTACATCCATTGGGTGTGCGTCTTTAGGGATGTTCTCTAGCACTGTTTTTAGTGACTCAGGTAAACCACGTAAGCTCTTAAGTTTAGCTTTGTACTCTGCCAGTTCGCTTGATGTTGGTAGCTCGCCGCGTGAAAGTAAAAACGACACTTCTTCAAACTGCGCTTTTTCAGCCAGTTCGCTAATGTCGTAACCACAGTAAGTTAAACCTGAGCCTGTTTGCCCTACTGTACATAATGCTGTTTGTCCTGCTACTTGGCCACGTAAGCCTGCGCCACCTAATGCTTTATCTACCATGATTTGTCTCCTGTTGAATTTTTTATTATTTGTCAGATTTTGCTGAAAAAAGGTTATCTAGCGTATTTTCGTACGAGTGATAATCTAAAAAGTCGTAAAGCTCTGCACGCGTTTGCATACTTTCAATTTGGCTTTGTTGCGACCCTTCATTCAAAATAGCCGAGTACACATTGAGTGCTGCTTTGTTCATAGCTCTAAACGCACTTAGTGGGTAAAGCACCATTTCTACACCCACATCGCTTAACTGCTCTTTGGTGTAAATAGGTGTTTGGCCAAACTCGGTAATGTTGGCTAAGATCGGCACGTTAATCGCTTTGCTAAATGCTTGGTAATCAGCAAGATCATGAACGGCTTCTGCAAAAATGGCATCGGCCCCCGCCTCAACACAGGCTGCTGCGCGGTCTATTGCTGCATTTAAACCTTCTTTTTGAAATGCATCAGTACGCGCCATAATGTAAAAGTCGCTATCGGTTTTAGCATCAACTGCCGCTTTAATACGGTCTACCATTTCAGCTTGAGTAACTATTTCTTTATTAGGACGATGGCCACAACGCTTTTGCGCTACTTGATCTTCTATATGAAACCCTGCTGCACCTGCTTTAGTCATTTCTTTAACGGTACGGGCAATATTAAACGCCCCGCCCCAACCTGTATCGGCATCAACTAATAATGGTAAATCACTAGCACCGGTAATACGGCGAATATCTTCAAGCACGTTATCAAGGCTAGTCATGCCTAAATCTGGCATACCAAATGAGGCATTAGCCACACCTGCACCCGATAAGTAAATAGCCTGATGGCCCATTTTTTCTGCCATCATTGCGGTATACGCGTTAATAGTACCCACAACTTGTAACGGGTGGTTATTTGCAATTGCCTGTTTAAATTTTAATCCTGCTGACATTACCTTCTCCTAACTTTGAACGGGGCTGCTCTTTGGCAGCTTAGTATTTTTTAATAATGTTACATCTGTACTAGTTTGCCATTTCATTTTGAGTGGCTTGTACTGATTGATATCCATCAAATTTTGTTTGTATATTTGCTTGAGAAGCACTGATATGGCGCTTCATTAGCATTTCAGCGAGCTCACCATCATGGTTTTCTATGGCGTTAATAATGGCTAAATGTTCGTCAAACGCTTTCGATACGCGTGGCCCAACCATACCCATTTGTACACGGTACATTCTTATTAACTGGTACAGATCGTGGCATAACAAATGTATTAAATGAGCGTTTTTACTGCCTTTGATGATTCGATAATGAAAGTCTAAATCGCCTGCCTCTTGATAGTACGACTCACCTTCTTTAACACGCTGAGTTTGCAAATGCTGATTCAGTAATTGTTTCAAGCTTTGTACTTCATCGGCTGCCATATTGTCGGCAGCTAACCTACATGCAAGTCCTTCAAGGGCACTGCGCACCTGATACACTTCAATTAAACGCTCCGCGGTTAATGCTACAACACGACAACCTATATTGGCTTTGCGCTCAACTAAATAACAACTTTCTAAACGATTTAATGCCTCTCTAAGTGTTGCACGGCTTACACCATAACGCTTTGCCAGTTCTGGCTCTGATATTTTACTGCCTTGTGCAATACTGCCTTCTACAATTTCGCGGCGCATATCTACAAACACTTTATCGGAAGCGGTTGTAACTGCGGTATCGTTTAAAAAGTGCTGTGTCATAAAGTATTTTTATATTGTCGACAATTTATGGGTTAACTATGTGCTTATTAGCTAACAGTGTCAACCCTAAAAGTGCTAAGGATGAGCAAAAAACCACCACATTGTCGACAGCATTAGCCAAAAGTATAATAATTTTTAGTATTGAGTGCGTTTTTCACAATAAGGTGTCGACACTTTAAAGGTGCTACTATTTCGACTTTAACACTGAAAATAATCGCTAAAAATGCTATTATCAGCCTTTAATTTTATTGTATGAGCCAAATCGTGGACGCTAACACTTATATCCCCAAGCAATTTATTGACGACGTAAAAACTTATCTGCCTGAGCACCTTACGTTAGATGATTTTTTAAGTGCCTGTCGTCGACCTTTACGTAAGTCTGTTCGCGTTAATACATTAAAAATGAGTGTTGAAGAATTTAAACGCCATGCGGCTCAAAAAAATTGGCAACTCACTGCTATTCCGTGGTGCGATGAAGGCTTCTGGCTTGAGCGCCCAAATAATGAAGAGCAAAATTTAGCGCTGGGCAATACCGATTTACATTTAAGTGGCGCAATGTACGTACAAGAGGCAAGCTCAATGTTGCCGCCAATGGCACTAAAGCACAGCCTGCAAACTAGTAACACAGTACTCGACATGGCCTCAGCCCCGGGATCAAAAACATCACAATTAGCGGCACTAATGAATAACCAGAGGGTTCTCGTTGCCAATGAGCTATCGTCATCTCGTTTAAAAGTGCTCAGTGCTACGTTAAAGCGTATGGGTGTGGGTAATTGTGCCCTTTCACATTTTGATGGCGTTGTATTTGGTGATTACATGTTCGAATGTTTTGACAGCATATTGCTAGATGCGCCATGCTCTGGTGAAGGCACAGTTCGTAAAGATAGCGATGCATTAAAAAATTGGTCTATCGAATCAAATGTTACTATTGCCCAAGTACAAAAAGATCTGATTAAAAGTGCATTTTACGCACTTAAACCTGGCGGTACATTGGTGTATTCAACCTGTACATTAACCCCTCTCGAAAACCAGCAAGTGTGTGATGCATTGCTAGAAGAATTTGGTGAGTACATTAAGCCAGAGCCTTTAAATGATCTTTTCCCTGGCGCAGAAAAAGCCACTACAGACGAGGGTTACTTACATGTTTGGCCTCAAACCTTCGACAGCGAAGGCTTTTTTATTGCTAAATTTAAAAAGCACAGCAGCTGCGAAAACCAAAATCTAAAAGTTAAAAAAGGTGCATTCCCTTTTAGTGACTTTGATAGTAAACAGCAAAGTGCGTTTATGAGCTCCCTCAAAAAGCAATTTGGTTTAACGAGTCTACCAGGCACATTAATGCAGCGAGACAAAGAGCTTTGGCTGTTTCCAGATGAATTTGAAGCGATACAAAACAAAATTAAATATGCTCGATTAGGTATTCAGGTTGGTGTTATTCATAAAAATGGGGTACGCCTTGCTCACGAGTTTGCCACCGTATTTGGTAAGCAATGTAAAAGTAATGTACTGGAATTAACCAATCAACAAGCCAGTGATTACTTTAATGGTAAAGACATTCGTTTGGATGAGGTTGTTAAGGCAACTGGCGAAGTGATCCTGACCTTATGTGGTTGCCCTATTGGTTTAGGAAAGTGGCAAAAAAATAAGGTTAAAAACTCACTACCTAGAGATTTGGTGCAAAATACGCAGTTAATAAACTGGGAGTAAACCCTAACTTAAATGTAAAAAAGGTGTGCATAACAAATGTAACCCACTGTAATTATTGCAGTATAAAAAACGAACAAAAATGTGTATTTTTGAAGCTTTTGACTATACTTAAATAACTTTCTTCTTCTCCCTAAGAATCTGAAAGTGTCTTTAGTTAGCGCAGGGCTCACATGTGAGCCCCTCTATAACCCAGAGTTCCTTATAGCTCTGGGTCTTTTTTTGTCTAGACAAAAGTTAACGGGCTTCGGGGATCGGGTTACGAGCTTAATCCCGAAACTTGCCCTAGCATTACAATTAGATCTTTAAGAGAAATTATGCACAAAGAGGTTATGAGTCGCTACGCTTTTAGAGATAGTGTCAAAACAATTAATCACTTCGGTTAGTGGCTTTGGTTTCTCATTTACTTCTCATTCGCTTCTCTCAGTGCAATAAGATCTTTAAGAAAATTATGCACAAAGAGGGCTAAGAGACGCTGCGCTTTTAGAGGATGACACTTAAAAATCAGAAGCTGTACTTTTCACGCGGGCAAGCTCAGCGTCTATCTATAAGTTATGAGCTCTACTTAAGATCTGTTTGATCTTCTCATTTGCTCCTCATTCGCTTCTCTCAGTTCAATTAGGTCTTAGTGAATTATTCATATAAAGGATGAAAAGGTTCTGCGATTTAGAGGACGTGACAAATACAGAATATTTTAATTAATAACTAGGCCTAGTATTTAATGTTTTCTCATACAATTTTCTATGTTAGGTAAGCTTTGAATTGTTGTGTAAAGGATAAATTATTTTACTAAACTATAATCAGTCTAAATCAATACAAGCAGAAATAAAAAATCTAACTCTTAAAGTTACCATTGAATAAGGATAATCATGCACATTGACGAGTTAACACAAATAGTTATTGGCTGCGCTATAGAGGTACACAAAACCTTAGGCCCTGGCTTATTGGAGTCAAGCTATGAATCTTGTTTAATGTATGAGTTATGTCAGGCTGGGTTATTTATTAAAAATCAAGTTGAACTACCAATAATTTACAAGGAACAATATATTGCAACAGGCTATAAATTGGACATTTTATTACCAAATGAATTAATAATTGAACTGAAGGCCGTTGATAAACTACAACCTATTCACTCAGCTCAGTTGATTACATATATGAAGCTATCAAATATAAATACGGGCTTACTAATTAACTTTAATACACTAAAGTTGGTTGATGGTATCAAGCGCTTTAATTTATGATTTTTCAATCAACTTGATAGTTAATATTCTCTTAAGTGAAGATGCACAAAGAGGATTAAGAGGCGCTGCGCTTTTAGAGGTAGTGACAAAATAATTATTCAATTGGATTAGGGCTTTGGTTTCTCATTTACTACTCATTCCCTTCTCTCAGTGCAATAAGATCTTTAAGAGAAATTATGCACAAAGAGGTTATGAGTCGCTACGCTTTTAGAGATAGTGTCAAAACAATTAATCACTTCGGTTAGTGGCTTTGGTTTCTCATTTACTTCTCATTCGCTTCTCTCAGTGCAATAAGATCTTTAAGAAAATTATGCACAAAGAGGGCTAAGAGACGCTGCGCTTTTAGAGGTAGCGACAAAATAATTAGTACTTAGGTTAATGGCTTTGGTTTCTCATTTACTTCACATTCGCTTCTCTCAGTGCAATTAAATCTAAGCAAATCATGAGCAAGGAGGATTAAGAAACGCTGCGCTTTTAGAGATAGTGACAAATACAGAATATTTTAATTAATAACTAGGCCTAGTCGTTAGTGTTTTCTCATTTACTCCTCATTCGCTTCTCTCGGTGCAATTTGGTCTTGGTGAATTATTTAAAAAAAAGAAGTTATAGACACTTAGCATTTAGAAGATAAAAATACTCAAAACCAGAAGCTGCGCTTGTTAAGCGAGCAAGCTATGCGTCTACAATCAACCCTAAATTCTGAGACCTTAGCACGTACCTCGCAGCCCATATCTCGTTGCTCGAAGCGTGTATTTTAACCACAGTATTTATTAAACATCCAACTGTTTCTAATAGCCTCATAATGAGAACCAAATTGAAGCGATAAACACACTATAGGTAGTCGGTTCATTTCTTTCGCCATACTAAAGATGTTATTAAACTTATAGCCGTATTTAGAGGCTAACTTTAGCTCATTCACATAAAGGGCTTTGTAGGTAGGTGGTAGTTCATTCCAGTGCATTAACGCAATTTGGATGATACCTAAGTGAACATCTAACTTATACGGCCCAACTTTTTTAGCTTGCTGAATATAATCATATACCCGCTTGGTAGGGCCCTCTTGATAACTTACTACTTGTGCCAAGCTTATCCAGGTTAGTGCCCAAGTTTGTCTAAGCTCAACCGACTTTAATAACGCTTGCTCAGCCTGTTGGTATGTTTGCTTAACTTTATCTGACTGCTCACTTGATGTGGTATCAATACCGGCTAAACCTAGCATTTTTATATGGGCTAAAAAGTGCCAATAATGAGGATGGTCAGGATCCATATTTGTAGCCAACGTAATCGCATTTTCTGCAGCTTGAAGCGATGAACCAGATAAAGCGCCATCCGACTCTTGCACAATATTAAGTGCATTAAAGTACCACGCATTTGCACGCATACTTTGCATACTGGTATAAGCGATAACAAGTACAATCATGGCTAATATAGCAGCAGGAACTGCCTTGAACATGTTTAATTTAGTCATTAAATAAACACTCGGTTAGCTGCAGCGGGTTAGTTATAAAAAGCGTTGTAGCCTGCTCTTCACCTAATAATTGCGCTACTGTTTTTCTAGCTTGGCTCAATATAGGAGGTCGGCGTTTTACTGAGTGAGCATCAGAGGCAACATAGTTCACTAAACCATCTTTTAGCATTTGTAACGCTATAGTTTGTGCGCTTTCGCCCCACTCACCTTCAATACTCGATGCCGTTAGCTGAAAATCACAGCCTAACTGCTTTAAGTGTTGAATATAATAAAGGTTTGACTGAATATCGCGGTTACGTTCAGGATGCGGAATAATAACGCGTATATTTTGTTTAGCGAGCCACTGAATAAACTTATCGTAACCTTGCGGCATGTGTGAATGCGGTAACTCTAATAGCAACACGTTTTTGTCTGCTATTTTACCAATAAAAGGCAGTTTATTAGCCATCACCATTGCCATAAGTTCTATGTCTAAACGAACTTCAGCAGCGGCAGCTAATTTTACATTAATACCTTCTTTATGTGCCTCTCGCTTTAAACTCTCTAAATCGTTTTGTATTTGAGCAGTCGCATTATTAAAGCGGCCCACATGTATATGTGGCGTTGCCACCATATGAGTAATGCCATCGTTTTCGGCCAATTTTAAAAGCGCCAAAGATTCAGTTAAATCTTTAGCGCCATCATCAATACCCGGCAAAATATGCGTATGAATATCAATCATAAATTACTTAATTACACTTGTGGCTTTTCAGGTTGCTGTGAGTAATCGTAATAATCATAGTAACCATGGCTATGCTCATCTTTAGACTTACTCATATCTACCTTGTTTAGTACCACACCAGCAACGTGAGCTTTTACTTCAAATAAACGTTCTAGGCCCGCTGTAATTGGTTTAATACGGGTAATGTCTGATTTAACAACATAAACAACTGAATCAACACTTTGTGCAATTACCAATGCATCACTTACTGCTTGTGTAGGCGGTGTATCAACAATAATATGATCGTACTGCGCTTTTAACTCACTAAGCAATTGTGCAAAGCGTGGGCTTGACAACAACTCAAGTGGATTCGACGGTATTTGCCCACTCGGCATAATTGTAACACCCGATTGCGTATCAACATGAACACACTCAGCTAATTGCTCAGTACCAATCATTAAATTACTTAAACCTGGGTGAAATACCGGTATATCAAAACGTTTAGCTAACGTTGGTTTACGTAAATCGGCATCAATTAATAATACCTTACCCATTTGTGCCAACGACATCGCTAAATTAGCAGAAGTGGTGGTTTTACCTTCCCCTGGGGAGGTAGAGGTAACCGCAATAACCTGATGCGCTCGGTCAAGATGAGTTAACAGTAAACTAGTACGGAAGGTACGTACCGACTCAGCAAAGCGGCGATAAGTATCTTCTAAATAAGCATGAATCGGAAAATAGCTCTTTTTAGGAACTGCAACATGCGGCAATAATCCTAACATGCGCTGTGCGAGTTTATTTTCTACATCATTTTTATTTTTAACTGTGTCGTTTAAGGCATCAAAAACAAAGGTCATTACTACCGCAAAACCTAAACTAGCCACAAAAGCTAAAATAACAATTAACTTTTTGTTAGGTTTACTAGGGTTTCTTGGAGCATAAGCCCGGTCTGTAAAGCGCGCTGCAGCTGAACTAAAGTCACTGGTTACTTCGGTTTCTTTAGAGCGGGATAAAAAGGTATTAAAAATATTACGGTTTGTTTCAACTTCACGCTTAAGCTGATTATATTGTGTTTCTTTGCGGGTAATATCTTGATATTCAGCACGAATTTTAGCTAAGTCGCGCTCAAGCGCATTTACAGTTCGCGTTGTTCTATTAAGCTCTTTTTCTATACCGGTAATTAACCCTTTAATTTGCTTATTAAGGTTAGTTTTAACGGTGGCAAGCTCAGATTTAGCTGAAATCATTTTAGGATGTTTAGGGCCGTAAACCTCACTAAGCTCACTCACCTTACGCTCAACCAACACAACTTCGCGTTTAACATCCTGTACAACACGATGTGAAGTAATCTCAGGCATGCTTCCAAGTAACTCTATGTTATCGTTACCATATTCGTTAATAACACGGTTAATGCTTTCAAGGTTATTTTTAGTCGCACGCGCATCAACTAACTGCTTTGAAGTTTGCTCAAGCTCTTGAGTAACCAGCCCAGCTATGCCTTCTATATCAACCAGTTTTTGTTCTTCTCGGTAAGCTTGTAAGCGCACTTCAGAGCTATCTAGTTGTATACGCAATTCAGATAAACGCGTATTTAACCAACTTGACGCCTGCTGTGTAATACCCATTTTAGCGCGCATTTGGCTTTCAATGTAAACTTCACCCACCGTATTTGCTACCAAAGCAGCTAACTTAGGGTCACTTGACTCAAAACTTACACGCACTAATTGCGTTTTCATTATAGGAGAGACACTCAAACGCGATTTGAATGCAGCAAGCAAACCTAACATTTCTCGCTCTGCTTGCTCTTCTTCGCTAAGCGCTGAGCTTTCTTTTTTATTTAAAAAAGGTAACAGCTGCTTAACCATGCCTTTTAACTCACCTGTAAGTGAAGGTTTAGCAATAAAGTCGGTATGCTCTTTTAAGTTGAGTTTAGTAATAACCTCACGAGCAATACTGTTTGACTTAATCACTTCAAATTGAGTTAAGTAATATTCTTTTTTAGTAGAATCTAAGCCATATATTTCGTCAAAACTCACCGCCTTGGTTTGCTCCGACTCAATCAATAAAGTGGCTGTAGCTACATATTTAGGCACTAAAGTTAACGCAACCATTATAGTTAGTAATGTAACTACAATAGCAAAACCTAAAATCTTCCATTTACTTTGCTTAATAACATTAAGATAAGCACCTAAATCAATAACTTCCTCGTTGTTGCTAGGCTTTTCAGATAGTGTATTCATTTTATTATTACTGCCTTAAACTGCTTAAAACAAGCGCTGTTCTATTTTTATGGTGTCACCCGCTGCAATTTGGCTATTTAAACTACCTTTTTGTTGCTGCTGTTTGGTTTGCTCTTTAAAAATAAATATTTTATCAACCGAGGCGCGTTCAGTTAATCCACCGGCCAATGCTATTGCTTGATTTACCGTCATAGCAGGTTGATAAGGATAGCCACCTGGTTTTTTAACTTCACCATGTATATAAAAAGGGCGGTATTCTATAACTTGCGCATACACATTAGGGTTTACTAAGTAATCAGGCTGCAGCCCTTCGCTTATTGTTCGCTCAACTTGCGCAATATTTAAACCCACAAGTTTAACTTTACCTAAAAACGGATAGTTAATCTCACCGCTATTACCAAGCAGTGAGGTTACATCTAAGTCTGGTTGGCCAAAAACTTTAATTTCTATTTTATCACCTGCACCTAAAATGTAGTTTTGCGAATCACTCGCAAAACTACAAAAGCTGAGTAACAATATAAAGCCAGTTAAAATTTTAACCTTCATTCATTACCCTTTAGTGCAAATGTAAAGTTAAGGCCTACAATTACGCGGTCAAACTCAATGTTAGTTTGAGTTGAATTACGGTCAATAAATTCAACATAGCCTGTTAGCATGCCAAAGTTGCTTGCTAAATAATTTAAGCCTAGGCGGGCATTTTTAACTTTATCTTTTCGATTAAAATTACCAGAGTATTGCTGGTCAACGTAATTAGCACTTACTACAGAGCTTAAGTAGTCGCTCCAATCATGCTGCCATGTTGCACCATAAACGCTTTCACGAATGTAATCGCCTTGCACTAATGGATCTTTGGCTGCACGGCTAGTAACTAATTGTAGTGATGAGTAAGAAAGCGGCTTCCATACAGCGGCAGCTTCCCAACTTAAACCACTAAAGTTATCGCGTAAGTTCGATTCAAAGTCTTTATTTTGGTAACCCACTTTAAAAGAACCAGAAGTAACAGCTGTTGCTTCCCATTCCATACCAAACAACACTTTAACGTCGTCTGAGTCACGTGAAATACCGTTTGAATCAATTACATCGTAACGATAGTTTTCTTGCTTTACTTCTAAAAAGGCACGGGTTCCAGCTTGGGTATTATAATAACCTGTAATACCTAGCATAGGTTTGTCGTAATCACGAAATTGCGACACGGCCGTAAAATTTTGATAATTTTTGTTATAATAGCCTGCAGTTAAAGCAACCATTGCTTTAGAGCTAACAGCGCCATATTCATATCGGGCTTTTAGGTTTTGTTGTTGGTAATGAACGAGCTCATCAACAACATTACCTTGACCTTCGGTTAAACCCGCACCGCGTGGCTCGTATAACCAATCAGCATCGCCTGTTACATCTAAACGGTGTTGGCTAGTAAACTCTTTGTGTACACCTGCGCCCAAGTTTACTTGAGTGAAATTATCAGTGGTGTCTTTGTTGTGGAACGACGTGCTTGATGCAATATCAAATTTATAGCTGTCAGGGCCGTCTTCAATAAGCGCTTCTAAACTCGGCGCTATATTCCATATTAAACGCGACTCGGTGTTTTCTGGTGTGCTAAAAAAGTTGTCGTTGCTACTTACACCCAGCTGCAGCATAGGTGTAACCTCAGCGCCATCTTTGGTCATTACACTGCCTGGCTTTAATTCTACTGCCAAAGCTGGTGCTGATAAGCCTAACGCAACGAGTAAAGTGGTAATTGTATTAGTACGCATTTTCACTTTTAAATCCCTTAAAAATTGTCATAAAAATTATTTTTACATCAAACCATAAAGACCAATGTTTAATGTAATGTAAGTCGTATTCAACTCGCTTGGCCATTTTATCAAGTGTATCGGTTTCGCCGCGCCAGCCGTTTATTTGTGCCCAACCGGTAATACCCGGTTTGGTTTTATGCCTAAACATGTAAAATTCTACTTTTTTTCGGTATTCTTCGTTATGGGCAACCGCATGGGGCCTTGGGCCAACAATAGACATGTCACCTTTTAAAACATTTATAAACTGCGGCAGTTCGTCTAGGCTAGTTCGGCGCAAAAAGCCACCTAATGGAGTTATGCGGGTATCGTTTTTAGTTGCCTGAGTCACCACATCGCTGTTTTCAGTCACCGTCATCGAACGGAACTTCCACACTTTTATTTTTTGCCCATCTAAGCCATAGCGATCTTGCTTAAAAATAATAGGCCCTTTAGATGTCAACTTTATTGCGGCAGCAATAATCAATAATAATGGGGTGATTAAGGTAACAATAATAGCCGAAACAACTATATCTTCTGTGCGTTTTATAAACTCATGAGTACCAATACATGGGGCTTCAAACACACTTAGTGTATCTACATCACCGACATGCTCAATGCGAGCATGTATTAAATTTGAGAGTAAAAAGTCTGGCACTATGTGCACATCTACTGTGGTATCGCCCAACTGCAATAAAATGTCGGCTATACGTTTTTGCGCTTTCATAGGCAGCGCAATATAAAGTATGTCTATTTCGCCATTGCGAGCAGCATCTACCGCACTTTGTATACCGCCCTCAACGCCCTGCTGTTCAAGTTGTTCAAATAAACGTTCAGGGCTTCTGTCGTCGTAAAAACCTTTAAAGTTAAACCCAAGCTCATCGTGTTTAACTATTTCAGCATGTAAGTATGCGGCCGACTCAGTGGCACCAATAATGGCCACATTGCGTTGCGATAGCCCTAGTTTACGGCGACTACGTTTATACCAATAAACCCCTAAGCGCCAAATGTACAAATAAGCCACACTTAGTAAAAACCAAATAACCACACCAACGCGTGAAAGCGACTCGGTAAACTTAAATACAAAAGACACAACTAATAAAAACGCAAAAGCAATAAGCACACTACCCCATGCACACATTACCATTGTTCTAAATTTCCCTGCACGCCAAGAGCGATAGGTAGAAAACAGCTCAGCACTGTATAAATAGCTTAGGGCAACAGTTAATGCAGAGGCAGCATAAATCGGAGTGAGTTTAAAACTGTAGAGTAAGGCTGCGCACTGAAAAGCTAAAAATAACGCAAATATATCAAATAATCGGTAAAAATTGGCATCAGAGGAACCTGAAGGTTTAAAAGTCCTTGGAGATGTCATTTTGCTTAATTCCTTATAGCTAATTCAGTGTGAGTAGCACCTCACAAAATCCACGGGGATAATATAGTATTAGCCAATTTTGTTCAATTACTGATTCCGACAAAAGTACTAAAATTCATGTTTAAATCTTTTAGCAAACTCTTGCTTTGTTCATTAAGTATCAAAAAGAATACTCACATTTTATTTAAGTTTAATTAAATAACCCCTTAAACCAACTCCAAACCCCAAACGAATATCCATCAAAAATATCAATTCCCAATGCTGACTTAATTAAATATAAAACCAGCAAGGTAAATAAAATAGTAAACGTGACAACCAAACTTAAAATTATTGCTTGAGTAAACCTTGCTATTTTTTGCTCTTTTAAGCTTAATTCACGCCTGTTTCGCCCCGCTAAAAAAACATAGTAATAACGGTATTTAAAAAATTTAACTACGCCTCTGCAATCAACAGCATGATTACCCCACTGCCTAGCACCTATGGCTATTTTTAAATGCGCTAATTGTTCATCAGTAAACGTAGTTTGAATGTTCTTAGGCATTCGCTCGAGTAAACTTCTAATAGCTGGGTCTTGCTGTAAGTTCGACAAAAAAACCTCAAATGCAACATGATTATTAATTGCCAATTATTTTAAACAACTATTTAATAATAAAAAGCCAATTAAAACTTAATTGGCTTTTTATTTGCTAAAAGTACTTTTTATTTAAGCGTACTAGAGCGATAAGTATTGTTATTTAACCAACTTGGTAGTTCATAGGTTGGTACCTTACCATCTTGGCTAATGTTAGTTTGGTGATACGAGTGCTGGTTCCAAATGCGAGTTGCATTTTTCCAAGGTTTGCTGTTATCAGCAGCACCATACACAGTGACACCATTGTTAATGCTATATCTAGAATCAGTATTATTTGATACAACAACAAGCTCTGCATTATCGTCGCCCTCTAGGTCAACCACAATTGGGTATTCCCAAAGCGTTCCTGATGAGTTAGCAACTGTCGATAATACTTCACCATTAACACCATTTAACACTCTTACTTTGTAGTGATCTTGTACAATTACTTCATCAATACCATCACCATTAAAGTCATAAGCACTCACGCCAATTTTACCGCTCCATTCATCATCATTGGCAACAGTCCATACTAAATCACCGTTTGCGTTATACATATCAACTGCTGTGTAACCTGCGTAAACAATACCTAAATCTTTTGTTCCTAAGAATGTAGATACCGCTTGTACACCACCGCCTAAATTATCAGGGTTAGTTACTTGCCACTTAACATTTCCATTATGCTCAAGTACAGCAAATACACTATCTTCAAGCTTGTTACTTGGATTACTAATTACAATTTCAGGGTTAAGATCATCATCTAAATTGGCAACTGAACTAAACCACATAGTTCCTGGCTCACCATATTGCCATAATTGTGCACCATTAACATCGTACAAGCCTCCACCAGTTAACATTTCTTGATTGCCATTATTATTGGCGTCAAAGGCTATTGAGGCCTTCGACCAATCAGTGGTGTAAAGTAGACCAGCTTCATAACTAAAAACATTTTTCCCTATTAAAATTTCAGGAACCTGATCATTATTAATGTCACTGATTACAACAGAACCAATTGTTTTACCTGATTTTGTAAACTCTTTTTTCACTTGTCCTAAGTTGTTAACAACTTGAACCACTGGTGATGTATAGTCGTTTAAGACAATTTCAACAATACCATCACCATCTAAATCAGCTGCGGCAATAGAGTTACGTGGATCACTGAAAACACCGCCATTTTCATAATTCCATAGTTCAGTTCCATCAACACCACTCAATGCTCGAACCAAACCAGGTCGGCTAGATGCTCTACCTTCATAACTCACAACTATTACATCAGCAACATCATTGTTGTCGATACTTCCGTCACCATTATCATCATTAAGTTGAGCAGTAACGGGAGTAGTAATTACTTGCACATGTTCAGGCATAAATTCACTTGAGTTCCAGTGCCATTTTTGTTGCATTGCAAATGGAGCGATAGGCTCAGCAACTGATGGTAAATCACCATTGAATTCGCCACCTAACAATGCCATAGAGCCTTTAAAACTTTGGCCAATAATTGGCATTTTAGCCGTGCCGTAAGCGCCTTTAACATCAGCATAAGGGGCAAGAATGACACCCTCCCAACGGTTACCTTTAATATTAAGGTTTTGCGTATCAGGGAAGTTAAATACAGTTTTACTTGCGTGGCGGCGTAAATGCCAAAAACCTTTACCGCGCACATGTAAATCAGCACCACCTGTAATATTAAAAATTACAGTTGCATCGCTTGGTATACCCCATACTTTAAAGGTATGAGCACGGGCAAAATCACGGCCATCAATATTAAACACTTGTCTATCAGACCTGCCGTCACCTTGAAGGTACAAACCACCCCATTTGCGGTAAACTGTACCTGTTTGGTTTAACTGGTTTAACTCGGCGCTTAAACTTTTATAATACTCTTCTTGTTCATCAAAGTTAAATGGCATGGCCGATTCATCTTGGTTAGAAAGGATTTTAGAACCCCATTCCATACCCCAGCGTACACCCCAATGAATGTCAGTACCGCCACCGGCAATCATGCTACCTACATATTGGCGGCCGTATTTAAATTTTATGCTTGATTCACTAATTAGATAGTATTCATCGCGATTGTAAGGGCGGGTATAACCCACACTGTAACCTTGAAGATCGATTTCGCCAGCGGCAATTGCACCATCAGCGCGGCCAAAGTGCGATTTAAAATCGTCAAAAACAAATGCTGAAAAATTATTGGCTACGCCTAAGTCTGCAGCCAGCGTTGTAGAGCTGGCTAAAGAAAGTGCGATCACTGCACTTATCTTTTTAAATTTAAGTAATGAGTTAGTCATTTTTTCCCTCGAAAATGAAAAGTGCATTATAGGCACCAAGTTTGAGTCATTTGTTTAATGAAAGTTAATTCATCAAGCGCTTGGTGAACATTATATACACAAATAAAATCAAAAGGAACAAAAAACACTACGAAAGTACTAATTTTAGACCCCATAAAAGGAACTGAAAACTAAAATCAATAACTTACGGTAAAATAAAAGTTTAAATTAGGTGATTTATATATAATACAAACACAAAAGAACTAATTTATGTTAATTAAATGTTAACCAAAGTGGGCATTGATGAGGGGAGTTTTATGTAACGATAAAGCATACCTTGTACCGTTACATAAAAGATTAATTAAAACCCAATGATATAGCGACTATGCTTTTTAAAAACTTTCTTAATAGCTAACGCGGCCATCGAGCAGAAAAGAATTACTATAGAAACTAAAAATACGTATGCCATCCAACTATTATTGAGCTTAAGTCCAAAGCTAGTAATTATCCAAAGCAAAAAAGCATGCATAAAATAAATAGTAAAGCTTGTTGCTGCTATTATTTCTAAAAGCCTGATTTTAGTATCTTCATATCTATGGAGCCAAACCATAAAAAATATACTTAAAGCAAGTTTTTGCAAAAGCATTAAATCTACACCATTATATTCAAATACTAGTTTGTGATAACTACCAACTTTGCCAATATAAGCTTGTAGAAAAGCAAAAATAACTACTATTGCAAATAATAAGTACTCTTTCCCCTTAAACAATAAGTAAATTTTATTCTTATGTATTGATGAAGTAATACCTATCAAATATATTGGAGTAAAATATAAAAAGTTATGAAATATATTGTAGTTATCAATCGATCTATGTAAGAAACTCGCAGTAATAATTAGACTTATAATAAGTGCAAGCTTAGTCTTGGTACTTAATTTTATAAATCTAATGTGTAATGGAGATAATAAAAACGTCAGCATTATAAATGGAATATACCAGTATATTTGAAGCGCAGTACCAGTAATCAAATACTTTGCCACCAAATATGCATAGTTCAATACTGATATATCAAAATATAGATCAGGAGTTATACTCTTTAATGAATAGTAAATCGCCGGAATCATACTAAAAACTAAGTACGGCAAGACTATGACTTTTACTTTCTTTGTAACAAACTCTTTATATTTGAACCTTGTATAAAATACATGATGGAATAAAAAGCCTGAAATAAAAACAAATAAAGTTGTGCCACCAAAAATAAGGTTTTGAATAGTTAGCTCTAATAAGCTGACAGACTCAATATTAGCTATATAAAAAAAGTGACCCGCAACAATAAGCACTATTGCTATAGCCCTAAAGTACTCTAAGGATTTAATCATATTTATTTAAAGTTTAAATTTGCTTTTAATTAGAAGATACGCAAACTTAGAGTTTGTAACTAAGTAACGTTTCCACATTCTGCCTGGTTCTTGAATTACCCTATATAGCCACTCCAAACCGGCCTTTTGCATCCACTGCGGTGCACGCTTTACTTTACCTGCTACAACATCGAACGTACCGCCAACACCCATTACAAAGTCAACACCAAGCTTGTCTTGCCATTTATTAATAAAGTTTTCTTTTTTAGGCGAGGTAATCGCAACAAATAATAACTTAGCGCCCGATTCGCGTATTTTAGTGACCACGGCTTCTTCATCATCCCAAAAGTAGCCATCGTTATAACCTGCTATGTTTAAATTTGGGTTTATTGCTTTAACTTTACTTACTGTTTTGCTTACTACTTCTTCGGTGGCACCCAATAAAAACACAGGAAAGTCTCGCTTGGCACTCATAGCTAATAATTCATGAAATAAGTCAACTCCCGCTACACGCTCTGGCACATGGTGCCCTAAAAAACGCGCACCGAACACTACACCCATACCATCAATATTAATTACCTCACACGCTTTAACCGACTCAGCTAAAACAGGATCTTTTTGCATATTAACTATTTTGGCTACATTTACCACAACATGCTGTAAAAATTGCTTTTGCTCAATTCTACTTTCAATAAAAGACACCGTCTCTTGCATAGTGGCAATATCCATGGGTGCTTTTAAAAATTCAATACGTTTCATTGTTGAGTCCGTTTTTTAAAGTTGTTCAATAACTGCATTTTTAGCGCTGTTCAATTTTTGTCTATTAAAATAAGCAAACGAATAATATACCCATGCTTGTGTCCAACGCACATAGTCAACCTTATTGGTAAAATACTTATTTTTTTGATAAATAAAACGCTGCTTTTTAGGCATATATAAGCTTTGAATAGCGCGGTTTATTACTTTTTCGGCCATTGTAAAGTCATCACATGTTTTGCCTACTTTTAATAATGTAAAAACAGCTTGCGAAACACTGTGCATATCGAGTGGGTAGCGATTATTATTGTAATATTTTGCGGTGCCATCTTGCTCAAACAAATGTGTTTTATAATAAGTAAGACCTTTTGCAATTGACGATTCAAACTCATCAATTTGCAACTCATCACTCAATAAGCGTAGCGCCTCTAGGTTATAACCGGTATGAAAGCCATCTATAAACTGATGATGATGGCGAGCACCATATACCCATGAACCATCAAGTCCCTGTTCGCTTACCGACTGCCTTGCTGCATTTAAAGCAAGCTGTTTGTAATGTTGGTTGTTAGTCAGCACGGCAACTTTTGCAACCCATGCAGCGCCCCAAAGGCTAGCATTATGTACAAATGCAGTTTCACCCGGTATGTAACCAAAAAACTGCCTACCATCACATTCTTTATATAATGTTTTTACAATAAAATGTGCACTATCAACTGCAGGATCTGAGTATTTTTTGTCTTTGGTGATTTCACTTAATGCATATAAAGCCTGAGCAACATAAATAGTAGTAATTACATTTGGCTTACCTTTAGGTACAAAAAAAGCACGAGCATTCCAGTCAAAGTGGTAACCCCAACAGCTATGCTGCCAAATAGATTTATCACTTTGCTGGGTCAATAACCAATCAGCTAGCTTTATCGCTTCATCTAAATAAGTTTGCTCATTAGTTGCTTTATAGTCTTCCAATAAACCTAAAATAAATAAACCAATACCCTTTGGGTTACGCTTTTTGGGCACAGCACATAATGGTCGCAAGTTAATAGCTAAACGTTTATGAAGCTGAATCCAAGCAAGCCCTACAATGCCTTGTTTAAATCGAGGAATTAATTCAAATAGTTTACTATTGAGCCCATCAAATGGATCCTGACCAGCGTATTCATATTTTTGTGCTTGTTTGAGTATTGTATTTGCGCAATAAAAGCTGTCAGTCATAATCAAGCAGCCTCTGCTTTTCTAGTTAAGCTGTCGTATATAGACTGTAGCTGAGGAAGAATTGCTTGTTGGGAAAAATTGTTTTCAAACTTTATTTTTCCAGACTTAGCTAATTGAGCATTTAACTCTCTATCCTTTATTAGTTTAATTAATGCTTGTGCTAGGGCTTCAACATCACCTGCATTCACTAATAAACCATCTTTATCAGATTCAATTGCATCAGGGATACCTCCGGCATAAGTCGAAACGACGCAAATATTTGCAGACATAGCCTCAATAACCCCCATAGGGAAACCTTCGTTATAGCTAGGCAAACAATATATATCAGCAGATCGTAAAACAGATAATTTTTTATCTCCACTGATCCACCCTAAGAACATAACCGAGTCTGAAATATCAAGTTCAGAAGCTAACGCTGTGAATTTTTCGATATCACCATCACCAGCTAACTCTAATTTAGCATTTGGACATTTGGCTTTAACCTTATGGAAAGCTCTAATTAAATCCCCTGCTCCTTTTCTCTCACCAATACGACCAAGGAAAACGACTTTTCCTATTTGAGAATCACTACCATTATTTGCAATAGGAATGACAGAGTTGTACAAAACTTGAAAATGTTCAGTTGTTGGGAAGGTATCCGCCGCCCAGTCTAACCATTGCGTAGATAAGACAAGCACTTTATCTACCATCATGAACGTATTTCTAATATGCTGCTGTTTGTCATCTGAACATTCATTAGAATAAAAATCTCTAAACTCAGCACCATGCAAATGAAGTATTACTTTCACATTAAAAAACTTTAGTATTCTTACTATTAATGACTTACGACTATAACTTCCTCTTGATGCCATATGAACATGAGCAACTTCAATTTTATAAAGCAAAAGTAAAAAAATAATTTTAAAAATTGATAATAAGAAGAACAATTTCATCAAAAAATGACTAACGCCAGATTTGTTCACAGAAACTAACTTAATATTATTTTCGTCAACAAACCCCATTTCAAAATAACTGTTAATAACGGTTGAGATTCCTCCTTGACCTTCACGTTTTGGCCCAACCATTAAATTAATTCTTTTCTTCATTTTAATCCTTAATTTTACAAATAGCTTGTCGCATTTTACCATTTTTAGTCCGTTGAATGCTGTCCACAACTTCAACGGTTACAGCTATGCTCTGACCTAAACGCTCTTTAGTATTTTCAACTAGAATGTTGCGCTCATTTTCGTTAAAAACAGCTGTATCTACCATAACAAAGATATGAACAGCTCCTTTTTTTTGCTGATAAAACTGGCAAGCAATTAACCCTGCAACCCCTTTTGGGATATGGTTTAATATGTGAATTTTCTGATTATCTTCTGCCACTAAATAGTCGCCAACTCGACCTTCAATTTTTTCTATAATAGGGAAAACTCTGCCACAAGGGCATGACTTTTCACTAGATAAATAAACGTAGTCACCTGTTTTATATCTTATCAAAGGGAAATAATGATTATTAAAATTAGTGCCAATAATTTCATGTCGCCCTGTCGCATCAACGGGCATTAATTCTACATGGGAATAATCGGTTAGGAGGTGGTATCTTCCATGTTCACACTGGCCTATCGCAGCTACTCGCTCAAATAAACCATACCAGTCAAATACTTTACAGTTAAACCGAGTCTCAATTAAGTGACGATCTTCTTCAGATAAAGACTCAGAAGATGTGAGGATTGATTTTATTTTACTAGGGTAGTAACTATCAATAGACTCTAAGTACCTTGCTAATGCAACGATCGAAGATGGGTATGCCTGTATAACTTCTACACCAAAATCGACCATAGCTTTAATATAATCAGGTATTGTAATAGCAGAAATATGAAAAGAAGATAACAAAATCATATCTTCAAAATATGAATAACGCCAAAATGGAGATTGTTTTTGAGCAAAGGGCACAACCATATCCCCACGAATCCATGCTCTTTTATCACCCTTTTTATAGCCAGCCCACTCTCGCTGTCTATCAAAAAAAGCCTGCTCTCTATTCACTGCAATGAGGTCTTGATAAATATTAAGAGGGCTCCCTGTTGTACCGCTTGTTGCACCACTGATCACTACTTTAGGCTTAACATCTGAAATAAAAGCGCTAGGATTATTGCGAACCACGCTCTTATCTATAACAGGAAAGCCATTAATAGATTTATCTGTTAATGCTTGTTCCTTATAAAAATCAACATTCTTTAGAGCATTATCAATACACGATTCGAGCATTGCGTCTGAATAAGATTGTAAATTATCCGCCGAACGCTCATTTCTATGAATATTACGAAGAGTCTCTTCTGAAAAATTATTTCTTTTTAGTTTAACTCGAATAAATCCACGTATTGTTAAAATACTGTTTTGGATAAATATTGGTGCTAGTTTATATATTTTGCTGTTTAACATTCCACTAAGTCCATTTTTTCAGTGTATTCATTAAGCGTCATAAAACTATTGAATTGCGAAAGTACTTTTGAAAATGGGCTAAATAAGCTCAAATCCTTAGGGTGTGCAATTAGCACTAGCGGGTAGTTAGGGTCTTGTATACGTCTTTGTTTAATTGCAACTTTAAAACGAGTAATTTCCATAGAACTAGATAAACACATATCAAAATTACTATTTTTAAGCATTTCAATATTTTGAGCGCTTTTATCTTCTCTATTATGAGAATATGGTACGTTTTTATATTGGCGATTTTTAATGGTAGAAAATACTCTAGCCAAGCTAAATCGTTGTAGTTTATTAACACTGATTGTCAATAATGGTAGCTCAAGCAATCTTCTAACGGATTTTTTATCACTTGGTACAATTATTGAGTCATCACAATGCCAATAAGGAAGGTTACTAGGCGCCATTGTAAAATCATAATTAGAGAGGCTGTTAGAAAAAAAACCAGGGCAAACTGAAGAGTCGCAGTAAATATTATTATCTAACAGTGCATTGACACTTTCATATGAATTACCTACGTTATAACCGCCCGCACGAAAAGCAGTACAATTATAATTTGGGTCTACGTCTCTAACACGCTTTTCAAGCATTTCTTTACCTAAAGCTAGAAGTTCATATTTCCCGGGTGACCCCTTAGTTGAACGCTCGGGAAGATCAGAAAAGCTCCACCATTGATGGTTTAATTTCCACTGCCCGTTAATATACTCGGCATTGTACCATTGCGGATGTAAGTGAAGCTGAATATCATGGCCTTGCTTTATTAGCTCAGCAATTTGATTTTCTATTGCAACTGCCCCCAGATATTCATTACTCTCTTCTGGATATAACTCTTTTAAGCCTATCAGCTTTTCAACTTCTAGTATTTCAATAAAAAAAGTAGCCTTGGTGCCAAGTTTATCAAACGCTTTCAACATTTTATAAGTAGGGTCGATTAAATGTTTAAAAACACATCCCTTACCACTTCCAAATAACTCATAGTCAATTGTTATAATATTAGTCATTAGTTTCCCTTGAAAGCTCATACCTTTTGCCAAGTATCATTAAAGTTTTAACTTCTGATACCTGTTTAAACCCAGTTTTAGTGAAAGAGGCTATTGATGATAGATTTTGAGCATTTATAGAAGTTACAATTTTAGATACTCCCTTTGCTTTACATTTCTCAATTGCAAAAAATATCATTGCTTTATTTATACCTTTACCTCTGTGCTTTTTATCAACAAAAACAGGGCCAATCCATGCAAAGTTATTAGCACTAAGTAAAACCTCTCCGAATCCAGCGATTTCCTTTTTACCAAAGGATAAAAAAGTGAAACCTGCCACTTCATCATTTACCTTTGCAACGAAGCATTCACCACCACCTTCAAAGCTATTTGCAACATCCGCTTTTGATAAGTGCAAAATCCCTATTGGTTTATCTATATCTTTTAAATCCACTGTTTTCAGTTTTTCAAATTCAAGTTCTGAGATGTTTAATTCAAAGCCTAATGTACTTGTTTTTCTATAAAAAAAACCTGTGACTTTTTTCAAGAACATTATAAAAACATTGTAGAAGCCGTCAGTCTTACATCGTTTTAAAATCTTAATAATCATTTTTTTACCTGCATAAAAAATGGTTTTAAATCTTTTAAATCGAATATATCAGTACTATTTGATCTAAGAATTGATAAGTTATCTTTAAAGTACTTTTTAAATGATTTAGTTTTGGTAAATAAGATCATACAAGATTGAATATCTCTCAAAAACGATGACCATTTTATGGTTGTGTTTAAACGCTCTCCCTCTTCCGCCTTTCCATAGAGCAACTTAGAAGGGGTAGTATATTTGCTACCTATCGCACTCATTAAGCCGCATGGCCTTGAGTTTGCTTCAATTAAAAAATATGTCCCTGTTTGATCGCATTCTTTAAACTCTACTTCGATTAAACCGACATAATTAGAACTTTTTAAGAGTTCAACTATCGGTCTGTATATAAAATCCATAAAAGCAGTGGGAGCTTCAAACTCTTCTACATAAGAACCAAAACCGTTTTTAGATATTCGGCACTTTCTAGTCAAAAGGTATGCTACATGCTCACTTGAAATTGAAAGTTGTAGCGATATGTTAGAATCCTCTGCTCCACTTATATAATCTTGAAAGATTAGATATTGGAGTGTGTTTTTGCTCACACTTGTATAAAAGTGGTGAAAATCACTAAAGCAATTAAAAACTTTTGTTTTAAAGTTAGCGTCACTAGTACTATGTAATACGTCCTGATTCCATTTAACCAAAATTGGATTTGGTAATTCACCATTTTCATATAAGGTAGTCGGTTCGTAGCTTCTTGGATATTTAATGCCTATTTCTTTAAAAAAATTGTAAGTTGAATCTTTATGGGCAAAGAGTTTTATTAGCTCGAATGGTTTAGGATATATGTCATACAGTGAACTTAATTCTTTTCCATAGTCAACAATAGCCTGCAACTCTTTACCGCCACAGATGTGCATTTCATTGAAATCACGATTCAGCAATTTTAGTTTTTTTATAAATTCTTGAGGGTCTTTAACACATAACTTTTCACCATACTTCGAATGAAATGCAATTTTCTCATCTAAAGAAACCAACAATACTTTTTCACCTTGCCTTGCTAATAGCCGAAGAACATAAAGAGCTTGGGGCCCAGAACCTAAAATTATTGCACTCACTAATGACCTCTTACTTATTCTTAAAAAATTATTAAATCACTTATCAAAAAAACTTTAATAGCGAATTTGTAATATATAAATCACTTAACCCCAACCTTTTCATCATCAGTCGCTTTAGTGGAATAAACCAAATATAAACAAGAAATAAAAAATAGAAGTACGGGGGTTTTTGTTGCTAGTGCGTTATTGGTAACCGAAGCCCCTAATAAAACAAACAATGCTACTTTTAATTGTGTTGGACCATTGAGAGCCAATTTCCCAGCAGTGCTAAAACAAGCAATTAAAAGTAAAACCGTTGAAATTAATCCAAAACTCACAATCCAGCCAACAATATAATTTTCTATCGTATTGATACCAATATAAAATTCAATATTCTGCATGATCGAGGCTGGTGCGCCAAGAAGCCACTCACTAAAACTCAATTGTTCCAAAATAATAAACACATCAAATCTAGCCTGAGCACTAGAGTCAACATGTAATTTATTTAAGATACGCGCTCCAATTGGAGTCAAAGTTATTATTAATACAGTGAAAATAGATGCAAAAAAAGTGAGCGCTTGTATTACTGCAAAGCGCATTTTAGATACTCTAAAACCGTTAGACACAAATGATGGAATTTTAGGCATTACAAGCAAGAACATACCTAGCAGAAATACCCCAGTAGCTCCCCTTCCACCAAAAGCAAATAGTGCTAACGTAACTACAGTAAAATAGATTAAATAAGGAATTCGCGTATAGCTCATTAGTAAAGGTGCCAATGCAGCAGTAATCAACGCGTTATTGAGTGGATGAGTCAGTAAAGCAACAGATCTGAAATAACTAAAACTAGAGAACTGAACAGATATCAGTGAACTACCAAGCATAAACTCTAAAATAGCTATAACTGAATTTATGAATAATAAGTATGCAAGCAACGTTAATAGTTTATTTTTATGAGTGGTACTCAACTGACTCAATAAATATAGAGCTAAAAGCGGGGCTACCATAGTATCGACCAAGTAAGCCATCCCCGACGTACCAAATCTAATTAAGCCGTAAAATATAACAAGTACAATACACAAAAAACTTATTAGCCAAGATGCTCTAAGCTCTCTTAGGCTGGTTAAAGGCACATTAATACCTCTTCTAAGCGTAAAAATAGCAACGGTCAGCATTAATATATACGTCGAAATATGTATTTTAACTAACGGATTTCCGCCTTCTGATACGTATTTTATACCTACGTTTTCTAGCAAATAGCCGCCAAAAATAAAGGCTGTCAAAAAAGTGAACATCATTACTTTATATATATTTTCACTTTTCATTTATTTATTACCCATGCTTTACATTTTTTATAATTCAGTAAGGCAAGCACACATGAGAAAATGCTCACGCCAATAACTACATCAATAATAATATTGACTATGGGTATGTTAATTACCACAAAGTTATAAACACGTAATTCTGGAAGGAATATAGCCATACACACAGTTGAAAGTAGAATTTTATATACCTGCAACGGTACAGCGTATTTATACCCTTTTTTTAGTGATAACCATAGGCTCATAATCAATGCGATAATATTAGCAATTAAAAAAGCACTCGCTGCACCTATCAAACCAAAAGGAGGAATCAAAGTAACTAATAATGATAGGTTTAATATTAATGAAAAAACACTGATTTTTGGCAGGTATTTAGTGTTTAAAGAGAACTGTAAACCATGGTCTATATAATGTCCCTTCAAATTTAAAACAAACACCCCCGCACATAAAATATAAATAACAGTAGAACCTTGTGATAAATATTCTTCACTAAGTAATAGGTGCGTTATAGGCTCGGCTAAAATACAAAACCCAACTAAAGCAGGAACTGAAATTAAACATAACAAAGTTAAATATTCACCATGGGCTTTGTACAAAGCGGCTTTATCGTTTATTTTTTTTGTTAATTCAGGAAAACCCGGTAATGCAACAACCATAAAAATAAGTGCACCTATTCCTAATAAAATATTTGATATAGCGGCATATATACCTGTTTGTGCTAAATCTAATGAGTCGGCAATAAAGTAACGATCTAAACGACTTGATATTGCTGCAACTAAGCCACTGGCCATAAGAGGTAAGCCATAAGAGAAAATAGCCTGAGCATCTGCAGTTTTAAGTTTATTAATACTAACTTTAAACGGTTTAAAAACAACTAAACCTGCAGCTATGTAGCTTAAAGCAAGAGCTGATAACGCAGAAAGGATATTAGGAGAGTAAGCTAGCAAGCTGCCTGTAATTACTATAGCCATAATAGATTGAGTAAGTACGGCAACTCTATATTGGTTTAAACGCTCCATTATACGGGCTAATTCAAGATAGAACTGATAGAGAGCTTTAGTTAAAAAAACTAAAAAGGTAGCTAAAAACGTAGATAAGGTTAATAAGCCTGTTAAATATAACCCTAAACTAACTAGTGCTAATGCTGGCAATGTGCAGCAAAAAATAATTGAGCAGGCAATCGCTGCAAAATTGTCATGTTCCTCTGTTTTTTTACTAGGAAGTAAACGCAGCATGCTAGAGTTAATCCACTGCGCAGCTACCGCCCTTACAACTTCAACTGTTAATAGCATTAATGCCAACATTCCGTATTCTGTTGTAGTTAATAACTTGGTATGAATACTAATTAATGCAAAAACACTAATTGCAGCAAAAACTTGCACTGGAGCATATTTTAGTAATGCATTAAACATTATTGTTCTCGCTCAGCCTTAAAAACAAGCTCATTATAAACGGCCTTATATTGCTTAATTATCTGTGAAGTATTAAATAACTCTTTTAACTTTTTCACAGATAATTCTCTATCGAAGTTATTTAAGTTTGCTGTAATTTCATCAACTGTTGTTGACTCTGTTATATACAAAGCACCGATTGATTGAAAAAACTCTTTTTGCTCATCGAGTATGCCTACTTCAGTACAAAGTAAAGGAAGCCCCGTAGCTAAAATTTCAAGCGGAACTAAGCCAAATGTTTCTTCTTTCGAAGTAAAAATGCCACAATTAGCATTGTTATAAAGCTCAATTAATTCGTATTTGTTTTTTCTGCCTAAAAAGGCAACTGAATTTTCTAGTTGTAACGCTTCAATTTTACGCTCAAGTTGTTGTGCATATTCTTTGTTCGACTTCGACCCCACTATATCTAAACGGCATGCAATACCGTTTTGATTAAGCATATGGATGATGTCTATAGATTGCTCAATATTCTTTTTAGGATTAATTAAGGCACACGTTATAAACTTTATTTCCTGAGGGAGCTCAATTAATTGACTTTGTTTGGAGCTATTAAAAAAGCTGTCATCTATCGGGTTATAAATTATGTTTGCTTCAATATTATTTTTAGCTAGTGCTTGTTTTAAAATGTCACCAACAACAAACTTTTTATCACCTAAATACCGAGTAAACATAGGAATTATTTTTTCATATAAAAAGTTATTAAAAAATCCAAAGTTATGACGCCCAATTTTTTTATAACTATGAACAGTGACAACCGATTTCCCCCTAAAACCACTGCCAATTAATACACTCCAAAAATGGGTATGTACTAAGTCAGGATTCAAAATTTTTAACAACTTGCGAATATGCCAATTTTGCCAAATAATACCAGGAATTTTAAATTTTGATTGCTTACTTGATGCAGGCAGCCAAACAAAATCAACATTATCTGATAGACGAATAACATCACCAGAGAAAGGGGTTTTACTCTGTGGGTCGAGCCCAATAATGGTAAACCTAAAGTTAGCGTCATCATGGTTAACCAAATATTCTGCAAACATTTGGCATACACTATCTACGCCGCCACAATTGTTACTGCCCCAGTCGTAAGTTGAAAGGGGCATAATTAAAGCGATATGTTTTTTAGGCATTATATTTATTCATAATGTATCGGCCAGGATCATTTTGGTTGACTACTCGAGAAGGATTACCAACAGCCGTTGAATTTTCAGGTATATCCTTAATAACCACAGAGCCAGCACCAATAGTGACGTTATTTCCTATGACAACATTTTCGACTATGCAAACCATAGGACCTATATACACGTTATCTGCAATAGAGGCAGCTTTCCCATGGTTACTTCCAATATTTACAAATTGACTAATATTGCAGTTAGCTCCAATTTCAACTGTTGGACTTAAAACTATTCCAGTAGCATGACCTAAATTGAGCCCAGGACCAATTTTTGCTTCTTTAGGTATTTGTATTTGATACCTGATAGATAAGGTTAAATGCATAAGCCTTGCTAATGTCCTAATCAATAGGTTATTCGACTGAGTTAGCCTCCACCAAAAAGTGTACTTAAAAGAACGGTTATTATTGATTAAGTTTTTTATTAATAATTTATGGGAGTACCTTGCGGTACTCCGATACAAATCACATTTTATAAGCTCAAAAGGAGTCATAAATGTTAGCCTTACAAAATACCGCGAGTATCAATAACAACTTTTGATGCAAACTCTGTTTTATCTGCAGCTTTAAATTGTTTATGATCAACTAATACTACAACGACATTTGCTTGCTCTAGTGCGCTTTCTAACGACACTAAGCTAACATTTTTATCTGCTAGGTTAGCTGGTAGCTCTGAAATGTTTGGCTCTACCGCAAGTATTTCACCAATATTTTTTGCTGCTAATTCTTCAACAATATTTAATGCCGGGCTCTCACGAAGATCGTCAATATCGGCTTTAAATGAAAGGCCTAAACACGCAATAACTGGACGTTTAAATTCATCAGCAGCTTTTGCTACTTTTTCAATTACGTAAAATGGTTTTGCGTCGTTAGTTAAGCGTGCTTGTTTAATTATTTTTGCTTCGTCTGGGCAGCTTGCAACAATAAACCAAGGATCAACCGCAATACAGTGGCCGCCAACACCTGGGCCTGGGTTTAAAATATTTACACGCGGGTGACGATTAGCAAGCTTAATAAGCTCCCACACATTAATTTTTAATTTGTCACAAATGACAGACAATTCATTGGCAAATGCAATGTTTACATCGCGAAATGAGTTTTCGGTTAACTTAGCCATTTCAGCAGTACGAGCATTGGTAATAATACACTCGCCGCGCACGAAAGTTTCGTATAACTTAACGGCTTTTTCACTACATGCTTTACTCATACCGCCTATTACACGGTCGTTTGACACTAGCTCTTGTAATACATAACCAGGTAATACACGCTCAGGGCAATGAGCAACATTGATGTCGGCGGCATCTCCTTTATCTTGTGGGAACGTTAAATCAGGGCGCGCTTCACTTAACCAAGCGGCTAGTTGCTCCGTTGCCCCTACAGGTGAGGTGCTTTCTAAAATAACTAAGTTACCTTTTTCAAGCACTGGGGCAATCATTTTTGCAGCCGATTCAATATAGCTTAAGTCTGCACTGTGGTTACCACTTTCGCTGTGAATAAATGGTGTAGGTACAGCTACCATAAACGCATCGGCTTTTTCTGGCGTTGTAGTCGCTCTTAAGTTACCAGTAGATACTACGCCACGAACTATTATGTCGAGATCAGGCTCTACTATGTGTATTTCACCGGCATTAATGGTATTAACTGCTTTTTCGCTTACGTCTAAACCAATTACTTTCATACCGCGCGATGCAATAACCGCCGCAGTTGGTAAACCTATGTAGCCTAAACCAACAACTGAAACTGTTTTAATTGTCATTACTAAATCCTTGAAAAAGTTTTAAACTTTATTTTAATCTTTAAAGTGTTGCTTAATTTTAGCCACAATGCGTTCACACGCTTTACCATCACCATAAGGGTTATGTGCACGGCTCATTGACTGATATTCTTGAGCGTTAGTGAGTAAGTTATTAACTTCATTCACTATGCGAGCTTTATCTGTACCTACTAGTTTAACTGTACCTGCTTCTACCGCTTCTGGGCGTTCTGTGGTGTCACGCATAACAAGTACAGGTTTACCTAGGCTTGGCGCTTCTTCTTGAACACCACCTGAGTCGGTTACGATTATGTGAGCTTGATTCATTAAGTACACAAATGGTAGGTAGTCTTGCGGCTCGATTAAATGCACATTATCAACATTTTTTAATATGCGATTTACTGGTTCGCGTACATTAGGATTTAAATGCATTGGGTATAAAATTTGTGTATCTGGGTGCGCAGTTGCAATTTCTACCAATGCCTCACAAATTCGCTCAAAACCGCCACCAAAGCTCTCACGGCGGTGCCCTGTAACTAAAATAAGCTTTTTAGTTTCATCGAGTTCTGGAAATTTAGCTTTTAGAGTTGAAATTAAAGCGCTGTCGGTTTTTACTTTATCAACCACTTGTAATAATGCGTCAATAACGGTGTTACCAGTAATTACGATATCGTCAGCACTTACCGCTTCATTGAGTAAGTTTTGCTGCGATGTTTGCGTTGGTGCAAAATGCAGCTTTGTAATAGCACCAGTAAGCTTGCGGTTACCCTCTTCTGGCCATGGTGAACTTAAGTTGCCTGTTCGTAAACCTGCTTCTACGTGCCCCACTGGAATTTGCTGATAAAACGCTGCTAAACTTGCAGATAAAGTAGTGCTGGTATCGCCATGAACAAGCACTAAATCTGGTTTAAACTCTTCAAGAATAGGTTTTAGACCTAACAAAATATTTGTTGTTACATCGTATAAGCTTTGACCCGGTTTCATAATGTTCAAATCGTACTCTGGTACAATTTCAAAAAGGTCTAAAACTTGGTCAAGCATTTCACGATGCTGAGCAGTAACACATACTTTTGCATCAATACCGTCTGCTTCATTTAGCGCTTTAACTAGCGGCGCCATTTTTATTGCTTCAGGTCGCGTACCAAAAATACTTAATACTTTAATAGCCATGATTTCCCTTAATTTTTTACTAACCGATTTTGCATAACTTTATGCATTTGCCATTAATTGCTTAACGCGCTTGGTAAATTCTTCACCCATTAGGCTTGATTGCATTGCATACTCTACGTTTGCGAGCATATAGCCTAGTTTTGAGCCGCAGTCATGCGACTTACCTTTTAAATGATACGCTTCAATTGTTTCAAGATGACGTAACTGTAGTAATGCATCTGTTAATTGTATTTCGCCGCCAGCACCGGGAGGAGTATATTCGAGCAAGTCCCAAATAGCAGGCGAAACAACATAACGCCCTGTTATTGCTAAATTGCTTGGCGCTTCGTCATTATTTGGTTTTTCAACCATGTTGGTAATGGCTGCATTTTCACCAGGCTGGATTTTTTTACCTGCTAAATCAACCACACCATAGTTGTGCACTTCGTCCTGTGGAACAGGCTCAACCATAATTTGATTATGTTGAGTTCGTTCAAATTGGGCGATCATTTGCGCAAGATTATCAACCTTTAGGTTTGACTTATATTGATCGATAATTACATCGGGCAATAAAATAGCAAAAGGGTTATTGCCAATGATTGGACGAGTTTCAAGTATTGCGTGGCCTAAGCCTAATGGCGCCGATTGACGAACCGATATAATGCTTACATCTCTTGGGATTATTGAACGAACTTCTTCTAGCAGACTACGTTTTACACGGGCCTCTAGAGTGGCTTCTAGTTCAAAGCTAGTATCAAAATGATTTTCTATCGCGTTTTTAGAGGCATGGGTAACCAATACAATTTCTTTAATACCAGCTTTTACAGCTTCGTTTACAACATATTGAATGAGAGGTTTGTCGACTAGTGGAAGCATTTCCTTTGGTGTTGCTTTGGTAGCTGGTAACATACGGGTACCCAAGCCTGCAACAGGCAAGACTGCTTTTAATACTTTCACTTCAATTCCTTTTATAGTTACTTTTGGTTATAACGTAGCTGTTTATAAATGTCGCTGCGAATAGCGAGTTTTAAGCACTACTAACCATATGGGCGGCTATTATACACAACACATATAATCGCTCAATATAAAAAGCAGCCTTTTTGATTGTTTTAGGTTAATTTTTTGTTAACTAGTTATTTTTGCCTTTTTTGTAATCTATCAATTTACTTTCAATGGGAATATAATAGTGCTGATAACTTTTAAGGGATGGGATTTGTGCGCGTAGGAATTTGCATAATTATATTAGTGTCTTTTTTTGCTTGTGCACAAGACATGCTTTTACATTTGCGTAATAGCGATATAATTACCCGTGCCAAACAGTTTTACGGCGATGCAGGCCACCAACGAATAAAAACGTGGCTGAGTTTTATAGATGACTCTGCCGACAAAAGCGAATGGCAAAAAATTCATTTAGTTAATGACTTTTTTAATAAGCATATAAAGTACAAAACCGATGACGATCTTTGGCAAAAAAAAGACTACTGGGCCACCCCACTAGAAAGCTTAGGTGTAGGCATGGGTGACTGCGAAGATTATGTTATTGCTAAATACTTTACTTTAATCGCTTTGGGTATCCCAGAAGAAAAAATACGCTTTATGTATGTACGCCAACGTACCGTTAATCAACCGCACATGGTATTAATATACTTTGAACAACCTGACCAAATACCGTTGGTGCTCGACAACTTTAATACTAAACTAGTGCCTGCTAGTAATCGTGGCGATTTAAAGCCTATATATAGTTTTAACGGCCAAGGCTTGTGGTTAGCCAAATCGAAAGGGTTAGGTAATAAGGTTAAGAATAGCCGTGGAGTTTCTGCTTGGAACACTATGCTAGAACGAATTGAACAAGGTGAGCTTGCGCCCGCTAATGGTAACAACAAAGGAACTAGTAGTTATGTCTCGAATCTTTAAATATGGATTGAGTTTGAAGACCCAAGTTTATGGCTTGATCATTTTAATTTCGATTATTTCATTTTGTGTACGCGTTATTACCGACGTGGATACCACTCGTAATTACTTACAAACGCAAATGGCCAGTCATGCGCAAGACACCGCTACTAGTTTAGGGCTTTCTATCTCTCCTTATTTAGAAGACGACAGCCTAATGATTGCCGAGACGATGGCAACCGCTATTTTTGACTCTGGTTACTACAGTGAAATTAAGTTTACTGATGTACAAAATAATACTGTATTTGAGTTACAAAACCCTAAACGCGTTGAATCAGTTCCTAGTTGGTTTATTAGTGCTGTTGAACTAAGTGCGCCAACTATGCATTCTGAAATAAATAATGGCTGGATGATGGCAGGTACACTCGATGTAACTAGCCATACTGGGCAATCGTATTTAACCTTGTGGCAACACACACTACGCAGTTTATATAGCTCGTTTTTACTATTGGCTGCATCACTCGCTATTGCGTTTTTAATTTTACGCGCCGTATTTAAGCCATTAAAAGCAGTAGAAGATCAAGCCACTTTAGTAACTCGCAAACGCTTTACCTTAAATAAAGAAATACCGGTTGCACGGGAGCTACGCACCGTTACACAAGCCATTAATAACATGGTTATAAACTTACAAAGTACGTTTGATTCATTAACCAAGCAAACTCAAGCACTGACCGAAGAAGTATATATAGATTCGTTAACGGGATTGGGTAACCGGAAGTCGTTTGAAAACCACTTTAATTCTGTTGTAAATAATATTTCAGACGATGCGCCAATTACTGCGTTGATGCTTACCCTGCCCTCATTAAATAATATAAACCAAATAGTAAGTTACCAAGATGGTGACCATCATGTATTAGATGCAGCCAAAATACTGAAACATGTCACAGAAGAGTTACCAAATTCAACGGTATTTAGATTGAATGGCGGCACGTTTGTGTTACTTGCCCCGTATGACGTTTTATTTTTAAACAAAGCTCGTTTGGAGCTAAGCGATACATTAAGTAAAAAAGAAAATAGTCTACACATAAATGGCTATGCAAATTTAGCTATAGTTGCAGTTGAACAAGGTGTAAGTGTTGGTGAAGTTCTGTCGTTGCTTGACACCGGGTGTACTATAGGCGAAGACACTACAATTGATAATAACGATAAAGAGTCACTATTTAGCGTTAACCAATGGCGTAAGCTGATTAAGTCGATTATCAATGCGGGTGAAGTGAGCTTTTCGGTACAGCCCGTAAAACAAGCTAATAAAGTTAATTCTCAATGTTACTTTGAAGTGTTTTCTCACTTTATCCATGATGGCGAAAAAGTAAATAACGGCCACTTATTTGCCATGGCCGAAAAGTTAAATTTAACCGAAGAACTCGATAAAAAAATTATACGCAATTTTGTTGATATTAAAGAGCAATACCCAAATGAAGTATTTGCACTAAATCTTAGCAAGGCATCTTTATATTCAACTGACTTTATAGAATGGCTTACTCTTTACTCGCATACTAAGCCGGTTATAAAAACTAACTTACTCTTTGAACTGCATGAAATAAGCTTATTGTATAATGTGCATGTTGCATCGTTACATATAGATGCAATTAAAGAGTTGGGTATTAATGTATGTATTGAGCACTTTGGTACCAGCTTAACATCGTTTAGATATTTACAAGGTCTTGATATTGAATATGTAAAAATTGATGGTAGCTACATTCAAGACTTAGTAACTAATCCGCAAAGCCAATTTTATATTCAAACAGTTAACAATATTTGTCATGGTTTTGGGATTAAAGTTTTAGCCTGTTTAATTGAAAAAAACGAGACTTTAGAAATACTTGAAGACCTAGGATGTGATGGTGTACAAGGTAATTTAATACTGCCACCATCAAAAATTATCAAATCTAATGAAAATGGCGTAAATAAAGAGTTTACTTTTTGCACCGATGCGCTAAAATTTTGCAATTAGTACTCAACCAAGGGACGAGAAATGAAAAAATTACTTTTAGCTGGCTTAGTCGCTAGCGCAACAGCACTTACTGCTCTTCCAACCTATGCACAAACGGATAATGCTGCGGTGGTTCAAGAAGTGGGCATAAATAGCATAATTGATATTCTGAATAATGTAACAGCAGATACTTCACCTGAGCAATTACGCGAAGATTTAGTAGAAGCTATTAAACGCATTTGTAAAAACAAAGAAGAAGTTAAGTTAGACGAAAAGCTGCTTAATGGCGCATGTGGCGCTGCAGATATTGATGCAATGGTTGCCGCTGTTGTAGCTAACTTTGGTGCAGATAACCCTTTAATTTCTGACTTTTTAGCTGCACTTACAGCTGCAGGCTTAGACTCTGATGCAATTACACTGGCAGCAATTACTGCGGGTGTTGATGCTACGACCGCTTCTGAAGCAACTGCTGCAGGTCCGGGTACTGGCCAGCCAGCTCCACCAGTAATAAGCTTACCAACATTACCTACACCTCCAGGTTCTGGTGGTACAGGCGGTGATAACGGTATATCTGAAGTCGGTAACTAGTTTTTACTTTTAGTATATTTAAACGCAGCCTATTGGCTGCGTTTTTACTTTGTTTGAGTTTATTTTGAATCGCTTTATATTCTTTCTTATTTGTTTGACCCTATTTTTACTCCCTCTTCCTTTAGGTAGTTACCGACCTTGGGCAATTTTAGCTATTGGCATTTTAACTAGCTTTACCTTTATTACTCACCTTACCCACAGTGTGTTAAATAACAACCAATCGCTGTTTCCACCCCGCTATTCTTGGCCACTATTTTTTACTCTAAGTGCAGTTGTTTTAGTTTGTGGTATACAACTATTTAGCGTAAGCGTTGATGCATTTCAAACCAAACAAATGTTATTAAAAACCAGCTTTTTACTCATGTTGAGCTGGCTCGTATTTAACTACTGCAATAGTGCCGAGCGAATTAAAAAATTAATTTATGCTGTTATTTGTGCCGGTGTATTTCAAGCTTTGTATGCTAGTTATTTAAACTTATCACCCGATATAGTAAGCCCTTTGTTTGGTTACAAGCACACAGACCGCGCTATTGGCACCTTTACCTACTCTAACTTTTTAGCTAACTATTTAGCGCTGTGCTTATGCTTAGGTATTGGTGTTTTAATCAGTGAACTAAAACGCTCTAACAGCGGTTATCAGCCCACTGTAAAACAAACATTACGCGCTTGGGCCGAAATATTATTGAGTTCTAAAATAATTTTACGAATTTCGTTAATTATTATTATTGTGGCGCTTATTTTAACTCGCAGCCGTATGGGTAACTCGGCCTTTTTTATCGCTTTAATTATAGTGAGCTTACTGGCGCTGTTTGTTTATAAGCAAAAGCCTAAGGCCTTTAAATTGCTGATTGTGAGCTTTTTCATTATCGATTTAATCATTATTGGTGCCATTTTCGATGTAGAAAAAGTAAAACAACGTATTAGCGAGACTAGTTTGCAATCGGAAACACGTGATGAAGTTGTCCGCGACTCAATTCCACTTATTTTAGATAACCCGTTATTAGGCTCTGGTGGCGGTACTTTTTATACTGCGTTTCCTGCGTATCAATCTGAGCCCTACTCTGGCTACTACGACAATGCGCATAACGATTATGTACAATTTGCAGTTGAACTGGGTATTCCTGCCACAGCGTTGCTAGGGCTGCTAGTGCTTTATTGTTTGTGGTTATGTATTAATACTATGAGAACACGTAAAACAGCGCTTTACCAAGGTGTTGCGTTCGGTTGTGCAACGGCCATTGTAGCCATGATGCTGCATTCCTCGGTTGATTACTCCTTGCAAGCCGGCGCAAACTCAATGCTGTTTATAGTAGTACTTTGTTTAGCTATATTAACCAATAAGTTACCGGCACCAAAACGGATTAAAAAACGACGAAGTTAACGGGCTGCGGGGGTCGGGTTACGGGCCTAATCTCGAAACCCGTCGCCCGTCGCCCGTCGCTCGCGACATTAAAAAAATGACGCGACATGAAATCACTGCTACAAGCTGGCAATAATAGCGACCTAATTCTTGTATTAAATCACTGCTCTTCTAAATCAAATTCGGTGGTATGGCCGTCGCCGTGGATTAACTGGTACCTTGCTAAATTACCCGCTTCAAGCGTGACTAAACTAATCGCTGAATCGCTTACTAGATACTTTTGCCCTTTGCCTTTAGTTTGGTGTTTGTCTACTTCCATATGCCAGCGTTTGGTAAAAAAGTTTAGTGGGCTTTTGGGGCCGTATAAAATAGAGTCGAGCTTGTCGAGTACATTTATTAGCTTTCGCGGAAACTCATTTTTAATGCCACTTGCAGTCAGTTGCCAAATTCTGTTGGGGTGATCACCAAAACGTTTTTGCACCGAAAAACAAAATGAATAATGTACATCGCCGGATAAAATCAGCGTTTCGTTTGGGGTGTCGGTACGCCTAAAGGTGTTAAGTAACTTTTTGGCTGAGCCTTCGTGCGCCATCCAGTTTTCTACATCAACCATAAGTGGTTGCCCACACATATTAAACACCGCTTGAATTGCCTCTATCGATTTAACCCCAAACACGGGAGCAGGCGATACAATAATTACTTGGTCATGGCTTAATAGGCTTTCTTCAAGCTCTGTGAGGCGTTCCCAATCAAGTAAACCTGAAGGTTCGTTAAAGTTTTGCTCGTTACGCCAACGATGCGTACGGGTATCGAGCACCACCACTTTAGGAATGGTCATTAACTCATAATGCCAATGGCTAAAGTCGTTAAGGTGTTTATCAAACGCTTTAAATTGCCATTGCTTGTCGCCAGCTAAGCAGTCGTTAAAAGGGCTCAGTAACGATCCGGTTTTTTGTAGTGCGTCGTTGCCCATACCCTGAAACAACCAATAGCTCGCTAAGCCATTATTTACAATACGCTTGCTGCTAGGGTTTTGATTAATGGCTTGCTCCCACCCTGCGGTGAGGTTCCAATCGTCGGTTACATCATGGTCATCAAACATCATTAAGGTAGATACATTGGCAAACAATCGCTCTACCTCTGCTAAACCTTGTGCATAGTCAATTAATGCGGCTTTTTCTGCATTAAATAGCGTTTGATTTTTTTCGTTACTCCCCGAGTAACTTAAGTCATTTAAGTCATTTAAGTCATTTAAGTCATTTAAGTCAATGTATTGCCATGCTTGGCTACTAAAATTAAGCAAATATAGCGCTACAAACTCTTCAAAATGAATTAGGTGGTTATACGCTTTTACACTAGAAAAATGCGGTTCGTCCTTTTTTAACCAATAGCCAATACCTAGTTTTGAGCGATTTTTCCATGAGGTAGTTGGCAGCAAGTAATGGCGACCATACAGTTGCTCTGCAATGTCAGCGGGTAAATCTAAATCAAGTGGCTGCTCTTTATAAATACCTAAGTGCTTAATTAACTGATGTATCGCTAATAACATGGGGCCAGCTACATCGTCGGCATAAATTTGATCGCCCGAAAGTAATAATAATTGTGCCCCCTGCTGCTCATTACTTCGTTGTACAGCTTGCCAATGGCTTGAACTTACTAGGCTGTCTTTTGCAGGATGATGCGCATTGCGGCACGAACCATGTAATATTTGTGTCAGTTTTTTGGGGATCACAAATTCAGGTAATGGCTTATTGTTAAAGCTAAACGCAGATAAATCAACAGGGCTATCATCAAAAAATAGTTGGTATGATAATAAGGTATCGCGCGGGAATTGGCTGTTTATAGGTTTAATTACCACAAACTGTAAGAATAAATGCTCCCCTAGCCTTATGGTGTCTTGTTCGCTATAACATTCGTGGCTAATTAGCTCTAGACGGCAATTTACTGGCTTTGAAGTAGCAAACTGAATACATACTGCGGTTTTTTCTGCTCGGCGCACCATGGGCCCCATAAATAACAGTGGGTGTTGCACCGAGAGAGTCGTCATGAGGTTAGCCTTTAGCTGCTAATTTAAATAAAGAGTAAAAGTTATCAGTAGTGGCTTTTGCCAACTCGTTAAAGCTAATGCCTTTGAGCTCACTAATGTAATAAGCAACGTCTTCAACATACGCTGGCTGATTAGTTTTACCACGATATGGTACTGGCGCTAAGTAAGGCGAGTCGGTTTCAATAAGCAGTCGATCGAGTGGAATTTGTTTTACTACTTCTTTAAGCTCTACCGCATTTTTAAAAGTCACAATGCCTGAAATAGAAATATAAAAGCCCATATCAATGGCTTTTTTGGCCATATCCCAATCTTCAGTGAAACAGTGCAATACTCCACCGCAATTTTCTGCTTTGTGCTCACGCATTAAATTAATAGTATCGGCACGGGCATCACGGGTATGAATAATAAGTGGCTTTTGTAATTCATTAGCTACCTCAATATGGCCAACAAAACTCGCTTGTTGCACTGCATGAGTGTCTTTTGCATAGTAATAATCAAGCCCAGTTTCGCCAATGGCTACTACTTTGTCGTGTGAGGCTAAATCAATTAATTGCTGTTTATTGAGTGCGTCTTTTTGATCAAGCGGGTGCACACCACATGACGCAGAAACGTCGTTGTAATGTTTTATTTGCTCTAGCATATTGGGGAACTGATCAAGTGTGACGCTTACACATAAAAAATGTTCTACTTTTTTAGCGCGAGCGTTATCAAGTACTTGGTCTAGGTTTAAATCGAGTTTATCAAAATCAAGACGGTCTAAATGGCAATGAGAATCTACAATCAAAATAAGGCCTGTTTTTACTACATGGTATAAGTTGGATTGCCGGAGTTTAACATAGTCCCCAGCAGTTTTTCGATCTTCGCGTTTAGATTGGTTTTGTCATCTAAAAAGCTAATGCCGATCCCCGGTGGATTTGAGCTCTGAGCGCCTTGTGGAGTGACCCACGTAACCTTTCCGGTTACCACGTCATCTTCTAGCGCATCTGGCAAGGTAACGCGTAAGGCAAGTGAATATCCTGGTTCATAACGCATATTGGTGCGTACAAATAAGCCACCTTTTTTTAAAAAAGGCATGTAACAGCGATATAGTTCGTCAAGGTCGTCTATATCTACTAATAGCTCTTGCATATTTAGTCCTTTTTATTGGTTACGTAATATGTACGCTAGTCGTGATACCGCAAGCGGTAAATTTAGCCCAAGTATTTGTATATTATTCTGTAAAAAATCATTCAGCGCTTGCTGAGCTACTTGGTAAGAGTCAAAACTCATACCATTTAAAAGCTGTTGTTTAAGCTGCTCACTCAAAAATAAAGTGAAAATACGAACAAGCTCAGGCTGTTTATTTATTATATCGACTAACGCATTGAAATTATGGCTTTGTTTAAACTCAGTTGCAAATTTATAAAGCGTATCAATATTTTCTAGCTGATTTTGCTGTTGCCACTGCTTTACTTGTAGTGGTTGGCTAAAAAATAACGACAACCACGGATAATTAGGCACATCTAGAGAGCTAAGCCATTGTTGAGCTAATTGATTATTAGTTACTTTAACCTCGGTTTTAGCACAACGGCTTAAAATAGTCGCTGGTAACTGCGCCACTTGGCTGGTAGTCAAAATTAAAAACCGGCTATTACTTGGCTCTTCAAGGGTTTTTAATAACGCATTAGCGGCTGCGGTGGTCATTTTTTCGCAGTTTTGAATAATCGCTACTTTATTGCCATTTTGAGCCGCGGACTGGTGCATAAAATTGCTTATGCCGCGAATATCATCAACACCTATGCTTTGCCCTTCTACTTGGGTAATGCGTTTGTCTGGGTGTGTACCCGCTAAGTTTAATGAGCAACTTTTGCATTGCCCACAAGGTCTTAGTACGCTAGTGGGGCTACTTAACTGTGCTTGCGTATTTTGGCATAACAAACTGTTTGCGAGTTGCTCACTTAGTTCAAATTTGCCAACCCCAATGGGCCCACAAAACAGTTGCGCATGATGAAAACGTTGCGCTTTATAGCTTTGAGTTAAGCGTTGCTCTACCTCATTAAGCCACGGCAATGCCATATTATTTTAACCCTGAAAAAAACGTGCGTAGTACATTGGTAATATCACGGTGCACTTTATCGATGCTTTGGTTGGCATCAACTGTTTTTATGCTGTCGTCATCATTTGCAAGCTCAATGTAACGCATACGGGTGCGCTGAAAAAACTCAATGGCTTCTTGCTCAATTCTATCTAGCTCACCACGGCCTTTTGCACGTTCAAGGCCAATAACAGGGTCTATATCTAAGTAAATAGTTAAATCGGGTTTTAAACCTTTTAACACCATAGACGATAGCGACGCTAACGTGTTTGCACTAATTCCTCGCCCACCGCCTTGATACGCCTGTGACGATAAATCGTGACGATCAGCCAATACCCATTGGCCTTGTTCAAGCGCTGGGTTGATCACATTATGCATTAGTTGTGAACGCGCGGCATACATAATTAGCAGCTCAGTTTCAAAAGCTATTTCTTCTTGGTGTTCTGCTTTTACTAAAGTACGTAACGATTCAGCCAGTGGTGTTCCACCGGGTTCGCGCACATTGATAAAATCAACATGGTGATGATTTAAAAAATCTTGGCACAGGGCAATGGCGGTAGATTTACCCGCGCCCTCTAGGCCTTCTATAACTATAAATTTTGGTTTCATAAACACTAATTCTTTTTATTTAAAATATACTGGTTAACCGCCGCATTATGTTGTTTTAATGTGGTTGAAAACTGATGGCTACCATCGCCTTTGGCTACAAAGTAAACATACTCGCTTTTGGGCGGGTTTACCGCCGCTAAAATGGCTTCTTTGGAGGGCATGGCAATCGGTGTGGGCGGTAATCCGTTAATACGATAAGTATTATACGGCGTGTAATTTCTTAAGTCTTTACGTTTGATATCGCCGTCAAAATCTTCGCCTAGTCCATATATTACGGTTGGATCGGTTTGTAAGCGCATATTGGTATTTAAGCGATTAATAAACGCCGAAGCAATTAACGGGCGCTCACTGGCAAGCGCGGTTTCTTTTTCGATAATAGAAGCCATTATCAGGGCTTCATAGGCGGTATTGTAAGGTAAATCACTTGCCCGTTGCTGCCATGCATCTGCCAATGTTTGCTGCATTTTTTGCGCAGCGCGTTTTAATAAACTACTCGCGCTGTCGTTACTATGATAATGATAAGTATCGGGAAATAGCCACCCTTCAAGGTGAGTTTGCTTGCCGATTATTTGCTCGCCAAGCTGTTCGAGCTTTAAATCGTTTTGTAAATGTGGAGCAATTTTTACCGTATTTAATACATCTCTAAGTGCTTGACCTTCAATAATGGTAAAACTAAAACTAATTTGCTCACCCTGGTTTATTTTTTTTATGTTGTTTATTACGCTATCTGCGCTTAGCTCGTACAAACCTGCTTTTAGGTCAGTCAAGGTTGGATCGAGTTTAGCTAATATTTGAAACCGCCAGCAATCCTCTAGCCACTGCTGCTGTTGCCATTGGCGACATAACTTATTAAAACCGGTGCCTTTTTCAACTTTAAATTGGGTATTAGTAGCTACCTTTAGTGGCGTTTGAATGGTTGCTTGTAATTGCTGGTAGCCAATCACAGAGCTAAAGAAAGCCAGTAGTAATACTGATAATATAACTTTTAACACTAAGCCTCCTTGGCTAGTAACTCGTTTAGTAATGATTGGCTGTGCACAATATCAAAATAGTGCTCGTCTAGGCTTTTTACGGGCACAATTTTCATTAAGCTGTTACATAAAAATACGGCGTCTGCTTGGGTAAGGTCATCAACGCTGACAGTTTTAAATTCAACAGCTAATTTATCACATAAAGATTGTAGAAAAACACCTTTAATGCCGCATTCATCTAGCCTTGGGCTAAATACTTTATTATTTTTTATTGCAAAAATATTAGCCGCTGAGGTTTCAATTACATTGTTGTTGCAATCAAGGACTAACGCATCATCGCTGTGCTGAGCTTGCAGGGCATTTTTGATCAATACTTGTTCGAGCCTATTTAAAGTTTTAAGCCCAGCTAAATGAGGTTGAACGGCCAGCTTAATCGGGCTAATAGCTAAACTAATGCCCGTATCTGGTAAGCTATTGTAATGTTTTGGATAAGGTAAAACACTCACAATAATATTTAAATTACATTCACTTGGTGGCGCATAGCCTCGCCCGCCCTCGCCGCGTGTTACCACGATTTTAACAACCGCTTGCGCCTGTGATGCTACTTGCTGAGTAATGTGCGACTCAAGAGCTGTAAACTCAAGCGCCGGAAACCCTAAACGCTGCGCGCATTCAATCAAGCGTGCTTTATGATAAGCCCAATGCTCAACCTGTCCATCAGTAATAATTGCGGTGGTAAAAAAGCCATCGCCATAGTTTAAGCCCCTATCACGGGTGCTTATGCTACTGGTTTCGTTTGCTGCTATTATTGTTTGCATATTTTTTTACACATAAAAAAACCCAGTTAAACAACTGGGTTCTTATTGTCGTTCGTTGTTAAAAAAGATTATACCTTTTTAAACAGTAACGAGCCATTAGTACCACCAAACCCAAATGAGTTACACAAAGCGTAATCAAGTTTAGCATCACGTGCTGTATGCGGTACGTAATCTAAATCACAGCCTTCGTCTGGGTTATCTAAGTTAATTGTTGGCGTCACTTTTTGCTCGGTCAACGATAAAATAGACACTATCGACTCAACAGAACCTGCAGCTCCAAGTAAGTGACCCATCATAGATTTTGATGAACTTACCATTACATCTTTAGCTGAATCACCAAAAATGGTTTTAACTGCTGACGTTTCTGCTTTGTCACCCGCATGAGTAGACGTACCGTGTGCGTTAATGTAGCCAACTTGCTCAGCATTTACTTGCGCATCGTTTAATGCGTTTTCCATTGCCAGGGCTGCACCTGCGCCATCTTCTGGTGGTGAGGTCATGTGGTAGGCATCACCACTCATGCCAAAACCAACAAGTTCTGCATAAATTTTAGCGCCACGGGCTTTAGCGTGTTCGTATTCTTCAACAACCACCACACCGGCACCATCGGAAAGTACGAAACCATCACGGTCTTTATCCCACGGGCGAGACGCTGCTTGTGGATCGTCATTACGCGTTGAAAGCGCACGTGCGGCGTTAAAGCCACCCATTCCAATTGGCGTACATGCTTTTTCTGCACCACCGGCAACCATTGCATCGGCATCGCCGTAGGCAATCATACGTGCGGCGTGACCAATGTTGTGCAGGCCTGTAGTACATGCCGTTACAATTGAAATATTAGGACCACGGAGGCCATGCATTATCGATAAATGACCCGAGATCATATTAATAATGGTAGACGGTACATAAAACGGCGATAACTTACGTGGGCCGCTGTTTAATAATTTTACGTGGTTTTCTTCAATAAGGGTTAAGCCACCAATGCCTGAACCCACCGCTACACCAATGCGTGATGCGTTTTGTTCAGTAACTTCGAGGCCAGAATCTTGAAAAGCTTGAACACCCGCTGCAATGCCATACTGGATAAATAAATCCATTTTTTTAGCATCTTTTGGTGACATGTAAGCCGATGCATCAAAATCATTGATTAAACCAGCGAAGTGAGTACCAAATTTTGATGTATCAAAGTGGGTAATATTTTGAATACCACTTTTAGCATCTAATAAGCCTTGCCAGGTTGATTGAACATCATTGCCTAGCGGCGTCAACATTCCTAAGCCAGTTACGACGACACGACGTTTAGCCACGGTTTGCCTCCAATAAGGAATTATTATTATACCAATTAACTTAGCTCAGTTTATTTCAGCGCTAACGCTGTTGCTAGTTATGTTATTAGTATTGGGGATGATCATACCCAAGCTACCTCAAAGTGCGAGTCTCAAACCAATAACCAACGCTGAGCAATAACAATTTAATTGCTGATGATGAGTGAGGGTTTGGAATTGAATCATGGACTTTGAGGTGGTTTGGATATAAAGATTAAAGGCAGCGAATGCTGCCCTTAATTTGCGATTAATTACTCAGCGTGAGCTGTAACGTAATCGATTGCAGATTGTACTGTAGTGATCTTTTCAGCTTCTTCATCTGGGATCTCAGTATCGAACTCTTCTTCAAGAGCCATTACTAATTCAACAGTATCAAGAGAGTCTGCACCTAGGTCATCAACGAATGAAGCTTCGTTTTTAACTTCTTCTTCTTTAACACCTAGCTGTTCGATGATAATTTTCTTTACGCGTTCTTGGATATCGCTCATTCTTCTTTCCTTTATTAAAAACGCCAATGCGTTATTTTCAGATTGCGGCGTAGTTTACGTCCGATAATTCTCTGATTCAATCTTTTGACCATAAATAATTTGCTGGTCAAACCTCTTGAGTGTTTATTTTATCTTTTATCGCTTATTTTCACAGCGATTTCAAGTATGTTTAAAGCAAGTTTGCGAAAAATTCAATATTTTTTAGCAAACCCGCATGCAATTTATAGTTTATTTAATTCGCATTGCGAACTTAAACCATGTACATCGCACCATTTACATGCAAAGTTTCACCTGATACATACGCAGCGGCGTCAGATGCTAAATAACATACTGCAGCTGCAATCTCATCTGGCTGACCTAAACGACCCGCAGGTACGTTTGCAAGCGTTGCTGCTTTTTGCTCATCTGTCAAATCATCGGTCATGTCTGTTTGAATAAAACCAGGTGCTACCACGTTTACAGTAATACCACGAGAAGCTACTTCACGCGCTAGTGACTTAGAAAAGCCGATAACACCCGCTTTAGCTGCTGCATAGTTGGCTTGACCCGCATTACCCATAGTACCCACTACGGAGCCGATATTGATGATACGGCCGTTCTTTTTCTTCATCATTGGGCGAAGTACGGCCTTAGATAAACGGAAGATAGAACTTAAGTTGGTATCGATAATATCATCCCACTCATTTTCTTTCATGCGCATCAATAAATTATCGCGCGTAATACCTGCATTATTTACTAATACATCAATATCACCTAAATCGGCTTTAATTGCCGCTAATGTCGCCTCAATCGATGCAGGATCGGTTACGTTTAACGCATAGCCCTTACCGTTATCACCTAAGTAGTCACTAATTTTAGCCGCACCCGACTCGCTTGTTGCTGTGCCCGCTACTTTTGCACCTTGTGCTACTAATGTGTTTGCAATGGCCTTACCAATACCACGGCTAGCGCCAGTGATCAGGACAACTTTGCCCTCTAAAGAAAATAAATTACTCATTTTATATACTCTTATTTAGCTGAATCGATTGATGCAAGGTCGTTAACTGAACCACACACCATCGCTTTATCAATACGTTTTGCAAGCCCGGTTAGTACTTTACCAGGACCAAATTCATAACTTTGCGTTACACCTTGTGCAACCAGTGCTTGAACCGTTTCGGTCCAGCGTACTGGGCTATACAGCTGGCGCACTAATGCCTCTTTAATTGCATCTGCTGAACCTTCTGCTTTTACATCAACATTATTAATTACATCACACTTAGGTGTATTAAATGTTAAAGCGGCTAAATCGGCGGCTAATTTCTCAGCAGCTGGTTTCATTAGTTCACAATGCGACGGTACGCTTACCGATAATGGCAGTGCACGTTTTGCTCCGGCTTCTTTACAAGCAACAGAGGCTCTATCAACTGCATCTTTATGACCGGCAATAACCACTTGCCCTGGCGAGTTATAGTTTACTGGAGAAACCACTTCACCTTGTGCCGCTGCTGCACAAGCGGCTTTAATTTCATCGTCGCCTAAACCAATGATTGCGGCCATAGAACCTACACCAGCAGGTACGGCTTCTTGCATGTATAAACCGCGATTTTCAACCAGTTTTACGGCTTCGCTTAAACTGATCACATCGCTACATACTAAAGCTGAATACTCACCCAAGCTGTGACCTGCCATAACGACGTCTGCATCTGGGTTTGCAGCTAACCAATGACGATAAATAGCCACGCTTGCGGTTAATAGTGCAGGCTGAGTACGGTGTGTTTGATTTAGTTTTTCTTCTGGACCGTTAAGTACAAGGTCTGCTAGATCGTAACCAAGTGCGGTTGAAGCTTCTGCAAATGTGGCTTTTACTATGTCAGAACTCGCTAGTAGCTCTTGTAACATACCCACAGTTTGCGAGCCTTGACCTGGAAAAAGAAGTGCAATTTTTTGTGCCATAATTTGCTCTTATAATTAAACAAAATAAATAATGTGTAACACGGCACGTTAACTGTTATTCAACCGCCGTGTCTTTAGAATGTGTTTTTTCGAAAATAGCAGCTATTTTATCTGGAAGTTGACGTTCTACTTCTTTCACTGCTTCGTCGATTGCAGCATGAAATGCTTTAGCTGAGGCATTTCCATGACTTTTAACAACAATACCGCGCAATCCTACCAGAGAAGCGCCGTTATACTGGTCGGGGTTCACTCTTTTATAGAGTTTTTTTATGATTGGCGCCAACATAAACGCCATACACTTGTAAACGACGTGCTTTTCAAGGGCACGGGTAAACTTTTTCATGATAAGTTTAGCAATGCCTTCACAGGTTTTAAGTGCAACATTACCAACAAAGCCTTCACAGACAATAACATCGGCCTTGCCAGAAAAAATATCACTGCCTTCACTGTAACCAATATAATTAATCAGCTCGCTTTGTTGCATTAATTGTGCGGCTTGCTTAATTTCTTCGTGGCCTTTTATATCTTCAGCACCAATATTCAATAAACTCACTTTAGGGTTATCGCAGCCAAGTGCTTGACCTGCAACCACTGATCCCATAATGCCAAACTGATACAACATTTGTGCATCACAATGCACGTTGGCGCCTAAATCGAGTAGGTAAACGGGGTTTTTACGTTCAGTAGGTACAGCAGAGATAAGTGCGGGACGTTTAACCCCTGGAAGCATTTTTAATACGTAATGCGCCATAAAAAATAGCGCCCCTGTATTGCCAGAGCTAACACAGGCTTGCGCTTCACCCGATTTAACTAAATCAAGGGCAATTCGCATGGAGGAATCTTTTTTTGAGCGTACAGCAACAGCGGGTTCGCAGGCATTGGTAACAACGTCGTTACAATGGCGAATTATTAATCTGGGATGAGAAAGTGAATCGAGTGATTCTAATTGTTTAGCTATTACTTGCTCGTTGCCACATAAAATGAGTTTTAAGTTGGCATTAGCATTTACCGCACGAACGGCTGCGGGTATAGATGAACGGGGGCCATAATCGCCCCCCATCATATCTAACGCTATGGTTAGATTAGTCAGCATATAAGCAATCTCTTAGTTAGAAATTACTTGAACGCCTTTGTAGTAACCATCTGCAGTCACATGGTGACGACGATGAGTCTCACCAGATGTTTGGTCTACAGTTAAAGTTGGACCACTGATCGCATCGTGTGAACGGCGCATGCCGCGTCTTGCACGAGACTTTTTGCTTTTTTGTACAGCCATAGTCTTCTCCTAAGAATCTTTCTTAAGTTGTTTCAAAATATCAAATGGATTTGGTTTATCATCTTCCGCCTTTAAAACACCAAAGCTGGCAGGCTCTGCTGTATAACTGCATGAAGCTTCGTTGTGGGTAGGCACTAATGGCACTGCTAAAATAAGTTCGTCTTCGATTAGCTCAAATACGTCTATTTCACCATTTTCATCAAGTGCTACTTCGTCGTAGCTTTCTGGAAGATCATCTGACTCTGCATCCAAACCGACTGGCGAATACACAAAGTCTTGATCCAAATCCAACCCTAAATCACCATTACAACGTTGACAAGTTACAGTTACGTGTGTGGACAAATTGCCACTAATCACAACTAAACCTTGCTCATCGTTTTTGCAATGAATTTTTACCGCTATTTCACCTACTTCTTCCTGGATAACCCCTCGTAAACGAGGAAGTTTCTCAAGCGGTACAACGCCGTCATACTTTAAACGATGCTGAGCTGCTTTGCCCGGATGAAGGGTGATGGGAATTTTCACCTTTTGCATAGGGGCTGCATCATATAGATAGTTAGTAAGTTAGTCAAAGTAAAAAACCAATTTTACGTTGTTTTTCACGTGTTTTACTCACGGATCTGATTTATCCTAACTCAATCTGATTTACGCTAGGAAAACATGCCATGAAGCACCCCCTTATATTAGCCTCAAGCTCGCCATTTAGGCAGTCTTTATTACAAAAATTTAATCTGCCGTTTGAAACGTTTTCGCCAGATGTTGACGAAACGCCGCATAAAAACGAAACACCAAGCACGCTTGTTAAGCGCCTCAGTGAATTAAAAGCAGCTGCAGCCGTCGCTCATTTTGACCAAGGTCTCGCGATTGGCTCAGATCAAGTTGCTGTATTTAATCAGCAAATATTAGGTAAGCCGCACAATAAAGAAAACGCAATAAAGCAATTGAGCTTATTTAGCGGGCAAACAGTCACTTTTTTAACTGGCTTGTGTGTATACGATATAGACACTAAGCAATGCAAAACCATTGTTGAGCCATTCAATGTGACCTTTAAAACGTTAACAACGGCGCAAATAAGTGCTTATTGCGATGCAGAGCAACCTTATAACTGTGCAGGAAGTTTTAAAAGTGAAGGCTTGGGTATTTGTTTATTTGAGAGACTCAGTGGTGATGATCCAAACAGTTTAATTGGTTTACCACTCATTAAACTCAGCCAATTATTGGCTGAGTTTGGTGTTGATGTATTAGCAGCTCAAGTGCCTAGCGCAAATTAACTGATTAACCGAGTAATATATTTTGCAACTGCTGATAGTTGTTAGCGGTTGCAATCGGGGTTAATTCATTGAGTTGCGCAGCGTTGTGCACACCCATGGTTACCCCTATTCTATCCATACCTGCGGCTTTTGCCATTGCCATATCTATTTGGGTGTCGCCTATCATTAGCGCTTCATCAACACTTACCCCTAGCTCTTCAAGCAATTGATAAAGCATATCAGGAGCTGGCTTTGATTTAGCGTCGTCACTGGTTCGCGTAGCACTAAAAAAGTGACGCAACTGGCTTTCATCTAGAAGGCGTTCCAGCCCTATTCGGCTTTTACCTGTGGCAACCGCCAATATTACGCCTTGGCTTTTTAACGCAGTGAGTACCTGTGCAACGTGATCAAACACCGGTGTTGGGGTGGTATCAAGTGCATATTGCTGTTTATACCCTGCAATAAGCGCTTCGTGATGCTCACTGCGTTCAGGGAACAAGGTTGCGATTGCGTTTTCAAGCGATAAACCAATAATATTTTTACTGGCGGTATCGCTTGGCGGCTCAATATTAAGCGATTGGGCACTTTTGCGAATGCAATTAACGATTTTGCTAATTGAATCCATAATGGTGCCGTCCCAATCAAAAATTACTAGCTTATATTTTTTAATCGGCGTTAAATTCACGCTTTTGCTGCTCTAAGTTTAACCAAACAGCTTGATAGTGCTTTATCCAGCGGTGCTTCTACTCGCATGGTGGTTTCGTTTTTAGGATGGTAGAAGCTTAAATCATGAGCGTGTAAAAATAAGCGGTTTAAACCACGTTTACGCATTGACTCGTCAAACCCTTGGTCGCCGTACTTATCATCACACGCAATGGCATGACCTTGGCACTGAGTGTGCACACGAATTTGGTGAGTACGACCAGTTACAGGGGATGCTTGTACTAATGAACAATCGTTATAACGCTCAAGCACTTTAAAACGAGTATGCGACGGTTTACCTTCCGTGTTATCAACACGTACTACGCGCTCACCCGATTTAAGGGTATTTTTACGCAAACCTTCCGTTACATTTTTTGTTTTAGAGTCCCATTGGCCTTCTACCAATGCCCAGTAATTTTTTTCCATGGTTTTTTCGCGTAATTGCTCATGCAAAGCGGTCAGCACTGAGCGACGCTTAGCAATAAGTAAACAACCTGAAGTATCGCGGTCTAACCGATGCACTAGCTCAAGGCTGCGCTCTTCTGGGCGTAAAACACGTAATGCTTCAATAAGCCCGTAGCTTAAGCCACTACCGCCATGCACAGCCATGCCTGAGGGCTTATTAATAACAATTAGGTATTTATCTTCAAATAATATATCGTCTTCGAGGCGCGTTACTTTATCGAGTTTTGACGGTACAAACTCTTCACGCTCTGACACTCTAATTGGCGGTATACGAATAACGTCGTCTAGCTGCAATTTATAAACAGGCTTAATACGTTTTTTATTTACACGCACCTCACCTTTACGAAGAATTTTGTAAACTGCGCTTTTAGGCACCCCTTTTAAATGGGTAATAAGAAAGTTATCAATACGCTGACCTAAGTGGTCTTCGTTGATAGTGACAAAAGTTACTTGTAAGCCGGTTTTTTCTGACATTGCCTAATCACTGATTTAAGTAAAATAATTTAGTTGCTAACACGGTTATAATAGTGGGATAATCAGCAGCGCAAATATTTATTATTTGCAAATAACAACGGTGCTTTTTAACACAACAAAACATTCGTGATGCACATTCTGGGTAACCGATCATACAGATCCGAGTTAAGTTTTCCAAAGCTTTTATACATACCCAGTTAACACGTGCGCACAACTAACGGCAATGCGCGTAATATATTGCTGGTTAAGTTTGAACATGAATTGATTTTTAATGTGATAGTAAAAGCAATGAACAGATAATTTGTCTGATAGTGACGGCGTAAAAACACGCCGTTCAGAATTCGCTCAAATATTGTAGTAGTACCGTACAGCAGCTTATTTAGAACTAAAAAAATCTAATAAATAAGCGTTCATTAACATCGGTAGCGATTTTTGCTCATAAAATAGATAACGGTAGTTTTAAAAACGAAACTATGGTTTGAACCTAAAGAGCCCTACGCACCTAATATGAATGCATTTAACAAGATTGATATGACAGGCCAACTTCTGGATAAAACGTGTATTGAGCTAAATAGCCGACACATTTGAATCCTTTTAGAATTTAATAGCGTGATAACACCCTATTGTTTGCCGGCATTTAAAATACTGCGTACCAAAATACAGAGCCGTTCCGTTAAAGACCCAGTCGTGAGGCTGCACATTCTAAAAATAGGAACACCTGAACAGGCGAGAAAAACATCGTCATGTCAGCGACATAAACTAGTAGAGTAACATTATGAAACGTATGCTAATCAATGCAACGCAGCAAGAAGAAATGCGCGTAGCACTGGTTGACGGCCAGCGCCTATATGATTTAGATATAGAAAGCCCAGGTCACGAACAGAAAAAAGCCAATATTTACAAAGGCAAAATCACACGCATTGAACCATCTTTAGAAGCGGCATTTGTTGACTACGGTGCTGATCGTCATGGTTTCCTTCCATTAAAAGAAATTGCTCGTACTTACTTCCCGCAAGGTTACACCTTCCATGGTCGTCCGAATATTCGCGACGTGATCAAAGAAGGTCAAGAAGTAATCGTACAAGTTGATAAAGAAGAGCGCGGCCAAAAAGGTGCAGCATTAACTACCTTTATCAGTGTTGCCGGCAGCTACTTAGTGCTTATGCCTAACAACCCTCGTGCTGGCGGTATTTCTCGTCGTATCGAAGGTGATGAGCGTACTGAACTTAAAGAGTCGCTAAGCCGCCTAGAACTACCTAAAGGTATGGGCTTAATTGTACGTACTGCGGGTGTTGGTAAATCGTTTGAAGAACTAAACTACGATTTAAAAGCATTATTAGTCCACTGGGAAGCCATTCAACAAGCGGCAGACAGTGCTAAAGCACCATTCTTAATTCACCAAGAAAGTAACGTGATTTTCCGCGCTATTCGCGACTATTTACGTCGTGACATTGGTGAAATTTTAATTGATAAGCCACGTGTTTTTGAAGAAGCTAAAGCGCACATTGAGCGTTTTCGTCCTGACTTTATGAGCCGCGTTAAGCTTTATCAAGGTGACACACCATTATTTACGCATTACCAAATTGAAAGCCAAATTGAGTCTGCGTTCCAACGTGAAGTGCGTTTACCGTCAGGCGGTTCAATTGTTATTGACCCTACTGAAGCACTTACCTCTATTGATATCAACTCGTCTAAAGCAACAAAAGGCGGTGATATTGAAGAAACAGCACTTAACACCAACCTAGAAGCAGCGGATGAAATTGCACGTCAACTTCGTTTACGTGACTTGGGTGGTTTAATTGTTATCGACTTTATTGATATGACACCTCCACGTCATCAACGTGAAGTAGAAAACCGCTTAAAAGATGCTGCTCGCCCAGATCGTGCTCGTGTACAAATTGGCAAAATTTCGCGCTTTGGTTTACTTGAAATGTCGCGTCAGCGCTTACGCCCTTCACTAGGTGAAGCAAGCCAAGGTGTTTGTCCACGTTGTAGTGGTCAAGGTACTATTCGTTCAAACGAGTCAATTGCACTATCAATTTTACGCTTGATTGAAGAAGAAGCGATTAAAGACAACACTGCACAAGTAAACGCACAAGTGCCTGTTGCCGTTGCCGCTTATTTATTAAATGAGCAGCGTCGTAGCGTTCACCGCATTGAAAAGCATCATAAATGTGATGTAGTGATTATTCCTAATCAACACATGGAAACACCACATTACGAAGTTATGCGTTTACGTAAAGACGAAACACTTGAAACAGTAAGTTATGAGCAAGTTGTTGCGCCTGAGCCTGAAGCATTTGAAATGTCTAAATCGCCTGCAGCATCTGTACGTGAAGAGCCGAAGCTTAAAGGTGTCGTTATGCCTTCTAGCCCTGCTCCACAAGCAGCAGCAAAAGCAGCGCCGGTAGTAGAAGCAAAAGCTGAAATTGGCTTATTTACTGCACTTGGTAAATGGATTAAGTCGTTATTTGCAAGTGAAAGTGAGCAAACAACACAAGAGTCTACAGATAAGAAATCTCAAGAGCGTACCAATAACAACCGTGGCAATGATAATCGTCGTCGAAACAACAACCAACGTCGTCGCAATAATAACCCACGTAATAAACCACGCAACGAACGTAATACAGATTCTGAAACTAAAAATGAGTCAGCACCTGTAAATGATACGCAAGAAAAGAATGAAAACCGCAATAAGCGCCGTCGTAATTCAAATACGCGTAAACGTCCTGAGCATAAAACAGAAGATAAAACGCAAGTAAAAGCAGAGGCAACTCAAAAAGCGGATACTGCACCTAAATCTGATAAGAATGCTGAGCCAAAAGAGCAAAAGCCTAAAGTACGTCGTCAACGTCGTAATTTACGCAAAAAAGTTCGCGTACAAGACGAAAGTGCTGAGCAAGTTCAAACAATAGAACAAGCTGTTGAGCAACCTGTGGTGAAAGAAGAAAAGCCACAAGTGAAAGAGCAAGCACCTGTTGTTGAAAAGCAAACGCCTGTATCAGATGAAAAAGCACCTGCACCTGCTAAAGAACAAGCAGAAGCTGTTGTTGATTCAAACGATAACGCAGTATCACAAGATGAAGAACAAGAGCAAACACGCACTCGTTCACGTCGTTCACCACGTCATCTTCGTGCATCAGGTCAGCGTCGTCGTCGCCCTGAAGGTGAAAACGCGCAAGAAAAGTCTGATGAAGCGCCTGCGTTTGTACCCGTTGCTGATCAAGCTGCAGCTGAATATGAAGCAGAGCTAAAAGCAAAAGCACATAAAACGGCCGTTGATGCCTCTGATGCAGTTGAACAAAACATTGTTGAAGAAGAGTTAGCGAAAACTGAAGAACCAGTAAAAACTGAAGAACCAGTAAAAACTGCAGAGCCAGTTAAAACTGAAGAACCAGTAAAAACTGAAGAACCAGTAAAAACTGAAGAACCAGTGAAAGCTGAAGAACCAGTGAAAACTGAAGAACCAGTGAAAGCTGAAGAACCAGTGAAAGCTGAAGAGCCAGTTAAAACTGAAGAACCAGTAAAAACTGAAGAACCAGTGAAAACTGAAAAACCAGTAAAAACTGAAGAACCAGTGAAAGCTGAAGAGCCAGTTAAAACTGAAGAACCAGTAAAAACTGAAGAACCAGTGCAAACTGAAGAGCCAGTAAAAACTGAAGAACAAGTGCAAACTGAAGAAGTCGCTGTTGAAGCTGAAACCGCACCGGTTAGTGCTACTGAAACTCCTGTAGAAGCTAAAGAAGCGCCTGTAGTTGAAAGTCAGCCTGAGAAAGTGTCGCAAGCGAGCTCAGCTAATGTAAACGCTAAAACAGTGATTACAGCTGGACATGCAAGTGCGCCAATGGCACAGCCAACACCAGTAGCTGATAGCGAAATAAAGCATACATCAGTTGCAATGGCACATGACAAACGTGAGTTAATCCCTGACAGTGGCCTTCGCCCTGGCTCGGTAAAACCTGCTGGTCGTGCAAGCTCAGCAATGACTAAAACACTTAATGCTGAATAAGCACTAAGTTTAGTTAACAGCTAAAAAACCGCGTTAATTGATTTTAACGCGGTTTTTTAATGCCTGATATTTATGTAACTCGCAACGGGGTTCGGGCTGCGAGGAGCGGGTTAAGGTTAAAACATTTGAAGCTTCGCTTCACACGTGAGCAAGCTCTACGTCTACCAGTTATCTGCTAATACCTGTTTTATCTTCTCATTTAATCCTCATTCTCTTCTCTCCGTGCAATTAGATCTTAAGAAAATTATGCACAAAGAGAGCTAAGAGACGCTGCGCTTTTAGAGGGTAAAGTTACAATCGAAGGTTAACGGGCTGTGGGGATCGGGTTACGAGCCTGAGCCCGAAACCCATAGCTCACAGCCCGCCGTGAGTTTAATCTTGCTCTTGTTCCATGAAACGTTGCAGTTGGTCTTTTAGGTTTGGCGGAATGCCTTTTATTACCAGTGTATCTGTTGCTTCGTTGTATGTTACACGTTCACCTAAATGCTTACGCTCAAAGCTAATGCTCACACCGCCACCTAAGCCTGAAAACTTCACCATACTCGTTACTGTTTTCTTATCGACTGGGAATGACTCTTCTAGGTCATAGCTTTGCTCTTTACAAAAGCTCTCAAACGGGTTGTCGTCGCCTTTAGTCAGCGTTGCTGAAAGCTCACTTACATTAGCCTCTTCGCCAGTAGTGACACAGTCGTTACAATAATCAAATACTTGTTTACGTAAATCATCTTTTTCAGACTTATCAAATTCTTGCTCTGATAAGTAGTCTTCTACCGCGCTTAGCATTACTTGGCTTTGTTGCTTAGGATCAATGCCCTCTTCACAACCTAAGAAATCTAAAAAGAAGTCAGCCACTTTTCGCCCTGCACGACCTTTAATAAACGAAATATATCGATTATCGTCTGCTTGGGTATCCCATGCTGTTAAATCAATGCGAGCAGCCAATTGCATACGCGAAATATCTAAATGGCGCGATGCGGCTAAATCAAGCTCTGAAGTCATGGAGTAGTGCTCTTTAATGTTGATCATGGCAATCAACATATAATCAGTAGCCACGTACTGATAATGACAAAATACTAAGTAGCCAGTTTCATTAAAGGCGTATTTATCTAACTCTTCTTTTAATACCGTTGATGCCTGCTCGGTCATATGCCAAAAGCCAAGCTCATTATTACGATAGCTTTGCATAGTAGAGGCAACAATGCTGTTTTTTTCTCCACTAAAAGCACAAAAACCTTTGCCTGGCTTGCCGTTGTAGGCGTGGTGTAATTGCTCAATGAATACAGCAACTTTGTCGTTGATCATCATTTCGTCGTTGCGAAGGTGAATTTGGGTGTCGTCATCTTTTTTGTCTACATAGTGCACGACTAATTTTTTAACATCTATTGCCATCTTTGTTTTTCACGCCTCTGGTGTTAAAATACGGGAATATAACTATTTTTATTGAACCAACTGATGCCAATCTTATCAAAATACTCTAATGAAGAAGTAGAACAAATCGTCGATCAGCTTATTGATGTTTTATCAAAACACAATGCGCCGGTTGATTTAAGTCTTATGTGTTTAGGAAATTCTATCACGCATATCTTAAAAGAGCATGTACCAACAGGGAAAAGACAAGCTGTTACTGAGAACTTTGCAAAAGCACTCGCTCAGTCGGTTAAATAAACTCTATGAATTTATCGCAGCATAACCAGTTTTCATCGAAAGCAAGTCAATTATTAAGTTGGGGCCATTGGTTTACATTTGCCAATATTGGTTTAGCGCTTTTAATTAGCTTAAGCTATTTATTTGCCGACTCGCCACCCACCACTTTTATAGGTATCGCTTATATGGTGGTTACGTGGCTAAGCCACACCAGCTTTATTGCCTTTTTAGCGTTTGTGCTGACGGTTTTTCCTTTAAGTTTAGTGTTTCCCTATCCGCAGCATATTCGTGGTATGGCGGCAGTGATAGCAACAATAGGTGCTTCAATACTGACTTTGGACGCTTATGTGTATTTTAACTTAGGCTATCACTTAAATGCCTCAGCGCTGCCTGAAATTATTTCGCTGTTGTGGCACCGCTTAACAAATTCTCCTGCGCTCACTACCTTGTTAGCTGGCAGTATTGTATTACTTATTTTAGGATTTCAGCTTACAGTTAGTAACTTTACCTGGCACCACCTAGCGCGTTTAAAGCAGTTTAAATTTGCCCGTTATGCCGGTTCTTTTTTAGTCATCTGTTTTGCATTAAGCCACAGTATTCATATTTGGGCTGATGCAAATTTAAAGTTTGATATTACAAAGCAAGACAATGTATTACCGCTTTCGTACCCGACTACGGCAAAGAGCTTACTCGCTAAAAACGATTTACTGGATGTTGAAAGCTACGAACAAGCGCATAACGTTAAAATTAATAACCAAGGTATTAATTACCAAATACCTAACCCATTAGCAAAATGTGAAAATTACAACGCTGCTAAAGTTGATATTTTAGTGTTTGATAATGACGAACAGTTAGCAAAATTTGTTGCTAGCAAAAAAGGCATTTATAAAAATCAGCAGTTTTTACAACCCACTGATCATAGCGACATGCTATTTGGTTTAGTCTATGGCCTGCCTGCATTTTATAAAACCGATATTATTGAGCAACAAACGTTACCTGTTTGGCAAAGCCAACGCCGCAGTGTAGAAGTATTTGGTATTGATGAGCTGAGCTTTATTAACGAGCAAGCACACAAAGATGGCGCAATCAGGGTTATTAAAGCGAATGAAAATACGACTATACGCGATGACACTACTGAGTTTTTTGCATTTAGTGTGTCTCAAAACAGCAATGAAATAGTGACCACGTCAACCTTGTATAGCTCAGATAAGTTTATTTCTAAAGTGAATGGCTTAATTCAACCTAGTGACATTCTTGCTACTAGCCTTGGCCAATACTTAAACTGTAATACGCTTGCAGAGCAGACAATGTTAGGGAAAAACTTATACAATAAAAGTAATAATATTGGCGTTAATTACTCACAAGGTGTCGTAATTGCTTATAAAAAAGATAGAATTACGCTGATTGATCGTGATGGAAACTTTAGAAATATTTCCGCAGCTGAAGGGTTTTCAATTGAGCAAGGACTTGATATTCCGTTTTTAGTGCACAGTATTAAAAAGCTTAAAACATTTTCTCAATAGCACCTCATAATACGAGCGAGTCATTAAAACTGACTCGCTTAGTTTCTGTTATTACTCCTTTGCACTTGCTATCCCCCCAAGCTAGGTTATAGTTTTTATCATTAAAAATTATTAACTCGATCAGAATATACAAAGGATAATCATTATGTTCAGCGTTATTAATCTGATCATTACTGTCTGTATTTTATGTTTTAGCTCTCTTGCATTAGCTCAAACCACCTATTACAAATGCGTAACCCCAGAAGGGACTACTTTTTCACAATTACCCTGTAGTAACAATGCAACCGTTCATAAAATAACTGCCACTGAGCCAAAACAAGCAGGTGAAGAAATAAACTACACTAAGCAGTTAAACGAACTTGAACGCGACACCATAATTACTAACTTAGAGGCGGAGCTACGCAGTAACCAGCATAAACTCGCTATACTTTCGCGAGAGAAAGACAGAGCTGATTTTAAACAACAACAGCGGTTAAATCATATATTAAGTGCGGATGATAAAAAACGAATTAGTAAAGATATTAAAAAAACGCAAAAAAGTTTAGATAAGCAGTATAAGAAAGATAAAACGTTAATTGAAAAGCGAATTAAGAAATTACAAAAAAAGATTGATGCCTACCAAGCAGACTCTAATTAACTTAAATAAATATCATCTTAATTAGCTTGGTTTTAAACATAAAATAACATACCCTTAACAACCGTAGAGTACGAACTCTAATACGTGTTTAGTGATGCAATTTCCTTTGACCCGCTTTTACAAATTAAATGGTATCCACCGGCACTTTGCTAAACACCTAAAGGCGTCAATTAAGGAGTACTGATGCAACCACGCCAAATTGCTGAGTTAATTTTAACCGGATTTAAAAAACATTACCTGCTGTTTCAAAGAACAACAGCAAAAGCACCTTATGCGTTTGCTAAAAGAGATTGGCAAGCAATCAATGATATTAGCCGCCTACGTATTAGCTATTATGATGATCGAGTTAACGAAACCACAAAAACCTTACGTGAACGTCAACAAACAGACCAGCTAAACGAAAGTTTATGGCTTGAAGTAAAAAAAATTTACCAGCATTTTTTATGTTTTCACCCGCAGGCTGAGCTTGCCGAAACATTTTATAATTCTGTATTTTGCCGCTTATACCACCGCCGCTATTTTCATAACGACTTTATTTTTGTTGAAGCGACACTCAAAGATGCGCCCTCAGTGCCTGTAGAAGCAGAATACAGAAGCTACTTCCCCGTCGTGGATGGTTTAAAACCAACAATTAAACGTATTATTAACCACTTTGATTTTAAAGCCGATTTTGTCAACCTTGAGCGTGATATTCGTTTATTAGTAAAAGCGTTTTATAAGCAAGCTCCCGATACTCACCACCAGCATTGGCAAATGCGTTTTGATATATTACACACGCCGTTTTACCGCAATAAAGCCGCGTATATTGTAGGACGTGTCGTTTCGCAAAGCGGCGTTCAACCTTTTATTATTGCCGTGTTACACCATGAAGATAAGGGGTTATATCTTGATGCCCTACTGACTAAGTCATCGCAAATGCGAGTAATTTTTGGCTTTGCACGAGCTTACTTTATGGTAGAAACTCACGCCCCCTCAGCGTTAGTGCGGTTTTTAAATCAACTTATGCCTAATAAAACCCTCGCCGAGCTTTACAACGCCATTGGTTTTCATAAACAAGGGAAAACTGAGTTTTACCGTGAGTTTTTGAATCATTTAACCCATTCTAATGATGAATTTACCATTGCTCCGGGTACACCGGGTATGGTGATGATGGTATTCACCCTGCCCTCATTTGGTTATGTATTTAAAGTCATCAAAGATAAATTTGGCGAAAGTAAGCCATTTGGTCGCGAAACGGTATTAAAACGCTATCAACTGGTTAAAAGCCACGACCGTGTAGGGCGAATGGCCGACACCATAGAGTATTCAAACGTCGTATTTCCTTTGGCACGATTTGATAGTAACTTGTTAGCACAGTTGCACAAAACCATTGGCTCATCGATGGTGATTGAGGGTGACTGGTTAATCATAAAACATTTATACATTGAACGGCGAATGACACCGCTTAATTTGTTTTTAGAAAATGCAGACGAAAAAAGTGCCGCCGATGCCATTGAAGAGTATGGGCAGGCGCTTAAAGAAATGATTGCCGTGAATATTTTCCCTGGCGATATGCTGTTAAAGAACTTTGGTGTAAGTAAGCACAAACGGATTATTTTTTATGATTACGATGAAGTGCAATATTTAACAGACATGAACTTTAGAGCGCTACCTAAAGCAAAAAGTTATGACGATTATTTAATGGACGAACAAAGTTACTCGGTTGCACCTCAAGATGTATTTCCAGAGCAGCTATGTACCTTTGTAATGCCTAATCCAACATATAAACAATTTTTAACTAGCACGCACCCTGAATTACTTGATGTTAACTTTTGGAAACAAGCACAACAAAATATAAAAAATGGAAAGGTGAGTCATATTTATCCCTATCCTACAGCACAGCGTTTTATCCATTATTGGTAAACGTTAAGGACACACAATGAATATAAGTAAAATAGATTTAAATTTACTGGTTTACCTCGATACATTATTGCGCGAATGTAATGTTACTCGTGCTGCAAACCAGCTTAGCATTACTCAACCGGCAATGAGTAACGGACTTAAACGCCTACGTAACCTTTTTAATGATCCTATTTTAGTGCGTACCAGCGATGGTATGGTACCGACTGAGCGTGCTATTGAGTTGCAGCCTGTGATTCGTGGAATCTTGATGACCCTTGAAGAAACGCTGGCACCTAATCGTGAGTTTGAAGCTAAACAAAGTAAGCGAGTGTTTAGGATCATGGCCAGTGATTACGCGGCCAGTACCATGGCACCGCGTTTATTAGGGAAACTACACGAAGAAGCGCCCGACACCACCTTAGATATTTTAACTCCTAGTGATGTTACCTTTCACGATGTTGAAAACGGTAAAGTTGATATGGCGATTAACCGCTTTGAAAATTTACCACAATCGTTTCATCATAAACGTATTTGGAAAGACAGCTTTTGTTGTTTAGTAAAATCAGATAACCCCATTATTGAAAACTTTAGCCTAGACAGCTATTTAAAAGCTCGCCATATTTGGGTAAGTAAAACAGGCTTTGGTGTTGGTGTGGGGATGGACCCTAAAGATGTGCAGAAGCTGGGCTGGGTTGATGAGGCACTGGCGCATTTTGGTAAACACCGTAATATTGCCACTTTTACTCGTAACTATCATGTGGCTGTTCACTTAGCCAAAGAGAAAAATTTAGTTGCGACTTTGCCCTCAAAAGCGGCCAATATTTATTTAGACGATCCTGGGCTTAAAATACTGGAGCCACCCTTTCCTATCCCGCCATTTGAACTTGATATGATATGGAGCCCTTTATTACACAGAGACGCTAGTCATATTTGGTTACGCCAAAAAGTAGCTGAAGTAGCGGATGAGCTAAAATAACCTTCTTACATACCTTAATGTAAAATTTGCTTGCTAGCGCTTAGTTAGCAAGCCTACCAAACTATTAAAAAAATTAAAAACCATAAAATACAAAAGCTTAAAAAACAAAACCTACTTGGAATAGCGCTTGCTTAGTAATGACTGTATTTTAAATTAACAGAGGTCATTATTATGAGCACCCATCAAGGACAAGAAATTAATCATATTACCGACATTATCCAAGTAATGAATAGCGGCATCGACTTTTACCAAACAGCACAAGATAAAGTACAAGACCCCGCTATAGGAGCCCTATTCCAACGTATGATTGACGCTCGTATAGTCAGTGTGGAGAGTTTACAACCTTACGCAATTAATCAACAAGGTGAGCGCGAAGATGGCTCGTCGTTTGTTGTAGAAGCACGCCGTGCATTTACTACTTTGATTAGTAAATTTGCTAACAATAACGATCAAACCTACGTTAAAGAGCTTGAGGAAGTAGAAGATAAAACCTTAGAAGAAATTAAAGTAGCGTTGAAAAAGCCTCAGTCTCATGATTGTGAAGCAGCGTTATCAAAAGTATTACTTACTATGCAGAGCTGCCATGCTGAAATGAGTAAAATGCAAAAACATTAAGTTTAAAAACGATAAAAGGGCCTTACGGCCCTTTGGTTGTTAAATAACAATAGGAGAGTTATTAATTAAAAGCGGTACTCTGCACCTACGTAGTAGTAAGCACCGTTGAAGCCAAATGGCGCTGAACGACGTGAGTACTTAAATACACCATCGCTGCTGACAATGGTGTTACCTTGAGCATCTACAATTGTGCCTGAACGTGAATTACCTATGGTGTTTTCATCTGGGTAAACATCAAATAAGTTATTTGCGCCAATATTTACTGATAAATCGTCAGTCACAAAGTAATTTACTTTGATGTCAGTTAAAATTTCAGCACCGTAAGTCTGGCGGCCGCCATCTTCCACTGTGTACTCACCAAAACGGTTAAGCGATAGGTTTACGGTCCAGTCGTCGCGACGATAAAGCGCACTTAAGTTAATCCGATCTTCTGGTTGCCATTCTTCAATAATAGAAATTTCTTGATCAGAAAACACATCATCGACTGGCACGGTTTCAAGACCAGAGCCTGCTGGTGTAAATAACGACACCACATCGGTTGCGGTAAAGTTAGCCGCTAATGTAAAATCAAGCGTGCCGCCAAGGCCTTCTGTATTCCATGTAGCCACAAAGTCGATACCTTGTGTCTCAGTGTCAGCGCCATTTAAGAAAAACTGCCCTGCACCCGCACCTGAACTTAATAACGCAGCATCAAGACCGCTTGATAAGCCTTTACCTAAGCGATTACTAATTACAATACGGTCGTCAATATCAATTGAGTAGTAATCTAGGGTTACATTAATATTATCGCTTACGTTATAAACGATACCTAAACTGCGGTTTTGAGATTTCTCTTCTGTGAGCTTAGGAATACCTAAACTTTGCGCAAGGGTTGAATCGTTTCTAAAGGTGCCCACTTCTTCAGCCACTAAGTTACCATTAGGGCCTACAACAAACTGTGTGCTGATGTTGTTAAAATACAACTGCTGCATTGAAGGTGCTCTAAAGCCTGAGCTTAGCGCACCACGAAGTGAAATATCTTCAGTTACTGACCAGTTACCGGCTAGTTTAAAGTTAACTGTATCGCCAAACCCTTTGTAATTGTCGTAACGTAACGCCCCTGAGATAATTACATCTTCAATAACGTAAGCTTCAGCGTCTAAGTAAAACGAGATCACATCACGCGACTCATCAACCGACGACGCTGGCGATGAACCACCAAAGCCTTGTGTGCCACCGGATGCGTTTTCGCTGCCAATACCACCGCTTAGCCCATCGTAAATATTAACACCGTTGTTGGTATCGTAATCGCGATATGCATATTCACTACCCTCTAAAATTCGGTACTCATCGGTACGAATTTCAGCACCCATTGCCAATGAGTAGTCATCAAAATTTTGAGTAAAATCAAGATTGATCGTTTGCAGTGATAGCTCCATGCCATAAGCATAACCTTGACGTGGAATCGTGGCGCGAATATCTGCTGCACTTAGGCCTTGGTCATAACGTAAAAAATTCGCGTAAGAGCCGTTAATTGTATCGCTGGTCGTGTAGTCAATACTGTTTTCACCATAGGTGTACGATAAGTCTAAGCTTGAGTCGTTATCAAATTCAGTTTTATAACCAAAGTTATATGAAATATCGTCAATCGTGGTGTTTATTTTAGGTAAAAAACCAGCTGGGATAGTTGCATCGCCATCTTGAAGTACCGGGTTACCACCTGCATTAGCATTATGGCGGAAAAATGCTGCTGATTCGTTATCACGAGTTGAATAGGTAATAAAACCGTATAGTTCACCCGCTCCTAATTCGTAGCCGGTGTTAACTGTTAAACCAAATTGTTGAGAATCAGCATCGCCAATTCTGAATGTATCACGCGGTGCGGTTAATTCGCGTGGATCACCTGCAAGCAAGGTACCATCAGAAAGTTCAGTACAGCCATAGAACTGACATGAGCCATGAAGGCCTGCACGGTTAGTTGGTGCACGATCACGGTAGTTAATAGTTGTATTTAAATAACCGTTATCACCTAAAGCAAAGCCTTTATTAAAGTCGATATTAACGGTTTCGCCATCACCTTCAGAGTACTCACCGTAGTTAACGGCCGCTTTACCACCTTCGCTGCCATCTTTTAGCACGATATTAATAACACCGGCAATTGCATCCGAACCATATTGAGCCGCAGCGCCGTCGCGCAGTACTTCAATACGTTTAATGGCTGAGGCTGGAATCGCATTCATGTCAGTACCCGCAGTACCACGACCAACAGAAGTATTAATGTGGATAATACTGGCTTGATGACGACGCTTACCATTGATCAATACCAATGTTTGATCCGGGCCAAGGCCACGTAAGGTTGCGGGTCTTAATGCATCAGTACCATCACTAATAGATGAACTTGAAAAGTTAAAAGAAGGTGCGATAGCTTGAAGCATGCGGCCAACTTCAGTTTGACCGGTATTTTCGAGTGCTTCTGCACTTAAAATATCAACGGGGACAGGTAAGTCTTCAACTGAGCGTCCTGCGACACGACTACCTACAATAGCAATTTTTTCGATGTTTTGTTCTGCGCTTTGTTCAGCGGCATTTATTCCTTGTGAATTAACTGCAAGTAAAGCAGGTAATACAGCAGCACTAACTCCTGAAAGCTTCATCATGTTGTTATCTTTCCTATTGATTTGTTTGAGTTTAATACTCAGTAAACCATTTTGATCAACAACCGCATCGAGCTCAGTCTCAGCTAACAATGCGTTTAACGCATCGAGTTGAGAATAAAATCCATATAACGAATTTGCCTGGTACTGTTTAGCAAGTTCGTACGAAAAAACCACTGTTTGTTCAGTTTGCTTGGCAAATTCAATTAAGGCTTTGTCTGCTCGTTGCGCTTTTATATCAAACTGCATCATTTGCCCCTGCATTTGATTCGCATGCACACTGATACTAAAAAACAGCGGTGCAACGAGTCCCAACGGGCTTAAATAACACATATGGTTACTGCGCAACTTATATAAACAGTTAGCAAACAAAAATCCTCTATAGGTTCTTATCATTTTTTTAATCTTTAAATTACTTTTTAAACCCTTATGAGTAACATTGATTAACAATGGCGTGATTTTCATTACCATTACCTATGACTTTTTTTGATATTTTAAACTAACAACATGCTCGCCTAAACGCTCATGCTCAATTGAAAAATTATTTTGTAAGCTCTCTAAAAGCCCTGCGACATCACCCGCTTTAAACACGCCAGCCACTTTAATACGCGCTAATTCATCAGATGACAGTTCAAATCGCGTGGCGGTATAACGGCTAACTTCGTTTAAGGCATCAACCAGTTGCTCGCCATTGAATATCAACATGCCATTTTGCCATGCTAAATCGCGTTGTACGTCATCAACCGATAATTGTGTAATTGGTTTAGTTACGCTCTGTTCAATAATAGCTTTTTCACCCGATATCACTATATTGGCATTGATCTGGCGGATTTCGTGATTGCTGTTATCAGCTTGCTGATACGCTTTAAAATCGTCAGCATTAACGGCAACGCTAGGATCGGTGATCATCACTTTACCTTCAGTGACTACCAACTCGAGATCTGATGAGGTATTGCGCTGAACATTAAAGACTGTACCAAGTGCGGTAAAGCTTTTATCCCCCGCCATCACACTAAACGGGCGTGATGCATCTTTAGCTACATTAAAACGCCCTTCTCCACGGCTTAGTAATAACTGTCTACGTCCTTGGCTATAAGCGACTTCTAGTGAACTATTAGTATTGAGCTGAACTATTGTGCCATCTGGTAAAACATAGGTTGCTTGCTCGCCAACCTTTGTTTTATAAATTTTTGTGTAATTTACTTTAGCTAAATTTTGGTTAAAGTTGCTCCCCATGTTCAGCAAAAAGTAGCTGCACATCATTAAAGCTGCAACAACACTTGCCGCAATACCATATACATAGGAAGGCTTTGTTTTAATGCCTGCAGAGTGCTTATTAGGAAACAATACGCTGAGCTCGTTAAGCACACTTAAGTCATCCCATAATTGTGCTAATTCATATACCGCATTCTGATGAGCCGTGCTTTGTAGCATCCACAGTTTAAATTGCTCTTGCTCTTGTGTACTTAAGCCACGATCAATCGCACTTATCCATTGCGATGCTTTTTCTAAGATTAATTCTTTTGAAGTAAATTGATGGATGTTACTCATTTTACTGCCCTCACTATGTTCGCACTTTGTTGGCAATGTTCACTCTCATCTTGCACTTGATCGCGCATATATAGCATGGTGTTTAGTAGCCCTTTAGCAATGTGCTTTTCTACCGTACTTTGACTTAGCTGCATTTGCTGTGCGATCTCTTTTTGGCTCATCCCATATACTTTTTTTAATATAAAACATTTTCTCACTACAGGGCTTAGCTGCTCAGTAGCACGACAAAATAGTAAAAAACGTTCTTTGGAGGTGTATTCATCTTCTAATTGCATTGATTTAAGCAATTTAGGAAGTTCAGTTTCGTGATTTAAAGGAGTACTAAATTTATTATCCCATTTAGCTATATGATTTAGGGCGAGATGTTTAGCTGTTTTCAACATATAGCTGCGGGTGTATTGAATATCTTGTTTTAGCTCTGCTTCATAACTTTTAACAAAGGTTTCTTGAACAATATCATCAACATCGTCAGGTAACACAATTTTAGACACAAAGCGCCGCAGTTGCGTGGATATATCTGAGAATGTACTGGCTAATTTAATTCCTCGAGCCACGTGGGTAGTCCCTTGTTATTATTATTAAGGTAAGATTACGAGTTTTATGGTTAATTACAAGGCATTTTGTTAATTATTGGTTATTTATTAGTTGCGAATATACGTACTCAGTATAAATGTATTAATATTTATTATGTTCTTAATCATTATGGCTGTATAAAAAGTAGCACCCCTAGCGTTTTTATAGTGAAGCCAAACCCTTATTTAGCTTAATTTTTATTGGGTTGCTGTGTAGTAATTTAATAACCGCAACGCTACTATTAACGGATAGAGGCTAGGAGTTAAAAATGAATAATCAAAAATTAGCTGATTTTGAGCTTTACTTTCAAATTGAAGAGAGCAATCGCGTCAATCTATTTGCCGTAGATGACGCAGTGGTACCAAAAAGTTTGGCTGAACTAGACGCAGATATTCCGCCTTTATTTAAACTTGCTAACGAAGTCAGTAGTTTAGATCAAAGCGCTTTAGGCCCTTTGCGTAACTTAGGAGATATTGCCCAAGAACTGACGACGTTTTTACAAGCCCAGTCGCGTAAGATAGATTTGATCATGAGCCATATTTTAGCTTCAGAACAACCTGAAGATAACTCAATTTATTGCGATAGTTATGGCGGCGGCGGAATTAAATTTACCAGTGAACATTTGTACACATTAGGTCAGAAATTTCGTACCAAACTGTTTTTACAGCATGAAGCCTCTGCGGTGTATTGTTATAGCGAAGTTGTTGCTATAGAAAAACAAGACAATGAGCATTACCAGTATACCCTGCTATTCGTATCAATAAGAGACAGTGATCAAGAGTTGGTTGTTAGAGCCAGTTTACATGCGCAAACACGCCAACTTAAAAAGCGCCAACAACTTGAAAAAGCGAAAGAGAGTTCAAACGAGTAACACGAGTGTTTATTTACCTGTTTAAATCGCTTTAAATTGTAGTTCAAACGTTTATTTAAAAGTGACTTAGCTGTAATTGAACTGCTAAACTAGCCCCATCTTTATTTGTATTAAAAATCCATGAACTTTAGACTTTTACCTGAATGGGCCGAGCAAGATGCAGTTATGCTTACATGGCCTCATAAAAATACCGATTGGGCTGATAATTTAGCACGTGTTGAACCCGTTTATATTGAACTTGCAAAACATATTACTGCGCAACAAGCCTTAGTGATTGTTGCTCATGATGAAATATTAAAAACCCACATTAACTCATTACTAAATGATGCTGGTATTGAGCAAACCCGTGTATATTTTGTTGTTACTCCCACTAACGATACGTGGGCGCGCGACCATGGCCCACTTACGTGCAGCGCTATAGAAAAGCCAGAGCAATTAAAAGTCTACGACTTTACCTTTAATGGCTGGGGTAATAAGTTTGAAAGTGCCCTTGATAATCAAATAAACCACACATTAGTTAAACAGCTAAGCAATACAAACAACCAGTATCAAGCCCTCGATATGGTGCTTGAAGGCGGTGGTATTGAAATTAATGAACATGGTGTATTGCTAACAACTAGCGAATGTTTACTGAATAAAAACCGTAACCCTGATTTAAACCCAAGTGACATAGAAGTACTTTTAAAAGCACACTTAGGCGCTACTGATTTTTTATGGGTTGATCATGGTTATTTAGCCGGTGACGACACCGATAGCCACATTGATACGCTAGTGCGCTTTGCACCTAACAACACCCTTGTGTATGTAAAATGTGACGATAAAAGCGATGAGCATTTTAGCGCGCTAGATGCCATGGAAAAACAACTACAAAGCTTTAAAACTGCTGATAACACCCCATATAAGCTAATTGAGTTACCGTGGCCAAAAGCCGTGTATGACGATGAAAATACGCGTCTACCTGCCACCTATGCAAATTACTTAATTATAAATAACGCAGTACTAGTGCCGATTTATGACGATGTAAACGACCAACGTGCTTTAACACAAGTTCAAAAAGCATACCCAGAGCACACAATTATTGGTGTAAATTGTTTACCTATTATTGAGCAATTTGGCAGTCTTCACTGCATTACAATGCAATTACCTCGTGGATTTTTAGCTGGAGCAGCACAATGACAAGCCCTGCACATTTATCAGTTGCCTTAGTGCAACAAAGCAACAGTGACAACGCTGAACATAATATTGAAAAGTCAATTGCGGGCATTCGCGATGCAGCTAGTAAAGGCGCGCAACTTGTTGTATTACAAGAGTTACACCGCAGTTTATATTTTTGCCAAACCGAAGACGTTGATGTATTTGATTTGGCCGAAACAATACCAGGCCCAAGTAGCAACACTTTAGGCGAACTCGCAAAAGAGCTCGGTATTGTTATTGTAGCTTCATTATTTGAGAAACGTGCTACGGGTCTTTATCACAATACCGCCGTGGTGCTTGAAAAAGACGGCAGCATTGCAGGTAAATACCGTAAAATGCATATTCCAGACGACCCTGGGTTTTATGAAAAATTTTACTTTACTCCTGGGGACTTAGGCTTTGAGCCTATTCAAACCTCAGTAGGTAAGCTTGGCGTACTGGTGTGTTGGGATCAATGGTTTCCTGAAGCCGCGCGTTTAATGGCAATGGCCGGCGCTGAACTTTTAATCTACCCAACAGCTATTGGCTGGGATCCATGCGATGATAAAGACGAGCAAACCCGCCAAAAAGATGCTTGGGTTATTTCACAGCGAGCGCATGCGGTTGCTAATGGCGTTCCGGTGATTAGTTGTAATCGGGTTGGTCATGAAAGCGACCCAAGCGGTCAAAGTGACGGCATTCAATTTTGGGGCAACTCTTTTATTGCAGGTCCTCAAGGCGAAATGTTGGCAGAGGCTGATAACCAAAATGAACAAATATTAATGGTAAAACTTGATCAAAAACGCAGCGAGAACGTAAGACGTATTTGGCCGTACTTACGCGACCGTAGAATTGATCATTATCAAGATTTAACAAAAATTTACCGTGACTAAATAATAATGTGGCTCTTACTCGTTAAGAGCCTAATTTAATGGAGTAATTAATGGCGTTTGAGCAATGGGCAGCCTTGCCTTGGGTAAAATCTCAAAAAGATAAAATTCAATGGGGCGAACTTCTAGGCAGTGGCTTAAGCATTGCTATTGCACAAGGTGTTAAGCAGCAAGACAACTTAGTGTTAATTGTTACCCCTGATACACCAAGTGCTCTGCGCCTTGAAACAGAATTAGAGTACTTGCTGCCTGATAACCCAGTAATGGTTTTTCCAGATTGGGAAACATTGCCTTATGATCACTTCTCGCCCCACCAAGATATTATTTCAGCACGTTTAGCAACACTCAACACACTGAAAAAAGAGCAACAAAGCGTACTCATTGTTCCGGTATCAACCTTGATGCTGCGCACTGCCCCAGCATCATTTATATACGGCTCAACGCTGAATTTTAAAGTAGGCGATAGATTAGACACCCATGCCCTGCGAGAAAATTTAGAGCAAGCGGGTTACTTACATGTGCAACAAGTCATGGAACATGGCGAATATGCCATACGCGGCTCTATTGTTGATTTATACCCCATGGGGAGTAAGCATCCATTTAGGCTCGACTTTTTTGATGATGAGCTAGATACCATCCGTTTATTTGATGTGGAAACTCAGCGCTCAGACGAAAAAGTAGACAAAATTGAGCTACTGCCTGCTCATGAGTTCCCTACTAACGAATCAGATATTGAACGTTTCAGAATAAGCTATCGTGAAAAATTTGGCGCAAGTGCTGAGCAAGACTCAGTCTACATGCAGGTCAGCAAAGGCAATTGGCCAGCAGGTATAGAATATTACATGCCGCTGTTTTTTGAAGGCTTAGCAACCATATTCGACTACTTGCCTGACTCAACAACCGTCATGCAGTTAGGGGATTTAGAGCATGCAGCGGATAACTTTTGGCACGATGTTAATGTGCGTTATGAGAACCGCCGTGTAGATCCTCTGCGTCCACTATTACCGCCCGATGAATTATATCAGCCAATTAATGAGCTGTTTTCCAATTTAGGCAATTATGGCCGCATTCGCCTATCGCAAGCAAAGCTAGGCACTAAAGCAGGTAATAAAAATCTCGCAGTTAATGAATTGCCCAATGTACGCATCGATCATAAACAACATCAACCCTACGATGCATTTATAAATTATGTGGCAGAACAAAAAAAGAAAAAAGGCCGAGTTGTCATCAGTGTTGAGTCGGACGGTCGACGCGAATCATTACTGAGTATATTAAAACCTAGCGGCTTAAAATTTAAAGAATTTGATAGCTTTGAGCAGTTTACCAACAGCAGTAATGACGTTGGTTTAATTGTCAGTCCGCTTGAGCAAAGTGTGGTGCTTAGCACTAAACCAAGTTTGAGCATTATTACCGAGCAAGAATTGCTTGGGATCAAAGTATCACAACGCAGACGTCGTAAGCACAAGTATGAAGCAAGCCAAGACGCGTTAATTCGTAACTTAGCAGAGCTTAAAGAAGGCCAACCAGTTGTGCACCTTGACCATGGTGTGGGCCGTTATCAAGGGCTGCAAACGATTGATGCCGCCGGTGTGGTGACTGAATTTGTAACTATTACTTATGCAGGTGAAGCAAAACTGTATGTGCCGGTATCGGCACTTCATATGCTTAGTCGTTACTCAGGCGGTGAAGAGGCCAGTGCGCCACTGCATAAGCTCGGCTCTGATGCCTGGGATAAAGCGAAAAAGCGCGCCGCCGAAAAAGTACGTGATGTAGCCGCAGAGTTACTCGACATATATGCACAACGCCAAGCTAAGCCTGGTAATAAGTTTACGCTTGATGGCCAAGCTTATCGCCAATTTAGCGATAGCTTCCCGTTTGAAGAAACGGATGATCAACGTAACGCCATTGAAGCGGTACTTGGTGACATGCAGTCAAAACAAGCCATGGATCGCTTAGTATGTGGTGATGTAGGTTTTGGTAAGACCGAAGTAGCTATGCGTGCAGCCTTTGTAGCAGTTAACGATAATAAGCAGGTGGCTATTTTAGTCCCTACCACCCTACTTGCTCAGCAACACTACGATAATTTTAAAGACCGCTTTGCTGATTTTCCAATTGAAGTGGGTGTACTGTCGCGTTTTAATTCGACCAAAGAGCAAAAAGAAACCCTTGAAAGAATGAATGATGGCAAGCTAGATGTGGTTATTGGCACTCATAAATTGATTCAACAAGATATCAACTTTAAAGATTTAGGCCTGTTAATTGTTGATGAAGAACACCGATTTGGGGTTCGTCAAAAAGAAAAAATTAAAGCTCTGAGAGCTGATGTAGACATACTCACTCTTACCGCAACCCCTATTCCGCGTACATTAAACATGGCGATGAGTGGCATGCGTGATTTATCAATTATTGCCACTCCACCGGCTAAACGTTTAGCGGTTAAAACCTTTGTACGCCAACGCGACGAAGAGCTTATTCGCGAAGCGGTACTACGTGAAATTAAACGTGGCGGCCAAGTATACTTTTTACATAACAACGTAGAAACTATTGAACGTGTCGCTCAAGAAATTAGCGAATGGGTGCCTGAGGCAACAGTAACCTCTGCACATGGTCAAATGCGAGAGCAAGAGCTTGAGCAAATAATGACTGATTTTTATCATCAGAAATACAATGTCCTTGTGTGTACTACGATTATTGAAACCGGTATTGATGTGCCCACAGCAAACACCATAATTATGGATAGAGCCGATAAACTTGGTCTTGCTCAGCTACACCAATTACGCGGACGTGTAGGTAGAAGCCATCACCAAGCCTATGCTTATTTACTTACCGGTAACCCTAAGGCACTCTCTAAAGATGCGAAAAAACGTTTAGACGCGATTGCCTCATTAGAAGATTTAGGCGCAGGCTTTGCCTTAGCAACTCATGATTTAGAAATTCGTGGTGCGGGTGAGCTATTAGGCGATGATCAATCAGGGCAAATGCAGACCATTGGTTTTAATTTGTATATGGAAATGCTTGAGCAGGCCGTTAACGCGCTTAAAAATGGTCAAGAGCCAACTCTTGAAAATCTATTACAAAAACAAACAGAAGTAGACTTAAAGCTACCTGCTTTGTTACCAGATGATTATATTCATGATGTTAACGCGCGTTTAGGTATGTACAAGCGAGTAGCAAGTTGTGCTAACCTTGCTGATATTGATGAGCTGCAAGTTGAATTAATAGACCGCTTTGGTTTATTGCCCGATGCAGCTAAAAACTTATTTAGTTTACAACAACTAAAGATGCAAGCGAGTAATCTAGGCATAACCAAAATAGAGGCAAACCCGAAAGGGGGCTACTTTGAGTTTAGTCAAAATACTAAGGTTAATCCTAGCTTCATTATTGGTTTGATACAAAGTGCGCCACATATTTATAAGATGGATGGCGCAAATAAATTACGCTTTGCCATTAGCGAGGCGAATGCCCGTGAACGCTTAAAAATGATCACTGCTATGATTGCAGATTTCGAAAAAAAGGTTAGCCATTAATGTTGCTGAAAAAATCGCTGGTTGTTTTATGCTGCTTGTTTAGTAGTACTGCATTTGCAGAGCGTTGGTTTGAAGTAGAAGTGTTGATATTTAAACAACGCCCTGCTCCATACCTACAAGAAGACTTTAGCTTAAAGCACGACGCTATAGAAGATAAAAATACCTTAGATTTACTAAGCCCTGTTTATAAAAAACAAGCAATGGACGCGTGTATAAATGGTGATCCGCGTTTTCAAAAACGTACCTTTGCTGACACTTTAGTCAACTCAAATCCTCAGTCAGCAGCGTGTAACGACAGCATTGATTATGTAAAAAGTTACGATGTGTTACCAGTAATACCTCAAGCACCTGCACAAGAGACGATGGAGCAAACTTACCTGTTAGCCCCTGAGCAATTGCAGTTTCAATCACAACGCCAAGCTCTAAACCGCAAAGGACTAACTCCTTTATTGCATACCGGGTGGCGATTTGAGGGTGCGAGCAAATCACGTTCGCCTAGCATTCATTTGTTTGCAGGCAGCCAATTAAAAAACAATATAAACACTGCGATTAGTTACGCCGATTCTGATTTTATTAGCTTAATAAATACGCCTGAACCACTATTTGACGAAGCTCAATCTTCCGACATGAAATGGGAGTTAGATGGGCTGTTTAAAATACACTTGCGCCATTACTTATTTATTAATGCACACTTTGATATAAGTGAAAAACGTGACAATGGCGATCTAGAATCAGCCCGTTTTTCACAGTTTAGACGGGTGTTTAGTGAAGACATTCATTATTTTGATCACCCTCGTATGGGGATGATTGTGCAAATTCGAAAATTTAATCATTAACGGTATTATTCAAGGAAAATAACAATGAAAAAATTACTTATTATTGCAGCGGCACTGAGTCTTGCTGCTTGCTCAAAAGTAAACTTAGAAAATTATGAAAAGATTAAAATTGGTATGGACAAAACAGAAGTTGAAGCTCTTTTAGGCAGTGCTGATAATTGTGTAGAAAAAACACTGCATACTAGTTGTACTTGGGGTAATGACGCTAAAAATATCGAAATTACCTTAGTATCAGACAAAGTAACGCTATACAGCAAAAAAGGACTAACGGATAAATAGTCTAGTTTAGTTTAAGTAAAGAAGAGGAATAACCTGTGTTATTCCTCTTTTTTAGTGTCACTAGTGTAAATTAGCTCTATATTAACAATTTTACTGCGATTTAAAGTGATTTTATAGCGTTGATACAGCGCATTATCAGATTCGGTTAAAACCAATACCATATTTAATTGGTAGCGTCTTTCGACTCCCTGCTTAGAAATTTTATTATTTTCTAAATGGTACAGCTTCCCTTCCCCCTTTTTTAAATAACGTGCAAACGGTGCAAGATTAAATTGCAGTGTTTGCTGTAAGCTATCGTAGCCTGGCAAAAATTCTTTAGCACTGACCCGCGTTTCACTAGCAAAATGCAGCCATTGCGCCGCCTGTTTATTTTGCTGACGACGCTTAGAGAAAATTTTTCTCACTTCTTTAGGGATTTTTTTAAACCGCGTGTATTCTAACCAAATAAACTGGCTCGCTACTTTATCTTTTGTAATACTGTTTTTAAATATAAAGCGCCATTTTGGCCGCCCCCGCACAATAGCACGCCAAATAATACGGGTAATATCTTCTTTAAATATTTCTCTCAGCCCGTAAATAACCCCTAAAATTAAAATCAATGAAGCGGTTATTTCAGTAAAGGTAGAACGCGCATTGAGTATTACCACCATCACAAAGGCCATTATAACAGCCGTTACAGAGCCTTTTACCAAGCGTTTTAAATAACTATTAAGATAGCGTGTTTGGCGCTGTAAAATCACTCCATGCTCTATTAAACGCTGTAATAGGCGCATTTTATTGGTAATTCTGTTGGCGTCTTTAAGTGTTGAGTCAGAATTATATTGTTGCTCTGCTCGGTACTCACTCTCTGACTTACAAAAGTTTAATAAGTCATTTCGCTCTTTAGCGTGATCGCTACTACGCGGCCCTTCATCAAGCAGCTTTAAAAACGTTTGTTCAATCTGCCAGCTTAGGTAGTTATCAGCATTGGTATAAAACGGGATCAGCTTTTCGTTATCAGGGGTGTAACGTCTGAGTTTTCTGAGTAGACTTTGGCTTTGCTCGCAAAGCTCCATAGCCCGCTGATAAAATTCATCGCTTTCTTGAATTTTTAACGCATCTTTAATATCAGCATCAATAGCAAGGCGTACTTGATAACAATATAAATTTAGATTTTGTCGGTAGTCTTGTTGCTCCCCTTTGTTTTTACTCACAAAGCGGCTTCTTACCAATGGAAGATGGATATTATTAGCGTTGTAGGCTACAAAAGATTTAAATTGATTATTAAAGTAAGACTCTTCGCTAAGTGTTTGTGCATTAATACCCATTTCATTTGGGATAGAAAAATAAAGATCGAGACGCTGCTCTGCACGCGGTGATAATTGCGGTTCAATAACAAACGATAAATTTTCGTCTTGCTTTAACAATGATGCCTCCTTTGGTTATCTACCTGAGTTTACGTGCCTCTTTAATTTTGTTCAACAAAAAAGGCCTAGTAAATACTAGGCCTTTTAATGGTTCTAATTAGTTAAAATTAGAATTTAACGTTTACGCTTGCGAAGATACGCGAACCAATTACGTCGTAAAGCTCAGGAACAGTACCCATGTCATTACCACCTAGCACGGTCTCAGGCTCTTTATCAAAGATATTATTCATACCACCTGTTAAACGAACATCGTCGTTTAAGTTGTAGCTCATAGAGATATCATGGTAAACAGTGTCGTCTGTGCTAAAGAATTCGCCATAGTACTCACCGTCCATACCTTTAATGTAACGAGCGTTGTAAAGCACGCTGATATCATCATTAATATCGTAGTTAACTGAAAGGTTTGACTTAATTTCAGAGTAACCACCAATGTTACCATCAATAGTACCTGTGTAATCAATTTCGTCTTGCTCAAACTCAATTAAGTAAGTGGTGTCTAGGTTGATACGGTAGTTATCAGCTGTATAAGAGATATTCCAGTCAATACCTGATGTATCTTGTGCGCCAACATTTGTTAGTGCAGAACTTAATTCAGATAAGTCACCATCAGCTGTAATGTTTACTGCTGCACATGATTGCGTATTTCCAGCAAAACAGTTACGCATTTCATTTTGTACATCTAAACGCGTAATTGCATTAGTGATATCAAACTTCCAGTAATCTAATGTAGTTGATAAACCGTCTGCAACTTCCCACACTAAACCGAACGTGAATGATCTGCTTTCTTCTGCTTGAAGATTATCATCGCTTGTGTAATTAACTTCGATTTGTGGATCTTGCTCGTTACCCCATGGATCTTCTAGGTAATCGAATGAACCTGTATTACCGCCAAACAGCTCAGCAACATTTGGGGCTCTAAAACCAGTAGCAAGTACAGAGCGAACCATAAAGCTATCGGTTACATTCCAAGTAGCACCTAGTTTCCACGTTGTTTCACCACCAAATGTTGAGTAGTTATCGTAACGTGCAGCACCTTCTAGAGTAACTGAATCAAGCACTGGCATAGACGCTTCAAAGTATACAGATTGAACAGAGTAATCACCGTCTGTCGGATCTTGCTGCGCTGCTGTACTTTCGCCTCTTTGAGTAATTAAATCTGGCGTGTAAAAACCACTTTCAAATCTATTTTCTACACCAATTGCGTAACCAATGTCACTTTCTGTAACAGCACTGTATCCCGCAGATAGAATGAACTGCTCATTACCACCTTCGTTTGACTCTGTGTAAAGAGAGTTGCTTGATACTAAAAGCTCACGATTAATTGCATCACCACTGAACCAAAGGGCTTGGTCACCATAAATGCTTTGTTCCATGTTTCCTGCATGGATTGAGTTTTGAACCTTATCTTCTGAGTCATTACGACCGTAAGTTGCACTGATATCCCAGCTTGCATCGTTATCTAAAAGACCTTGCAATGCAACAGACGCTCTGTATGTATCGGTTTTTTGCTCATAGATACGCGGACCTGCATCAACCATTCTGCGACGATACTCTAATGAATCGGCTAATACACCATCTTCATCGATAAATGCATTAGTGTATGTATTACTAAGCTTTGTAGTATCTAAATCAATACTTGCAGGCTGTGGCGCTAACTGCTGGCTTGAATCACGACGTGTGTACATTAAATCAACGTTAAACGTTGTATCTGAATCAAGTTCTTTATTGAAGCTACTGAATACACTGTATAAGTCACTTGGTGTTTGTGCATAGCTTGAAGGTGTGTAGTCATAACAAGTGTCACGATCTTTAAATCCACCTTGGCCATTTGGCGCTTTGCCACCTAAAGTACCTTCTGGAATATAAGAAGAACAACCTGGCTCAACAAATTTACGATCTGATTGAATGATATCGCCACGGTTTGTGTACTGAGCACCAAATACTAGGTTACCGTCAGCCACTTGCATACCATGAAGTAAACTAACACCATAGTTTGTGCCATCGCCTTTGGTAGTTTGACTACCTTCAACGTTTACTTCAGAGCCTTCAAAATCTTTTTTCGTGATGATATTTACAACACCAGCGATAGCATCTGAACCGTAAACAGCTGATGCACCATCTTTTAAGATTTCGATTGATTTAATCATTGCAACTGGAATCGTATTTAAATCAACAGAAGAATCGGCACCAGTGCCTGATGAAACCATACGACGGCCATTTAATAAAACCAGAGTACGCTGTGCACCCATACCACGAAGATTAACTGTAGCAGAGCCACCAGAGCCATTGTTACTAGTTCCACCTAAGCTCATACCTGCAGCTGACGGTTGGTTTGAAAGCACATCAGCAACTGAGGTGTAGCCACTTTTAGCAATAAAGTCATCACCAATTACAGTGATTGGACTAGCCGTTTCCATATCAGTACGGTTAATGCGAGAACCCGTTACTTGAATTTTTTCAATTGACTTTGCTGCTTCGTCTGCAGCTAAAACCTGAACACTTGAGAACATTGGGATTGCTGCAATTACAGCTAAACCAAGAGTTGATTTTTTCATGGATGAACCCTACTTGTTGAAAATTTACCTAAATTGGTAATGCCCACTTTTATGAGAATTGTGAGTGAGCGAGAGCAACTTAGGCGCCTTTAACTGAATGAAAACTTAACGAGGGAATGATAAATAAACAACACTGATTGAGGCGTCCTACGAAAGGAACAAAGGTTACAACATGTTTCATTGTTAATTAATAAAAACACATAAAAATCAAGAGCTAAAACAACATCAATCACATAAAAAACACAGCTGAAATCAAATGAGTAGAGTTTGTAATCAAATGTAATTATCACAATAATGTGCCCTAAACAGGAAAATTAACATGTTAATCACAGCTCGTTATTAAAACGGTAAAACTAGGTGTTAATTACTAACCATATTTATGCAAGTAGATTGTTTATTTAGTCTGAATAATTTTGCTATATGCTTTAACCAGGTAAATTTTATGCTTATAGTGGATTACGAGCTCACTACACATTAATAAAAAACAGCTGTTAAATCGACGAGGGCTTTATAAATGTATTTGTGAGTAATAAAGGATGGCTATAATCTTTAAAGCAAGTAGATGTGTAAAAGGGATACTTATTTATTAAGTTAAAATACTTACACTAACAGACGTGCTTCAGTTTCAGGTAACTACTACATGTTAGGTAAAGGACAATGGGCTTTGCCACTAGAGTTATACGGAAATAGCGTAGTTGAAAAACTACACCATAGTAAAAACTTTCAATAAGTGACGTTAAAATAGTAATCAACATTACTACTTATGCCAGTATTTTTATTGCTAGTAGTAAGTACAAGCTTCCACACCATATTTTGCTCTGAGCAAATCCCAACCATAGTATCGGCCAACCAAATATTCCCTTGCTCGATAAACTGCAATGGAATGTAACCCATATACATAGTTACCCCCTCCAATTTAGCCGCTGTTATTGTTAGATCATTAGGTAAGTGAGCATAAATTGAAAACGGTGTCTCTGGTGATAAGATTTCTTCGCTTAACCAAACCTTAACTTGATTTTCAAAATGACATGGTTTGTTATTTTTACACTCGGTTTGCGATTGGCTTACTTTTGCTGTTGATGTTGATGTTGATCCAGAAAAGTCACAACCTAGTAAAAATAATAGAAAAGAAAGTAAGCATACTCTATATATATACATGCAGGTTCTCAAATATCTAATGTATGGGCCCAACATTTAGGGCAAGTTGGTTGATTATCGGCTTTAATGAGTGAGTAAGGTACAAATCACCTCAAAAAATAGACAGCAACTCAATAAAGTTTGATTGATGTCATATTATTACGCAATTGACCTATCTTTTTAAGGCCAAAAAATTTATCATTTCAACCGCAAAAAAAACAAGTATTTCTTGAGATTATTATCTTTAACAACCACATATTGTGGGGTTTAGATAGTATACTTTGGAATAATAGTAGGTCCTACTTTAACAAGTAGGTAATTCATTTCTAAACGCATTTATTGCAGCGGAAGCCAGAAAATGAGCCAAACAGTAGCATCACAAACTGAGTACAATTATAAAGTTGTACGCCAATTCGCTATTATGACAGTGATTTGGGGCATCGTTGGCATGGGTATTGGGGTTCTGATTGCTGCCCAACTAGCTTGGCCAGCACTTAACTTTGACACACCATGGTTAACTTACTCTCGACTTCGTCCGTTACACACGAACGCAGTAATTTTCGCATTTGGCACAAGTGCTCTTTTTGCGACGTCTTATTACGTCGTACAACGTACATGTCAAACGCGCCTTCTTTCAGATAAATTAGCCGCCTTCACCTTTTGGGGTTGGCAGTTAGTGATTGTTCTAGCAGCAATTACTCTACCTATGGGTATTTCAAGTTCTAAAGAGTATGCAGAACTTGAGTGGCCTATCGATATCTTAATTGCTGTTGTTTGGGTAACGTACGCTATTGTATTTATGGGTACTATTGCTAAACGTAAAGTGGCTCATATTTATGTAGCTAACTGGTTCTATGCTGGTTTCATTATTACTGTTGCAGTACTTCATATTGTTAACAGCATGGCTGTTCCTGTCTCACTAACTAAATCATACTCAATTTACGCCGGTGCGGTTGATGCAATGGTTCAGTGGTGGTACGGACACAATGCTGTAGGTTTCCTTCTTACTGCTGGCTTCTTAGGTATGATGTATTACTTTGTACCAAAGCAAGCGGGTCGTCCAGTTTACTCATACCGTTTATCGGTTGTTCACTTTTGGGCTCTTATCTCGCTTTACATTTGGGCAGGTCCTCACCACCTTCACTACACTGCGCTTCCTGATTGGACGCAAAGCTTAGGTATGGTGATGTCTATTATCTTATTCGTGCCGTCTTGGGGGGGTATGATCAACGGTATTATGACACTTTCAGGTGCATGGCATAAGTTACGTACTGACCCAGTACTTCGTTTCTTAGTGGTTTCATTGTCTTTCTACGGTATGTCGACGTTTGAAGGCCCAATGATGGCAATTAAATCTGTAAATGCGTTATCGCACTACACAGATTGGACTGTAGGTCACGTACACTCAGGTGCATTAGGTTGGGTTGCAATGATTTCTATCGGTGCAATTTACCACCTTATCCCTGCGTTATTCTCGCAAGGTCGTATGTACAGCATTAAATTGATCAATACACACTTCTGGTTACACACTGTGGGTGTTGTTTTATACATTGTTGCAATGTGGATTTCAGGTGTAATGCAAGGCCTAATGTGGCGTGCAGTTAACTCTGACGGTACATTAATGTACAGCTTTGTTCAGTCGTTAGAAGCCTCTCATCCTTTCTATGTTATGCGTTTCTTAGGCGGTGTATTCATCGTTACAGGTATGCTGGTTATGGCTTATAACGTTTATCGTACAGTTTCAGCGAAAAATAACTCGTTAGAACTTGATGAACAAGCGCAGTTAGCATAACGGAGTCAGATAATGAGCAATAAAAATTCGCAAAATAAACACGAAATTATCGAGAAAAATATCGGCCTTATGGCCATCTTGACTGTTTTCGCAATCAGCTTTGGTGCATTGGTAGAAATTACTCCGCTAATGTTCCAAGACGACACAACTAAACCCGTTGATGGGTTACGCCCGTTAAATGCGCTAGAGTTTGAAGGTCGTGACATCTATGTGCGTGAAGGTTGCGCTAACTGTCACTCACAGATGATTCGTCCATTTCGTGATGAAGTCGAGCGTTACGGTCATTACTCGGTTGCGGGTGAATCAGTATGGGATCACCCGTTCCTGTGGGGCTCTAAACGTACTGGTCCTGACTTAGCACGTGTAGGTAAACGTTACTCAGACGACTGGCATTATGCGCACTTAATTGACCCTCGTGCAGTTGTTCCTGAGTCGAATATGCCAGGCTTCCCTTGGTTAGCAGAGAACACGCTTGATACAAGCTTAACTCTGAAAAAGCTACAAATTTTCCGTGACACGTTTGCTATTAACCCAGAAAACCCAAAACACCCGGGTTTAGGTTATGGCAGTGACGAGGAATTAATCGCTGACATTGCTAAAGTTGACGCAATGAATGACGGTAAAGGTGCAACAGAAATGCAAGCCCTTATTGCTTATTTGCAACAACTTGGCACACATTTGAAGTAGATTATTATGGACTACGGGACATACAGAGGCATTTTGACTCTGGTAATTTTAGTATTATTTATTGTGATTGTTGGATGGGCATATAGTAAGCGCAGTAAAAGTCGTTTTAAAGACGCTGCTAATGTCATATTTGAAGATGAAAAAAAACACAACAATACACTCTCTAACGAGGAAAAGGGGTCTGAGAAATGACTAGCTTTTGGAGTATATGGGTTATTGTATTAACCCTTGCATGCTTAATCATTATCTTTGGTCTACTAGTTTGGAACTTAAAAAACTATGTAGGCGTAAAAGAAGGTGAAAGCTGTGGACATGAGTTTGACGGCATTGAAGAATTGAACAATCCACTACCAAAATGGTGGACATACATGTTCTTCGCAACGTTTGTATGGTCTGTTTATTACTTAGCAGCTTACCCGGGTTTAGGTAACTGGGAAGGCTTAGCAAAGTGGACCAGCTCAAACCAAGGTGTTACTTCTTTAACTGAATCGAAAGAAGCAGTCATTGATGCTAAAGAAGATGGCCGCTTTGTAAAGCTAGATGCAGAATATCGTGCTGCTGAAGAGCGTTTTGGCCCAATTTTCAATGAATTGGCACAAATCTCTGTTACTGATTTAGTAGAGTCTAAGTTTGCTGGTGATGCAGCACAGCAAGTAGCACTAGAGAACGGTACTAAACATGAGCAAACGCAAGGTCAACTAGCGGTTGAAATTGGTCAGCGCTTATTTGCTCAAAACTGTGCGCAATGTCATGGCTCTGATGCTCGAGGTGGTACTGGCTTCCCTAACCTAACAGACAAAGATTGGTTATACGGTGGTACACCTGACAAAATCAGAGAAACATTACTTTTAGGCCGTGTTGCAGCAATGCCACCTTGGGGTGATGCATTAGGTGAGCAAGGCGTTAAAGAAATGACAGCTTATGTACTTAGCCTATCTGGTCGTACTGTAAACCAAAAAGATGCCGATGCAGGTAAAGCGAAATTCGCGATGTGTGCAGCATGTCATGGTGCAGATGGTAAAGGTTCAGTAGCACACAACTTACCGTTTGGTGCACCAAATCTAACTGATAACATTTGGTTGTACGGTGGTTCTCAACGTGCAGTTGAAGAAACACTTAACCATGGCCGTGCTGGTGTAATGCCTGCTTGGAAAGAGATTTTAGGCGAAGATAAAATTCACCTATTAACTGCTTACGTTTACAGCTTATCGCAAGATAAATAACGATAAAGTTAACAAAACGTTTCAGTTTTAATCTTTTTATTTCAATAGATTAATACAGATCAAAAAAGCCTCCACTCGGAGGCTTTTTTTTAGTCTTTTCGTTCTATTTATTATAATATAGCCGCACATTAATTAATTTTAGAGCGACTATGCAACCGACTCCGTGGTATAAAAATTTTTGGCCTTGGTTTTTAATCTTCTTTCCATTAGCTGCAATTATTGGCTGCATTAGTTTATTTATTACAGCCATTGGTAACGGCCCAGATATGGTTGTGGACGATTACTATAAAAAAGGCAAAGCAATCAACTTAGAGCTGATTAAGTTTGATAAAGCAAAAGCCTTGTATTTACATGGTGACCTAAATGTATCTGATGAGCGAGTAAGCTTTAAATTTACTAAAGGCGATACCAGTAATATCCACGCGCTAAAATTATCGTTTTTTCATCGCACTATAAAAGCTCATGATTTTGAAGCTACCCTCACTCCAAATGCTAATCAAGAGTTTACTGCATTATTAGAAAGCTACACGCCTGGTGCTTACTCAGTGTTTATTGAGCCTGTTGATGCTAGTTGGAAAATGAAAGAAAGTATTACTTTACCAACCACAGCCACCGTTTTAGTTACTCCTAATTATAAGTAGTATTTAGTATGTCTAAAAATTGCTTTCATTGTCTTGAAAGTGTGCCAGCAGGGTTTGACGCACACGTTATTATAGACAATACCGCTGAGCCAATGTGTTGCATTGGCTGTCAAGCGGTTGCTCAAAACATCATTGACCAAGGAATGACCGACTACTACAAATACCGCACCGTAAGTGCCGGCAAAGTAGAGCAACTTGTCCCTGAACAGCTCGCTTTTATTAAAAGTTATGACAATGAAGATATCCAAGATGAGTTTATTAGTACGCACAACGACAACTCTGAGGTATTACTGAGTGTTGAAGGTATAACCTGCGCCGCCTGTGCCTGGCTAATTGAAAAGCAATTATTGAACCTTAAATCGGTAAAACGCGTTGATGTAAATACCTCAACAAATCGTGCCATGATCCACTGGGATAAAAGTGCCACGCCTTTAAGTGAGCTAATTACCTCATTGGCTGAAATAGGCTATAAAGCTTACCCCTTCCAATCAGATTTAGAAGCCCAGCAAAAGCAACAAACAGCCAAAGCGTATATTCGCCGCCTTGGTGTCGCAGGCTTGATGACCATGCAAGTGATGATGTTTGCCTTTGCAATGTACTTCGGCATGTTCTCTGGAATGGATAGCAACTTTGAACAGTACTTTAGATGGATCAGTTTAATTCTAGCCACTCCAGTCATTTTATACAGCGCCCTTCCCTTTTTAAGTAACGCAATTAACGGCTTAAAGGCAAGGCAGCTGAATATGGACTTACCAGTATCATTGGCTATTTTTGGTGCTTATGGCGCCAGCTGTTATGCCACCGTAATGGAAGTAGGCGAAGTTTACTTTGAATCTATTTGTATGTTTACCTTTTTACTCTTACTAGGTAAATACTTAGAATTTAGAGCGCGTTTAAAGGCCAGTGAATTCACTGCCAACTTGCAAAAGTTGTTACCCCTTACTGCACGAACGCTCGATGAGCAAGGTAATGAGCACATCATTGCCGCCAAAAAACTCAAACTTAACGATATTGTGTTAATAAAGGCTGGCGAAACCATTCCTGCTGATGGCATATTGGTTAAAGGCAGTACCAGTGTTGATGAGTCTATGATGACCGGCGAACATCAACCAGTACGAAAGTATATTGATCATAATGTGTATGCAGGCACGGTTAACCATGATGGTATTATTGAAATAAAAATCAATAAACTAGGCCAAAACACCCTACTTAATCAAATTATTCGCCTGCAACATAATGCCCTAACAAAACGCCCAAGACTGGTTGAAATTACCGACAAAGTAGCGCAGTGGTTTGTTGCTGTATTATTGGTGTTTGCCTCTCTAACCGCCATTGGTTGGTACCAGGTAGACCCTGATGTTGCTTTTTGGATCACTATATCGGTGTTAGTGGCCACTTGCCCGTGCGCATTAAGCTTAGCAATTCCGACCGCATTAACGTGTGCTGTAGCAACCTTAACCCGCAAAGGTATACTAATTAAGCAAGCACATGTGCTAGAAACCCTATCAAAGCTCACTTTATTTGCCTTTGACAAAACAGGTACGCTTACACAAGGTAAATTTAGCCTCGACGTGGTTGACATACTTGATGATAACTACAGCAAAGAACAAATTCTTGATATTGCAGCCCAGCTTGAAAGTTACTCTGAACATCCTATTGCCAGTGCATTTAAGGAGTTTAAAGGGCAACGTAAATTTGACGATGTACAACTGCACCCAGGCATTGGGATAAGCGCTCAGTTCGATAATACCCATTACGCTATTGGTAAAAGTGGCTGGTTTGACACAAAAAAAACCAACGCACAAGCAACGCTTTACATAAACAAGCAGGCTGTTGCACGCTTTTACTTTGTAGATAAAGTTAAAGCTGATGCCGATAAGCTCATTAATGTTTTACAAGCGGCTAACCTTAGTTGCCATATGCTAACTGGTGATGCATCTGATGCCGGTGCCAAAGTCGCTAAAAAATTAAAGCTTGATTCAGTACTTGCAAGCTGCAGTCCAAAAGATAAACAAGTCGCAGTTGAACGCTGGTCATCGCAAGGTGAAATTGTTGCTATGGTTGGTGATGGCGTAAACGACAGCCCAGTATTTGCCAGCGCCCATTTATCTATCGCCATGGAAACCGGTGCCGATATATCTAAAAATAGTGCTGATGTTGTATTGCTAAACAGTGACTTAGCTTCTATCTCGCATTTGTTAACTATTGCTAAACAAACACGACGTATAATTAAGCAAAACTTGGCGCTTTCTTTATTATATAATGGCTCTATATTACCGCTAGCGGCTATGGGCTTAGTTGCGCCATGGATGGCCGTTATTGGTATGTCTGCCAGCTCTATTATTGTGATATGTAATTCACTAAGGCTATTAAAGTTATGAGCATAATTTATATTTTAGTTCCTATCGCTATTTTGTTTGTATTAATTGCTATTGGCGTATTTTTTTGGGCAGTAAAAGGCGAGCAATTCTCTGATTTAAACAAGCAAGGCCATAGTATTTTGTTTGAAGACGACAAAGAGCAGCACAATAAAAGTAATGATTGACCCTATTTTTGTTAGCGCTTTTTTAATGGGCTTAATTGGCAGTGGTCATTGCATTGCTATGTGTGGTGGTATTGCCAGCTCATTGCAACTTGCCAGCAATAAACGTCAAACGTGGTTATATTCTCTAGCTTATAACAGCGGTCGAGCTTTAAGTTATATGCTAGCAGGAGCCCTTGTTGCGGGTATTAGTAGCCAGTTTGCTACGCAAAATTCTGCCTTTTCATTATTTTTGTTATTTTTAGCCGGTATTTTTATGTTACTGGTTGGCGTTTATATTATGCGCCTAGCCGCCACCTTACAGTGGCTCGAAAAACTAGGTAAAACCCTCATTTGGCAGCACTTAATTAAACTTAATAAGTATTTAATGCCCATTGATTCGCCTCTAAAAGCGCTTGGTTATGGTGCGTTATGGGGCTGGTTACCGTGCGGTTTAGTATATTCTGCACTTACTTGGGCAATGACCAGTGGCAGTGCCATTAATGGTGCTTTAGTTATGCTGGCATTTGCCCTAGGCACATTTCCTGCCATGATCACCTTAGGCATGGCTGCACAAAAGCTAAATAGGCTTTTTAATCACCCATGGACACGAATAACATTAGGCAGTGTTATCATTTGGTATGGTATCTACCTCCTGATCATTGCAACAGATAAGCTAGTGCATTAACATTATAAAATGTCGTGCATAGAAATTTAACGGATTGAACTTATGGATTTTTCTCAAAGTCGTGCTAAAGGTAATTGTGCCATTAGCTGTAATAACTGCAGTATTAGCCAGTTATGTTTACCATTTTCTTTAAATGGCCAAGAAATGGATAAACTTGATGAGATCATTGAGCGAAAAAAACCATTACACAAGGGTGACTACTTATTTGAATCGGGCGCGCCTTTAAATGCAATTTTTGCGGTTCGTTCAGGTTCGTTTAAATCGTATACTTTGTCTGAGCAAGGCGATGAACAAATTACCGGCTTTCACTTAGCTGGCGACCTTGTTGGGTTTGATGCCATCAATAAAATGCAGCACCAAAGCTTTTCTCAAGCACTAGAAACCTCAATGGTATGTGAAATCCCCTTTGATACACTTGACGAACTCGCTGGTAAGTTGCCTAAGCTTCGCCAACAAATTATGCGTTTAATGAGTAGTGAAATAACTTACGACCAAGAAATGCTGCTATTACTTAATAAAAAGTCTGCCGAAGAACGTCTAGCGAGTTTTATTTATAATTTATCAGAGCGTTTTGGTGAGCGTGGTTTTTCACGTAAAGAATTTAGATTTACCATGACCCGCGGTGAAATTGGCAACTACCTTGGTTTAACTGTTGAAACCATTAGCCGTTTATTGAGTCGTTTTCAAAAAGCTGACTTAATTAAAGTAGAAGGTAAGTTTATTACTATTTTAGATAATGACGCGCTTGCAAAAACAGCTGCGATTGTAAAGCCACGTTAATAATAGCTTCTCATTTTAAAATTAATCTCCCCCTGAATTGGAGCGTAATTATTTGCAATTATGCTCTATCTCTACTAACACTTTGGGTAGAGGTATTACCCATTCACTTTTAAGAGTCGATGAATAGAATAATTACTTGTCTGGCTCATTTTGTAATATAAAAGTAACTACGTCCTATTAAACTCTTATATAGAAGGACAATCTCATGCCTAATTCTTTATTTCTATTTATTGCTCTTTCTTTAAGTCTTTTATTTAGTAGCCAAGCATCGAGCTCAATGATCCCCGATGATGGCATTGATGACTCACAAGCACTAAAAGACTTGATTTTAAACACTGCAGAAAATTCTGAGCTTAAAATAGACAAGCCTGGAGTTTACGATATATGTTCAGCTATTATCGTCAGAAATCTTAACAATATTGTTATTACAGCTAATGCTGGCGTTATACTAAAAAAGTGTGACCAATTTGAAGGAGAGTATATTTTATCCTTTTATAATTCACGCTTCATAGAAATTAATGGCTTTATTTTTGAAGGGTTAACTAAAGACACGCTTAACTACGCCTGGGGAGAGCAAGGTATCCTCTTTGCAGGTTCTGCAGATATTTCAATACATCACAATCAATTTTTTGATTTTGGCGATGCAGCAATAAGAGCAACTTCCTCAAAGCGTTCATCGTATAATGCCCCTATCAACTCTTTCAGAGTAAAAATTAGTAATAACTATTTTAAAAATGTTACCCAAGTGACCACAACTCACCCATGGAGTGAAAACTATGGTGGTACACATGATATTACAATTGAAAGCAATGTATTTGAAGCTCTAAAAGGTTCCTTAAAACTAGCCACTAGAAAACCTGTTTCTAAAGCTTTAATAAAATATAATACCTTTAAAAAAACTAAAGGCACAGCAATTGAATTAACCTATTATTCGGATGTTAAGATCATTTCAAATACCTTCATAGACACTGATAAGTTTATCCTCAATGCTTACCCTAATAAACCAGAAAGTGTGACGGAGCCTTTTAATTGGGGAAGTATTTATTTTACTCACAACACAGTTTTACGTTCTAAGGGAGGCATTAGAATACAGTCAGATGTAACCGGCGAGCTAATAGATGATAAATACGTAAGAGGCATTTATATCAATAACAATCACTTTATTGACGTTGATATGACTGTTTACCCTGAAAAGAAATATTGGTATCTTATTAACTTATTCAGTAGAGGTGGAAAGAGTTATCTGTTTTCTACCATTAAAGATAACGTTTATAACTTACTACCTGAAGTGGGCTTTGTGAAAAAAACGAGTGGATTCACCGTAGAAGACAACACTTCAATAAAACCTGAGGATAATTAAATTTTTATAAAGCACTACATGCTTTTATCCAAGATAAAAAGTTTTAAAATTAGAGAAACTTTATTTCTTGATATAGAACAATAATCTTAGTGCTACCCCCTTTAACTGTTGTGTATTTGCGTTACACTGAATGTATAACTGTTAAGTGAATGGAGTAGCACAATGGAAACGATTAAACGTATTATCGCGGTTATTGACCCAACTAAAGACGATCAAAATGCCCTCGCGCGTTCAATAGATTTAGCCAGAAAATCGGGTGCGAGCATTACCGCCTTTATGACGGTTTATGATTTCTCTTACGAAATGACTACTATGCTATCAGGCGATGAACGTGAAGCAATGCGTCAAGCCGTCCTCAAAGATCGCGAGCTATGGCTTAAAGATCTGGTCTCTCCTTATCAAAATATTAATATTGATACGCAAGTTATTTGGCATAATCGCCCATACGAGGCAATAATTAATACCGTTATCAATGATAAATACGACTTAGTTATCAAAGGTACGCATCAACACGGCGCACTAAAAGCGGTTATTTTTACTCCTACAGACTGGCACTTAGTAAGAAAGTGTCCAACTCCCGTTTTATTTGTCAAAGATATGCAATGGCCAGCACAGGGGAATATTTTAGCTGCAGTAAATGCAGTCAGTGAAAATGAGCAGCACTTATCACTTAATAAACGCATAATTAAAGATGCACAATTTTTATGTGAACTGGCTAATGCTAAACTTAACTTAGTCAATGCCTACCCTGCTACACCAGTAAATATTGCCATAGAAATCCCAGAATTTAACCCTGGGCTTTACAATGAATCAGTTAAAAAACATCATATTGAATCAACCAATGAACTAGCTAACGAGTTTAACCTAACCTCTGATCAATGCTTTATTGAAGAGGGATTGCCAGAAGATGTGATACCGGATGTTGCAAGTCGTTTAAATAGTGAGTTAGTGGTTATTGGCACTGTTGGGCGTACTGGCTTAAGTGCTGCATTAGTGGGTAACACCGCTGAGCATGTTATTGACAGCCTCGATTGTGATGTACTGGCATTGAAACCTGATGGCTATGTAAGTCCACTCGCAGAAAGTTAACGTTTGCTGTAGCTGTGATATTACATATGGCATATAATACGCCCCTTTATTTTTAGCAATTAATTTTGCCGTACTGTTTTATAAGGGGGCGTAGTGTCTCATTCTGCTCAAGCCAAAGCTCAACACAACTTAAATAAGCTTCAAAAGCGTTTACGCCGCCTCACAGGTCAAGCTGTCATGGATTTTAACATGATAGAAGAAGGTGATCGTATCATGGTGTGCTTATCGGGCGGAAAAGACAGTTACACTATGCTCGATATGCTGCAACATTTACAGCGTGTTGCCCCTATCAAGTTTGATCTTTTTGCGGTTAACCTTGACCAAAAACAACCAGGCTTCCCTGAGCATGTACTGCCTGAATACCTTGATAATTTAAATATTGAATACAAAATTGTCGAAGAAGATACCTACAGTATTGTTACCGATATTATTCCTGAAGGTAAAACAACGTGCTCACTTTGCTCTCGTCTACGCCGTGGTATTTTATATCGTACAGCTAAAGAGCTAGGCGCTACTAAAATCGCACTGGGTCATCACCGCGATGACATGATAGAAACCTTGTTTTTAAATATGTTTTATGGCGGCAAACTCAAAAGTATGCCGGCTAAACTAATGAGCGATAATGGTGAACACATGGTTATTCGCCCATTAGCTTATTGTAAAGAAGCCGATATTAGTCAATACGCATTTAGTCAAGGCTACCCTATTATTCCGTGTAACTTATGTGGCTCACAAGAAAACCTACAACGTAAGCACACCAAGAACATGCTAGAACAATGGAATAAAGAGCACCCAGGGCGTATAGAAAGTATTTTTACTGCCATGCAAAATGTTGTACCTTCGCATTTAGCTGATAACCAATTGTTTGATTTTGCTAATCTGCAAACCGGTGACGTTATTGATGGTGGCGACATTGCGCTAGATAAACCAGATATTCCAAAAGCGCCGGTTAATCCTGAACAAGATGAAACAGACCAAGCCGACGTGGTTACAATTAATTTAAGCTAATTTTTTAAGGGTTTGCAGTAATGCAAACCCTTCACTCTGTTCTATGCTGCTACCTACCGGCAGCTAATCCTTGTAAAAACTCTAAACTCTGCAATTCTTGTTTATTCGCCTGATAAGGCAGCTGCTGTAAGCTATCGTAAGCAAAATCTTCAATAGTAAACTCACTCACTTTACTTTGCCCAAAGCTGTTTCGCTCACCTGGGCTTGGCGACATACGTTCAATAACAAAGTCGCTCAACCGCAAATCATTCGTTTGCTTAGGCAAAACAGACCAATGCGCTTTAAAATCAATTTGTTCGCTGCCCTCATCTAAACGAGCTTTAGCAACTAAATGTGCTAATGGCGAAGTACCACTGTATAAGTTAGCTCTTAAGCGATATAAGCCACTTTTTATCACCGTTAAGTTAGCAGGCACTATCATATTATCATTACGTGGATATGCGTTATCAAAGCTAGTTAGGGTTGCACTAGGCGGCATATATTGTATTTGTGCCACCACAGGGACCATTTTACCCACAATGTCGGCCTCAACTAATAACTGTAAATTGCGAGGATAGTCTTCCTCACCTTTAAACGTAATTACAAGTTCATTGTCTCGAGCAACACCACTGTGTGTTTTTAACGGCTGTTTAGTATCCGTATCACTGAGTGTTACCTGTGCTTTACCTAAATTTTGTGCGCTTATGGTTAATTCAATTGCTTGCGGATAGACATAGCGATATTGAGATAAACTTAAGGTTAACTCCCCGCCTTGCTCTCCTACTGGGCTAGTAACCGGGAAAAACTGATTTGGCTTTAGCCGGTCTTCATCATATACCGTTAAAGGTTGCGAATAAGGCGGGAATACTAAGTTTTGTTGATATTGCTGCGCCACCGCCGATGCTGCTTTAGCTATATCTTCATTAAACTCATGCTGCTCTTCAGGCATTTTTTTTATGCTTGATTTAACTGCTGGTACCTCTGATTTTGCCGACATAGCCGCAAGTTCAGGTGTTTTATTATGCTCTTTAGCTGTTGTTTGCGAAGCTGAATAACTAGCATTACCTTGACCTAAAAACCACATCAAGCCGGCAACAATAATCACTAAAGCAATAACGTAGGATTTTTTCATTGTTATTTATCCTATAACATCAATTCGCAATAGCAGATAATCACTTTTAGAACGTAAACCTGATGCTATTTGCATTCAGGTTTTCTTACCTAAAAATAAATAACTGCATAAAGCGAATTGGTATCAAAAGCGTGCAGCATATAAAGCCGCACGCACAATCACCTTTATGGGATCACATTATATATGAGCGTTGAAGCACTCAAATTATCAGAGTCTTTTACATAACGGTATTGTTTTTTCCAAAACCAACTACCGGTAGTTTCATCGACAGTTTCATATCCTAATGTATCGCCAGCCACGCTAATATTATTCATTGCCACCGTTACATTACCTTGGTGCTGCGCTTGTTGAATTTCGTTATGGCTGTAACTGTTAGTCATCATTAATGGATAATGGTATGGCATGAAGCTACTAACAGCATCACCTTGTGAAGTTAAACGCCCATTGGTGTCAATATTGGCACTACAACTACCAAATGAGCTTACCGAGCTTGCGCCACATGATGAGTGAGTAGCGACTACCGAATCATCGTTACCACGCAAAAAGCCAGCCGTTAAACCTAAGTATGCATTACCATCGGCCACAAAGCGTAAACGCGGTGTGCGCGCATCAGGTAATGGCGCGATTCTACGTGCATTATTAACTTTTAAATCATGTAATACGCCAACCGCCTCGTTAACTTCACTGCCTAGCCACCAAGTTAATGCAGCGTCTACAGCAAAATTCCACGATGCGCCGGTTAACGCACTCACCGCTAAGTCGGCTAATTCACTACCACCACCAGCACCTGCTAAATCAAAGGTAGCAATAATATTAAGCGGTTTTAAACCCGCGTTTTCTAGCCAGTTTTCCTGGTTATCTATAATATATCGGGCAACTAAGTCACCGGTAGAGTGGGTTACAAACACGCAGCCTGGCTCGCATAAATTTGAGCGAGAGATCTGTTGTAGCTTGGGCCATACCCAATCTGTAGTAATTTTTCCTTCTATTCGTTCATACGCAGGCCAGTCAATGCGCTCGTCGGCACGGTTTACCCAATAAGACTGCCAATAGCTTTGGCCATCGTTTACTACATCACTACCTGCTTTATTGGTAAGCTGGGATACTTGCAAACCATGAATTAAAACTACTTTATACTCTTTACTAAGCGCAGAAAAACTCATTAAGAGCCCTATTGCTGCTGCAAATAAAGTCGCGCGTTTAAAAGTGTGTGTGTTGTTCATATTAATCCTTAACTGATTGAATATTTTTATTATGCTTAGCTTGTTACACGCTGTTGTCAGTGCATGGTAAAAGCAATGCATTGACCAGTATTGGGAACAAATCTAAAAAATGCAACATTTTGTTATCATTTTCACCGTTAAAGCTAAATATTTGCGTTAAAATACGACAAAAGCGCCAAACTATTGTGTTAAACAAAATAGCTTTATCCCCTTCTTAAGCAGTATCAATAAACTTTCTTTTAACTGTGGTTAACTATTAAACAACACTACTTTTTATTAATGTAATAGCGTAAGTTAATTACACACGATGAAAACCAAGGAATTAAAATGATAAAAAAAATAATTTTTGGCAGTGTTTTATTTACTGCAATTTCAGCGCCTAGTTTTGCTAGTAGTATTAACACCCAACTTGAACAAGCAACACAAAGTGTAAGTGAAAAAGTCATTACATGGCGTCGCCATTTGCATCAATATCCAGAGCTGAGTAATCGCGAATTTGAAACCGCGAAGTACATTACTAACCATTTAAAATCACTGGGGCTTGAAGTACAAACTGGTGTTGGGCATACCGGAGTTGTGGCTAAATTAAGCGGTGGTAAAAAAGGCCCTTTAATCGCCCTTCGTGCCGATATGGATGCTTTACCCGTTACCGAACAAGTTGATTTACCCTTTGCCTCTAAACAAACCTCAACCTATCGTGGTAATGAAGTAGGCGTTATGCATGCCTGCGGGCACGACACTCATGTTGCTATTCTAATGGCCGTAGCAGAGACACTGGTAAAAATTAAAGAGCAGTTAGCGGGTGAAGTACTGTTTGTATTTCAACCCGCTGAAGAAGGCGCCCCCGAGGGAGAAGAAGGAGGCGCAGAGCTAATGCTAAAAGAAGGTTTATTTAAACAAAAACCTGAAGCGGTGTTTGGCTTGCATGTCACCAGCTCACTTAATACTGGTCAAATTGGCTTTAGAGAAGGGCCTCTAATGGCCAGTGAAGACTCTTTCACAATTAACGTAACGGGTCGTCAAACTCATGGTTCACGCCCTTGGAATGGTGTAGATCCCATTGTTGCTTCATCACAAATTATAATGGCAACTCAAACAATCGCCTCTCGCCAAGTAGATGTAACTAAAGCGCCTTCTGTTATTTCATTTGGCGCGATTAACGGCGGCATACGCTCAAATATAATCCCTGATAGCGTCGAGCTAATTGGTACAATTAGAACCTTTGATCAAACTATGCGCGCCGATATTAAAAAACGTTTAGCTAAAACCGCTGAGCTGGTTGCCGAATCCGCTGGTGCAAAAGCTGATGTGCATATAGATCACGGCTACCCTGTAACAGTAAATAATGTTGCACTGACTCAAAAAATGACCCCTACGCTTGCCCGTATTGCTGGCGCTGACAACATTATTTCCACAGATTTGATTACCGGTGCAGAAGACTTTAGTTATTATGCGCTAGAAACACCTGGACTGTTTTACTTTTTAGGCGTCACTCCAAAAGATCAAAACGCTAAAACAGCGCCAAGTAATCATTCACCTCAGTTTTATGTTGACGAAAATGCCTTACAACTTGGCGTAAAATCATTATCTCAACTGGTCGTTGACTACTTACAATAACAACCCATCATAGAAGCACAGGGCTAATAACCTTGTGCTTGTAAAGCTAGGGTCTGTTGACCTTTGCGGATTAATATTTGTTCAAACTAGGGGCGGTTTAATCGCGGCGCGAGGTTTGTAAACTAGTGGACTAAGTAAAAACCGAGCAACAAAGAGTAAATCGCCCCTAGGCAGAACCCTTCGGGCAGCGCCTGTTTGGCATTGATGCTGCGTTATCGCCTATTTATGGGGAATAACCACACCACACAGGCTCTGCCTTGCTTTAATACCAAGCAGACTGCTGCAAATTCAACCTTGAAAGGTAAACAGACCCTAGTGTTATTCAGCTAATATAAATCCCCAATAGCTTATCTTTTAATGTCTAATATAAATTATCAACTTGGTAAGGACACCTCAATGACGGCAGAGTATTTTAATTTTTTAAGCCTTATTGGCGTGGCATTCTTTGCAATTTCAGGTGCATTATTAGGCCACGACAAAGATATTGGTGGATTTGGTGTTGTCGTTGTTGGCTCAGTCACCGCGTTAGGCGGTGGCACGCTCAGAGATATTCTTCTTAATCAACCTGTATTTTGGATAGCCAACCCCGATTATTTATATGCCACATATGGCGCTATTTTTGTCACCGTTATGTTTATTCGCCACTTACCTGATGTGTCTAACTATTACATGTTGCTGGTTGACGCTATTGGTATGGCTATTTTTAATGTGGTCGGTATTGAAAAAGCATTAATTGAAGGTACAACCATGGTGGTTGCGCTTACAATGGGAATGACGACGGGTATATTTGGCGGCTTAATACGTGATGTGATCTGTAGAGAAGTACCACTGGTGATGCGCGAAGAGCTATACTCCACCGCGTGTTTTGCAGGAGGCTTAACCTATGCCACGCTATTTTTATTAGATGTCCCTTATTTATGGTGCATTATTGGTTCATTATTGGTAACCGTCTTTCTAAGATTGGGCGCACTGCATTTTGGCTGGCAACCCAACCTATTTAGAAAACGAACCCCAAAAATAAGAGATTAGTATAAGTATGGCTTTACACTAATCGCTCATACAAGCCTGACGCCCGTGATACACTTTTACCCATGGCCAGTTGCAGCACTTTTTTATCTGCCACCAGCTCAAAGGTCTGTTTTGCGCGGGTAATTCCCGTGTACACTAATTGCCTATTAATACCGATACTCGCCTGCTTGAGCGGTGGTAACACCATCGCGGTATAACTAAACTCTGAGCCTTGGGATTTATGAATGGTCATTACATACACTTTATCGTGCGCCGGAAGCCGTGCGGGTGAAAATGCCCGTTCATTACCTTGTTCATCAATAAACACTGCCTTGAGTTGGCCGCTATCATCGGGCATTAGAATTCCTATATCACCGTTAAATAATTTTAGCTGGTAGTCGTTTTGACTAACCATTATCGGCATCCCTATATAATGCCGCTGATTAGGATTAACGCTAATTAAACCTTGCTGCTGTAAAACCCGTTCAATACGCTGGTTTAAACTATTAACGCCGTAATCGCCTTCACGTACTGCAGCAAGTAACTGATAACTGGCAAAAGCTGCATGCACTTGCGCAACACTGGCACCTTGAGCTATCAGTGTTAGGTAATTAGCATAATGACTTGCGGCACTATTTACTAACTTTTCAATTGGTGTGGAAACAAAATCATAGTCTAAAATAATATCGCTAAAATGCCCTTCGCTGCTTTGTTGTTCAACATAGTTTAATATTCCTCGGTTGTTGGTATTTACAGCCAGCGCCAATTGACCAATACCGCTTTTGGCATCAAACCGATAACTATGTTGTAAAAAAGCAATGCAGTCAGCGAGTTCAAACTCACTTTGAGTTTGCGCGTTGAGTTTAATGGCGCCATTAAAGCACAGCGTGTTCAATTGCTCGCAGCGTACTTTTGAATAACGCGGTGTTTGCCCAAGCACTAACCCTTGGCATAAATCACTCATTACGCTGCCAGTATCAACCGAGGCAAGTTGGTCTTTATCACCGAGTAAAATCAATCGGGCATGATCTGGCAAAGCCTCGATTAATTTAGCCATAAGTGATAAGTCGACCATGCTGGCCTCATCAATAATCAATACATCAACATGCAACGGATTGCTTTTATCGTGCCGGAATTTATTGGTAAATGGCTTAACTCCCAACAAACGATGAATGGTTTGCGCGCTTTGCGGGATCAACGAATTAATATCATCTGGTATTTCACTAAGCTTATTTTTAGCCCCTAAAATTGACTCTGTTAGCCGTGCCGCTGCTTTACCGGTGGGTGCTACTAATTTTATGCTCAATGGCGCCGCTTGATATAACGATTGCAAAATCGCTAACAGCTTTGTCACCGTGGTGGTTTTACCTGTACCAGGCCCGCCCGTGATCACACTAAAACCTTTTGTAGCGGCAATGGCACACGCTACTTTTTGCCAATCAATGTCAAAACTCGGATCATCTGGAAAGTAGCGGGTTAATAACTGAGCAAGTACTGCATCATCAATGTTAAGTTGTCGCTCGCTCATTGTCAGTAATCGTTGGGCAAGGGTCTGTTCATAGCCTGCTAAACGGGAAAAATATAACCGTTGATTAAACAATTGCAGCGGCTTGTGATCCCCAACACTTTGATGTGAGGCTAAATAACGTATTGCCGCCTCAGTCGTATAGTCATCACTAAATGGGCTGAGAGTGTCGGGCTGTGTGCCCTCTAGTTTAGTAAAGTCGCTTTGACGTAAATTAAACGGATTAGTCCAATCAACCTCTGTTAGGGTTAAACAGCTATGTTGGCTTTGTTGCGATAAACACAACATTAAAATTATATAAAAGAGGTCGTCATACCCTTGCTGTGCGTTTGTGCCACTGAGTAATTCAGCCAGTTTTACATCAACCACACGCACTCTATGTTCGTCCGTTAAATACGTTAGCAACGGCACGACTTTAATGCTTTCGCTGGTCTGCATAGTTGGCTGCGCTGTTGTGAGCACAGGTTCATCTAAAGGCGCATCATCTAAGTCATCAAACAAACCCGGTTGTTGATTTAAATCACTCATAGCATGGCTCCTTGGCTAAACAAGCCATCTAAAATAACGACTTGATCTGCACTTAGCTGTTTAAAGTACACTCCCTCACCTGCTGGCATACCGCGTAAAAAAGTATAATAAACACCGCCTAAATGCGCCTCTATTGAATAATCGGGAATTCGCTGTTTAAGCAAGCGATGCAGCGCTACGGTATAAATTAAATACTGTAAATGATATTGGTGGCTGGTCATGGCTTGCTCTAGCTGCTCTGGCACATAATCAGCGGCGGTACTGCCCAAATAATTCGATTTATAATCTAAAATATAATACTTGCCTTGGTAGCAAAAAATTAAATCAATAAAGCCTTTTAGTAACCCTTTCACATGGGCAAACTCAAGTTTACTTTGGTTAAAGCCAAAATGTTTAATCAACACTTCATTAAGCTTAGGGGCACTGAGGCTGCTAAGCGGTAAATTAAACTCCATTTCTACTAAACAGTCACTTGGCGCTAATTGGCTCAAACTTAAATTATTCTCGCTGTTTAACGGGCAATTAAGTGCATCGAGTACCCATTGCTCGGTAATTTGCTGCCATTGCTCATCGATATGGTATTTTTCAAAAGCACGCTCAATCACAGCCGTTAAGTTTTGCTCTGTATTCGTGGGATGATTTACCGGACTGGTAAAATCAAGCTGCTCAAATATTTCGTGCAAGCAACTCCCTGGTTTTGCACCCTTTGGAAAGCTATACGGTGAAGGAAGTTCATCTTGCTGCACAGCAAACTCATCTCTTTGATGATCTTCATCGCTGCGCCCTGGAGCAAGTTGATCAGCATGCTTTTTAAAGCTCAAGGCACTAAAGCTGGTTGCTCGCCAGTCACGTTCAATCTGCGCCGTTACTGTATTAATAAGTAAATCGTGCTGTTTAGTGTCACTATTTTTTAACCGAAGTATGCCCTGATCAACTAATTCGCCTGAGGTAAATTGCAAGTATTGCATAGCATGATTAGCATCACAAAATTCACTTAAATGGGTGCGCCATGCTTGGCTGCTGGTTATCTCTAACCCTGAGAATAATACATGTCCCAACGCACTACTTTGAATTGCTAAACGGCTACTTTGCCCTTGAGAAATGTTATACACGCCCAAGGCACAAAAATGCACTGCTCGGGTCAGTGCCACATAAAGCAAACGTAAGTCTTCTGCTAAACGTTCTTGTTCGGCTTTTTGCAGGGCGTTTTCGTCTTTACTTAAATCGTAAATCAACTTGCCATTTTGATGATAAAGCGCGTCTTTAGTTTCACGATAACCACTGGCAAATGGCATAAATACCAATGGGTATTCAAGCCCTTTAGAAGCGTGCATAGTCACAATTTTAACTAAGTTCGCATCACTTTCTAAGCGAACTTGCACTGTTTCGCCATCTTGCTGGCTCACCTTTTGCGCAAACCAACGTAATAAACGAAGTGTCCCTTCAAGCTCTATTTGTTTTTGCTGCAGTATTTCGCCAAGATGTCTAAAGTCGGTAAGCCACCGTTCTACGTTATAGCCCAAGCCTTGCCATTTGGCACTGAGCTGATTGTGACTCAGTAAGCGTTCGAGCATTGCCATTGCCCCTTGCTTATGCCAAATATGGCTAAGTTGAGCAAAAAAGTTTAGGTGTTCTTGCCAGCTATTTTCATCATCGGCTAGAGCAAAAATATCGTTATAGCTCAAACAAAATAACGGGCCAGCTAATACACCGCGTAGTAACGCCTCATCGTACTGACCATGCAAAGCCGTTAAAAAATTGAGCAAGTGATGACTTAACTCTTGGCTAAATACACTGTCGCGCGACAAATACACACTGGCAATATTAGCTTTACTCAGCGCTTGCTTCATTATTTGTGCTTCAACGCGGTCGCGCACCAAAATACAAATATCAGCAGCGCTTACCGGCGTACTGCCAATACAGGCAACGCCTTGGTTTGCTTGCTCAAGTAAAGTCACTATTTTATTAGCAAAATGGGTGGCTAAATGTGCTTGCCCTACGCCTTTACTGGTCGGCTTATTTTTTTCATCGCCGACTTCATCTACAAACACATTAAACTCAAACGCGGTGGCAGGTTTACCGTCAATTAAAAACGACTCATCTGCTTTTTTTCCTTTCGCTTTCACTTTATTAAATGGAATGGCGTCGTTATAAATAAAGCTGTTGTCGTATTTGCTAAATAAGCTATTTACGCTATTTACAATATCACTGCTTGAGCGAAAGTTAGTGCCCAATGTAAATTGTTGTGGCTCATCTACCGCTTCTTTTGCGCCAATGTAGGTAAATATATCTGCGCCCCTAAACCCATAAATTGCTTGTTTGGGATCGCCTATCATAGCTAAAGTGGTATTGCTTTGAGCATAAATTTTACTAAAAATCCCGTACTGAATCGGGTCAGTATCCTGAAACTCATCTATCATTGCCACCGGAAATAACTGCGCTATTTTTTGTGCGAGCACATCACCTTGTTCACTCTTTAAGGCACTGTGTAAATTAGTCAGTAAATCGTCAGGGGTGATCACGCTTTGTTCTTGTTTGCGTTTAACTATGGCCGCTTTTACCCAGCTCGCCGCATATTGCACTATCGCAATTTTTAACCCTTGGTTAATGGTGTTGTTAAGTGCGGCTAAGGCATCGAATTGGCTAATAAGTGGATGAGTCAGTAATGTGCCATTTTTTTTATAATTAGCGGCATTACTTAAGTTCTCGCTACTCCACACCTCAAACGAATACTTACTGGTACCAAATTCAAAAAAGTCATCACTGCCTAAGCAAAATGCTTCAAGTGCAGCAAGACTGCCCTTTCGCCCAGGTGTTTTTGAGCCACTTAAATCGGATGCTTTAACAGCACCAATAAACTCTTGCTCTAGGCAGGCTTTTTTAAAGGCTGGAACACGCGCCAAGTATTCATCTCGCGCTTGCCATACCGCATCTAAACTAACTTTTGGGGTTATTTCTGCGTTCGCCTTATTTAAAATACTACTTACATGACTAAATAGTGATTCGGGCGCAGCAAATACCGCTAAAATCGCATCTGTTCTTTCTTTACTGAGTGGGTATACAAACGCACGCCAAAAGTCTTTTATGGTTTCAAGCAGAATATCGCGCTCATCTAAAATGAACTCTAAGTTAAATGCCACACCGGATTCAAACGCATGCTGTTTTAGCATTCGCTGACAAAAACCATGAATGGTAAAAATAGCTGCTTCGTCCATTGATTTAGCTGCAGCATCGAGTAAGTCAAATGCACGGTGCTTGTCATCAACGCCCGCTATTACACCCTCAATTAGCTCATCATTGGGTACTTGCCCAAGTAACGCATCACGCGCGGCAATAATTCGCCTACGAACACGGTCTTTAATTTCTTGCGTGGCGGCATCGGTAAAGGTGACTACCAAAATTTGCTCAACACTCAATGGCGTATTCAGCTCACCAGGTATTTGCATGCCCAATAAATAACGCAAATACAAACCCGTGATCGTGTAGGTTTTACCTGTGCCAGCACTGGCTTCAATTAAGCTTTGCCCTAATAATGGCATAGTGAGCGGATTAAGCGCTTGCATAGTCACTCTCCTTGGCGTGCTCAAATAATGGGGCGAGTAGCTTATCGCTCCAATGTATAAATTCGTCTTGGCAGTCATTAAGTGATTGCACCGTTAAACGAATATAAGGGTTTTCCCCCTCACCTCGGCCAATATACTGTGGACTAAATTTACTGTTGGCTTTTGCCATATCACCACCGCTTTTTACGTATTCATAACCACTTACCGGAAAAAACGCCACGGGCTTGTTGCGTAATGCTTTATAAAGCTCAAACCAATCTGCGAGCAGTAAATCGGCATCGGCTTTACTCATTGGGGCAAAGCTAATTTGTTTATCTAAACCCAGTAATAAAGTTTCAACCTCTTGTTGCATGCTTTGTGCAGCAAGATGATAAATAAAGCCTTTAATTAAATCTTTAGCTTTAATACTGGCACTACGATAAAACACTTGTTTTTGCATATACACATGGTTTAGCCAGCCTTCAATGGTGGTATTTTCAAGCGACAGTAACACTTCTATCGGTTCGCTTTTACCCGCTTTTATTTGTTGTTTTACTTGCCCTGCAAGCGCATCAACGCGATGTTGCATGCTTTCATAAATTAAGCTGCCAACATGAGCTTGCGGCAGCTCACCGCGCTGCAGTATTTGCTCGGTACTCCGTGGGGTATCGTTAATATTAGCTTCAAGTATTTCATCAAGGTAAAAATAACGGCGCAGCGCATCTAAGCTAAACGGTTCTTCATCTTTGGCTATGTCGTTAAATTGCGGCAAACGTAACCCTAAGCTTTGCTGATAAAAGCTCTCTTGGGCGTGGCACACACTGCGAATAAACATATCAAGATCAAGCAGCTCTGGAGGCGTTACATCAAGTGCAGTGATTGCTTTTGGCTCAAAGGCCTCGCTAGGCAGCCAAATTGGGTTATAGCTGTGGTTCTTAAGCCCTGCCTGTTCAGCGCTCGCTGGCAAATAATAATGACTATTAAAAGGTTGTAAATGTTGTTGGCTAATAAGGCAATCTGGCAAGGGTTTATCACCGGGTTCGCTAAGTTTGAAGCTGCGACCTATGTATTCTAACAATTCACTGACAAGTGTTGATGGCATGCGTGGTTGATTGTCAAAACATGAGCGACCAATGTAGCTCATATATAAATTATCTCGGGCACTAAGAAGTGCTTCTAAAAAAAGGTAACGGTCATCGAGTTTTCGTGAACGGTCACCTTTTTGCTTTTTAGAATAAGGTACTAAGTCAAAACCGATAGGTTGAACGGTACGTGGGTAATCGGCATCGTTCAAGCCTAACATACACACTACCTTAAACGGCACGGCCCGCATTGGCATTAACGTACAAAAATTCACTTGCCCCACTAAAAAACGTTGGCCGACACCTTTTTCTTGTATGCCTTGTTTAATTAAATAGCTAACAATGCGCTGCGATACGGCCTCACTGTAATCACCGTTATCGTGGTGCTTACCTATATCTTCGAGTACTTTTTGTAGTACTAATAAATCCCAACTGTCGTCACTTTCGCTCTCATAAATAGTGTTGAGCAGCTCATTTAAAATTTGGGCTTTATTGGTGAGTGTGTCATCGGGGGTGAGCTTAGCTTTAAAGTCTTGCAGCACATCAATAAAGTGTACCAGCTTATTGAGTGTATCGAGCGCCATGCCCTCAACCTCATCGGCACTGTAAATACCATTAAATGGGCACTGTTCATCGCGCATGGCAATACCCAGTAGTAAACGGTTTAAGCCATGCTGCCAAGTGTTAAGCTCAATTGCGGGTAAGTCAAAGCTACTTTTATGTTCAGCGTTTACGCCCCATTTAACGCCAACACGCTCCAACCAATACTGAATTTGCTCATATTCATGCGCTTCTAAACCAAACTTTTCAGCAATTTGCGTAACCTGTAATAAATCGAGAATATCCGACACGCCGAAGCGCGAAAACGGTAAATTAGCTAAACTAGCAAACGAACTCAGTACAGGTTTTTCTTGCTCTATGGCTAAATCAGCTAGCGCATAAGGTATAAATCGACTGCCCTGTGCACCACCAAAAACTGCTTCAATATAAGGGCTGTAGGTGCCAACATCGGGCATCATCACGATGATGTCTTTAGGGGTAAGCGCTGAATTTTGATTAAATAAATTAAGTAAGTAGTCGTGCAAACGCTCTACTTCTCGAAGCGGTGTATGGCAATCACTTAGTGTAATGCTTGCATCGTTTGCAGTAATTGGCAGCTTGCCCTCGTCGTTAATAAACCATTCTTTATTATCGGTGAGCGACTCACCTTTAAAGGCAAGTTGGTAAATTTCACTTTGCACTTGGCCAAGTAAGCTGTCGTCAAATACATCTATAAAGCCATCAATCCAGCGGGCATCAAGCTGCACTAGTTGCTCAAAATAGTCACGGCCGAGTTTACCCCACGACGATAACAGCGGATTACCAATAAAATAGTATTCCTCATCAGGGTTGGTGTGCTTTTTTTGTTGTGCTTCCACCAGCGGCATTTTTGCGTATTTAGCGGTGATTTTAGCTGCTGTTTTTTCATCAATGATATCGCCCCAGTAATGCTCGCTAGGGTTAAAAAAGAATAAAAATACTTCAGTTTTTTTACTCAAGGCTTCAAACACCTCAAGCTGCGAGCTAGCAATCGCCGATATGCCAAATAAGCTAATACGTTTTGGTAATAAGGCGCTATCCATGCTCTCAAGTGCACTGAGTAACTGCCCTTGCATATTGGCACGGTGAAATTGGCTTTGCCCCAGCTGCTTGCTTAATTTGACGATACGACGCCATAAATCGGGTTGCCAAGGCGCAATCGTTATATCAACATCATCAAGCTCATCGGTGCCACTATCCCATTTGGCTATCCAATGGGGGCGATACATCAAATATTGGTCGTACACATCGGCTATTTTTTCACATAGAGCAAAGGTTTTTTGGCCGTCAATATCGCCCTCTAAATAGGTTTTAAGCGGTAAGTACAGCGGCTCATTTATGCACTGGGGTAAAATGGCAAATAATTTCCAAGCAAGGTTAGGTTTGTTAAAGGCCGACTCTTTAGGCACGTTTGGCAATAGTTGCTGGTACAACTGCCAAATAAAGCTCGACGGCAGCGGAAAGTCTACCTGCGCAGCTACGCCTAAATTTTCACTTAAACCGATTTTAAGCCATTGCGACATACCCGGCGATTGCACTAACACCACTTCTTTATCAAATGGGCTTTGCAATGGGTTTATTTTTAATAGCTGATGAAACTGCGCTTGCAGGGCTTCCATACGGTTTGATTGAATAATATTGAGCATACGATACCAGCCTTACTTGAGATAAAGCCAGTGTAAGATATTTTCAATTTAAGCGGTAGCGCTAAGGGGACATTGGCGTTAATAAATCAGCAAGTTAGCCCGCCAATAGATGAACTTTTAAACGCACAGCTTTAACTGCAGTGCGTTTATTATTTAAATGGTGATGCTATTTATAAGGGCTAATACTTGAAAGACTAAAATCACTTTGCATAATAACTTGGCCATCAATGCCTTTAAGTTTTAATGAAATAGCAGGGTCGACTTGTTGCCAGTCTATGCTTAAATCACCATAGTTAACATTATGTGTGTAATTACCCACACGATGCTGGTTAGGGCTAACGTCTTTCCACTTTTCTGTCAGACCTGAGCTGGTCATTTCAATAAGCGGGTAATCAAGGTTATGTTGATACCTTGAAATCTCGCCCCAGTGAGTATCGCCACTAATAATAATCACACCATTTACTTGGTGTTTTTTAATTAGCGCAAATAAACGGTTTCGATCCTCAGGAAAATTTGCCCACGACTCCCAGCCGGTAAAATCTGGCAGTAACTGCAAGCTTGACGCTATTAGCTTTATTGCCGCTGGCTTTTTAAGCTCGGCTTCAAGCCATTGCCACTGTGCTTCCCCTAGCATTGATGCGCCTTTAACTTCAGTTGGACTGTACGGGCCTTGGTTATTTGCTTTACGCTTGGTGTAATACTCAATCTCGCTAACAGAATTAAGTGTGTCACGATTAAAGCGTAAATCTGGCATGATCACCTGCACGGTTTGCTCGCCTTCGCCATACATGTACGAGGTATAAATACCATCAGGGCGGGTACGGCGTTTTGAATTAGCAGGTTCTTGCCAAAAATCGAGCATGATTTGCCGCGATGCTTCTTTATGCGGATACTCTTTCCCCGCGTCATTTTGACCATAATCGTGATCATCCCACATAGCTATTATTGGTGTTTGTGCGCGAAGTGCTTTAAAGCCTGGCTTTGCCCCTAATCGTTGGTATTTATTTTTAAGCACGGCCATGTCGTTAGTATCGCCATAAATGTTATCGCCTAAAAATATAAATAAATCACCCTGCTCTTTATTAATCGCATTAAAGATGGGGATGCCTTTATCTTGATGCCCACACGAACCAAATAATATTTTAGACGGCGCAGCCATTGCGCCACCACTAATAACAAAAGCAAGTAACAGCGCTGAATGATTAAAGGTTTTTAGTAACTGTTTCATTTTAAAATCTCGTTAATAGCCGGTGCCATATTAGGGTTAATCTTGTTTGGGTTTTGCCCAAGTGCTTTTAAAACGGTGGCGGCAATTTGCGCTTGTTTAAGCTCGTTTTTAGTTTTAATTAAGCCGTTATTTTTAATTGCAGGACCAATAGCTGCCAGCCAAATATGCTCAGAGCCTACTATGCCGTTAGGAAACACATCTGCACCTAGGTTAAGCTCAAGCAATGCTCGACGAGAGCTGTGATGTTGCCAATCACTGGCATTACTTCCACGGCCATGATCAGTAGTAACAATTAACGTAGTATTATTTTTATAACCTGCTGTGCTTTGAATGGTTTGCCATAAATCTTTTAAAAATACATCGCTTTGTTTGGCCGACTTTAAGTAAGCATCGTAATGGCCATCGTGAGCAAAATCGTCAGTTTCTCCTAAGCTAATCACCAACAATCTTGGCTTTTTAGCCAGCATATAGGCTTTAGCAAATCGATAGGTAAAACTATCAAGCCGCACATTGTGCCATGGGCTGGGGATTTCTGTTTGTAATGCGTTTAACAGGGGCGCATCGGCAAATAAATCATCGGCAATAGGCATAAATCCTGCGTTTACATACACATGACTACGCTTAATATTTACAATGTAAGGAAACACATCCCAGCTACCAAATAACGCGGTGCTGTTTTTAAATTCAGGCTGGGCGTTTAAACGCTCTAAAATAGTTTTATTTGGGTTGAATACCTTGTCGTTACTGTTGATACTTTCATCCACTTCGCCAGTGAGAATTTCGTTATACCCAGGGTATGAAAAATACCACGGATTACTCACCGACATAGTTGAGCCTTTAGCTCTATCGCCAATAATAACGCCTTGCTTTGCGATAGTTTGAGTTAAAAATGGCATTAGCAATTGTTGACGCTGTTGCGGGTTTTCATGCCAGAACTGGCTCTTTAAATGTGCTGGTTGCTTAACAAATTCTTTATTATTAATCAGCTTGCTATCGGCACCATTAAATACTTCTTGCCAGCGAACCCCATCTAAAGTTACCAACACCACATTTTGCGGTGCAGCCAATGCCATATTATTAAACAATAAAATTAAACTTAAGCCAGTTATTTTTATCATGCTTTTCATTGTGTTCTCATCAACCTTTTTATAGCAAAAAGCCCATCAATGATGGGCTTAATTACGTTTATTACGTTTTAAAACGTGGCCGTTAACGTCACCGCTGCTGTGCGTGGGGCGCCAATAAAGTAAGTGCTTCCATTACCTGTGCCGCCCGCTAGGTAGCTTTCATCAGTAATGTTGTAAACCACAAAAGCAATATCAATTGCTTTGAAGGGGCCAGCATTAACTTCAGCTGCGTAGCCTGCATTTAAATCAACCACGGTATAGCTATCTACATCGCCACGCTCGCCAGTGTATTTAGCCGATAAACCAAAGCGGAAATCACCGCTGTAATAATCGGTTGAAAGCACAAATAAATCATCTACTGAATCAATTACTTTGCTTCCTGCTTCAAAGCCTGGCGCATCGCCTTTATATTCAGAGTTATTATTGGTGTATGAGCTATATACATTCCACTGTGGGCTCAACATATAACTTGCTGATAGCTCTAAACCTTTCGATTCAATACCGCCCACATTTAGGTACGAGCCGTTAGTACCTATGGTGTAATCAATACCACCGGTGTCGCTGCCTGGCGCTATAAAGGTAATACGGTTATCAAATTCAATTGAGTAAGCCGTTGCCGTTAATTTAAGTGCGTTATTGTCATAACGCACCCCTAAATCAATATTTTCTGCGGTTTCTGGCTCAATAGCTGATAAGTCAGAGCTGTCGCGTTCAAGCACACCATCTTTAATGGCGGCAAAGTTTTCGCTGTAGCTGGTAAATAACTCAGTGTTACTGTTTAACTGATATAAAATACCGCCACTAAATAGAAGGTCTGAATCACTGTTTACTTTAGCTGTGGTGGCGTTTTGATAATGGTCATACTTTTCTATGTCTACTAAGTACTTTTTAACCCCTAGATTAAGGGTTAAGTCGCCAAATGCCATTGAGTCTTGGGCGTACCATTTGAGCGTATCGGTCTCAAAGGTGTTTTTATATTGCGTCCAATAAGGGGTGTTATCAAAGTGATGATAAATACGCGCATCTATAACTTTATGCCAATCTCGTGACTCATCACGGTCGCTTTGCTCATACCAAAAACCGGCTTCAATATCGTGCATGCCAATGCTTGCTTGATAATTAGCAGTTACCCCTAAACGATCTTTATTATAATGTGTATGACGATAAGACATAACAGGCGTGGCATCAGCGTCGTAACATGCAGGATTGAGATCAGGGCCTGACTCCCACGGCCAATTTAAGCTAGCCGTGCAACCTGCGTTGGGAGCAAGTGGGTTGCCATTACTATCTGTAAAGCCATAAGAGCCTGCGTTTGTACCACCTTCCGTGGTTGGGTTACCATTTTCATCTACAGGGGACGTTAAATAAGGAGGGATCCAATCACCTCGGCCTGAGTTTTTATGGTAATAAGGGCTAATGGTTAACAATGAGGTGGGTGAAATCGCGTATTCAAACTTTAAATACCCTAGAGTGTTTTCACGCAGCGTGCCCCAACCTTCTGCAAACATTTGGTCAAAGTGCGGAACGCCTGTCCAGTTCCATGTTAGTTGATCCCAATCTGGAGTTTGTTCAAATTGTGCCAAGCTCACGCTATTATAATTCGTCTCGCTTACATCATCGTAAGATAAACGCCCTGTTATAGTTAACTCATCAAGGGTGGTGACAAATTTCGCTTCAGCATGTTGGTTATCTTTCCCGCCATTGCTGCCCGAGCCAATCCAACGGCTAGTATCGGTTTGCGAATAACTCACATACGCTTGAGTATTATCAAAAATGGTGCCAGTTTCGTGTTTAACGTAATAGCGACTTGCGTCATGGCTGCCTGAGGTATATGCAAAAGAGGTGCTTTTTTCAAAGCTAGGCGCTTTACTTACAAAGTTAAAAGTACCGCCTAGCGCCTCTAACGAGGCTGATTTAATATCTGAAGTGCCCTGACCTACTTCCACGGTGACAAGATTTTCGCTATCTAGGTAACGATTCGCTTTAGCACCACCGCCATAATTAGAACCGCCATTAGGAATACCGTCTACCGTCATACCTAATTGCTGCTGGTTTGAGTCGATACTAAAACCACGCATGGTAATAGTGGTTGACCAATCGTCGCCGCCAAATGCGTCGCCTTCGTTTATGCTAATGCCAGGTAAGTTATCTATTACTGATAACACACTCGATACCGAGCTTTGTTGCTCAAGCATGGCAGGTTCAATAACGTTGTTTGCATAACTGGTTGGTTTTGCAGTAACGGTTACTTCTTCTATCACGTTATCGTTAGCATAAGCTGAAGTTGATACCGCCATGGCCACAGCCATGCTCAAAATCGATTTATTTTTTAAAGCGTACATTGTTGTCCCGTTTGATTCTAATTATAAAAGGTAATTATGAAAGCGGGCATAGTCTATTTTTTAAATATGACAACGAGGGGGAACTTTATTGACAGCAAGATTAAACAATTATGAGTATATTATGGCAAATAAATGTATAAAAAAAGACACTCACAGTTGTCCATGAGTGTCCTATCGTTTTTACTAAATTAGCTGCTATTTCAATTCAGCTAGCATGTCATCACTGTAAGCTGTGACTTCTTCGCCGTTTTTAATTTTGCTAATGTAATCTGGGTTAGCAATAAGCGGGCGACCAATAGCAATTAAATCAAATTTATTGTCGTTAACCGCTTCCTTGGCAGTTTCAAAACTATAACTACCTACACCCACTAAGGTACTGGCATAACCAGCTCGTAAAAATTCAGAGGTTGATTTACCTTCTAGTGAATCAAAACGCATGCTGTCGTCAAAAATACCGCCGTGTAAATAAGCTAACTTGCGGTTTTCAAGCTCTGGTAATAAGTAGTCAAATACTGCTTTATCGCGATTGTCTTCGCTCATATTAAAATAAGCACCTGGCGTTAAACGCATAGCGGTACGCTCATTGCCTACAACATCAATAACTGCATCGGTTACTTCCAGTGCAAAACGAGACATGTTTTCTGGTGTTTGCCCGTACTCGTCATCACGTTCATTTGCCGCATAATGTAAAAATTGGTCAATTAAATAACCATTAGCACCGTGAATTTCTACGCCGTCAAAACCCGCTTCCATCGCATTTTCTGCGGCCTTAGCGTAGTCAGCCACTAAGCCTTTAATGTCGTCTGTAGTTACAGGCTTTGGCGTAACATAAGTGAGTTCGCGCATACGCGGTACTGAACCTTCAACCCCAATTGCCGATGGCGCTAGTACATCGCCACCAAAAAAGTGAGGGTGTGCTACACGGCCAACATGCCATAGTTGTGCAAACATTTTTCCGCCATTAGCATGTACTGCGTCAGTGACTTTTTTCCAACCTTGAATTTGTTCACTAGTGAAAAGCCCAGGTGTATTTGGATAACCTTGAGCATCAGCACGGATAATAATGGCTTCACTAATAATTAAGCCTACATCAGCACGACGAGCGTAGTAATCAACCATGGCTTGTGTGGGCACTAAATTGTCATCTGCCATACAGCGGGTCAATGGTGCCATAAGTACGCGGTTTTGCAGTTCAATGCTGTTATTTAATTTAAAAGGTGAAAGTAAGTCAATCGACATAATATTTATCCTTTGTTGAATGTACATTCAAGATAAGGTCACTTGAATGAATATTCAAGTATAATTTTGAAACTTTGTTTAAGATTGCGTAAACTGCCACCTAGGCCTAAGAAAAATAAATTTCTTCATTACTACTCTATCCACTAAAAGAGTCATTATGAGAACTGCAGAATTTGATAAAGAATTTGTACTACGCCAAGCTATGGCCATGTTTATGCTTCATGGCTATGCAAAAACCAGTATGCAAAAATTGACTCAAGCAACCCATTTACATCCGGGTTCTTTGTATGGAGCATTTGGTAATAAAAAAGGCATTTTTTTAGCCGCTACGGAGCAATACCAAACCGATCGCAATACACAATTTACAGCGCTGTTTGAGCACAGTAATTGTATTTTAGATACGCTGAAACAATACCTTAATATCATTGTGCAAGAATGTATTGACGGCGAAGCAACTAAAGTGTGCTTGCTTACAAAAAGCATTAGCGAGGTAGAGGGTAACGATCCACAAATTTGCCACGTATTACGTACTAATTTAACGGCGTACGAGCATGCCTTTGCGCAGCAATTACAAAAAGCGATAGATAACAAAGAAATTACCAATGGACGAAGTGCCATAGAGCTAGCACGATTTTGTGTTATGGGTATTTATGGATTGCGCACTTATGCATTAACAAATCAAGACCCCGACGCACTAAACCAACTAGCCGACGAGCTGCTTGCAGCCATTAGCTAAACTTAATTTTAAAGCGCAGTATGTCGCTGCCTTTTGTATTCCCCCCACAGTGAGAGAGAGCCAAAAATGACCACTGACAATTTATCAAAGCAAGACGACGTAATTTTAGGCCTTGGCGCAAAAAAACGACTCGCATACATGTACGAAACTGTGCAACAGTTTAAGCAAGTGTGGATTTTAAACGATGACGACGGCTGCGTAATGCTCACTAACGAAGACGACGATTGCGTACCCGTATGGCCAACCCGTGATTTTGCACAAGCATGGGCAACCGGTGAATGGGAAGGATGTACACCTAAAGCAATTCCAACAGCAGATTGGTTTAGCCGCTGGACGCCAGGCCTTGAAGAAGACGACTTACTAGTTGCCGTGTTCCCTACCGAAGAAGACGACGGCACAATTTTATTTCCTGATGAATTTCAAGCGCAGCTCAATGCTAAACCAAAAAAATATTAAACTGCCCATAAAGCCATTTTGACAAATGGCTTTTTAATTACCTTCTTGTTGTTAGCAATCCTTCAAATATAAACCATCACTAAAAGCAGTCATACAATAGCCAAACTAAATAAATTATTAACCCTTTAATTAATCATTAACTATATTTTTATAATAACAGCTCACCGTTTAGTGATTAAAGTTAGTAACTAAAAAGCAAAAATACGCTAAAGCGGTCATAACTATAATTATTCTGTTAAAAATGCAGTACAATTTTTACCGGTCACTAACTTAGGTATTACATGCGGTACACTTTCAATTTTATATGTTGTTTACTATTTCAAACCATTAGTTTTAATGCTTTTGCTGTAGCATTAAATCAAAATGACAGCTTACAACTAAAGTCTGCTATGTGGCATCAAGTAGATTTAGCTAAACCAACCCAAGGTGAGCAACTCGTTAATGCCTATCACAATGTAAGTACTCCCGTCACTTCGCTGTATAGTGCCCATGGCAGTGCAATAGCAAAAATTAGTTTAACCACAACGAGCGCAGGACGCTGGTATATAATCCCCCAAATTAATTATTTAGATAGTGGCGTTGCTTTTTATCAAGATACTAGTGGGATCAGAAAAATCGCTGATTTTTCACAAAATAGCGTCACTCAATCAGCCATTGTAATGCACAGCCAAGCTTTTGAATTACAGCTAGAAGCTAATTCACACGGTGTTTTATGGCTTTATATTAATGCTAAGCACTTTGCTAAACCTGTTAGCATTAACGTTATACCTCAATCTGCTTTTGTTAAACTTCAGTTTTATATCAATTCATTAAGCTTAGTGTCTATTACGATAATGCTGACCTTGGCCTGCATGGCCTTAATAATGTTCTTTAAAACACAACATCGCGTGGCGTTATTTTGTGCAGGTTATATAGGGTTACACGGCATTGGCTGGGCATTCGCGGCGGGGATAGTTGCGTTACTTTTTAATTACCACGCAATTAACACCCATTACTTTGGCATGTATATTTTTGCCTTCGCTATTGCTTGTGCCAGCTCATTTGCATATTACTTATTTAACTTTGACCAACATACCCGCACTGGTATTAGCCGATTTTTAAAATACTTCTCCATAACCGCACTTGCCTGTGGTTTTTTAAACCTCTTTTTACCCTTTCATTGGGTGTTTTATTTAGCTCATTTCCTTGCTGCCATTTGGGTGTATTTAAGCTTAAAACTGGGCTTTACAATGCTGGGGATGAAAGACTTTAGAGCGAAATATTTTTTAACTGGCAACCTTGTTTATAGCTTGTCCTTAGTTATTTTTATTTTATCGCACCTAAATTTAATAGAAATAAGTTCACCTGAATTATGGGTACTTATTGCTCTGGCCATTGATTGTATCTGTATTTTACTTTCTTTATCCGAATGGCTAAAAATAAAGCAAAATAATTTTATAAAAGCGCTAGAGCTATCACGCATAGACCCACTCACCAAAGTAGGAAACCGGCTGCAATTACAAGAAAAGCTCGATAACTTAGATAATTTTTATCTCATTGTGTTTATAGATTGCGACAATATTAAAAGCGTTAACGATCACCTAGGTCATGCTCACGGTGACAAGCTACTCATTGAGGTTACGCGGTTAATACAAAATGCGTTAGCCGACAAAGGCGAGGTATGCAGAACCGGCGGTGATGAGTTTATTTGTGTGTGTAACGTCAAATCAGCACAACAGCTCGCCCAACTCATCCTGAGCATAAACGAGTCATTAAACTATATTCATCAACAAGTTCAAAAACATTGGCCGTTATCAGGCGTGAGCTATGGCTTAGCAAGTAGTGAGGAATGTAATGACTACAAAGCCTGCTTAACTTTAGCCGACCAACGAATGTATACATTAAAACATCAGCGTAAAAACAAACGCCAAGTACAAAGCCAACACGCTTAACTTTATTACAGGCACAAAAAAGGACGTCCTGAGCGTCCTAATATAGAATAATGGTGGAGAGAGAGGGATTCGAACCCTCTAAAATAAAAACACACACACCAATTAAAAGTTAACTCATTGAAATTTAAATACAAAAAAAACCTAATGTATTCTACTCAATATTAAAGTTAAAATTGCACCACTGAGTTGTGCAACTCATTAACGTCCAAAATTACACAAACTTTTGGTAACTGTAAATATAAAGCTTAATATTATAAAGCACTGAGGGTCAAGAATAAGCCAATCCCTCGCTATTTATTTACTGTTTTTATCTAACAAATAATCTCAATTAAAAGAATAACTGCATAATTGTACATATATTGAATGTCTTATGATTATTAACATCGGATTTTTACTAGTTTGAAGCTTTTAGTGTGATAATTAAATTGGGGACTGATTATAAGAGCGTTATTTCATATAAACTATGTGAAGGTTACTTACAACGAAACAATAACCTACTGGAATTCACATTCTTTATATAGAGAACAAATTTTTAGACTAAGTCTCTGCTATCGGAGGTCATTTGAAGTAATTCGAGCACCTTCCCACTAATGAGCCTTATGGCTATTTTGTAAGAAGGTGCCAAAACGGTAAAACTTAGGTAGATTTCACCAGATACTCCCTCCATGCATAGGACAAGAATACCCCTTGACGCTGGTGTGTGCGGCTGCCAACAGCCATTAAGGTTACCTAATGCGTGCATTTTTAGTATACTTCTTTACTTAACTTAGAGTCTAGTTCCTTGGCGAAATTAAAGTCTTTCCATTTAGTAAACCAAAATTCATTAACATTTATAATTTTCTTAGTGTACGAAGCAGGTATTCCATACTTGGATAAAATAAGCTCTTTAAATTTAATATCAATGAATGGGCAGGCTATTAAATCTAAAGTCAAATGAACCATTTCAGAATCTGATACTAACGTATCAAACCTATCCAAATAAAGCTCTTCGATATAGAACATTAAACAATCTTTAATGTTTTGAAAACGTTTTTTATCACAAATATAAAACAATAAAGTCGTTATAGAAAAATAATTTAATTCGCCTTCAAACTTTAAGGTATGGTTTTCTTTAACTATATTAAAATATTTCGTTAGAGTAACCTCATCAAGCCAGTAATACTTCCCTAACTGTCTTAGTAATACTAATAAGTAAAGCGTTTCAATTGGCGTAAATTTATTTACAGAGTTCTTATTTAAAATAGAGCAAGTATTATCAAAAATAGTTTTAAAAACTATATGCTGGAATTCGATTCCAAGCTCTTGATCTTTTATGAAGAGGATTATCTGTTGAATTATTCTACACAACTTTATCGTGCTATTTACTTTTGGGGCAACTGAATATATGAAATATGTAAAGTTAATTATAGAGACTAATGCGTTAATCAAATTACTAGAAGTTGATTCTTTTTTAACGATAACTTTGTAATCTAAAAGTATTTTCTTTGTTTTTCTTTCAATAATAGCAAGCGAGTAATTTAATATATCGGAATATGTAACACCTGAATCAGCCAAAATTGATTTAAACTCAGTAGTTAAACTACTTTGATTTATATAAATATTTCCTTCTTTGATATCGTCTTCATTTCTACAATCCTTAACTTCAATTTTATACTCTAGCTTTTCAGAAATGAGGTTAGCAATCCTTTTTTTAGCGATTGTTATAGGAGTTATTATTGGTCGGGAATATGTTTCTTCTTTATGCTTATTTAGAGATAGTTTGAAGCTTTTTAACTTAATCTGGATAATATCCCTAATCTTGTTAAAAACAGCCTTTTCATTATAAAAAATAAAGTAATCATCCACATATCTGTATATCTGATAATCTTTTCCAAGAAATAAGCTATTTTTTTCAGATTTAAGTTCATCAACTAACTCTATATCAATAGCTTGCATAATTATCTCAGCAAATATTCTTGAAAGTTCTGGACCTATTATTATTCCATTCGTCTCATTATAATTAATTCTCTGCATTAACTGGTCGAATCTATATGCAAAAGTGTCCTTTGTACTATTTAAATGTTTTTTAGCGTAGCTTTTTTGATATATTGCCCACGCCATAGAATGTGTATAAATTGAGTCAAAACACTGGGTGACATCTAACTTAGAAAGAAAATTAAAATGCTTTTCGCACCAATGATGATCTGGTGATTCGTAGAATTCAAAAATATTTCTATACTTTTTATAAACAAAAAACGATCTTAAATTTTCGTAATTTTGTCCCTCAACCTCGATCTGTGCATCATCTTTATCAAAACTTTCCAGCAAGGATTTAGAATCGATATAAGTACAACCAGCTACCCTCTTTGCTGCTCTCAAACTAAGAGGGCTTAAGCCTGAGTAGTATGTAATAAGGTCTTTATATCTATCATAAAAATCGACAGCAATGATCTGCCCTTTGGGATGGATAACAGATAAAAACCTAAACTCATTATGCTTATGAGATATTGGAAATGTAAAACAGATGGATGGTAAGTTACCAAAACCTATATTTGTTTTAACATATCTTTCTCCATTATTTTCATACTTAGTTAATTGGGTTGTCTGCTCAAGACCAAGGAGAATTAAAATTAGCTTATCTAGAGCTTCCTCTCCTTCTCGCCAAAAAAAATTTGTTCCATCATGTTTGATATTATGTTCAAGTAAAAAATTATAAAAATGCCTGTTTGAAAACGTAATTGGTACTTCAAATGGAGAAAAGTCTGACAATACAGCTCTCTCAATTGGAAAATTTATAGACAGTGCTTTCTTAGCCATTTTTCCATCCCTTAGATACTAAACTTAAATCCTCTATATTGAACTTTCTAAATATTCGTTTCTCAAACCCTTCTAAAAAAGACATTTTACTAAGACGTGTTCTTAGTTTTTTATCTTTTAATGTTGATAGTTTGTGCGTCAGTAAACGATCTAAGGCAAGTAAATCTGAGGAATTAGTAATAAACTTATTACTAAAATAAACGCCTACAAAAGCATTAGATTTGCTATTTAGCAAGCGAGTATTACCAGTAAGAAACCGAATTCTTATGAGTAAATTCTTACATGCTTTTCTAGGAATCTTAGAGTAATCCTTATCAAAATCATCAAATGACTTTATCAGTCTTTTTTTAATTTTATCTTTTTTATTTTGACTTAACTTAATTACGCAATTGCCATTATTAATATTAAAATGATACCCGAGATAATCAAAGTTCTGACTGGTTCTAGTGAATAAGTCTAACTCTTCGGTTTTATGGTTTAAGATCAGTTTTCGGCTATTAATTATCTCTTTTATTTGCGGTAAATAAGATGAGGTATGCTCAGCTTTTGTTGGAGAAAAAATAACTATAAGATCATCTACGTATCGCTCGTAATAGGTTACATCTACAAGATTATATATTTCATAATCTATATTCTCCATATACACTTCTGAAAGATAAGCACTAATACCAACCCCTCTGGGTAAACCTATATGTAAACCAGTTAAATTCGCATAAGATCTGATGAGCTGGGTTAATATCCTTCGGGGAGTCGCAGAAAGCTTAGGTGAAGAATGTAAAATATCTAACAAACTCTTGTGATCTACAGATTCATAAAAGTTTTCAACATCTGCGCGAATTATATATTTAGGACTAGAATCCTTCGAAAGAGTACTCAACCTACTAATAATAAGGTCTCTATTATTCACCTTTACTTTATAAAGAGAACTTAAAACGAGCTGGATGTGTCTTGAGACTAATATTGTTTCTATGTCTTTTCCTATAGAGTACACATCTTTACCGCGAACTTGTGTTGCTGATTTTATTAATGGTAGTGAGTATCCTTTGGCACTCACTGTTTTAACTATTACACCCAACTGATTGCTAATCTCATTATCTAATAACTCTTTTCTAAGCCCTATAAGCTTGTTTATTCTTTCCTTTTTAAGTTCAAAATATACCTTTGGAATTTTTTTTTGCTTGAACCGGAAGGCAAGCATCTTTGCAAGCTTTTTTAAGAAATGAATTTTCTGTCGAAGCTCATATGCTCTATAAAAGTAATCTTTTTCCAAGTTACCTTTATTTTTCCTATCAACATAATATATATATTTAAAATTCTTTACTGACAAAGACTGATCAAACACAAGCAATCCCTTACTTAATAGATACCCAAAAGTGATTTTGTTCATAAACAGCAGGAAATATAACTGGTTTTAAAATTTATTAATAGGATCTGTTTCCTATAAAAAATTTAACCAAATAAAACAGATGCCCAGATTTATGGCATTACATAAAAAATATTTATAGTAGAGCAAATAGTTATAATGTGTTCTGTTCTTGTGAATCTAAACTTTAGAGACATTCCTCTAATGGCAGATCAGATTTCAGATACTCGACTATAAAATCAGATAAAAGAATGCTTTTTTGCTGCTTAATTGTATAAGTATTTTCTGTTAAATTTTTTGCGTAAGGTTTGAATCTATTCGCGGTGTGAAGATACTCTGATGCAAAATACCTATTCTCACAAAAAAATGGTTTTTTATCAGCGACTGCATAACCAGAAATAATTCCAGAAATAGTGGAGCTGACAACGGCATTACAAACACCCACTTTACTTGAATCTTCAATACAATTTACACGATACCAATTCAACGTGCCGGCATGACCGCAAGGAGTAGCAATTAATGCGAGAAAGATAATACTTAGTTTTTTCATTTTACAATTCCTTTGATAGCTAGCTGCTAAAATAAACTCTTGATTAAAGGCCTAAGTGGCCTTTGCAATCGACTGTTGACCTTAAATTATTGTAAAGTTTTGGGGCATCAATAACACCCCACAAACTCCTAACGATCATGCATCTCTAAGTCGGATAAATATTCCAATTTGCTATCGCAAATATAGCTTCTATAGTCTTGCCTTTATCTATACACAAGTAGATATAGCTCTTCAATATTCTTAATACTTAATGGACATATTTCATATCTCCACACTCTTTTGCCTTGAATTCTGGACCTGTTAGAAATTTGTTCTAGCCCAAAATTATTTTTAAGTATATCACTAACTAAAGATCCTTTTTTTTCATAGGTTGCACTCTTAAATTTAAATATTGATTTATCGATACTTTGAATGTCGATAACAGAATTATCTAATTCTATAGTGCCGTGTGCTATAAATTTTTCTAGCTCTAATATTTCAGATTTGTAATATTGTCCTGAAAATGTATGTATATCTATTTTTAATATATCCAATATTTTTCGGAATACTTTTTGTTTAATACGTTGCAACGCCGTTAGTTTTTTCTCTGATTTATTTGTTCTACATAGATAAATATTATTTAGCTTAAATCTTCCCGTTGAAAATTTATCGAACTCTAATACCCTTCGGTATAAACCCTCACAATTTAAAACATTAAAATAAGTAAGAGTTTCATACTTTCTTAACTGGTTACGTTGCCCTTCGTCCAATCCCTCCCACTGGTGTTTTAAATGGGAATACTCATTTGCTTGGAGGGTTTTAACCGTCATTAACTTATCTACGGTCACGTTTGTTTGATACTTTTCTACTAATTTAGTTTGGCTGTCGTATTTAACCTCTACACCGAGATGTTCAAGCATAATTAATGAATTATTTTCATAATGATATCTCATGAAATTATTGTGCTGTATTCGTGATATTACCCTTTCAACATCTGGATTATTGTTGATTACTGAAACTTCGTCACTGTATTCGTCTTCATTGACAGTTTCGATAAGCTCTTGGAATTTGATAGCTTCAGCGTCACGGTGATAAATACCTTGAGACTGTGAAAATGATAAAAGTATTTCGAAAACCCTCCGAAACCTCCCACTAGACTGAATTAATTGGGTGGGTAGTATGGTTTTCGCTGCCAATAAATTAACTCTAGTTATTTCTTTAAAATCAAAATTTAAGCCCGATGTCAGCGAAGGTGAAATTTGAATATAGTCGTACTCGTTAATCCTATTTTCAAAATCATTTATTAGCACCTGACCTTCTTTACTCTTAAGAAACGCACTATTTATAATTAGTGTTCTAACTTCAGAATTCCGCTTTTTTTCAGCATTAGTTTTCACAATGTCGCGGCTTTGGAAAAACTTACTTGAGTATTTTTGGCCTTGATCTGAAAACGTTATTTCTGTAGAGCCTTCATCAATATTATTTATCAATTGTTTAAAATGAACATTCCGGCTCATGACTGTTACGGATCTTTTTGGAGTAAGAACTGGATCAGTATTTTCAATAATTGTGATGTTTTTATTTGTTTCTTCGATAACCTGCTTAGCACTTAAGTCGCTAAACAATGCATCTGCGATTATGACCTTGTCTTTATTTAACAATTCAAAAAAGCGTGCCATCGCCTCTCCGCGTTCACTCAACTTACCTGTTTTAATTAGCTGTTGTGTTAACGCTAAAGTGCTTTCCTCAAACTCTTCCAAGAATATTACTTGCGATGATTCCTTTATGTACTCGAAAAACTTATCGTTGGTCGTTGCAGAGTTAACGCAACAAACTAAGCCAGACAAACTTGTCATATTTTTTGGTAAATTTTTACTTTGATAATGCCTAGGGTCTTGCTCTGCAACGATCTGTTTTGATAAGGCAATATCTGGAGTAAGTATTGTTGGTTTATATTCTGAGTTCCGGCACAAGTATTCAAAATAAGCAGAGACACCATATTTACTTTTACCGCTGCCCATTCCGCTTTTAAGAACAAATATGCCTTTATGCGACTTCAGATAATCTAGTAGCTCGAATTGATAACTGAGCTTAACAACTTTAATATTATTATTAGCATCTGGTTCAATGTACTTTTTAATATATTTACGGTGCCTTTGATACTTTTTGGAAAACTGAGACAAAGCCTTTTTTACATCTAAGTTTGGATTAATATTTTGCTCTAAACGCCTTTGAGCGTCGCATAAAGACATTTTAAACGGAATATGGTGCTTTAGTATGTCTGAGACTATATCTACCGCACAATTCAATAAGATTGGTTCTTCGGCTAAACTAAGCAATATTAATGCATTCTCAAGTTTCGACTGCTTACTGTCATACTTATTTGAAAAGTCATATTTAGTATTTTTATTTATATAAAGAACACATTGATGTTTAAAAGCTAGCTTAACAACATGCTTTAAGTTAACTGAATCTGCCAAATATATTAAATCATCATTTTTACATTTCAGTCGCTTTTCAAGCTGTTTATGATCAGTGAAACAATAATCATCATTTGCTGCTCTTACATAGCCCCGTTCATCATTAATACATTTAATTACTTGTCTATTTAAATTCATTTATTTGCTCCAATATTTAATGAGGAGCTTATTTTATCTGTCCTTCCACCGCTTTACCTATTAGAGGGCTAGTATACTTTTGATAAAAGTGGCGGGTCACGAATATGAAATGATAATATTCAAAATAATTTGAATTGAAACAATTGAATGTGTCCCAAAATCATCATATTTATATATATAAAATACGGCAAGTTTGGGACAGAAAGAGAACGTCTAAAACATAGATATATCCATCGCAAATTGCGATGGCGGTTTTGATATTTTTCTTTTGTCTTTGCTTTTTAAGCGTAGAAACTCTTTTTTAGAAATTAGTAAGCAATCGTGTAATTTTAACATTTTAAAATTATTGGGCACTTTAACTATATTTCCCAGTTGCTCACTGCTTAAATTTATACCTTTTGATATTCCATAATTTGAGTTTTTAAATCTGACGCCGTTTTGTTCTTGTTTAGATTTATTTCTAGAGTATAACCACTGAAAATATACTTTTAGCAGTAGTCGAATCATTTTCATTTGCATAATTTCACTTTCAATTTGTTGTTTGGTTTTTCCATGGGTAGAAACCGGAATCCAAAGTTTAAAAAATTGATAACTGTGATTTGATTTGTCTAACGGATACTTTTTTACTTCCGGACTAGGGATTAGAACATAATGTTGATTTGGCTCACCTAACTCCATAGTAGCTGCTTTAAAGCCATTGCTAATTAAGTCCGTCATCTTAAGTTCCAATTGATTCGACTCTTCTACAGACTTCCAATGCGCATCTTTATTATAGAAAAGTCCTTTTTTCTGCAAATCTTTAAATTTATATCCAAGGCCCATTTTACTTGCCCTAAACGAATCTTCACCCAAACTAAAGCTCAACCCTTTAACTTCTCCTTTTTGTAATTGTACGTGACAGCCAACACCTTTATTTATTAAGGCGTCTATAAAATCTGGTAATGATAATTGTTCACTCTTTGGGTTTGTCATTACTACGTCAATGATGCTTCTAACTTCTTGAATTTTAGTCTTAATTTCAGGGTTACTTACTTTGTTACATAAGTCTCCTGTATAAGGATTATTATCGTGCTCTAATGAGTACTTTTTTTCTAATTCTTGTCGAACTAAAGCTGATTTTTTATAATTTTGACCATCCTTGAGTTTTTTGTAAGATGGTGTATTTGAAATGCAGCAAAGCATTATATGTGCATGTTGGTTAATGGTATTTGAATGTGAACATGCAAACCAATGATGATCTGTATACCCCATTTTTTTTACGTAGTCTTTTATCAACTGATGCCATTGTGATGACGTTAACGTTTCATTTTCACGTAACGAAATTACAATATGAAGGTATGGATGTTTAACTCTTCGATTTTTACTCTCTGCTTTCTCAAATTCTTCAATAATTGCACTGCAATCAACTTGGTATTTGGGTGCATTAACTTCCGAGTCAAAATTAGTGGAATGAAATGGACTTGTAACGCACATAGATGAGCTAGCACCAATAAATCTTACTGTTTCATAACTTTTTCCAGAGCCGCCATCCTCTATCTTGCATATATAATTTGCAAGGGTTGATGCAGTTCCTCTTGCATCTTGTTTTTTGGTTTCTACGAATTCAACGATCATGTTTCATTACCTCCCTTGTCCATGGAAAGGATCGCTAACTCAAATAGCTCGTCACTATTAAACGTCATTAGAGCCATATTTTGCATTACATGCTTTTTATGGATATTACCTTTAAAGAAGTTAGCTAGCACCCAAGCGGCTTTGTCGACTTCTTTCACGTATTTTATGGCATTGTTTATTGAGTCAAATTTAGTTTCATCTGATCTTACTTCATCAGTAAGAGTCTCTTGCTCTAGAAAATATACCAAACGATTTAATGCTGATATGCAGTCTGTCATTTCAATTGCTAAATTTTTATTGACTTCAGGAACAGAGATCTCGATTTTTGCATTAGGGTCGATTGAGCGCATTAGCTGATGACGAATGAATTGACTACTATTATCAATCGTTGATACGTTAAAAGCTTCGAGAAATAGAGAAAGTTCTCTTTTTGAGAAATATGTTGTGATTCGATGAACTCGGCGTTCATCTGTATTTGTATGATTTTCAGTCATAACATTACCTATATGCTATGACGACCGCTATTTTTTCCTGTTATTTTATTATTTAAGCATTATCCATTAATCGTCTGATTAATATTATTATGTACTGCGGGAGCAGACATACAGTCAAAATAACAACTATGATAATAGTGATTATTTGACCTACCCTGCACCAAAAATTTAACTTACTTTTGCAAGGACTATATTAATAAAAACACAAATAACTCACACAGTCAACAAGCCTAAACCACTGATTTAATTGGCCATTTGTTTTATATACATTAAACCTAAAATATAGCCTTGGTTAATTTCTATAAGTATTTGGAAAAACTGTATTTTAAGATTTTGGTTTTGCAAGAATGGTAATAAACTGAAAGGTAAAAATAAATTTAATTAATTTTTGATGAGTTAGTAGTTTCGTAAATAAAGGCATTATTCATATTCTTATTCGAGCCTTTAATTACTATAAGCTAATTGCTAGCTTGCTTTTTTACAGAAAGTCAAAAGTAATCTTTTCCAAAGTGAAATTGGCTGGGTTTCAAATACATCATCGTTTGCAGCTTTCACACTAGGAAGCTCAAAGTACTTACTAAAATGCTCTTCAACTTTGTCGTATGTTTCTGTTGCATCTTCTTTTATCCAAACACCATAGTGCTTTTCAATCATTTCTTTTGTTGTGTGCCCCATTTGTTTAGCAACCCAAGCTAGCGGTATACCCTTTGTTAAAAGTTGACTTGCAAAAGTATGCCTTAAATTTTTTGGCGGTAAATAAGTAACTCCACGTGATTCACAGTGAGTTTTAAAGAAATCTATTTTAAAGTCATCAACATGACTGAATATTTCATTACGTTTTGAGTTATAAGCCAACATAGTTCTTTTGTAACTTTTAACAGTAATATTATCTCTTTGAGTAATAATAATATTTGAAATTGGACGAGCTTTAGCTAGCAAGATTAATTGTTCGAAAATAGAAATAGCATTGTCAGATAAATCTATTACCCTCCTTGAAGATTTAGTTTTCGTCACCTTATACTCCCCCATAGAAAGCGTAAACTCAACTAGGTATTGGCCATCGGCTCGGTTAAAACTTTCTTCATTTAATGCTAATAGCTCCCCGATACGTAATCCTGTTAATAATGCAAACTGAACAAGTAGGATTTCAGCTTTAAATGAGTTATCAATCGTAATGAGGCGTCTAATATCATTAACGGTGAATACACTAGGTAACTTATCATCTGATACATGAAGAGCTTTTTTTCCAAGCGGGTTAGACTTTAAGAAGCCAGCGTTGATTAAAACTCTAATAGTCGGCATTATAATTTCCATAAAGTTTTTAATAGTTTTAGGCGCATAGCCCATTGCAAATAATTCAGCTTCGAATTGTAACCATTCGTTTTCTTTAAACTCTCCTGCAACATAATGCCCAATCCAACTTTTAAGCTGATTTGATTTTTTTAAATGTCCTATTTGAGTGCTATTTGCTAAACCTGAACATTTCAATTTTGTAGCGTGATCGATTACTGCACTTAATTTAGTTTCATTCTCTATTTTAAAAATTTCGATTTTCATATTGTTAATACCTTTTTCAGCACTCGCTGAATTGCGACTGCGATGCAAAGATATAACTAATTAATATTAACTGTCAAACCCGAAATCAATATAAGGCATTGATTAACATGACTTTATTAATACACAATGAGCACCATACGACATTTTTGGTTAATACTCACCGTGTATTGGTAATAAAATAAATACTATATCTTTCATAGTGTTAAGCTTAATCATTTTTTTTCAGAAAATTTTAAAAGTTTTTTTCAATTATTTTTAAATTTATGAGGTTTTTAGGGAATAACTCTACTTTTTCTTTCAAAAGTTTGATGTTTAACTGTTTTCCATACCTTCCAAATGTAATATTTTTTTTCGAATGTCCAACCAATTCTGCAACAATATTTTCATTGACATCTACCTGTTGAAGCTCGTCAATAAATGTATGTCTTAATCCATATATAGTGGGTCGATTACCAGCTTTCATTCCTAAATTATTCAATATGCGCAAAAAGCGAGAACTGATCTTTTTGCTCCAGTCACCATACTCATCATCTGGCTTTTCATTAAAAAGTAATTTATTTCCGCGTGACTTCTGCTTAGCAATGAAATTGAGAAATCCCAAATCTAATAAATGAGAATGAACTGGTATCTGTCGATAAGCATTATCAGTTTTTAAATGTGTGTACTCATCAGCACTATCGATGTTAAACACTTTAATTCCATCAATTTCAATAATAGAGTCAACTGTTAATTGACAAGCTTCAGATACCCTCATTCCGGAAAACAAACACAATAGTGGTACCCATAAATCCGCTTTTTTAAATTCAGAGTACTTAGTTATTTGATACCGTGATTGTAGATAAGTAAATAATAGACACAACTGTTCTTCATTCCATCTCAGCCTTTCTTCATGTTTTTTCTTACTTGGCTTCTGACCCAGTTTTATTTTTGTAAAAGGATTAGATGGGATATATTCCATTACAGTGCACCATTTTAAAAACTGGTTGATTGCTGATAAGTAATTATGATTTGTTTTATAACTTCTTCCTTCGTTGATTAGAAAATTTCGATAATTCATCGCTATTTTTGAGGTGACTGTAGATAAAGGAATATCTTTTGACCATTGGATAAAATGATTAATTCTTAGATTTAATTGATTAAGAGAGCGGTATGAAATCTGATCGGCTTCTTTTGCTTCAATAAACTCAGCCAGCGCTGACGATAAATTAACTTTTAGCGAGGGCTCTAATATTTCGCTACCCTCAAAAGTTGCTTGATTAGCTATTACGTCGCTATTGAAGCTATGCTCTCTAAACTCCGCGACCTTACCGTGAAACCATGCTGAGAACTGATTAACAGAGGCGCAAGAGTAAACATAAGGAAGTAGTCGTCGAATAAAAAGTGAGGTTGAAAGATTTCTATCAACTGCTATAGATCTGACCTTGGTCTTCAAGGAGATTTTTACAGAAAATGGATATCCACTGTCCCGTAATGCTTTAGGAAGAGGGATTCTAGTATAGTAAGTATTATTTCTATCTTTGATTAAGTACATTGCACCACTCGATTGAACCACCGAGCAGAATAAAGGAGGATTTGACGTACTTATTCTTTTATTTTCAATAATTTATAATGGTGGAGAGAGAGGGATTCGAACCCTCGTTAGGGATTAACCTAAACACACTTTCCAGGCGTGCGCCTTCAGCCACTCAGCCATCTCTCCACAATGTTGCTTTGCAACAGCGCGCTATAGTATGAAATACACTTGCTTGGTGCAAGGCCTTTTTAACATCATGCTTTTAACTGCTCAATAATCAAACTAACTACTCATAAGCAAATAAAAAGGCGATACCTGAGTATCGCCTTTATCTAATGCATTATATTGCTATTTATTATTTTGCCATATTGGCTGTAAAGTCTAGCATGCGATTTAATGATTTAAGTGCGCCTTCACGCAAATCCATATCAACAAACACTTCTTTACCGCTGGCATCAATCAGTGCTTCCTCAATCGCTTGTAAGCCGTTCATTGCCATCCAAGGGCAGTGAGCGCAAGTTTTACATGTAGCGCCGCTACCAGCCGTTGGCGCTTCAAAAAACTCTTTATCTGGGCATAGTTGCTGCATTTTATAAAAGATACCGCGATCGGTCGCCACAATAAACTTTTTATTCGGCATAGTTTGCGCTGCTTTAATGAGCTGGCTAGTAGAGCCAACAGCATCAGCAAGTTCAACAATTTCAGCCGGTGATTCGGGATGCACCAATACGCCTGCATCTGGATGCAATACTTTAAAGTCTTTTAGCGCTTTGGTTTTAAATTCATCATGTACGATACATGCGCCATTCCACATGATCATATCGGCGCCAGTATTCTTTTGAATATAACTGCCTAAATGCTTATCTGGACCCCATATAATTTTTTCGCCTTGCTCATCTAAGTGCTCTACTATTTCAAGTGCACACGATGAGGTAACTATCCAATCAGCACGCGCTTTAACCGCGGTAGAAGTGTTAGCATACACTACCACTTTACGGTCTGGGTGTTGATCACAAAACGCTGAAAACTCATCCACTGGGCAACCAATATCTAATGAACAAGTCGCTTCAAGTGTTGGCATAACCACGGTTTTGTTAGGGGTTAAAATTTTAGCAGTCTCACCCATAAAACGTACACCCGCGACGATGATCATATCGGCTTCATGGCGAGCGCCAAAACGCGCCATTTCGAGTGAATCGGCTACACAGCCGCCCGTTTCTTCAGCAAGTGCTTGAATTTCAGGATCAGTGTAATAATGAGCAACAAGTACCGCGTTTTTCTCTTGCAGTAATTGTTTTATACGCGCTTTATATTCGCCTTTTTCGTCTTGTGTTAACGGTGCCGGCTTAGGAGGGAAAATATAACCTTCAGGCATAATAGTTTGAGCTAAACTCATGTTCTCGACCACTTTATTTACAGTGCAATTAATAGCGCAAATTATACGAGAAACGAACGCTAAATAATAGCAATCTAGTCAGGCAGTTTATAAATAAAAATAAGGGAGATACTAAGAAATATATTATACGGAGAAAGTGTACCAGAAGTGGTGGGTCATGATGGACTTGAACCATCGACCAATGGATTAAAAGTCCACTGCTCTACCAACTGAGCTAATGACCCGCTCTGGTTTACTTATAAAAAGTAAGGCTGCGTAAATCCGCCGATTATAACCATCCAGTAAAGAATGGTGGGTCATGATGGACTTGAACCATCGACCAATGGATTAAAAGTCCACTGCTCTACCAACTGAGCTAATGACCCGCTCTGGTTTACTTATAAAAAAGTAAGGCTGCGTAAATCCGCCGATTATAACCACTCAATAAAGAATGGTGGGTCATGATGGACTTGAACCATCGACCAATGGATTAAAAGTCCACTGCTCTACCAACTGAGCTAATGACCCGCTCTGGTTTACTTATAAAAAGTAAGGCTGCGTAAATCCGCCGACTATAACCATTCAGTAAAGAATGGTGGGTCATGATGGACTTGAACCATCGACCAATGGATTAAAAGTCCACTGCTCTACCAACTGAGCTAATGACCCGCTCTGGTTTACTTATAAAAAGTAAGGTTGCGTAAATCCGCCGATCATAGCCATTCAGTAAAGAATGGTGGGTCATGATGGACTTGAACCATCGACCAATGGATTAAAAGTCCACTGCTCTACCAACTGAGCTAATGACCCGCTCTGGTTTACTTATAAAAAGTAAGGCTGCGTAAATCCGCCGATTATAACCATCCAGTAAAGAATGGTGGGTCATGATGGACTTGAACCATCGACCAATGGATTAAAAGTCCACTGCTCTACCAACTGAGCTAATGACCCGCTCACTGTGTTTGTTAACACTTTACGTAAATCCGCCGATTAAAGACCAAACTTTATTAACAATAAAGAATGGTGGGTCATGATGGACTTGAACCATCGACCAATGGATTAAAAGTCCACTGCTCTACCAACTGAGCTAATGACCCGCTCTTTTTGTCGCATTTCGAGTGGGGTTACCATTCGTTTGCTGCGGGCGCTTATAATACTTATTTATAAAATGAGTGCAACCGAAATTGTCTCTTTTTTTAAGTTTTTATGTCTAGTTGAGCAAATTTAGACCGCTTATGACAAAAAGCAGTCTAATCAAGCATCAACATTTATTTTGATAAGCGATCTGTGGCTAGTTTAGCAGCAGTTGTACTTGGGTACTGATTGATTAGCTCATTCAGTATTTTTTGCGCTTCAGCCTTTAATCCTTGCTCTTGTAAAAGTGTACCAAGCTTTAACATTGCATCTGGGCGCTTATTTGAGTTTGGAAATTCGTTAACAACTACTTTGAAATGCTCGGCTGCTTTTACACCGTCATTTTTAATCGTTAATAATTGCCCAAGCCAATAATGTGCGTTTGAGGTGTACACTGAATTTGGATACGTTGTTAAGAACGCTTGAAATTCTGGAATAGCTTGGTCATAGCGCTTATCTTTCATTATAAGCGCAACAGCACGCTCGTACGCTTCGTTTTCAGATAAATCACTGCTGTAGCTCTGATCGCTACCTGGTTGCGTGTAGTCTGCTGTAGGCGCTGGAGTAGCCGGTTTAGCATATGCTTGGCTAACACGGTTTTCTATTTCTTGATAAAGCTCGCGCTGGCGCTGCAATACCTTTTCAAGTTTATAGCTTTGCTCTTCGGTAACACCGCGAATTTGACTCACTTCATCTTGCAGTAAGTTAAGCTGTTGCTGTAACTCTACTTGTAAGAAATTACGTTGTTGCATCATGCTTTCAAGGGTTGCTAAACGCTTTTCAATGCTCGACTGTGAACTTGCAGCTTCTGAAACAGGAGCGGGAGCAGCCATTAACTGGGTGCTCCCGCTCAATATCATGGCTGCCAAAATAATTTTCGGCTTCATAATATCTCTTATCTTAGTAAACTAGTACCGCACGGCGGTTTTTAGCGAAAGCTTCTTCAGTGCGAGATTTAACCATTGGTTTCTCTTCACCGTAGCTAACTACTGACATTTGGCTTGCAGAAACACCTAAGCTTTGTAGGTATTTTTCAACTGCTTGTCCACGGTGCTCACCAAGTGCAATGTTGTACTCTGGTGTACCGCGCTCATCTGCGTGGCCTTCGATTAATACTTTAACAGAAGGGTTTTTAACTAAAAACTCAGCGTGTGCACGAAGTAGCTCGCCGTATTGACCTTGAATCGTTGCAGTGTCAAAGCCAAAGTAAATGATTTGCTCTTGACGAAGCGCTTCGTACTTTTGACGAAGTTGCTCTTCTGCTTTTTGCTCTGGCGTCATTGTTGCTACTTCAACTGTATCAGTTGTTGTTTGCTCAACAGTTGCTTGGTTAGACTGGTTAGCTGCATTTTCATCGATATCTGAAGATGAGCTACAAGCTGCTAGCGTCATTACTGGCACAGCAATTAGCAGGCCTTTAAGTATTTTGTTAAGTTGCATTGAGTAGATTCCTATTTTGAGTAAACCAGCAATTATTACTGTAAATATGGCGACCAAGCCGGTGCCTTCACTTGTCCATCAAGCACAGGTAAGCGTGCTTTAAAACGGCCGTCCATCGATACTAGCGCAAGTACCTGTTTATTATTATGGAGCGTGCTGTATATAATCATCGAGCCATTTGGCGCTATGCTCGGCGATTCATCAAGGCGAGTTCGAGTTAAAACTTGGAACGCACCTGTAGCCAACTCTTTCTTAGCAAGATGATACTGTCCGTTAGTACGGTTTACCATCACTAATTCTTTTCCGTCTGGCGAAATAGAACCCGCTAGGTTCATGTCACCATCAAAGGTTAATCTTTGAGATCTGCCAGTTTTTAAATTTAACTTATAAATCTGAGCATTACCACCCCTTTCCGACGTAAATACTATATCTTGACCATTTGGGTACCACGAAGGTTCGGTATCTATACTACGATGGCGTGTTAATCGTGTCTCTTTACGTGTTAGTAAGTCTAATAAGTAAACCTCAGTTGCACCAGTTTTATCTTTTGACAGCACTAACAGTAGCTTTTTACCGTCTGGCGAGAACTGCGGCGCACCGTTAATTCCTTTATAGCTGGTGATCAATTCACGTTTACCGGTATAAATGTCTTGAATAAAAATTTGGCTCTGGCGATTTTCGAACGTTACATACGCTAATTTAGTCCCATCGGGCGACCATACTGGCGACATTAACGGCTCTTTTGAGCGTAATAGTACTTGTTCATTGAAGCCATCGTAGTCGGCAACCACTAACTGATACGGCTTTTCATCAGTATCACGTACAATAACATAGGCTATTTTTGTTAAAAACGCGCCTTTTTCACCAGTTAGTTTTTCATAAATCACATCACTAATACGATGCGAGTAACGACGAAAACCGGTTTCACCAATCACGCTTTGACGCGCTTCTAAAATATGGTCTTGGCTTTGAACCAGCTTACCGTTGCTCATCATTTGTGTTTCACCGCCAGTGATTTGGCCGCGAATAACATCAACCAACTCATAACGCACTAAATAGCGTCCATTGGTTTGCTGCTCTACTTCACCAACCAATACAGCCTCGACACCTTTATTAACCCAGGCACCGTAATCAATATCAGCATCTTTGTGAGGTTGTTGTGGCATTTGCGACACACTCACAGGCTTAAACTTACCGCTGCGCATTAAATCGGCAGCAATTACATCACTTAGCTGCTGTGGAATAGGACCAATACCTTGGTATTTAAATGGCACAATCGCAATCGGTCTTGCGCCGTCAATACCTTCAGTAATAACAATTTCAAGTGCCGCATGTGCAACACCCTGAAACCCTAATATTAAAACTAAACAGGCTATTTTAATTTTGTTAAACATGTCATCCCTTAAAACTCTGGCGCGATGGTTATATTAATATTCTTTAGTTGCTCGAATACGTCTTTATCTTTAGATACCGGTAATGTGTCGGCCATGCGAACAGCTCTTAATGCAGCCTCACACACTAACTTATCACCGCCTAACGATTTAACTTGTGTTACCAGCCCATTAAACCCAAGACGGATATTAATGCGGCATTGCTGGTTTTTCATTTTTTCATCAATTAATAAGTTTTGTTGAATACGCGCCATAATTAATGCGCGGAATTTATCAACTTCACTCACTACTTGCTGTTGACGTATTTTATTACGTGCCGCCTGCTCTTTGGCAAGCTGCTCTTGCAGCATTTGCTCTTGAAGTGCTTGTTGGCGTTTACGCTCAGCTTCTTCAGCGCGCTTTTTACGCTCTTGTTCGGCTTTTTTAAGTGCCGCTTCTTCCGCTTTACGTTTGTCTGCAGCCGCTTTTGCTGCGTTTTCAGCCTCTTGCTTTTGCTTTTCGGCTTGCTTCGCTTTTGCTCGCTCGCGCTGTTCTATTTCACGGGCTTTTTTAGCTTGTGCTTGCGCTTGTGCAGTTTCTTTCTCTTTTGCTCTGCGTTGCTGTTCAAGCTTTTTAATGCGTCTTGCTTCAGCTTCACGCTGTTTGCGTGCATCGGTTGCTCTGCGTTCTAAATCGCGAATACGTTTATCTTCAGCACGCTTTTTATCATCTTCTTTCTTTTTAAGCTCAGCTATTTTTTGCTCAACTTGCTTTTGATCAATCGTAACCGCCGAAACCGCTTTCTCTGGCTCAGGAATAGCCGCATTAAGCGTTACTTCCATTACTTTAGGTTTAGGAGGATGAATGTTTGCTGACGCATACAAAAACCCACCTAACGCTAAATGCAGTAATACTGATTTAATTAGTGAACTACTCATACAGCTACTTGGTCCCCTCAAAGGATTCGGTCATTAACCCTACCGACGGTACACCTGCATTTTTTAAAAAGTCCATTAACAGTAACACTTCCTGATACGACACTTTACCCGAGCCTTTGATCATTACAGGCACATCTGGGTTTTTCATTAGTTGCAGCTTAATTACTGCAGCTACATCTAATGCTTCCATTGGCTCCTCAGGATCGGTACCTACACTCACATAATACTTACCATCGGCATCAATAGAAGCAATAATGGGTGGCGTATCTTTCGTATCAACTAAGTCCGACTCTTCCATTTTTGGTAGGTCTACTTTTACACCATGAGTAATTAACGGCGCGGTGGCCATAAATATAATAAGCAGCACCAACATTACATCAATGTATGGTACTACATTAATTTCTGCGACTGGGCGACGCTTTTTACGATGATACATTCGCTTGAGCCTCTATTTGGGTAGCTGCTTGACGGTGTAAGATATTGGCAAATTCTTCCATAAAGTTAATGTAGTGAGATTCTAACTTTTCAACTTTATTAGCAAATCGGTTATAAGCAATAACAGCAGGAATTGCAGCAAATAAACCCATTGCTGTAGCAATTAACGCTTCTGCTATACCAGGAGCAACCATTTGTAAGGTTGCTTGTTTTACTTCACCTAGAGCAATAAAGGCATTCATAATACCCCAAACAGTACCAAATAAGCCGATGTAAGGGCTAATTGAACCAACTGTTGCTAAAAACGATAAGCTTGATTCTAGTTTTTCAATTTCGCGAGAAAGCGCAACCCGCATTGAACGGTGTGTGCCTTCCATTACAATGCCCGCACTTTGAAAGGTATTTTTTTTATGACGTGCAAACTCTTTAAAGCCTGAGGTAAATAAAGCCTCAATACCAGCAGACTGGCCACCGCGTGATGAAATTTCGTTATATAGTTTACTTAGGTCAACACCAGACCAAAAACGTTGCTCAAATTTTTTGGCATTTGCTAAGGCGTCAGAGATGGCTTTTTTACGTTGAAAAATAATAGCCCATGACATAACCGACATAGCAACCAACGCTAGCATTACTAATTGCACAAGCAAACTGGCTTCTAGAATTAGATCTAAAAAATTAAGCCCTGATCCCACGTTAAACTCCTAAATAATTAAAAACATCAAATTGATTTATTTGAGTAAGGTAACTTAGCAATACATTAGCCACCATTAAAGTTTTGCTAGTGTATCTAGTGTATTTACTGCTGACAACGATATTGCTGTGAATAGACAACAAAAAACGTTAAAAAAACAGCTTTACTCAATATTTACTACTTAACTCTTGTTCTACTGTATAAATAAATAACAACAAAGCTTTATGGAAGCACGCTTAGTTTCACTAAAGAGTGACAGAAATGCGCTGTTTATTCAAAATTAATGCATAAGCACTCATAACCAGCACATGCTTACCTTAACGTAATAGTAAAACTAATACCGAACGTTAATATGTTAATATACATAAACAAAGCATTTCATTAACTTATAGAATTAATGATTAATTAACATGCAACAATAAGCAAAAACAAAAAACCGCTGCTATTAGTTTTTTTAATCTGAAAATATAAATTTTCTAGTTTGAACAAATTGTGTCGCTTCGGTATTATTCTCCCATACCGAGCTAGCGCATTAAATGAAAGCTATTTCATTGAATCCAGTTCCTCGTAATATGATTTATTTCGTATTACTTTTTTACTTCTTGGGGTATGACCTCAATAAGTAAAACGTAGTTCCCTAGATTACTTCCTTAAACTTGTTGTTTGCCCGCATTTTTTGCGGGCTTTTTTTTGCCTACAATTTATCAAACCATCTCAACTCGGGCTAAATAAGCAGTCGAACAATAGCCTGATATGTCTTAACGCTCAGTGAATTATTGGCAAAGTAAAATACGTAATGTTTGCGCATAAAAAAAGCCACTGTCGTTAAAAAGACAATGGCTTTAGTATTTAACCTAAACTCTGGATAATAAATCTATCTCAAGCTGCTAATTAGTCTTGCTTGGGAAGTAAACCAAAATGATGATACGCATTATCCGACACTATTCGTCCGCGAGGCGTGCGCTGAATAAACCCTTGTTGAATTAAAAACGGTTCAATCACATCTTCTATGGTTTCTTTTTCTTCGCCTATGGCAGCGGCTAGGTTGTCAAGGCCAACCGGGCCACCCATAAATTTTTCAATAATGGCGAGTAAATATTTGCGGTCCATGTAATCAAAGCCGCTTTTATCAACATCAATCATATCGAGGGCTTGCTGAGCTACCTCGGCATTAACTGTACCATCTGATTTAACTTGGGTGTAATCGCGCACACGGCGCAATAAACGGTTTGCAATACGTGGTGTGCCACGAGAGCGCTTGGCAATTTCAGCTGCGCCATCGTCACACATTTCTAAATCAAGGTAATGCGCTGAGCGCCCCACTATGTGCGACAAATCCTCAACAGAATAAAACTCTAAACGCTGTACAATACCAAAGCGGTCACGCAGTGGTGAGGTTAATGAGCCCGCACGCGTGGTTGCGCCAATTAAGGTAAATGCAGGTAAATCAAGCTTAATAGAGCGTGCTGCAGGCCCCTCACCTATCATTATATCGAGCTGGTAATCTTCCATTGCAGGGTAAAGTATTTCTTCTACTTGTGGGCTTAAGCGGTGAATTTCATCAATAAACAGTACATCACCTTCTTCAAGGTTAGTAAGCAATGCAGCTAAATCGCCGGCTTTTTCAAGCACAGGGCCAGAGGTGGTTTTAATGTTTACATTTAATTCGTTGGCTACAATATTAGCAAGCGTGGTTTTACCTAAGCCTGGCGGGCCAAATATTAATAAATGATCCAACGCTTCACTGCGGCTACGCGCAGCTTCAATAAATATTTCCATTTGTTGCTTAACATGCGGCTGACCACGATAATCGGCCAGTAACTTAGGCCTAATAGCACGATCTATGGTGTCTTCATTGGTTTTTTCAGCAGCATCTATTAAGCGATCAGCTTCGATCATAATTTACTCACAGCATTGATTTCAAAGATTCTTTAATTAGAACCTCAGTCGACATATCGGGTTTGCTTACTGATTTTACTGCTTTTTGCGCTTGTGGCAATTTATAACCGAGCGCCACTAACGCCGAAACCGCATCATCGGCCGCATTATTAGCTATAGTTGCATCGCTCGCAGGCTCTATTACGGCGCTGTCGCTAAATGGGGTAAATAAGTCGTTGCCCCAATTTTTTAATCGGTCTTTCATTTCGAGCACTAATCGCTCGGCGGTTTTTTTACCTACCCCTGGCAGTTTAACCAAGGCCGTAGCGTCTTCATTATTTACGCAACTTACAAACTGCTGCGCCGACATACCCGACAAAATAGCTAAACCCAATTTAGGCCCTACGCCATTGGCTTTTAACAGCTCTCGAAATAAGGCTCGTTCGGTTTTATTATTAAAGCCAAACAATAACTGTGCGTCTTCGCGTACTACAAAGTGAGTGTACACAATGGCGTTGTCGCCCACTTTGGGTAAATCATAAAAACAGGTCATTGGCATTTGTACTTCGTAGCCAACGCCACTCACTTCTAATAATATTTCTGGGGGCTGTTTTTCAACTAACACGCCGTTTAAGCGACCTATCATTGTTATTTCCTTAGACGTCCTCTAACGGTTTTGCTTGCGCTACCCGCTAGTTTTATTAAATTTTGTTCAGAGTGAGCATGGCAAATTGCAATCGCGAGTGCATCTGCTGCATCGGCTTGCGGCGTACCTGGCAATTTAAGTATATTTTTAACCATATGTTGCACTTGCGATTTATCTGCTCCACCGTTACCCACCACGGCTTGCTTTATTTGCCGTGCAGAGTATTCAAACACCGGTAAGTCGGCCATAGAGGCCCCCACAATGGCAGCACCACGGGCTTGCCCAAGCTTTAAAGCAGAATCGGGGTTATGTGCCATAAATACTTTTTCTATGGCAAAGGTTTCAGGCGAAAACTGCTCTATAAGCTGCGTAATACCTTGGTATATCATTTTAAGTCGGGTGGGAAAGTCATGATCGGCTAATTTAATACAGCCACTGCCTAAGTATGTAAACTTAGCACCTTGGTGCGCAACCACACCGTAACCCGTTAAACGCGAGCCCGGATCGATCCCTAAAATAATGGCCAAACAGCACTCTCATTATTGTTATTTATTAATAATGCTAATAATGCCAGAGCACTGTATAAATTACCAGTACCAAGCCAAAACAAAAATGCCTACTTAAAAAGTAGGCATTTAAACTCTATTTGGCCAAAAAGTTTACGCCAATGCGCGCACTAAGCCTTGGGTGTTTTGTTTGAGCGTACGGGCAATCATAAAATAACCTAAACCTGCTACAAACACGCCACCAGCAACGGGGCCAATAATCCAAATATTTGGATGCAGCTTACCCGCCAAATCAAACATTTGCTGCTGCACTATTAACAGTGCAATATCACTGAAAAATGCAGCGACCAGTCCGGCTAAACCGCCAAGCAATAAAAACTCATATAAAGTAGCATTTTTTATTAATCGACTTTTAGCGCCTAATGTACGCAATATTACGATTTCTTGCATGCGCTCACCTAAGCTTGCTTGCACCTGCGATATTAGTACCAACGCACCACATAACACCACAATAGCCAATACAAAACCAATGGCTAACGACACTTGCTCAATAGTAGATTGTATTTGCTTAACAAAATTATCTACATCAATTGCCGTAATGGTGGGGTATGTACGTAATAACTGGCTAAAGTCGCGCTTTTGCTCAGGTTCAATGCGTACCGATGAAATATAGGTTGCCGGAAAGTCGCTAAGTACATCTGGGCTTAAAATAATAAAAAAGTTAGGCTTGAGTGTGGCCCAATTTACTTTTCGCACACTGGTTATTTTAGCATCAAACGACTGCGCACCGATTAAAAATGTAAGAGTATCGCCTAATTTAACATCGAGGCGCTGCATCATTGACTCTTCCAGTGAGACCTCGGCAACGGCGTCATCGCCAAACCACTTGCCATCGATAATGTCATTTTGCGAAGGGACTTCGTCAAGCCAGGTTAAATTGAGCTCGCGGCCAATGCCTGAGCGGGCTTCTTCGTCTTTTTTCTCGTTATCTTGCAGTGACACTTCACGCGCAACCGCTTCACCGTTGACGGCATTTACGCGACCACGAATAGTCGGGTAAAACTCCGACACCTGAATGCCTTTTTGTGCTAAATATTCATTAACTGGGTCCAGTTCATTTTGCGTAATATTCACTAAAAAAGCATTAGGTGCATCACTTGGTAATTGTGACTGCCAATCAGAAATAATATCGTTTTTAAGCACAATTAAAAATAACAGTAATTTAATCGCTAACGAAAAGCTAATTAACTGTACTGCATTAACATTGGCGCGCTTTTGAATAGACGCAATAGCCAAAGACCAGCTGTTACCCGGCTTTAAGCCAAGCTTGCGGCCACCGCCAAATATTAACTTAGAGATTAAAAATAACACCAAAATAAGCGCAAGCGTTGAGACAAACAAAATAAGCGTAATTTTTATGTTATTACTAAATAACCACATTAATAAAAACACGGTGAGTGCACTTAGCCCTAAATGAATTTTACTTACCGCAAGGCGATCACCTAAGTTACGGCGAAGTACTCTAAGCGGTGGAATATCAAATAAATCTAACAGTGGCTTAATAGAGAACATAACCGCACAAATAACCCCTGTGCTAATCGCCACCAGCCAAGGTTTAAAACCAGCCATGGGCAGTTCAGTGCCCATACTTTTAGCTAAATAACCGGTAGCCACCTCTTGCAAGCCATAGCCAATAGCTAGGCCAACAACCACCGCCATAGTACATACCATTAATAAGTGCATAAGGTAAATTTTACGGATCATATCGCGGCTGCCACCTAAGGTTTTCATCATTGCGACTGGGTCGTATTGACGCTCACAATAGCGCTTAGCCGATACAGCAATAGCAACCGCGGCTAAAATAATCCCTAGCAAACCGGCTAATAACAAAAAGCTTTCAGCTCTATTTAAGCTATTTGAAATAGGCGATTGACGGTCTTTAACACCATACCAATTTTGGTTTTCTTTAAGTTGCGGTTTTAGCCAATCGTAAAAACTATTTATGTCGCTTTCATCACCTGCATACAACTGGCGGTAAAATACACGGCTACCGGGCTGTATTACTTCAGTTTTTGGTACGTCGTCAATATTAATAAGTACCCTGCGGCTGCTAGAGAACACATTAAACGGCGCATCGGGTTCTTCAACAATCACCTTTTCCACATTGAATAACGCGGCACCTAGCTCAACTTGGTCGCCTACGTTTATATTTAAACTATAAAAAACCGATTCACTTAACCACACGTTACCGGGGGTTGGTGCACCCGGGGCAACTTCTGTTTCGGCGTTTAAGCCCGACTTAACCTTTAACTGGCCTTTAAGCGGGTAACTGTTTGACGCAGCTTTTACTGAGCTAAATTGCATTTCATCGTTTGCAAACAGCATAGTGTCAAAATACACCATTTGCGCTGTTTCAAGGTTTTGCTGTTTAGCTTGAGTAATATAAGCGGTATCTATGGCATGGTTGCTGGCCAATACCCTATCAGCGGCAATAAAGGCACTGCTTTTTTGTGCAATACTTTGTGCGATTCGCTCAGTCACCATAGATAAAGTAAGCACCGTTAGCACCGCTAAAGCGATGGCAGCACTTATCACGGTTAGTTCACCACGGCGAAACTCTCGAGAAAATAGTTTAAGTGCTAATTTAGCCCACATTTGCCATTTCCTCAGTTGAATTGTGAACCAGCTCACCGGCTTCAATCTGAATAATACGTTCACACTTTTGCGCCAGTGCTTCATCATGGGTAACTAAAATAAGCGTTGTGCCATTTTGCTTATTTAAATCAAATAATAAAGACTCAATCATATGGCCATTTTTGCTATCTAGGTTAGCTGATGGCTCGTCGGCAAACAGTATTTTAGGCGAACCCACAAATGCACGAGCAATCGCAACTCGTTGTTGCTCACCACCAGATAACTGCGACGGGTAATGATCAATGCGATGGCTCAAGCCAACTTTTTCAAGTAACGCGAGCGCCTGCTCTTTAGCGTCGTGTTCGCCAGCAAGCTCAGCAGGCAGCATCACATTCTCAAGTGCGGTTAAACTTTGCACCAACATAAAAGACTGAAATACAAAACCGACTTTAGCGGCTCTCAGTGCTGCACGCGCTTCTTCATCTAACTTGTGCAAAGGCTCACCATCTAACATTACCTCGCCACTGCTGGCGGTATCAAGCCCTGCTAGCAAGCTCAATAATGTAGATTTACCAGAGCCCGAAGTGCCCACTACGGCAACAGACTCGCCATGCTTGACATTAAAGCTGATGTCGCTGAGGATGGACAACTCACCTTCAAAGGTGGAAACCACTTTAGACAAACCATTTACTTGAATTATATTTAATTGAGAAAGCGCTGACATATGACTCATTCAATCCTACGTTGTGTATTCATTTTATTTTTAGTTATTAACCCACTACACGCGGCAGCTAACAACACGATTTTAATACTTGGTGACAGTTTAAGCGCAGCCTATGGCTTAAAACAAGAACAAGGCTGGGTGCAATTGTTACAAGATAAATACGATGCCGAGCAACGCCCTATCAACTTAGTAAATGCCAGTATTAGCGGCGAAACCACCGGCGGTGCATTGCGCCGATTAGACGCGCTACTTGAGCAATATCAACCAACTCACGTACTTATTGAGCTCGGTGCTAATGACGGCCTGCGCGGTTTTCCAATCACTAAAATGCAAACTAACTTAACCGCTTTAATTGAAAAAAGCCAAGCTGCAGATGCACAAACCGCACTTATGGAAATATATATTCCACCTAACTATGGCCCACGTTACAGTAAAATGTTTACCGATAGTTTTGCCAGTGTTAGTGAAGCTACCAACTCGCATTTAATGCCGTTTTTTGTGCTTAAAGTAGCAGGAAAAAACGAGCTAATGCAAAACGATAACTTACACCCTAACAAAACTGCTCAACCAATACTACGAGATGAAATGTATAACACGATCAACCAGTGGTTAAATAAAGACTAAGGCCGTGTAAAACACTCCACGCAAGTGCTTAAAACTAAGCGCTTGCGCAATAAACATCCAAACAAACAAAAGCTTATTGATTTTTTTATAAATACACGTACTATTGCTATCGAAGTCGGTATGTGGCGCAGCTTGGTAGCGCACTGTCATGGGGTGGCAGGGGTCGAGAGTTCGAATCTCTCCATACCGACCATTTAAATCCCTTCAAAACTTAGTTTTATTCAATAAAAACCATTTTCCTTTCGTACTAGCTAATTTAATAATAAAAATATCGCATATTTGTCGCACCAACCAATTTATTGAATGTTTTCCTGCTTTTTGATTTCAGAGGTATTGAGATTATGTGACCCCACAGTTAAATACTTTTCAAATAATAAAGAAGCACGTAACTGCTTTAATTATTGATGTATTGGTTTGAGGTCATTGATATTGCAGCTGTGAGTAGCCACTCGATATTATATATCTGGAGTTTAGGTTTAACTCTTTTACTCTATTTAAATTGAGTTTAAAAATAAAAACTCTTGATTCTTAAATAAATAATTTAAAAAATACACCTGCTTTTTTTGCAAGAACTTTTTAATGGCTGACCTTTTTCTTCACGACTTTCCTTGATTAAGTATTTTTATTGCATGTTCATGCCCATTTTCAGCCGCTTTTTTTAAATAGTAATCCCCATAAATACTATTTTTTAATGGGGAATCACGCAGGCCATATATTCCGAAAAAAAGATAATATAAGTTCTTATACATATCATTTGAAAAACCTCGCTTTTCAGCCCTGTTCGATAGATAAGAAACCATTTTAGCTAACGACTCTGAGTCATTCTTTCTTATTGCTTCATCTAAAGTCAATTGACCTAATAATATAGCGGCCTCATCATCACCCACATCAGAAGCTTTACGTAAGGAGTTTTTTAAAAAAGCAATATCACCATATTTTCCAAGTTGATATGCATAATATAAATTTACACTAGAATCTAAAATACCTTTTTCAAAAGATGACTCTAATAGCTTGGTTCCTTCATATATGTCTTCTGCTTTTTCACTTGTAATTAAAAAACTACCCAGGATATGCTTTGCTCTAATATTTCCTAAATACGATGAAATTGAAAGCATTTTTTTAGCTTTTTTATAATCTGGATTTTGCTTATATGCTCCCAAATATAAAACGTAACCAGATAGAAAATAGGCAGTGCTGTCATTCTGCAATATTCCTTGCTCTAGTACATTAGAAACATCTTTCCATTCGAGCTCTTGCTGAGCGTCAATATCATCTTTTATCAAATCTAAAGTAACATTCTCACTACAATTACCTTTTGCTTGATAGCAAACCAATAACAATATAAAAAATAAAATTTTACTCACTTAATCTCCCCGGAAGTCCCTTGGAATGATTGAAAATAGACCCTGTAAGAAAAGAAAAAGGGTTCTGATCTTGACATTAGACATAACAATCCATAACTGATCAGTCATCGCTCTTAACTATCTTCCAAACTTTAACAAAATAGCACTTAAAAAATCCTTGGATAATTTCATGGACTAAAAAGTTGTTTGTAATACGATACGGCGACAAAGCTATTACCATCGTTATCAATACCTCACAATGCCACAGTTTACTTTGGTTGCCAGTGATACACATAAATAGGCGTTTGGTAAAAATCTTTAAACTTGATCACTTTAGTTGGTTTATATCATGGCAAAGCGAAGGTGTTACTCACAATGGTGCTGTTTTTAAGCACGTGTTGTTTTAACTTTTCTTCAAGCGCTGCCATACCAGCAGATAACATACCAGAGAAGACGCTGTACTAAAATCAGCACTTTTAAAGTTGTTACAATAAAGTGTAGGTTATTTAAACCCAAGCTATATTTAATAAGCATTACAACCAACATTCCCCAAACCTAAATAAATCAATGCACCTTTTTCAACCATGATGACTCGCTAAAATATAAGAAAAAACTATTAAAATGAGCATTTAAATAACATGATCTTTCGCTAGATTTGCTGTTCATTACTTGTTCGACTATTACTATATTATGGGAACTAAATTTACTTGCCGGATGCTTGATGGACCTTAAAAAAGTAAATAAAAAATCTAACTCACTAAGTTCAAATATAAATATGGATGAGACGTTTTTAACTCAGCTAGTTAATTGTTTACCTATGGGGGCAATGATAGTTAATACTGATGCTCAGATCCTTTTTGCCAATAGTCAACTGTCTGAAATACTAGGCTATGAGGATTCAGAACTCATAGGGATGAACATAGATAGTTTACTTCCAGCTCAATTTAAAGCCAATCATACCCACTTGATGAGTCAGTTTTTTGCTAACCCTCGAAAACGCTTAATGGGTGAAGGCCGTGAGTTATTTGCGAGTCAAAAAAGTGGTAAGCAAATCCCAATTGAAATAGGTTTAAACCCAATACACGGACAACAAGAATTAGTTTTAGCTACATTGGTTGATATATCGCAAAGGCTGCGCGCAAATAATATGTTTCAACGCTCTATTCAAGCTGCGCCACATGGTGTGTTAATAGTTGACCAAGCAGGCATTATACAAGCGGTAAATCAATCGTTATGCAAATCTTTTGGCTACAGTGAAATAGAACTACTCGATAAAAAAATGGAAATGCTATTGCCCCAGCGCTACCAAGGACATCACTCAGCACTTCGTCATTCATTTCACCGTGAACCCAGTGTAAGAAGTATGGGAGTAGGCAGAGATTTAACCGCGTTACACAAAGACGGTAAAGAATTCCCGGTTGAAGTGGGCTTGAGCCCTTTTATAAATACCAATGATGAAGACATGGTATTTGTTTCGTTGTTAGATATAACAGAACGAAAACGAATGGAAACTGAGCTAAAAGAAAATAACACAAGCCTGAAAGAGTTTACCTATGTAGCCTCTCATGATTTACGCTCTCCATTGCGGGGCATTTCAAACTTAATTGAATGGATTAAAGAAGATTTAGGCACTACCACGCCTGAAGTAGAATACAACTTAACACGTATTGATGATCGTATTCATAAAATGGAGACGTTAATCGATAATTTATTGGCCTATGCAAGGGCGGGGAAAGCTACCCAAGATACTCAAGTAATCGATATGCATAAATTAATTTCTAACGTTACCGAACTGTTAGATTTACCGGCTGGAATGAAGCTTCATAAAGACATTCAACTAGATACTATCGTCACTGCATGGACGCCACTTGAAACCGTTGTCCGCAATTTATTAAGTAACGCCATTAAACACCACGACAGTAAAGAGGGAACTATAGAGATTCGTTGTGTAGCAGAAAATACGCTTTGCCATATCACTGTGACTGATGATGGCCCCGGTATACCAGCAGAGGCTTACGAGCGTATTTTTAGCTTATTTCAAACAACCTCTGATGATAAGTCGGGTTCAGGTATAGGGCTGTCTATTAGTCGGCGTCTGGCACAAGCTCATGGTGGGCGCATTTCCGTTAGCTCAAATGAACCGCAAAAAGGGTCTACATTTCATGTTTGGTGGCCTCGCTTTGCAAGGAAAGAAAATTTATGATCAAAAATCTATCTATACTGCTTGTTGAGGACGACGATGTTGCCGCGGAAGCCGTTACAAGAAGCCTAAAAAAAGTGGATCCTAAAATTAAAATAATTTGGAAACAAAACGGAAAGCTGGCACTAGATGCGTTACGAGAAAAAGCGCAACAAAAAGAAATATCAGAGCCCTACTTAGTATTGCTAGACCTGAATATGCCAGTGATGAATGGCTTTGAATTTTTAGAGCATATTCGTAAAGATGAAAAATTAAACGATACCGTTGTATTTATACTCACGACCTCCAATGAGGATAACGATCGTACTCGCGCGTACCATAATAACGTAGCAGGTTACATGGTTAAACATGCAATTGGCCCGCAGTTTGCCAAATTAGCGACACTTATGGATGCTTATATACATGCCGTTGAGCTTGAATAAGCCATTTTGCAAGAGATATGGATATGATAACTTCAATAGATAATTTTGAAACCTGCGACAGTATTAAACTACTCATTGTTGATGACGATGCGGTTGATAGAGAACAAATACGCCGTATGATATCTCGCTCTAATATACAGGCTAAAATTTCAGAAGCATCTTCTATTGAAAGCTCTATGTCTTACCTTGAGCATAGGGAATTTGATTGCGTCATAGTTGATTACCGATTAGGTATCGGATCGGGGCTTACTCTGCTGGATAATATTAGAAAGTCTGTAAATAACCACTGTGCTGTGATTATGATCACGGGCTTAGGGGATGAAAAAATAGCAGCAGAAGCTATGCGCCTAGGGGCAAGCGATTATTTACTTAAAAACCAATTAAAAAGCGATCAGTTGATACACTCTATATCTAGTTCCATTCAACGCGCAAGCTTAGAAAAAAAACTTCATAACATGGCACATTACGATAGCCTAACAGGCTTAGCAAGCCGCCCAATTTTAATTGATCAACTTCAACAGGCCATTACATCTCAGCAAAAGCTCGCCGTTGCCTATTTAGATTTAGATAACTTTAAACCCATTAATGACAAATATGGTCATGAAACCGGTGATTTCGTGTTGAAAACCATTGCCCAAAGGCTACAAAACACATTACGCAAGGAAGATACACTAGCGCGTATTGGTGGAGATGAGTTTATCCTTTTATTAAGAGGGGCTGCGCACACAATACAAGAATATGAGATTCTGTTACAAGACGTGCTGATTGAGGTAAACGATCCGATAAAATTAGCAGAGTTTTCGTGCTCCGTTCAAATTTCAGTCAGCATCGGCGTTGCACTTCCCAGTGATGATGGCTTAACTTGTGATGACATTTTACGAAGAGCCGATCAAACTATGTACCAAGCAAAAAGATCAGGAACAAACCGGATTCTGTTTTTTGATCCAGAGGAAGAAAGCCTAAGGCATGCAAGACATGATTTGTTATTGGCTGCTGAAAAAGGCATTGCTCGTAAAGAGTTTATTCTACATTATCAACCAAAGGTAAATTTAATGGATCACCAGTTGATTGGCGTTGAAGCCTTAATACGCTGGAATCACCCTACTTTGGGTTTACTTTACCCTGGTCACTTTTCAGAGGCATTAGAGCACCCACACATTGGTATATTAATTGGTGAATGGGTACTTGCTGAGGCCTTAAAACAACATAAAATTTGGACAAGAAATCATCTTTCTATGAGTGTAAACATCTCTCCAGCTCATTTACTTAGTGAGGGCTTTGTTGAAAACCTCAGAGAGTTACTCATCAGCACTAATAATATAAAACCAAAAACCCTCGAATTGGAAATTTTAGAGAGCACTACAATTGGAAACGTTGACCAAGCAGTCGACGTTCTCAATGGCTGTAGAAATTTAGGTGTAAGTATTGCGTTAGATGACTTTGGTACAGGTTACGCTTCGTTGAGTTACTTAAAAAAATTACCTTTAGATACATTAAAAATAGATCAAAGCTTTGTTAAAAAACTTCTATCAGACCATGAAGACAAGTCTATCGTTACGTGTATCGTGGCGCTAAGTAAAGCATTTGGGTATAACCTAATAGCAGAAGGGATCGAGTCGCAAGAGCTCGAAAAAGTACTTATAGATATGGGTTGCTATCATGGTCAAGGCTATTATATTGCCAAACCAATGTCTGCAGATAACATGAACTTATGGATAAAAAATATGACATCAACTAAACACTGACCCTAAATAATATCCCTCTATTTGGATTGCCAATGATATACATAAATTGGCGTTTGGTAAAAATCTTTAAGCTTGATAACGTTAGTTGGTTTACATGAAGGTAAAGCGAAGGTATTACTCACAATAGTGATTTTATTATTAACTTTTTCATGCTTTAACTTATCTTCAAGCGCTACCATACCACCAGGAAACAAGTAACATACCAAAGTAGACGCAGAACTAAGATCGGCATTTTTGAAGTCTTTACGATAGAGGGTAAGATTACCTAAACCCAAACTATATTTAAAAAGCACTGAAACCATCCAAGGAAACCACGATAACTCATAGCCAATAACCTGTTTATTAGGCTGATTTTTGGCAACCGCTATAACGAGCGTCCCCCAACCTGAACCCAAATCAATTAATGCGCCTTTTTCATCCATGCTTATTGCATTAAGCATAGTTTGGCGCGCTTTGCTTGAGCTCATCATCGGTGAAATTCCCGTTTTTAGCGTGCTCCAAACAATAGATAAAGCGATTAGAAGAACTAAAAAGAAAAGTCCGATAGCAATAAAGTCCATACTAACTAACACCTGATAACGGTTGAATATTGATGATTTCACCTGAGCTATTTCGCTTTTACATAATAAAACTAGTGAAACCATTACATAGCGTGCCATTTGTGTAAATTTATTTTATATTTAACACCTGTTTAAAATAAAACCACAAAAAAAGCGCCATTTGGCGCTTTTTAAATTAGTAGTAAGGTACTAGTGCTTACGCCCTACGCCGTTGCGCACCATGTCTTGTCCGCTTTGGAAAATCTCTTCGGTAATTTCACGTGCTAATAAAAGTTGTTGCTTGTCATCAAACACGGCTACAAAACGGCTGCCGTCAGCATTATTAGTTGCCATACCCACGCCTGCTACGCCGGTTAAACCTAGGCCGCCGTTTTCAACTTGCAGTAAAAAACTTTCAAGTTCAGCGAGTGTATCGATTGCAGTTAGTTTGTTTTCCATTATGGTTACTCTGTGTTGCTCGCCATAGCGAGTCTGTAAATAATATGCAGTTATTTTACAGATCATAGTGGCAAACTTAAACCATCAAACATTAACCTTTATGCATTCCACGAATAGGGTAATTATTATCAGGGTTTTTAATCCAAGTTATACCTCGCAATAAAGTAGACAGATCTGGTCTTACAAATGGATTATTTGAGATATCAACAACTTGTACTGTACCGTGTTCATTCACTACATACACAGCAGGCTCAGCAAATAAATGGTCTGTTTCTTGAGCGTTGCGAGGTTGAGAAACATACAGCCCTAACGCATTCATTTGTTCAGGCTTTAATTCAAACGCAATGGGGTAACTCACTGATAACTTCTCTTTATGTGTTAACAACTGCGCTTCGCTGTCGGCCGATACAGCAATTAAAGAAACTCCAATGTCTTGTAATGACTGTTTAATTTCTTCTAACTGATTTAGATACTGCGTACACATAGGACAATGCTGGCCACGATACACAACCACCATTTGCCAAGCAGCGTCTTGCTGGACACGCCCTAACTCTACTTCGTTACTATTTAGTACAGGGCAATTAATCTTTGGGAAACGACTCCCCGGAAGAAGTTTATTTGTATACTGTGATGCATTAGTCATTGTGTTTCCTCTCAAAAGTGTGTACTTATATGTGCTTTAAAGCGCGCTAAGTCAGTATCTATATCGGCGTTTTTCATAACATCAAAACAAGCAATGGTAGGCATTGCTGTCATACCAAAAAACTTAAAGTTCATATGCATTGGGAACATTAAGTCGTCAACACTTTTACCATTAAAAAATTCTTCTGAATTGTTAAATGACTCCTCTGGTGCGTTAAATGTGAGTGACATCATATATTTAGTATCTTTAAGTGTGCCACCTGTGCCATAACCGCTTTTTGGGTCGTCCTGGTGACGACCATCGCCATTACACATGGCGCCACCCATACCGGCTGTATACACCTCGTCCATATACCTTTTGAACGAAAATGGCACGCCCATCCAGTTAATAGGTGATTGCAGTAAGACAACGTCAGCCCATTGATGAAGTGCTAATTGTGCCTCTACATCAATACTATCTGTCATAGTTACGGTTTTAACTTCATGGCCTTTTTCTATCAGTATCGATGATGCTACATCAACTAGAGTGGCATTTAATTTGCCCTCTGAAAAAGGATAATATTGGTGTGCATTTATAATGAGTACCTTGCTCATGTGATCTCTCCAAAAATAGTACGAAAATTGGTCTTTACTTTAATGTGGTATATAATAGTTACCTGAAGAATAGATTCAATTAGTATACTTTTAGTAACCACCCTATTTTAGAGGTTAAATTTTGGAAAGCTCTATAGAAACAGATAGTAAGGGAAGAAAAAAAGTTTTAAATGCCTGCTTAGAACCTTGTGCTATTGAAAAAGGAATGCGCTTAATTGGCGGGAAGTGGACAAGTTCTATTATTTATCACTTAAAAGATGAACCTGTTCGCTTTAATGATCTAACTCGAATGTTAGGTGGAGCGAGCAAAAAAATGATAGATCAACGTTTAAAAGAGTTAGAGGCCAATAAGATGGTTTTAAGGACGGTGATCAGCACTAGACCTATTGCTGTCACCTACGAGCTCACTGAGTTTGGGCGCTCTGCACTAGGAATTCTTCACGATCTTAGGGTTTGGTCTGAGTCTAATATTTTAGACTAATTAAAAATAAAAACCCCGCAGATGCGGGGTTTTATGTATTAGCTTTGCTTCATTGTGCCTTGTTGCTCAAGGCGGGTATGCCAGCTGAATGCCTCTTCTAAAATATGAGGCGTATGACCGCCACGAACACATGCACGCTCGTAGTAGTCAAGCATGGCGTTGCGATAATCTGGATGTACACAGTGCTTAATGACTTCAATTGCACGTTCGCGTGGTGCTAAACCGCGTAAATCAGCAAGGCCTTGCTCGGTTACTAAAATATCAACATCGTGCTCGGTATGATCAACATGGCTTACCATAGGCACAACACTTGAAATAGCGCCACCTTTGGCAATTGATTTAGTTACAAACACCGATACATGCGCATTACGTGCAAAGTCGCCTGAACCACCAATACCGTTCATCATTTTAGTACCACACACATGGGTTGAGTTAACGTTGCCATATATATCAAACTCAAGTGCAGTGTTAATTGCAATAATACCTAAACGACGCACAATTTCAGGGTGATTAGACATTTCTTGTGGTCGAAGTACTAGCTTATCACGATACTTTTCAAGGTTATTAAATACTTGTGAGTTACAACGCTCTGATAAAATAATTGAACACCCTGATGCAAAATTAAGTTTACCCGCATCAATTAAATCAAAGGTAGAATCTTGTAGTACCTCTGAATACATAGTGAGGTCTTTAAAATCAGAGTCTAATAAACCCATCATTACTGCGTTGGCAATGTTACCAATACCGGCTTGTAATGGGCCTAGGTTTTCAGGCATACGCTCTTGTGCTACTTCTTCTTTAAAAAAGTTCACTAAGTGACGTGCAATAGAGGCTGTGTCTGCATCTGGGTCGGTAACAGTTGAAAATGAGTCACTTTGATTGGTAAATACAATACCCACAATTTTAGCCGGGTCGATTGGAATAGCAGTGCTACCAATACGGTCATCTACTTTCACTAATGGCACTGGCGTACGTGTTGGACGATAAGATGGAATATAAATGTCGTGCAGCCCTTCAAGCTCTGGCTGGTGTAACATATTAATTTCTACAATTACCTGTTTGGCAAAAATAGCAAAGCTGGCTGAATTGCCCACTGATGTTGTAGGTACTATGTGGCCTTCTTCAGTAATAGCTACGGCTTCAATGACCGCTACATCAGGCATCGTTAACTGATGATTACGTAGCTGTTCAACGGTTTCAGATAAATGCTGGTCAATAAACATGACCTCACCGTTGTTAATCGCTTTACGTAATGTGCTGTCTACTTGAAATGGCATACGACGCGCTAACGCACCTGATTCAGTTAGTAGCTTATCTAAGTCGTTTCCTAATGACGCGCCCGTCATTAGGTTAATTTTCATTGGGTTTTCACGCACTCGCTCTGCAAGCGCACGTGGTACAGCTTTCGCTTCACCGGCACGAGTAAAACCACTCATACCCACGGTCATGCCGTCTTTAATAAATAAACTGGCCTGCTCTGCAGACATCACTTTGTTGTGTAAATCGCTACGACGAATTCGTTCTAATTGCATTTGGAACCCCTTAAACCCCATTTTTATTTGGCGCTATTCTAAGTATTTCCTTATGCTTCGTAAGCTAGACCTAAGTCTCATTTACGCATTGTTGATATAAAAACATCGCGAAGCGTTTTAATTTTGTACACTTTATTACTTAACTTATTGGTGATAATAAGGTTAAAATAGTAAAAAACGCATACAACTATTTAACTCACTGAGTTTAAAAATAAACAAAACTAATTAAAATCAACCATTTAAAATTTCAATCAGGAAGGTTGAAATTTTTAATTGTATAAAAATTTAGCCGCGCTATGCGGAGCTTACAAAATAATAAACTGTTCATTCATTGGGCAGTAACCTTGTGAGGAATAGAATCCACAATTTAGGTATTAAGGAAAATACATGGATTTGTCTGACGAAGAAATTAACTTTTTATCTGGCTTATTTGAACCTAGTCAAAGTAGTGCATTAATCAATGAAACAAAGTTAACAGTACAAACATCAATACCAGATGGTATTGCGCATTTACTTGGTCAAGCTAAATTAACCTTATTAGCAGAAGTAGCCCACTACCAACTATGGTTCCCACTTCAATTTAAAACCGATGAATTAGGCCATTTCAGTACCGTATTAGAAGCCCCCGAAGTAATTGACACTAAAGGTATTCAGCGCAGCTGGCGGTTGAGCGAATTAAATATCCAAAGCCAAGGTTTTTGCATTGAATCTATATCTAGCACAGGAATATTTTTAAAACCCACATCAGTACACAGTGAGCTTGATGAGTTGCAGAATATGCAATTTATTTTACCCAACGAAGCGGCGATATCATTAGATATAGAACCGGTTAGGCAGAGTAAGTGTGGTATAGCAGCAAAAATTAAACACATTCACCATGGTAAAGAGCAGCTAAGAGCGTATTTATTTGAAGTTCATAAACGTCAATTTTCAAGCTTATACCAGCTAGAGCACAAACAACAAAAATTAGAATTATCAAACTAAAAAAGCCACACAATGTGGCTTTTTTAACTTATTTTATCGAGTGACTTTTACTTTAAGCGTTTGGCCACATCAGCTACACGTTCGCCGTATAAACGAGCCGTTTCTAAATCGCCTGATGGAATAGCAGATTCATCTGCATCAGTAGGTGATTGCACTAATACGCCAACTGAACCGCCTAAGTTATTGATGTCTTGACGAGTTGATTCCAGTTTATTGGCCGGTGGTAACCCTAGGCTTACCCAAATTCCACCATGTTGCGAAGCCAATGTTTGCATACTAATTAGAGTGACTTGTTTATCGCCATTTAGGCTGCCGCTATTAGTAAACCCGCCAAATACTTTGTCTTTCCACCCCATGGTAAACCATACTTTAGAGGTAGCATCAACAAACTTTTTAAACTGCCAAGGATATGAGCCCATATAGGTAGGTGCACCAAAAATAATGGCGTCTGCATTGTTTAATACATCCCAATCGGTGTCTTTTATGTCGCCATTCTCATCGATTGCAATAAGCTGAGCGTTTGCTCCATCAGCTACAAATTCAGCCACTTTTTTGGTATGGCCATATCCCGAAAAATAAATAACCGCTACTTTACTCATGAACCTTCCTTTTGTTGTGATTTAATAAACACGCTTTAAATATAGTATGGCCGCTTAATCTAAAATCAACTAAGCAGCGTGTTTAATTAAATTAGCTTGCGTGGCATTAAATTAAAAGGTACTCACTGCAATTTCTAAATTACTCACCGCACAGCCATACTGCGCAGCACTAATACGATGATATGCCGACTCAGGCGTGGTAGATAGGCTAATAATAAACTCATCTTGCTGGCCAACAGCCGTTTGTTCTTGGCTAAGGCACATGGCTTGCGTTAAAGAGCGTAATTTGGCCTGCGTTAAAATGCTGCCAAAACGCTGAACTGGTAAAGGCGGTATTTTAATTGCTGGCAATGCTTGGCTAATACTGCGCTGACTTAAGGTAAAATCGTTATTTTTAATATCAATCACACTGCCCACAGGCCAGTAAGAGTAACTGTAGGTTTTAGTTTTAGTTTTAGTTTCAGCCTGAGCTTGCTCTGTTGATTTAACCATCACCACACCATTTTTACCAATTACGGTCATTAAATTGCCAGCTTCAGATTTAATCACCACTAAGGCTGTGGTTTCGTCTACACCAAAACCGAATGTCGGCTGATCTTGGTTTGCGCTTAAGTCGTCGAGCAAAGTGCCTAGTCTTAATGTACGGTTTCGCTCGCTAAAGTGTGTATCGAGTACACCGTAACTAAATGTGCCTAAACCCCCAAAGCGGTTGTAAGTTAAACTATCGCTGTTTGAGCGTTCACTTGGGGCATCAATGGCTTGTGCGCCTTCTTTCAATGCCGACAAGCTAGTGCCATTGGTGATCATCACCACATTCCCGGCGTGGGCTTGCCCACCACTTTGCACCGCGGTACCTGCACTTGTTCCAACAATAACAGGGCGAGACTGTAATGCTTTTGTCCAAGGGTAAGGCTGGTTATTTTCATCAAATAATACTTTTCGGGTTAAGCTTTGATCGCCGCCATTAAACATAATACCGGTGCTATTATTGATTAGCTCTACTAAAGCGTCGGTGCCTTTTTTACACAATTGATATTCAGCTTGTGTGCGATCAGGGTAAATATGTTCGCGTTGATATAGCCCCATTTCGGAGTGCCTAAGCGTGGTTATATCATCACACTTGTTGGTGGTTATTGCTTTAGCAAGCGCAGGGGTTAATGCAAGCCATTGCGAATTTACATTAGGGAAGCTTAGTAATCCTTCATAAAAATCAGCAGATTCATAAGGGTCTCTGCTTGAGGCGGTAATGGCTAGCATACTCGGGTTAGTATCATTAACTTTTAAACTTCCCGATATAAACTGCAAAATCTCTGTCGCTGCCGATTCGCTATTAAGCGCAGTATTTACCTGCTCTTTTAGTCGTGTGTTGTCGCTTTTTATTTGCGCTACTTCAAGCATATCTATTACAAAATTGTATTCTTGATCCGATAAATTATTGAGCTGTGTACTATCAATATCACGCCATAGCCATAACAACTCTTTTTTCGACAATGTGGGCGATGACTTAGCCTGCATTGTTGCTAAATTTTTAATAGTGTTGTTTTTAGCTTGGCTATTTTTACTGGGCCACTGTTGCTTTATTTGACTAATTTTAGCCTGAGAGAGCGTAAATACATTATGCGTTTTACCCGAAATTTGTGTATTTTTTTCACAGTTTTTAGGGCTTAAACTGGCACATGTTGTGAGAGCTCCCCCCACTAACACGAGAGTTTGACTAGGCTCTTTTGCGCTTAACTGTAGCGAAAAAGCAATTAAAATTGAGTAAAAAGCGGTTATTATTCGCGATTTAACTAACCGCTTGTTTGGTAAATTTATTCGTTCCATTATGTTACACTCATGTAAAAAATTATAAGAAATAACTTGCGAGAGCGTCTCTCACTTGCTATAAAAAAAAGGAACTTTAAAACGCGAGTAAGCTAGCACCCATTTGCTAGCTTTGTCAAAAACCTTTTTGGAACGAGAATTATGTTTAAAAAAGCAACATTGCTTACAACATATTTCTACTCACCACACTACCTTTCGGAGTGGTTTGACGAGTAGCCCACCGCCTCACTAATTTCTGTGAGGGGCTCAGCGTGTCATTTCACCATTGCCCTGTCTAAAAACCATAATAATTAAAGCCTTAAGAAATATTAAACCTATTTCTGCGCGCTTAAAAAAGACAAAAGGTACTACAATGTTTCGTCAACTAACTATTGCGGCCACAGTAAGCGCTTTACTGAGCCCTGTCACTTGTGTGTATGCACAAGAAACTCAAACTGATACCAACATTGAACGAGTAGAAGTAACAGGATCTCGCTTAAAAGGCGTTGATCTGGAAGGCACTATTCCACTAACCGTGTTAGACCAAGATGCAATCAAACGCTCTGGTGCTAATACCATTCATGAATTACTCAAAGATTTATCTGTATTTAAAGGCGGAAGCGGTACGTTCTCAACCTCTGAAAGTGGTGGTACGTCTACCTCTACACCAGCAGGTCAATCAGCAGCGAGCTTACGAGGCATGGGACCTTCGGCAACGCTGACATTAATAAATGGGCGAAGAGTTGCGCCTAGTTCATTTGCTGCAGGTACTGAAAACTTTGTAGATGTGAATTCTATTCCTCTAGCGGCCATTGAACGTATTGATATTTTAGCCACCGGTGCATCAGCCGTTTATGGTGCCGATGCTGTAGCGGGTGTTATTAACTACATTTTAAAAGATGATTTTGAAGGCGCTGAAATCAATACTTCGTTTGCCGATAGCTTTGATCAACATGACGAAAGTAAAAAACAATTAAACTTAGTGTATGGTACAAAAATAGGCGAGAGTAACTTAACGGTATTTGCAGATATATACGACCGTAACGCTTTCAAAGCGACCGATCGTAATTACACGGCCTCTCCCTCTTTAGTGAATGGTTACTCCTATTTACCTAAGCTGGAGAACTCACCTAATATTTATTATTTCAGCAGCCGAGATGGTAACGAACTTCCATCACCAAACTGCAAAACCGAGTTAGTTACTACTGAATTTGATGAACAAATTTGTGCTTACTACCCTAATCAAGATGATTACCTAGAAACGCCATTTGAAAGCCTTTCAACCGGCTTTATGTTTAATAGTGAGCTTGGTGGTCTACAATGGCATACTGATTTTTTTTACAGTCAGACCAAGGCAAAAGCGTACTCATCGCCCTCACCTATTAACCAAATTAATGACGACGACGGCCCGTATGTTTTAGAAGACGCCTTATTTATTTACGATAATGCCGATGGTAGTAATGATTTATTAGATCAACTCTACATTGACCCATTTGATACCCAAAGTGGTCGAGAAGTGTATGGTTTTGCATTTGATGCGCGCTTTAATGCCCCAAGAACGGTGGAAGTAGAAACGAAAAACTTTCGCTTAGTAAGTAGCCTAAGTGGTGAAATTGGTGATTGGGGTTGGGAATCTGGGGTAACCTTTTCTCGCTCACGTTCAGAGCAAGAAGCGATTGCAGGGGTTTATAATCGTTACAAGTTCCATGGCGCGATTACAGGCGAGCTATGTTCAGACGGTACGCTGGCAAGTTATGACAGTACTGACTTAAACTGTGCATCGGGAGAACTGCTGCCTTTTTACAACCCTTTCCTTCAAGGCGACGCCGCTAATGATGCCATTTTGGCAACAGCGCAAGCTCGCCCAACACGCAGCGGAGAAAGTACAGTTTACGGCTGGGATGCTAATTTTAATGGTGAGCTATTTACCTTTAACGACCTACCAGCCTATGCCTCATTTGGGGTAGAAGCACGCCGTGAAGAGCTAAGCGACATTCCTTCGCTTGATTCACAAGCTCAAGCAGATAAAGACTATCTTGTTGATGTATTTGGCTTTGGCTCTAGTTTATCAGAAGCCGATCGCACTCAATATGCAGCGTTTGCTGAATTAAGTATTTCACTGAGTGAGCAAATAGAGCTACAAGCAGCGGGTCGATACGATCATTACGATGATTTTGGTGGCACCTTTAATCCTAAAATAGGTTTGAGCTATCGCCCGACTGATTCGTTAGTTGTTCGTGGTTCATGGTCAACCTCGTTTAGAGCACCATCATTAACTCAAGCTGGCGTTAAATTAAGAACCACGCAATCCACTTTCGATTGTGGTGCTAACCAAGCGGTGTCTGATCTTTACTGTATGGGTGAAGGTACTGAGGTAAGCGTTAACTCGCTCGAACTTGGTAATCAAGCCCTTAAAGCTGAGGAATCTGAGGCTATTAGTGTTGGCTTTGCCTGGAGCCCAAGCGCTGATACTAACTTAACCGTTGATTATTGGCAGTTTGATCACGAAGAAGTGATTGATACCAACATGACTGCAGTACTCGATCGCGCCATTACTGATGCATCACTGCGCCATTGCGGTATTGTCCCAGAAGGCGAGCAAGGTATTTCTTACGAAAATGAGTTATGTGGTGTCTTTGACAATAGCGGTTTAAATATCGAGCAAGATGGCGCTAATCTTACTGAGATTTTAGCTAACTATGTTGATGAAGATAACAAAGCTGGCGATAAAAACCCAGATAACTTTAATCCCCGTCCTGGTGAAGACTACTTACCCTTATTCCGCGACCATGTCATTCCGCTTGAAAATACCGGCACACAAACGTTAGCGGGTATTGATATTAAATTTGACCATCGCTTTGCGTTATCTGGCGGCGACTTAACCTTCGCTTTTGACGGTACTCACTACCTTGAATTTGAACGCAACAAACCGGGCTCAGACTCAATTGAAAAGCTAGTGGGTACATATCGCTACCCTGAAAACATCGCTCGTATGTCAATCGATTGGGAAGCACAAAGCTACTACTTAAACTTAGGGGCTAACTACACCAGCAGTTATGAAGACGATATCGAAGGGCTTAGAGGCCGTGAGATTGACGAACTTGATGAACTCGGTAAACTTGATCCAGAGGGCAGTCATCAGGTTGACGATTGGCTCGTATGGGATTTATCAGCGGGTTTCTATGTTAATAAAGCGCTTACTTTACGCGCCCGTATAGATAATATTTTTGATAAAGAACCGCCTAAACTCTATGGTTCAAGCCGTGGCTTTGATTCAATTAATCATAATGCCCTAGGTGCTAATTATAAATTAAGTATTAGCTACCGCTTTTAACCGCTTAGCCGTAAAGCAAACGCTTTGCGGCCTTCCTTTTATTACAGGTCATGGCTACAGTGACACTGCCTATTAAGTGCTAAAGTACGTTTAAGCGTTTATTTACGCATCAACACAATGACCTTTTATTAAAGTGAAATTATGAAACAAAAACAATTTTCTATGCCAGATGCAAGCATCATTTTGCTGTGTGTGGCAGTGGTTGCCTATATGGCCACGGTATTTATTACCCCTGGGGTATTTAATGCAGAATCTGGTAGCCACACTGTGCAGCTTTCACAATATCAAGCCGTTAACGACCAACAATCACCACCTGTTTTTGCACAAGGTGGCGACATTGGTTTAGCAAATGTATTGTTTGAAGGCTTAGTGTCGGGTGATAAATATGGTGCAGCTATTGGCGTAATGGCGTTTATTTTAATCACTGGCGGTGCCTTTGGCATTATTATGAAAACCGGCGCGATTAATAACGGCATTATGGCACTTATTAATAAAACCCAGCGGGTTGAATGGCTGTTTATTCCCTTACTGTTTTTACTATTTTCGTTAGGCGGCGCGGTATTTGGTATGGGCGAAGAGGCTATTGCATTTTGTATTGTGCTGCTCCCTATTATGCAACAACTTGGCTACGACGCTAAAGTCACTGTACTTACAACTTACGTGGCCACGCAAATAGGCTTTGCCACCTCATGGATGAACCCTTTTAGCATTGCTATAGCGCAATCGATAGCTGAAATCCCAGTATTTTCTGGTGCGGGCTTTCGTATGTTAGCGTGGGCTTGTTTTACCCTTGTAGGCCTCGTGTTTACAATGCGCTATGCAAAACGGATAAAAACACAATCCCAAAAAACGGGTGATCAGCCAACGATTAAACTCAGCCTAGCCGATGCACTCACATTATTAGTGTTTGTATTGGGCATAGCCTGGGTTGTATGGGGGGTGATGGCGCGCCAATATTATATTCCTGAGCTTGCTGCGCAGTTTTTTTGTATTGGCCTTATCAGTGCAATAATTGCCATCGTGTTTAAAAAGCTAACCGCGAATGAGTGCGCGGAAGCGTTTAAACACGGTGCACAAGAATTATTGCCAGCGGCGTTATTAGTCGCACTGGCTAAAGGCATTGTATTACTATTAGGCGGTAGTGATTTAACCACTCCCTCAACTCTCAACACCCTGCTTTATTACTGTGCAAGTAGCATAGCCAGTGTGCCAGATTACATTGCAGCTTGGGGAATGCTGGTGTTTCAAAGTGTATTTAACTTTTTTGTTTCATCGGGTTCAGGCCAAGCTGCCATCACTATGCCACTGATGTCTCCACTTGGCGATTTGCTCAATGTATCAAGGCAAATTGTAGTATTGGCCTTTCAATTAGGCGATGGATTAACCAACATTTTAATTCCCACCTCAGCTAGTTTAATTGGTTGTTTAGGGGTCGTGAAATTAGATTGGGGAGAATGGGCTGCGTTTATTTGGCGCTTTGCTCTAGCACTTTTTGTATTAGCAAGCGGCTTTATATTTCTTGCTTACTTTATTAATTATCAATAAAAAGAATTTGTTATGTTAACTTTAATTCAAGGTGCAAACGTTTATGCACCTACCTACCTAGGCACACAAGATGTTTTAATTGGCGGTGGTAAAATCATTGCTATTGACGAAAATATAATCCTCGACAGCAGTGTACTCGTCAAACGAATTGACGGTAAAAATAAGCTTGTTACGCCGGGGTTTGTTGACTCGTTAGTGCATATTACCGGTGGCGGTGGCGAAGCTGGATTTGCCAGCCGTACCCCTGAAATGAACCTAACCGATGCAACCCTATCGGGCACTACCACAGTGGTGGGCGCACTGGGTACCGACTCAAGCTCACGTACGCTTACCAATTTGGTTGCCAAAGCAAAAGGCCTAAAAGAGCAAGGGCTGAATGTATTTTGCCATACCGGTTCGTATCATTTACCCGCTAAAACTCTTACTCGCTCAATCACTGACGACATCATGTATATAGAGGAGTTTATAGGTGTTGGCGAAGTGGCTATTTCTGATCATCGCAGTAGCCAACCTACGGTCCAGCAATTAGCAGAATTGGCAGCCGAGGCCAAAGTAGCCGGTATGCTCAGTGGTAAAAAAGGCACTGTGAGTATTCATGTGGGCCCTGTTGATAGTCACTTGAGTATTTTGCATCAGGTGGCTCAGCAAAGTGATATTAAGCTTAAACAGTTTTATCCTACGCATATGAACCGTAATAAAGGACTTCTTGATGCCGGTATTCACTTTTGTGATCAAGGCGGTACTATCGACTTTACCACCAGCACCACCGACTACGATTTAGCACATGGTGAATATGCAGCAGCCCATGCCCTTGCCTACTGCTTAGAACAAGGCGTAGCACCAAATCAACTCACTATGAGCTCAGATGGCCATGCTAGTTTACCTATTTTTGATAAAGACTTTAATTTATTAGGGCTTGAGGTGGGCAAAGAGGCATCCCTACTGAGTTCGTTTCAGCAAGCAGTCAAAGAATATAACGTCCCTATAGAGCAGGCTTTAATGAGCATAACCAGTAACCCTGCCGATATTTTAGGACTTGATAAAGGCCGCCTTAAAGCAACAAGCGACGCGGATGTTGTCCTTCTTGATAAAGAGACCTTAACCCCTGAGTATGTATGGGCTAACGGCACTTTAATGGTGCAAAACACCCATGCAGTCATAAAAGGAGTGTTCGAGTAACACGCAACGCAATGCTGCTGAGAATGCTCAGCAGCATAAAATGCTAGATACTGAGTTATCCTAAGTGCCCACTTTCATAAATTGGGGTTACCCAATATTTTAACGGCGTGTACTTACAAACAGGACTTAGCGCCGTTTTTACTATGGCAAGTTCAGATAATAAAATATGCACCTCAAATTGATAAAAACTGCGATGCCCTTCTACTTGCTCGGCAATATCAAACTCGCTGTGCTCTTTGCTATAGCCTTGAATTTTTTTTAAGTTAAAGCCGGTTATACAGTCTATGCCTATTAATATATCAACTACGTCATCTTTTATATTTGTGGGTGCATTTAGGGTAAAAAGTAACTGTTCAGCCATGTTTCTTCTCCAACCAACCATAAAAGATAGGTAATAAATAAAGTGTTGTAATAGTGGAGGTAATTAACCCGCCAATAACTACGATAGCTAATGGCTTTTGTATTTCAGCCCCTGGACCTGTTGCAAACACCAGCGGCAATAAACCAAACATAGCGGTTGTCGCGGTCATTAATACAGGGCGTAGCCGCCTACTAGCACCATCTAAAATGCACTGCGTTACATTTGCAGCAAACATTTTAGTTTGTTCAAAATAGCTGATCATCACAATCGCATTAAGTACGGCTACCCCCAATAGGGCAACAAACCCTACCGATGCAGGCACCGATAAATATTCATTACTAATATACAAAGCAATCACCCCGCCCATCAGCGCAAACGGGATATTGGCAATAATTAGCATTGATTTAGATAGCGATTTAAAGGTAGTAAATAAAATAATAAATATTAATATTAACGCCACAGGAATGAGTACTAATAAATTTTGCGTTGCGCGTTGCTGACTTTCAAACTCGCCACCAAAAGATAAAGTAAATCCACTGGGTAACTTTATATTACTGCTAATTTTAGCTTTAAGTTCATTCACGTAACTCACCACATCACGGTTATCTACGTTGACGCTAACTGAGGCAAAGCGCTTAGCCTTTTCGCGCTCTATTAACAATGGCCCTGTTTTAAAACCAATACTAGCAACGTCTTCAAGCGGCATTAAGCTATTATCTGGCATTAAAATAAGGCTACTTTTTAGCGCTTGAATAGAAGATAAATCCACTAATTGGTTTTTAGCTGTGGCACTATTAAATACAATAGGAATAACACGGTTGCCCTCTTGCAGCGCAGACACCTGTAATCCTTCAAGCTGAGACTTTAAATACTCACTTAATGTTTGCGTTGTTAAACCAAATTGACTCGCAACCTCAGGGTTGAGCTTAATATTAACGTATTTGCCCCCTTCAATAAGCGCCATTTGCACATCACTTGCCCCCTCAATACGATTTGCAAGCGCAGTGATTTTTTCTGCAAGCGATGACAAGGTTGCAATGTCGTTACCAAACACTTTAATTGAAATATCGCCAGTGCCACCCGTTAGCATTTCTGATACACGCATTTGAATAGGTTGAGTAAAGCCAATATTAACACCTGGAAATTGCGCAAGCGTTTGGCGAATATGCTCTATTAGTTGCGCTTTTGAAGCAAAGCGCCATTGCTCTTTTGGTGCCAACTCCATAAACACATCGGTTTCGTTTAACCCCATAGGATCAAGCCCCAGTTCATCCGATCCAGTACGCGCGACAATTTGCACTATTTCTGGAGTGTTTTTTAATAAGGTGGCTTCAATTTGCTTGTCTATATCAAGGGAAGCCTGTAGTGAAATACTGGGAGATTTTTCAAGCTGAACAATAATGTCGCCTTCATCTAACACTGGCATAAAGCTTTTACCAAGTCCCTGAAATAACACGCCACTGAGGATCAGTACCATCATTGAAGTAACACTTATTAGCATTGGCTTTTTAATCGCCTCAGCAAGGGTTTTACTATAAAAGCCTTGTAACAAAGTCACCATTTTAGGCTGTTTTACGGGTTCATTTTTCAACAATAGCGAGGCTAAAATAGGAATAACTGTAAGCGATAACAATAGCGCACTTAACATAGCAAATACGATAGTGAGCGCTACAGGGGTAAATAATTTTCCCTCAAGCCCGGTGAGCATTAACAGTGGTGAAAATACAATAATAATAATGATAGTGCCTGAAAAAACCGGTGCAGCAACCTCTTTACAGGCGCGATAAATAACATGTAGCCTAGGTAAATGTTGATTATTAGCCAGCCGATTTAAAATATTTTCAACAATGACAACCGATGAATCCACCAGCAAACCAATTGCTATCACTAAGCCCCCTAAGCTCATTAGGTTGGCTGATAAATTAAACTGTTTCATCATAATGAAAGTTAACAGCGCCGACATAGGTAATGATAACGACACCACTAAAGAGGAGCGAATATCCCCTAAAAACAACGCCAATAATACAATTACTAAAATGATAGCTTGGCCTAATGCGCCAGTAATTGTGCTAATTGCGGTGTTAATAAGATTAGAACGATCGTAAAACACATTAATGCTGGTACCTTGCGGCAGTGAGGCTTCGATTTGGCGCAGTTTACTTTTTACCTCTGTCACCACTTGCGCTGTGTTACTATTTTTAAGCGCAATAATTAGCCCTTGAACAGCTTCTTCGCTATTTTTGGTCACAGCCCCATAACGAGTTAAACTTCCGATATCAACATGGGCCACATCGCTTAAGCGGATCACTTTGTTTTGTGTTGATTTAACGACTGTATTTTTGATGGCCTCTAAATCACTATATTTACCCTCAGTACGCAAAATTAACGTATCGTTGCCTTTTTCTAAGCGCCCTATGCCACCATTTTGATTGGTTTGCACTATCGCCTCTCGCAGTTGTAAAAAGCTAACTTGATGCTGCTGCATTAATAAGTTGTTGGGGGCGATAGCAAACGTTTTTGCATACCCGCCTAAGCTATTTACATCAGCTACGCCACTCACGGTTCTCAGTAATGGCCGTATTTGCCAATCAAGTAACTCTCTTTTTTCAATCAGCGATAAATTAGGGCTTTCTATGGTAAACATAAACACTTCAGACAGCGGCGTACTCATTGGTGCCATACCACCACTAATATTGGTAGGTAAGCTAGGTAAAATATTTAACAGCCGCTCGTTTACTTGCTGGCGCGCCCAGTAAATGTCAGTACCTTGTTTAAAGTCAATGGTAATATCGGTAATCGAATACTTGGTGGTAGAGCGCAGCATTTGCTGAGCAGGAATGCCCAGTAGTTCGGTTTCAATAATGCGCGTTACTTGGGATTCAATTTCAAGGGCGTTCATACCCGGTAATTTATAAACAATTTTTACTTGGGTAGGCGATATTTCAGGAAATGCATCCACCGGAATACTCAACCACGAGCGAGCCCCTATAACCATAGCAATAATGGCAAAAATACTAACAAACAATCGCTGCGTTAGTGAAAACTTAATAAGCAGGTTCAACATTTATTCTCTCCCTAAATGCAACAGTATTCCCTGCAATGCACTTACTGAGCTAATTAATACTTGTCGGTTATTTAAGGGGATATTGGCGCTAAAAATAAAATCTTGATTACGTGAACCAATTAACTGTACAGGCACAAACTCAAGGTGTTCGTCAGCTTTAATGGCAATATAATTGGTATTTTCAAACTCAAATAGCGCCGATTTGGCAACGCTGTAACCCGTTATTTTTTTAACCGGAACCGCTTTAATACTCTGCCCAATGGTTAAGTTACATTGTGCAGAGCTTGGTGATGCCCAAATAGTTTGATGGTACTTATTAGCAATATTGTCTACGCTTTTAATTTTGAGTTGGCACTGCTCAGAAACCCTAAAATAAGATACCCCTTTGCCCAAGCTAATAGGAACAGTAAACTTAACCTCAATACTATTAGGGTCAAGAATGTCGAATGCTCGTTCGCCTAACATACGATTTGCCGCTTGAGTAGGAAATTGTAATATCCCTGTTTTTGGGCTGATCAAGCTCACGTTTTCTTGCTCATCAACCTGCAAATAGCGCATTTGGTGATTTAAATGCTCAAAGCTCAGTTTAGCTGCATAGTAACTTTGCGTAATAGTGACCCACTCAGAGCTCCTAATAATTTTATTTTTAAGGTGCACCTTGTTTATATCATAATGGCTCTTAGCTACATTAAGCATGTCTTTTGCTGATTGGTAAGTGTCTAAAAAGTGCTGAACATCACTGCCTTGAACAGTTGCAACAATAGCGCCTTTTTTTACATGACTCCCGTTAGCGTATAGATAATTAATTTGCGCGACATCAAATGCAAACAATACCGTGTAATTTATACCCGGCTTATAACTCACTTCCCCCATTACACTTTGAGCATCAATAAAGTCAGTAGCATGAGTGGTGGCAAATTGAGTATCAAACCCGCTTAATTCGCTAATCGGAATGGGAGCAAGCGTTTGCGCGGCTGACACACGGCTAATAGTTAAACAGGTCAGCATAGCGATAAATAATAACGCGTTAGAGTGTTGAACAAAATTACATCGTATTTTTGTATAATTTAACTGCATTTGGTTTGTTCGCATGTGATTAATTTTATAGAATAACCATGCCTTTTTTACGGGGTTATCGCATCAGGCAAACGCCTTAACATGCCAATAAACCTTAATTTTTGTATCACAGTACATATGTCCATTGTAAATTTAACTTACTGATAATAGAGACTTTAATGAGAGATAAAATAATTGCAGCAACACTATTGATGATCATGGTGTTAAATTTTTTTGACGTGATCATGGATTTAAAATTAGGAGTGCCGCAGTGGCATATTTTTACTGAGAGTTTAATTGTGGTTATTTCTGGCTTGGGTGCTCTGTATTTAATTAAAGATATTAACGCACGAACCAAAAAAATTAATAACCTCAAGCGCGAGTTAAACAACTCTATGACTCAGCTAAACAATATATCGCAGGAAATGAAAGACGCGCGCCATCAATACAGTGGTGTTATACAAACTCAATTTTCTCAGTGGACACTCACTCGCAGCGAGCAAGAGGTCGCTATGTTATTACTCAAAGGACTTAGCTTTAAAGAAATTAGCGCACTTAGAAGCACTAAAGAAAAAACAGTACGCCAACAAGCTTCAGATATATATAGTAAAGCGGATGTAGAGGGCAGACATGAGTTTGCCGCATGGTTTTTGGAAGACTTTATGCAGCAAAGGCACTATGCGCATTCAAGCTCAGCCATTAACTAATGCAGTGACTATCGCATTTACTTGTGCGCTATTTTAGTCAGCATTAAAGTGGCAGCTAAATTTCGCCATTATGACTCAGGACTTTAAAGCTCAAGGTCATATTTTAGAAAATAGTAATTACGTTGTATTAGTAGTTAATTATATCGTTACAGAAACGATTATGTTTTTAATAAAAATGGGCCCAATTACAGCAAAGCCTCAATCTGATTTAGACTAATAATAACGCAGTTTTTAACAATACTCGTTTTTGAAAGTTACTTTTACCTATAAAAAAACGCCTTAGCTTAATAAACTAAGGCGTTTTTAGTGTTATACGCTTAAATTAAAAAGTATATTTTGCACCTAAAGATAGGCGGCGTCCTTTAACATCGAAAAATTCTCCATCGTCGTAAGTGAACGGGTTACGTGGTGGTTCACGGTCAAATATATTGTTAACACCAACACGTAACTGTAGCTCATCCATTAGATAAGTTTTGTACATGAAATCAAATGTTGTGTAAGACGGGATATCATTGTAGTTGTTGTCCTCAATGGTCCAGTCGTTATCATTAACAGTTGCATGACGGTAGCTCATGGTTAGCACATACGCTGAATCACCGTGAGAATAAACGGCATTAAAACGGCCCTTCCAACGAGGTGAAGCTATTTCGCCTACATCAGTTCTAAAATCTTCAGCACGGCCAGTTGAATTACTATTGTCATCAATAAGGTACGTTGCCGTTAATTTTAGTGCTAAGTCACCAGAGAACAGTTCAGTACGGTATGCAGATTCAACATCTACGCCTTTTTTGTTAATAACAGCGGCATTTATAGGACGAGTAAAGAAGTTTTCAATTTCACCCGTTTCTTTATTACGCACAACGTTACTGCAGAAAGGGTTATCTAACGATGATGACTCATAACAAAGCTCAACACTGTTACGGCCAAAGTATTCAATAGCGCCTTCTACTTCGAATGACCAGTAATCAAGCGTTATATCTAGCCCTTCCACGAACTCAGGTGTATAAATTAAGCCAATGGTGTAATCGTTAGATGTTTCATTTTCAAGGTTTTGGTTACCTTGAATATAGCCTGGTAAGCTACCACCTGAAAGCCATTCATCTGATGGCATCCAGCCTTCAGGAAGCCCTGCTGCTTGGCAGTTTTTGATTACATTATCTTTATATTTACTGCCTGATTCAGCGATAGAGTCAGCTCTACATACATCCGCGCGACCTGAGCTAAACGTTTTTGAGTTAGGCGTGAATAAATCCCCTAGGTTGGGAGCGCGTACTGATTTAGAACGGTTTAAGCGTATACGTAACTCATCAGTTACACCCCAGTTTAGGGCTAATTTCCAGGCATTATCTTCACCCGTTACCGAGTAATCCATGTAACGAAATGCTGTTTCAAGGGTTAAATCCGTTGTTAGGAAGGTTTCTTCTAATAATGGAATTGAAATTTCAGCTGAGAGCTCATTTACATCAATCTCACCATCCATTGGAAGGCTTGAATTACCAAAAATTAAGCCTTTTTGCATATTTTCAGACGGTGTAATAGTTGCTGACTCACGGCGGTGCTCAGCGGTAAATGCAGCTGCAACATAACCGGCAGGTAGCTCAAATAAGGCGCCATCTACAGTAACAGCAAACACGGCTTGATCGTGTTGTGCAAAGCGCGTTGCATCAGTCGCTATATAGTCTAACTGTGCTTGTGTTGCCGAAGTCGCGCCCATTGTGTTAAATGGTGTACAACCAGAGATAGCCCCAATAACTTCGCCGTCTGCATTACGCTTAGCACATACTACATTGCCTTGGTATTCAACGGCATCAATAGAGTTCGCCAAGTTTTGCGTTAATACTTCGCCAGTCCAAAGAGTATCTTGCTCGATGCGACCAAATTGTGCGTAAGCAGAGTAGCCCCAGTCATCACTTAATATACCTTCAGCGCCTATTGAAGTACGGAATACTTCACGCTCTTGGTTATATGCACGATCGCCCCATAAGTTTTCGTTAGCTTGGCGAAGTGTGACTGATTTCAGCCCATTGTCGTCCATTACTTTAGCCATATCGCTTTTTATAAATGCATTGTCGCGACGTATTGTATGGCGGAAGAAGGCTGGAGAGCTCTCTGTGGTTGCATCAGTTTTTGAATAAGTAAAGTCAAAAGTAAGTGCATGGTCGTCATTAAGTTCATAAGTACCATACGCTGAAGCAATCATACGCTCTAGTGGCGTTTGAAAGTACTCTTTATAGCCGTGGCCAAAAACACCATCGCCTTGATTTTGACCATCTTGGAAGTAGCTTGTAGCGTCTCGTCCAACTCCTGGGTTTGGAATACGACCTAAACCATAGTCAAACGGTTTTAGGTTACCATTTGCATCAAAAGTGTAGTGGTGATTGTCATAGCCGTTATCAACAAAGGCGTCTTTGGTAAAAAAGTCACCACCTTCTGAGTAGTAAGCAAGGCCAGTTGGTTGACCTAAAACAACACGTGAAGGGATACCGTCGTCACCACTTGTATTTGCAGGGTTTGCGAATGAGTTCACAGGGTTGCGGTAAAAATCACGGCTCAGCTTGCCATAGCTTTTGTTTTCTGTGTAATTAAATGAAGCAATAAAAGAGAGTTTATCGCCTTCCATACCACCTGTAATTGAGAAGTTGTTTTGCTCGCCGCCACTTTGCTCTGGACGTACAGTAGAAACATCAAGTTCAATCCCATCCATTGATTTTTTAGTAATGATATTTACAACACCAGCTACAGCATCTGCACCGTAAACGGCTGCAGCACCACCTGTAGCAATCTCGATACGCTCAATCATTGTGGTAGGAATGTTGTTTAAATCAACTGCAGTGTCACCCACAGAACCAGGCACAAAGCGACGGCCATTAACAAGCACTAATGTACGCTCTGATCCTAAACCACGAAGATCGGTTGTGTTAAGACCTGACGCATAAATAGTGTTAGTCGTTGTTTCTGGTGATAGGCCAACCGTCGCTTGTGGCATTTCTGCAAGCAAATCATTAACGTTAGTAATACCTTGGTTTTCCATCTCAACGCCGCTGATCACAGTCACAGGCGTTGGCGAGGTTAGGTTAAAGCGCTTAATTTTTGAACCAGTCACTTGAATGCGTTCAACTGGTTTAGCATCTGCTGTTGACTGAGCGAATGCACTCGATGCGCCAATAGCACCTGTTACAAGTACTGTATTAACTGCTGCTGCGATAAGATTTATTTTTTTCAACATAACACCTTTCTTTTTACAGAGTGACTTAGTTTGTGATCTCTGCTAGTTAGCCTGAGGAAAAGTTACTTTTGCTAAGCCATTATTTACATGAACGTTAAATATATGCCTTACAATGTAACCAAATGTAATTTATCAGCATTTTTAACACAGGAATAAAGTTGAGTCTCACCAGCCAGCAATGTGTCAAATGTTAAAGATAAGTTTTTTATGTTTTTTTTATGAATAATTATTGGTAACACACTAATTTAAAATGATTTTTTTTGTAAAAATAGATTTACAAACCCAGCATTAACGTAAATAACACCAAAAAAAACAAGCCAAATTAACCTATTGATAATATTATATAAATATAAAAGCTTTATTTTTAATCAATAATGTTAAAAACGCTCAAAAACTAGCGTTCACTTTTTGTGCGCTTGGTTCTTTTTAGGGAACTTTATTTAGAGGGCTTACTTTTAATGGTTAATTAAACCTCGATGCGCGCACTTTTTAACCGGGCGTTTCTTCGTTAACAACATCGTTTATAGCAAAATCGAGTTTGATACTTGCACTCGTATTTTTTAGCAATTTAGGTATAGTTGCTGCAATATTTTAATAAATCGGATTTTACATGACTCACTCTACTTATCCTATTGGCACACCCGGCAAGCAATGGAATCACGAGGATAAAGCGCATTGGCTGGCATGCCAAAGTATCAAGCGAAGCTATCAACAAGAAGTCGTAACATTAATTGATGAACTTAAAAACACTCTAGAAGTACAGCAATACGGTGAGCTTAATTATGCCGCAGGTAGCTACCCTTTGTACGCGTTAAAAACCACTAATTTTGATACAAACAAAGCCACAGTTTTAATTACTGGCGGCGTACATGGCTACGAAACCAGTGGTGTTCATGGCGCTTTAAGATTCGCTAAAACATTGGCAAATAAGTACGCTGAGCACTTTAATATTGTAATTACCCCCTGTATTAGCCCATGGGGCTATGAAACAATTAATCGTTGGAACCCTGATGCGGTCGACCCTAATCGCTCTTTTTATCAGGGCAGCCCAGCACAAGAATCAGCGGCAGTGATGAACTATGTGCAACCTTTAAATACTGATTTAATCGCGCATATCGATTTACATGAAACAACAGATTCGGATAACAGTGAATTTAGACCTGCACTTGCAGCACGCGAAGGCAAAGTAAACACCAATTGGAATATTCCAGATGGCTTTTATTTAGTGGCTGATAGCAACAAACCTGAACCCGCTTTTCAAAAAGCAATTATTGAACACGTTGAAAAAGTAACGCATATTGCACCTAGTGATGAAAACCAGCAGTTAATTGGCGTTCCACAAACACAATTTGGGGTAATTAATTATGCAGGGCGTGATTTAGGCTTATGTATGGGATTTTCTGAAGCTGCGTATGTCACCACCACTGAAGTGTATCCAGACAGTGCAACGGCTAACCCTGAAGAGTGTATATTAGCGCAAGTTGCTGCAATTTCAGGTGCCTTAGACTACATTATTAATAAGTGACCAATGCAGTAGATAATAAGTAAAAGGAGCGGCTATTGAAATTTGAAAATAACTACGGCAGTTATAGCTTGCGCGTTGAAGGTAATATAGTTATTGGGCAGTTTAAAGGTAACTTAAACCCTCAGTTATTAAATCATTTTAAAGCCGCTTTATTAAATACCATTGAACCGTTTAAGCATTTGCCTTGGGGTTATATTAGCCACTCTCCCGAAGTGATCGCTGCTACCCCCGATGCTGAAAAAAACATGATAGATGTAAGCCAAACAATGGGGATTAATAACTGTTTGATCAGTGCGTTTGTCCTCACCTCGCCTATTGCTATAAGGCAATTGCAGCGGATTATGCACAGCTCTGGCCGTGATGCTCATTTACAAGAGTGCTTGTTTGATGATTTTCAAAGCGCCAAAAAATTTGTAATTAAGCAGCTAGCCCTAGCCGAGTCAGGTTGTTAACTGGCTAGGACTCATACTTTATTAATTTTTATAAAACTGACTGTCTTTGGTAATAGTAATTGCAGGATCTTCTTGCGAAGTGATCACAAAACTCAGCTTGCTCACTTTGCGTGCTAAGTCGTAACCGTCTGCGGTCACCGTTACCGGCACACTTTTCATCAGCCCAGGCTCTACTAATATAGCATTTGGGCTTTGCAATGTAGCCCCCTCTAAACCGCTAATTGAAATTGAATAATGCAGCGGTTGTTGAGTTTTATTGATAATAGTGAGCGTGTAAGGATTTTCAACTAAGCCTTCGTAATTTACCCGGTACAATGCGTTTCTATCTCTAAGTACTGAGGCTTCTATAGGGGTACGTTGTAACATCCATGCAAACATAGATAAAATTAATAGCGCAGTTAACGCCCCATAGCCTACAAGTTTAAGCCTAAATGGATTCGTTTTTTGCCCTGCCATTTGCTTTTCACTGGCGTATTTAATTAAGCCTTTTTCGTAGCCAAACTTATCCATGGTGTCATCACAAGCGTCAATACATAAACCACAGTTAATACATTCATATTGCAAGCCATTGCGAATATCAATCCCTGCAGGGCATACTTCCACACATAAGTTACAGTCTACGCAATCACCTAAATTAAGCGCTTTAGGATCCGCTTTGCGTTTACGTGGGCCGCGATTTTCACCCCGCTCACTATCGTAAGTAACCACCAGCGTGTCTTTATCAAACATCACCGATTGAAAGCGCGAATACGGACACGCCACAGTACACATTTTTTCACGTAAAAAGCCCGCATTTCCATAAGTACAAAACGCAAATAAAAATACCCAAAAACTAGTGATCCCAGACCACTCTAAATTTAACATTTCGAGATACAAGGTTTTAGCGGGGATAAAATACGTTAAAAATGAGGTCGCCGTGAGTATCGAAATAACCAGCCAAGCACTGTGCTTAGTGATTTTTTTTCGCCATTTGGTAATATCCCACGGGCTTTTATCAAGCTTAATACGCTGGTTACGCGTACCCTCTATACGTTGCTCAACCCAAGAAAACATTAACATCCAAATGGTTTGTGGGCAGGTATAACCACACCATACTCTGCCAAGCCAGTTGGTAACAAAAAATAGGGCAAACGCTCCCACCATAAACAGCATGGCTAAAATCATAAAGTCTTGAGGGAGCAAGGTAAGGCCAAAAATAGTAAATTTTTGGGTGGCCACATCCAATAAAACCGCTTGCTGGCCGTTATATTGAACCCACGGAATGGCAATAAAACTCAGCATTAACAACCAGCCTAAATTGCGACGTATACGTTGAAAAAAACCTTTTTGCTCGCGTATATAAATTGGCCCCTCTTCTTTATAGGGCTTTATGATCATGTCTTCTTCTTTAATATCAAACTTCATGTTACTTACTTCATAGTGACGGGTATTAAGCAAGCATTTGCAACTTTCAGACCATACTGAAAGTTAAACTAAAGCGTTGATATTAAATGACTTTAAAAATAAAACCGAACTATAATATCGCGATATTTAGCGGTTATCGCGATATATCACGAATTAACTCTGGCGACGCAGTCCTAATTTTTGCATTTTTGAGCGTAAGGTGCTCTCTGGTAAGCCCAACTTATTTGCCGCGCCTTGTTCACCTGCAATTTTCCAATTACACAGTGCTAATACGCTGCTTATATGCTGTTTTTGTGCTTCATCAAGTGTAAGCGTTGGGTTTATGGCGTTATCATCGCCCGCTTTGAGCGGCTGACTTAACTGTAATGTAAAGTGTTTAGATAAAATAGCTTCTCGTTCAAGTACATTTTGCAGCTCTCTAATGTTACCTGGCCAGTCATAGGCTTGTAATTGCCTGATCGCTTTTGTACTTAACCCTTGCAATTGCTTACCTAAGCGCTTGTTTATTTGTGCAATTAAGTTTTGACACAAGTAAGGAATGTCTTCTTTTCGTTCTTTAAGTGCTGGCACATGAATAGGAAATACATTTAAACGGTAATATAAGTCCATTCTAAACTGCCCTGCTTGTACCATTTCCCACAAGTTACGGTTGGTTGCAGCAATGATGCGAATATCAACCTTTAGGGTTTGACTACCGCCAACGCGTTCAAATTCACGCTCTTGTAATACCCTTAATAGCTTACTTTGGGACTCTAACGGCAGCTCTGCGACTTCATCTAAAAATAAGGTGCCGTGATCGGCAAGTTCAAAACGTCCTTTACGACGCTCGTTAGCGCCAGTAAATGAGCCCCTTTCATGCCCAAAAAGTTCTGACTCTAATAAACTTGGAGTGAATGCCGCACAATTTACTTTTATAAATGCTTGTTCGTTGCGTTTACTGAGACGGTGTAAGTTACGCGCTACCAACTCTTTGCCAGTGCCATTTTCACCAAGAATGAGTACGGTGCTGTCGGTTTCACTCACTAACTGTATTTGATCTAACATGCGTTGGAATACAGCGCTGTGGCCAACCAGTCCTGAATCTTGCCAATCCTCATTAAGCTCGGCAATAAGGTAATCATTCTCATCTTTTAGCTGCTCGCTTAGGTGCTTTACTTGAGCTAACGCTTCGTGCAACTGAGTTTGCGTTTGCTGTTGTGCTGATATATCGCGAAATACTGCTACAGCACCAATGAGCTGGTTATTTTTATAAACGGGAGTGGAGGTGTACTCAACGGCAAAGGCACTGCCATCTTTGCGCCAAAATACTTCGTTTTTTACTTCGCGGCGTTTGCCATCAAACATAGTGCAATAAATTTGGCACTCATCGGCAGGGTAAGGGGAGCCATCGGCATGGCTATGATGATGATATTGGTGTATTTTTTTTCCTAATAATTCATCGGCCGTCCACCCAGTCATTCGCTCTGCAGCTGGGTTTACAAATACCGCATTGCCGGATAAATCAAATCCGTATATGCCCTCACCCACCGCATTAAGCAATAAGGTAGGATCGTTTAAAAAGTTTTTTATCATAATACAACCTCGCGAAATATCGCGAGCATTATGCCAATTTTATCCTGCTTTAGCACTTAATAATGGCTAAATAACGCCTTAATATTTATTTTGGCTTCTAAACGCGCTGCAATTAAATATAAGCCAGCTAATTTACGATGAATAAACAATGCATCCACAGGAGGGGTATGCCACTGCTGCGACTGTGCGCTTAACTGTAATCCGGCATCTTTGATGTTGCTAGCAAGCTCACTGTTTTTAAAATCAAACTCACCATTATAGCGAAGTGGCTCGCAAGCCATTAAAAATAAATCAATTACTCTTTCTTTATAGTCATCTTTTAGAGCGTCTTTAAAATAGCCAATAGCAGTGGCAGCATTGAGCACGCCTTCACGATCATTATTACTGCCAGCTTTAAACAGGGCTAAATAAGCATCACTAAGAGTAGCCGTAATTTCTCGGGTGGCACCAAAATCAAATAACACAATTTTTTGTGACTCTGGTTGGTAATGGTAATTAGCAAAGTTAGGGTCGGTTTGAATTAACTTAAACTCAAACATTTCTTTAAAAAACAAATCAATTAGTTGCTCTGCAACATGACTTCGCTCAGCAGCGGATAGATCACAAATGCCTTCTATAGGTTTGGCATCAACATACTCCATTGTAAGTACCTGCGCAGTGCTGTGCTCTACATACACACTAGGCACTTTAAAGTGGGGGTTAGTCGATAATAAGTTTTTATAGCGTGCTAAATACTGTGCTTCTAGGGTGTAATCAGCCTCAGCTAGTAACTGCGCTTTCGCTTCTTCAACTAAGAGTTTTATATCCAATTCTTTAGGTAATAATCGCGATAAAGTAAGTAAAGTGATCACATTATCTACGTCGCTTACCACACTTTTAGCAATACCTGGGTATTGAATTTTAACCGCTAATTGAGCACCATTTTCTATATAAGCTAAATGAACCTGCCCAATTGATGCAGCTGCAAACGGTCTTAGCTCAATATGAGAAAAACGCGATAACCAGTCATCTCCCCATTGCTCTTTTAGCACGCTCACTAATTGCTTATGTGGCATTGGGTTGGCATCGGCACGCAACAAAGACAGTAACTGCGCAAGCTCTGGAGTTAATAAGTCGCCAGCATCCATTGAAAGTAACTGCCCAAGCTTCATTGCCGCACCGCGAAGATGCGACAGCTGAATAGCTAAGTTTTCAATATTTTTCGGCTGGAGTAATAAGCTCTTATTATCCCAGCCTTTACCACTAAGCGCACTTTTGGCACCGCCCACTAACATATTTGTGGCAACGCCGGTGGCTAATGAGCCTAACTTTGCAAATCGTGAAAGTCGAGAGGTGGGAACGGATCGCTCATTAGCCATAATTAACCTAATCTATTAATAATAAGGTCAATTAATACGTTTTATTACGCTTGTTGGATCTAAATTATAACCGAGGTACTAGTTTAATCGCGCCTTCGACTACTTTTAAATCTAAGGGTAAATTACTTAACAGTGCCATTTTAGGGTCGTTCATATTTAACTTATAAACAGGGTTAACCGCTAAAAATGCATTCATGACATCCATCGCCTCGTTATCCAGCACTTCTAAATTACCTTTAAAACCCCCTGCATCGATACTTGAATCGCGTAACTTAACATTACGTAAAAATACGGCTTTTTTCTCGCTATCATAAAAAGGCGTGCCTTGTATTTGTAACTTTAAACGCACAGGATACTTTAATGCAAAGGCATTAATCTCGGCGCTCGAATCAGCACCTAATAAAACATAATCACTGTTGTCGGGACCAATATTAACGCTTAAATCATTTACATCAAACTGCACAGGTAAGCCCATCAGGCTAACTTTTTCACTTAATTTAGGTAACTCTTTATTTAGTAACGACTCAACCTCTGAATTTGTAAATGAATAAACCGAAATACCCTGAGTACTGTTACAAGCAGTTAAGAATAATAGTGAAATAAAAACAAAAATTTTCATGCAAAACCCTATTCATTAATCGTATTGGCAGTAAGTAGCCATAATAAAAAACCGCTTTAATAGCGGTTTTTTTTATTTTAGTTGATAAAAGTCATTGCGCTTAATTTACAGCAAAAATAACTTTTAACCTTGCTAGTGTGTCAGTTGTGACTGAACCTTCGCTGAGTGCTATTAATTGCTTTAAATAATAGTTTAAATCAGCGTGGTCACCACGGTGCTTGTCATCTAGCATTGCCACTTGCTCAACCATTCTTTGCGCTGAGCCATGCGAACTCACGTTGGCTAGTATTTCCATACGGGTTAGCAACTGCTCGATACTTAATGACGTTTTTACCACACCAGTATACTGACTTGGCACTGGTTCATTATTCTCAAGCGCAACAAATAATGCGTTTAAGTTAGCTTGTTCGTTTTTGGCAGCTAATCCGGTTAGCTTTTCATCTATAGCTGACAATAAAGCGGATACTTTAGGCGTTAACGATTTAAATGGCATATACCCTTTAACTTTGGTTTGCAGATCAAGTAATTGGGCTTTACCTTCAACACTATTTAAAGCCGCTTCGAGCTCATTTAGTTCGGCTGTTGCTAGCTTATCTGATTCACCTTGCTCGCGTTTTTGCTGCTCAAACTCTTCGCTGCGTTTAGTGAATGTTGCATCATTAAACTCACGAAATTTTTGCCATAGTGCATTCTCAGCTTTTAAGCCTGCAAACCCTATACTCTGCCATTGTTGCTGTAACTGCTTTAACTGCTGACACGCCTCTGCTAGGTTTTCACTTTGAGATAGCTGTTGCGCTTGCTCAACGAGCTCATTTTTAAGTGCGGCATTGCCTTTATGAAACGCATTAAGTGAAGATACAACTAGCTGCTGTTCTGCCTTATAACGCTCGTTTAAAATTCGGTATGTTTTAGGATCAACTTTACCTACACTACGCCATGCTTTTTGTAATCGGTTGTAGTGGCTTTCAAATTGTTTCCAATCTAAATCAGCATCCTCTGTCGCTTGTAAATGCAGTGCATGCATTTGCGCTATTAGTTGCTCACGCTCTACTTTAGCCGCTTCACGCTGGATTTCTTGCTCTGCGAAATAACTACGACAAGGTGCGAACAATAGCTCAATTTTTTCATCAAACTCATTTCCTTGCTGCTTTTCTTGCTCTGTATCAAGGCGACCTAGTTCATTCCAACGCTTACGCAATACTTTAACTTGGTCAGCACGCTGTTGCGGATCGTTACAAGGCTCATCAACTAGCAGTGTTACTTCTTCTAAAAGTGCAGTGCGTTTAGGAGCCGCTGCATACTTTTGCCAATCTTTAGCATCAGCTAGCTGCGCTTCTAGGTCAGCTTTTAAGTTAACCAGCGGCTGTTGGTATTTCTCAGTTAGGGCATTAAATAGCTCTTCGAAGCCTTTAAATACACCAAATGCAACATTAAAACGCCCTTCTTCAATTAAACGTTTAACATCACGCGCTTTTCGCTTAGCTTGGCTTTGAGTTTTTTCTAGCGGCTTAGTAAGTTCGCTCATTGAAGCTAAGAACTGCTTCTTATGCGCATTAAGCTGAGTTTTGAATGACGCTTGTAAATCAGCGCTAAGTAAATTTAAGTGGCTGCGTGCAGTTTTAAAGGTATTATTGAATGCTGTTAACTGTTGATCGTAATCGCTAAGTTGCTCTGCAGGTTTTATTTCACTAAGCGCATTGTAGGCAATTTTATATTCTTTAATCGCCGCAGTTAGCTCAGGCAACTTAGCAACTTGTGAGAATAATTGCTCAAGCTTATTAATCACTTGTTTTGATTGCTGATCAGCCACCAGTTCAGTTTTATCTAGCGTGTCTTTCGCTTGCGCTACTTTTGCATTAAGCCAGTCTTGCTGAATTTGCTCTGGCGTTTCTAACCCTAACTGTAATGCATTCTCAATTTCTTCACTTAATGCTTCTAACGTAGCTAACGCTAACACTTGGCGCTGTTGCTGAGCTAAACGTTGCTGCTCTACTTCGTGCTGCGCTTTTAGTATGGCAATGTGGGCATCAAGCTTATCGGTAATTGAAATATACTTAGCATCAAGAGTTTTTACATGTTCTTCACTTAGCCATTTTAATTCTAGAGCTTGCCATTGTGCCATGAGCTCTGCGGCTTGTGGGTCAACAATGGCGTAGTCGTGTTTATCACGCAATGCATTAAGCTTGGCTAAAATAACACGGGTTGCGTTTTCAACTTGCGATGGCATTTCAAGTGCTAAACGCTCGTTTTCAAGATGACTTTCAAGCGCTACTTTAGCTTCACCTTGAGCATGCTTTAACAAAGCTTTAGTTAACTGCTGAGTAATCACTAAATCAACTAACTGCTTTTGCAGCTCTTCATTGGCTTCTTTAAAGGCTTTTTCAATCAGTTTAGGGTTTGCTAGGCGTTTTAATAGCTTAACTCTCACTTGCAGTTCTTTTTCTGCAAATGCTAGTTTTTCAAGGGTTTTAATCGGTGCAAAGCGTTCAATATACTCATTTTTAATCTGTGCCGATAAGCTACTTTCACTGTTTAATACAGCAGACGAAATTTGTTGCTCAGCCACATCTTTTAATGCCTGATCTTGCTTGTAAGCTTTCCACCAAAGCGGTAAATCGTTTACTTTTTGCAGTGCTTTACGACGAATTTCAGCCGATGAGTCTTCAAGCGCTAAGGTGCTTAAAATTGTTACGTCGCGTGCTACATCAAGTTTTTCAATCGCATCTAAACGAACTTGTTGCTTCGGGTGTTTCCATTTTGGTGTAAAAAGGTGTTTAAAGATCATTTTCACTGAACCTAGCTATTTCGTTATCTGATTTAAATTCTTTTTGTAGTTGCGCTTTGGTTTTTTGGATCATTTCTCCATCTGCACCAATGGTAAACTGCTCGTTTGATTGTGCTACTTTTGCTTGATACAACATCACAAGTTGCACTGTTTGTTGTTTTTGTTCATCTGATAAAGGTGTGCCATCTGGCCACTTTCCTGTTGATGCACCATATTGTAGGCGCTCAAATAATTCTGGAGTAATATTCTGTACTAAGTTGTCAATATTCATGTCATTTTTTCTTTTTCAGAGTCACTAAAATAATACGGTTAATAAGGTACCAAATACAGCCAATGCCTATAGCTGAGGTATACGCATACCACTGAAGTGTTTTTTCTTGAGGTTGTAGGAAGTACAAACAAAAGAAGCCACCTAAAAATAAGATCAGCGCTAAAAAGGAGTGGTTCATAAACATTTGCTGCTTTTTAATTCGCTGCTCACGTTGAAGTTGTTGAACTTGCTCGGCATTTAATTCAGCAACGTTACTTTGGCAATGTGGACACTGCGGATGTTTATCTGAAATTGATTTTGCACATTTGGGGCAACGAATAATCGCCATACATCTCTCTCCATACTACGCATAAAAAAAGCGCCTTTCGGCGCTTTTCATTGTACTTGTTTTATTGCTCTTTGTCTTTTTTGAATTTAACCCAATAGTTCATATTAGGTTATTAGGGTCTGTTTATTCAGCGTCTTTTGATTGCTTTTCAAGGCGCTTTTCCCAGAAGGTAGCATTTTTAATCCCTAACTTAACGGGATCAAATATGATTTTTCCACCTTTTTTCTTTTGTTCTTCATAATCGCTCAAACATGATAAGGCCGGTTTAGCGACAAAGAAAATGGCTAATATACCCAATATGTTGATCCACGCCATTAAGCCAACGCCTATGTCGCCAATAGTCCATATATAACCGGAACTGTTAACCATGCCGTAGGCTACCATAAACATAATCATAAGTTTTACCACTACAAGCGGAATACTTCCTTTAAAGTAGCGATTTAAGTACGCGATATTAGTCTCAGCAATGAAGTAATAAGCAAGTATAGTGGTAAAAGCAAAGAAGAATAAAGCGATACCTACAAACGCTTCTCCAAAGCTACCAAATACACTAAACAACGCCATTTGGGTAAAGGCTGCTGACCCCACTTCAGTTGCCGCATCAACATTTTGTATAATGAATTGACCCGCAGGTAATTCACCAACAATGTTGTATTGCTGCGTTATTAAAATCATTAATGCAGTTGCTGTACAAACAAAAAGTGTATCAACATAAACAGAAAAAGCTTGAACTAGACCTTGCTGTGCAGGGTGATCAACTTCTGCCGCGGCCGCAGCATGAGGACCTGTACCTTGACCGGCTTCATTAGAATAGATACCACGCTTAACACCCCAAGCAATTGCAGCACCAAAGCCTGCTTGGGCTGTAAATGCATCACCAATAATAAGCGAGAAAATGCCTGGTACTTTGTCTATATTTAAAAAGACGATAATTAAGGCCAATACGATGTAACCAAGCGCCATAAATGGCACTACAATTTGCGTAAAATTAGCAATGCGCTTTATACCACCAAAAATAATAAACGCTAAAACAATTAGAATAATGGCCAATGCAACGAGTTTAAAACTGCCTACGTCACCAAAAGTTGTAGACACCATAGTGCCATCACCAAATACTTGAGTGAATGCATTACCTACAGCGTTTGCTTGTACGCCCGGCAGAAAAACCCCACAGGCTATAATTGCCGACACAGCAAATAAAACAGCCAGCCACTTTTGTCCTAAACAACGGTCAAAATAATAGGCTGGACCACCGCGGTATTGGCCGTCTTCTTCTAATTTATAAATTTGACCTAATGTTGATTCTGCGTATGCAGTGCTTGCACCTAAAAAAGCAACAACCCACATCCAAAAGATAGCGCCAGGGCCACCAAAACCAATTGCGGCAGCAACACCGGCAATATTACCAACCCCTACTCGACCAGACAATGAAACAGCAAGAGCTTGAAAAGATGAGATCCCTTTTTCTGAGGTGTTGGGGCTAAATAATAGCTTACACATTTCTTTAAAATGTCTAACTTGAGCAAATCGAGTTAGTACGGAGTAAAATAAGCCTGCGCCTAGGCATAAATAGATGAGTGCATTACTCCAAACAACATCATTAACGGCGCTTACAAAAGCTTCCATGAACATCCTCACAGTTATATTTATTATTATTAATTACCATACTCTGCTACTCAGAATACCTGTCATAAGCTTTACGAAATAAGGGGTTAATCTTTTTCGTCTTTCTTATTGTTCAATCGATATTAACTTAAGTACCCAACCTTGTTAACAGTTAATTTTCAAAACAACTTATTGTTTATTTATATTGAGCCTGCTAAGACAACGTTTAACTAAGTGGGAATGGATTAAAATTATAGGTTATTAAATCTGTCGAGAAGGTGTATTGAAACGTTTTAGTGTGATGGTGGGAAATGATTTTTATTTTTTGATACGGCCGGTTTAGCCTAAAATAAAAAGGGCATCAAAATTATTGATACCCTTTAAAACAAGCGTTTTATCTTAAGTTGTCTACAACATTAACAATGGCTGCTAAGGTATCTTGACCAAATTGATATGAACGACGATCTGACCAGCCGTAATCTGGATCAGGTAAGTCATTATTATCTTTAAATGGCATTTCAACGGTGTAAGTAAGCGCTTTAAATTCTTCAGCGGTCGCTGATGAACCTACTGTTAAATTAGCTTGACCTGGTTCGTCTTTATCGTAGCCATGCGTATCTTGAAACTCTGGAGTAATAGTTAAAAGCGCGGCTTTAAAGCTGTCTTCAAGGCCTTTTAGGCGTGCATCATAACTTGGTATGCCTTCACTACCGGCAACAAAGTTATATGGAATGGCTTCATCCCCGTGAATGTCAAGGTGCATATCTAAGCCTGCTTCTCGCATTTTATTAAGCACTAAGTAAACTTCAGGACTATTTTCCATGCTTGGTGTTTGCCATTCACGGTTTAAGTTAACCCCTTTAGCATTAGTACGTAAGTGACCACGTGCACTGCCATCTGGATTCATATTTGGCACTACATAGAATACCGCTTTTGATAGTAAGGCTGCTGCATGTGGGTCTTCATCGTCAAGCAGCTTGTGTAATAAGCCTTCTACAAACCACTCTGCCATAGTTTCACCTGGGTGTTGGCGAGCCGTGACCCAGATGATTTTTTTATCTGCACTTGGCTGACCAATTTTAAGCACGCTCATATCACGGCCATCAAGGGTTTGACCTAGCGTCTCTAACTGACAAAGCTCTTGGCTTTGTGCCCATGATAATAAGTCTAAATGGCGGTCGTAGCTGTAAGGAGCAAAATAGGCAAAGTAAACGCTGCTACACTCAGGCTCAAGCTCAAATGTTAGTGTGCCATTTTCATACGAAGACGGTACACGAAACCATGTTTGACGGTCGTATGAGGCAACAGCTTGGTAGTCTACCCAACCATCTGGGTATGCAGACTTATCAAGATTATTAATATTTAACTGATGTAATTGATAAGGCGTTGTTTCAAGACGAAAGTGAAACCACTGATAAAACTCAGACTGATGATCTTTATTAATTTCTAACTGAATATTTAACGGATCGGTGGCTTCAATAACTTTAATATTACCACTGTCAAAATTGCTACTGATTTTCATTACAACAAACCTATTAGTTAACTGTGTGTCTTGACCAAAGGATTTAGCCAAGAGGTAAGTACGTGTTAATGCACTTTAAACGGCTATTACTACGTACTCAATTTAATAAAGCGTACCATAACCACTACACTTTAAAAATCTTCAGACCTAAAAAAGCCAGCAAGTGCTGGCTTTTTTTAATTGCTCAAGTGTTTATCGAGGTAAACTTGGGAATGAGACTTCTGCCATATCGCGCATACAGCGAACTACCTGACAGCTATAACCAAACTCATTGTCGTACCATACGTAAAGTACAACACGGTTTTCATCTACAATCGTTGCTTGAGAATCAACAACACCTGCGTAACGGCTACCCACTAAATCGGTAGACACGATTTCAGTTGATGCTGTGTAATCGATTTGATCACGTAGGTCTGAGTGAAGTGCTGTTTCACGTAAAAACGCATTAAGTTCTTCAACCGTCGTGCTCTTTTCAAGATTCAAGTTTAAGATAGCTAACGATACGTTTGGTGTAGGTACACGAATTGCGTTACCTGTTAGTTTACCTTCAAGCTCTGGTAATGCTTTAGATACCGCTTTAGCTGCACCTGTTTCAGTGATAACCATGTTTAATGCCGCAGCACGACCACGACGTTCTGCTTTGTGGTAGTTATCAATTAAGTTTTGGTCATTAGTGTATGAGTGAACTGTTTCAACGTGACCATTCTTAATACCAAACTGATCGTTTAATGCTTTCAATGTTGGTGTTATTGCATTAGTTGTACAACTTGCAGCACATACAATTTTATCTTCAGGTAAAATATCTTGGTTATTTACACCGTAAACGATATTTTTAATGTTGCCCTTAGCTGGCGCTGTTAATAATACTTTTGCAGCACCTTTAGATTCTAAGTGTTGACCAAGGCCAGCTTCATCTTTCCAAATACCTGTGTTATCAACAACAAGTGCGTTTTCGATACCGTAGGCACTGTAATCAACTTCGCTTGGCGAATTAGCGTAGATAACTTGAATGTAGCTACCATTAGCTTTAATAGCATTACGTTCTTTATCAATGGTAATTGAACCATTAAACGGGCCATGGATAGAATCACGACGCAATAAGCTTGCACGTTTTTCTAAATCGCCGTCTTTACCACCACGCACAACAATAGCGCGTAGGTTTAAGTCGGCGTATGGGCCTGACTTTTCAATTAACAAACGTGCTAATAAGCGACCGATACGACCAAAGCCGTAAAGTACTACGTCACGTGGCGCTTTAGGCTCAGAATTAACAATTTCAGCTAGCTCGTCTTTAACGAACTCTTCTACTGAACGGCCATTCGCAGCCTCTGTGTATAAATAGCTGTATGCTAATTTACCAATATCGATACGGGCAGAATTTAATTCCATTTTGCTGATAGCTTCTAAGAATGGGAAGCTTTCACGTAGGCGAAGTTTAGTTCCTTCAAACTGGGCTACTGATTTGTGAGACTTAATAATATCAATAGTGCTTGAGTTTACTAATGGACGGCCGTAAACAGCGATTTCAATACCACGATTACGGTACAATTTACCAATAATTGGTTGCATGCTTTCAGCGTAATCTTGACGTTCTTGCCAGCTACTTGTGTATTCTAACTCGTGAGATGAGGTCATTTTTTTTACCTAATTAAACAATTTTGAACGGATAGCCTAAGAATGTATCGAATTTTGAGAGCAACACATTCCTTCGGGCAGGCCTATTCTAATTTAATCTCATTTTATTCTCTACTGTTAGAGACTAAAGTTTAGGCTAGAATAATATTATATGAGGGTCTGTTGACCTTTGCGGATTAAAATTTGTTCAAACTAGGGGCAATTTAATCGCGGCGCGAGGTTTGTAAGCTAGTGGGCTAAGTCAAAACCGAGCAACAAAGAGTAAATCGCCCCTAGGCAGAACCCTTCGGGCAGCGCCTGTTTGGCATTGATGCTGCGTTATCGCCTATTTATGGGGAATAACCACACCACATAGGCTCTGCCTTGCCTCAATACCAAACAGACTGCTGCAAATTCAACCTTGAAAGGTCAACAGACCCTAATAAATTGAGAGACTCGGATGGCTTTTAAGCACATAACCCTCACTTTTGCATTGTTGCTTGCAGGATGTGAAGAATCTTTTACCGTGGAAGATATTTGTGTGCAATCACCAGCCATGTGCAATGATCTTAACCAAGATGGCCACTGTAAAGCACAACGAGAACATACAATCTTTTATCGCTACCTCGAATCCTTACAACCAACCGATGAGAACAAATATCAACTACTCAAAGCGTTTGAGCATTACAACCAATGTATTGACTTAGCCGCTAATATTCAGCATATAAAACTAAAAGGTAAAACTACCGCCCGTCGACGAGCATATCTCACCAGTAATAGAGAAATGGCACGTATTTATCAGCAAACACAAGCAACCACTCACCCCGGCCTACTCTATTACCATTGGTCAAGAAACAATGATGAAACGGCACTCACCCGGCTACTTGCTCTAGAAAATACCCCCGAGGTGGAAACGAGTGCTGAAATGCAATTTTATTTAGCGTCTTATTACATTAAAGTTGATGAGCAAAAAGCAATTGATTTTTTATACAACACATTGGCATTAAATCAAGCTAAGCAAATACCTGATCCAGAAATATACACCTCTTTAATTAGCCTTTTCTATAAGCACCACCAATATAAGCACGCGTACATTTTTGCCAAAATAGCAGAGCTCTCTGGTATAAAAAATATCGATATATTATTAATTGAGCAGCAATTAATAGCACAAGAAAAGAATTTAGACAGTTTAGATGCCCTCGCCGAGCAAACATTACACCAAATAAACCAAGGAAAATTTATTTCTCCCCGGAAATAATACAACAGATACAAAAAAGGCAGCTTGCGCTGCCTTTTTGTTTATTTTTTGCTTGTGCCTACTTCGACACGGGTCTTTAACTTTTGCCCCGGCCTAAAAGTAACTACGCGACGCGCTGAAATTGGAATATCTTCTCCCGTTTTCGGATTACGTCCCGGTCTTTCTTTCTTATCTCGAAGATCAAAGTTACCAAATCCAGAGAGCTTAATCTGCTCGCCTTTTTCAAGCGCTGAGCGGATTTCTTCAAAAAACGCTTCAACTAAATCTTTGGCATCTTTTTTATTGATCCCGAGCTTTTCAAATAGGTGTTCAGCTATGTCGGCTTTAGTAAGCGCCATATCTAGTCCCTCAACGATGCATTAAACTGTTCGGCCAGTGCGGCCACCACGTTATCAACTACCTGATTGATATCTTTCTCTTCGAGTGTTCTATCAACCGCCTGCAGTGTTAGAGCAATCGCCAAACTCTTATAATTTGGCTCAATACCTTTGCCCTTATACACATCGAATAAGTTTAGGTCAACCAATTGATTTCCGCCAACTTTTCCGATGACGTTTAAAATATCACCAATTTTAACGCTGTCTTGTACTAAAATCGCGATGTCGCGGCGATTTGATGGGAATTTAGACACCCCTACAGCTTGAGGTAAATTTCTTTTTTCTAATGCCGACATTTCAATTTCAAACACAAAAGTAGCATTGTTGATATCTAACGATTTTTGCGCTTGAGGATGTAATGCACCAAAGAAACCTACTTTTTTACCATCAACATAAATAACGGCAGACTGGCCAGGGTGAAGACCATCCGATTGCTCAGCTTTAATTTCAAAGCGGCTAACATCGTTGGTAATTGCAAGTAATGCTTCAACATCCCCTTTTAGGTCATAAAAATCAACGTTACGTTTTTCTTCAACCCAATGCTCACCATGAACCAAACCAGTAATAACGCCACCAATAACAGGCACTTGGTATACACCATTTTCAGCATTTTCATCACTGATAAACTTAAGGCCGTGTTCAAATAAGCGAATACGAGGTTGTTGGCGGTTTTGGTTATACGCAACAGATGAAAGCAACCCTGGCATTAAACTTACACGCATCGCTGACATTTCAATTGAAATTGGGTGCGGCAATACCAATGCATTACACTCAGGGTGTAAAATAGCTTGCGCTTTAGGGTCAACAAAACTGTAAGTAATGGCTTCTTGATAGCCACGTGTTACTAAGGCATTACGAAAACGGCTCAGGGCAACAGTTGACTCATCATGCGTGGTCATTTTCAGTTTTGCAGTTGGTGCAACATTAGGAATGCTGTTATAACCGTATACACGTGCAACTTCTTCAATTAAATCTTCTTCGATACGAATATCAAAACGGTAGCTTGGTACATCAGCACTCCAGCTATCATTGTCAAATTTAACATCAAGTCCTAAACGCGTCAGAATATCGGTTACTTTCGTATCTTCAATATGATGACCAATAACGCGGTCTAAACGTGAACGACGTAAACGTACTTCAGTTACCTTTGGTAACTTATCAGCAGCCACAGCTTCAACAACAGGACCCGCTTCACCACCAACAATTTCAAGCAGTAACGCTGTAGCGCGCTCCATTGCATCATGTTGTAGAGCAAAGTCTACACCACGCTCATAGCGATGAGATGCATCGGTGTGTAAACCGTAGCTACGTGCTTGACCAGCAATGGCAACAGGGTTAAAGAATGCGCTTTCTAACAGAATATCAGCTGTTTTTTCAGTAACGCCAGATTGCTCACCACCAAAAATACCAGCAATGGCTAGCGCTTTATGATGATCGGCAATCACTAATGTCGATTCATTTAACTTTGCAGTGTTACCATCAAGTAAAACTAATTCTTCACCTGCGTTTGCACTACGTACTTTAATTCCACCCTCAATAGCATTTAAATCAAATGCATGCATTGGGTGACCAAGCTCTAATAACACAAAGTTAGTCACATCAACTACCGGGTCGATTGAACGCACACCACTGCGGCGTAGCTTTTCAACCATCCATAGAGGTGTTTCAGCATTAAGGTTAATGCCTTTGATAACACGCCCTAAATAACGAGGACAAGCTTCATCGTTAACCAACTCTATTGATACTTTATCTTCAATTGTCGGTGCTACCGCTGGAATACTTAATGTATTAACATCAATGCTGTTCAGTACGCCAACTTCACGAGCAAGGCCTTTAATACCTAAACAGTCACCACGGTTAGGGGTTAAATCTACATCTATGATGTTGTCATCTAACCCTAAGTATTCGCGTAAATCTGTGCCAATCGGCGCGTCAAGCGGCAATTCCATAATGCCATCGCCTTCTTCGCTAATGCCTAGCTCATCAAACGCACACAACATGCCGTGTGATGGTTGACCACGAAGTTTGGCCTTTTTAATTTTAAAATCACCTGGTAATACTGCACCAACAGTGGCAACAGCAACTTTAATACCTTGGCGGCAATTTGGTGCACCACAAACAATATCAAGCAGTTCATCACCACCAACATTAATTTTTGTTACACGTAGTTTATCTGCATCAGGGTGCTGGCCACATTCAACCACCTCACCTACAACAACACCATTAAATTTGGCTGCTGCCGGCTCTACGCCATCTACTTCTAAACCAGCCATTGAAAGCTGTTCCGAAAGAGCTTGCGTATCAATTGCAGGATTTACCCACTCTCTTAACCACTTTTCACTAAATTTCATTTTATTTCTTCACTCTTAACGGAACTGGTTTAGGAATTTTAAGTCGTTTTCGAAAAACGCACGTAAATCGTTTACGCCGTAACGCAACATAGTTAAGCGCTCTACACCCATACCAAAGGCAAAACCGGTGTATTTTTCAGGATCGATACCAACAGACTTAAGTACGTTAGGGTGAACCATGCCACAGCCTAATACTTCTAACCATTTACCATCTTTACCCATTACATCAACTTCGGCTGAGGGCTCTGTAAATGGGAAGAATGAAGGACGGAAACGAATTTCCATATCTTCTTCAAAAAAGTTACGTAAGAAGTCATGTAAAATACCTTTGAGCTCAGTAAAGCTAACGTCCGTATCGACCATTAAACCTTCCACCTGATGGAACATAGGTGTATGTGTTTGGTCGTAGTCATTACGATATACACGCCCTGGTGAAATTATACGAAGCGGCGGCTGCTCTGTTTCCATGGTACGAATTTGCACACCACTAGTTTGAGTACGCAACACCAACTTAGGATTAAAGTAAAAGGTATCGTGGTCGGCGCGAGCAGGATGGTGCTCAGGAATATTTAGCGCATCAAAGTTATGAAAATCATCTTCAACTTCAGGGCCTGATTTAACTTCAAAGCCTAGTTCACCAAAAAAGCTTTCAATACGCTCAATTGTACGTGTTACAGGGTGAAGGCCACCAGAAGGCATAACGCGCCCTGGTAAAGTTACATCGATAGTTTCAGCAGCTAGTTTTTCTTCAAGTACTTTACTCGCTAACAGCTCACGCTTGTCATTAATTGCGCTTTGCACATCTTGCTTAGCTTGATTGATTACCTGGCCTGCTTCTTTGCGTTCTTCAGGAGCAATTTTACCCAGTGTTTTAAGTAAGCTGGTGATCTCGCCTTTTTTACCAAGGTAGTTAACCCTGATCTCTTCTAGTTGCGCGATTTCACTGGCACTGGCAACTGCCTCAAGTGCTTGCGCTAATATATTTTCTAAGTTCATTCGATACCTGATCTTTCAAAGAAGGTGATTACAATTTAGTTAGCTAATGATAACTGAAAGCGGGGTCTAGATTCTAGACCTACTACAGCTTTAGCGTTGATTTTATGAAAGGAATAGTTAATTTTCGCTGTGCGGCCATGGATGCGTGATCTAATTTGTCTAATACATCCAATAATGCGCGCATATCACGACTTAAACGGGTTAATAAAAACCGCGCGCATTCGTCACTCAGTTCAAGACCGCGCATGTTTGCCCGCTTTACTAGCGCTTGTGCTTTATCATCATCACTCATAGAGCGAATTTGAAAGGTGGTACCCCACTTCAAGCGTGATTCTAAATCAGGCAAGCTAATATTAAGCATATTTGGCAGTAAATCAGCAGTTACTACCAACATTTTATTAGGCTCATTAAAGCGGTTGAAGAAATTAAATAACGCTTTTTCCCATGCATCATTACCCGCCACTAAGTGAACATCATCAATACATAATACATCTAGCGCCTCAAGACCATCTAAAACCATCGGGCCAAAATGTAAAACTTCTCGCATTGATAGCAGCATATTCGATAAGCCGCTCTCCTGGGCTTGAATACAGGTGGCGTATAACAAATGGGATTTACCTGAGTCTCCTAAGCCACACAAATAAGTATACTGAAAAGCTTGAGATAGCTTAGAAAAGCTATCTTTAAGGTGGTTAACCTCTAATGAGTCTTCTCCCCCAAAATAAGAGGCAAATGTTTCATCATCCGGTAAAGTAACCGGTAGCGCCATTTGCATTGGCTCTTGAGTTAGCATTAGTTTTCAACCCATTGATACTCTAGGCTTTGCTTATCAACTATGTGATAAAAAGCACGGGGGTCGACATAATCTTTAAAGGCATTATCAAGACCAAGGGCTTTTTTAAGATCGTTTACAGTGCCGGTATGATCTAGCTTAAATTCAACAGAATCGGGAGTTTTACGTATAATAACCGCTTGGGTGACAACACTTAGGTTGAGTAGACGGCGCTTTGCCAACTCTATATCCACAAAATTATCTGTCCCTTTTAAGGTCAAATTGGCAGTACGTTGCTCATAATACGCATTCGGATCGATCGCATATTCGCCAGCTAAACCTTGCGCTAAATCATCAATCATTTGCGCAACAATTTGCTGTCTATAGCCAATAATTCGGTTAGATTCAAACATTTCGTCATTAGTAAAACGCCAATCTAATACCCAATTATCGGAGTTAAACTCTTGATACATTCTAGCAGTAATACTGCGCTCAGCACTGTAACGTTTAGATGCCTCTTCTACTGGTTCAGAAAAGTTTCCCCAAACCTCAGGGACACCAACAAGGCGTCTATCTTGTAAATCAAGCAAAGGTACAACGACAGGTAATCCACGACGGCTTGCCTTATCATAAATTAGCTGCTCTAACTGTGGGTAACTTTCTTGAGTTACTAACTCTCGTTGCCTGTTATCTTCAATCCCTAACCAGATTGCAACCAGTGGTCGTTGCATTCCCCATAATGGCAAATTAAGCTCTTTGATTAGTGCATCGATTTTTCGTGCTTCAAACTTAACTAATAATTTAAGCTCTCCGGGGATACGCTCATCATATTCAAATTTCAGCATATAATCGGATATATCTTTAGTGCGTTGCTTAGCGACTCGATTTTCATCTGCGCTTTTGTCACCACTCACTTTTACTAATACGTTAAGCAACGCTTTGCGGCTAGCGTCTAAACGAGTATCACGAGATTTATCTTCTACGACCAAAATATCTTGATATAGATCAGTTACTTCAACTGCTGATACAGAAACACAAAAGAAAATGGATAAGGCGCTAATTAATAATCTATACACAGGCAAATCATTCATGGTTTTAAACTGTTTTGATCCTAAATCAAAGCCACTAACAAAGCAAAATTATATTTTTCTCAGTCACTAACGCCATTAAGCTCGCTTTAATGATCATAAAAAACCTCAAAGTAAATACCGACTAATTGAAGTCGGTTCTCTACTTAATTACGGCAATCACCTAGAATATTGTCGAGATACTAAACCCACTCTACGGTTGCCTGGTTAACGCTGTGCAACTGATAGCTGACGGCTGATAGCTGATAGCTGATAGCTGATATTTTCACTTTCCTGCAGACGTAAAAAAGCCCGACTCTTTCGAATCGGGCTTTCTCTTATTTGGAGCCTGGTAATGTCCTACTTTCACATAACAAATGCTACACTATCATCGGCGCTGTTTCGTTTCACTACTGAGTTCGGCATGGGGTCAGGTGGGTCCAAAACGCTATTGTCACCAAGCAAATTTGGGTGTCAGTCCGTATCGCTACGCACTAACTAAAATTTGGAATTTCTGATAATAAAGTCTTCTAGTATCTACTTTAGTTATATTAACTTCTTCGCTTGTTTCACTATCACATAAAACGCGTTTGGCGTTGTATGGTTAAGCCTCACGGGTAATTAGTACAAGTTAGCTTAATGGCTCACACCACTTCCACATCTTGCCTATCAACGTTGTAGTCTTCAACGGCCCTTCAGAGACTTTAAAAGTCTAGTGAGAACTCATCTCGAGGCCTGCTTCGCGCTTAGATGCTTTCAGCGCTTATCAGTTCCGAACGTAGCTACCGGGCAATGCCATTGGCATGACAACCCGAACACCAGCGGTTCGTTCACTCCGGTCCTCTCGTACTAGGAGCAACCCCTCTCAATTCTCAAACGCCCACGGCAGATAGGGACCGAACTGTCTCACGACGTTCTAAACCCAGCTCGCGTACCACTTTAAATGGCGAACAGCCATACCCTTGGGACCGACTTCAGCCCCAGGATGTGATGAGCCGACATCGAGGTGCCAAACACCGCCGTCGATATGAACTCTTGGGCGGTATCAGCCTGTTATCCCCGGAGTACCTTTTATCCGTTGAGCGATGGCCCTTCCATTCAGAACCACCGGATCACTATGACCTACTTTCGTACCTGCTCGACGTGTCTGTCTCGCAGTTAAGCTGGCTTCTACCATTACACTAACCGTACGATGTCCGACCGTACTTAGCCAACCTTCGTGCTCCTCCGTTACTCTTTGGGAGGAGACCGCCCCAGTCAAACTACCCACCAGGCACTGTCCGTAACCCCGATTCAGGGGCCAACGTTAGAACATCAAAACTACAAGGGTGGTATTTCAAGGACGACTCCACAAAAACTAGCGTCTCTGCTTCTAAGTCTCCCACCTATCCTACACATGTAGGTTCAATGTTCAGTGCCAAGCTGTAGTAAAGGTTCACGGGGTCTTTCCGTCTAGCCGCGGGTACACAGCATCTTCACTGCGATTTCAATTTCACTGAGTCTCGGGTGGAGACAGCGTGGCCATGGTTACACCATTCGTGCAGGTCGGAACTTACCCGACAAGGAATTTCGCTACCTTAGGACCGTTATAGTTACGGCCGCCGTTTACCGGGGCTTCGATCAAGAGCTTCTCCGAAGATAACCCCATCAATTAACCTTCCGGCACCGGGCAGGTGTCACACCGTATACGTCATCTTGCGATTTTGCACAGTGCTGTGTTTTTAATAAACAGTCCCAGCCACCTGGTCACTGCGGCTCCAATCAGCTTAGAGAGCAAGTCTCATCACCAATCGGAGCGTACCTTCTCCCGAAGTTACGGTACGATTTTGCCTAGTTCCTTCACCCGAGTTCTCTCAAGCGCCTTAGTATTCTCTACCTGACCACCTGTGTCGGTTTGGGGTACGATTCGGTATAATCTGAAGCTTAGAGGCTTTTCCTGGAAGTATGGCATCAGCAACTTCATCACCTTGGTGACTCGTCTCGTGTCTCAGCCTAACAGCAACCCGGATTTACCTAAGTCACTAGCCTACACACTTTCACATGGACTACCATCGCCATGCTTGCTTAGCCTGCTCCGTCCCCCCATCGCAATTATACCAAGTACGGAAATATTAATCCGTTTCCCATCGACTACGCCTTTCGGCCTCGCCTTAGGGGTCGACTTACCCTACCCTGATTAACATGGGATAGGAACCCTTGGTCTTCCGGCGTGCGGGTTTTTCACCCGCATTATCGTTACTCATGTCAGCATTCGCACTTCTGATACGTCCAGCATACCTCCCGGTACACCTTCAACCGCTTACAGAACGCTCCCCTACCACTCAGAATAAATTCTGAATCCGCAGCTTCGGTGCATAGTTTAGCCCCGTTACATCTTCCGCGCAGACCGACTCGACCAGTGAGCTATTACGCTTTCTTTAAAGGATGGCTGCTTCTAAGCCAACCTCCTGGCTGTCTGGGCCTTTCCACATCGTTTCCCACTTAACTATGACTTTGGGACCTTAGCTGGCGGTCTGGGTTGTTTCCCTCTTCACGACGGACGTTAGCACCCGCCGTGTGTCTCCCGGATATTACTTTACGGTATTCGGAGTTTGCAAAGGGTTGGTAAGTCGGGATGACCCCCTAGCCTTAACAGTGCTCTACCCCCGTAAGTATTCGTCCGAGGCTCTACCTAAATAGATTTCGGGGAGAACCAGCTATCTCCCGGTTTGATTAGCCTTTCACTCCTAACCACAGGTCATCCCCTAACTTTTCAACGTTAGTGGGTTCGGTCCTCCAGTTGATGTTACTCAACCTTCAACCTGCCCATGGCTAGATCACCGGGTTTCGGGTCTATACCTTGCAACTATTCGCCCAGTTAAGACTCGGTTTCCCTACGGCTACCCTAATCGGTTAACCTCGCTACAAAATATAAGTCGCTGACCCATTATACAAAAGGTACGCAGTCACCCTCGAAGGGCTCCTACTGCTTGTACGT